>NZ_JXSQ01000005.1 GCF_000834055.1 Leucobacter komagatae
CGCCGCCGCCACCGCCGCCAAGCAGTCCCCCAAGGATGCCGCCAAGGACCGGCGCCGCCGAAGCTCCCGTTCGATCCGCCGCCGGATCCGCCACCGTATCCACCGCCGCCACCCCAGCCGGATACGTCGTTCACGGCGAGTTGATAGGCGGCGCGCGCGTACTGCGTGGCCTGCTGGGCCGCCTGATACGACTGGGCCGGGTCCTGCGCCGCATAGTGCTCGGCAAGCTGCAACTGGCGTTTGGCCTCGGCGAGCCTGGTGCGCGCTGGCGCCCCGATCGCCCCGCGACGCGTCTCGATGAACTGCTCGGCAGCAAGCACTTCCGTACGTGCCGGGACGAGCGCTTCGTCCCGCGCTGCCTCGGCTCTGCGCAACCGCTCGGTGTTCTCGCGGGCCGCACCGATTGCCGCGTCAATCTGCACATTCACCTCGGCGGCAGCCGCAAGCGCTGCGATCGGGTCGCCGGCTGCTCCAGCGGCGAGCACGGTAGATACCCGCTCGCTCGCGAGCTGGAGCGCCTGTCGATCCTGTTCACCCGCAACCGGGAGAAGCTGCGCAACGACCTGCAGGTCGCCGCGGAGATCCGCCGCCGCGGCTTCATACTGCTGCGCGCTCTCGGCGAGTTCGCCAGCGAGTACGTCGGGTGACTGAACGAGGGTGCGAGCCTGTTCGATGGCGGCTTCTCCCGCGCGAAGCGAGACCGCAGCCGCGGCCGTTTCCCCTGCGGCGAGTTCGGCCGCTGCCCCCTCGACGCACTCGCCAACGAAGGTGAGCCGCGCCGCCGCCTCGCCGAGGTTCGCGGTGAGCTGCGCGGCGATTTCGGGGGCGTAGGATGCGGCGATCGCGGTTGCCCGGTCGTGCGCCGTCTGGAGTTGCGCCCCGACCGCAGCATGCTGTGCCCTGAGCTGCTCGAGCACCTCGGGGCCCCGCTGCTCGACCTCCCGCAGTTCGGAGAACGACTCAGTGTGCGCGTCAAGCGACGTCTTCGCGCCTTCGCAACGCTCGATGATCTCGGTGAGCCAAGCGCGACGGTCCTCGTCGCTATCGGGAATGTTGTCATCGAGTTTCTGCCTGAGGGCGAACGCGGCGGCGAGCTGTGTTCTCGCATCCGCGATCGCCGCCGCAAACGGCTCGGCTGCTGCTGCACCGAACTGTGCTTCAGCAAAACTCAGCTCCTGCTCGCTGCTGCGAAGGTCGTCGTCGACACGGACGAGCAGTGCACTGGCGCGTGCTTCGAGCTCACCCAGGGAGAGCGGGGCATCACCAGCGGCGGCCTCACGGTCCCGCTTTTTCTTCCTGGAGATCACCACACCGGCTGCGACGCCTCCGACGACGACAACGCCGCCGACGACGGCAACCGCAACCCCGGTACCATTCGACTCCGGATTGAGCACTGTCTTCTCAATCCCGTTCAGTGTCGCGCCGACAACACCCTTCCAATCGCCGCCCTTGAGCGCGGGCCGGACATAGTCGTTCGCGAGCTTGTCATACTGCGCGTCGGTCATGAGCGCATCCGCGACGTTGAGGTCGTAGAGGCGATCGTCCACCGCGATGCTCAGGAGCACGCCGTCGTCACCGAGGAAGTTCTTCTGCGCGGTCGCGGCGCCCCACTCCTGCGGGTCCGCTGGGGCGCTGAACGTATCGACGTAGACGACGAAGAGCTGGACACCGTGCTCTGCCGCGAATTCCGTAACCTGTTGCTCGAGCTTTCCTGTGTCGGAGCCGAGCACCGATCCGCTGGTGCCATCGATGACGTACTTGCCTGCAAAGGCCGGCGGTGGCGTCGCGGTCGCGGCTGCCGGTGCGAGCCACGCCAGTGCTGCGAGGGCGGCAAGCCCGAGAACCGTTGCGACCCGCTTCATCCGCGATCCCCTATCGTAAAGGCCGCGCGGATGTCCACGCGTGTCCGTTAGGCATAGTTTAGGAGTGCAGTGCGGGCAGCGCTAGTGGTATCAATGGCTTCCATATTGAGAGCATGTGCTCTGGCTGTGTTGGTCGCAGCCAGTGTTGAGCGCGCATCCCGCGCACCGCATGAATCAACGTTCTGGCATTTGACACCCAGAGCCTCGCACACGGCGTCGCGTTGTCTCCCCTCCCGGACTGGCTGATCTGCACCGAAGGCGGTCACGAGTCAGGGCAGCCGAGGACTACACTGACCAAATGATCACTGCAGGCCTCACGCTCGCCGCTCTTGCCTCGGCACTCCACATCTACATCTTCTATATGGAGTCGATCGCCTGGACGAGCCCGCGCGTTCGCGCAACCTTCGGCACGAGCGAAGAAGAAGCGAATGCGACGAAGGAGATGGCACTCAACCAGGGTTTCTATAACCTGTTCCTCGCGCTGGTCGCCCTCATCGGGATCGCGCTCACGTGGCTGGGTCCAACCGGGCCAGGGCTCGCACTCGCATTCGCGGGAACCGGGTCGATGCTCGCTGCCGCCCTTGTCTTGTTCATCACTTCCCCATCGAAGCGTGCGGCCGCCGTCAAGCAGGGAACGCTGCCCCTTCTGGCAGTCGTTGCCCTGCTTGTCGGCGTAATCAGCTAGCGCACAGGCCAAGAGCTGTGCGTGTCGCTACCCAACGGGGTGGGGCCGCTACGGGCGAACGGCTGCGATCGCTTCAATCTCAACGAGCTGGTCATCGTAGCCCAGCACTGTGACGCCAAGCAGTGTGCTCGGGACATCGTGCGAACCAAACTCTTCACGCACGACACCCCAGGCCTCAACGAGGTCTGCTTGGCGAGTCGAAGCCACGAGCACCCTGGTGCTGATGACATCTTCGATGGTGGCGCCGGCTTCGCTCAGCGCGGCTTTCATGTTGTCGAGGCACTTCTGTGCTTGGAGAGCGAAGTCGCCAACACCAGCCGTGGTGCCGTCGTCGTTGAGCGGGCATGAACCCGCGAGGAAAATCAGTCTCGAATCGGCGGGAGCGGTTGCCGCGTATGCGTACTGGACGACGTCAGAAAGCGATTCGGAACGGATGAGTGAAACTGCAGTCGGCAAAGATAGACCTTCTTGGTAAATACGACACGAATAGTGAGCTTCCAAGTCTACCGTCAGGCGCTCGCCCCTGGTCCGATGCGTGGCGGCACTATCCGCTCGCGGCGCCGCTCAGTCAGCACACCTCAGCGGTGGCTTTGAACGGAGGCTGCGAGCAGTGGACACCACTGCTGCCGAATTATTTGAGCGGATGACGAGATTCGAACTCGCGACCCCAACCTTGGCAAGGTTGTGCGCTACCAGCTGCGCCACATCCGCATTTTTCGCCGCCGGGCTGGCGACTCGTATAACTGTATCGTGTGGCGAGCACTCTTCGGAAATCGTGGCGGCTATGCGGCGCACTCGCGCGATTCATCACCTCCGCCGCAGGTCGCTGAAGGAGCTCCCCGGGCGAATGTGGCGTTCTCGTAGGAATGCCGAACGGAGGAACTGAAGCGTCGCCCATCGAGACCAGTGGTGCTCTGCCGAAGGGCGGGCTGCGCGAGAACGCGATCCTGCCGCTCTTCGAGAGGCACTCGTCCCTGAGCCGGGGGTTCCTTCTTGAGCTGTGGTCCGCGCAATAGGCATGCGCTCCCCACCACGTGAAGTAGTCCCGGAACAGCAATAGCCCCGTGCTCACTCCACGAGGAGTTGAACACGGGGCTATGTTGTCCCCGCATGAGTCAGGCTCGGCGCCGCCTGGCCACGAGCGAAACGCCGGCCCCGATGATGAGTGCACTCGCACCGGCAAGCCACACCGAGCTCTCCGCGCCGGTGTTCGCGATCGGTGCTGGCACCGTATTCACGGGCTCCTCCGACTCGAGCACAGCGTCAGTCTTGTCAGTGTCTGGCAGTGGCTCCGGCTTCACTCCCCCGTCAGGCTTGCCGCCCTCACCGCCAGGGTTTTCACCCTCGCCTCCCTCACCCTCGGTTCCCGTGGTCACGCACTCGCCAGCCTCGTTGAGCGCTTCACCCTCAGCACACTCGGGCTCCCCCGTTCCGGGCTCTTCCTTCGCTGCGACAGTCACCGTGACCGCCTCGGAAACGGACGCCGCGTAGTTGCTGTCACCCGAATACGAGGCCCGAAACGTATGGACTCCCGCAGGGAGATCATCAATGTCCACAGATGCCACACCGTCAGGCCCAAGGTCTTCGGCCCAGGACTGCCCGTCGCCCTCGCCAGTAAACGTGACTGTCCCCGTGGGAAGCAGAGCAGTGTCACTAGCTTCTATACGTGCGGCGATACTCACCGAGTCACCTTGCGTCACCTCAGTGGCGCTTGACGTGAGCACAACTGGAGATGGCATAAGCCGCTTGAGAGTCACGGGAAGTGCCGATTCCTGTCCTGCAGCGTTGCGCACGGTGACCTCAAAGGAGACAGTACTGGCCGCTCCCCACTGGTAGATGAAGAAGCCGTTGGGCAAAACGTCGAGCGTGCCAGTAGTTGGCTCCGTGCGCACGGAGTAAGTGACCTTGCTGCCAGAACGTTCAGCAACGAACGGCTCAAAGGAGGCCCACACGTCTGTCGCATCCGGATACGTCAAATCGGCTGGAGTTGTGACAATCGACCCTGGGAGGTTCGGGCAGTACAGTTCTCCAGATTGGAGCGGCAGCTCTTCAAGCCCGTTTCCGGCGACACTCACCACCGTCGCTTTGATCGGGTTTTTAGTTGGCCTCTCCGTCAGATCAAAGCCGACAGAGAAACTGGGAAGCGGCCCCATCGGACCCACCCGGTAGGAAGGTTCTCCTAGCTGTTTGTCCCCGTCGCTGAGGTCGATCCTGAGGGATTCCACACCGAATCCGGTGTTGTCCCGGTCGAGCACAATACCTCTGACTGATACCGACGCCTCGGTGAGAGTGCAGGTAGCCAGTCCAAGAGATACGCTTTCGACCTGGCCTGCTCGGGCGGCAGGGGCCACCACAACGGCTGGTGCAAGAGCGAGCGTCCCGACAAGGACAGCGAGGGTGGTAATTAATATACGGCGCATCTGTCGAACCTAACCTGCCCTTATTGGTCACACCAGCGGTTTATCCAAAATGTGCGCGATTTGCACAATGGCGTGCGCAAAATGACGACCACGTTCAAGAAACGGGAACCGCTGACGCGGTTACTCCTTTCGTTTCGAACCCAAGTGGGCGTCGCAACCCACCTAACCGCTCACAGTGAGAGGGTGCGTACGCGCCCCACAATTGGAGTAGAACGTGCCACTTGACCCTCTCGCCCGCCGAAGCGCAGTGATTGCAGGCATCGATCAGGAACGGGCGGGCCCGCGGCGGGTCCTGAGGCCAGGCAGACCTGGAAATGAGCTAAGCCCACGTATCCCGCAGGACAGGCTTGCCGCTTTCAGGAAGCGCCGAACCAGCGACCTGGCGCACACGGTGCCAGAAAGGCAGCCAGAGTCGCCAAACGCGTGCCGAACACACAAAAGCCCCGAACTTCCGTTTCGGGAAATTCGGGGCTTATGTAATAACTATCTGTGCGCGATACTGGGATCGAACCAGTGACCTCTTCCGTGTCAGGGAAGCGCGCTACCGCTGCGCCAATCGCGCCTGTTACAGGCTATTCAGTTGTTATTCGAGGTGGCGACGGGATTCGAACCCGTGTATACGGCTTTGCAGGCCGCTGCCTCGCCTCTCGGCCACGCCACCGTATCTTGTTGCCACCAAAAGCGACCGAGAATACTCTCGGCCACTCGAGCGGATGACGAGATTCGAACTCGCGACCCCAACCTTGGCAAGGTTGTGCGCTACCAGCTGCGCCACATCCGCATTTTCGCCGCCGTGCTGGCGACTCGTATAACTTTATACAGCCCGGGCCTCGGGCGCAAATTCATCCCAAAGCCCCGGGCGTGGCGCGGGATCGTTACCCGTTGGAAACGTGTCATACAGGGGCTTTTCGGCCTACCAAAGATACGATTGCCCATATGTCACGGAGCACAGGGAAGCGCATCGCGCAGGGGGTCGCGGTCGTTCTGGCCGTCGCGATAGCCGCCGGCGGTGTCGTTGCCTATTCCTACCGGTCAGACATTCGAGACCACTTCGTTGCGGCATCTTTCGATCCTTCCAAACGGATCGAGCAGATCCGCGAGGAGATCCAACTCAGCTCAAGCGGAAATCGTGTCTTTCTCGCCTCCCAGCCGACCATCGGGGGCAAGAAGGAGTTCAACCGCTGGTGCGCCGCAGTGGACCACACCGAAGAGGGCCACGTTCTCGGCTGCTTCGCTGAGCGACGCATCCGCCTCTTCGAGGTCACCGACAAACGCCTCAACGGCGTTGCCGAGACAACTGCAGCCCACGAGCTTTTGCATGCGACGTGGGTGCGACTCAGCCAAGATGATCGTGCGACCCTCTCGAGAGAGCTCATCGCAGAGTACGACAAATTGTCAGCCTCGGATGAGGAATTTGCTCAGCGAATGAGCGTTTACGAGTCCCTCTCAGAGCCAGCCTTTGCGAACGAACTGCACTCCGTCCTCGGAACCGAGGTGCGCGACCTTCCACCGGAGCTTGAGGAACACTATGCCCAGTGGTTCACGGACCGGTCTGTCATCGTGAACTGGTACGACGGCTATCACACCGTTTTCACCGAGCTCAAAGCAGAGGCAGACAGGCTCGCCGCCGAGCTGGAAGCATTGCGCGTCGACATTGAGGAGCGGAGCGCAAACTACGACACAGCGGTCGAACAGTTCAATGCTGATGCCGCAGATTTCAAAGAGCGCAACGAGCGCTACGAGTTCTCTGGCGACAAGCCGCTCTTCGACTCCATCAGGGGCCAGCTACTCGACCGCCAGGAAGGCCTTGAGGCCGTGCGCCGCGAGATCCAGGCAGACTCCGACCGCTTCAACGACCTCCGCGAGCAACTCATGAAACTCAACGACGTGAGTCTGGAGCTGAACGACATCCTCGACAGCACGATCCCGGAGCCGCTCTCAGAAGTCGAGAGCGCATAGCGCTCCCCTGCTCCGCGACTTACTAGACGCTGTCGCCACGCTGGTCGATGTGCGAGCGAGCGCGCCACTGTGTATGATCGTGTAGTCGCCGCAACCCATGCGGATCGGGCGTTTGGCGCAGTTGGTAGCGCGCTTCCTTCACACGGAAGAGGTCGTCAGTTCGAGTCTGGCATCGCCCACCACGAGAAGACCCCCGGCCAGGCCGGGGGTCTTCGTTTTATCCGGCGGGTGGGGTGCTGTTCGGCTCCGCCCGGCTACACTCCAGGCGTCCAGCCCGTATTTGCGGGCTAGTCGCCGATACTCGGACGCGGCCTAGCGCATCAGCTCCGCCTCGTCCCGAGCGCCCCCGCCATGAGCCAGGCCCGGATTCACACAGTCAGATCAGTAGAGCACGGAGACGTTCCGGGGTCTCGTAGCCGTAGGGTGCCGAGCCAATCTGAGCCGTAGTGTCATTGCTTGCGGTGGGTGGGGTGTGCTCGGACATGGTGACGCCTTCCGTGAAGGAGGCACGCCACCGGCACCCGATCAAGTGCAACTGGGAAGTAAGCCCGGCGCAGTTAGCTCGCGGGATCAGCGATGTGTCTGACCAGCCACGCCATGAGTGGTTTCGCGCCTCGCCAGACATCTCGGATCGCATCCCGCGCTCTGGTTGTGTGCATCCAGTCGCCTCTCGGCCATTCCTGGATGATGGCAGCGCCTTTCCATCTCAGATATCGGATGCGTGGATGCTCTGCGGAGTAGCCACGCGGCGCAGTCTTCAAGGGTTCCTCCGCGCCGTGGGAGACCGGAAGTGATCGCGCGGCGAGTGTGTCGATCAGCGCTTCAAACTCGGTGCCGCTCGTGTGGTCATCGATCGCGGCTCGATATCGGCGTAACTGATCGTGGGCCATAAGCATCGCCCCGCACCCTGTGACGACGCGCGTGGCGGAGACTTCGAGGTAGCAGCCGTTCCCACCGACGGCTTGCGACTCGCTGGTCGCCCCTGCCCAGAGCTTGTAGGGCGACTTATCGGCGGAGAATCGCACGTCGCGATTCGGGCGGAACATCCGCAGCGGCCCGAACTCGTCGGAGAGGTCGGCGAGCAGGGATCGCATCGGCGAGCGAACGTCGCACTCCCAACGTTGCCTGCTGGCTTGCCAGAACGTTTTCGTGTTGTCGTTTTCCAAGTCGGTGAAGAACTCGAACAGGCCCGGCGGGAACCCCAGGAAGCCGCTCATGGGTGGCCGCCCGTGACGTGGCGGTTGTAGTCCATCGCGATTCTCACCCAGGCAGCGAGTTGGTCGCCACCTTCGATCGCCTCTGCCGCGACCTCGATCCACCCCGGCCCCATGTCGCGTCCAGGCCCCATGTCGCGTCCAGGCCCCATCTCGGCCTGCATCGCCCCCGGCCTGGCGAGCAGCTCAGCGTGCTGCACGCTATCCACTCGCACGAGGAGACCGCCGTCCTTGAGGGCGCTGACGATCATCTTCTCGTTCACCATCACGGATCTGCCGCCGAACATCGACACCTCGCGCACCACCGGCTCGTCGGCGAGCAGAGCGCGGAGACGTTCGATGAGCGCAGCCTGTTCGGGAGTCACGACAACCTCCGGCTCAGGCCTGCGAGGGCGGCCCGTAAGAGAGCCGGTCGAAGATCAGCACGCTCTCCGTGATCTTCCCGCCAGTGACGGTGAAGTATTCGGCCGCGGGTGTCGTTGAGGTTGCGGCGGTCTGCGGGTAGTAGAACAGCGCGACCCGATCCCCGTCCACGAACTCGGCGATATCGCCGATACCGGTGAGCATCGGGGCGAAGCCACCGATGAACTCCCGATACGCGTCCTTGCTTTCCAGATCGACCCCCGGGGCGCGGCACCTGATGTCATCCGAGACGCAGCCCATCGCGGCGTCGATGTCGCCGCTCGTCCACGCCTCGTGGTACTTCCGCACGGTGTCGTAGGCGCTGTGTGTGGTCATGAGGTTCTCCTGTTCGTCGTGCTGCGAGAGCAGCGAGTGAGCGGGTTCAGTCCGGGAGCGGGTGCCAGGGGTCTGGCCCAGCGTCGCCACCGGCTCCGGCGATGGCGAGACGGGGCAGGAAGTTCGCCCATCCGTCGGCGTGACCGCGCACTTCGGTCTCGGGCAGATCGGAGTGGCAGAGGTCAACACGGGTGCCGCCGTCGATGCGTGTGAGCCGGAACTCTACCGTCGAAGCTCCTGCGGGAAGATCGTCGCTTCCGGCGAACCCCCACGACACCACCACACGGCTCGGTGGCTCCACGTGCAGATATTCGCCCCGCACGGGATGACCAGCGATGACAACGGCGAACCGCCCGCCGGGAGTGGGGTCGAGTTCGGCGTACTGCCCCATCCAGGCCGTCATGCCGTCATTGGTGGTCAAGTACTCGAACACCGTGTCCGGTGCGGCGGCGATCTCGATGAAGTCGCGGAACTCAGACATGATCCTCGGCCTCCCGGGCCTCGATCGCAGCCTTCAAATCAGCGAGCTTCCCGGGCCAGAATTCATCCAGATAGGAGCGCACCGCCGCCAAACCGTCGGTATCGACCGCGAACAGATGACGCGTTCCCTCCCGAGTGCCGACCGCGAGTCCGGCTTTGCGGAGCACCCCGAGATGATGCGAGGTCGTCTGCTGCGAAAGACCGACCTCCTGAGCGATCGCGCCGACCGGCTGTGGAGTAGATCGGATCACCCGCAGGATCGCCCGCCGGTTCCCGTCGGCCAGCGCACGCAGCGCCAGGTCAAGGTCTGCCACTGCCTCAGCACTCATTCGAAGCCTCCTCGCCACGGATAACCAAACTAACACAAATCACTGTTTGTACTCACTTTGACATGTGCAGGACTGCTCCACGACGCCACCCCAAGAAGCCTCTCCGTCTGAATGAACGTCTGTCACCTTAGGTATTAGGTAAGTACATGAGATAGGCGAGGTGGTCACAATGTATGGAGGCGTGGTCCATTTCCGGGGCACCAGAGCCGATGCCATGCGCTATGTCGAGGTCGACCGTTCCCGCACCGATGCCTACTACCTGTGTGATGCCATCGGCATCAGCTACACCGGGGACAGCGCCTGGGAAACCGACTCTCTGGTGATTGTCGGCGACCAAACGACGCTCTCAGCGTCAACCACAGCGGGCCAGCGCGCCACATGCAGGATACTGCTCGACGGGGAGCGTGAGATCGCCGCCACCACCGGAGAACCCGGCGAGGCCTTGGCCTGCGAGGCGACAGCTCCAGCGTTCGCCAAATAGACCGGGGCAACCGCCGGGCGCTTGCCGGGCCCGGCGGCACGGCGCCCAGGGCCACCGCAAGGCCGCGCGTCGCTGGCGGGTGCAAAACTCCCAGGGAACGCAACACACAGGAGCGGTGCGTCACTGCAGTAACGAGCGCGCCCGCCAGCGACAGCGTGGAATAGCACGCGGCGGGAAGCCCCGCTCCCAAGCTGAGAGCTGGGGCTATTCTCACCTCTTACATCGCTTTCCCCCGCGAAGTACCCACGTGATGCACAGACTCCGGGCGCAGGCTGCTTGAAAGAAGTAACTACTTCTGGTTAGGAGCATCACCCATGAATCAGCAAGTGTTAAGCACTCCGGAAGATCTGTTTCGGTACCAGCTTCGGAGCGTTCTCACGATGGAGCACCACTCCCTCGAAGCGCTCGGAGACCTGCACGAAGCAGCATCGGATAGCAAAGTGAAGAAGCTCTTCTCACACCACGCGGACGAAACGCGTGAGCAGATCGACAAGATCGGAAAGGTCTTTGCGGCGATCGGTGTCCATGAATCCTCCGCCCCGTCCCCCGCAACGACGGGCATCAAGGACCAGGCGGCCTCCCTCCTCGGGAAAGCAGAACCGAAACTGCAGAACCAGATCGCGGTGATGAGCGCGCTTGGCAACGAGCACTTTGAGATAGCGAGCTACGACGGGTTGATCCTGTCGGCAACCGCGCTTGGTCTCAGCGATGCTTCTTCCCTACTGCAGGAGAATCTCGACCAAGAGGTCCACACAAGCAAGGAGCTCAGGGATGTCCTCAAAGATCTCCTCTCCTCCAGCTAGCGGACGGCCGAAGCCGCGTCCGCCCAAGTCCCCCGACAGAGCACAGGAGCAACCGATGAAAGAGAAGAAGCACGAGAGCGAAGAGACGCTCGATGAGCCAGTGATGGACGGTTCAACCGAGGAAGAAGCAAGCAACGTCGACCCGAGAAAAGGACAGAGCGACCCTGCGCTGATCCGTCACCCCGAAAAGGACGACAAGACCTCCGCACCCTACAACCTGTAGCACCCACCCCAGGGCGCACGTTGAGGACCTCCCCGCGGATGCGGGACCGGCCCTCAACGTGCGCTTCGGCGCGGTGGTGGCGACCTGGTGGGAGGCGCACCCCGCGCTACGCTTGCGAGCATGGAAACGATGCCAAGCGCAGCCGAGGTCTCCCCTCCCGCGGACACGGCAGCCGCCCAACGCTCGCACGCGCGCGGCAAGTCTCTCGTGGCCGCCGACGTTCTCGTCGTCGGGGCGGGAGTCGTCGGCGCCTCAATCGCCTACCACCTGGCGCGAGCCGGGCGAGCGGTGACCGTCGTCGAGCGCGGCGAGGTCGGGGGCGGGGTCACGAGCGCTTCGTTCGGGTGGGTCGGGCTCGCCAAAAGCGAGGCGAAGGCGTACGCGGAGCCGCTGCGAGCGAGCGCCGCCGCCGAGTTCGCTCGGCTGCGCCGTGAGGATCTTGCGCCGTTCGGGCTGCGCGAGTGCGGCGCGATTTCGTGGGAGCCCACTGAGGACGAGACCCGCGCGTTCGTGGCCGAGCACCGGGCGATCGGACACGATATCGAGCTCATTGCACGCGAAGAGGTGCTCGCACGCGAACCGGGGCTCCGCACGGCGCCCGCGCTCGCCGCATACGCGAGGGGCGACGCCGCGGTGGATCCGAGCTCCCTCGCCCGCTCGCTGATCGCAGCAGCAGCCGCGCACGGTGCGCACATCATGACGGCCACCGGGGTCACCGAGCTCCTGCGGGAGGACGGTTCAGTCACCGGTGCCCTGACTTCGCGCGGCGCCATCCATGCAGGGACGGTCGTGCTCGCCGCAGGAACGGCGACGCCCGCGCTCGCCGCAACGCTCGATCCTGCGAGTGGCGGCGCAGCCAGCCCGACGCTCGCCGTCGACGCCTCCCCCAGTTGCCTGCTCACGTTCGCGACGCCGGAGCCGCTCGTGCGCGGGATCCTGTCGACGCCAGCGTTCGAGCTCAGGCAGCGGGACGCGACAACGCTTCTCGCCGCAGAGGACGTGCCCAACGGATTCGGCGGCGCCCCGGCCGAGCTCGCCGCCGAGACGCTGGCCGGGATCAGGAGCGGCCTCGCAGGCGGCGCTGAGGTCACGCTCATAGACGCGCGGATCGGGGATCGGCCGACGCCGCGAGCGGGAACGCCCCTGCTCGGATTCGTTCCCGGTGTTGCGGGGCTCTACATCTCAGTAGCGCACCCAGGCGTGATCCTCTCGGCGGCTATCGGCCGGCGAGCCGCCGAGGAGCTCGCCTAGCCACCCCACACCCCGGGTCACGCACCACGCCGGTCCGGCTGGCAGCTCCGCCGGCGACACCCCGCACCCCCGACGATCCGCGGCCCCGCTTTATAGAATTGGCAGGCACCGCCGCACCGACGGCGGCGAGTCATGCACAAGGAGTCCATCATGCTCACCATTGCCGACGTCGAAGCGGCTCAGCACCGCACAGCGCCCCACGTGCGCACGACCCCACTCATCCGGGTGGAACCGATTGGAGGGGCGGATGTCTGGCTCAAGGCCGAGTACATGCAGCGCTGCGGCGTGTTCAAGACCCGCGGCGCGTTCAACAGGCAGCTTGCGGCACGCGAGCGCGGCGAGCTCGACCCCGCCGTCGGCATTGTCGCCGCCTCCGGAGGCAACGCTGGGCTCGCAAACGCGTTCGTCGCAGCGCAGCTCGGTGTGCCCGCGACAGTGTTCCTCCCCGAGGGCGCGCCCCGCGTCAAGGTGGATCGCCTCACGCAGTACGGCGCGACAGTCGTGCAGCACGGGAGCGAGTATGCGGAGGCCTTCGAGGCCGCCCAGCGGCACGTCACGGCAACCGGGGCGCTGTTCTGCCATGCCTATGACCAGCGGGACATCGTCGCGGGTGCGGGCGTCATCGGGCTCGAGATCGTCGCGGATCTGCCCGACGTCGACACGATCGTCGTCGCGGTTGGCGGAGGCGGCCTGTATGCCGGCGTCGCGGCTGTTGCCCGCGCACACGGCGTCAGGGTCGTCGCCGTCGAACCGGAGAGCATCCCGACGCTCAGGTCCGCGATGAGCGCTGGCGGCCCCGTCGATATCGCGGTCTCCGGCGTCGCCGCAGACTCGCTCGGTGCGAGGCGGATCGGCGAACACGGCTGGGCTGCCGCCGCTGCGGAGGCACCGGTGAGCGTGCTCGTGGATGACACCGCAATCCTCGCGGCCAGGCACACGCTGTGGCAGGAGTACAGGATTCCCGCGGAGACGGGAGCGGCTGCGGCCTACGCGGCCCTCACCTCGGGTGCCTACCGTCCGGAACCTGGCGAGCGCGTCGCGGTGATCAACTGCGGTGCGAACACCGACGCAGCGACGCTCGACGCCCCCCGTCGCGACGCTGCTCGGCTAGTCGGCCTGATCAGCGGCAAGCCCGGCACACGCGGCGCCGCGCACGCTCCCGCGGGAGATGAGCGCGGGGCCGCCGCGTGCCGTTACTGGCAGCGACGCCGCGCGAGCATCGGCCGCTCGGCGTCGCTGCTGTTCGAGACGGTGTTACTTCTCGTTACCGAAGGAGTCGTCGAGCTTCTGCTTGATCTCCTCGACCTTTGCCGAGTGGGAGCCGCCGGTGATCTTGTTCGCGACGTCAGCGAGCGATCCGAGCACCTTGTCGCTGACTTCCTCAGCCTTGTCGCTCTTGAGCGCGCCCTTGATCTTGTCGGCGTTGTCCGTCACGAACTCTTTCGCCTTACCAGCGGTATCCGTGACGAAGTCCTTCGCCTTGTCAGCAGCCTCCGCCGCCTGCTTCCCCAAATCTTCGTTGGCCATGAGTGCACCCTTTCGGAAAGGGCGCCGATCGTTTCGGCGCACTGATTGCATTATGCACTGGTCTTGCACAGACAACAACAAGATTTTCGCCAAGCTTCCCTGGGTGAAACCGCTGCCACACCGCAGTCCAACCCACCGGGACCCTGAAGTCGTCGCCAGCCGCTCTGATAGCGTTAGCGTGTTCAGCCGCGCCGCCGCAGCCAAATCGCGTCGGGCTCGCCCGCGTGAGCGGCATCGCAGTGGCCTGGTGCACACACGCATCACCTCCGTGCCGCACGCGGCGCAACTTCGCGGATTCGCCCCGTCGGGCGACTCGCGCCAGAAGGGACAGTGCAGTGAAAGAGACAGTCGACCAGCGCGAACTTGAGAGCCGCATACTGAAGCTGCTCGCCGACGAGGACCTCAAGGAACTCGGCCACACGGTGCAGGATGTCGCGCCGGAAGACATTGTCCTCACGCTCGAGCGGCTCACTGAGAACCAGCGAGCAATCGTGTTTCGTCTGCTCCACAAAGACGAAGCACTCGAGGTATTCGAGGCGCTCGACCCCTCCGTGCAGAGCGACCTCGTCCACGGCCTGCGAGACACAGAGGTAGCGGAGCTCTTCGAGGGCCTCGACCCAGACGATCGAGTCTGGCTGCTCGACGAACTCCCTGCGACACTCGCCCCGAAGCTCCTCCTCGGCCTCTCCGACAGGGAGAAGCGACTCACCGCAGTCGTCCTCGGCTACCCCCAGGACTCCGTAGGCAGGCGCATGACGCCCGAGTACGTGACGACACGTATGGACTACACCGTCGCAGACACCATGGTGCGCCTGCGCGATCGCATCGATGACGCTGAGACGATCTACCTGCTTCCAGTGCTCGACGACGCGCGGCACGTGGCGGGCGTCGTGAGCTTGCGCGATCTCATCGCAGCAAACCCAGACGATGTCATCGCCAACATCATGAGCGAAGCCCAGAGCGTTCGCGCCAGCGACGATGCGGAACACGCCGCACGAAAGCTCACTGAGGCAGGATTCGTCGCCATTCCCGTCGTTGACAGCGAACGCCGACTCGTCGGTCTCCTCACATTTGATGACGCGATGCGGATCATCGAGAACGAGGAGAGCGAGGACTCCGCCAGGCAGGGCGGCGTCGAGCCCCTCAGGCGCCCATACTTCGCGACGCCGATCATGCAGCTCGTCCGCAGCCGTGTCGTCTGGCTGCTCGTGCTCGCCGTCGGCGCGACGCTCACGGTGCAGGTCCTCGACGTGTTCGAGGGGACCCTCGCCGAGGTGACAGTGCTCGCACTGTTTGTCCCGCTCCTCATCGGAACAGGTGGCAACACCGGCAACCAGGCTGCGACAACAGTCACGCGCGCACTTGCGCTTGGCGATGTCCGCGCCCGCGACCTTGCCAGAGTGCTCGGCCGCGAAGCCAGGGTCGGCCTCATGCTCGGCCTGCTACTTGGCACGCTCGGCTTGGTGCTCGCTGGCTTTGTCTACAGCTGGCAGATCGGCGCGGTCATCGGCCTCACACTCGTCGCGATCTGCACGGTCGCAGCGACGATCGGAGGCATCATGCCGCTCATCGCGCGCTGGGTGAAGGTCGACCCAGCCGTGTTCTCAAACCCGTTCATCTCCACGTTCGTCGACGCGAGTGGACTCATCATCTACTTCCTCATCGCGCGCGCAATCCTTGGCCTCTGACCGGGCGCCCATCTGGGTCACCGCGGCACGGAACGCGCAAGCTCCGTGAAAAGCACGCGGACCGCTCGATGACTCTCCGCTGGCGTCTCGCCGGCAGCACCAGCCAGCTGCCCTGAGCCGGAAGCAGCGAACGCCGCCTCGGCCTGCGTGCTCCAGCGGATCCAGCCGTGCCGCCACACCGTGACGCCAAGGTCAGCGGCGAGTTCGACAGCCGCGACCGACTCGTCAGGGAGCGCGGCGCTCAACCGGTCGCGGAACAGGTCGGCGACGACCCTGTCTTGCGCCACCGCGTATGAACGGATTGCCGGATCGTGGTTGATGAGCCAGTTAATTCTGCGGTGCTCGTGCGGATCGGGCGGGCCTTCCTGGACGAGCACCACGTCCCCGATGCGCTCGATCGCTTCGAGCGCATCGCCGAGGCTCCGAACTTCGAGCGGCAGCGTCGCAGCCGCGTCAAGGTAGCGGCTGTGTCCCGCGAGCACCGCAGCCTCCTTGCACTTGAAGTAACGAAAGAACGAACGGCGGGAGATCCCCGCAGCCTCGGCGATCTCCGCAACGGTCACCGCAGCGATCCCGCTGCGCTCAGCCAGCTCAACCGCGCACGAGTGGATCCGTTGCCTGGTCTCCCTGTTGCGGCGCTGCCGAATGCCCTCGTCAGTGCTGGGGCCCGACTCACCGAAGAAGAGGTTCCCGTCGCTCGTGGCGCGCGCACCTTCCGGCTCACAAGCTCCCTCACCAGAATCGGTCTGCACTGCGCGCTCCTTGAAAGTCGGACTCGCCCGCGGCCGCGGACTCGCCAAAATCTACCGCGTTTGCGCCATTCGCACAAAATTCCGACACAGTGTGCCACAATTTACTGTCGGCCAATCGTTGCCGGCCGGAAAGCGAACACCTCCAGTGACTCCCCAGCAGGCTGACACCAGCCCCACTCCAACACCACGAACCATCACCGCCGTTATTGCGATCCTCGCGATCTCCGCATTCGTGATGATCCTCAACGAAACCGTCCTCAGCGTCGCACTCCCGCCTCTCATGGCGGAGTTCGGCGTTGGAGCGACCACGATCCAATGGCTCACGACGGGCTTCCTCCTCACGATGGCCGTCGTCATCCCGACGACCGGATACCTGCTCAGCCGCTTTTCGATCAGGACGCTATTCATCGCGGCACTGATCCTCTTCCTGCTCGGCACAGCGCTCGCCGCGGTCGCGCCGAGCTTTGGCATCATGCTGCTTGCCCGCGTGATCCAGGCGTGCGGCACCGCAATTGTCATGCCGTTGCTCATGACCACGACGCTCACGCTCGTACCCCCGCAGCACAGGGGAACGGTGATGGGACTGAACTCGATCGTGATCTCAGTTGGTCCAGCAATCGGACCGACACTGTCCGGTGTCGTCATCGAAGCGCTCAGCTGGCGCTGGGTATTCGGCCTCATGGTCCCCGTTGCGATGATCGCCCTCACGATCGGCCTATTCCTGATGCCGCGACTCGGCGGCGGCAAGCGAGTCCCGCTCGACCTGCCCTCGGTCGCGCTCTCCGTCCTCGGCTTCGGCGGCGTGATCACCGCTGTCTCCTCAGCCGCCGAGCTCACGCGCGGCTCACTCGTACCCCCGATCGCGTTCGCCGTCGGTGTGGCTGCGCTCGTCATCTTCACGCGCAGGCAGAAGTCACTGCAGGCCAACGGCGACGCGGCGTTGCTCGATCTACGCCCCTTCGGGCAACGGAACTTCCGGTTGTCGGTCACCGTGCTCACCGTCGCGTTCGGCGTGATGCTCGGGACAGTAGTCGTGCTCCCCATCTACGCGCAGTCGGGTCTCGGCCTCACGGTGCTCGCAACAGGCCTGATCATGCTGCCAGGCGGGATCGCTCAGGGCGTGCTCGCGCCAATCGTCGGCAGGCTTTACGACGTGTTCGGGCCGAAGCCTCTCGTCATCCCAGGGGTGCTCGTGCTGTGCGGCGCCCAGTGGTGGTTGAGCACGATCAGCGCTGACACCACATCGGGGCAACTCATCGCGATGCACGTGACGTTCTCGGTCGGCATGGCGCTCGTGCAAACCCCGATGATGACGCACGCGATGAGCTCGTTGCCGCTGCCGCTCTACGGCCACGGCAGCGCGATCCTGAACACGCTGCAGCAGCTTGCAGGCGCGGCGGGAACGGCTGCGCTGATTGGAGCGCTTGCGATCGGCGCGAGCATGTCAGGTCTCGCAGACCCCGCCGCACAGATCGCCGGGGCAAAACTCGCCTTCGCCGTCGGCGGCTCGATCATCGTGATCGCCGTCGTCTGCGCACCGTTCGTAACACGCCATGCGCGGGAGGCTTCGGCCGCAACAAGCTCGTGAGCGGGTTACTTCAGACGGTGGAACGCGAGGACGCCGCGCACGGCTTCCGTGAAGCGCTCGCGATCCACCGTCGCCCCCTCACGCCGCATACCCTCGTGCGTGACCTGAAGAATCCGTTCCGGGGAGACGAAACTTTCACGGCCCTGCGAGTCCCAGGCGCCGCTTCCAATCGAAATGAAATCGCGGTGGTACTTCGTGCTCACGTAGCAGCCGAAGACCGTCGTCGCGTCAATACGACCAATGATGAGTACTGGCCGATCTTTGCCCCTGCCGTCGTTCTCGACGTAGGGCACCCACGTCCAGACGATCTCGCCAGGATCCGGATCACCGTCTTTGCGTGGCGCGTACTCAAGCGTTGCACCTTGCAGCTCTCCCGGAGCGACGTCGCGCGTCTGGCCGGCGCCAAATTGCCCTGGGCTCGACTCGTAGCCGCCTTGCGTTCCCGGCTTCGGCTTCGGCTTCGGCTTGAGAGTCGGGGTGTTCGCACCCTTCCCTGGCTGCGCCTCGGTGCGCTTGTCGAGCCCGAGGAGCCCCCTGAGCGCAACCCCTATCTGGTACCAGATGCTCGAGTTGTTTGCCACGGTTAGCCGATTTCGTGGGAGGTCAAGGCGTTCAGACGGGACTGGCAGCGCTGGTATTTCTTCCGGTAGCCGCCGTCGATCATCCCCCCACCAAAGATCTCCGTGAGCGGCAAGCCGGTCGAGCGGATCGGGATCTGTGCGTCGTACACGCGATCGATGAACGCAACGAACCGCAGCGCAGCTGACTGATCGGTGAGCTCGTGCACGCCCCGCAGTCCGATTGTCTGCACCCCGTCGAGCAGACCGATGTAGCTTGACGGGTGCACGGTCGCGAGGTGTGCAATGAGCCCATCGAAGCTATCGTCGGTCATGCGCACCCCGGAGGCTGCGAGGTCAGCGAGCGCAAACTGATACGCCTCGTCGCTCAGCGCGACGGCCTCACCCTCAAGGTCGCGCTGGCGGTAGTCGACGCCGTCGATGCGAATCGTGGTGAAGCGGTCCGCCATGGCCTGGATCTCGCGCATGAAGTCCGCCGCGGCAAAGCGGCCCTCGCCAAGTGCGTTCGGCGGCGTATTCGAGGTCGCAACGAACTTCGAACCGGTCTTCGTGAGGTCACCAATCAGGCGCGTCATGAGCATCGTGTCGCCCGGATCGTCGAGTTCGAACTCGTCGATGCAGATGAGCTTTGCCCCCTCAAGCACGCCAACCGCTCCCGCGTAGCCAAGTGCGCCGACCAAAGCCGTGTACTCGATGAAGGTGCCGAAGTATTTTCTGCCTGCCTGCGCGTGCCAGGCTGCGGCGAGCAGGTGGGTCTTGCCTACGCCAAAGCCGCCGTCGAGGTAGACACCCGGCTTAGACGTCTCCGCAGGCGAGGCTTCCGTCTTCTTCCGGCCAAAGCCGAAGAAGCCACCCTTCCCAGCTGAGCTTCCACGCGGCGACACGAACGCGCGAAGCAGGTCACGGGCTTTCGCCTGTGACTCGTAATTCTCATCAGGAACGTACGAGTCGAAGCTCGCGTTCGCGAACTGGGGCGGGGGCACGAGCGTCGCGACGAGTTCGGTCCCTGAAATGCGCGGATTGCGGTCGACCAGGCTGGCGAAACTGTGCGTTTGGGTAGCAGACATCCGCACCAGTCTACTGCCCGCGCCAGCCCGGCCGCGGGAGCTGCGCGACGAAGCTGAGCACAACCTGTTCCCAGCGCTCCGGGTCGGCGTTCCAGAGGCGAACGTGACCAGCCCCCGGGATGCTCACGAACTGCACATAGTCTGGCCGTTCTGCCGCGATCACCTGCGAGCCATGCCACGGCACGAAGCGGTCGTTCGGGCTCGCCAAGAGGAGCACGGGTACGTCGATCCCACGCGCGAGTTCCGCTGGCCGCAGCGCCCCAAAGTCGATCCCATCGTGCTCCCCTGACGCGACGATCCCGCGGCGGAGCATCCCCATGCCCCAGTCCGCGATCCACCGCGGCAGTCGGTGCTCGGTCGCCTTGTCTCGCAAGATTCCCTCCCAGTCGGCGCCGGGAGACTCGAGCACGACGCCGTCGATGACATCCCGGTGAGCGCCGCGAGCGAGGCTCACGAGCGCCGCAGTGCCACCCATTGACCACCCCATGAGGGTGACGCGCGCCGCGCCCCGCGCCCGGGCCTCACTGATCGCCGCATCGAGATCGCGGCTCTCGGAAATGCCCATGCCGTAACGCCCGTTGCGTCCTTCCGGCTCACCCCGATCATTGCGGTATCCGATGATCATGCTCGTCACCCCGGCACGCGCGAACGGCTCAACGCCGCGGAACGTCTCAGCAGGGTCGGCCCCGCGCCCGTGCATGTGGATCGCCCACCGCTGCTTGCGCTGACGTTTCGGGTGCACAACCCATGCCGACATCGGACCGAGCTCAGACTCGTAGGTGATCTCCTCGACGCGGTATCCGAGTTCCTCTGGCGACGTGTACCACCAGCCAACCATTCGGCCGAGCGCGCCGGCAACGAGCTCGCCACTGTCGACCTGCACAACCGCCCGGAGCACCTCTCGCCCCCTGCGCGCGAGCACCGGCCCGAGACGAGCGTGCCCGGTAGGGGCCGCCCCGACTCCCCCGCCAGCGACAGCACCTGGCGGATCAAACAGCAGAGACTGCTGGCCACGTGCGCCAGCGCCCTCACCCGCGATCCACACCGCCCCTGCGTCGCCGCCAGTGACGCGGAGCACCCGCACAGGCCGCTCAACAGACCGGTCGACGGTGACCGAGACACGCGCAAGATACGCTGCGAGCCCGACCGAGGCGCTCGCGGCCGCGGCCGCCAATCCCGCTGCCGTCGCACCCGCTACAGCGAGAGCCTGTCTCGTCTTCATGCCGACTCCATTCGGGGTGTGCGTGTATTTGGCCAGGCCCGGCGTGGCAGCACGCCAGGGCACACCGAGAACTCTAGTCTTCGGATGTGTCCACACCGCCTACGGCGCTCCCCGCCGACTTTGCTAGCGCAGCTGAGATGCTCCGCGACGTCACGCTGCGAAACGATCTTGCTGTGCGCGAAATTGCGCCTCCAGAGCGCATCGCCCCACTCTCCATCGCGTTCGCGGCAGGTGTCCGTGACGGCAGTGGGTCCGATCCTGAGTCGGTCCTCGACTCCGCAGCAGGAGCTGGCCGGTTCGTCCTCATGCACGATCCGGCATCTGCTGAAGAGTGGGGCGGGGATTTCCGCATCATCTGCTACGCGCAGGCACCACTCGAGCTCGAGATCGGCGTGGACCCGTTTATCTCTGACGTCTCGTGGTCGTGGCTCATAGACGCCCTAGATTCGCGCGGCGCGCAGTACAGCTATATTTCCGGCACCGCCACGAAGGTCCTGTCGAGCAGCTTCGGGGCACTGGAGGCTCGCGGCGACGGCGCCCAGATCGAGCTGCGCGCTTCGTGGACTCCGCTCGGCACCGACGTCGTAGCGCACTTCGAGGCGTGGGCAGAGCTCCTGTGCCTGCTTGCGGGCTTGCCCCACGAGGAAGGCGTTGCCTCCCTCACTCAACACCGCGTGCGGGCTCAGCGCTCGGCGGACAGTAAATGAGCGCCGAACAGTGGACGCTCGTCACCGATGATGCAGGGCTGCGCCGTGCGAGCGACCTGATCGCCTCCGGCGAGGGCCCCTTCGGTGTGGATACTGAGCGCGCTTCAGGGTTCACCTACTCAAACCGGGCCTACCTCGTGCAGGTCTTCAGGCGCGGGTCTGGCACGTTCCTGTTCGATCCTGTCGGCATCACCGACTTCACCCCGCTCGCCGCCGCACTCACTGGCGAAGAGTGGGTGCTCCACTCAGCGGATCAAGACCTGCCGAGCCTCGCCGAGATCGGCCTCGCACCTGAGCGCCTGTTCGACACGGAGCTCGGCTCGAGGCTGCTCGGCCTCGACCGGGTAGGCCTCGGTTCCGTCACAGCTGAGCTGCTCGGCATCGAGCTTGCAAAAGCACACTCCGCCTCAGACTGGTCGACGAGGCCCCTTCCGGAGCCATGGCTCGAATACGCTGCGCTCGACGTAGCACTGCTTCCAGACCTGCGCGACGCGGTCGCTGAGCGACTGCGTGACGCGGGCAAAAGCGAGTTCGCTGCGCAGGAGTTTGAGGCGGTACGCGTACGCCTGCCAAAGCCGAAGGCCGCTGAGCCCTGGCGGAAGCTCACCGGCGGCAACCGCATGAAGTCGCCGCGACAGCTCGCGATGACGAGAGAGCTGTGGACCGCACGCGACGAGCTCGCGCAGCAGCGCGACGTCGCTCCAGGCAGACTCATCCCCGACGCTTCGATCGTCGCTGCCGTTACGGCGAACCCGAGGTCCGCCGGTGAGCTCGCCTCCCTCAAAACGTTCAAGGGTCGCGCTAGCCGGTCCGAGCTTGAGCGGTGGTGGCGCGCGATCCTCCGCGGCAAGACGACCGAGGATCTCCCCGGGCCGAAACAACGCGAGCCTGGGACGATTCCCAGCCACCGCGGTTGGGCGCAGCGCCATCCAGAGGCTGCCGAGCGGCTCACCGAGCTTCGCGCGGTGGTCACCGCGGAGGCAGAGCGTCAGCACATGCCCCCGGAAAACCTCATCTCGCCTGCGCTGGTGCGGGAGCTCGCCTGGGCGCCGCCCTCCGACCCCTCGCCGGAGGGGATCGCGAATCGGCTCGCTGAGCTCGGCGCGCGACCCTGGCAGCTTGCACTAGTCGCACCAATACTCTCCGTCGTTTTTGTAGAGTAGCGATAACTTTCCCCTCGCGTTTCCCGCCGGATTCAAGCGATCCGCGCACCGGTACTGCGCCGCCAACGTGGAGTTCGTAGGATGAGATCATCCAACACACCACATGATGGAGGCGAAGTGGCCACAATGAGAGAAGTCGTGTTCGTAGACGGGGTTCGCACCCCGTTCGGTCGCGCAGGGGAAAAGGGC
The DNA here is from genome assembly GCF_000834055.1 of Leucobacter komagatae. Lineage (GTDB taxonomy): Bacteria > Actinomycetota > Actinomycetes > Actinomycetales > Microbacteriaceae > Leucobacter > Leucobacter komagatae_A. The sequence continues at coordinate 22,927 of NZ_JXSQ01000005.1, forward strand.
ATGTACGCCGCCACCCGCGCTGACGACCTGGCAGTGAAAGCACTCCAGGGACTGATTGAACGAAACCCTGAGGTACCACTCGATCGCATTGACGACGTCGGTATCGCAGCGACAACACAGATCGGCGACCAGGGCATGACGATCGGTCGCACCGTCGCAATCCTGGCCGGCCTGCCAACGACCGTTCCGGGGTTCGCGCTTGACCGCATGTGCGCCGGCGCGATGACGACCGTGTCGTTCATGGGTGCTGCTATCGGTGCGGGTCAGTACGACCTCGCTGTCGCCGGTGGCGTCGAGCACATGGGCAGGCACCCGATCGGAGAAGGCGCAGACCCGAACCCGCGGTTTGTCGCCGAAAAACTGGTCGACCCGCAGGCCCTGAACATGGGCAACACTGCCGAGCGCCTGCACGACCGTTTCCCTGAGCTCACGAAGGAACGGTCTGACCGTTTCGGCATGCTCAGCCAGCACAAGGTGCAGGCAGCGTACGATCGCGGAGACATCCAGCCCGATCTCGTTCCCGTCGCGTACAAGTCGGCTGAGGGCTGGGGACTCGCCACGGAAGACGAAGGCCGACGGCCAGGCACGACGATGGAGGCGCTTGCTGCGCTGAAGACGCCGTTCCGCCCCCACGGCCGGGTCACCGCTGGTACATCGTCACCGCTCACTGACGGCGCAACGATGTCACTCCTCGCAGGAAGCGACACGGCCAAGGAGCTCGGGTTGCAGGCGAAGATGCGCCTCGTCTCGTTCGCCTTTGCCGGAGTTGAGCCAGAGGTCATGGGCCTTGGGCCAGTTCCAGCGACTGAGAAGGCGCTCAAGAAGGCCGGCCTGTCGATCAACGACATCGGACTGTTCGAGCTCAACGAAGCGTTCTCGGTTCAGGTGCTCTCGCTGCTCGATCATTTCAAGATCGCAGACGACGATCCACGCGTGAACGTGTGGGGCGGCGCAATCGCGCTTGGCCACCCGCTCGCCGCAACTGGCGTGCGCCTCATGATCCAGCTCGCCCGCCAGTTCGAGCAGCGCCCGGACGTGCGTTACGGGGTCACCGCGATGTGTGTCGGGCTCGGCCAGGGCGGCACCCAGATCTGGGAGAACCCCCACTTCGACGGCAAGAAGGGCAAGTAACCGCTATGACCGATTACACCAAGATTGATTTTTCCCCGATCATCGAGGCAGCAGCCGACGAGGTCATCACCGAGTCGTTTGTGCACGATGTGCGCCTCCCCTCCGGTGGAACGCTCGCGCTCATCACGCTCGACAACGGCCGCGACTACACGCGCCCGAATACCCTCGGGCCACGCACGCTGCAGGGCCTCGAAAAGGTGCTCGACGAGCTCAGCGCGCGCGCTGCCGCTGGCGAGATCCAGGCCGTCGCTGTGACGGGCAAGCAGTTCATCTTCGCCGCCGGCGCCGACCTGTCAAAGGTTTCGGCGCTCGCGACCAAGGAGAACGCGCGGCTGATGGGACAGTACGGGCACCACGTACTGCGCAAGTTCCACTCCGTTGGCGTGCCATCGTTCGCATTCGTCAACGGGCTTGCCCTTGGCGGCGCACTCGAGATCGCGCTCAACTGCGACTACCGCACCGTCGACTCCTCCGCGGCAGCGATCGCGTTCCCCGAGGTCTTCCTCGGCATCATTCCCGGCTGGGGCGGCGCAACGCTGCTGCCCAATCTCATCGGCATCGAGAACGCCCTGAAGGTCATCGTTTCGAACCCGCTGCAGAACAACCGCATGCTCAAGCCGAAGCAGGCGCTCGAGCTCGGAATCTTCGACACGATGTTTGGTGCTGCGAGCTTCCTTGAACAGTCGATCGTGTGGGCTGACAGCGTGATCACCGGCAAGACCAAGGTCGAGCGCCCGAACGAGCCGGGCAAGATCGAGCGCATGACCAAGTGGCCGATTGCCATCAAGGTCGCCCGCGACACCGTGAAGTCCCGTCTTGGTACCGCAGCAAAGTCGCCCTATGCCGCTCTCGAGCTTCTCGCTGCGGCCAAGGACAACGACGTTGAGGCAGGCTTCGCCCGCGAAGATGAGGCGCTTGCCGAGCTCATCTCCGGCGACCAGTTTGTCGCCTCACTGTACGCGTTCGATCTCGTGCAGAAGCGCGCCAAGCGGCCGGCGGGGGCTCCTGACAAGGAGCTCGCGAAGAAGGTGCAGCAGGTAGGCATCATCGGTGCGGGGCTCATGGCGAGCCAGTTTGCTCTGCTGTTCGCGAGGAAGCTGCGCGTTCCCGTGATCATCACCGATCTCGACCAGGGGCGCGTCGACAAGGGCGTCGCCTACATTCATGGCGAGATCGACAAGATGCACGAGAAGGGCCGACTCTCGAGCGACGACGCCAACCAGGTGAAGGCGCTCGTCACCGGGACGACAGACAAGTCGCTCTTCGCGCAGTGCGACTGGGTCATCGAGGCCGTCTTCGAGGAGCTTTCGGTGAAGCAGCAGGTCTTCGCTGAGATCGAGCCGATCATCGCCCCGGATGCCATCCTTGCAACGAACACCTCGTCGCTCTCCGTCGAGCAGATCGGCGCGAACCTCGCGCACCCCGAGCGGCTCGTTGGGTTCCACTTCTTCAACCCGGTCGCTGTGATGCCACTGCTCGAGGTTGTGAAGAGCCCCGCAACGGGCGACGAGGCGCTCGCCACCGCGATGACACTCGCGAAGAAGCTCGGCAAGAGTGCGATCATCACCGCTGACCGCCCGGGCTTCGTGGTGAACCGTTTGCTCGCCAAGGTTATGGGTGAGGCTGCGAGGGCGCTCGACGAGGGCACTCCGCTGCCGGTCGTCGAGAAGTCACTCGCACCGATCGGTATTCCGATGGGGCCGTTCGAGCTCATCGACCTCGTCGGCTGGAAGGTCGCGGCCCACGTGCAGGACACCATGGTGAACGCGTTCCCTGACCGCTTCTACTCCTCGCCGAACATGCACGCGATGTCGGAGCTTGAGGACCCGCTCGTCAAGAACAAGATCGGCAAGGTCGAGGACCTTTCGAAGTCCGCGAAGAAGGCCCTCACCTTCGGCAAGACCCCGGTCGAGCCAGAGGAGATCCTCCGCCGCGTAGAGGACGAACTCGCGAACGAGATCAAGATCATGCTCGACGAGGGCGTTGTCCACGCCGCCGAAGACATCGACCTCGGTCTCATCCTCGGTGCAGGCTGGCCGTTCCAGGCCGGTGGCGCGACGCCGTACCTGGATCGCGTTGGCGCTTCAGAGCGCGCATTCGGCGGCACGTTCCACGATCCTCGGATCGCAGCGCAGAGCTAGTCAGCTTCGCCAGCACAGCGCCCCGCAGCTTCTCTCTCCTGAGAGCTGCGGGGCGCTGTGCTGTCAGTAGCAGCGTACAAACGTCGTTCCTCGAGCGGCGGCGCAGACCTGAGCACTCGCGCAGACTGCGATACTCCCCCGCCAGGAGATGCTCCTCGATGTGCCAGATTCATGCGGCCACCTCCGCGCCTCACCGTGTTGCCAGGAAACACGTACTGTCAGGAAACGCGTACTGCCGGGCGCTGGCGCCCAGCCGGTGCTACTCCGGCGCTACTCCGGGCGCGCGGTCGGCACCCGGGTGCCGCGCACCTGCTCAGCAACCTCCGTGGCGATCTGCGGGGCCGTGAGCCCAGCATCTTCGAGGAGCTGGTCACGCGTCGCGTGCTCGAGAAACTCGTACGGGGTTCCGAGCTCACTCACGCCCGTGTCTACGCCAGCATCGCGCATCTCCTGGCGAATCGTCGTGCCGACGCCGCCGACGCGCAGCCCGTCTTCGATGCTCACGACAAGGCGGTGCGTGCTTGCAAGGGTCACGACGGAGGAGGCGACGGGGATCACCCAGCGGGGGTCGATGACCGTCGACGTGATGCCCTGCTCAGCGAGGATCGCAGCGGCATCGAGCGCGGTTCGCGTCATCGGTCCCACCGCGACGAAGAGCACGTCTGCGGAGACAGCGAGCGGCCCGCCAGCTGGCTCTGCGGACTGCGTCGCCGCGTACAGCACGTCGACACCGTCGGCTGTGCGCCAGAGCTGCGGTAGCGGCTCCCCCACGGAGCCCTTCGGGTAGCGGATCGCGGTCGGGGCGTCGTCCACGAGCACGGCTTCGCCGAGCGTCTCCCTGAGCGTCGCCTCGTCACGGGGTGCGGCGATGCGAATGCCGGGAACAATCTGCAGCATCGCAAGGTCCCAGACGCCGTTGTGACTCGCACCGTCTGGGCCAGTGATGCCCGCGCGGTCGAGCACCATCGTGACTCCGGCACGGTGCAGTGCGACGTCCATAAGGAGTTGGTCGAACGCGCGATTCATGAACGTCGCGTAGATCGCCACGACCGGGTGTAGGCCGCCGTAGGCGAGCCCTGCGGCGGTTGTCACCGCGTGCTGCTCGGCGATCCCGACGTCGTAGACGCGCTGCGGGTAGGCCTGCGCGAACGCGTCGAGCCCCGTTGGGCGCAGCATTGCGCCGGTGATCCCGACGATCTTCTTGTTCTCGTGGGCGAGTGAGAGGATTTCCTCGCGGAACACCGACGTCCAGCTGCGCTCGGAGGAGCTACTCAGTGGCGCCCCACTGCCCGGGTCAATCTGCCCGATGGCGTGGAACTGGTCGGCCTCGTCGTTCACCGCGGGGGCGTACCCGCGTCCCTTCTCGGTGATCACGTGAACGAGCGCCGGCCGGCCGTAGCCCTTCGCCTGCTTGAGCGCGGTCTCGACCGCTGCAAGGTCGTGTCCATCGACTGGGCCGACGTACTTGATGTCGAGGTTCGCGTAGAGATCCTGGTTCCCAGACGCGCGGCTGACAAAGCCGCGGAGCGCGCCACGCGCCGCGCGGTAGACCGTGCGGCCGGCTGTGCCGAAGTTGTTGAACAGCCGCTCGCTGCCCTCCTGCAGGTCGCGGTAGCCGCCGGTGACCCGGACACCGTTGAGGAAGCGCGCCATGCCGCCGATCGTCGGCGCGTACGAGCGGCCGTTGTCGTTGACGACGATGATGAGGTTGCGGTCGTTGTCATCGGTGATGTTGTTGAGCGCTTCCCAGGTCATGCCGCCGGTGAGCGCGCCGTCGCCGACGACGGCGACGACGTGCCTGTCCTGCTTTCCCGTGCTGTTGAACGCGCGCGAGATGCCGTCCGCCCAGCTGAGTGAGCTCGAAGCGTGCGAGCTCTCGACAACGTCGTGCTCACTCTCGGAGCGCTGCGGATAGCCGGCCAGGCCGCCGCGCTTGCGCAGGTCGCTGAAGTCTTTTCTGCCGGTGAGCAACTTATGGACGTAGCTCTGGTGCCCGGTGTCCCAGACAATTGGATCCTTCGGCGACTCGAAGACGCGATGCAGCGCAATCGTCAGCTCGACGACCCCGAGGTTAGGGCCAAGATGCCCACCGGTTTTAGACACCTCTGAGATGAGAAACTCACGGACATCAGCCGCAAGCTCCACACACTCTTCGGGGCTCAGCGCGTCGAGATCGCGCGGCCCATTGATTCGCTCAAGCACTACCCCAGTCTACTGAAGAAAGCGAACGTCCCTCAGCTTCCCGAGTGTTCGCGGACTGAGGAGGTCTCTATCGGAACTCGCGCGTGGGCAAGAGTCCTCCGCGGTGAATCGCCGTTGGAAGACCTACAGCAGTTCTCACGGAAACTTCGCACGACCGATACGCGTCCACACCGCGCCACGATGAACACCTCGCCAAGACACCAACTTCGACAAAGAGCAACGTGTTGGAGCAACCGAATTCGATTCAGCGCTGACAGACCGAATTGTTACACCTTTGGCAGAGTCAGTTTATGTGACGTTTCAGTGAAGGACCGGGAATGACGGCTCAGGTACATGCGGGTTCTCTGTTCGGAACGCTCACTAAGAGCCCTTGGAGCACATCTACTTGCGGGGACGACTCCCCCGCTCTTGTGCGCAACGCTCGGAATCATCATCAGTGCCGAGCACCAAGGCAAAGTTCCCGGACGACGCACATTGCAGGTGGCAACGCGACCGGTTCCGCGAAGGAGCCTGAGGGCTGTGTGGTTCAAACCGGAATAAAGCCGCCACTAATCCAGGTTAAGTTAGTTAACATGGAATAGATTCCCGTTTATTCCGGCTTAGGAGGCAAACATGCAGGCTGACAACTCCGGCGTACGTTCAGAAGAATCTGCTGACTTTGACGTCCCCGTACCTATTCACGGAGAACGCGTCGTGCCTTGGAAGTCCAAGGGACGCGCAAAGACTCGTGAGGAACGAGGTCTGAGTTGGATCACTGTGAGCCTTCCTCCAATGATTGGGGATCTCAAAGTGCATTTACTACCCACTATTGCTGCTGAGTCAGAGCGCGCCGTTGCAGCGATTGCAAAACTCAACTCAACACATGGGAAGCATCTCGTGCCACTTGTTGGCCTCTTGCTTCGCACTGAATCCGTCGCGTCATCCAAAATCGAGGAGGTAGAAGCCAGTCTCAAAGATTTCGCGCTCGCGGCACACGGAACAAAGTCCAATGCCTCTGCCGTGTCTATGGTCGCGTCAGCGAAGGCTCTATCGAGCCTAATTACTTCGGTGGACGACGGCCAAGAGATCACCATCGACAACATCCTCACTGCACACCGGTTGCTAATGGACCATGATCCAGCGGAGTTCCACTACAAGGGAAGGCTGCGGACGGAGCAGAATTGGATCGAGGGCTCTGACAACACCCCGCTTGGCGCTACATTTGTCCCGCCACCACATGACACAGTTCCTGCCTACATCGATGACCTTCTCGTATTTGCAAATCGCGACGATGTACCTGTAATTGCCCAGGCGGCGATCGCTCATGCACAATTCGAATCCATTCACCCGTTCACTGACGGCAACGGGCGTATCGGCAGAGCGCTGATCAACACAGTACTTCGGCGTCGCGGCGTTACGTCCTCCGTAGTCGTCCCTCTTGCCTCCGCACTCGTCGCAAAGAAGGCCGAGTACTTCAGTTTGCTCGCCGCTTACCGCGAGGGGGATGCTGGCCCAATCGTGCGAGCGTTCTGCAAGGCCGCGGAGACGGCTTCGGAGGAGTCACAGAGAACGGCGGCCGAGCTTGCTCGACTCCCCGAAGATTGGGACCGAGCGTACGAGGACTACACCGGCAGGCGACCACGTGCTGGCAGCGCGGCACAGCGGATCCTCGCACAGCTTCCGGCCACACCGTTCTTTTCCGCTGAAGAGATGGAAGACACCATCAGGGCGTCGAGTTCAGCGGTACACGCGGCTCTAAAGAAGTTTGAGGAGGCAGGCATAATCCGCCCTCTGAACGGCAAGAAGCGAGATCGAGTTTGGGCAGCTACGGCGATTATTGATGCGCTCGAGGAACTTGGCGCAAGAGTGGCACGGGAAACCCGGGCGGATATTTTTTGGCCAACCCTTTCTTCACGCACAGCTGAACTTCTGTTTAAGATGCAGCGTGACCGCAAGATGAATCTGGTGAACGCTTGGGATTCCATCGTCAATCCTGAAGCATTCCCAAAGGCGATTCTCGCAATGCCGACAATCAAGCCGCCCTCCAGCTACCTGCCGACAATTCATATTCCGGAATTTGTTCGGTCCCAGTTGCCGACGTTCAATTTGCCTGAGAACATGCAAGAAGCCGTTAGTGCATATCTAAAGACCGATGTCTTCGAGCAGGTGTTTCGGGCGAATGCCGCCCAATCAGCGGCTTTAAGTCGATCGTTTGCACAACTCGCTGAATTCGCAGTTGCGTCGACAAGGAGCACTCGTGTACCTGATGCGGTTCTGAAAGCCCTGGAAACCTCAATGGACCACGACGATAATCCAGGCCTAGAAGACGGACCTGACGAGTAGACACATGATGCTCAAGATGAAGATGTCGGCGCTATCGTCGGGCTGAATCACAAAGCGCGAAGCTGGCGCCTCTAAGGACAGGCCACTCGGACACTCTGTCCGAGCCAGCTAGTCAGAGGCGTGCACCGAGACTTGTTCCAGTGTGCACCCGTAAGCTCACCAGTAGTGAACTTCTGCACTGGGAAACGAAAACCACTCACACGACTGCGCAATGGGGTCGGAATATCAATTCCAGGCAAAGCGAAATCGCCCCACCCGGCATTGCCGAGTGGAGCGATCTCGCTTGATTAAAAGCAGGTTGGTCCCCCAACCTGTTCATGAGTGGGTGGTTACACCAAGCTGCGGAGCACGTACTGGAGGATGCCGCCGTTGCGGTAGTAATCCGCCTCGCCCGGGGTGTCAATGCGAACGACCGCGTCGAACTCGACAACCGAGCCGTCTGCCTTCGTAGCCTTGACACTCACGGTCTTCGGAGTGACGCCCTCGTTGAGCTGCGTCACGCCAGAGATGCTGAACGTCTCGGTGCCGTCGAGGCCCAGCGAGTCAGCGTTCTTACCGACCGGGAACTGCAGCGGGAGCACGCCCATGCCGATGAGGTTCGAGCGGTGGATACGCTCGAAGCTCTCGGTGATGACGGCCTTTACGCCGAGCAGGCTCGTGCCCTTTGCAGCCCAGTCGCGTGACGAACCCGAGCCGTACTCCTTGCCGCCGAGAACGACAAGCGGGGTGCCGGCAGCCTGGTAGTTCTGCGCCGCGTCGTAGATGTACGACTGCGGGCCGCCCTCCTGGGTGAAGTCACGCGTGAAGCCACCCTCGACGTTGTCGAGGAGCTGGTTGCGCAGGCGGATGTTCGCGAACGTGCCGCGGATCATGACCTCGTGGTTGCCGCGGCGCGAGCCGTAGGTGTTGAAGTCACGAACAGCGATGCCGTTCTCCACGAGGTACTGACCGGCCGGGGTCTCAGCGCGGAAGCTGCCTGCCGGGCTGATGTGGTCGGTCGTAACGGAGTCGCCGAGCTTGGCGAGCACGCGTGCTCCCGTGATGTCTTCAACGGGCGCTGGGGTGAGCTCCATGCCGTCGAAGTAGGGGGCCTTGCGCACGTAGGTCGACTTCTCGTCCCAGGCGAAGGTGTTGCCCTCGGGGGTCGGGAGCGAGGTCCAGTGCTCGTCGCCGTCGAATACCGTCGCGTACTTCTCACGGAACATGTCCGAGTCGATCGACGCGTCGGCGATCTTCTGCACCTCGATCGGGTCAGGCCAGATGTCGCGAAGGAACACGTCGTTGCCCTCGGAATCCTCGCCGAGCGACTCGGTGTCGAAGTCGAAGTCCATCGTGCCGGCAAGCGAGTACGCAACGACGAGCGGGGGGCTCGCGAGGTAGTTCATCTTGATGTCCGGGTTGATGCGACCCTCGAAGTTACGGTTACCCGAGAGCACTGCGGTAACCGCGAGATCGTGCTCGTTGACCGCCTGCGAGATCTCATCGTTCAGCGGGCCCGAGTTACCGATGCAGGTCATGCAGCCGTAGCCGACAAGGTAGAAGCCGAGAGCTTCGAGGTCGGTGTTGAGTCCCGACTTCTCGTAGTAGTCGGTAACAACCTTCGAGCCTGGCGCAAGCGTGGTCTTGACCCACGGCTTCGCCTTCAGACCCTTCGCGACAGCGTTGCGGGCAAGCACGCCAGCGGCGAGCATGACCGAGGGGTTCGACGTGTTCGTGCACGAGGTGATCGACGCGAGCGTGACCGCACCGTGGTCGATTTCGAACTCGCGGCCCTTGTCGTCCTTCACCTTTGCCGGGTTGGACGCCTCGGTGTAGTTCTTGAGGTCGGTCTCGAACTGGGTCTTCGCTGCGGTGAGCTCGATGCGATCCTGCGGGCGCTTCGGCCCGGCGATCGACGAGACAACCGTGCTCAGGTCGAGCTCGAGGTACTCCGAGAACTCGGGCTCAACGCTCGGATCGTGCCACATGCCCTGCGCCTGCGTGTACGCCTTGACGAGCGCAACCTGCTCGTCGGTGCGGCCGGTGAGACGCATGTAGTCGAGGGTGACCTCGTCGACGGGGAACATTGCAGCGGTCGAACCGAACTCTGGGCTCATGTTGCCGATGGTCGCGCGGTTCGCGAGCGGCACGGAGCCAACACCCTCGCCGTAGAACTCGACGAACTTGCCAACAACACCGTGCTGGCGGAGCAGCTGGGTGATGGTGAGCACGACGTCGGTTGCGGTAACGCCTGCAGGGATGCGGCCGGAAAGCTTGAAGCCGACGACGCGCGGGATGAGCATCGAGATGGGCTGGCCAAGCATCGCAGCTTCTGCCTCAATACCGCCGACGCCCCAGCCGAGCACGCCAAGGCCGTTCTGCATGGTCGTGTGCGAGTCAGTTCCGACCGATGTGTCGGGGTACGCCTGGGTAACGCCGTCAACCTCGCGCGTGAAGGTGACGCGAGCGAGGTGCTCGATGTTCACCTGGTGCACGATGCCGGTCCCCGGCGGGACGACCTTGAAGTCGTCGAACGCGCCCTGGCCCCAGCGGAGGAACTGGTACCGCTCGCCGTTGCGCTCGTATTCCATGGCGACGTTCTTCGCGAACGCCTCCTTGTTGCCGAACGAGTCCGAGATGACCGAGTGGTCGATCACGAGTTCTGCCGGTGCGAGCGGGTTAATCTTGTCTGGGTTGCCACCGAGGTCGGTGACTGCCTCGCGCATCGTGGCGAGGTCGACGACACACGGCACGCCGGTGAAGTCCTGCATGATGACGCGTGCGGGGCTGAACTGGATCTCCGTGTCGGGCTCTGCCGACGGATCCCAGTTGCCGATGGCCTCGATGTGCTGCTTGGTGACGTTTGCGCCATCTTCAGTTCGCAGCAGGTTTTCGAGCAGCACCTTCAGGCTGTACGGCAGTCGCGCGCTTCCGGCGACTTCGCCAATCTTGAAGATTTCGTAGTTCTTGTCTCCGACTGCAAGCGTGTCGCGTGCGCCGAAGCTATTGATCGATGCCATGAGGGCCCTCCAAAGTCTCTCGATGTCAAGATAAATCCTACACCCTCGAGAGGCTCGGCGCTCTCAGCCTTACGGGGTGTTCTCCCCCGAGATTACGCCCTTTTTGCCCGACGAATCATCTGATGAAGCTCGGAGACGCCGGACGGCGAACCAGGTAACGATGAGTACAAGCGCGTAGAGCGGCACGCCCATCACAATTCTGGCAACACCGAGGGCCTCAACACGCTCCGCAAGATACATCGGAACCTGCACCGCGAGGCGGAGCACGAACAGCCCAAGCCACATCACGGTAAGCCAAAAGGCCGTCATGCGAACTTTTGGTTTCTTCCGCCAGCCGCGCATGTCGCCGTCGAGCATCCCGATGAGCAGTCCGATTGCCGGCCACCCAACGAGAATGGACGCGAGCAGCCCGACGCCCCAGGCGACGTTCACGACGAAGCCCGAAAGGAAGTAGTCGACCCCCCGGCCGGTGATGAGAGTGATCACTACCGCGATACCAACGCCGAGCATTCCCGAAATGGCCGAGACGATTGTCTCTCGCTGCACGAGACGAGCTACAACGAGCAGAACCGCGAGCCCGCCAGGCACGAGCGCCGAAAGTCGTGCGTCCTGCGTGAACACGAAGAGGACCACGAATAAGAGGCCGGGAACAACCGCTTCGAGCACGCCGCGGACTCCCCCAACGGCCTGGAAAATTCCGGCTGCCGTTAGGTCTTCACCCTCACGGCTCGCGCGAACGACGCTCGCCATCCCGCCGTTGAGCGCGGCAAGGCGAGGATCAGGGGCCGCCGCCTGGCCGTGCTGATCCGCAGCGTCGCTCTGTTCGGGATCCACTCCGGAGTCCTCGGAGTGCGAATCACTCACGCCTCGGCCGCTCCGGCGTCCTGGGCTCCTGGCTGAACGCCAGCTGGCACCTTCAGTGGGAGCAAGTCGCCTGGAGGCATCGGCAGATCGCCGCGCACGACGACGATCTCACGGAAGAGATCCACGAGCTGCGCATGCGCGCTCTTATCGACAGCGGCCTTGCCCATGAGGATGCCGCGAAGGATCCAGCGGGGACCATCAACGCCGATGAAGCGGGCGGCCCGAGTGCCACCTCCCTGATCAGCTGGCACGGGAGTCGCGGTCACGATTTCCGCCCCCAGTGGGCCGTCCTCTTCAGCAACCTTCGCACCCTGGGATTCGAGCTGGGTCGTGAGATCCCGCCGGATCTGGTGCCACATTCCGCTCGACTTCGGCGCGGAAAAGGCCTGCACCTGCAGCAGGGACTCCGCATACTCGAGCGAGACCGCAACGACGCGCTTCGCGCGCTCGTCAACCTCGAGTCGCATCTGCAGCCCCTCCCTTGGGGCGATCTTGATGCCACCGAGGTCGACATACGGGCGCATGGTCGGCACCTCGGCAAAGTCAAACGGCCCCGCCGTGTCTCGGTCAGCAGGGGCTGACTTCGACGTGTCTACCGCTTCCTGCGATTCGTCGGCTTCGGGTTCAGCAGCGTCATTCAGCTCTTGATCGGTCATTTTTGTCTCCTCAGATTCCTGCGGCGGCGGCTCAAACGGCGCCACTCACTCCGGTTGAACCAAATCCATTCGCACCCCGCACAGTGTCCTGCGGGAGTTGCTCAACCGGCACAAACACTGCACGTGTCACCGGCATGATGATGAGCTGCGCGATCCGATCGCCAACCGCCACTTCGAACGGCGCATCCAGATCGGTGTTCAGCAGCGTGATCTTGATCTCGCCCCGATACCCGGCATCGACCGTCCCGGGGGAATTCACCACGGTGATTCCGTGCTTGGCCGCGAGGCCGCTGCGCGGCACAACGAATGCGGCGTAGCCCTCCGGCAGCGCGATTGACACCCCGGTGCCGATGAGGGCCCTGTGGCCCGGCGCGATCGTTGCGGACTCGGCAGCGCGAAGGTCTGCTCCAGCATCGTCGTCATGGGCGTACTGCGGGGGCTGGTCCGCGGTCATGGGTACACGTACTACATCAGTCACCTGCACAGGCTATCGGATGAGTCAAGGAACGCGCTCGGTGAGCTCGCATCCCCGCCCGCGCCGCGCGGCAGGACACACTCAGCATCCCACCGGAATCCGGGAGATAATGGGGGCATGACCGCACAGACCACGGCGATCCGCTACCGCGAACGCCTTCTGCCTGGGATCGGATTCTTCTCCGCCTGGCTACTCATCGTCCCAGCAACGGCACTCGTCATGATGCCCATCCAGGAGCGACTGGCGATTCCCGTCGCAATCGGCATGTATGTGCTTGTTTCGCTCATCTTCATCGCGCTCAGCCCCGTCATTGAGGTGCGCGATGGTTCGTTCAGGGCCGGGCGCGCCACCATCCCCGTCGGCCTCGTCGGGGAGGTAGAACCGCTCGGATCGGACGCGCTCCGGGACGCAATCGGGCCCGGAGCTGACGCCCGAAACTATCTGGTCGTGCGTGGTTGGGTACACCGGGGACTGAAAATCGAGATCACCGATGCCCAGGACCCAACGCCACACTGGATCGTCACGAGCCGCAAGCCCGTCGCACTTGCAGAAGCGCTCAAGGCTGCGGCCTAACGTGAGTTACGCGTCGCACTCCACACAGATCGGACCGAGGTCCGTCTCGCGGGAACGCTGCGAACGATGACGCACGAGGAAGCAGCTCACGCAGGTGAACTCATCCGCCTGCTGCGGAAGCACAACGACGTCGAGCTCAACATCGGAGAGGTCTGAACCGCCGAGGTCGAAGCTCGGGTTGTCGGCGTCTTCTGAGTCGAGCGATGAGGTCCCCTTCGAAGGGCCACGCTCTTTGAGCGCCTCAATCGACTCAGCTGTTTCGTCATCGTTCTTACGAGGGGCGTCGTAATCGGTTGCCATGTTTCTCCTGCTTTTCGTCGCGGCTGGCTTTGGGAGCGGCCATAGTCTGCCGGATAGATCGTTCGAACGCAAACCAAAATTGCTGCAAGCGAACTCAGGGTGAGCCCATCCGCCCACTCGCCCGAGTCAATACCGACTCTCTGCGGCAAGCTATGACACGCTTGAGCGAACATCGAAGGGATCTGCAATGGATGAACTGCGCGTACTACGGCGCGAGGAGGGTTCCCTCATCCTCGCGAACGAGCTCGGCGAAGAGTATCGCTTGGCGATCGACGAGGAGGTCGCCCAGGAGGTTCGACTGGCGACACGCCGTGCTGCGGCTACTGCACGCGTACGGCCGCGCGAGATCCAGGCGCTGCTCCGTGCCGGCAAGACCCGCTCGGAAGTCGCGGCAGAGACCGGCCTCGACGAGGCAGACGTGGAGCGATTCGAGGAGCCGGTCCGCGCCGAACAGCGGTACATGCTCGACCTCGCACACGCCGTCACCGTTCGCACCGACCCCGCAGCTTCAGCAGATACGCCCTCGGCGAACGACGGCGAGCAGCGCTTTGGTCAGGTGATCTCGGAGCGCCTCATCGGGCTGGGGAACACGATCAACCTCTGGCGCTCATGGCGCGATGAAGACGCAGGGTGGTTGATCGGGCTCGAATTCGACTCGCGCGACGGCGATCACGACGCGGTGTGGAGCTTCGACCACAAGAAGCGCGTGCTCAGCCCGCTCACGCCTGACGCGACCAACCTGTCAAAGATTGGCGACCTTGGCGACAGGCTCATTCCCAAGCTGCGCGCTGTCGACAACGAGCAGAATGAGCGACGCGAGCCTGAAACCTTTGATCCAGATGCTCTGCTCGCCCCGACCGCAGAGGTCCAACCGATCACGCCTGACACCGACCAGGCGGCTGCTGCCAGCGAAGACGCTCCGCTCAGCCCAGACGCAGAATATGAGCGGCGCAGGGAAATCGACACCCTCGCGATCAACACGCCGGATGACCGTGACGGCGACCTGAGTCAAACGGCAGATCTGCTCGACGCGCTCAGGCGACGGCGCGGGGAGCGCTCGCTCGAAGCGGAGCTGCCCATTGAAGACCTGCCGCGCGCGGACCGCGCAGAGGAGCTCGCTGATGGCGGCAACGACGCGAATGATCAGGGAGCGACCGACGCGGGGGCTGACGAGGCACCAACGAACGGCTCCCCCGCCGGCGGCGAGCCGCAGGCCGGCGCAGAATCGGGAATCAGCGGGCTCGTCGATCCGGGGCCGAGCACCCGCCCCGTCCGGCGATCAGGCGCAGCCGCGAACATTTGGGGAACCTCCGGCGTGTCTGGCACCCCAGACACGCCGGCCGTTCCGCGCAAGGCCCCAGGTTCGACCCCCAACGCTCCGCGCAGCGACGAGCGTTCCGGCGGGCAGGGGCAGCAGAATGAGCCGTCGCGCCTGCGGGCCGTGCTCGGTGACATCTCCGGGCCTCCTGGGGTTCGCGCCTCCCGATCCGACTCCTCTCCGGCTACACCGGCGCAGACCAGCTCCTCGCGAGCGAGCGAGCCCGCAAGCGACAGCGCCGACGCCCAAGCGAAGCCCTCTGGGAAGCGTTCCGAAGCGAAACGCGACAGCAAGCGCGGTCGTTCTTCGATCCCGAGCTGGGACGACATCCTGTTCGGAACTCGCAGCGACGACGACCCCGCGTAGTCCGGCGCTACCCGGCGCGCTCCCCGGCGGGGTCGCAGCTGCACGCCACTTCGTCGCTGCGGCGCGCACCTGCTCCTGCTAGGAGCGCGCTGCTGCGACGAGTTCGATGGCTCTGGCAAACCCCGAGCCAGCGAGCGCACCGCCGAGAATAAGTGGGATCCCTCGTTCCTCGTCCGTCCACGAGCCGTGCTGCCCGATGAGATCAAACGCCTGGGGGTCATCAGACGTCGCGTAATAGGCGCACTGGCCGCGCGCGGCGAGCAGCACATCGCCGACCCGGGCCCGGACCCCCTCGCCCTCTGTTAGGCCAAACACGCCGGCCGCGAACGCATCGTCCCGAGTTGCGACCCACGCTCGCTTCCCCTCGCGCTGCTCGAGCTCGGCGGCAAACGCCGCGGGATCCGCACCCTCCTTCAGATAGAAGCTGCGGAATCGAGGCTCACCCCCGAATGCAGCTACATCGGCGAACTCAGGTGATTCAAGGTCGAATACGATCTGCTGGTGGGCCTGCACGTCTACCATGCCATGGTCTGCTGTCACGATGAGACCGGTGTCACTCGGCAGGCCAGTGAGGAAGTCGGCAACGGCCTGATCGAGCTGCTCAAGCCGCCTCAGCCATGCCTCGCTCTGCCAACCGTGCTGGTGCCCGGCCCGATCGAGCTCGTCAACATACACATAGGCGAGGGTCGGTTCGCCTGAGGAGATGTCCTGCTTAGCCGCCGCGAACCTGTCGGCAATGCGATCACCACCGACGTAGTCGGCTCCCCGGAGAATCGCCCCGGTAAGCCCGCTCGTAGCGTGCGCCGGCCTCCCATAGCAGCGGGCGCGGATGCCGAGTGCCGCTGCGCTACCAAAGAGCGGTTCCGCGCGCTGCCACGCCGTTGGCTCTGCGATGCCCTCCCAGTCGCGCAGCGGCGAGATGAGGCCGAGCGACGGGTGCATGATGCGGTAGCCGATGAGTCCGTGTTCGGCTGGCAAGCGCCCCGTCGTGAGTGTCGTGAGCGCGGCTGCGGTCGTGGACGGGCTCACTGTCGTGATCCGCCGGTTCGGCAACGCAGCCAGCGTTGGCGCGTGTGCGCTACTCGACTTGAGGTTCGCGCTCCCCAACCCGTCGACGGCGAGAATCACGAGCGAGCGTAGCGGCGGGGTGTGTTGAAGCACGGTGGCGCAGAGCGATTGCGCTGCCTCGGAATCTCCAAGGCCGGCAGCTTCGGCAAGCACGGCAGCGGCCGGTCGTTCGTTTCCGAGGGCGAGAGCTGCAAGCCCAGTCGGGAAAATCGCGGCAAGCCTCCCGCCGTTGTCGGTGGCAGTCGGTAGCATGAATCCATTATGGCCGACGTAACCGACATGGATACTTCCGGAGCAGCCCACGAGGCGGCCGGCGAACGCATCGAAGACATCGACATCTCCAACGAGATGGAGGGGTCCTTCCTCGAGTATGCGTATTCGGTGATCTATTCACGCGCTCTTCCCGATGCCCGCGACGGCCTGAAGCCGGTACAGCGCCGCATCCTGTACATGATGACGGACATGGGCCTGCGCCCCGACAAGGGGCACGTGAAGTCCGCCCGCGTTGTTGGCGAGGTCATGGGGAAGCTCCACCCCCACGGTGACTCGTCGATCTACGACGCCCTGGTGAGGCTCTCGCAGGAGTTTGCGATGCGCCTGCCACTCGTCGATGGCCACGGCAACTTTGGCTCGCTCGACGACGGTCCCGCGGCGTCTCGATACACCGAAGCTCGCCTGGCTGGCGCAGCGCTCGCGATGACCGAGTCGCTCGATGAGGATGTTGTCGACTTCATCCCGAACTACGACAACCAGTTGCTACAGCCAGAGGTGCTGCCCTCAGCCGTGCCGAACCTGCTCGTGAACGGCGCGAGCGGCATCGCCGTCGGCATGGCGACGAACCTGGCACCCCACAACCTCATTGAGGTCGTTGAGGGGGCGAAGCATCTCCTATTCAACCCTGGGGCCACAGTCGAAGAACTGATGGAGTTCATCCCGGGGCCCGACCTTCCCGGCGGCGGCACCATTGTTGGGCTCGACGGCGTCCGAGACGCATACCGGACGGGCCGTGGTGCTTTTCGGACCCGGGCGAGGGTATCGGTAGAGCAGCTCGGCCCACGCCGCACGGGCATTGTCGTGACGGAGCTGCCATACCTGGTCGGCCCCGAGCGGGTCATCGAGAAGATCAAGCAGGGCGTCGAAGCCAAGAAGATCACCGGCATCACCGACGTTGTCGATCTCACTGACCGCAAGAACGGGCTCAAGCTCGTCATCACGCTCAAGACCGGTTTCTCACCGGAGGCCGTGCTTGAGCTTCTCTACCGCTACACGCCGCTCGAGGATTCCTTCAGCATCAACTCTGTCGCGCTGGTCAAGGGTCAGCCTCAGACCCTGAGCTTGCGTGAAATGCTCGGCGTATTCCTCGAACACCGTGTGTCCGTGGTCACCCGCCGGAGCGAGTTCCGCCTCCGCAAGCGCCGCGAGCGCCTGCACCTGGTTGAGGGGCTGCTCATCGCGATCCTCGACATCGACGAGGTCATTCAGGTCGTCCGCACAAGCGACGACGCAGACGAGGCTCGCACGCGACTGCAGCAGGTCTTCGACCTCTCCGAGCAGCAAGCCGAGTACATTCTTGAGCTCCGCCTGCGCAGACTCACCCGCTTCTCACGCGTCGAACTTGAGGCAGAGCGTGACGAACTCCAGGCGGAGATCGCTGCGCTGCTTGAGATCCTCGGGAGCAAGGAGAAACTCCGCGGGGTTGTCGCGAGCGAGCTAGACGCGGCCTCCGCGGCATACGGTACGCCTCGCCGCACGCTACTCACCGGCGCGGTCGCCCGCCCCGCGCGCGCTGCCGTTTCGGCCGACGCGTTGCAGGTTGCTGACAGCCCCTGCACAATCATGCTCTCGGCAACCGGCCGTGCGCTCCGCGTCGACCGCGACCCGGAGGCTGCCGAGGCGACTCGCGCAGCGCCGCGGGCAACGAAGCACGGAGCGGTACTCGCACGCATCGCGACCACCGTGCGCGGCGAGCTCGGCGCGATCCTCTCCGACGGCACCCTGCACCGCTTCACCCCGGTGGATCTGCCGCTCGTCCCCGCTGCCTCCATTGCGTTCTCGGCGGGTGTGAAGCTCACCGAATACATTGGGCTCACTGACAAGAAGCTCAAGATCGTGGGCATCGTGCCGCTCGACTCCGAGGAGCCGGTCGGCCTGTTCACCGCTCAGGGCATTGTCAAGCGGGTCGTGCTCACCGATCTGCCTGCGCGCCAAGACTTCGAGGTGATTACGCTCAAGCCTGGCGACCGGCTCGTTGCCGCGTTCCCCGCGACTGACGGATCCGAGTTTGCCGCGGTCACCAGTGACGCCCAGCTGCTGCGCTTTGAGTCGGCGCTCGTTCGCCCGCAGGGGCGCCCTGCCGGCGGTATGGCAGGAATGAAGCTCGGTTCGGGCGCCTCGGTGATCTTCGCAACAGCCGTCCCCGCCGACGCGGAGGCACGGGTCGCAACGGTCGCCGAGGGCACAGACGAGAACGCACTGCTCAGCACAAGCGTCACCTCAGCGAAGGTGTCGGATTGGGCCGAGTTCCCGGCGAAGGGCCGCGCGACTGGCGGGGTGCGCGCACAGCGCTTCCTCAAGGGTGAGGACGCGCTCGTCGCGGCCTGGGTTGGCGAGGGTGAACCTCGTGCGCTCGCGGCCGACGGTGCGGCGCGCAAGCTCCCGGAGACGCTCGGCAAGCGCGACGGGTCGGGCACGCTGCTCGACGCGGCGATCGCTCACATCGGCCAAGCTCCTTAGCTAGCCGACGCGCGGCGCGCTAGCCTCCGAGGGCTCGGATCACCTGCGCCGCGAGCGGGGAGCCGGCTGCCTCGGCGATCTCAAGCGCCGAGACGCCGTCGGAATCGACGGTTCCGGGCTCGGCCCCGGCACGCAGCGCAAGCGCGACGGCATCCGCGTCGCCAGCTGCGGCGGCCGCAAGCAAGGCTGGGCCTGGCTCGGCGGGCAACGGCGTGCCGGTGAGGGTCTGCAGGATGCCGTACTGGCCAGAAAAGCCGCGCTGGTCGGCCATCTGCAGTGGCGTCAGCCCCTCGCTCACCGACAGGGTGTCGAACGCCGCGCCCCCGGCAACAAGCACCCTGAGCGTCGCGTGATAGCTCGGGTCATCGCGACCGAGCCACACGGCTTCATGGATGGCCTGGTATCCGAGGTTGTTCACGTGGTCGACGGGGACGCCCGCGCGGATGAGTTCGCCCGAAATGTCCCAGTGTCCCCGCTCCGCCGCGCGAATGAGGCCAGTGCCATCCCAGCTGTCGAGGGCCTCGGGGTTCGCGCCGTGCTCGAGCGTGAGCCGGAGGAGTTCAAGTCTCCCCTCGCTCGTTGCAATGAGGTAGGGCGATTGCACCGTGTCGTCCACGGCGTTCACGTCGGCGCCCCATTCGATGAGCTGCTTGGCCGCGGAGACGTCGTTCGCCCAGGCAGCGTCCCGCAGCCGCCGGTCGAGCTCGGCCTGCTCGAGCTTCGGAGCTGCTGGCTCCGATGGCGTCTCGGCTGCGTCTTCGGTAGGCGCGGGCGTCGGCACGGCTTCGCTGGTTGTTGGCGGCTGGCGAACCGTATCGCCTGGTTCTGGCGCGCATGCTGCGAGGCCAAAGCCCATCCCGGCAACCACGACGACGCCGGCAGCGGCACGCACCCAGTTCTTCATGTGTGAGTAGCTCCCGGGTTCAGTGTGGTGCCGAACGGGCGTGCGGCAAAGCAACACGCTATCAAACGCCAAGGCCTCGCGCCTCGCGCCGCGCCCTGCACCGCGCCCTGCACCGCATGCCACGCCTGGCCCCGATAGCGCCCGCGCCGGGCTCGCACCGCGCCCTCGAGCGCCACCGCAGCGGGGCGCGTGTCAGGTCGCCCGCTGACCGGCGCGGCTATCGGGAGTCGGCGACGCGGATCGCTTCGCGTCGTGTGGCGACCCCGAGCTTGCGGTAAATCGCCCTGATGTGAGTCTTCACCGTCGGGTAGGCGATCGCGAGGTGGGCGGCGATCTCCTCCCCCGTTCGCGTGGTGCGGAGCTGGGTGAGGATCTCCCGTTCGCGCTTCGTGAGCATCCCCGATGCGAGCCGTGAGTGGGAGTCGCGCTGCGCGAATATCAGCTGGAGGAAGTCGTCGTGCTGCGAACCGCGATGCGCGTGCGCCGAGAGGAGGTCGCCAAGTGGGGCATGCGTCGACAGGAACGGCGTGAGGACGCCTTCGAGCGCTGCCATGCCGAGTGCGCGGTCGAGGTGCTCGTGAGCGAGCGGACCGCGCCCCGCCATCGCGCTCAGGCAGGCCGAGGTGACAAGGGAGCTCACCTGCGCGTAGCTTGGGGCGGCGGTCGCGGCGACGAGCTTCAGCGCCTGGCCTGCGAGCTCGCGTTCACCCAATCGCTCAAAGAGCGCGGCGAGTAGCGCGTGCGCAACGGGCGCTCCCGTGCGGGTGAGCGCTGGAGAGGCGATCTTCTTCGCGAGCGCGGGCTGCCCCTCCGCGTAGACAAGCCACCCAGAGGCGACGCCGCGGAGAATCCCCCACGGTACGCCGTGCTTGTCCGCAACGCTCACCCCTTGGAGGAGCTCGTGCGCCTCGCGGAATCGGTGCTGCCGATTCACTGCGACGAGACTCAGCGTGAGGTAGAGGCGCGCGTATGCCTCGAAATTGGTTCCGGGGCTGCCTGGCGACACGAGCGATCCGAGCAGCGTGATCGCGGTTTCGAAGTCGCCCCGCCAGTAGGCGATCGAACCGCGCGTCGAGTCGACGAGACCGCCCTCGAACAGGTCCCAGTCACTCGCCGATTCGCGAAGTGGGAGGCCGTCGAGGATCAGCGTCGCCTCACTGAAGAATCCCGCCTGCGCGAGAGCAAACGCGAGGTTCGCTTGTGCGAGTCTGTGCGTCTCTGGACGTGAGTGCAGCCGCGCTTCCTCGCTCGCCGAGCGGAGCAGGGCGATCGCCTCCCCGAGGTTTCTGCGCAGGCGTACCTCCGCCCACCCGAGTAGGAACAGTGCGGACGGGTAGTCGTCGTCGGGGCCGCAGGCCGAGAGCGCTTCGCGGGCCGAATCCGCTATCGCGGACTTCGTCGTGTTGTCTGGCGCGAGCAGCAGGTTCGTAAAGCACGCGACAAACTCACTCGTTTCGGGGCGCGAGCCCTGCCCGCGCAGGAATGCGGCGCCGTGGGTGTCGCCAGCAAGGTCCCTGCAGCAGGCACGGATGAGCAGCAGGTTCGGGTCGATCGGCTCTGGAAACTCGACGCACAGCTGCTCGAGCTCCGCCGTGTGCGATTCGAGGATCAGCCGGAGCCAGTGCCTCCTGAGGAGCGCCAATGCCGTCGCGGGCGCACCGGTCGTGAGCTCCTGTCGGATGGCATCGATCATGTCTCACAGAATAGTCCCGCGCCGCCCAGGGCGGAGCGACGCGCAGCGGGGGCTGGCGCGATCTCATCCGAAAAGGTTGAGACACTCCCCTCAGCATCAGCTATTCAATGACTATTGGTAGACGATGAATGAAACGATTCCTGGCCTTCACCGCGGCAACATCGGGCGCGAACTCCTCGCGGGCGTCACGCTCATAGCGATCGCGATCCCACTGAACATCGGCTACGCCCAGATCGCCGGCCTGCCCGCAACCGCCGGACTCTACGCACTCATCCTCCCAACGCTCGTCTGGGCATTCGTGACCTCGTCGCGACAGCTCGTCGTCTCCCCCGACGCGGCAGCAGCTGCCCTGGTCGCCTCATCGCTCGGCGGCCTCGCTGCAGCGGGCTCGGAGGACTATGCGACGATGGCCCTCGCCCAAGCGATCCTCTGCGGCGTGCTCTTCGCCGCAATGTCTGTGTTGAAGCTCGGTTTCCTAGCGAACTTCCTCTCAAAGCCCATCCTCATCGGCTTCGTCGGCGGCCTCGCCCTCGACATCCTCGTCTCGCAGCTCGCGAAAATGCTCGGCATTTCCCTCGCCCCAGGCGCCGAATTCGGCGAGAAAACCCTCGGCCTCGCGAGCGGCCTCGGCGACATCAATGTCCCGTCGGCGGCCATCGCTGCCGGTGGGGCCGCTATCCTCCTGCTCGGGAAGAGGGTCGCGCCGCTGGTGCCGTGGGCGCTCGGCGTGATGGTGCTTGCGACCGTGCTCGTAGTACTCACCGGGGCCGATGCTGCCGGCGTCAAGGTGCTCGGCGCCATTCCCGCTGGGCCCCCGGCGCTCACCTGGCCTGTGCTCGCGTGGCAGCAGTGGCTCGCCCTTGTTCCGTCGGCCATCGCGCTCACGCTCGTGACCTCCGCCGAGGGACTCCTCGTCGCCCGCTCATACGCCGAGAAGCGCGGCTACGCCACGCAGCCGAATCGAGACCTGCTCGCGCTCGGTGCCGCGAACATTGCGGCGGGAGCGAGCGGATCATTTGCGGTCGGCGCATCTACGAGCCGCACCGCAGCCATGGATCAGGCCGGCTCGCGCACCCAGCTCCCCGCACTCGTACTCGCCGCGGGGACGATCCTCTTTCTGCTCTTCGGAACCGCGCTGCTCGCGAGCATCCCCATGCCAGCGATTGGCGCAATCGTCGGTGTCGCTGTGCTCCCGCTGCTCGGTGTGTCGGAGTTCCGCTCGCTCTGGCGGCTATCGCCAAGCGAGTTCTGGATCGGGATCACGTGCTTCGTTGTCACCCTGTTCGTCGGCGCGATCGCGGGCATCCTTGTCGCGTTCGTGCTCGCCCTCATCAACCTCGCGCGCCGCGCGGCGCACCCCGCAATTGACGTGCTGTCGCAGGGCGGCGACCCCGCATCCTCCCTGCTGGAGGGCATCCCTGCTGCCCGTCTCGCCGGCGGGGACCCGCGAGCCGTGGGAAGCGACCCCGCCGCGGCAGGCCCAGGCTCAGTTGTCCGCAACGCACTCGGTGACGACGGCACGCTCGTCGTCCGCATGGCAGCGCCCCTCTTCTTTGCGAACGGCACGGTCTTCACATCCGCCGTCGAACGAGCGGTTGCCGGCGCCGGCGGCAAGACTGCGGTCCACAGGATCGTCATCGACATGGAGGCCGTCACCGACGTCGACGTCACGGCCGCGGAGGCGTTCACCGGGCTCCGCTCGTGGCTCGCGGCCGCGGGCATCGCCGTGAGCTTCAGCCGCGTCCGCGAGAGCGCGCGGGCGAGACTCGCGCACTTCGGTGTCGTGCAGCCGGGTGATGCGGTGTTCCCAACGAACCGCGCCGCCGTTGCGGGCCACAACACCACCGGAGCGACAGCCTCGCTCACTCCGCCATCCACCCCCGAAGGGACCTAACGTGCTCAACACCGTCATCGGCGAGGTGCTGCCGCTCACCCTCGCAATCGCCATCAGCCCCATAACGATCATCGCGGTAATCCTCATGCTGCTCTCACCCAACGCGAAGAGCGCGGGGCCGGGGTTCCTTCTCGGCTGGGTCGCTGGCGTCGCCGCACCCGTCACGATCTTCGTGCTCTTCGCGGGTCTCCTCCCGCAGCGCGCCGAGACTGGCGGCCCAGATGTCGCCCAGGCAATCGTGCACTTCGCCCTCGCTGCACTGCTGCTGCTGCTCGCGATCAAGGGGTGGCGCAGCCGCCCGAAGCCTGGCGAGGAGCCGACCCTACCGAAATGGATGGCGGCGATCGACTCGTTCACGTTTGGCAGGGCGCTCGGGCTCGGCCTCCTGCTATCGATCCCCCGCCCGAAGAACCTGCTCATCGCAGCCAGCGCAGGCGTCATCATCGGCGGCGCTGGGCTGCCAGCTGGCGAGGAAGCGATCGCCGCGACGGTCTTCGTGCTGTGCGCAGTATCAACCGTGCTCGTTCCGGTCGTCGCATTCTTCGTCGCCGCCGACCGCCTCCGCGGGCCGCTCGAGCAGCTCCACACCTGGCTCGCACGCGAGAACGCAGTAATTACGACCGTGCTGCTCAGCGTCATCTCAGTGGGCATGCTCGGTAAGGGCATCGCCGCGCTGTAACCACACCCCACACCGCCGGCCACCGCACCCGCGGGGCCGGACACCTACGAAAAGGAACACACATGGATTTCTGGGCAATGCTCAGCTGGATGCTCTGGGCCGTCATCTTCATCAGTTACCTGTTCGCGCTCTTCGCGATCATCAGCGATCTCTTCCGCGACCACACCCTCAACGGCTGGTGGAAGGCCGTCTGGGTGCTCTTCCTCATCTTCCTGCCGCTTGCCACGGCGCTCGTCTATCTCATCGCGCGCGGCAAGGGCATGTCGGAGCGCAGCGTCGCAGCGAACCGCGACGCTGAGGCGGCCGCCGCCGCCTACATTCGCCAGGTCGCGGGCCAGAGCCCAACCGACGAAATCGCCTCCGCTGCCGCCCTCCTCAGCGCGGGGTCGATCTCGCAGGCCGAGTTCGAGACGCTCAAGGCGAAGGCGCTCGCGTGACTCACATCGCTCACACGCGCGGGAGCGAATCCGCGTGCACGATCACACCCGTTTGTATCCCGTTCATTTCGAAAGGACAACACCGTGTCTGAGATCCCAGTCAACGTGAAAAACTTCAACCGAGCCGAGAGCGACCTCATGTTCTCGCGCCTCTCCACGGGTTTCGGCCTCGGCCAATGGAACCACACGTACGAGCTCAAGCCGCTCGACGACCAACCCATCATTCGACAGAACCGCGACACGCTGTACAGCAGCGTCGTCGTCGACGTGCGTGACGACGTCACAGTCACGCTCCCCGACGCTGGAGAGCGCTACATCTCGGTGTGGGTGCTCAGCCAGGATCACTACGGGCCGGTCATCCTCCGAGACGCGGGCGAGCACGTGCTCACACGCGAGCTCATCGGAAGCGACTACGCCGTGCTCGTCGTGCGCATCCTCGTCGACCCGTCGGATCCCGCAGACATTGCGGAGGTCAACAGGCTGCAAGACGCGCTCGGCCTCGTCGGCGGCGGCTCCGGCCCGTTCCCGCTTCCGGCGTACGAGGAGCACTCACAGACCGAGACTCGCGAGGCGATCCTCACCCTCGCCCGCGGAGTGAGCAAGTACGACCACTCCTTCGGCACGGAAGCAGAGGTCGAGCCCGTCATGCACCTGCTCGGCACCGCTTCGGGCTGGGGCGGCCTGCCCGAGTATGAGGCGACCTACATCAGCGTGAACGAGGAGCTGCCGGTGGCGGAGTACCGGCTGCGCCTCAAAGACGTTCCCGTCGACGCGTTCTGGTCGGTGTCGCTCTACAACGCGGCCGGCTATTTCGAAGAGAACGACCTCGGCGTGAACAGCATCAACAGCCTCACCGCAGTCAAGGATGGGGACGGCGGCGTCACGATCCGCTTCGGCCAGCAGCTCGAGGGTGTCGCGAACGCGCTCCCGATCATGCCGGGCTGGAACTACGTGCTGCGCCTGTACCGCCCGCGCCCCGAGGTACTCGACGGCACCTGGGTCGCGCCGCGGCCGGAGGCACTGTGAGCGGCGGCGTGTCGAGCCGCGGCCCGTCGAGCGGCGGCGTGAGCGGCGCAGTCGGTACGGGCGACGCCCGGGATGCGGGCGGTGCCCCGGATGCGGGCGATGCCCTGGATGCGAGCGGTTACGCGGATACGAGCGTCAAGGGGGCGAAGGCATCCCTAGGAATCACGATCCCGAGCGCGCCGAACCTGCGTGACCTCGGCGGAATCCCAACGGCGAGCGGGCCCGTGCGACACGGAAGGCTGTTCCGCTCTGCGACGCTCTCCTCGCTGAGTGACGCAGACGTCGCCGCCATCGCCCGCCTCGGGCAAAGCGATTCGGCTACGCGGAGCGGGTCGGCTAAGAATGGCGCCGACCGTTCAGGCCACGAAGAGCCGGGGCTCCGCGCAGTCTACGATCTGCGCACCTCGGCAGAGGCGGCTGCGGCGCCAGACCGCCTGCCTCCAGGCATTGCGCTCGTCCCACTCGACGTGCTCGCGGACAGCTCGCTGAGCGTCGCTGCGACCCTCGGCGACCTCCACAGCGATCCGCAAGGATTCGCCAAGACCCTCGAGGGCGGCAAAGCCGAGCGCTTGTTCGAGGACACCTACCGCGATCTCATTCGCCTCCCCTCTGCGCTTGGGGCGTACCGGGCGTTCGTGCTTGGCCTCACCGACGGGGATCGCGCGGGCGCTGCGCTGTTCCACTGCACTACGGGAAAGGATCGAACCGGCTGGGCAGCTGCGCTCGTGCTCGGCCTGCTCGGGGCCTCAGAGGAGCACATCTACGCGGACTACCTGCGCACGAACACCGACTTACTGCCGGCGCTCGAGCCCGTTATCGTGCAGCTCGGCGAACAGGGCATCGACCGGGAACTTCTGCTACCGGTGCTGGGAGTGCAGGCGAGCTATCTTGACGCGGCTTTTGCGCAGGTGCGCGAGCAGTTCGGGTCGCTTGAGCGTTACGCGCGGGATGGCCTCGGACTGAGCCCCCAGCAACTCGACGAGCTGCGGGTACGCCTCACTTAGCCTGCCAGCGCCAGCCAGCGCAGCGTTCCGTAGGGGATCTGCCGTAACACTGCCAAATTCGCGAGGTTTTCGCAGAGTTACGGCAGATCCCCTCGCTATTGCACGAACATGCGCGAACGCGCCTCGCAGCGCAGGCTCTTCGGGCGCCCGTGCGGTTGTCCGTGCGGTTGCACCTGCCCCCGCGTCCGCATTCGCCCCCGCACCCGCACCCGCACCCGCGTCAGGTTCCCCGGCAGTTGCAGTGAATACAGTGTCGTTGGCAGGAGCATGGGTGAGCACGCACCCGACTCACAGCCCGATCGCTACGACACCGCAGACCACAAGGGCGGCGGCCCCAAGCCGCAGCGCCGGATTGTTCTCGCCGGAGCGCAGCGCGCCGTAGAGTCCGACGAGCACCACACTTGTCTCGCGCATGGGCGCAACGAGCGACAGCGGCGCGATCATTGCTGCCGTGAGCACGAGAATATACGACAGCGGCGAGAGCACGCCAAACACGACGAGCCTCCGCCATTCCGCTCGCACCGTCCCGCGCATGCGCCGAATTGGTGCGAGCCCGCGCGCCCCCTCGGCGGCGAGCATCCCGCCGAACATCGCGGCCTGCGCAACGCTCGTGCCGACCATGAACGCGACTGGCGCGATCCCGAACTCGTTCACAACGAACACGTCCCAGATCGTGTAAACCGCGATCGCTACGCCGGTGAGCAGGCCGAAGGCGAGCGCGGGATCGATCCTCCCCCGTTTCGTGCGCGCAGCCCTCGCGGCGATGCTGCCCGGAGCTTTCCTTCCGATCAGCCCGAAGGCGCTCACGCCAACGATCACCAGTAGTACCCCACCGAGGGCAAGCCATCCGGGCCGCTCACCGAACAGCAGAATCGACACGAGCACGGTGAGCACGGGGGCGCTCCCACGCGCCGTCGCATAGACCGTGCTGAGATCGCCTGCCCGGTAGCCGCGCTGCAGCACAAGCAGGTACAGCACGTGGAGCACACCGGAGAGCACGACAGCGAGGACGAACGATCCGAGGCTTCCCTCACCTATGCCGCCGGTGAACGGCACAGCACACACCCAGATGGCGCTGCTGAATACCGCTCCCCAGAACAGAAACGGCAATCCAGAGTGACTGGACTTCGCGGCGACGATGTTCCATGCAGCGTGCGCGACCGCCGCGGCGAGCACCAGGCCAAGAGCCGTGAGCGTCATCAGGGCACGATCCGACTAGGCGTCGATGCGCTCGCGATCAAGGTCGTCGGCGTTCTCAATGATGAACTCCTTGCGGGGCGCGACATCGTTACCCATGAGCAGCTCGAACATCTGCGCCGCAGCGTGGGCGTCCTCAAGGCGAACGCGGCGCAGCGTGCGGTGCTGGCGGTCCATTGTCGTCTCCGCCAGCTGGTCAGCGTCCATCTCACCGAGACCCTTGTAGCGCTGGATCGGCTCCTGGTGCTTCTTGCCGCGCTTACGGAGATCGGCGAGCAGCGTCTGCAGCTCACGCTCGCTGTAGGTGTAGATCACATCGTTCGGCTTCCGCCCCGCGTTCTGCACGATGACACGGTGGAGCGGAGGCACGGCAGCGTAGACGCGGCCTGCCTCGAGCATCGGACGCATGTACCGGAAGAACAGCGTGAGCAGGAGGGTGCGAATGTGAGCGCCGTCGACGTCCGCGTCGCTCATGAGGATGACTTTCCCGTACCGCGCAGCTTCAAGGTCGAAGTCACGCCCGGAACCCGCGCCGATCACCTTGATGATCGCGCCGCATTCAGCGTTCGAGAGCATCTCAGCTAGCGATGCCTTCTGCACGTTGAGGATCTTGCCGCGAATCGGCAACAGCGCCTGGTATTCGCTATCGCGAGCGGGCTTTGCCGTGCCGAGGGCGCTGTCGCCCTCAACAATGAAGAGCTCGGAATTCGAGACGTCCTTCGACCTGCAGTCAATCAGCTTCGAAGGCAGCGAAGAGCTCTCGAGCGAGCTCTTGCGCCTGGCGGTGTCACGCTGGGTGCGCATCGCGATCCGAGACTTCATCTCGGAAACCATCTTCTCGAGCAGCGTGCCTGTCTGCGCCTTGTCGTGCTTCTTCGTTGACTCGTACCGTTCGGCAAGCGCGTGGGTCACCGACTTTGCGACGATCTGGCGAACAGCTGCGGTGCCGAGCACTTCCTTCGTCTGACCCTCGAACTGCGGCTCGGGTACACGAACGGTCACCACCGCGGTGAGGCCCGTGAGGATGTCGTCCTTATCAGGCTTGTCAGACCCCGCTTTGAGCTTTCGGGCGTTCGTCTCAATCTGCTTCCGGAAGAACTTCGTGAGACCCTGCTCGAATCCAGCGAGGTGCGTCCCGCCCTTCGGCGTCGAGATGATGTTCACGAAGCTCTGGATCTCCGTGTCATACCCCGTGCCCCAGCGCATCGCGATATCAACTTCGCATTCGCGTTCGACCTCACGTGAGACAAGATGGCCCGTCGCTTCGTCCATCACGGGCACGGTCTCGGTGAACTTCCCGGAATCGCTCACCCGCCAGGTGTCCGTCACAGGTGCATCAACAGCAAGGAAGTTCACGAACTCGGCAATGCCGCCGTCATAGCTAAAACTGTGGAGGGCTGGAGCCCCAGACTCGTCGAGAGACTCCGTGCGCTGATCCTCGATCTCAATCGCGAGCCCCGTCACCAGGAAGGCGGTCTGACGCGCCCGTGCGACGAGCGCATCTGCTTCGAACCTCGCAGTTGACAGGAAGATCTGCGGGTCCGCCCAGTACCGCACCCTGGTGCCGGTGACGCCCTTCTTGACCTTGCCAATCGAGCGGAGCTCCGTCGCGCGATCGAAAGGCGTAAACGGGCTATCTGGCCCCTCGCCAGCGAACTCGCCAGGCTCACCGTGGCGGAACGACATCGCCCAGGTCTTACCGTCTCGATCGACCTCGACGTCGAGCCGCGAAGACAGGGCGTTCACAACCGAGGCGCCAACACCGTGCAGGCCGCCGGAGGACGCGTATCCCCCGCCACCAAATTTTCCGCCTGCGTGCAGCTTCGTGAAAACGAGTTCAACGCCGCTCAATCCGCTCCGCGGTTCAATGTCCACTGGAACGCCGCGCCCGTCATCGGCAACGGTGACGCTTCCGTCTGCGTGCAGTGTGATCCGGATGCTGCTGCCGTGCCCCGCAAGCGCCTCATCGACAGAGTTGTCAATGATCTCCCAGAGGCAGTGCATCAGACCACGAGAATCCGTCGTGCCGATGTACATGCCGGGGCGTTTGCGCACCGCTTCGAGGCCCTCGAGTACGGTGAGGTGCCTGGCGGAGTAACTAGATTCAGCCACGTGAAAGAACCTGCTTTCTTGAAGACTCCCCCACTGTAGGGCACAGCACCGACAGAGCCTGTGATCCAGCCCGGCGAGTGCCAACACCGTACCCCGTTCGGGTGCCCCTCCGGCCTAAACCGTACGCGGACAGCGAAACGGTGCAGCTAAACAGCCAATATCCGACGATGTGATGGTTGGATAGAAGCAATTGATCTACCGGGAGGTGGCCATGAGCACACTCGAACACACCGCTGAAGTAGCGGAAGCCGCACCAGCGGATCGTCCGCTCAGTGGACTTGACCGCTGCGACAGCTGCGGTGCACAGGCGTACGTACGCGCCACGCTGAGCGGCAGCGAGCTGCTGTTCTGCGCCCACCACGCAGCAAAGCACGAGGCGAAGCTTCGCCCGATGGCCGAGGCGTGGCACGACGAGAGCCACAAGCTCACGGCGTAGATCGCTCGTCCCGCGAACGGGGGCGTCGCTGGCTCAGGCCGGCGGCGCCCCCTTTCTGTGCGCTTCTGCTCGCGGTTGGCTGGCGCGCTAGCCGCCAAGCGGGGCCTCGCCGGGGGCCGACGGCGGGTAGACCGCGTTGAAGGCCTCGACCCAGTGTGCGGTGTCGGCCTCGCAGAGGTAGCTCACGCCCGTGATCATCTTCGCCGCGGTGTTCCGCTCACCTACGCGGCGCTCCTCGCCCGTGACTTCCGCTGGCAGCATCGCTTGGAACAGCGGGCTCGATCCGACGTGGACGATGAGGGTGTCCTGGGTGACCCGGTGTCCCTGCAGGATCGATGTCTCGCAGGCGTCCATCGCGAGCGCAAGATACGTTGACTCGGCCTCGGCGCTCCACGTCTGCCCTTGCGATTCGACGAAGGCCTTCTCCCGCCCGATGAATTCCTTCTGGGCGTCGGTCTGCGCGACAAGCGGGGTGCCGTCGAGCGGCATGCCCTGATCGGCGATGAACTGGTCGCGTTCGGCAAGCGCCGCCTCGAAGTCGACGGGCCCGTCCTCGAAGCCCTCCGAGGTTTCCGCTCCCGGGGCGGGCTTCTTCGCCGGCGCCTCTGGCGTGACTTTGCTCGAGGCCTTGGGGTCGGGCGCGGCATCCGGCGCCGAGCAGGCGGAGAGCATGAGGCCCGCTGCGAGCACGGAGCTCGTCAGCGCGATCGTTCGACGGATGGTGATTGGCATGTCGGCTCCTTCGGGGGATATTGGGCTCGGGGCACACGCGGCGCACTGCGTGGCTTGACCGCAGTCAAGCGTCGGGACGCTGATAGGAACGACACGGATACGAACCCAGTCTAAGCACGCCCGCGGCGGTCACCACGGATCCCTCGGCCGGTCGCCCGCATCTCCCGTGGACCGCTGATGGGTCGCCTGCGCACAAAACACCTGTGGCCCGACAGTGAGTGTCGGGGCCACAGGTGTGGTGCGAGGGAATCCCCGCGGGAGTACCTGACGGTCTAGTCGAGGTAGTCGCGCAGCTGCTGGCTGCGTGACGGGTGGCGAAGCTTCGCCATTGTCTTCGACTCGATCTGGCGAATACGCTCACGCGTCACGCCGAAGGTATCGCCAATCTGGTCCAGGGTCTTCGGCATACCGTCGCCAAGGCCAAAGCGCATCTTGATAACGCCTGCCTCGCGCTCCGACAGCGAATCGAGCAGCTGCTCAAGCTGCTGCTGCAGCATCGTGAAGCCGACTGCGTCGGCAGGCACGATCGCCTCGGTGTCCTCGATGAGGTCGCCGAACTCGCTGTCGCCGTCTTCGCCAAGCGGGGTATGCAGCGAAATCGGCTCGCGGCCGTACTTCTGCACCTCGATGACCTTTTCGGTGGTCATGTCGAGCTCGCGGCTCAACTCCTCAGGAGTCGGCTCGCGGCCGAGATCCTGCAGCATCTGACGCTGCACGCGCGCCAGCTTGTTGATGACTTCAACCATGTGCACCGGGATACGGATGGTGCGAGCCTGATCGGCCATTGCGCGGGTGATTGCCTGGCGGATCCACCACGTCGCGTAGGTCGAGAACTTGAAGCCCTTGGTGTAGTCGAACTTCTCGACTGCACGGATGAGGCCGAGGTTACCCTCCTGGATGAGGTCAAGGAACTGCATGCCGCGGCCCGTGTAGCGCTTCGCGAGCGATACAACGAGACGAAGGTTCGCTCCGAGCAGGTGGCTCTTTGCGCGCTGCCCGTCACGGGCAACCCACTTGAGCTCACGCTCAAGCTTCTTGGGGAGCCCCTTCTCGGTTCCGAGCTTCTCTTCCGCGAAGAGTCCAGCCTCGATACGCATCGCAAGCTCGACCTCCTCAGCGGCGTTGAGGAGCGCGACCTTGCCGATCTGCTTCAGGTAATCCTTGACAGGGTCGGCGGTGGCGCCGGGGATCGCCGTCGTTACCGTCGGCACATCCTCTTCGTCACCGGCCTTGAGCACGATCGCGCCGGTCGGGAGCGGCTCGCGAAGCTCTGCTGCTGGCTGATCTTCCTCTGCCTGCTCGTCCGCGTCAGTTGCTTCGACCTCATCAGAAGTATCGATGAGGTCTTCGGCAGCCTTCTTTGCGCGCGTAGCTGGCTTGCGAGCCGGAGCCTTCTTTGCTGGAGCCTTCGCTGCCGGCTCCTCTGCTGCTGTCGTCTTCTTCGCCGAAGCTGCCTTGGTAGGTGCCTTTGCTGCTGCCGTCTTTGCCGCGGTGGTCTTCGCCGCAGCAGTCTTCTTGGCAGGGGCCTTCGTACTCGAGGCCTTCTCTGCGGTGGTCTTCGCTGCCGACGCGGTCTTCTGAGCTGGAGCGTTTGTAGCGGGCGTTTCGGCCGCGCTCTGCTCCTCGCTCTCAGCCGTCTTCGCCGCGCGAGTCTTGGTCGTTGTCGCTGCTGCCACGCAACTTCCTCTCAGATCTCGTCGGTGTGCATCCCAAAAACTGCGCACACCATGAAAACCCATGTCAAGCCCGCGGTATTCCCGCGACGATTGAAATGGGTTCGTAGGGTCTATTATTGCATGCCTTGGCCGTCGTTCGGTTCAGGTCCCTGATTGCGCTCCGCTAAGAAGCGTTCAAGCTCACTCGCCAACTGGTCTGCCGTTGGCATAGCGCCGTCCTCACCAAGGAGCGACACGCGCTCCCCCTGAGCCTCGACGTACTTGTCAAAGCGGAGCTCGAGGTTCACGAGCATCTCGCGCGATTCGTCATTCTCCGCGATCTGCCGATCCACCTGCGCGCGGAATTCGCGTGCGCGCTCCCGCGCCTCATCCGTCGCGAACAGCAGCCCGGTAGCGGCCATGATGTTGTCGAGCGCGGTACTCAAGAGTTCTGGGTACTCGTTATTTGCAAGGTAGTGGGGAACGAGGTGCGAGAAGCCAACAACTTCCTCACCGACACCGTGCAATCGGTACTCAAGCACGTGCACGATGCTCGCTGGCAAACGGGTTGTCGGCTTCCACACTGAACGCTCGATGAGGTCTTCGCGCGAACCACTCACCGTCCCAACAATGGGCCTGGTGTGCGGCACGGGCATCGGTATGGCCTGTACCCACGCGGTGATGGAGACCTCGAACTCGTGCACGAGGAGCAGCACCGCATCAACGAAGGACTCCCACTTGAAGTCGGGCTCGTATCCGGAGAGCAGTAGGAACGGTGCCCCGAGCTCATCCTGCGCGAGGCTGAGCACGAGCTCCTCAGGACTGTAATCCGTGAAGTGGTCCTCGTTGAAGGTAATGAGGGGACGACGCGCGCGGTAATCGAACAGCTGATCCGAGTCGAATCGGACGATCTCCTCGGGTTTGCACCGCTCCCAGAGATATTGCTCGAGCTGCGAGACTGCGTTGCCTGCGTCACTCGCGCCGGAAAGCGCGACAATGAGCGGGAGGCCCTTCGCGACACTCGCGCGGCGCTCCTCGTAGACGGCTGAGAAGAGAGATTCGGTCACATCATCATTGTACGAAAATCACCACGAAACGGGCCGAAATGCGCGACAAGCGAACACACAAGGTTCCGCTCCGGGAGATTCTGAGAAGTAGTAGGCTAAACGATGCGCACCGCATACCGCGCGGATCAGGCACAGGACACACAAAACCGAGGGAGACCCCACTTGGCCGAGCACCAGTTTGACATCGTAGTTCTTGGTGGCGGAAGCGCCGGATACGCCACCGCAGTCCGAGCAACCCAACTCGGCATGACGGCGGCGATCATTGAGAAGGACAAGCTCGGAGGCACATGCCTCCACCGCGGCTGTGTTCCGACGAAGGCACTTCTCCACTCCGCCGAGGTTGCAGACGTTGCGCGCGAAGGCGCCACGTATGGCATTAACTCCAGCGTTGAGTCGATTGACATCGCAGCAGTGAACAGTTTCCGAGAGAAGCTGGTTTCCAGCAAGTTCAAGGGCCTGCAGGGGCTCATCAAGGCAAACGGCATCACGGTATTCGCCGGCGAAGGCCGCCTCTCAGCCGCAAACACCGTTCAGGTCGGTGACGACACCGTCGTCGGCAAGAACGTCATCCTCGCCTCAGGGTCCTACTCACGCTCACTCCCCGGCCTCGAGCTCGGCGGACGCGTCATCACCAGCGAGCACGCGCTCGAGCTGCAGGAGATCCCGAGCAAGGTCATCGTCCTCGGCGGCGGCGTCATTGGCGTTGAGTTCGCCAGCGTATGGCGTTCGTTCGGCGCAGACGTCACCATCGTTGAGGGCCTCCCGCACCTCGTCCCCAACGAGGAGGAGTCGGTCTCGAAGCAGCTTGAGCGGGCATTCCGCAAGCGCGGCATCGACTACAAGCTCGGCGTCCGTTTCCAGGGCGTCACTCAGGACGACTCCAGCGTGACAGTCACCCTCGAGGATGGCACGACCCTCACCGCCGATTACCTCCTCGTGGCTGTTGGCCGCGGCCCGGCAACGCAGGGGCTCGGCTACGAAGAAGCAGGGATCGAGATGGATCGCGGCTTCGTGCTCACGAACGAGCGCCTCGCTACAAACGTCGCCGGCGTCTACGCGGTTGGCGACATCGTTCCCGGCCTGCAGCTCGCGCACCGCGGCTACCAGCAGGGAATCTTCGTCGCGGAGGAAATCGCCGGCCTGAACCCGGTGGTCGTCGCTGACGTGAACATCCCGAAGGTCACCTACTGCGACCCCGAGATTGCATCGGTCGGTCTCACGGAGGCGAAGGCTGCTGAGAAGTACGGCGCTGAGAACATCTCCGCGTACGAGTACAACCTTGCTGGCAACGCCAAGAGCTCGATCCTTGGCACCGCAGGAACGGTCAAGGCGGTTCGCCTGAACGACGGCCCAGTCCTCGGCGTGCACATGATCGGCGCCCGCGTCGGCGAGCTCGTCGGCGAGGCGCAGCTCATCGTGAACTGGGAAGCCTACCCGGAGGATGTCGCACCGTTCATCCACGGGCACCCGACCCAGAACGAGACGATCGGCGAGGCAATGCTCAAGCTCGCCGGCAAGCCACTGCACGCCATCTGAGCGCGGCGTCACAAGCTAGTTACAAAGAATCTTTAGAAGGAGAATCACGATGAGTGAATCGGTAGTCCTCCCCGCGCTGGGCGAGAGCGTCACCGAGGGGACGGTGACCCGCTGGCTGAAGCAGGTCGGGGAGACCGTGGCGGTCGACGAGCCGCTGCTCGAGGTCTCGACCGACAAGGTGGATACCGAGGTACCGTCGCCGGTAGCTGGTGTGGTCGAGGAGATCCTCGTACAGGAAGATGAGACCGCTGAGGTCGGCGCTGTGCTTGCACGCATCGGCGACGGAAGCGGCGCAGGCGATGCTCCCGCAGCCCCGGCAGAGGCCGCTCCGGCAGCCGAGCCCGCACCCGCAGCCGAGCCCGCACCCGCAGCCGAGCCCGCTCCCGCAGCGGAGCCCGCACCTGCAGAGGCTGCAGCACCTGCCGCGGCCGAGAGCGGCGACGCACAGGACGTCGTACTCCCCTCGCTCGGCGAATCGATCACCGAGGGAACCGTGACGCGGTGGCTCAAGGAGATCGGTGACAGCGTTGAGGTCGATGAGCCTCTCCTCGAGGTATCGACCGACAAGGTCGACACCGAGGTACCCTCGCCCGTAGCTGGTGTGCTCCAGGAGCAGCTCGTTGGCGAAGACGAGACCGTCGAGGTCGGAGGCGTGCTCGCACGCATCGGTAGCGGCCAGCCCGCTGCGCAGTCCAACGAGGCCCCTGCAGAACCAGCGCAGGCTCCGGCAGCCGCTGCAGCACCAGCTGCGCCAGCCACGCCGGCGCCCGCTCCTGCTGCGGCAGAGGCTCCGGCAGCACCGGCTCCGGCAGCACCGGCTCCTGCTGCACAGGCAGCACCGGCCCCTGCGGCTGCACCGGCACCCGCTGCACCGGCAGAGGCCGCTCCCGCGGCTGAGGCTGGCGGCTACGTCACCCCGATCGTGCGCAAGCTCGCGAACGAAAAGGGCGTCGACCTTTCGACCGTCACCGGAACCGGTGTCGGCGGCCGCATCCGCAAGGAAGACGTGCTCGCAGCCGCGGCTGCAACCCCGGCCGCTTCTGCTGCGCCTGCTGCTCCGGCGAAGGCCGAGCGCGTCGTCTCCGAGCTTCGTGGCACGACGCAGAAGATGAGCCGCCTGCGCAAGGTTGTTTCGGAGCGCGCCGTCGCCTCGATGCAGCAGACCGCACAGCTCACCACCTTCGTGAAGGTCGACGTGACGCGCGTTGCGCAGCTGCGTCAGGCGAAGAAGGATGAGTTCTTTGCAAAGACTGGCTCGAAGCTCTCCTTCCTGCCGTTCTTCGCGGTTGCTGCCGCCGAAGCGCTGCAGTCACACCCGGTGATCAACGCTACTGTCGAGGGCGATTCGATCGTCTACCCGGCGAGCGAGAACATCAGCATCGCCGTCGACACTGAGCGCGGCCTGCTTGCGCCTGTGCTCCGTGACGCGGCGACGAAGGACATCGCGCAGATCTCGGGCGAGGTTGCTGATCTGGCAGCGCGCACCCGCGACAACAAGCTCACACCTGACGAGCTCAGTGGCGGAACCTTCACGCTCACGAACACCGGCTCGCGTGGCGCACTGTTCGACACTCCGCTCGTGTTCCTCCCGCAGTCTGCGATCCTCGGAACCGGCGTGGTCTTCAAGGAGGCCGGCGTGGTTTCGACCCCAGAGGGCGACTCGATCGCGATCCGTTCGGCCGTCTACCTTGCGCTCTCGTACGATCACCGCATCGTTGATGGCGCCGACGCAGCTCGCTTCCTCACTCAGATGAAGCAGCGTCTCGAAGAGGGCGACTTCACCGCCGATCTCGGCATCTAGCAGCATCAGTGGCGGGTCCCGCGCGCATCACGCGCGTGGGGCCCGCCTTTTGCGTTCCCCGCTGAGCCGTCGCACTGTGTCGCCGGTCGGCGCGACCGGCGTGATGAGTGCGGTGACCTCGTGGGTGAGCGTCTCCTCAGCGAGCCCGCCGCTCCACTCAGGGGCCTCAGCGAGAAACTCTGCGGCCGCACGGAACCCGTCGAGTAGGTAGGCCTGCTCCCCCTGTCTCCCCCAGGCAGCGGCGAGCCGCTCGAGTTCAGCGAGTGCTACCCCGAACCCGGAGCACCCCCGGTCGTGGCGGAGCCTGGCGTGTGTGGCGGCCATTGCGCCTGCGGCGTAGCGTTGCCTCGTGCGCTGAGGCGCCTGATGCAAGAAGAGTAGCTCACGTGAGCCCGGGCCTGTGCGCGCGTATCTGGCGCCAGCCTCGTGCTCGATCCGCAGCCCGTGCGTGAGCGACTCGCCGAGGCACGCCCCGCGCGCTCGAACTTCGATTCCCCGTGCGCACACCAAAAGCAGGAGGTGGGCGAGCTGCGCCGCAGGAAGGTCAGGCCCCGCCGTTCGGCGTTGCGCGGAGCGGCCTGGGCGGAGTTGGAGTGGCTGCATGGGCCAGATCCTCCCAGCATCGGCCTCGCCCGTGGCGCGAGTGCGGCTCCCGGTGGAGAGTGTTCGGCCCTTCGCCAGGTCGACGGGCGTGTGGAGAACGCCTTCGGCGCTGTAGAGGGCGTCCGCAACACGACTTTCACAGTTCGGCCCTCAAATACGAGACGTTGCGCCCCTAGCCGTGATTCGCTGACCGCGAACGGCCGCGCTTGTGTCACCCTGGTCGCCAGGACGCGGTACGATGGAAGGTATGGCAGAGGCGAAGCAGAAGTCCCCGGGTCGCATCAAGCAGATGGTGCAGGTGTATCACAACACCCGTAAGCACGATCGGATGTTGACCCCGCTCATGCTGCTGTCGTTCGTCGGCCCGATTGTTGCCGCCGTACTGCTCGCATGGCTACTTCCTGGGAACTGGTTTAGCTGGATCCTCTGGCCGCTTACCGGCGTGCTCGCCGGGCTCCTCATCGCGATGATCGTGCTTGGTCGCCGCGCTGAAGCAGTCGCGTACAGCCAGATTGAGGGACGCCCGGGCGCCGTTGGCGCGATCGTGCAGAGCGCGCTTCGCCGCAGCTGGCGCGGGTCAGAGGTTCCCGTGGCGATGACACGGCAGCAAGACGCCGTCTACCGGGTTATTGGCCGTGGTGGCGTTGTGCTCATCTCTGAGGGCTCGCTGCAGCGCACTCAGCGGATCGCTCAGGACGAGGAGCGCAAGCTCAAGCGCGCGATCTCGAATGTGCCGATCACGCACATGTACGTTGGCGAGGATGAGGGCGCAGTCGCGTTACCGAAGCTGTCAAAGGAACTGCAGAAGCTCAAGCGCGTCCTCAATCGCAACGAGATTGCAGCGGTCTACAACCGCCTGTCCTCGCTGCAGTCGAGCCCCGTTGGCATCCCGAAGGGCATTGACCCGAATCGTGTCCGCGCTCAGCGTCCCCGCTAAGCAGTCGCATCTATGTCACAGAGTTTTGGCGATCTCGCACCGAGTGTTTACCCCGGTGAGCGACTCGGGCTCCCCGAGTCCGGGCCCCGATCCGTTGCGCGCGTCGGCCGTAGGTTGATTGCGGTCTGCATCGACTGGGCGCTCGCGTCGCTTCCCGCGTACCTGCTTATCGGCGGGCCGAACGCGATGTGGTGGCACCTCCTCGCGTTCGCCGCGCTCCAGATCATCTTTATCCCCACGATCGGTGGCTCACTTGGCCACCGCATCGTAGGCCTGCACGTTGTGCCGATCGCGGGCGGCTGGATCGGGCTCTGGCGCCCAATCGTGCGCAGCCTACTCGTTACGCTCGTGATTCCGGCGCTCGTCTGGGATTCAGACCAGCGTGGCTTCCACGACAAGATCGCAGGGACGGTGCTTATTCGCGCCTAGTGCGCGATCACGGGATGATGCGAAAACGCGATGTCAGAGCCGACAACGACGTCCAACGCGCCGCAAGACGTAACACGCCTGAAACAGTGCTTCCATGCTCCGGAAATGCTGGAAGCATAGGCTTTACCTACGAAGCGGCAGACCGCCGCACCGAAAAGTGAGGATCCCGATGTTCAAGACTCCGCAGGAAGTCATCGACTATATCCGCGAAACCGATGTCAAGTTTCTCGACATCCGGTTCACCGATCTCCCAGGTGTGCAGCAGCACTTCAATATCCCTGCGAGCACGGTAGACCTCGATTTCTTCGAGGTTGGACAGATGTTCGACGGCTCCTCGATCCGCGGCTTCGCCACGATCGCTGAGTCCGACATGCAGCTCATCCCCGATGTCACCACCGCGTACATCGACCAGTTCCGCGCCGAGCGCACGCTCATCATGGTGTTTGACATTTACAACCCCCGCACCGGCGAGATCTACTCGAAGGATCCGCGCCAGGTAGCGAAGAAGGCCGAGCAGTTCCTCGCGTCGACCGGAATCGCCGACACCGCCTTCTTCGCGCCGGAGGCCGAGTTCTACATTCTCGATTCGGTCCGCTACGAGACCACTCCGCGCCGCACCTTCTACGAAATTGACTCGGAAGAGGCGCACTGGAACTCCGCAACGAAGTACGAGGGCGGCAACCTGGGCAACACGACCCCGCTCAAGGGCGGCTACTTCCCGGTCTCCCCCGTCGACAAGCAGGCAGACCTGCGCGACGATATCTCGCTTCGCCTCATTGAGGCTGGCCTCCACCTCGAGCGTGCACACCACGAGGTTGGCGCGCCCGGCCAGGCCGAGATCAACTACCGCTTCGACACGATGGTGTCGGCCGCTGACGACGTGCTGAAGTTCAAGTACATCGTCAAGAACACCGCTGAGCTGTGGGGCAAGACCGCCACGTTCATGCCGAAGCCCGTCTTCGGTGACAACGGCTCGGGCATGCACACCCACATGTCGCTCTGGCAGAACGGCGAGCCACTGTTCTACGACGAGAACGGCTACGCAGGCCTTTCGGACGTCGCACGCTGGTTCATCGGCGGCATCCTCAAGCACGCACCGTCGCTCCTCGCGTTCACGAACCCGACGATCAACAGCTACCGCCGCCTCGTAAAGGGCTACGAAGCACCGGTAAACCTCGCGTACTCGGCCGGCAACCGCTCGGCAGCGATCCGCATCCCGCTCACCGGTTCGAACCCGAAGGCGAAGCGCATCGAGTTCCGCGCCCCTGATGCTTCGGGCAACCCGTACCTCGCGTTCGCCGCGCAGCTCATGGCGGGCATCGATGGCATCCGCAACCGCATCGAGCCCGGTGAGCCGATCGACAAGGATCTCTACGAGCTCCCCCCGGAGGAAGCCGCGAGCATCCCCCAGGTTCCTGGCTCGCTCTCTGAGGCGCTCAGCGCGCTTGAGGCGGATCACGCGTACCTCCTCGAGGGTGGCGTCTTCACCGAGGAGCTCATCCAGACCTGGATTTCGTTGAAGAACGAGACAGAGATCATGCCGATGGCGATCCGCCCTCACCCGTACGAGTTCGAGCTCTACTACGGCGTCTAGTGAGGCTTGCGCGCGTCGCCCGCGGCCTGAGTCCGCTGGCGGCGAGCTGCGCGCGCAGGCGTACACCGGCCCGGATAGTGCACGAAAACGCCTCCAGAGGGCTCACAGCGCGCTTATAGGGCACACATCGACCACAGAGGAGCCCCTCTCCGGCTAATGCCAGGGAGGGGCTCCTCTGTGTTGTTCGTCTGCGACGTGGGCGTCGTTCACGTTCCGCGACGAGGCGTCCGCCGCGCAGACGAACGCGGGGGAAGCGGGAGCGTGTTACTTGCGCTTACCGATTCCGAGGTCGCGTGCCGTCGACTTGTCACCGGTGAAGGAGTTGCGCAGCGCGAGCGAGCGGACGATCCCGTCAGCGATCTGGCGCGCATTGTCTGCGGCTGTCGGCCCCTCAGTGGGAGCCTCCTCGGTTTTTTGGAACCCCGCCCGGATCTCCTCGTCGAGTCCTTCGAGGACTGACTGCTGGACATGGGAGGGAAGACGGTGAAAGCTTTCGCTGGGCATGATGTCTATGTTATGCCACAGCAGGGGGCATGCCGGGCGCGTCTCCCACTTCGCCGTCAGTTCGCCGTCACTTCGGCGCCGCCGCGGTGCGGTTTAGGTGCTGCGTTGGCGAGGCTTCGGCGCGACGCCGGTCCCGTATCGGCGGGACATTGGTGCGGTTTTGGCGCACCAGCTGCCGCGCAGCGGCCCATTTCAGTACCTTCGTTGCTACTGAAATGGGCGCGCGAGCGCAGGAAATCGGTCGTTCAGGAGTCGATGTCTTCCTCGAAGTCAATGTCCTCACCATCGAGGATCACCTCAAGCATCTTCGCTAGATAGTTCATGCCGCAAGGCTACGCCGTGTCCAAGCTGAGCACTAGCCCTATAACGAAATGGTCACAAACCGTTCAGCTGCTCGTTTCAGTTTTCCACGAAACGACCCCCGCTACCGGTGTGCGCGACCCGGCACGCACACGAGACCGCTCCCCCTGCGAGGGCACCGACTATGCCTGCACCTCAGGGAACAACTCGTCCTCGCGATACCCGAAGAACTCCCGCTCGAACACTGCCCGGGCGCGCCTGCTCACCGAGTGCCAGCGCTCGACGAGTTCGGTGGTGCTCCCGCCCTGGTATCCGAGCACCCCGGCGATGCCAGCGAGATCGCGCCAGTCTCGCGGCAGCGTGTCGGAGACGCGGCCGTTCCAGAGGCGCATAGCCGAACGAAGTGTGCTCGCAAAGCGCCACGCCTCTTCGAGGGTCTCAGCATCTTCGGGCGTGATGAACTCGAGCTCAGCCGCCGCGGTGAGGGCCTCAATCGTTGAGACGGTGCGCAGCTCGGGGTGCTCAGCACCGTGCTGGAGCTGCAGCAGCTGCACGAGCCACTCCACATCGCTAATCCCGCCCGGTCCAAGCTTCAGGTGCATGCCTGGATCCTGGCCCTGAGGGAGGCGCTCGCCTTCGACCCGTGCTTTGATACGGCGCACTTCTCGGAGCTGATCCTCGCCAAATACTGCTGGGTACCTGATTGGGTCTGCCATGACGAAGAACTCTGCGCTCAGGCTGGTGTCGCCGGCAGCGTGCCGCGCACGGAGCAGCGCTTGCGCCTCCCATGTAACCGACCAACGTTCGTAGTAGCTTCGATAGGACTCGAGGCTCCGCACGAGCGGGCCGTTCTTGCCCTCTGGCCGCAAATCGAAATCGAGATCGACTGGGAACCGCGGGTCAGACACGAGCGCTCGGAGTTCCGTGATCATTCTGGCTGCGGGAGAGACGGGCCCAGAACTCGTCGCCCCGCCGCGCGCGACGGCGACGAGATCGATGTCCGAGGCGAATCCAAGCTCGCCGCCTCCGAAGCGGCCCATACCGATGAGCGCGATCTCTGGCGGATCCGCCTCACCGGAGTAGTGCGCACGGATTGCGATGAGCAGGGCGTCAAGCAACGCCGTGTGCGCTCCGTCGAGCCCCCGAGCGACGCCCTCCTCGTCGAGCACGCCGACGACGCGGCCCATCGCGAGACGCAGAATTTCGCGGCGGTGCACGCCGCGCAATCGCTCGGCGGCTGACCGCGACGAGGATCGCCGTGACACCAGCGACCGCATTTCGCTGAGCAGCGCAGCGGGATCGGGCGGCACGAGCAGCGCATCGCGTTCGAGCCAGGCGACGCCCTCTGGGTGGCTTTCGAGAAGCCCGGCAGCAAACTTTGAGTTCGCGAGTAACTTGGTCAGTCGTTCGGCCGCAAGCGAGCCGTCCCTGAGCAGCCGCAAGTACCACGACGAATTCCGGTTCGCCTCGCTGACCTTGCGAAACGCGAGCAATCCGAAGTCGGGGTCCGTCCCCTCCGCAAGCCACTGCAGAAGAACGGGCGTGAGGTTTCTGAGTATCTTCGCGCTC
Source organism: Leucobacter komagatae (assembly GCF_000834055.1). Lineage (GTDB taxonomy): Bacteria > Actinomycetota > Actinomycetes > Actinomycetales > Microbacteriaceae > Leucobacter > Leucobacter komagatae_A. Next base: position 66,184 of record NZ_JXSQ01000005.1, read on the forward strand.
CGGGACGGGCCGCTCGCCAGCGCGGCGAGATGGCGCGAAGCACCATCGGGATCCATAAACCCAATGCTCGATAGCCGGGCGCGCGCCTCGGCTGAACCGAGCACAAACTCCTCGTCCGGGAGCGCTGCGACGGCGCTGAGAAGCGGCGCATAGAAGATCTTGAGGTGCAGCTCCCGCACGTCGCGGCGGACGCGCTCCCACAGCTCCTGCAGTTCGGAGGCGCTCCGCGCCAGCCCGGAGGCGCGGGCAAGCACCCTCAGACCCTCCTCGTCGCGAGGCATGAGCGCGGTTCGGCGAAGCTCGCGCAGCTGCAGCCTGTGCTCGAGCACACGGAGCGTGCGGTAGTCCTCGCTCAGACGTTCCCCGTCGTGCCGCGCGACGTAGCCGTCCTCGACGAGTGCACGCAGCGCTGGCAGCGTGCCACGCAGCTGCAGGTGTTCGTCGTGCTGGCCGTGCACCAGCTGCAAGAGCTGCACGCTGAACTCGATATCGCGGAGCCCGCCGGGGCCGAGCTTGATCTGGTACGGAAGCTCGTCCGTCGAAATGTGTTCGGTAACGCGTTCCCGCATTCGCTGCACCGATCCGACGAAGTCTTCACGGTTCGCCGATGCCCACACGAGTGGCCGAGTGAGCGCAACAAATTCGTCTCCGAGCGCGATGTCGCCAGCGCACGGTCGAGCCTTAATGAGGGCCTGAAACTCCCACGCCTTCGCCCATCGATCGTAGTAGCGCATCATCGACTCAAGGGTGCGAACGAGCGGGCCCTGCCTGCCCTCTGGCCGGAGGTTTGCGTCGACCTGCCAGAGCGGCAGCTCGAGGGAGGGATGGTGAATTGCCCGCATGACTTCGCGCGCCAGCGCCGTCGCTGCCCGCTCGTCGCCCTCGGCGATGAACATCACGTCGACATCGGAGACGACGTTCAGTTCCTCCGCCCCGCACTTGCCCATCGCGATGATCGAGAACCGCAACTCTTCGAGCGATTCTTCGGTGACCTGCGCGGTGCTGTCTCCGGCGAGCAGCGTCGCGCGACCGACCACGATTGCAGCCTCGAGTGCGGCATCAGCGAGCCCTGACAGGGCCGCGGCGACGACTTCGAACGCCGGTCGAGCGTCGGGGAGATCCTCGTGCGAGCCCGCGCTGAGCAAGTCGTAGAGACTCACCGCGGTAAGCAGCTCGCGATACTTCACACGGAGTGCATTCCAGCCCTCCTCGCCAGCGAGTCCCCCGTTGTCGCCGGTGACGGCTCCGAGGAGCTGCTCACGCGCCTCCTCACCGCTCGGGAGCCAACCGTCCCTGGCGGTGAGCCCTGCGATGAGGTCTGGGTGGCGCAGCAGGAAACTCCCCAGCGCGGGCGACGCCCCAACGACGATGCACAGTCGACGCCAAGCGAACGCGTCGAGCCCGGAAAGCTGATCGGCGTGCGTTTCGGCGAGCCGGAGCAGCAGCGACAGCGCAGAGTCGGGGTCGGCCGCCACTGCAAGCCCCTCGAGCAGGGACGCCCGGTCGGCATCGCCGAGGAGCGACGCGAGCTCAGCGATGCCGTCCCTTGCAGTGGAGAGGCTTTGAAACCCAGCACGGGCGTAGGCACCTAGCTCTCCCCGTCGCCCGCCTGGTGGTGTCCCCGTAGCCGCCATCGCTCGAACTAGATCGTGTCGAGCATCGAGTTGAGCTCGAACGGCGTGACCTGGCTGCGGTACTCGTCGACCTCGCGCCTACTGTCGCGAATGAGGTAGGCGAAGACCTGCTCGCCGAGGGTTTCGGCGACGAGCTCGGAGCGCTCCATGACCGCGAGCGCGTGCTCGAGGCTCTGCGGCAGTGGATCGAAGCCCATTGCACGACGCTCTCCGTCGCTCAGCGCCCAAACGTTGTTCTCCGCCTCTGGCGGAAGCTCGTACTCCTCCTGGATGCCCTTGAGGCCGGCCGCAAGGAGCACGGAGAAACCGAGGTACGGGTTCACAGCGCTGTCCATGCCGCGGTACTCGACGCGCGCCGCTCCCCCCTTGCCCGGCTTGTACATGGGTACGCGCACCAGGGCTGAGCGGTTGTTGTGCCCCCAGCTGACAAACGAAGGCGCCTCGTCGCCACCCCACAGGCGCTTGTACGAGTTCACGTACTGGTTCGTCACGGCGGTAAGTTCGGGCGCGTGGCGAAGCACTCCCGCGACGAAACGGCGTGCGGTGACAGACATGTGGTATCTCGCGCTGGGGTCGTAGAATGCGTTCTCCTCACCCTCAAACAGCGAGACGTGGGTGTGCATCCCCGACCCGGGCTGGCCGGCAAGCGGCTTCGGCATGAAAGTAGCGTGCACTCCCTGCGCGATAGCAACTTCCTTCACCACAGAGCGGAAGGTCATGATGTTGTCCGCCGTCGCAAGCGCGTCGGCGTAGCGGAGGTCGATCTCGTTCTGGCCTGGGCCCGCCTCGTGATGGCTGAACTCCACGGAGATCCCGAGGTCCTCGAGCATGTTCACGCTCTCACGGCGGAAATCGTGTGCGGTTCCGCCTGGAACGTTGTCGAAGTAGCCAGCGCGGTCTACCGGAATGGGCCCCTCTGGCCCGATGTCCTTCGACTTCAGGAGATAGAACTCGATTTCCGGGTGGGTGTAGAACGAGAAACCCATGTCCGCCGCCTGGGCCAGTGTGCGCTTGAGCACATTGCGGGGATCCGACACTGCCGGCTCCCCATTCGGGGTCCGAATATCGCAGAACATGCGCCCGGTTGGTTCGCTCTCGCCACGCCAGGGAAGGATCTGGAACGTCGACGGGTCAGGAACGGCGAGGAGATCCGACTCGTACGCGCGAGTGAGGCCCTCGATCGCTGAACCGTCGAAGCCAATGCCCTCACTGAACGCACCCTCGACCTCTGCGGGTGCGAGGGCGACGGATTTCAGCGCTCCGGCGACATCAGTGAACCAGAGTCGCACGAATTTCACTCCGCGTTCCTCGATCGTACGAAGCACAAAGTCTCTCTGCTTGCTCACGCGGCAGCTCCTCTCGGGGCGCGGATCCATACCGGGTTCGGTACGGCTTTCAGCCTACCGCCCGCAGGCTACTCGTGAGCGTTAACCCGCTATTCGTCTTCGTCCTCTTCATTCCACTCGCGTGCCCGTTCCGCGAGGATCTGCGTCGCTCGTGCGGCCTCATCGCGTGTCTTGAAAGGGCCAACCCGGTACACCGCAAGTGATTGCGGCCCCTCTTCGACCTCACCGGTCTTGGAATTGAACCAGTACGTCTCGGCGGGATCGTTGATCCCCCAGTCCTGTTTGCTCACGGGCTTCCCTTCGTTGGCTTACTCCTAGACTAGACGTATGCCTTTCGATGACCACGGCAATATTGTCTCCGGTGTTCTCCCAGCTCAGCGTTCAGTGCCCTCAAGCATTGTGCGCCCGCCATATGTCGGCCTGCTCGAGCCACCGGCGTACGAGGGTGACAACACCTACAGCGAAGACGAAGTCGCAAAGATCCGTGCCGCAGGCCGGATAGCTTCCCGCGCGCTCGACGCCGTAGGGGCTGCGGTCGCACCGGGCATCACCACGGCAGAGCTGGACCGGATCGGCCACGAGGCCGTCGTGTCAGCTGGGGCGTACCCGTCGACGCTCGGCTACCGCGGCTACCCTGCTTCGAGCTGCACCTCTGTCAACGAGGTCATCTGCCATGGGATCCCTGACGACACGGTGCTCCGTGAGGGCGACATTGTGAACGTCGACATCACGGCCTACCTCGACGGTTTCCACGGCGATACCAATCGCACCTTCCGTGTTGGCACCGTCGCCGAGGACGTCGACCTGCTCATCGAGCGCACCCACGAGGCGATGATGCGCGGGATCAAGGCCGCGAAGCCTGGCCGCGAGGTCAACGTGATCGGCCGCGTGATAGAAACCTACGCGAAGCGCTTCGGCTATGGCGTAGTTCGCGATTTCACCGGACACGGCGTCGGTTCGTCGTTCCACACCGGGCTGATCATCCCCCACTACGACTCGGCTCCACGCTTTAGCGACGTCATCCAGCCCGGTATGGTGTTCACCGTCGAACCCATGCTGACCCTGGGAACGCACGAGTGGGACATGTGGGCGGATGACTGGACGGTCACCACGCGGGACAAGTCAATCACCGCACAGTTCGAGCACACGATCGTCGTCCGCGAGAACGGATTCGAACTGCTCACCGTTTCTGAGTAGCGTAGTCGCTGAGGCTTACAGGAACGCCAGATATACCGGCGCCTGTTAGCCTCGTTGAATTTTAGCTCGGCGCCGGGTTTCTACCGTGGTTCATCAAACGAAAGTGTCAACTCGATTACCCTTGCAGGGACATGGCGACTGTCCATTCCCTGCGCTATCGCGACAACTTCCTTGTCTGCAACTCCGACCCAGAGCCCCATCAGCAAGGGCACAAGCTCGCTGCCGAGTGTCGTCGACGCTGAGCGCACTTGGTCATAGACAACCGTCATCGTCGTTTGCTTTCTACGCCGAGCATCGAAGAGCCCGAGTAAATACTTCGCAGGGACGGATAGCACCTTGGGCGCGTGGTGGAGTTGCAGCAGCCAATAGGTGGCGGAGCTGTCAGCTTCCAGCAACTTCTCTAACTGACTCCGGTCGACTAGCCATTTGGGCGACTCTCGGATGTCTTCGCGATTCGCGGCTTGCTTGATCTGCACGAGATGCCCGGTCTGGAGTACTAGCCGTTTAGGAAGGTTGATTGTCAACGTGATACCCAGGTCGGCACCAAATTGTTGCTCATGCAGGTTTGAGTTGGTTGAGGTGACCTCGAGCAAGACAGGAGGCGACGTCGATGGCGCTACAGGAAGGGGAGCCGGGTCTCCAAATGCGGAAACTAGATTCCCCACGAGGTTGCCAGTGACCTCGGTTTCCTCTGAGAGCCCTCCGGTGACTAAACGCTTGACCGCAGTGTCTATTCGCGCCTCAAGGTTTGCTTCGAGTTCAACGTTGTCTAGCCACGTTCGTGCAGGAGCGGACACGCTCACGGGCACAGAAAAAAAGCCTATTGTCAATTTGCCACTTGTTTGACGTGCCTGAGGCGCTCACTTCTCCGGACCCAACAGCAACTAGCGCCCCATGCGCTTTGCGTCCGATCCTGGTGCCCGAATACTCCGCAGCGATGGCCCGCAGCTCGTCTTTGGCCTTGTCGAATCTATACGCCAATTCTGTGACGAGCTCATCGTGCCGTTCATCGTTGACGGCGAGAAACCAATAGATGGCCGCGGTCAACTCATCAGTATTCTCATGGTCGTCCACTAAGTCTCGCAGACTATTCCTGAGGGATGTCTGCTCCAGGTGATTCGAACGCCTGTCGAGCAGGTCCAAGGTGCATTCAACCAGAAAGACAGGGTTGCAAGCTTCAGCCTGGATCAAACCCGCTCGAGCTTCATCCCGAATTCCCTCGCTGGTGTTAGCGTAAGCCGCAACTATCGCAATCAAAGGCGAAATCCAATCTGGCCAACAGCTCGAAGCCAGAGACAAATCGGTATTACCGAAGAGGGGGCGCACGAGACCTGCTCCGCTCCATCTGACGACAGGCGCACCCGATTGTGAATCCGGTCGCAGCCGTTTGAGAAATCGCTGACGAACTTCGACTGGGGAAAACTTGGCGAGAAGGGGACGCAAATGACTAAGTTCTTCGGAAGCGAGCTTTCCAAAAAACGAATCCTGCGTTTGGCGCAAAACGTGACTGTTTACCGCCCCCCAATGTCTCGGGACCGGCGGCCACTCCCCATACGCATAATCTTCCATACGCGCACGGGTTGCCGCTTCATCATCACGGAACATGGCCTGCCACCCTGCGTACTCTTTTTTTTTGTTCGACAGAGATGTGCTGCAAAAGCTCAGGGAGTTCAGCGCTATTCCGCGACTCGGCCGCTTTGCCGGCGTCGAGAACTCCCATGTGCCGTTCCTTCCACGGCGTGTAGGCGATTTCGTCCATTCGGGCTTCAAATTCCATTTGCCAAATTACCTCGTCATCGGGCGTATCAGCGTTCAGAAAATTTGAGCGTCGGAATTGAGCAATTCCCTCTTGGCTCAGGTTGATCGGTATCAAAAGCTCGGCATTCTCATCCGGCTCGTTGTCGCCAAGTCCCATATGTTCGTTCGCCCCTCTTTGCGTCCGGCGCTGGTCGCTTCAAAGTAAGCAGCAGCTCATCTAGGCCATAGTGTGCCACAGAATTGGTCCAAACCGACCCAGCTGCCAAAGGAACTCGGGAGATATCACCATCGAGGCACTCTGCCTAAGAGAGAAATGAAAGGAATGGGCCAGCTGTACGCCGGGTTCTGTCCCGTTGGCCGAAGCCAACTTAGACGGTTATCTCTCTCGGGGCACTGTTGCCAGTACCCTCTAGCAGCCCACCCGCAGACTCGGCGGGGCGCGTCATCGTCTGCTGTCTGGCCTTGCTCCGAACGAGGTTTACCTGGCCGCCCGTGTTACCACGAACGCCGGTGGGCTCTTACCCCACCCTTTCAGCCTTACCGGCCACGGCGAACCACGGCAGGCGGTCTACTCTCTGTTGCACTTTCTCGCGGGTTACCCCGGGTGGGCGTTACCCACCGTTCTCCCCTGCGGAGCCCGGACGTTCCTCGGCGCGATGTCGCAAGCGACACGCGACGCAACCGTCCACCGGCCCATTCCGTGTTCTAGTCTAGCGCCGGAAGCCGGCGGGTGAGACCATAGCGCGGCGAGAAGGGCTACTGCTCTTCGATGACGCGGACGAGGATCGCGCCGGTCTCCGGGCAGAAGACGACCTCGTCGTGTGGTGTGTTCGTGATTGTGCTGAGGTCTGCGGGGCTGAGCGCCATGCCGCTTGCCTCTGACACGTTCCCGCGGAGCTTCGCCGCTCCGATTCCCACCTGCGCTCGGGTCTTCTCGTAGAGCGCGAGCAGGTCGCCCTGCACCTCGGCGGAGAGGCCTGCGCGCTCTGTTTCGGCGGCGGCGCGGTCACGCGCGGTCTCCGCCTCGGCGTCGGCGATCCGCGCGTTAATCGCAGCGCGGCGTTCTTCGACACCGGCAAGCACCTGCTCGGCCTCCGCGAACACGGCTTCGGCTGCCTCCGCAACCTCCATCGCTTCGAGCTGGCGCTCCTCGAGCTCATTCTTTCGCCGCCCGAGCGCATCTAGTTCGGACTGCAGCGCGACGGCTTCCTTGCTTGACGTGCTCACTGCGAGCATTTCGTGGTCACGCTTCTCACGCTGCTCAACGACCTCAACATCGGATTCGATGCGTGAGAGTTCGAGCCTGCGCGCGTCGAGCTCGCGCTGCGCGTCCATGTAGGTGTTGCGCACGTCCTCGCGTTCCGCCTCGAGCGCCGTGAGTTCGGCGCGTTCTGGCAGCTGCTCGCTGCGCTTGCGCAGGCGCGCGAGCGTGTGGTCGAGCTGCTGGAGGTCGAGCAGCAGGAGCTGCTGGCGGGGTGTGGCCTTCATACCCCCAGCTTACTCTGCGTCCGGCTGCCCTTCCGGGCGCGCCCCCACAGAAAAACTCCATGCGTCTGTGCGGATCCCGCTCACGCGGAACTCGACGCCGGGCAACCGCTCGCTGAGCGCGGCCGCAGCGCCCTCCAGCCAGAGCGATTCGCTCGCCCAGTGGGCGACATCCACGAGCGCTGGGCCGCCCGACACGGCCGATTGTTCGAGCGCCTCCTGCGCGGGGTGATGCCTGAGGTCAGAGGTGAGGTACACGTCAGCTGCGCGCACGGTGGGGTGGTCGAGCAGGCTGTCCCCTGCTCCCCCAAGCAATGCGACGGTCGCGATCTTCCGCAGAGGATCACCCGCGACCCGGACACCGCTCACCGTCGCCGGGAGTATCCCGACAACCCGCTCGGCGAAGTCGCGCAGGCTCACTGCTTCGGGGAGCGCACCCACACGGCCGATGCCGACCGCGCTGTCTTGCGCGAGCGGGACGATGGGCGTGGCGTCAACGAGGCCGAGCCGCTTCGCGATGACGTCGGAGACGCCTCCGGCCGGCTGGTCCGCGTTCGTGTGCGCGGCGATGAGTGCGCAGTCCGCGCGGATGAGCGAGGCGAGGAGCGCCCCCTTGCCCGTGTCCTCGGCAACGGTGTGGATCCCGCGGAGCAGCAGCGGGTGGTGCGTGATGAGCGCGTCGGCATCCCACTCGACGGCCTCTTCGACGGTCGTGCGGACCGCGTCGACAGCGAGCAGTACGCGGCGCAGCTTGGCATCGTTGCGGCCGGAGACGAGGCCGACCCGATCCCACGATTCCGCGGTGTCGGTCGGCCACATCTCCTCGGTCGCGCGTGTGAGGTCTGCGAGCGTGAACGTAGTCATGCTTCGAGGTTAGCGCCGGAGGAGCCGCCTCGACACGAGGTTTCCGACGAGCTGAGCGAGCTGCACGAGCACGATGATGAGCAGCACGGCGGACCAGGTCACCCAGGGGTTGAACTGCCTGAAGCCGTACTTCAGCGCGAAGTCACCAAGGCCGCCAGCGCCGACGGCTCCCGCCATCGCTGACATGTCGACGACGGCGATGAACGCGAAGGTGTAGCCGAGCACGAGTGGGCCGAGCCCCTCTGGGATGAGCACGGTTGCGATGATCCGGAGCGGGCCAGCCCCCATCGCGCGCGCGGCCTCGATCTGCCCTGGCGGCACGGTGAGGAGGTTCTGTTCGACGAGCCGGGCGATGCCGAACGATGCCGCGAAGATCAGCGTGAAAATCAGCGCGGGATCGCCGATGCCGGTTCCTGTGATGACCCTAGCGAGGGGCATGAGCCCGACTACGAGGATGATGAACGGGATGGGCCGGAAGAAGTTCACGAGCACGTTGAGCACCCAGTAGGTCGGCTTGTTCTCGAGCAGGCCGCCCGCGCGGGTCGTCGTGAGTAGCACGCCCATGACGAGGCCGACGGCGCCGCCAATGAGCATCGCGAGGCCGACATACGTGAGGGTCTCCAGCGTGGCTTGGCCGAGCGCTGGGAGGAGTTCGATCAGGCGATCCATTATGCGAGTACCTCCAACTCGGCGTGCTGGGCGAGGGCGGCGATCGCGTGCTCGACCTGCAGCCCCTCGCCGATGAGTTCGAGTGTGAGCTTGCCGAAGGACCGGCCACCGACCTCGGTGATGCCGCCGTGCACGATACTCACGCCGACACCGCGATCAGCGAGGGTCTGGAACACAACGGGCTGGTCCGCGCCGCCGTCACGGAAGGTGAGCGAGACGAGCTTGCCCCGGTGCTTCTCGCGGAGTTCGCGGAGGTGCTCGGCGTTTGGCTCGGTTGGCAGTGCGGTCGAGACGAAGCGGCGCGTCGTGTCGGCCTGCGGGTTCGAGAACACCTCGAAGACCTCGCCCTGTTCCACGGCGGTTCCGCGGTCCATGACGGTTACGCGCTGCGCGATCTCTCGCACGACATCCATCTCGTGGGTGATGAGCAGGATCGTGATGCCGAGCTCGCGGTTCACGCGGCTGAGGAGCTGCAGCACCTCGCGGGAGGTGTCTGGATCGAGCGCGCTGGTTGCCTCGTCTGCGAGGAGGAGCCCGGGGTTTGTAGCGAGCGCCCGCGCAATCCCGACGCGCTGCTTCTGCCCACCGGAGAGTTGTTCGATGTGGAATCCGGCGTGGTCTGAGAGCCCAACGAAGTCGAGCAGTTCTCGCACCCGGTTCTGCCGCTCGGCGCGCGGGACACCGGCGACGACGAGCGGATACTCAACGTTTTTGGCAACGGTTTTCGAGTGGAAGAGGTTGAACTGCTGGAATATCATGCCGATGCGTGAACGCACGGCACGCAGCTGGGATTCCGAGTACCCGGTGATGTCTTCGCCGTCGATGATCACGCGCCCACTGGTGGCGCGTTCGAGGCCGTTGACGAGCCTGAGCAAGGTGCTCTTGCCCGCACCCGAGTAGCCGATGACGGCGTGGATTTCACCCGATGCGACCTCGAGGCTGACATCGTCAATGGCGATCGTTTCGGTGCCGGATCGGCCGCGCGCTGGGTAGCGCTTGCCGACCGAGTGGAGTTCAACGCGGGTCATGAGTTACGAGCTTACTTGCTAGTGGGGAGAGCGGTGGTGTGCGGCCTCGGCCGCCGAACGAACGAAGGTGATCTCTGGCGCGGAAGAACCGACGCCAGAGACACCTACGGGTGGGGGCTACTTGCCCGCGCGGTAGTCGTCCTCTGCCTGGGTGAGGATCTCTGCGAGCTCCGACTGCGGCAGCTTCACGAGCACAGCGCCGTCACCGACGTAGTCCTTGAGCGCGGCCTGGACCTTCTCGTTGGTCTGGTAGATCTCAACGAGCTTCAGGTAGGTCTCGTTGTCCTTGTCTTCCGCGCGCGCCGCGAAGATGTTCGTGTACGGCGCTACTGCAGGATCCTCTGCGCTGTCCGAACCGAGGGAGTCTGCGAAGTCAAGGCCTGCGGGCTCAACGTAGTCGTTGTTGATGACACCAGCATCGACGTCGGGAAGCGAGGCCGGGATGAGTTCGGCACCAAGCTCGGTGACCTTCACACGTGACTTGTCGGCGATGACGTCTTCGACGCCCGAAGTCGGGCTTCCGCCGTCCTTGAGCTCGAGGAGGCCAAGCGACTGCAGCACGAGGAGCGCGCGAGCGCGGTTCGACTCGTCGTTCGGGATCGCGACGGTGCCACCCTCAGGGATGTCCTTGATGTCGTCGTACTTATCGGAGAAGACGTTGAGCGGGTAAACCACGGTCGAGCCGAGGGCTACGAGGTCGTCGTTCGCCTCTACATTGTGGTTCGCGAGGTAGATGATGTGCTGGAACTGGTTCAGGTCGAGGTCGCCGGCCGAGAGTGCCGGGTTCGGCTGGGGGTAGTCGTTGAAGTCGACGATCTCGACCTCGATGCCTTCCTTCGCAGCCTCGTCGACGAAGACCTCCCAGTAGGGCTGCCCGCCGGGAACGACACCGATGCGCACGGGGCCTTCGCTCGTCTCGCCCTCGCTGTTCGCCGGCGCTTCCGATGCGCAGCCGGTGAGTGCAGTTGCCGCGATGGCGAGTGCCGCGATGGATGCGGCGATAACGCCGCGCTTCTTCAAAGACATGGGGTTCCTTTTCGTCATGTTTGCAACTGTTTGGTCAGGCTGGTGGCAGGAATCTTGCGCATTGGCACGAATCACTATGTGCCGCCCGTTACTAGACAATCCTGCGCCCAACGAGCCAAATCCCCCAATCGGACCGTCACATTGCGTCACGCACATGGGATACTGAAAGCGAATCATTTAGCGAGTCGGGGGCGGATCACATCGGCGCCCTGAGCAAAGCGGAAGGAACCGTCGGTCCACATGAATCAGCCAACCACTGACCACCTCGAGGCCTGGAACACAAAGCAGGCACTGGCGGAACAGATGATTCCGCTCATCGGTCAGTTGTACCGCGATCACGACATCGTGATGTCCGTACACGGCCGCAGCCTCATCGGACGCTCCGCGATCGACATCATCCGCGCGCACGGCTACGCACGCAAGATCGACGACACCGAGCTGTCGCTCGCCGAGACCTCCGCCATCGTCGAGGCACTCACCGCGATCCAGCCAGGACCGGTCTCCCTCGACCTAGCCCTGCTCGCCAACGACTTCCGCAATTCGGGCGCCACCGACCTCGAGAGCTACCTCCGCGACGAACTCGCTCCGGCGCTGAGCGCGCAGCCAGCGTCCGGCCGTGACGTCGTGCTCTACGGCTTTGGGCGCATCGGCCGCCTGCTCGCCCGCATCATGATCGAGCACGCTGGCAGCCAGAACGGCCTGAACCTTCGCGCGATCGTCGTCCGCAAGAACGGCGAGAAGGACCTCATCAAGCGGGCGAACCTGCTGCGCCGCGACTCGGTGCACGGTCCCTTCAACGGCATCATCAAGGTACTCGAGGACGAGAACGTCATTCTCGCCAACGGCGTACGCATCCAGGTCATCTACTCAAACGATCCCGCTGACGTTGACTACACGAGCTACGGCATCGAGGACGCGATCCTCGTCGACAACACGGGCCGCTGGCGCGATGCCGAGGGCCTTAGCCAGCACCTCGAGAACACCGGCATCTCACGCGTGGTGCTCACCGCACCGGGCAAGGGCGATCTGCTCAACGTCGTCTACGGCGTGAACAACGACAAGATCACCGACGCTGACACGATTCTCTCCGCAGCCTCGTGCACGACCAACGCGATCACACCCGTGCTCAAGGTCATGAACGACACATTCGGGGTGAAGCACGGCCACGTCGAAACCGTGCACTCGTACACCAACGATCAGAACCTCATCGATAACTTCCACTCGGGCGACCGCCGCGGTCGTTCCGCTGCTCTGAACATGGTGCTCACCGAGACCGGCGCAGCAAAGGCCGTCGCCAAGGCGCTCCCCGAGTTCGAGGGCAAGCTCACCGGCAACGCGATTCGCGTTCCAACACCGAACGTGTCGATGGCCGTGCTCAACCTCCAGCTCGAGAAGGAGACCTCAGCCGAGGAACTCAACGCGCTCCTCGAGCAGGTCTCACTCACGGGACACCTGCGCACCCAGATCGACTTCGTCGAGTCGCCCGAGATCGTGTCGACAGACTTCGTCGGCTCGAACCGCGCTGGCATCGTTGACGGCCTCGCGACAATCGTCACGGGTTCGAGCGCAGTGCTGTACGTCTGGTACGACAACGAGTACGGTTACAGCTGCCAGGTGGTTCGCATCATCGAGCAGCTCGCAGGGGGCCATCCTCTGCAACTTCCCGAGCTCTCCAAGTAGCCTGAAGCAGTACACCCACCAGAACAGGAAGGAACTCGCCATGTCTGAGAAATACCTCATCGGAGTTGACGGATCCGAGCGCAGCCGAGCGGCTCTCAAATGGGGCCTCAATCGCGCGGCTGATCGCGGAGCGGCTGTCGAACTCATCCACGTCGCTGACGATTCCTTCCTGTCTGAGAGTGTTGCGTTCCTCTCTGAAGCGCAGGCAGCCTCAGAGCAGATGCTCGCGCACGAGATCGAGCGCGCAAGAACTGAGCTGGGCTTCACCGGCGAGATCACGGGCACCGCGGTCGTCGGTCACCCGATCGCTGAGGTCGAGGCGGCGTCGAAGCACGCCGACCTGCTCGTCCTCGGCGCGCACTCGGGCGGAAAGTTCGCTGGCTCCGTGTTCGGTACCCGAGCAGTGAAGGTCGCCGCTGTGGCGCACTGCCCCGTCGCGGTCATCCCGGCGGAGCAGGGATCCACCGGCTCCGGCGTCGTCGTCGGCGTCGACGGTTCTGACGCCTCGAAGCGTGCGATCGGGTTTGCCGCAGAGGAAGCTTCCTTCCGTGGCGTGCCACTCATCGCAGTGTACGCCTGGATGCCACCGCTCACCCCTGGCCTGGAATACCTGTGGAGCGAGGAGCTCGTTACCGCTCAGCAATCCGCGGCCGAGGAGTCCATCGCGATTGGCACTGCCGGCCTCGCTGAGCGCTACCCCGATCTCGAGGTGCGCCGCGAGATCGTGCAGGCTCCCCCCGTCACCGCACTCCTGCAGGTCGCCGAAACCGCCGAAATGGTTGTTGTCGGAAGCCGCGGGCGCGGCGGAATCTCCCGCCTCCTGCTCGGTTCGGTCAGCCACGGCGTGCTCAACTCGCTGCCGTGCACGACCGTCGTCACGCGCGCGGAGTAACCGCTGGAATGAGTGGCGATTTCCACATTCAACGAGTCGTCACCTCTGGGGTACTCGGAGCCGGTAGGCCCGAGTACCCGCCCGAGGGTGTGCCGATCGAGAACAATGTCTTCGTCGTTGGCGACGCGAGCAGTGCGCTCATCATTGATGCCGCACACGACGCCGAAACGGTCGCTCGCGCAGTCGGCGAACGCGACCCGCTCGGTATTCTGCTCACACACGGGCATGAGGATCACGTCAATGCGGCGATCGCGCTAGCTGACAGACTCGACACTCACCTGTACCTGCACCCCGCCGACCTCTTCCTGTGGGAGGAGACCCATGGGACTGAGCGGCTGCCTGACTTCGAGCTCGCCGATGGGGCCGTGTTCTCGGTCGGGGGCATGGAGCTGGTCACGATCCACACCCCGGGCCACACGCCTGGCTCTGTCTCCGTGTACGCGGGCGGCATCGCGACGCTCTTTTCCGGTGACACCCTCTTCGAAGGCGGCCCGGGAGCTACCCGCTGGGACTACTCGGACTTTCCGCAGATCATTGAGTCCATCAACTCACGGCTGCTCACGCTGCCAGCGGTCACGACGGTTCTTCCCGGCCACGGTTCTGCGACGACGATCGGCGCAGAGGCGCCTCAGTACAAGGCATGGATTGAGCGGGGCTGGTAACGCAGCACCGAGCAACAGTTAGGGGCCGGGCGGCATTGCCGCTCGGCCCCTAACTATCTCCCCGGCGTCGCCGCCACGCGCCCGACTAGATCTTGTCGCCGAGGTGGCGAAACTCCCTGTCGATGTAGCTCATGGGCTCATGCGCTTCGCCGAAGTGGGCGTCCAGCACGCCTGCGACAACGATGACTGATGAGCCGACCTCAAGCTGGTGCAGCGAGCGGCAGCGAAGGGCGACGCGGACGTCGCGCAGCAGCGGCTCCCCCGATGGCAGCATCTCCCACCCCTGCTCCTGCGTGAATCGCTCGGTACCGGAGACCGCGAACGTCTGCGCGATGTCTGCGTGCCGCGCATCGAGCAGGTGAACAATGAAGGAGTCGGCTCGGAGCACGCCGCCCGCACTGCCCGTGGCGCGGGTGACGGAGAAGGACAGCGCCGGTGGATCCACCGCGACAGACGCGACGCTCGACACCGTGAGGCCCACGGGACCCTCCGGCGTTTGCGCCGTGATGAGACCGACGCCCGCCGGGTGATCGCGAAATGCACGCTTCAGCGCGTCTCCTGCTTCAAACTCGTTCATCGATGCTCTCCACTGTCATGCTCTGTACGCGCGGTCCTCGCGCCACCTACCCCAACCCGCCGTGCTCCGGGTCTATTCCCTGCTCCGCATACGCGCTAATAGTGCGCACGAACACCATCAGCCACGCAAACAGCAGGCTCGCAGCCATGAACTCCGTGCCCGTGAGGTTGTAGTACCCGAAGGGGATCCACAGCAGCACGGCGATAACAATGCCAATCACGACGATGAGTGAGAACACGACAAGATCACGTGGCACGCCGGGGATCCGCCGCAGCGCGACGGAAACGAACACCCCAAACAAGACGAGCATGCCCGACGCCGACCCAACGTGCAAGAAGATGTTTTCCGCATCCGGCACCGAGCCCGCGATAGCCATGCACATGCCGATCCCCGCAAAGAGCCAACACAGGGTGCGCACGAGACGGACGTCGTCCCGCCCGCGCGCCCGCAACCCCGTGCGCACGTCATGCCCGATGTAGTTCGCGAGTACGGTCAGCAGAAACCCCGTCACGATGAGCGAGACATTGAACCGGTAACCGGTCGTGCCACCCTCATTGCCGAGTTGCGAGAAATGCAGCTGCCACCAGGAGGCATCTGGCGAGCTCACCATGCTCGCCATCGTCCCGATAAACAACTGCGCAGTCGCAAGCAGCGCAATCGACTCGGAGGTGGTGCGGGAGCCTGCGAGCGCTGCGGCGTAGGTCATCGCCGCAGCAGCAGCGCCGGCCAACACCCCGCCACCGAGCGGATCGACCGTCAACCCGCGGAATCCGAGGCCGAATAGCGCGGCGATCGCCGTGATTGCGAGGTACGCGAGCATTCCTGTGCCGAGGGTGAGAGCTGCGACGTCGAACACGCGCTTCGCCCTCGGCAGCTCGCTCCGCCACGCATCGCTGCCCCTGCTCGCTTCGACGAGAAAGGAAATAGCGAAGGCGAGCCCAGCCCCGGCAGCAGCGCACCAAGCTGCGAGCCCTCCGAGCGAACCGCTGCCGGAGAGCGGCAACCGGGTTCCGGTCATCAGTATCGCGGTGAGTGCGCCCGTCACGACAAACGAGACGACAGCGAGCTGCGTCGCACGCGACTCGATCACCGCCGAATCGCTGCCCCCGACGCGCGCTGCGCCACGCCCGGCCCCTCCTCCGCGCCCAGCCGGGCTCATCCGGCGTGTCGCACCGTGCTCGACACCTGGAGCTGGCTGGGATGGCAATGGTGGTAAGCCCTGCGGCGGGAACGCGGACACGCAGTCTCCATTCGATCGAAGCAACACGCGCGCTCCCGGATTCGTTTGCAGCGCGATTCCACACTAGACTGATCGAGTTCGCTTTCGCGAACGGAGGGCCTGTAGCTCAGCTGGTAGAGCGCCACGTTTACACCGTGGATGTCGTCGGTTCGATCCCGGCCGGGCCCACCAGAAGGTCGTTGTTTAAACCGGCGACATTACCGGTTTGAGACCTCGACTCAGCGGCCCGCCCATCGTGGCGGGTCGCTATCGTCTGCACGCCAGGGTCGAAGAATGCGTTGAACGGTTCCCCCGGCTCACCGATGACAGTGCCTTCCTCGCTGAGGTAGAGCTTGTCGAAGAAGGCTTGGTTGGCGATGCGCCGCAGCGAGTCATCGATGCTCATGTATAGCTTGTAGCAGTCCTTGGCCAGTGCGAGGCAGTCATCAAGGTGGGCACTTGCCAGTTCATACTCGACATCACCGGCTTCGATTTGGGCTTCGAGAAACGCCAGTCGTCTCCCGATTCGATCCTGCTCTGACTTGAGCAGATCAATCGGCACTGCCCCCGCGTAGTGGGCTTGCAGAGGTTTGGAACGCTCTGCCTGGAGATCGTCGCGTTCGAGCACGTGTGCGTTGCGTTCTTGCTTCACGGTGGCGTGGAGCTGAGAGAACTGCGCCGTGATGAGGCTACGGAGTGCAGCAATGGTGGGCTCAGGGATTTGGATGCGCCGGTAGTAGTCCTCGATTGCGGCTTCAACATCAGGCACATACATTGCTTTGCGTTCACAGTTGGTGCGTTTGGCGTGACGACCGGCACAGATGAAGTACGGGTAGATGACGCCACGGCGGCTCTTGGCGTTGGTCACCATGAGTCGGGAGCCGCACTCACCGCAGAACACGGTGCCTTTGAGGTAGTGATCGTGGGTTTGGGTTTTCTCACCGGATACTTGCTTCGCGCCGAGCACTGCTCGGACTCGGTACCAGACTTCGGGGCCGACGAGTGGTTCGTGGATGCCGTCGTAGGTGGCACCCCGAAACGACACGCTGCCCTTGTAGTACGGGTTGGAGAGCATTTTCTGCACCGTTGATAGCGCGGGTGGCCGTGCTGGTCGTTTCGGTGTGGGCGGTGTAGTGAGGCCCCGGTCGATGAGCGCTTCGCGGAGCATTGCAGTTGAGTAGTTGCCTGTCGCGTATGCCTCGAACGCCCACTTCACTATGTCAGCACGCGTGGGGTCAGGTTCAACGATGCGCAGCTCGCGGCCAAGTTCATCGCGCGTGGTCACGTTGAGATATCCAATGGGCGCTTTCCCGTTGGTGCCACCCGTCATCGCTTTTTGGCTCATGCCTTTAGAAACTTCGTTGGCGAGGTTGCGGGAGTAGAACTCGGCGATGGTGGACATGATGCCGTGGAGCAGCATCCCCGATGGTGTCTCGTCAATGTTCTCGGTTGCCGACACCAGCATCACCCCGGCGTCTTTGAGGGCAACATGGATCGCAACGTCATCGGCACGGTTACGAGCGAGACGGTCAACCTTATGCACGATGCAGTAGGCCACGTGGTTGGTTTTGACGTACTCGATCATCCGCATGAGTTCGGGTCGGTCTGCCTTCCGAGCGGATTCACCGGCGTCGACGAACTCTTCGACCACGATCGCGCCAAGGTCACGGGCCTTGCGTAGGTTCGCTTCGCGCTGCGCGGGTATGGAGAA
This sequence comes from Leucobacter komagatae, assembly GCF_000834055.1. Lineage (GTDB taxonomy): Bacteria > Actinomycetota > Actinomycetes > Actinomycetales > Microbacteriaceae > Leucobacter > Leucobacter komagatae_A. The sequence continues at coordinate 83,932 of NZ_JXSQ01000005.1, forward strand.
GCCTTCGTCTCGACCTCCACGTTCGGCTTGCTCCTTCGTGGAGACGCGCAAGTATGAGACCGCGATGGCTGTGGTCTCGCCGATGCGGTTGAGGTCGGTGATAGCAGGTTGCTGAGTGGTGCTCACGGGTCGTGTTTCCTCTCCCCATAGGTGGGGCCAACACGAGCGGTCAGTACCGCTCGTGCGGTGCGACTCGTAAACGGAAACATGACCCGGATGACTCTCAACGGAGCCAGCCGGGTAAGCCACGATGGGCCAAACAGGACTGCGCACCACGGTCAAGCCGAAAGACCTGGCCGCTAGCTTCTTACGTCTCTGATTCTATCTCACCGGGCTGACGGCTTCCAGACTCGCTGCGGGAGGGGTCGGAACTGGCGGGTGTCTGCTTGGTGCGGGCAAGCGCCATGCCGATGAATACTTGCGCAAGGCGATGAAGGTCAGGGGCCTCCCGGAACTCCGCTTGTACCTGGTAATTGCGCATCCTTGCCGGAAGCTGTGGATCATGAGCGTTCATGAAACTTCACCCGCTTCGGGGTCGAGTGTGCTGTAGAACGCCTCTTCTTGAGCGCGTCGTTTGTTCACTTCCGCAAGTACAAACTCCACGAACTCGTCAACGCGGTCCGTGATGACGACATCTTCAACTTGCGGGGCCGGTTCCTCACCTGGCCAAGTGGTTTGCCGGGTAGGGCGGTCACGATCCAACCGCGTACCCGATGCACTCACCCAGTCCCGAAGTCGCTGCCTTGCGTCGACAAAGTCTCTATGCCAGCCAAGGGGTGCGGAGCCGTTTTGTTCAGGGTCGTAGGCACAAAGCCAATGGAGATGCAGCGCTGAGAGTTCCCACACAAGTTCAGGATGATGGTGCCAGAATGGCGGAATCACGGATGCTGGAAGACCATACGTCACCCGGAGCCAGTCCACCCATCGGTTGAGTTCGAGCCATTCTGCTTCCAGGTCATCAGCGCTCAAGAGGTTCCAGTTGACCGGATGTGGTGGCTCCGAGTGGGCATCAAAGGTGTCTTTACCGAGATCGTCAACGTCGATTTCGTCGGGTCCAATTTCGTAGTCGCTCATGGTGATCGCCTCAGATGCCGAGACCGGCTGAGGACGCTCCGAGGGGTGAGTGAGTGGGAGGGTCGAATGCGGATGCGTCACGGGAAGCCACTTCTAGTCCGGCTGCCTTGCCTCGCGGTGTGCGATCGACCTCGTATCGGGTGCGGGCCATGTCGTGACCGATTCTTAGAGCCGTGAATTCTTCACCCTCGACGGTCTGCCCGTCACGTTCGTAGGTGTATTCGCGAACGAAACCTTCTGCGATGAACCGGTCGCCCTTCGCGAGGCGAGCGTGCCCCTGTTCAGCAGCAGCCTTGAACGCCACAAGATTGTGAAACGTCGGCTCCAGCTCGGTGAACGATCCACCTTGTTCTTGCCGGTAATGCTCCTTGCCCACCTTGACGAATAGTCGGGCATCACCTTTCTCGGTATAGGTCAGCTGTGGTTCCGAAGCGATAAAGCCGGAGAATGATTGCTGCGTCTGCATGGCCATCGGACTGTCCTCCTGACAGTTCAGCGGCGGCTCACGGCTTGAGGACCGCCTTGTGCCAGACAGGTGCGCGTTGGCTCCCCGTAGTTGATCGGATTACAGGCGTTGGTGCAGGAGGGCTTCGATCTCGGTTCGATCAGCACGCAGCGTTTTCGCGTCCTGACGCGTTACCCAGGACCGGAGGTTGGTGACTATCGGTGGCGCGCTGCGGAGCATCGTGAGGCCGGTGCCGAACGGCAGGGTGCGGAGCCGGTCGGGTGGCAGGATCGGGACGCGGCGGATGGAGCGCTGGTTGGAGCGGGTGCCGTGATCGCCGATGGTGGTGGAGTCGGTGTATTCGTCACGTTCGCCGATCAGCGTGGACAAGTCTTGGAGATCTCGGCTGTTGGAGGCTCCGCCGAGAATGATCTTCACGATGGCAGCATCCCAGATCGCGTTCGCCGCGTTCTCGCCCCACTTATCGCGCGCCTGCGCCAACGATTGCAGCACCGGCATGGTCGTGATACCGGTGCCGCCACCTTCGGCCATCAACGTCGGCAGAGACGGCAGCGGTGCCAGGTTGCCGATCTCATCCAACGCGAGCAGCACCGGTGGGTCGAGGCGAGCACCGGCAGAACGAGCCGCCAGGCGGCGGGCAGTTTCAACGAGGTCTTCTACGAGCGCTGCAACCAGCGCAGACGATGCGCCTGCTCCGGCACCGGTCGCGAGCAAGTAGAGCGTGCCCGAATCGGTGAGGAAGGTTTCAGGGTCAAAGTCTTCTCCCGGACCAGGTGACACCGCATCGAGCACGCGCGGATCAGCCAGAGCGGCAAGGGCGAGGGACACGCCTTGCCAGATTGAGTCGCGGGTGCGCGGGTCGGCGTCGATCATCGCTTCTAGTGATTCGGCCCATCCGGCGGCGGCACGGGTGGAGCCGGTGAGGATTGCGACGGCTTCGGCTGCGGCGGTGGGATCGAGCGTCCACCGGAACAACTCGGCCGGTGGACGGTTATCGAGCGCTGCGGCGTGCAGGAGGGCTTGGAGGGCCGTGCGGGTTTTGCCTTCCCAGAACCCGCCCCCCTCGACGCCGCCAGACGAGAGTCCGGTGCCGGAGGCGAGTCCGGTGGCGCGGATCATCGCCGTCAACGGGTCCTCACACCCGCGCACCGGTGACCAGCGCAGCCCAGCGGGGAGGCCTTCGGCAAGCCGCTGCGGATCGAACACCGCGACCGGGCCGATACGTTTTCGTGCTTTGAGCGTGGCGGTGAGGTTATCCGGCCTGGTCGAGGTCGTCACGACCGCGCCCGGAGCGTCCAAGATCGCGTTGATCACGACATGCAGGCCCTTGCCGGAGCGGGGTGGCCCGACTAGCAGGATCGAGTCTTCCACACTCGCCCAAACCCGTTTGCCTCGTGACTGCCCGAGCAGGTAACCGACATCGGATGGATTCGGGGCATCAAGTGAGGGACGAAGCGTTGAAGCGCGTTTGATCAGTGCTTTATCAGATGCGACCCGGGCAACTTCACCGCTGGTGGCGGTACCTTCCAACCTGCGTGGGTCGGTGTGGGCGTGGCGTGCGTGGTCGCGGAGCTTCGCCCATATCCACCACGCGCTCACTGCGATGATGGTCAGCATTAAGCCCGTGGTGACCCAATATGCCACGGGATGCAACCCGGCGGCGTCGAGCGCTGTAGCCGGGTCTGTGGGATTCAGGAGCACCATGAGTCCGGCGGTGATTCCGGCTTCCGGTTGCGAAGCACGGGTGAGGAACGCGGCGACCGAGCCCGCTGTCCGGAGCACAGCTGCGAGAGCGGCAGCACTGATGAGGAGGCCGATGCCGAGATTCGCGATCCCATCGCCAATCGTCGTTGATCCTGGCCGGTTCATCGTCGGCTCACGATCTCGTACGTGCCCGAGACTCGTCCCAATAACACGACTTCACCGGTGGGTGACGCATCGAGTTGGGTGGCTTCCAGCAGCGCCCGAGCGATGCCGGTGTGGGCGGCGTCGGTGTGAGTGATGATGATCGCAACGGCGACATCCTCACCGGGCACGAATCCATCAGCGGTGACTTCGAACAACTCGGGACGAGCCACCAGTTTCGGGGCTTGCGGCACCGGGTCTGGTTCGGTGGGGTGTTTCTTTGCGGGGGTGATGATGTCGGTGAACACACTACCGTCGGTCTCGCGAACCTCGACGCGTACTGGCGTGCGGCGTTGATCGCTGATCCGGTCAATGAGCGTGCCAAAGCTGGTGCGTCGCCACGGCGGAGCAAACGGCTCCGGGACGAAGGGTTCCCCGTCGATCATGACGGTCAGGGTCCCATCGGTGTTGACGGTGACGATGACGTGCGGAAGCAGAACCGGAGCCCCAGACTCAGCCGCCGACCCTTGAACGGAGGCTCGCTTGGCGTGGTGGCGTTTCGGTGCGTTCATTTGGCACCACCGGTCATACGGGTGGTGGTGTCGAACGCGGCCAGCTCGTCGGGATGCAATTGGTGTTGGATGACGAAGGAACGGTCTTTGATGCGCCAGAGCCCTTGCCCGGTGCCAAGGCCGGGGAGGAGCTTTTGTTCGGTACCCGTGAGTCCCAGGGTGCGGGCGGTGACGCCGAGCTGGTCGGATTCTTGCCGGTAAATAATCCTTGTTTCCGCGTTCGCGAGCAATGAACTAGCAAGGGCGCGCATCGCGGAACCTGAATCGCCGACATTGTCGAGGTCGGTGAGTTTATGGAAGATCAGCATGTTCGCGATCCCGTAATGCCGGGCCATCCGCCATTGCGCATCCATCCGCTTCAATAACGCTGGATGGGACATGAGCCGCCAGGCTTCATCGTAGATCACCCACCGCTGGCCGCCATTGGGGTCCATGAGCGCTGATTCCATCCAGGCACTGGAGCAGGTCATCAGCACCGACACCAGGGTGCTGTTCTCCGCGACCCGCGACAGATCGAGACTGATCATCGGCAGTGACGGGTCGAACGTCACCGTGGACGGGCCATCGAAGAGACCTTGGAGATCACCGGCGACCAGCCGTCGCAAGGCGTGGCCGACCAGTCGCCCATCTTCGGCCAACCGGCCATCCTCGTCATCCGCCGGATCAGGGGTCAGGATGCGGTCCACGACCATCGGCAGGATCGGCACATCATTGGAGGTGACGACAGCCGTGAGCGCAACATCGATGGCGGTGTGTTCCAACGGAGAGAGCGAACGTTCCAGCACGGTCGCCGCCAGCGCACCAATGAGATTCCTCCGACGAGACGCCACCTGGGTCGTCCACTCAAAGTCCGTGAGACCGGAGGGGCGGTGCCCTTCATCAAGCGGGTTCAACCGATTGCGCAGCCCATGGCCCAGGACAATGGCTTTCCCGCCGACCATTTCGGCGACCGCAGTGTGTTCACCTTTCGGGTCACCGGGCACATAGACGCGCCGCCCGAACGGTATCGAGCGGGTATACAAGCTTTTCGCGAGCGATGACTTGCCAGAGCCGACGATGCCTGCCAGCACCACGTTGGGGGCGGTGATGAGGCCCTGCTTGTAGAGCACCCACGGGTCATACACGAATGAGCCACCGGAGTAGAGATCCTGGCCCACGAACACACCCTGCGATCCGAGCCCACTCTCAGCCAGAAAAGGGTAGGCCCCAGCCAATGCGGCGGAAGTATCTTGATGACGGGGCAGACGGAACCGGCCCGGGGTTCGCAGCGCCGCAGAGCCTGGTTCACCTGCACTGGGCAGGTAGTGGGTGTTGCGGCGCTCTTCACGCTCGGCAGCAACTCTGGTTTTCGCTTCTGTGCGGCCTGTTTGGTGTGCTGCGGTGTGGATCGCGGTGGCCGCCTGTTTACGGGCTCGGCGGTGTTTGCGTCGTTCGCCCTCGGGACCAACAAGCACGGAGGTATGGAGGCGTTCCTCGTTCCGGTTCACAGCCCCAGCCCCCGATTCTGAATCACTGCCGCCACCGCGGTGGAACGAAACGGGTTCGCGAATGCATCCGCACGGTCGGTGATACGAGCATCACGACCGACCGCTTCGATCTCCGATACCGCAGGTTCTGGTTCGGGGCTGAAGGAACGGAGGAGGCTGACGTGCCCCAAATCTTTGTTGTAGGTCAGCACGTACTCACCCTGCTCGGCGGTGCTATCGAGTGCCCCGGTCGGTGGCGTGTCGTAGACGTACCCGTTGACGAGTGCCGCTTGCGTGGTCTCCTCGCCGTAGTCCCAACCGGCGAGGTGATCGATCGCAGCATCCGCGCCGTCGGCCCCGATCAGATCGAGCACGCGGTCTGCTTCCTCACCTTGGAGAAACACCACGGACACAAATCGGTGCGCCGGTTCGGGAGCACTAGCGGGGTGCCACGCAATTTTTCCGGAGGCTTGGGAAGCGGCGTCGAGATGCGTATCAACGGCATCGAGCAACGTGGCGGCCTGATGCAACGCGTCAGCGGCATCCAATGCTGTCTGCGCGCCTACCTGTGGGTTACCGGCATCGTCAAAGGCACGGTTCTGATGGGTGAGATGCGTGCGGGCCAGCTGGTCCAGAACCTGCCGGAGCGAACGTGCACCACCGAGGAGGTCACCGATCACCGCGTACGTGTCGGCAGGGTCATCGAAGGAACGGGTGGCGTGCGCGAGACCGCGCAAGGCCTGGGAGGCTTCTTCGGCGTCGTGGATGGGATCGTTGAAGGTGGGCATGGCGGGTGCCTTTCTGCGTGACAAAGTGATGGGTCGTCAAACAGGTGTGCCCCTCAACCCAGAAGGCGGAAGAGGGCACAGCACGTACTGCTCAGGTCAGACCGTTCGAGCCAGCGGTAGGGCGGCGACGGTGAACGCGGCGGCCTGCTGACCGACGAGTCGTCGCGTCTCACACGACGCTTGGATCGCGGCCTGTTCCACGGCAGAGACCGCGGCTTCGAGTTCGTCGGTGCTGGGGGCGGAAATGTTGATGAGGCCGGTGTAGCGCAGGATGCCGTGCCCCGCGGTCAGGTCCGCTTCCTGTTGGAGCACGTCGTGGTATTCGGCGGTTTGCCCGGCGTCTTCGATCTGCCCGATCTTTTGTCGTTGGGCGGCATCGCTGATGTGTTCGGTCTTCTTCTTGCGAATATCGCGAGCGGCCTGGTCCGAGCGGATCGGGGTGCAGATCAGCGAGAACGACCGGTGAATCCCCGTCGACAGCAACACCGGTGCCAAGAATCCCGGATACACCAAAGAGCGCGGCCATTCGCTGATCCACAACACCGCGTGATGGGCGGAGTCTGAGCGCAGCTGATCCCAGGCTTCAGTGACGGCGACCGGTCCAGCGGTAGCCAGGTCCCGACCGAGATCGCCGTGCCGTTCCAGCGTGGCGGCGATTGCCGGATCATATGCAGACCGGAGGATGACGGCGACTTCACCCGGGGTGAGCCAGGCACTGGCGGTGAGGTCAGCAGTACGCAGCGCGGCGACGAGCGTGGTCATCTCCTGCCTGAGCACCGCCGCGGCACCACGAAGCCCGCCGCCAGCGGTTCTGATCTGGCGGGCCGCGGTTTTCATATCCAGCGCGAGAGACAACGTGGTGGCGTGACGTTCCCCAGCAGGGCCAGCTCGTTCAATGAGTTCTTGATAGGTGGTCGCGGCCCAAGACCCGTCGGCGTCCCCGTGAGCGTCCCACCATTCGGCGAGGCCGGTGCCGGAGTCGGGCAGCGTGCGTTCCAACACTTGGAGGCGGGCGATCCTGCCGGATCGACACGTTGTGGCAAGGACTCTGCCCCAGGCGGTGACGCGGCGTTCCTGCTCGCCTGGGTCAAGGAGCACGAACGCTGGATGTGACAAGCCGATCACCGCCGTCAGGGTGTGCTGGTGCGGGTCGTGGATCATCGCGGCCTCAGTTTCAGGGTCCATATACTCCCGAAGCGCTGCCGCATCCCCAGGGAGGGCAAGGGTCCCGGCCGGGCGGGGTTTGACCACGCGGCGGCGATAGATGAGGTGCCCGCCGGTCACGCGCCAGGCCCACCGGAAGGTGACTGGCACCCATTCGATGAGTTTCCGGCCGCCTGCGGGCACCCACGTCAACACCGCACATGCCAGCCAGATGGGGGCGGAGTAGGTGAGGAGAATACCGCCCCCTGCATAGAGCGCCCCCACCACAGATAGCACCGCGACCGCGAGGGTGATGAGTTGCGACAAGGAGAGCCCGAGCAGGATGCCGCGGCGGGTGAGGCGGGAGAACTTCACCGGCGATAACTCGTACTCGTTCCGTGTCGAATCTCGGTCATGTTTACGGGCCATGATCACTCACTCTTTCGGCTTCGGCGTCGATGGTGGCGGTGGGGTCGCAGGTTTTGACGGTGCATTGGGGGTCGGGGGTGCGCTGCGTGATGGCGGCGTGGGCGCTGCTGGGGTGTTCGGTGTCGACGAGGGTGCGGGCGTGTCTTGCGCAGCTCCCGCGTGCGCTTCGGCCTGACCGCCGATGGCAGACCCTGCCTTGGGACCGGCGGTTGCGGCCCCCTTGACGACCTGCGCGCCAACGACCGCTGCGGCAGCAGGACCAGCAGCCGCCGCACCTCCAGCACTTGCCCCAGCGCCAGCCCCGGCACTTCCACCTGCACCCGCCGATGCGCCACCAGCGGCGGCACCACCTATTGAGGTTCCGGCTCCGGTTGTCGCAGGAGCCGCGGTCGAAGTCTTCGGGGTCGCGCTCCCGCCAGCACCTGCACCTTTGCTACCGGAGGCGTCATCGAGGACCTTCTTGGGTCCCTCACCTGCGGGCTTGGAAGGTGTGGGCACGGGGCGGTTCATCGCTGATTTAGCTTCTTGTTCACTGGACATCGCGTGGTACATATCGAAGCCGACGAAGGAAATGAACTTGTACGCCATGTAGGGGGCGAATGCGGCGATGAACATCAGCACGATGCCCGCAATGGGGTCACTGATGGAGGCCAGGTCCGCTTCAATCGGTGCAGACACTTGGGTAATCGCGACGAGGAAGATCACCACCAGCACAAGCTTCGAGGCGATCAACGCAATCACGAACGCCGCCCATTTGGAGAACCAGCCCTTCGTCGCATCCCACGATGCCCCCGACAAAGCGATGGGGGCGAACACGATCGCCACCAACAGCAGCGCCTTTCGTACCAGCAGGCTGAACCAGACGATCGCTGCCGCACTGATGGCAAGTCCTGCAAGGAAGATCGTGATGATCGCACCCACGCCCGGGGCGGCGATGTTGATACCGACCAGGCCCGCCGCGAGCAGGGCGATACGGTCGCCCATACCTTCCATCGTGTTCCCAGTGGCTTGCACAATGCCGACGCTCAATTGGTCGGTGACCTCCAACAACAGGCCGGTGATACCGATAGCAACAAATGAGCCGAGGACGGCTTTGGCAAGGCCAAGCGCGGCACGGGTGAGGGCGGTGGGGTCGCGGCGGATGAGGCCGGTGATCAGTTGCAGGCAGAAGAAGATCAACATGATGAACACCGCCACCCCGAACAGCACGTTATAGACCCCGATATAGCCCGGCTCGGACACGTCCACGAGCGTGGTGGTGTCGAACACGGACCAGACGGCTTCGAACAGCCAACCAGCGGCGGCACCCATGGCTTGGGCGAGCCAGTCGAACGGGGCTGACACCAGTGTGGCTGCCGCTTCACCGGCGACGTCGCAGACCGTTGAGATGATGGGGACATCGCATACACCCACCGCACATCACTCCCTACAGAATTTGATTCGAGACGGGTGGGTTTAGACGGACTGGCCGACGGTCCAGAAGAAGTTGATCAACGTCACCGAGGCACCGCAGATGATCGCCGCACCGCAGGAGACGAGGACGCCGACTTTCCCGCGCCCGGCCAGGTGCGGGTTTGAGGAGTTCGCGCCGAAACCCCACACGATCGCCGACACGATCAGCGCCAACACGCTGAGGATGAGGCCGACGGTCATGACCGCACCGACGATAGTGCGCAGCTGGTTGATCCCAGGAAGGCCGGAACTGTTGGGGTCGATATCGATCTGCATCGGCAGCAGCGTCGACAAGACAGGTGCGGTTTCGGTGAGGATGGTGAGGGTGTTCACGACGGTGGCTCCTTTAGTTCGTGGGAAGCACAGCGCTTCTCCCAGGGCAGGTGCACCCCGGTCACCCAGAACGCCCGCACCAAATGAAATGGGACGGGCGTCAGAATGTGTTGAGTGTGGTTAGAGGGTGGAGCCGAGGCTGATGAGCCAGTTCACCCAGGTAACTGCGCCACCGGCGAGGATTGCGGCACCGAGCGCGGTCCAGGCACCGATGCGGGCTTTGGCAGCTGCGCCGTGGTGGCCGTTCGCGGTGGCGATCGCCCACGTGACCCCGCAGACGATGAGCATGAGTACGGCGATGATGAGCACGAACGTCAGCAGTGCGCCGATCACGGCTTGGAGATCGTTTGCGCCGCCGACGCCACCGAAATCAGGAAACACATCCATGGGGTTCAGGCTCCTTGTTTGACGGTGATGTGGAGGTGGTCGAAGTGGCCGCCGGTGACGTCAGCGGGATTGTGCATGCCGCCACCGTTATAGGGCCGCCACCCTTGGGCGTCTTGGGCGAGGGACCAGATTTGGCCCTGCCAGATCAGGTACTCCACCCCGAGGGCTTCGGCATGGGTCTTGAGCCAGTTGGTGACCGCCCACCCGTTTTCCAGCGCGGTCCCGGTGGCGGCTTGGCCGATGCTGTTTCCGAACGTCACATCACATGCACGACCGAGCGGATGCTCGGATGTGGTGCCGGGGCGCGGCGAGTAGCAGCCCCACCCCGTGTCAGGGAAAGCTGCGCGGGTTTGGGTCATAACGTGGGACATGCGCACAGTGATCTGCCCGCTGCTCGTGGGGTCGTCCACCATCGCATCGGGGTCACCGGTCAAGCCGCCAGGTGCGGGGGCATCTCCACCGGCGGCGCAGCCGGGACCAGGAGTAGCGGTGCCGTCGGCTTCGGTTGCGCCGTGCTCGGCTAGCCAAGTGTCGGCATCAACCGTGTCACCACCGGTGCTGCCAGGGCGGACCTCAAAGTGCAGGTGGGCTCCGGTGGAGCGGCCAGAGGAACCCACATCACCGATGTGGGTTCCCGCGGTGACGGTCTGGCCGGGGGTGACGTGGATACCGTGTGCCCACATGTGCGCATATGCGGTGCGGAGCGCTTGGCCACGTACTGTGTGCTCGATGACGATCAGCCCGCCGTAGCCGCCGGTGAACTCGGCGACGAGCACGTGCCCGTCGGCGGCGGCATAGATCGGGGTGCCGTCGGCGGCCCCGTAGTCGGAGCCGGCGTGGAAGGAGCGTTCCCCGGTGAACGGGTCTGATCGCCACCCCCAGGGACTGGTTTTCGTCCACGTCCCCGCGGGGAGCGGGAACACGATGCGGCTCGTTTCCGGCACACTGCCGCTGTTTCCGCCGCTGCCGTTGGTGGGGCGGGTGAGGGCGGTGAGGATCGCTTCGGCGACCGGTTGATAGTTCTGGTATCGGTCGGGGTAGGCGCTCACTTCGACTGCTTGGGCGGCTTCGCCCATGTCCATCTGCTGCCAGCCGGGAATGTCGAGCAATCCGCGCGGTGACGGATAGTTCGACCCTGCTGGTCCGCCGTAGAACGCTCGGGCTTGATAGGTGGTGTCCATGAGGTCTGCGACCGTGCCCCACCCGGCCTGTGGGCGCATCTGAAACAAGCCGAGAGAATCGTGGTCGGAGCCGTTGCCATCGTTTGGATAGTCCCCGGATTCTGGGTAGGTGCCGGTGTTCGCGAGTTGGCGGAGGGTTGATTCGGTGAGCGCTGCCATCAGCGCGATCGTCACCCCACGGGTGTTGATGCCGTCGGTCTGCCCGCCGATGGTGATGATCGTGGCCGCATGCGTGAGTTGCGTGCGGTTCAGTGTGAACCGTTCCCCGTTCTTCGTTCTCACCTCTAGTGAGTCCGGGATCGGCCCTACCGACAAGGACATGCCGGGAAGGCAGGAGGCGTGCGCGGCGGGATTCATGACCAGCCCGATACCCAGGAGCATGGCGGCGGGTCCGAAACACACGGCCGCGATGACGAGAGTGATAAGAATTTTACGCACGGCAGTTCACCCGCCTTCAGTCCAGGGGTGCGTCGACGCGGGACAGCCGCAGCAGACGGCAATGGTCAAAAGTGGGCTGGCAGGTGATGAACATCGTGAACGCCACCGGACGTTCCGTCTCGACCGGGTTCTCACCCCAATACCCCGAACGATGCCGAATACCGGTCACGGTAAAAGCAGTCGTGCCGGGCAGCAGCTGCCCCGGTGCAGCCTGGGCTTCGGCGTCGGCCCACGCCTCGGGCACAAAAAGTTCGTCGATCGTGAGCCACTGGGATGTTTGGTGGGTGCGCAGCTGCGTCCATTGTTCGGGCGAGGGAAGGTATGCACGTATGTCGGCGGCAAGACCCGCAGTTTCAATCCCTGAGGGGTCACCGACATCGACAATGATCTGCGCGTATTCCGAGGACTGGTAGCCGCTGGTTGTATCCCACGTGAGCAGTGCCGTTGCGACATCGCTGGCGAACAGTTCGGGACGAGTGGTCTCGCGAATCGGGTGCGGTACTGCCTGCGTAGCTGGTGGCCGCGGAGTGGGTGTGGCGGTGTCCGTCTGGTTGGTGTCATCGGTACCGGGAGCGGTGGTGTGGGGGCCACGGATCAGTCCGTAGACACCGATCCCGACAAGCACCAACAGGACGAGGGTTCCTGCGATAGCGGCGATGAGGATGCGGCGATGCTTCGACGTAGCAGAAGAGTTCATACCCTTCAGGTGCACATCGCCGTGCACCTGAAGCCCCGTTGCGTTAGGCGATCACCTTCGCCTGAACATCTTGTGCCGTATTCGCTGTGGCGCGATGCTCGGCAACTTGGCGGGCGAAGCTGGTCGTGCCGGTGATCGTTTCTTGGAACGCGTCGTGTTCATCATCGGTGAGCGCATGCGCGATGTCGGCCGCGTCGTAGTGCAGCCACCAGTTGGCCATCTCGGACCACAGCACCCGGAATGCGCGCACCGGGAACTGAGGCACCGGCTGATCGTCCTGCTCGGGTGCGGGGCGAAGCGGTCGCGGCTTCTTCATCTTCGCTTGGTCTTTTACTCGGCGCAGTGCTTCGGTGGCGAGTCGTTCCAACTCGGCGGTTTTCATGTCGGCGGGGGTCTGCCGAATGCTTTCGGCTGCCACGCTCGCGTGATGCCGTGCGACCTCGTCAACGTCTGCGTCGTTCGCGATGCGCTCCAGCTCAGCTATAGAGGTCTGGGCGTTGATGCGTTGGAATGCGGGGTAGACCGGGGACCCGGTCTCGATGGCGGCAAGTTCCTCACGTGCGCGTTGCCGCACTTCCTCGGTCTGCTCCGGGTCCTCCGCCAGGGTTTGGAGATGGGCGATGCGTTCGAGCGTCGTGTACGAGGCACGACCGGTGACCATCCTCGCCGCCTGTGCGCGCGATGCTCCTGCCTCCCCGGTGTACGGTGATGCCAAATTGGCATCACCGCTCTCTCCGCCGTGTTTTCCACCTGGCCCAAACTGAGTCGCCGCCTGCCGCTGTGCGGCATCTTCGGCCATGATGTCTTTGAGTTCCCGATACAAGGTCGCTTGCTCGGTAGGGGTGAGCGGCTTGTGCAGTAGGTTGTCGTCTTGCTCCGCCAACAGTGCTCCGAGCCGGTCGGTGATCCCTGAGCGGACCCACACGTTCACGGTGCGCCAGCCGAGCTGTGTGATCGCTTCCAGTCGCCTGGCACCGCACACGAGCACCCCATCGGGGGTGATGGTGATCGGTTGCAGGAGCCCGTCCCGCTCGATCGATGCGATCAGTTGGGCGAGATCGCCGTACTCGGTGCGGTGCCGGACCCCGACGGTGATGGATTCGACGGTGCGTTCCAGCTCGATGAGACCGTTGCGTTCACCCACGACCACCACCCCTGACCGGGATCGATGCCGTAATGGTGAGCACCAGTTCGTCATCGCGCAGCAGCACCGGGACCGGTTCGCCGATCAGGAGCCGCAGCAACACTCCGCGACCCAGCGATGTGCCGACATACACCGGCTCGGGATTCCCCAGCATCGTGCGCAGCAGCCCATGCCAAGACGGTGCAGGAAGGTCGAGGAGGGCGCGGGCGTGTTTGTCGCGGCGCAGCGCCTCGAACGCGGTGGCACGATTGCCTGCGCGGGCGAGGCGTTCACAGATGTACTCAACGCTCGCTTTGACGGTGCTTGCGGGCCAGCCGAGTGCCGTGAACAGTGAAATCGTGTCCTCCACTGCTGACACGGCCAACACCGATTCACCATCGACATCCGAGACGTGTTCGGTGTGGCGGTCATCGGGGTCGTGGTGGTGGAATGCGGGATGGTAATCGGTGAGAGGGTTCTCCCGGTCGCTGAGTCGTTCGGCGTCGTGGAATACCGAGTAGTGGGGGCGGCGGGCTTGGTGGGTGGAGCAGAGCATCCCGTTGGCGCGGGCTTCTGCGATGCAGGTGATCTGTACTGCGCGGGTGATCACGCCCCAGGGGTCATTGGCGCGCAGCACCGACGGGGTGCGCATCACATCGAACGCCGCCGACGCGGCCTCCCACGCATCCAGGCCGTGCTTTCTTGCCAGCGGCGCATATTTGGTGGCCGTGTAGTCCATCAGCGCGGCGACATCACGGTCGGTGCGCCACGCCTCTTGGCCCGCGTTGTGGATTCGCGTGAGAAGGGTGCGGAGCCCTTCTCCGGTGGTGAAATCTGTTCGTGCAGCACGGTGTGTGGTCATGGTGGCGGCACCTCCTGATAGAGAGGTGCACACCGCCTCCCACAACTCCGGGGCCTGCGCGATCGTGATGCTCGTCATGTCTCATCACCGGGCCATCCCCACACTCGACCGTGCTGGTCCCTGCATCACGTGCGGGCGGGAGTGACCAAATGCGGTGATCGGTGGGAGTCGGTGTGACCGGTTGGAGATCGCAGTCCGCGACACTGCGACTGTCTGCGCTGGGAGGCGTCTGATTCGGCGGTGCAGTTCCGCCTCGAAACTGATGCCGCGCCCTGCCAGCTGTGCGGTCGAAGCAGACAGCACGTCGGACATGCGCACCCAGACGACGCTGCGCGGGTCGAACCTGTCCACCCCCCGCGCCGTCGCCGAAACCTTTTTCAATGACGGATCGCCCCGATGCGCCAGCGCGGACACGTCCGTATTGGGCGGTGTCTCCACTGTTGTGGGTGCGTGGGCAGGGATACGCGGCTGGATAGTTGTGGGATGCGGGTTTTCGGTATTCATGGTGATGTCTCCTGTTCATTCGTGACGGCAAGTGGTTGGGGTAGCCAGCGGCCCACCGTCGAGGGATGCACACCGAAATGCTTGGCGATGCGTTTGTTCGACCAGCCGTCCTCACGCAAGCCCGCAGCGACTTCGCGTCGGTCACGCGCACCCAGATGGGGACGTATTTTCGCTGCATCGCCGGTGGGCTCTGATGCGGTGATCGGCAGCTCGGGATCTGAGGCCCAGTAGGCGTGGTTATGGTGGCCCTCCAAGTTCGCGCCGTCGAAGGCTTCTTCGGTTTGAGCAGTGGCCGAGATCTCGCCCGGAGGGATAGGCCGAGTGAGGATGACGGTGAGATGGGTGATGGCCAGTAGCACCAGCGGCGGCACTGCGGCGACGGAGGCGGCAAGCAGCCGGGGCACGTCGGCGTCGGCAGCGATCACCGCATGAATAGCGTTCGCGGTCACCGATACCAAGGCACCCGCAGTCAGCAGCATCCACGGATACCACGCGGATCGTTGCCCGGCCAAAGCCACCACAGAGACCGTGGCGACCACGATGATGCCGTCTACGATCAAAGGCCACGCCCACGCCTGCCCTTCACTGATCCCGCTGCGCCTGGCGAGGTCAGCCAGTGCGGTGAACGACAGCCAGAACGCGCCGAGGGCGATCAGGATCGTCCCGGCCACAGCGGTAGTTACTGCCAGGCGTCCACCACGCCGCTGAAACACGGGTGTCGTCATGCGATCACCCGCCCCAAAGACTGCCGCGGGGCAGAACGAAGCAAAAGTGCCGGATCGCTGCCTGCTGGTTCACGAGGAGCAGGTTGGCTGGCGCGGTATGCCGACCGAATCGTCGTAGCGATCTCCCGTGCCCCCAGCCCGGCGTGCTCTGCCGCGGGGCCAAGCACCGCGAGCGTGTCGGCCACCGGGGTGTGCTGTTCGGCGAGACGACACGCGGCCCAGAACAGGCCACGGTTCCGTTCCCCTTCACCGAGGGCGGCGACCCACCGGCCCAGTCGCTGCACATCCAGGGAACGAGTGTGTGAAGTTCCCTTACCGCGCGGCACTGATGGGCGAGGGTCGAGGAAGTTCCGCAACCGGCCCGCATCCACCGGCCCAGGCTCGACGAGGCCAGTGCTTCGCAGCTCGTACGGACGCAACTGACCATCGGACTGGGTGACTCGTGAGGGTGGGGCGAGGATGTAGCCGCCGCTGCCACGAAAATCGATATGCGCTGTCGGGGCCTGCCACGACGCCTGCTCCCGCGACTCATCGGCCGGGAAATAGGCATGCAGCCCGCCAGAGGGCGTGCGCACAAGCGCCGCCCAACCGTCTACGAGCCCTTCTCCGCGTGCCCGCCGGAACGCAGGGAACTCGGAACCAGTAGAGCTGATATCGACATCCACGACCTCGATCCCAGAGGCGGGACCGGTGGGAATGGCGAGGTTCGCCGCGGGCCACCGCCGCCACCACGCCGACACTTGTTCCGGCTGGGTGCTTGCGTCATGGAAGCCGCGCCTCGTGAGTGGCCGTTTCTCACCGGGCACGCACGGAAACACCGGCACCCCCGACGCTGCCAGCATCCTCGCTGCATCTGCCAGACTCAGCTGCTGGGCACGAGCGAGGGAGTCGAACACGGGAGCCATGTCATAGCCCCCTCACCGTTTCACGCCCGCCTGCAAGCGACTGCGACGGCTCGGGTAGCAGGCCAGGGACCTCCCGTTTGGGCTGTTCACGCCGGGTCGCATCGCGTACCAAGCCCGGTGGATCACCGGCACCGATCTGCACGGTATCGAGGTGATCGAGAATCTGGGTCGCGGTCTTACGCACTCGTTCACCGGTGGCCTGTACAACTTCGACCGGGGAGGAGTCCTTCACTGTGCTTGCCCAGCCCGACACGTACGGGATCGTGTAGCCGGTGGTGTCCATTCCGTGCGCGGCACCCACCATGAGCGCGACCGATTCGGCTTCCACCTCACCAATACCGCGACGACCGTTCGCATCGGGATTACTCGGCCCGTGAAGCATCACGTGCGCCAGCTCATGCACGAGGGTCTTCACTTGTGCTGCGGGCGGCATATTCTCCCGCACTGCGACGGTATTTGCGGTGTAGTCGGTGACGCCGTTCGCCCCGTTGATCATGCCCTCATGCGGCACCCGGAATACCGTGAACCCGCGCGCCTCAATCTGCGCGGCGAGCCCGTCCCACAGCCCTTCAGGCGCTTCGCCTTCCAACAATACCGGTGTAGGGCGTTCGGGGATGGGATCGCCGGAGGTTTGCGAGACATCCCAGACATAGGCGGGTTTCACGCCGACGATCTTCGAGCGGGCGACTTCGCCGGGACGGGGTTTCTCGCCTCGCTCCAACCTGCGCCACGACGCAGCATCGGCGAGGGTTGAGGAAGCGAACCGCGCCGTGACCGGGGCATAGATCATGAACCCAGATTGACCCTTATCCACCTGACGACCCAGGGTCTGCCACTGCCGAAACCCCGCCACATACGACGGCTCTGCGGCTTGCACCCGCCCGGCCTCGAACGCATCGAGATGTTGGGACCAGATCAACAACGTATTGTTGAAACTGCGTGACCGGAACCGCGCCGCGAAACTCATGGCACGCTGCCAATCCGCCCCAGATATCAACGTCTCGACCGCACCGGTCAAGCGCTCCTGGAGCCCGTCGAGCTTTGCCTCACGCGCTGCTTGTGCTTCCTCCCACTTCTTCGCCATCGTGTCCGCCTCTCCCAGAAACCTGTGTGGCCGCAGGCCAGGGTTTGGGCATGGCCTGCGACTACCAGGTGCGCCGGGATCACATGAGTGACGAGACGGATGTCAAAGTGCGGGACGACCGCCCGGAACAGTCTTGAACCCGACAGTCCTTACCGTCCTACCAGCCAAGAACATGCACCGAGGCGCAGTGTCGGAGAAAACGTCCCGAAGGAAACCGAAGATGTCCCGTTCCCGGTCACTTCCCGGCCAGGTGCATCCGCCGGTAAGCACTCGGCGTCATGCCCACACACTCCTGAAATGCCTCATTGGCACGGCTACGACTCGCCCACCCAACAACGCGGGAGGCGGCATCGATGGTGAGGTCAGTTTCACGGAGCAGGTGCGCCATCTCCTCAACCCGAAGAATGGTCAAATATGCCAGCGGCGTCTTGCCGTATGTTTCGGTGAACACCCGTGAGAGCTGCTTCGGCGACAGATGCACCCGGGCCGACAGGACACCCAGCGTCCAGTTCGCGGCGATGTCTCTTGCCAGAGTCGCGCGGGTCTCGTGGGCCTCGTCCCTGACCGGTGCGAATCGTCGGCACCGTGGCAAGGTCGGACGGGAATGAGCCCGCTGTGTCGGGCTCTGGCGTACCGGGGAGACATTGATGAACGGGGTCACCACATCAGCGATTGCAAACCAGAGCGCCTGCATGCGATGGAAATTATGCTCGAACCCGCCGTCGATGCTGCGCGCGACCAACTCGTCCAACCACGGCATCAACATGCCGGTTCGGTCTTCACCGAGCCGGAGCACTTGAGACGGTTCACTGTAGACAGCTTCGGTGAACCGTTGCGCATCCAGGCGATCACGGAGCAGCCAAGCGTGCTGCCAGAACACCTGATCGATCACATAATCAGTGTCAAGGTAGATCGTTGTCGTGGTGATGTGACCTTCCGGTTCACTGCCGCAGAGCACGTTCGCGTTCAACACCACCACATCACCGACCGTGACGATCCGCTGCCCAAATTCACTAAACAGCAGCGCACTCCCGTCACGCACGATAATCACTTTCACACAGTCATACGCAACCGGACCGACTGGACGTTGAATCGTCCGTGTTCTCGCCATAACAGGATGAAAACCCCTCGCAGCTGAGCGCGAGATCACTATTGCACCCTAGGTCGTATATTCAGGCTGGATTTTAGTGACCTGCCCCGAGCTTCCCGCCGAGGCGTTCACGCATTGAACGGCTGGCGTCATTTAGGCCCTCCACCTCAACGTTCTTTCCATACCGTTCATACTTCGCGGTAATCGAGTCCAGTGCGGCGATCGTGGAGGCGTCCCAAAGGTGTGAGTTTCGCATGTCGATCACAATGTGATCGGGGTCTTCGATGTAGCTGAACTGGGTGTATAGATCGTTCGAGGATGCGAAGAACAGTTCGCCGCTGACTTCGTAGCGAGCGACTTGAACGCTATCCGATTCCTCGATGGTTCGTTTAACGGTGACCAGGTGTGCGACTCGTCGCGCAAACGCGATCATTGCGGCGATCACGCCGATGACCACGCCGATTGCGAGGTTATGCGTCCAGACCGTCAGAATGACGGTGACAAGCATCACAGCAGTTTCGCTCTTTGGCATCATCTTCAACGTGGAAAGCTTGATGCTGTGCCAGTCGAAGGTGGCGATTGAAACAAAGATCATTACCGCGACCAATGCGGCCATGGGGATCATCGCTACGATGTCGCCGAGTGAGACAGCGAGAATCAGAACGAATACGCCCGCAAGGAATGTCGAGATTCGGGTCCGAGCGCCAGACGCCTTGACGTTAATCATTGTTTGACCAACCATCGCGCAGCCACCCATTCCACCGAAGAAGCCGGTGATAATGTTTGCGGCCCCCTGAGCCCAAGACTCTCGGACCTTGTTCGATCTGGTGTCGGTGATGTCATCGACAAGCTTGGCCGTCATGAGCGACTCGAGCAAACCGACCAGGGCCATGCCCAGTGCGAAGGGTGCGATGACCTGAAGCGTCTCAAACGTGAAAGGCACATTCGGTATGAACAGCGAGGGCAGCGACTCGGGAAGGTCTCCCTTGTCGCCGACAGTAGGCACATTCAATGCGAATACCACTGCGATTAAGGTGACGAGCACAATAGACACAAGCGGAGCAGGAACAACCTTCGTGAGCAGTGGGAGCAGGTAGATAACTGCGAGGCCGAGGATGGTCAGCGGGTACACGAGCCAGGGCACACCAATGAGCTCTGGCAGTTGAGACATGAAGATGAGAATGCCGAGCGCGTTGACGAATCCAATCATGACTGACCGAGGGATGAAGCGCATGAGTTTGGCAACACCAATCAGCCCGAGAATGACTTGAAACACCCCGGCAAGAATAACGGCGGCAATGAAGTAATCCACGCCGTGGCTCTTTACCAGTGGCGCGATCACCAAGGCTGTTGCGGCGGTAGCCGCTGAGATCATTGCTGGTCTGCCACCGAGGAACGCGATGGACACTGCCATGGTGAATGACGCGAATAGGCCCAGACGCGGGTCGACACCGGCGATGAGCGAGAACGCAATGGCTTCTGGGATGAGGGCGAGGGCTACGACGAGCCCGGCTAGGACTTCTGTTTTGAGTAGACGTGGGGATTTGAGCGTGCGAAGAACGGATTGCCGCTGTTCGGGTGTCGGTCCCGAATCCGGGGCGGTATGAGTGCGAGTCGCCAAGAATGGCTCCTATTCGATGTGCAAGGCGGTGTTGTTCGCCTTTTGGTGATCAAGTAATGGGCTGGAAGCCGTGCGACAGCGCTGCGCGCCGAACTACCGACTCCAAGTAAACTGGGCTCAGCTTCGGCATGTTCTCGTCGATGTAGGCTGAGCGGAAGGTCTGAAACTCTAGGAGGCGATGGGAACACATTCCGGCGAGAGTCAGACACACGACACAACCCTACCGCAACGTGAGGGTTGCTGCGAATGTGAGGACGTGAACATGCTTGGTGACCGCTTGATCCACATTGGAGAGTTGGCTGAGCTGACAGGGCTTTCTCAGCGGACGATCCGTCATTACGACGAGATTGGGCTTGTGGTGCCGTCAGGTCGTAGTGATGGCGGGTACCGTCTGTATGCAGCCGAGGATCTGACTCGTTTGATGCTGATCCGGCGTATGAAACCCCTGGGCTACACACTGGAACAGATGGCAGAGCTGCTGGAAGTCATCGACGCACGGGCAGACGGTGCATCGAAGGATTCTGAAGACGCGATCGAGCGCTTCCGCGACGACGCACACGAGCGCCGTGCACGGCTGGCCGAGCAGCTTGCGCAGGCGGACGAGTTCATCGGCAAGCTGGCGGAGTACTAGACCTATTGCGGTCGCACCCCATCTGAGTGCGTCGGCGGGCGGACAACCACTGTGGCAATGATGACTATCACCGGGATCGCGCTCAACAGTGCCGCCGGTGTGGTGAACCCACCATCAAGTTCCACGCCAAGTGCGAGCACGTAGGGTCCCAATGCTGATGCTCCGAGGGAGAACGCCGTCGAGAGTCCACGGATCGCGCCGATATGCTTTACGCCATAGAACCGCGCAAAGGTGGCTGCTTCCATGCCCCGCAGGCAACCACCGGCAGCGCCGAGAACGAGCCCATAGAACACCGCGCTCCAACCTGGGGTCACCACCCCCACGAGGAGCAGTGCGGCAGACATGGCGGCCATAGCGGCGATCACGAAAATGCGTGGGTCGGCGCGATCGATGAGTGCGCCGACGACCAGCGTTGCGAGCAGGGTCGTAATGGTTTGCGGGAGGAAGTTTGCCGCGGCTTCTAGTGGGCTGAGTCCTCGCTCGCCGAGCAGTGCGATCTGATGAAATGCGAGGGCAGTCGTCAGCATTGATGACACCGCGACGGCGGCCGAGAGCACCCAGAACATTCCGGTGTGCCGGGCCTCAGCAAGCGTCCACCCCCGCCCTGGAGTCCAGTGTTTAGAAAGGCCTTTGCGTGATGGCGGTGTTTTGATGAAGAAGGCTGCGGGGATGACGATCGCCAGCACTGCGAGGGCTTCCCAGCGCCAGGCCCCCTGAATGCCCACAGCCGTGATGAGTCGCTCTAACCCGATCGGAGCAAGCGAGATGCCTGCTGAACCGAGCGCTGCCGACACCCCTAAGGCAAGCCCGCGGCGATGAGTGATGGCGCGTGAAATGGCAGTTGTTGCAGCCAAGCTGAGTGCACCTTGACCGGCCATGCGCACTCCGACGAAGCCGATAGTCAAACCAAGCATGTCGGAAATGAAGCTCAAGCCGAACAAAATTGCCGAGAACGCAACCGCGATCCCAATAATCACCCTTCGGATGTCCCATTGGTCTGATGCTTTACCGATGAGGGGCTGACACGCTGCGCCGAATAATGTGCCGATGAGGTAGCTCAGCGAGATCATTGTCCGGCTGGTGCTCAGTTCCTCAATAAGCGGGTCCGTGAATACCGACAGCCCCGCGGTCTGCCCGGGTACCGTCATGGTAGCGATCAATCCACCTGCGATGACTGTCGCTGCCCAGCGCCATCTCATGCCGTCGCGTCGCCGCTGTATAGGCCAACTCTGCTTGATCGTTCCCCCTTGGTGTGACGAGTGCGTAGCATGCTCGTCAACGCGAATAAGGCGCAGGGAAAGGCGACCCCAGGTCGCATCGATCCCGTGAACAGCAGCAGCTCTTACAACTTAACACTTACGTAAGGGTAAGGTTTATTGTGGGTCGAAGGGTGGCCGCCAAGTAGTTCGGGTACGGCAGCTCATGCCGACTGCTTGATGAACGCAAAGGAGGCGGAACCTGTGACATTACATCCGTACGCCACGGAGGATCACGTACTCATTCAGGATCTTATGATGACGAAAGTGGTGTTTTTGCTCGCCTCTGAGGCAGAACCTCAAGAGTGGCACCATGAGATTAACGAGATGCAGCGGACCTCAGGGGAAACCTGGGGGCGTCAGAATGCATCACTGTTCGATTACACCGTCGGACGCTTCATCGTCGCCGCATACCGCGACACGGGTCAATACACGCTAGCCGCCGAAAGCCCGACCGAGGTGTTGCCCAGCTACCTCATTAGCATCCAGAACGGGACGCACATGGATGCAATGGCATTGCGGGAGACGCTCAACGATTCTGGAGCAGAAAACGCCTCCAGCCTGCTGCCTTCCACTACCCAATTGCTCTCAATACTCCTGCCGCTCTCGAAGCAGGTCAGGCTCAAGAACGTCATCCTGGCGCTGCCACTCGAATACGAGCCCTCATCACACTCTTCATGAGGAATGCTTACCCTGTCGGAAACCGGGAACTCTTACGGCAGGTCTTCGGTCGCGAACGATGCATCGCTGGAGCGCTCTTGCCGAATGCTTGAAACATTCACGTTATGTTAGGGTTGGGTTATGACGACACCAGAAGGCGCGATCCTCCTCGGCTACGGCGGGTCGGACCACAGCAAAATTGCTCTGAACTGGGCCGACAACATCGCTGCCAAACTTTCTCGCCCCCTCCACGTGTTGGTTTCAGCACTGCATGTGCGTGGAGCAGCTGATGCGCCTCAGCACCTCCAGGCGGGTTACGTCACCGACGAGTTGAACCAGCTATTGGCCAACGCAAAGGCTGCACGGACTTCAGTCACGAATGTGCTCAACTCTCCGGGAGAAGCTATCGTGCGTGAAAACAAGGATGCATATCTCACTGTGCTCGGCGCGCGAACGCAGGGCCCGCTCCAGAGCATGGTCAACGGGTCTGTGAGCCAGCATGTCACCCGCCACGCCAGCGGACCGGTCGTGGTAGTTCGTGAACCGCACACCCCTCGCACAGGACTCATCGTGGTCGGGATAGATGGCTCCGAGCCGAGCAAACATGCGTTCGAGTTCGCCATGCGACATGCCCGAGATACCGATGGACGTGTGCTTGCGATGCACGTGCACCACAAGCATGACGGCGATACAGATGAAAAAGTCGAGCAGGTGCTCGGAGGAACCCAGCTCAATGGTGTCTCTGTGCAGATCGAACATGTTCAGGGAGAAGCTTCCGAGAAACTCGCTGAGGCAAGCCGCGAGGCCGACCTTCTCGTCACCGGCACCCGTGGGCGCAGCCCACTCAGCACGCTCATCCTCGGGTCAGTGACCCAAGCATTACTCCAGCATTCGCAGTGTCCCGTCGCTGTAGTTCGGTGACGCACTTCTTTCTTAGCTCAGGACACACACAACGCAAAACTTTACTGCGACCCCGTTGGCGAAATCGACTAGCAGACCGCTCCAGTTGCGTGCACGCAACGTGTTCGGGGTGAGCGATTGCAGTAAATTGCCGTGACTGGCGGAGTGCACTTTGTGCGCCTTGCTCAGTTACGCATGATTGCCGTTGCGCCTGGAAATCAACGACCCGACACGTCGCCGCCCACTCGTGGAATCGTGCTTTTAGGGCTCCGACAGATCGGTGAGTTCCGTCCGAAGCTACTCGGTGCTTGATGCTGGAATGGTCGCCATTCAGGTGTACCACGAACACATCCAGTCCTTCATCGTTCTCCTTCGCCCACTCGCGAAGGCAGTGCCCTGAAACCGCGCTTCGCAGCCTCGAACGATTCACTGTTAAGACCGCCCGTATGAGCTACCACGCGTCTTGCAGAAGAGGCGCGTCCCGTGATGCGCGCTGTGAATTTTGAAGCCACAGCAAGGCGGTTAGTAAGGCCTACCTGTCTCTCAGGAGGCAGTGGCGATGACAGTTTCGATACGCGTGATGAGTGCTGGCGACGGATACAAATATCTCCTGCGCACTGTCGCTACCGGTGATGGTGACCGGTCGCTTTCCACACCGTTGACCCGCTACTACGCCGAGCACGGATCGCCACCCGGGCGATGGATTGGGCAAGGCCTCACAGGGATCGGTGCCGGGCAACTTAGCATCAGTGACCAGGTATCGGAGGCGCAGCTTCAACTTCTTGTCGGGATGGGACGTGACCCCATCACGGGAGGCCCTCTTGGGCGGGCCTACCAGTCATTCGCGCCGGTAACGGAACGGATCGACGCACGAATAGCTGCGTTGGATGCTTCGTTGTCGCCTGCCGCCCGTGCGAAGCAGGTCGCACAGATCGAGGTCGAAGAAACCGAGCGCGGCACGCGCCGTGCGGTGGCGGGGTTTGACTACACGTTCTCGGTTCCGAAGTCCGCGTCGGTGTTGTGGGCAGTTGCGGACGCGGGGACGCAATCCTTGATCGCGCAGGCGCACCATGCAGCGATCGCGGAGGTAGTTGCGTTCATCGAGCGCGAGGTTGCGACCACGCGGGTGGGTGCAACCGGCCCGGATGGTGCCGCTGCTCAAGTCGATGTCACAGGGGTGATCGCCACTGCGTTTGATCACTACGATTCCCGTGCCAGTGATCCACATTTGCATACGCATGTGGTGATCTCGAACAAGGTCAAGACGGCACAGGACGGGAAATGGCGCTCGCTTGACGGTAGACCAATGCACGCGGCAGTGGTTGCGCTGTCGGAGCTGCATGAGGCGGTGTTTGCCGATCACATGACCCGCACGTTCGGTGTCGAGTGGGAATCGCGGGAGATGGGTCGTGACCGCAACCCAGCATGGGCAATCAGCGTCGTGCCCGAAGTATTGGTGTCGGAGTTCTCCACCCGATCTCGTCATATTGACGTGGAAAAGAACCGGCTCGTCGACGCCTATATCGAGAAGCACGGCAAGCAGCCGTCCACTGCGACAATCTTGAAACTCCGCGCGCAAGCAACCCTTGCAACTCGGCCCGCGAAGCGGGTGCGATCCCTGGCCGAACTCACCGACGATTGGCGCACTCGCGCAACCCGTCTGCTCGGCGAAGACGCAACCGGTTGGGCGCAACGTGTTGCTGCGAACCCGCCCGCAATGTTGTTTCGTGCCGACGATGTGCCTCTTGATGTCGTTGCCGAGATCGGGCAGAGCGTCGTGGATGTAGTGGGTGAGAAGCGGTCGACGTGGCGGCGCTGGAACCTGCACGCCGAAGCATCCCGGCAACTCATGGGGTGGCGCTTTGCCACGATGCTTGACCGTGAAGCGATCACCGGGCTAATCGTCGACGCCGCAGAGAACGCGTCGCTCCGTCTGACGCCGCCCGAGCTGGCTTCAAACCCGGTAGTGTTTCAACGAGCCGACGGGAGTAGTCGGTTTCGACCGAAGCACTCCACCGTTTATTCCTCCGAAACACTGCTTGAAGCCGAAGACCGGCTCCTGCAACGCTCCCGAGCTACTACTGCACCAACTGTTGCTCTTGCGACGGTTGAACAGATCACGCAACGCCCCGATGCTGATGGACGGATGCTGAGCGAGGATCAAGCGGCAGCACTCGCTACGATCGCGATCTCTGGACGAGGCATTGATGTGCTTGTGGGGGCAGCGGGTGCTGGGAAGACCACCGCCATGAATGCGCTCCGCCGAGCATGGGAACAAGAAAATGGCGCCGGTTCCGTGGTCGGGCTCGCACCGTCAGCGGTGGCCGCGCAGGTGCTCGCTGACGATCTTGGGATCGCTACGGAGAACACGGCGAAGTGGTGGCAGAACTACCTCGCCCACGGCACCACGTTCACTGCGGGTCAGCTGGTCATTATTGATGAAGCCTCCCTCGCGGGTACACACTCACTGGACCGCATCACGGCACTTGCTGAGAGGGAAGGGGCGAAGGTGCTGCTTGTGGGCGACTATGCGCAACTGCAATCCGTCGACGCAGGTGGCGCATTTTCGCTCCTGGTCGGTGACCGCGACGATTCGCCCGAGCTGGTCGATATCCACCGATTCACCAACGAGTGGGAAAAGACCGCTTCCCTTGATCTCCGGCACGGACGCACCGACATTATCGACACCTACACCCTCCACGACCGCGTCCACGGCGGTGAAGAAGACACCATGACAGATGCGGCTTATACGGCCTGGCGTGCAGACACGAACGCTGGCTTGGTGTCGGTGCTGATCGCGGAGACCAACGAGACCGTCACCGCATTGAACAACCGTGCCCGCGCCGACCTCATCCTCGACGGCACCCTCAAGGCGGATCGCGAAGTTCGTTTGACTGACGGTTCGCTGGCGGGGGTTGGGGACACGATCATCACACGTCGCAACGATCGGCGACTTCGTACCAAGGACACGTGGGTGCGAAACGGTGCGCGCTGGAAGATCACCCGAGTCCGCAATGATGGCTCCCTCACGGTTCGAGCAGCGGGACGACCATTCGGCAGCGCGATCGTGCTCCCCGCCGCCTATGCGGCGGAGCATGTCGATCTCGGTTACGCAGTCACCGCACACCGAGCACAAGGGGTCACGACCGACACCGCGCACACCGTCGTCACTGCAACGACGACGCGGGAGAACTTCTACGTTTCCATGAGTCGTGGCCGAAACAGCAACCATGCCTATGTCGCAGTCGATCAGCCCGATGACGCTCACAGTGAACCGCACCCCGGCGACAACACCGAAGCCACCGCTCGATCCGTGCTCTACGGAGTCATGCAGCACGTTGGCGCTGAACTCTCCGCACATGAAGCCATCACCGCCGAACAGCACCATTGGGGGTCGATCGCGCAGCTCGCGGCGGAGTACGAGACGATCGCGCAAGCAGCCCAGCTTGACCGGTGGGCTGCCCTTCTCCACGCGAGCGGCCTCACGCCTGAGCAGACAGAGAAGGTGCTCGCCTCT
Organism: Leucobacter komagatae; assembly: GCF_000834055.1. Classification (GTDB taxonomy): domain Bacteria; phylum Actinomycetota; class Actinomycetes; order Actinomycetales; family Microbacteriaceae; genus Leucobacter; species Leucobacter komagatae_A. Next base: position 111,081 of record NZ_JXSQ01000005.1, read on the forward strand.
GACGCGTATGGTGCGCTGTCGGCCGAGTTGCGGCGGGCAGAAGCGAACCATCATGATGTTGACCGGCTCCTGCCACGCCTCGTACAAGCCCGCAGTGTTGAGGATGCCGACGACATCGCATCCGTGCTGCATGCTCGGCTCGCGAAGGCGTGCGCGCGCCCAGCAGGGTCAGGACGCGTCCGCAAACAGCCCCGACTGATCACAGGTCTCATCCCGCGCGCGGGCGGAACCATGAGCCCAGACATGCGACAGGCATTGAATGAACGACGCGACCTGATCGAGAAACGAGCAGATGCGGTACTCGATTCAGCTCTTACTGAAAACGCAGCGTGGGTCGAATCTCTTGGTCCAGTGCCCAAGGAACCGAAATTGGCGAGGGCGTGGATGCGGCAAGCACGAGTCGTCGCCGCGTACCGTGACCACTACCAGATCAGCGGACCGCACCCGCTGGGCCCCATACCGGAGCGCGTCGCCCAGAAGATCGACCACGCGCGCGCCCTAAGCGCGTTCCGAACGGTCACTCGCTACGGGTCCACTCTTTTCCAGGAAAGCACGAATGCTCATCAAACGACGCGAGGACTCAGCTTCTGAATGTTCCCGGCTGTCTCTGGCATCCTTAGATAGTGGACCGGAAGGAAGTGATTCAAGGATGACACAGAGTGAGCTTGCTGCCGATATAGCGAGACGTTTGGGTGTGAACGCACATCCGAGCGTCGCGCAAATCGCTGAAGCAGTCGCAGTTTTTGCTCCCTTCGGATGGGCGATGTGCGGTCGCTGGCATTACGAAGGAACGTTGCGCGTCTTAGGCAAGGTTGCGCAAAATGCCTCGCCGGTCGAACTCGATGAAGCGATCACGGAGGTCTGGAATACCGAGAACGTTACCTGGCTACGGCATGCGGCTGCACCGATTCGTCGCTGGTCGAACTCTCATTACCCTTTCAAGCAGGTGTTGTGGGATCGCGTCTCTCTAATCGAGAAAGCGATCGAACACCACATAGCGGGCGCATACGAGGCGTCTATCCCGATTATTTTGGCTCAAATCGATGGAATGAGCCGCGATCTTACAGGACAGTCCTTCTTCTCAAAGGCCAGCAATGATCCCTATCTCGACGATGAGACTGTGGCCGGGATCGAGACGAATTTGCCTGTGGTTCGTCGCGTGTTCTCGGAAGACGTGAAGGAATCCGGCGACTACGGGAAAGTATCACGACACGGAATATTGCATGGGCGCGACCTAGGGTATGCAACACGAGTGAATTCAACCAAGACGATTGTTCTTGTCGCAGCACTCGCGGAGTATTTCCCTCGTATCGCAGACGACAGTGGAGCCCGGCTACGCCGATTACACGAGAACTCTGTCGCAGGCTCAAGCGAGCTAGATGATCAGGGACGGCTGATCGATGACCGACACGTCCCCGAAGTCCTCAACTTTGCTTTCGACTTCGACATCGCATACGCGAACACCGTGCTGCTTCGTACCGGGCGTTTTGACGCTATCTTTCGGCGGACCGAGATCGCACACAAACATAGTCTTGATTCTGAAGCCATCACGGTGGAGCAAGATCATAGCGGCGTCTGGTGGCACTACACGATCCCTGCAGGCCAGACACTCGGCTACGCAGCCCGCCCCACCACCAACCCAGAACGTCGCCATCCTGATGTTTGGCGATGGGATACCACTATTGCTCCGACCGCCCCGCCCTGGGAGGATCATGACGGCTGGCGTTCTGATGACGATTTCCCGCAGTCACCCAATTGGGAGCCGAAGCTCGTCATCTAACACTGATCCTCCAGCCCACTATCGGCTTCCGCCTGCCAGTGCTTCGTCGTATCATTAAGAACGAGGCGGATTCTCCTCACTAACGCGCCATTCGTGGCAGGCCTTACGGGGTAACTCTTCAACGCACCGTCTTACCAGTCAGATCCGTGCGATGGAGAGGAAAAACATGATCCACCTACTATGGGTCGGCAGCGCCCGTGCCCGCTACGTCTTTCGTCGGTATATGCCGACAAATATCCTGCTAGATGCGATTCGCACAAGGCGCGGCCTCAAATGGGGCATCCCCGCCATGCTGCTCGCTGTTCCATACGGGCTAGCAGCCGCCATCCTCGCCCAGATCATTGAGAACGGCGGCCCCGGCTGGCTCAATACCCTCGTCCTGCTCAGCATCTGGAACCTGCTCAAGGTGCTATGGATCGGGCCGGTTAGCCTCGTCCTGCTTGTGCAAGTTCATGCCCACGAGTTCAGAACCCGGCGAGCAAACCACCACTGTGCGCCGAGCACTCTCGGGTCGAGTCTTTATTAGCCAGTTGAGGGTGGAGTGCGGTTTCCAGGGATGTCAAACATGATGACGTGACGGTCCCCAGCACCGCCTTTGCCATCAATCGTGGTGTGTACAACATTGCTAGCTAGATCGTCCAAGTTAGTTGCACCGGAGGCGGGGGTGCGTAGGACGACGAGGAATCCGATCTTGACATCGGTGTTCCCATATGCCGCGATCTGCCGGATATACTTCGGTTTCTCTTTAAGTGCGACATGTGTGGTATCAACCTTGAGCTCGGCAACCAATGTAAAGCCCTCGAACGAGAACTGAATGTCGGTGCGTCCTCCGGCGACGCTTTGAACCTCAGACTTTGCGCGCTGACGGAAGTGGTTAGACCAAAGCCAGCTGAGTAGGTGACTATGCAGTTTGGATTCAGGAACTGCTGCATCGAACAGCCACCGTTCGTCAGACTTCTGAACGTTAGTCATCGAAGCAACGTACAACGTGAGAGCCCTCACAATACGGGTAACGGCCTCAGCTACATCACCCTTGAAATCGTCGCTGCCCTGCAGTTTGGTGACGATATCAGTGACAACCGAATCGACAGTTAGGTCGGGTTCTGTGCGGGAGATGTGGTGGTAGGTCGCAACCTTGGTCGCAACCGAGGCCAGATCCTCTGTCGTAAGGATGCCTGCCATTTTTTTGGCAAGTTCAGGAGTGCCATTGAACAGATCAGCAAGCAGCGGCGGGATGACTGCCTGCTCGTCGCCTTTTCCCGGCGGCTCGCTGGCAAGAAGTCGTTCGCGGGCTGCTTGGAGTAGGACCCGTACGCCTTCAAGTCGACGTTTCGCATCTGAGTCATCAGGAGCAGAGCCTGTTTGTTGATTTAGCGCCTCGGCGTGGTCGTTCAAGTGCAGCATCAAAGTCGCACGTTGGACAAACCCACCTTCGATAGCAGGACGGAGGACCTCGCGGATGAGTCCGATACCGTCCTGGTGGACGGTGACATCGTATGAATGTGAAGCATCGTAGATAGCTGCTATTCGGTCAACAACCGTAGCGACCTCGTAGAACACGTCGCGATTCATCTGGTCACCCAGCCACGAAAGCTCCTCGGCGAGACGAACCCAGCTGGCGACAACAACTCGCTTGCGGTTCCCCATCCAATGACCGAGGCCGGACGAAGTGACAGTAAACCTCTCAGCGTCGCGTTGAAGAACCGTCAGCGTATCTGTGTCGAACGCTAGCGATTGCACCGAAGGGACTTCTCCCATTGCCGCGGCCGCCATCAGTTGTTCGAGGTAGCCAAGCACACGGTTGAGGATAGTGGCGTCTTCGCGGACCTCCTCAATCCCTTCCAGCCGTCCACGTGCTGCACTGAAGTGTCCGAGGGCAACAACTGCTGTGCTCGACCGGAGCGCCCGCAAGACCTCGATGTTCGCAGCTGTCCACTCGACATCATCAACGACAATGCTGTCGACCTCAGCAACGACCTCTATCACTGCAACCAGGTCATCAACTCCGTCCCAGTGGTCGTAGGCAGCGGCGATGCTTCGCAGAACGGCTCGTGCATAACGGGCAGGCTGAGGACTTTTGATGTCGCTGAGTAGAGCTAGAACCTTGAACCGCGAGCCGTACCCGTCGAGAGCAAGACGTGTTAATACTTCGAGAGCCTCGCCAGCACGAACCACATCTCCAAACTTGTCGCAATTGTTGTGGCTGTCCGGAGGGCCGGCGAGCGAGAGACAAACTTCCGCAAGCCTGCGGCCTGCGACGCCGAGGAATATCGGCGAGCTGCACATGATCTCCACGACTGACGCGAATGTCATCGGATCGCTGGTCTTGGCGACGACGTCCACGAGGTTGTGAGTCGTTGCGATGCAAACAGGGTTTGTAGGGTCTAGATCGCGGCACACGATGTTGGTGACTATATGTAGCATCGGGTCGTCAGTGAGCGCAGTGACTGCTTCAGCGAAGGCATCCCAGCCGCCAACATCCGCAACGATAGAGGTCGGCGGCTCTTGACCGGTTAGGGACGAACGTAGAAGCCCCATGGTGTCCTGGATGCCCATGTTCATCGACTCATCGCGTCTCAGTAATCGACGATGATGGTCCGCGGCCAAAGCGTAATGGACAGTCACCAGACATAGCCGTCACCATCAGCGGCCCGCACGCTCTCATCACTCAGAACCTTCTTGAGTAGGGCTGTGTGGGCAGTCGCTACGAATAGTTGTACGCCCGCCTCAACGGCAACGTCCTTTAAAGCCCCCAGCATCTCAGACAAGTCAGACTCGCCGATCTCCTCTGAGGCGGGAGAGTCAATGAACAAGAGTCCCGGATGGCGTCCGACGCCCTCGCGCTTGCCGACACGCATCAGCGCGATGGCGGTTGCGATCTTCAAACGGATACGCTCACCACCGCTTATGGACGCGTACCCCTCGTCTACCCCTCCAGTCCACACAGTCATGTTTGCGTTTCCCTTGAGAGAAACCCGCTCCAAGTTGCCGATACCGAACTGATGCGCCAGCTGGGCGATTTCCTCAGAAATTAATCCCAAGATGGGGTCCTGATCCGTTTTCAGCCACTTGTCAACAATGGACTTGGCTGTCTTCAGGACAGTGCCGGTCAATTCGTCTTCACGGTCTTGCTCGTCATCGCGAGGCGGAAGTATCAGGGACTCTAGGGCACCCTGTGCGCGTGCCAGTTCAATCTCAGCTTGTTGGCGCTCCTTCGCCGCAGCCAGCCCCTCCTCGGCATCAGTCGCCGAAGTAGCGGTAGCCCGCTCATCAGTCTCTGCGACGACCAAGTCTGCCTCGATCGCCTCGACGGATTGGCTAGCGGCGTCGGCAACTTGCTCAAGCGCAACGAGTACATCAACAACGTCTGAGTCATCGTCATCATCATCGTTTAGGTGTGCCGCCTTTGTGGCGGCGTGGCGAAGACGTGCACGCTCGTCGCTAGAGACATCAGTCGAAACCAAGACTTGCTCGTCGAACGCGGCAAGGTCAAGCCCAGCGTGGCATAGCGAGCACTCATGCTCAGCGTGTTCAGCTTCGCGATGCTCATCGGTCACTTTGGATGAACATCGAGGACATTCTGTCGGATGCATACTATTGAAGAACTTGCGTGCCAACTTGTCTTCTGTCGCCGCTTGTCTGCGAGCAAGCTCAGCCCGCACACTAGCGCGCGCATCATCGAGAGCACCACGAGCGGTCATAAGCTGCAATCGCAGAGTGTGAGCTGCTCGTGCCGAGTCATTGGCATGGCTCAACAATGCAAAAACACTTGCGACATCGGGGCCGCTCGTCGGCAAAGCATCCAATGTTGACTGTGCTCGTTCAACCCGAGTCTCAGCGTCTGCGCGCTGTGTCTCAGCGAATTCACTCCCGGCCATGTCCTTTTCCGCCGCCAGTTTGCTCTCATATTCATACCGGCCCAGCGCAGCATTAACCTGCCCTACCGTCGGTGCCCACGACGTACCTGCGAACATCTGCAAGAGCCTGGTTGACAAGCTCTGGACGTTGCCGATCAGCGGGTCAAGCTGGTCGGCGAAAAAGTTGAGCGCCCCCGCATATGAAGGCCAGGCATGGGGTTGCATCTTGTCCTTCGCCCACACGCTCAGGTCTTCGAGTCGTAAACGCTCAAGCATGAACGAGTTCATCAGGGCCTCGAAAGCGTCCGCACTCGTGAAAGAACCGAGCTGGATGTCTTCGCCCCTTCCTGATGGCAAACATTGCACTAAATTGCCGTTGGGTGTGCCGTTAATCGTATTGAACCGGACCGCAAACATCGTCCCATCGATCGTGAATTCAACAGTCACCCTGCTGATCCACAGCTCGACATCGGCTCGCAACGGAGAACGTCCCACAAGTGCCCAGGAAATTACTTTCAGCACTGAAGATTTTCCACGAAGATTTTTCTCGCTGCCGACACCATTGACACCAGCTGCTGGACTCCAGTCGAACTTGAACGGGACACTAACCCGAGGTTGATCCCCACTGTCGTCAGACGGCGAAACAGCATCCCCACCGTCATTCATTACAAGTGACTTCTCGCCGGAGAACGCCACGCGAGTGATGTGCAGTTGCACGGGTACACCCGAGTTCGACCGATCGACGATGCCTGAATCAGCCAAGATCTGCTCGACGCAACTGAGTTCGAGGCCATCCCATGTCTTTGCGAGCTTTGCGTGGACCTCCGCACCGAGCAGTGTCATCTACTCACTCCTCTTTCCTGAATTTGTGTAGCCAATCGTTCTCGAACCATTGGTGCGATTGACGCGATCTGCAGCCCCAACTGCGTCTCTGCATACTCCGCCTGCTGATACTGTCGCTCTTTAAGGCGGCCACCCTTATCTGAGCCGGCTACTAAATTGACAAGCTCGGCTTGCCTCACGTACCAGGACAGAACAGGGTCTTTGGCCAGTTCGGCAGCCGCGATGACACCTGCTGGTTTCAGAAAAAACTCATTACGGTACCGAAGCGGAGGATTGCCTTTACGACGTACTTCGGCAAGCCCGTACGACTGCAGAATTGAGAACGCGTCATCGAGTGCCTCGTAGGCACCTCGTAGCCACTTTGGCATCGGATACCAGTGCAGGTTCGGCTCCGATCCGTCAAGCAGATCTTGAGCTAATGGCAAGTAACTGGCTGCATCTAACTCACCGATCGCAACCTTGTCGAGGAGTTGATCAGCCAGATAATCAGGGTTCCTCAGCCAGAAGTCGAGAGCCTGTAAACGCAGTTCACTTCGGATAACTTGAACAAAGCCGTCTGGGTCTGCGTCGGCCACCGGGTCCCCACACGTTTTGAGTAGAACCAAGACACGCACGGCGTGCTGGACCTTCGTAGCTTCAGGCCGGTGGGACTCAGCAACCGTCAATGGTGGCCGGTCAGTCATTGGACAGCGCCCCTCTCTAGAGCCTCGTAGCCGGGGGCTACCAACACAACCAGTATAGAGAAGGAACGATCCAGGAGCGGGACGTTAGCATGCGTGGTGGGTCAAGCAAAGTATTCGGGCCCGAGATCAGGCGACAACACGGCGACGGCCCCGAGGCCGGATTGTTCCACCGCGAGCGACCACAGCTGCCCGGACTCCCTCATCACTAATTCCGAGATACTCGCCGACCTGGGCAAGAGTGAGGCCGTCTTTATAGAGGCGGGCGGCTTCGGCCCGCTTGTCGTCCGACAACTCCGGTTTCCGACTCGCATGGCCAGCTCGCCGAGCAATCTCTCGCACCGTTGCGCGATGGACGTTGAACCTTCTTGCCAGTTCTTGGACCGGCACCCCCTCGGCGTATCCGGCGAGCAGATCTTTCCGATTCGAGGCACTCAAACGGGTTTGAGACTGGCTCGAACTTTTACGCATTGGACCACGGGAATCGGCCACGGGACGGGTTCCGGAACGGGACCGTCGTATCGTAGATCCATTGATTACACGCGAAATCAACGTTCTTCGCGGCTTGTTAGGGTTTGAGAAGTACCTATGGAGGCCCACTTCGAGCAACCTAAATGGTGTAGTTCAAACCTTTTGTCAAGTTGCGATGGTTTGTAAATGGTCCCCTGACACCCGAGCAGGGCTGCTGCGAGGTTCGCTCACTTGTCTGAGCTCTCTGGGATAATTCTCATATGGCTCAGAAAAAAGAAGTCAAAGCGTGTGAAAAAAGCGCCAACAGCGTCGCTCAAACCCCGACGCATCTCTGGCAACTTTTGATGCGCCAATCGAGAAGGACACGTCTGCGCGCCTCATAGATGAGTGGAGCGGTACGAGAAGCGGCGGCTGGGCTAGTAGGGGCTTCGACTTTCAGCATACAGTTGCGGCCTGGCTTGCCGCACGGCTAATTGCGGGCGATCTGCATGCTCATGCACTCGTTCCGGAAGGGCTGGAGGACGTAAGTATCGAGTCAGAGACTTCTCGTCATGTTCAAGTCAAATCGAGAGCTGAACATCTCGGCGCGTTTCCTGTGGGAATTGCAAGCAATCACATCGTGGACGCCTGGATTCGACACCGCGATCGAGACATTAAATCAGACACCCTCACGGTCGTGTTGGAGCGGGGTGTCAAGGGTGAAACTTCACTCGGAGAGTTCGATACTCCACTCGATAAATCGCTTGACCAAGACTCGACGCTACGGGCAAGAATCACGACCGTAATGGAAAAGCGAGGTCTGAGCGAAACTGACCTACAGGAACTACTGGATCAAACGTCCGTTTACGGGGTCTCCTGGGTATCCATAGATGAGAGCAACAGATTTTTGCTTGGAAAGGCTTTCGAAAAGTTGAGCCCGGCGGCCCTCAACTATCTCGGACGTGAGCTTCGGGTGGTCGTCGCTGAGACTGCAAATCTGAACGCGCAAGCCGTCAACTATGCGGACAGGTATTTGCTTGATCGCAGCGGGTTAGCTCAGCGTTGCCAGCACTTCATTGAGCAAGTTGATCTCGATGCGCTCGAAGCGGCTATTACCCTTGGTATCTGTTCACCGTTGGTCCTCAGCGAGGCGCTCCACGATGATCACTTCTACGAGGGTGTTGCGACGCAACCAGGGCACGTCTCCGCAGGATTGGTTGTGCCTCGGGCAGACCTGATTGGTGAGGCTGTAACAGGAATACAGGAGACATCATCCGTTATCTTGACCGGACCATCTGGTGTGGGGAAGAGCGCTCTTCTCTGGTCGGTTCCGCATGCTCTTCCCGGGGTCTTGTGGTTCCGTGTGAATCGGTTATCTCCTGCTGACGTCGCAGAGGTGTTACGACTCTGCCGATCTCATAGGGTTTCTGATAGTAGTCCGATTGGCCTCCTCATCGATGACGCTGGTAAGGGGCAGTTCAGTGGATGGTCACAGCTCCGCGAAGAAGCAGCCGCGACACCTGGGCTCTTCATCATCTCGACCGCCCGGCACGAAGATCTCCTGTCACTCGGTGATTTGTCGGGGAACACTACCATCACTGTGTCCTTGGATGAATCTGGTGCGGAGGCGATCTTCAGTGGCCTCCGTGACCGAAATGCTACCGATTCTCCACACTGGAGAGAGGCATTCGAACAAGCTGAAGGGCTCACTCTTGAGTTCACCCACTTGCTCACTCGCGGAGAGCGCCTCAGCGCTGTGATCGGTGATCAAGTGCGTCGCCGTGTCTCCGAGCGACGGACTATCGAACTAGAACTGTTGAGTCTTTCTGCAACGGCCGATCGATGGTCCGCCACCCTGCCAGTTGACAAGGCGGCGGAAGCCTGCGGTGTATCGCAGTTTGAACTCAAAGAACCGCTTGCGCGCTTGGCGGAGGAACATCTTCTAGTCGAACGCAACGGAACAATCTCTGGAGTGCACCAACTGCGATCAGCTGCTATCTCAAACGTTATCCATGACCTACCGCCGCCCACCCTTGACCACACGATCAGTCGGTTGCTCTCCGCGCTCGCACCCGATCAGATCCGGCGATTCATCCCTAACGTCCTCCGAGATGAGCCTCAGATAGGCCAGCTGATCCACCACGTAGCGGAACGTGAATATAACGATGCTGTCAAGCTGACGGCGTATCTTCGGGGGCTTCGTATTTTCGACTTCTATGAGCGGGCAGTCAACTGGGTAGACATTGCTGAACGACATGGAATCCCGCCTGCAAATCAGCCTGTTGCTCAACTGTGCGCGATCACAGGCACAGTCCTTCCGGACTTCTTTCCGGAGGAGTTCAACCAAGCTGTTTCAGACATGGTGGCTGCGCCCGAGTCTTCGCGTGGATCAGCGCTGATCCACGCGATCGGTAGTCAGCGACTCGCCGAGGTACTTGTCAGAGCGGACGACGTCGATCTAGCGAACGAATTGTTGTTCGAGTTCCAGGGAAGCGAGATCGATGTTGTAACCGAATTCCGTTCTGCGCTCACACCTTCCAGCCCACTTATCGAGGCGATGCAACGAGCTTCGATAACGCAAATCGCAAACATACTAGCTACTGCGAACTCGCTCGACTCGAAACTTGCCCAGACACTCGTTGAGTCGTGCGACGGAGAGCCCGCAATAATCGCGAAAGTCAGAAGTGCCGACCCCTGGATTATCGATCTCCGGATTGATGGATCTGGCGACGAGGCGGTCGCCTTTGCTCGTGTTCTTCACATCTCCGATGCAGTCCACGGCGATCCTCACGACCGAGTCATTGCGCTAGGACGCCTTCTTCTGCGCTGCTTTCCCAGAACCACGCATGTTGATGTGAAACTGGTGCTCCCGGGAGGACACGATTACCAGATCGGAGAGCATCAACTTGGTGCCACTAATCTCCGTCGCGAGTATGACCACTCTGAACTAAAGGTGACCTGGAACCAGGAACGCATGCAAGTAACCAAGGCTGTCCTTGGGGCTACCGATACAGAACGTCTGGCTGCCGCGCTTCCTCTGCTTGAAGCTGCATCTCGACTCACGCGCGTAGTGGGAAATGCATTCACAGCGGCAGATGTCCGATACGTGGACACCAATCAGCTTGCGGATGAGATAAATACACTCGGCGATGGAGCCAACCAGATTGGACCGAGCCTCAACGGACGTTCTCGGACTCTCGATATCAAAGGGGAACAAGAGTCTGGGTCAATGCTCGCAGATCCACTCTCGGGCATAGTTACTGACCTTACGAGTAACGTGTTCCCGCGGCTCACGAACCTAGATAACCCTGCGGCGCTCGCAGCGCACCTCAGTGATCAGGTGATTGCGAAATCGCTCTATCGGGCGCAACAAGAACCTTGGCACCTGCTCGGCTATGACAAGTTTCCCGACAGTCTTGCGGCACTAGAAACTGACCTACAACGTCTCCTCGCTGTCGTTGCAGAACTTGCCGCGGACTCATCCGCGAACCAAGCGTTCGTGCGCGCGGCACGTGCTGGACGACACGAGGGCGCGCTTGGCAGAGCTGCCGATGCAGCCCGGACCCGCGCACGACGACGATTGCAAGCTAGGAAGTCTGAACTGGAGCAGGTTGGTAAGACTATCGGGTGGCGATTCCGAGCCTACATGTCCAAGGATGACCACTATCAACTTGTCCCCGAGCGGTTGATCACTCTCGACGTTCCATCGCTTATCGATTGGAGTCAAGCCGTCGAAGGGATTGGCGCAGCTCTCCAGGCATCGGGGCTACCCGGAGAGAAGTTCCTCCTCGTTCCGCTCCGTAACGGGAGACCTGTCGAATCACTCGCGATGACTTTGAACTCAACGCTCCTGCCTGCTGGGACATTGGGGGCATGGACTACTCCACTGGCGCAACCGCATAAGACTCCATTGACAATGGCGCTCGATGAGACGGTCGCTTCGGTGCAAATCGCGTCAGGGGTCCTGGTGCTTTCTGACTCACAGCGAACACACGGCGCTGTCGCGAAGGTGGCGGAAGATGCCAGGCAGGGATTCGTTCGATCAAAGAGATTCATTGATCAGATGCCATCGGACTCGATAATCGCGCAGGTATCTTTGTTTCTTGAAGATTTAGAGTCGCAATTACAGAGCGAGGAGGTCGGTGAATCTGTCGGCGGAGGCATCGCGAGTCAGTTTATGCAGATGGTGACACAAGGTCATCAAACTGAGATGACGATTTCTATGTCTATAGCGCGACTTATGGCGTTGGAATGGGACATTGATAGAGATGCAGCTCCACAAATCTTCGATTTGAGCTAGTTACTTCGCCTTTGTCAAGAAAAGGGAAGTGTGGGGACTAGCGCCAGTTTATTGGTGCAACACAAGAGATTGCACTTGGACATTCGCTAATGCGAGACAAATTTAAAGAGCTTGGTTCACAGGTTGATTGGATGGCGTCCTTTTGGGCGGATAGTTCCACCGTTAGCCACGACAGCAGAACGAACAGCCTCATCACTGATCCCTAACTGGCCAGCCACTTGGACGAGTGTAAGGCCTTCGGCATAGAGACGCGCAGCCTCGGATCTCAATTCTTCCGAATGCTCCGGATCGCGTCCGGGATGGCCCGCTCGACGGGCGATTGCCCGCACCGTGGAGCGATGTATCTTGAACTTCGCTGCCAGCTCCTGCAGTGGCACACCGTTGGCGTATCCAACGAGCAGTTCTTCACGATTCGAGGCACTCAAACGGGTTTGAGACTGACTCGAATTTTCTCGGACCGGACCACGAGAATCTGTCGTTCGACGGGTTCCAGTACGTGCTTGCCTCGACCTTGTTCCCTTGATAACACGGGAAATCAACGTTCTGCGCTGATTGCTGGGGTTTGAGAAGTACCTACGAAGGCCCACCACCTGAACAGAACGGGAGCCACGGACACTGTCCACGGCTCCCGTTTCTCGTTCTCCCGGGGGCCAAGCCATGTGGCCCCGGTCTCACTCCTTGCACGCTCCGACCGGGCAGCCCCGCCATCCAGCGCTACCCCCTCCCCGAGCCACCTCGTGACCCCGCCCTACCCCATCCCTGAGCCACCTCCCACTTCACGGCGGTGCAGCATCTCTGGGGTCGACAACCCTGCAGTATCTCTGGGATCGACAATAGTTACTGCAGCATCTTCGGTGTACGCAGTACACACTGCAGATCTCAGATGTACCGCGGATGCAGGCTTCACGGCGCCCACACACGGACCAGCTGGGTTCCGGGTACGCTCGGAGCATGGCTACCTCCTCCGACGTGAACGCGATGGTGATCGTCTTGAATGGTGGATCCAGCGCGGGTAAGTCCTCGATAGCACGCGCACTCCAGGAGCTGCTCCCAGACACCTGGCTCGCATTCGGTGTCGACTCCTTCATCGAAGCACTTCCGGGGCGGGGTGACAGCTCCCGCTCCGGAATCGCCGTTGCGGGCGACGGTGAGATCACATTGACATCCGAGTTCCGGAGTCTTGAGCGTGCCTGGTACGCCGGGCTTCGCGCAATGGTTGATGCCGGGGCGCCGCTCATCCTCGACGAGGTTTTTCTCGACGGGAAGCCCGCGCAGGAACGGCTGCGATCGCAGCTTGGAGCCGCCTCGATTCTCTGGGTAGGGGTGCACTGCGCGCCAGACATCGCAATGGCACGCGAAGCCCGGCGGGGCGACCGCGTAGCTGGCATGGCGCAACAGCAAGCGCTGAAGGTCCACAGCGGTGTCACCTACGACGTTGAGGTAGACACCGGTGCCAACACGGCTGAGGAGTGCGCGCGCGAGATCCTGCGACACAGTGCGGTCGGTGCTGCGCGAGCCAGCTGAACATACGGAATCTGCAGTTCTCATCGCGCACGACCGGCTGTTCCGCGGGTCTTCTGCAGATCCCGGAGATAATCCCGGCGCACGGGCGGACGGGCGGGCGCAGCCTGGCTCGGCAATCGCCTCCGCGCCCACCGCTGCTGCACCCCGCACCCAACGCGCAAGCACCTCCGCACCCACCGCGCCAGCAGCTCCCAGGACAGCCTCCCGCGCCCTCCGGTGTGGCGTCCGGTGAGTCACTGCGCAAAGATTGTGCCTTGCATCGCCCTTGCGAGCGGCTCGAAGTCTCATGCCAGTTGCACAGCTTGGGAGCGGCTTCCCCTGCAACGCGCCGCGACACCCCGACGGAGGTGATTTCGTGTGATCAACTGAGCACACCACCCCCGAATCTGAAGGCGTCACCGACGGGAGCAACTCAGCCGGCGGCAGCCCGCAGCCCCGGCGTGCAGCCACGCAGTCGGCAGCCTGCAGCCTGCAGCCTGCGGCACAAGATAGGAAATCTGCGTTCTTAAGGACGCGATCCGGGGTATTCGGCCTCGTTCGTGCGATTTCAAGAGATACCGCCGCCGGCCGCGCAGTGCGCGAGCGAGAAACTCAGGCACCCGGGCATTGAAACCCCGCACCACCCGGGGGTAGAGTCTCTGGCATGAGCGCACGGACCACTTCTCCAGCAGTCCGGCTCCGCGAGCCCGCACGGGCCGCTTGTATCCAGCCGGTAGCGCGGCTCCTGTGAGCACGGAATGAACGAGCCTGAGCGCGCGCCGCAGGGCCGGGGCAGGCTCCCCGCCGAGGGCAATCTTGTCGCCGCGGGCATCATGGCTGGCGGCGGCGTTGTGCTGCTCGTCGCGCGACTCCTGCTGGGCGAAGCGACAGCCCTCGGCGTCTCCTCCGCGCTACTCACTATCGCCTTGGGCGTTGCACTCGGGTGGCCGGCCATTCGACGCATGCGGCGTTCGCGAAAGCGTGAGGCGCAGGCCAGGCGCGCCCCAAAGGATGAGGGCTAGCCAGTCGCCCGATCCGGCTTCATCATCGCCAGTAGCGCCTCTCTTATCGCCGCACGAGTGCCCCCGCGTATGAAGTTCTGACTTCACCTGGGCGCGTCCCTGTGCAAAGATAGTCCCTTGCATAGCTCAATAGAACGGCTTTAGCTCTCATACCAGTTGCACAGCATGGGACTAGCCATCCCTTGCGACGCGACGCGACACCCACGACGGAGATGATCCAGTGAGCTCACCAGAGCACACCACCCCAGAATCCGACGGCGCAAGTCACGCCAGCGAACCCGAGGCGGCGCTCTCTGCGGAGCCCCTACCGAATACGGCATCACTCCTGCTCGAACCAGGGGAACTAGATCTGCCTGAGACCGTGCACCTCCACGAGGCCGTACAAATCTCGGACGACGACAGCGACGAGCGGATCACCGCGAAGCTCCGCACCCACGGCGTGCGGATCGGCCGCGGCATGATCTCGCCCCGCGTCTTCTGGCCTGCACTCATCATCATCCTCACCCTCGTTGGCTACGCTGTTGCCGCGCCAGATTCTGCCGAGCAAACGTTCAGCAGCGTGCAGGGGTGGATCGTCGAGAACCTCGGCTGGTACTACATGCTCGTCGTTGCTGCGTTCATCGGCGTCGCCGCGTTCATCGGCTTCTCGCGGCTCGGCCGCATCCGGCTCGGCCTCGACGACGACACCCCCGAGTTCGGGCTCCTCTCCTGGTTCTCGATGCTCTTCGCGGCAGGCATGGGCATCGGCCTCGTGTTCTACGGCGTTGGTGAGCCGCTCACCTACGCGACCGTCGACCCGAAGCCAGGCTGGGAAGGCGACCAGAGTGAGATCGCCGGGCTCGCGATGGCACAGACCTTCGTGCACTGGGGCATTCATCCCTGGGCGATCTACGCGATCATCGGCCTCTCGATCGCGTACGCGATCCACCGCCGCGGTCGCCCCGTCTCGATCCGCTGGGCGCTCGAGCCGCTCTTCGGTGAGCGCGTGAAGGGCTGGACGGGCGACATCATCGACGTGCTCGCGATCCTCGGCACCGTCTTCGGCGTCGCAACCTCGCTTGGCCTCGGCGTGCAGCAGATCTCGGCTGGCATGGTCGAGATCGGGATCGTCGATCGCGCAGACAACACGCTCCTCGTGATCCTCATCATCGCCGTGACGCTCATCGCGATGCTCTCGGTCGTGAGTGGCATCGGCGCCGGCATGAAGTGGCTCTCGAACATCAACCTGTCGCTCGCTGGCGCGCTGCTCATCAGCATGCTGCTGCTCGGGCCGACACTGTTCCTGCTCCAGAACTTCACCGAGTCACTCGGCTTCTACCTCGCCAACTTCATGGGGATGACGTTCGACGTCGGTGCGTTCCAGCGGGGCGAGGCCGACAGCTGGTTCTCGAACTGGACGATCTTCTACTGGGGATGGTGGATCTCGTGGTCGCCGTTCGTCGGCATCTTCATCGCCCGAATCTCACGCGGCCGCACGATTCGCGAGTTCATCGCTGGCGTCATGCTCGTGCCGACCCTCGTCGGCATGGTCTGGTTCTCCGTGCTCGGTGGGAGCGGGCTCTTCAGGCAGCTGTTCGGCGCCGGCGATCTCGTCGAGGACGGGGCGGTGAACATCGACAGCGTGCTCTTCAAAATCCTTGGGGATCTCCCCTTCGGCACGATCTTCTCGGTCGTTGGCATCATCCTCGTCGCGATCTTCTTCATCACGTCCTCCGACTCCGGCTCGCTCGTTGTCGACATGCTCGCATCCGGCGGCCACCCGAACCCGCCAACCTGGTCACGCGTCCTCTGGGCCGTCATCACAGGTCTCGTCGCAATCGCGCTGCTCCTCGCCGGCGGACTGCAATCGCTGCAGGCCGCGGCGCTCGCCACCGCGCTGCCGTTCAGCGTGATCCTGCTCCTCATGGCCGTCGCGATCCTCAAGGCGCTCCGGATCGACGACAAGGTGCTCGAACGTGCCGAGCGCAACCAGCGCCTCGAGCGCCTCACGGAACACATGACGAGCCAGTGGTCCGAGTCGCTCGCAGATAATGCGGAAATGGAAAGCTACGTGAACGACCGCATCGACTACCGTCTGTCTCGCACACGCGGCGTCTTCGCCGGGCGCGCGGCAGGCAAGCCGGGCGAGCGCGGCGCTACGAAGCCGCAGCACAAGAAGTAGCGCCGCGGCGCTGCCAGATTCCCCGCCAACGACAGCGGCCCGGTACGAGCATTACGCTCGTACCGGGCCGCTGTCTTGCTGAACGACCAGTCTTGCTCAACGATCAGTCTTGCTCAACGATCAGTCGTACTGAAAAACCCGTCGTGCTGAAAGATCAGTCGTGCTTACCGGAACGCGCTAGGCGATTGCCGCGATCGCGTCGCGGTAGGCTCCGAAGTCGCGCGCCTCGCCCGGGGCGGTCTCGAACGATGCGAGCACCTGACGGCCCTCACCGATGACGAGCGTCGCGCGTGTCGCGATGCCAGCCTCCTCGACGAACACGCCGTATTCCTTCGCAACTGCGCCGTGCGGCCAGAAGTCAGAGAGGATCGAGAACTCGTAGCCCTCTGCGGCAGCCCACGCCTTGAGCGACCACACGGAATCCACGGAGATTCCGAGCAGGCGAACCTTGCTGTCCTCAAAGATCTGGATGTTGTCGCGCAGCTCACACAGCTCACCGGTGCAGATACCCGAGAACGCGAGCGGGAAGAACACGAGCGCAACCGGGCCCTCTGCGACCAGCTCACTCAGCGTGAGCTCCTCGCCGTGCTGATCGGAAAGCGTGAAATCTGGTGCAACCGCACCCACCTCTAGAACCATGTCATCAACCTTTCGGGCGTTCTCACGCCGCTTTGCGAATCGCTACGCCCCAAGAATAGCCGTGAATTCAGCTGAATATTGTTTGAGAATGACACAGACACCGCCCGGATTCGTCGTTCGGTGGTGGATGTTCGCTAGTCTGGGAGATGCCCGCTAACCTGCGGGGAGTTTTATGAGTTGCGTGCTCAACGGGGCTGAACCCACATGCCCGTGGTTTTGCGCGTGGTGGCGAATGGAGCACTTTCCGTGGCTGTGAATACACAAGATCCTTACTCGCAGGATCACGAAGACATGGATCCCGCCGAGACCGCCGAGTGGCGCGAATCGCTTGACGGCGTCGTGGACACCCACGGCCCAGGGCGTGGTCGCGAGATCATGACGAGCCTGCTCGAGCGTTCGCGCGAGCTGCACCTGAGCGTGCCTATGGTTCCGACGACCGACTACGTGAACACGATCGCGTCGGAGAGCGAACCGGAGTTCCCAGGCGATCACGACACCGAGCGCCAGTACCGCTCATGGATCCGCTGGAACGCCGCGATGACGGTGCACCGCGCACAGCGCCCCGGTATCGGCGTCGGCGGACACATCTCGACCTACGGCTCGGCCGCTTCTCTCTACGAGGTCGGCTTCAACCACTTCTTCCGCGGCCAGGATCACCCGGGCGGCGGAGACCAGATCTTCGTCCAGGGACACGCTTCCCCGGGCATGTACTCCCGCGCGTTCCTCGAGGGCCGGCTCTCAGCCGAGCAGCTCGACGGCTTCCGCCAAGAGAAGTCGCACGCACCGAACTCGCTTCCGAGCTACCCGCACCCGCGCCTCGCGCCGGAGTTCTGGCAGTTCCCGACCGTGTCGATGGGCCTCGGCCCGATCAACGCGATCTACCAGGCGCAGGTCAACAAGTACCTCACCAACCGCGGCATCAAGGACACAAGCGACCAGCACGTGTGGGCGTTCCTTGGCGACGGCGAAATGGACGAGGTTGAGAGCCGCGGCCAGCTCCAGGTAGCTGCCAACGAGGGCCTCGACAACCTCACGTTCGTGGTGAACTGCAACCTGCAGCGCCTCGACGGGCCCGTGCGCGGCAATGGCAAGATCATCCAGGAGCTCGAGAGCTACTTCCGCGGAGCTGGCTGGAACGTAATCAAGGTCATCTGGGGCCGCGAGTGGGACGACCTGCTCGCCCGCGACCAGAGCGGCGCCCTGCTGAACCTCATGAACACGACGCCAGACGGCGACTTCCAGACGTACAAGGCCGAGAGCGGCCTGTTCGTGCGCAACCACTTCTTCGGCAAGGACGAGCGTGCGCTCGACCTCGTCAAGGACTACAGCGACGATGAGATCTGGGGCCTGCGCCGCGGCGGCCACGACTACCGCAAGGTGTACGCGGCATACAAGGCTGCCACCGAGCACAAGGGCCGCCCGACCGTCATCCTCGCGAAGACCATTAAGGGCTATGGCCTCGGCCCGCACTTCGAGGGCCGCAACGCGACCCACCAGATGAAGAAGATGACGCTTGACGACCTCAAGCTCTTCCGCGACACCATGCATATCCCCATCACCGATGCGCAGCTGGAAGAAAACCCGTCGCTTCCCCCGTACTACCACCCGGGCGAGAACGATCCGACGATCCAGTACATGCACGAGCGCCGCCGTGAGCTTGGCGGCTACCTGCCCGAGCGACGCACCAAGCACGTCGACCTCGCTGTCCCTGAGGCAAAGAGCTACGCGATTGCGGCAAAGGGCTCAGGCACCCAGGAGGCAGCGACGACGATGGTCTTCGTTCGCCTGCTCAAGGACCTCATGCGCGACAAGAACATGGGCGGCCGTTTCGTGCCGATCATCCCTGACGAGGCGCGCACCTTCGGTATGGACTCGTACTTCCCAACGTCGAAGATCTACAACCCGCACGGCCAGAACTACACCTCGGTCGACCGCGAGCTGCTCCTCGCATACAAGGAGAGCCCGCAGGGCGTGCTGCTCCACGTCGGCATCAACGAGGCAGGAGCTGCAGCGGCGTTCACGAACGTCGGAACGAGCTACTCCACCCACGGCGAGCCGCTCATCCCGATCTACATCTTCTACTCGATGTTCGGCTTCCAGCGCACCGGTGACGCGATCTGGGCTGCTGGCGACCAGATGGCGCGCGGCTTCATGATCGGTGCGACCGCTGGCCGCACGACGCTCACGGGTGAGGGCCTGCAGCACGCAGACGGTCACTCGCTGCTGCTCGCGTCAACGAACCCCGCTGTTGTCTCCTACGACCCGGCGTACGGCTACGAGATCGGGCACATCATGCGCTCGGGTATCGAGCGGATGTACGGCGGCGAGCACAAGGATCCGAACGTCATGTACTACCTCACGGTGTACAACGAGCCGATGATCCACCCGGCTGAGCCAGAGGGTGTCGACGTTGATGGCATCGTTCGCGGTCTGCACCGCGTGAGCGAGGCGAAGGGTGGCACGCACCGCGCGCAGATCCTCGCGTCGGGCGTTGCTGTGCCGTGGGCAATCGAGGCGCAGGAGATTCTCGCGAACGACTGGGGCGTTGCCGCAGACGTGTGGAGCGTGACGAGCTGGTCGGAGCTGCAGCGCGACGGCCTGGCCGCCGAGCAGCACAACTTCAACAACTTCGGCGGGGAAACGCGCACCGCGTACCTCACCGACAAGCTCGCAGACGCGGAAGGCCCGAAGGTCGCTGTGAGCGACTGGACACCCGAGGTGCCCGAGCAGATTCGCCCGTATGTTCCCGGAGATTTCTCCGTGCTCGGCGCGAACGGCTTCGGCTTCTCGGATACCCGCGCAGCAGCGCGTCGCTTCTTCAAGATCGACCGTGAGTCGCTCGTCGTGAAGGTGCTCCAGCGCCTCGCAGTCGAGGGCAAGATCGATGCGAGCGTAGCTGTCGAGGCAGCGAAGCGTTACCGCTTGGATGACGTGAACGCCGGAACGACCGGCGGCGCGGGCGGGGACGCCTAACGAGTGCTCGGATGAGTACGAATAAGGATCAAGAACTCGCCTGGCTTCGCACCATTTCGGGTGAACTGGCAACGCTGACGGTCACGCGGCTCGAGGACACGCTCCCCTGGTACGGGAGCATGCCCCCGAGCCGCCGATCGGCGGTTGGTCTCGTCGCGCAGACGGGGATCAGCTCGTTCATCCAGTGGTATGAAAACCCCGGGTCTACGCCGTGGATCGCGTCTGACGTGTTCAGTTCGGCGCCGCGCGAGCTACTGCGCTCGATCAGCTTGCAGGAGACCCTGCAGTTGATCCGCGTTGTGGTGACCGTCGTCGAGGAGCGCGTCGCCCCCAGGAGCGATTCGCTCCGCGAGGCGATCATGCACTACTCCCGTGATGTCGCGTTCGCAGCGGCCGACGTGTACGCACGCCAGGCTGAGGCCCGCGGCCTCTGGGACGCAAGGCTTGAGGCGCTCGTCGTTGACTCGATCCTCACGGGCGAGTCAGACGACGAGCTTCCCAGCCGCATTGCCGCGCTCGGCTGGCACGGCGACGGCGAAGCTGCTGTGCTCGTTGGGAGCGCCGAGCGCTCCGTCGACGTGGATCAGCTGCGCCGCACCGCCCGCCACGCCGGCGCGGACGTGCTCATTGGGCTCCAGGGAACGCGCCTCGTGCTCGTGCTCGGCAGGATGGCGCCGCCGGTGAAGGATCCGGCTGCTCCCCCAGCGCCGCCTGCGCCGGAGGAACCGGTCCGAACCTTCCTCGAGATCGCTGGACGACTCGCCGACGGCTTCGCCGACGGACCGCTCGTTCTTGGGCCGACCGTTGACAACCTCATAGAGGCGTCGCGGAGTGCTCGTGCAGCGCTCGCCGGCGTTGCCGTCGCACGAGCGTGGCGTCACGCGCCGCGACCGGTGCTCGCTGACGACCTGCTGCCAGAGCGCGCGCTCGCAGGCGACGGGCTGGCGAGGAGAACCCTCATCGAGCAGATCTACGAACCGCTCCTCACTCACTCGGCCGAGCTCATGGAGACGCTGTGGTGCTACCTCGACAACGGGAGGTCGCTCGAAGCGACAGCCCGTGAGCTCTTCGTACACCCGAATACCGTGCGATACCGCCTGAAGAAGGTGTCTGAGGTCATCGGTTGGAACGCCACGGGTGCGCGCGAATCCCTCATCCTCCAATCGGCGCTTATCGCCGGTTCCATTGCCCAGCAGGGTGGAAGGCGACCCGCGAAGCGCAGTTCATAGCAACTATCTACAATGAATCTTTGGATTTATCGTGGACTATATGCAGACACTGGGCCGCTGATCTGAGAAACTAAATGACGTGATTGTTATCGCTTGCCCAGGCCAGGGCTCCCAGACACCCGGTTTCCTCTCTGAATGGATCGAGGATGCGGCTTCCCGCAGCTTCCTCGAAGCAGCGTCGGAGGCCGCCGGAGTTGACCTTCTGCTCCACGGAACGAAGAGCGACGCCGACACGATTCGCTCAACCGAGATCGCTCAGCCGCTCATCGTTGCCGCCTCCATCCTCGCCTGGCGCGCGCTCGCAGCGCGAGCAGACCTCGCAGCCGCTGGCGTCGCCGGCCACTCCGTCGGCGAGTTCGCAGCTGCAGCCGCAGCTGGTGTGCTCTCGGAAACTGATGCGATGCGCCTCGTCGGCGTCCGCGGGCGGGCGATGGCTGAGGCCGCCGCCGCTGAGCAGACCGGCATGTCCGCAGTCGTCGGCGGTGTCGAGGACGATGTACTCGCCGCGATCACCGCGGCCGGACTGACCCCCGCAAACCGCAATGGTGGCGGGCAGATCGTCGCGGCTGGTTCGCTTGCCGGCCTCGCGGCACTCGCTGAGAACGCACCGCGCGGCGCGCGCGTGATCCCACTGCAGGTCGCGGGAGCGTTCCATACGACCTACATGGCTCCGGCCGTTCCGGTTCTCGCTGAGGCTGCTGCGGCGACCGCAGTGACCGATCCGCAGCGCCGCCTCTGGAGCAACGCTGACGGCGGGCTCGTCACCAGCGGCACCGCGTTCAGGGATTCGCTCGTCTCCCAGATCGCCCAGCCGGTGCGCTGGGACGCGTGCATGGAATCGTTTGTTTCGTCTGGCATTACTGGGCTCATTGAGCTCACCCCCGCCGGCGCGCTCACTGGGATCGCCAAGCGCGGTCTCAAGGGGATCCCCGCCGTCGCCGTCAAGACTCCGGCTGATCTTGAGGCGGCTGTCCAGCTCCTCACCGACGCAGCCTGATCGAAAGGATCGAATCGTGGCAACCCTTGTACAGCCGACAGGCCCAGCCCACACCCGGGTACTCTCCGTCGGCGCTTCCCGGGGCAATCTGGATGTCCCCAACGACGACCTTGTCGGCCCCATCGACTCCTCGGACGAGTGGATCAGGCAGCGCACCGGCATCGTGCAGCGCCGCCGGGCGAGCAAAGAGATTGGCGCAATCGACCTTGCGGTAGCCGCCGGCGAAGAGGCGATCGCGAAGTCTGGGCTTGATCGCTCCCAGATCGACGGCGTCATCATCTCGACGATCTCAAACGTCGCGGTCACTCCCTCGATGGCTGCGCTCGCCGCGCACCGACTCGGCCTGACCCCTGCGGCGGCATTCGATATCTCAGCTGCGTGCGCTGGCTACGTCTACGGAGTCGGCCAGGCTGACGCGCTCGTTCGCTCCGGCGTGTGCACGAACGTGCTCGTGATCGGTGCTGAGAAGCTGTCTGACGTTGTGGATCCCACCGACCGGTCGATCTCGTTCCTCCTCGGCGACGGCGCTGGCGCTGTTGTCGTTGGCCCGAGCGACCACACCGGCATTGGCCCGACCGTCTGGGGTTCCGACGGCGAAAAGTGGGACACGATCAGCATGACCTCAACCTTCGAGGAGTACCGTGAGTCTCCCGGCGTCGTTGCATGGCCAACGCTGCGCCAGGACGGCCAGACGGTGTTCCGCTGGGCGGTGTGGGAGATGGCCAAGGTCGCGCGCCAGACGCTTGAGGCGTCGGGTCTCGAACCAGCGGATCTCGCCGCGTTTATCCCCCACCAGGCAAACATGCGCATCATCGACGAGCTCGCGAAGCAGCTGAAGCTGCCCGAGACGGTTGCTATTGCACGGGATATTGAGCTGCAGGGCAACACGTCCGCCGCTTCGATCCCGCTCGCGATGCATTCGCTGCTCGCTGAGCGCCCTGAGCTCTCCGGCGGCCTCGCCCTCACCATCGGTTTCGGTGCTGGCCTGGTCTACGGCGCACAGGTGATTGAGCTTCCGTAGCTTCTCGCTCTGGGCGCACCCCGCGCGCCCTGCCGACTTCCCGAGTGAAGTTGCGAGAAACTACTGCACGAGGTTTACTACAAACCCCCATCAAATAAGGAGAATCCAATGGCATTCAGCAACGAAGAGGTCCTCGCAGGTCTCGCTGAGCTCGTCAACGACGAGACCGGAATCGCGGCCGACGTCGTCGCACTCGACAAGTCGTTCACCGACGACCTCGACATCGATTCAATCTCGATGATGACCATCGTCGTCAACGCCGAAGAGAAGTTCGACGTCAAGATCCCCGACGAAGAGGTCAAGAACCTCAAGACCGTCGGCGACGCAGTCGACTTCATCGTCAAGGCTCAGGCCTAAGCGAAGCTTTCGTGGCCGGGATGGGCGGTCACTGCCTTGGCAGCCCCCATCCCAGCCGCACGCTTCATCACACAGACTTCGGGACACAGCCCCACAAGGGCGGATCCCCATAGCCACGCGGAGAGCGCAACACATGAGCAAGAAAATCGTCGTCACCGGTATTGGTGCAAGTTCACCACTGGGCGGGACCGCGAGTGAGAGCTGGGACGCCCTCCTCGCAGGCGAGTCAGGCGTGCGCACGATCGAGGCCGACTGGGTAGAGCAGTACGAACTGCCCGTCACCTTTGCCGGCCAGGCGCGCGTGCAGCCTTCAGAGGTGCTTGAGCGCCCGGTCGCGAAGCGGCTCGATCCGTCAAGCCAGTTTGCGCTCATTGCGGCGAAGGAAGCCTTCGCCGACGCTGGCGCCCCCGCGATCCCCGCTGAACGACTCGGGGTTGACTGGGCCACCGGAATCGGTGGCATCTGGTCGCTGCTTGACGCGTGGGATACGCTGCGCGAGAAGGGCCCGCGCCGCGTCATGCCGCTCACGGTGCCCATGCTCATGCCGAACGCTCCCGCTGCGGCGATCTCCATGCATTTCGAGGCCCGCGCGTTCGCGCGCACGGTTGCCTCGGCCTGCGCGTCCAGCACCGAGTCCATCGCGAACGCCTTCGAGCACCTGCAGCTCGGCCTCGCTGACGTCGTCATCGCCGGCGGGTCAGAGGCGGCGATCCACCCCATCACGCTCGCCTCGTTCTCCTCGATGCAGGCGCTCTCGCGCCGCAACGATTCCCCCGAGACAGCGTCGCGCCCGTACAACACCGACCGTGACGGCTTCGTCATGGGTGAGGGCGCAGCCGCCCTCGTGCTCGAGACAGAGGAACACGCGCTCGCCCGCGGCGCCAAGATCTACGCGGAGATTGCCGGCGGCGGCGTCACCGCCGATTCGTACCACATCACCGCGAACGACCCCGAGGGCCACGGCGCCATCCGGGCAATGAAGCTCGCGCTCTCGCAGGCCGGCGCACACCCGGAAGACGTTACGCACATCAATGCGCACGCGACGTCGACCCCCGTTGGCGACATCAACGAGTACACCGCGCTCCTCGGGATCTTCGGAGACCGGGCGCGCGAGATTCCGGTCTCGGCTACGAAGGCCGCAACGGGTCACCTGCTGGGTGGCACAGGCGCGCTCGAGGCGATGTTCACGGTTCTCGCGGTGCAGCACCGTGTCGCTCCCCCGACGATCAACCTCGTCGAGCAGGATCCGGAGATTCCGTTGACCGTGTCGGGCGATCCGCAGCCACTCGGCGACGGCCCGCAGCTCGCGATCTCGAACTCCTTCGGCTTCGGCGGACACAACGCCGTCGTAGCGATCCGCTCGTACGACGCCTAGGTCTCGACAGCGGCTTCACGCCCCGGCCCGGCTCCCCTAGGGAGCCGGGCCGGACTCGTCTATGCGCGGACGCAGCCGCCGCGATATCGCCGCTCCCGTGGCGTCTGAAACGGGCGAGCTGCGGAGGATTCCGCCAACTACGCGCGCGCACGCTCGATAGGAGCGTGTGGCGCGCGACAGGGTAAGTAGGGCGTGCGGGGCTTGAACCCGCGACCGACGGATTATGAGTCCGGTGCTCTAACCAACTGAGCTAACGCCCCTGGGCAACTGAGCCAGTCTATCGGATTCACCAGCCGCGATACATCTTCGCCAGGCACGTTTGGCGTCGCAGCTGCCTGCTCCAGGGCGCTACAGGCCGCGTGCGAAGCGTGCACGTCCTCGATCCCGAATAGCGGCCGCCCTGAGTATCCATACCCCCAGCGCCCCCATGAGAAGCGCAGCGATTCCGAGTGACGGCAGCCCGCTTCCAGACTCCGCCAGCCCCCCGGTCGTCGGCTTGCCAGGGTCTGGATCCCCTGGCTCGGGCTTCGGGTCAGGGCCGGGGCCAGGACCTGGACCAGGACCAGGACCGACGCTGGTTGCCGCTTCGACCGTCAACTTCGCGCCCGCGCTGGTCGCGGCCTGCCCGCCGGCGTCAACTGCCGTCGCACGGAACTCGAACCCGTCGTTGGCAAGCGCGCCTGGCACGGTCAGTGTAGACGTGTTTCCGTCGGCCGAAACCTTCCACGATGCGTCGACTGCAACCCACGTCTTGCCGCCGTCGCGCGAGACCTCCCACGTTACCTTCGGCGCAGGCTCCCCCGTCGTCGTTACCGTGAACTCGGCGGCAGTGCCCTCATCGACCGTCACATCCTGAGGATCGGTGACCGTCGGTGGCGCGGGCAAGGCGGTAACGATGTACACCGTCAGATCTGCTGGGTCTGCGATCTCGATGCCCGAACTCGTTTCGGTGATCGACGCGAAGAATGTCAGCGGATCAAAGCCCTTGCTGTAGATGTACGTCGGGACCTCGAAGATCTTGGTGGACGGCCCACCGGCTGCGAACGTGAGGGAGGTATACAGCGGGAGCGGGTGAAAGTCTTGCCCGGCTGTCGCGGTGCCTGGCTCGCCCGCGAGCTCACTCAAAATGTCGATGCGGACCGTCGCCCCCGTGTCGTCTTCGCCTGGCGTGTACGTTACGGGGATCCCCGCCTTGACGCCCGCATTCACTGTCACGTCGTCGCCGAGGGCGACGGTACCACCGCGCACCTCCACTGCCCCACGATCCGGCGCAGACCCGAATGTGCGCGCGAAGCCGCGCTGTTCTGTTGCCGGAGCGCTCGCGACTGCGCTGTCGATCACCGGCGAGCCGGTCTCCGGCAGGATCGTGAGGGTGCTTCCGCCGTTGTCTGCGAGCGGCAGCAGCTTCATAGCTGCGCCGTCTGCGACGACGTCGTTGCCAGAGGCCGCGAGCGTTCCGAGCGCGTTCACCGTGTTGTGGGTGCCGGTCACCGGGCCGACTCGCTCGCCGAAAACGGCTTCGACCGGCTCGTTCTCTGCGCCGCCGGCCTGCGCGCCTACTCCAACAATCGAGTTCACCAGTTCAATCGGCGCCGTCGCAGTGGGGTCGGTCGCTTGCACGCCGCCGCCGATGAACGTCGCGTGGTTAATCGACGCTCCCGCATTGCCGTGCAGGGCGATGTGCGGCTTGCGGTCGAAGTTATTCGGTGCGTCGAACGTGCTGTTGACGACGGTGACGCCGGATTCCCCGTCACCCGCGGACGCGGCTGCGCCGAAGCCGATGGACCGAGCGGTCCCGTTCGTGCCCGTGATTTGGGCGAAGGTGACGCCCTCGATGGCGAGCTGGCCAAGGTGCCCGACGGCCGCGATCGCCGCGTTCTCCCCCGCGGACCCGCCCTCAATGATCGAGCTGTTGGTGATGATGACATCCCCGACAAGGTCCTGGAAATACAGTGATCCAGCCACCGAGTTGCGGCTCGCATCGATGTAAGTGTTCGAGATATTCACGGCAGGTGCCGAGCGCTCGGCTGCCTGCGCGGATCCGCCGTCGACGTGTAGCACTGTCCCTGGCCGGGTGTACGGCTGTGCCGCTGCGACATACTGAAACCGGCTGTCGCTCACGGTAATGGAAGCGTCAGCAGGCAGCTCCGCTGCTCCGACGCTAATCGCCGACGTCGCTATCTCCTCAAAATTGGAATCAATGACGGTGAGGGGCGCTGCCAGTCGCTCCGCCCGCAACACCGAGAGCGCCTCCGTTGGACTTGAGGACCGCCCGGTAAAGCTGCAATTGGTGAGCGTGATGGGCCCGCGCGCGTCTTCGAAGGAAAAGAAATCGGCGGCTTCGCGGCCAAGCTCGACACCAGCCACGGTGACGTCGGTGAAGGAGGTCGCCTCAGTCGTGCTTGCGATGCTCACCAGCCCACCGTAGGCATTCGAGCCGGCAAACGTGACGCCTTCGAGGTTGATCGTCGCCCCGCCTGTAGCCGCGAGTACCGCTCCCCGGTAGTTTGGCTTGTTGACAATCTGAGAGCCGGGCTCTCCGACGATCGTCACTGTCTCAGTGACCTCGAACGACTCCGTCACTTCCGCCAGCAACCCCGCGGCAATCGTGATCGTGTCGGGCCCTTGGCTCCCGTTCGCCTCGGCGATGGCGGCTCCGAGTGTCCCGGCCCCCTGGTCGCCAGAGGCCGTGACGAGGATCGTCGCTGCGTGTGCCGGTGTTGGCGTCGTGGTGATCCATGCGGGGATCAACAGGCCTACCGCGAGGACCGCTACACACTTGGACAGAAATGGTCGCTGAGGTGAGGCAGTGGCTGGCGACGTCGACATAGAGAACTCCCAGAATATTGACAGTGGGGTCAGAGCAACACGACCGGAGTCATACAGCTAGAGTTTGCAACCTCGTCAGGAACCGCGAAGCATCACGGAACAATCACGTTTCCGACGACTCGGACGCACGCGCGGTATGGTCTTGGGCAGGGCTGATGACAACGGCGTCGCCAGTCCGCCCGCTTCAACCGACTACGCTGCCGCGTCATCCTTTGGCGTCACCACGGGCATCCTGCCGGTGTGGTCGAGCACAGACTTTCCCGACTGCGGGTGGAACCGTGAGATTCCGACAACGCCGATCATCGCGGTGACACCAGTGATCACGAACACCGCAGACACCCACACGGGCGCGTTCGCAGCCTCGCCGAGGATGAGAATCCCAATGAACACTGCGATCATCGGGTCAATCACTGTGAGCCCTGCGACGACGAGGTCCGGTGGGCCGGACGAGTAGGCGTTTTGCACGAACAACATGCCGAGCAGCGCGCCAGCGAGAAGCGCGCCGACGCAGATCCACGTCAGCCACTCGAAGTCACCCTGCTGCAGCCGACTGATCACGACCTTCGCAAACGTCGCGACGAAACCGTAGAGCACACCTGCCCCGACGATGTAGATGAGCGCGATACCGCGATGCCGATAGAGCAGGAACAGCACGAGCGCCAAGGCGAGCACCACGGCGAAGGTGAGCAGGATCGTGATGAGCTTCGTGTCGGTCACCACCTGGTCTGACACGTTCGTCGCCGCAACGAAAACAAACACGGCGATACTCACGACAGCAAGCCCAATTGACGCCGTCACCCGCTTGCCAAGCCGAACCCCCGAGATGCGCGAGTTCAGTACAGACGTGATGATGAGGCCAACGACCCCGATCGGCTGCACGATCGTGATCGGAGAGAGCGCGAGCGAGCCAAGCTGAAAGGCGACGGCGAGCCCGAGCAGCAGCGTTCCGACGACCCAGGACGGCCGGCGAAGCAGGCTGAGCATGTGGCGCACCGACAGCCCAGCGTGAGCGCTCGCACCAACAATGCGCTCGACCTTGTTCAGCCCGCGCGACTGATACTGCGCGCCGAAGGCGAGCAGAGCAGCACCAACGAGCGCGAGTGGGATACCCCAAAACTGCCGCGGGTCGAGCTGCGAGCTGTCAGCGATTTCCTGGAGGAAACCGGCAGCGCCGAATAAATCAATCACCATGCAAAGGTACCTGACTCGCAGGGAACGAGCGCAGTGCCGCGCCAGCAACGCGCGCGGCAATTCGGGCCGACGCGCGCCGCGCTCACCGTGTTAGTCGGCGCCGCGCATGAGGTCGACGAGTCGCTCGGCCGCCGTCTCGACCTGATCATTGACGATCACTTCGTCAAACTCGTCCGCTGCAGCCAGCTCAACGCGGGCGGTCTCGAGCCGGCGCGCTCGTTCCTCTTCACCCTCGGTGCCGCGTCCAACAAGTCGACGCACAAGCTCGTCCCAACTCGGCGGGGCGAGAAATACGAGGCGCGCATCTGGCATGCTCTGGCGCACCTGGCGTGCGCCCTGCAGGTCGATCTCGAGCAGCACCAGTTCGCCGCGGGCGCTCGCGTCAACGACGGGCCCGCGCGGCGTGCCGTAACGGAACTTGTTGTGCACGGTCGCCCACTCGAGCAGATCATCTGCAGCGAGCATGCGATCAAAGTCCTCGTCGGAGACAAAGTAATAGTGGACGCCCTCGATCTCACCCGGGCGAGGGGGCCTGGTGGTCGCCGATACGGAGAGTCGAACGTCAGCGTGGTTGTCCCGTACAAACGTAGCGACGGTGCCCTTGCCGACAGCGGTCGGCCCAGCGAGCACGGTGAGCGGCGGCCGCTCACCCCGAGGCAGCGCGCCGGAGCGTTCCCGCACGAATGATTCGAGCCGCTCGCGCTGGATCGCGCCGAGGCCGCCGAGCCGCTTTCGCTCGGAAATCTGCAGATCGTCTCGGATCCGCTCTGCCTTCACCTGCCCAATCGAGGGGAACGACAGCAGGTAGTCGGTGATCCGCAGCGTCGCAGCAGCGTGACCAGGCACCTTCGAGTACTCGAGCACTTTGAGTGGCGACATCTCGCCGCCGCGCAGCTTTCGTTTGAGCTCCGCGCGCGCCTGTCGTGCCGCCACCGCTGCGCGGTTGGCCGCAACGCGGTCTACCTCCGGCATGCCTGCCTGCTGCTTCGTCATGATCTCCCGTACAGCGCTATCTGTCGTCCAGCGCCTCAGTGATGAGTGCTGCCCGTTCGCGGACGCGACCGGCGAGGCCTACGCCCCCACCATCAAGGATACTGCGCGATTCATTGGCAAGTACTGCATATCCGATTCCACCAAAGATTTCCGCGGCGTCCTCAACCTTCGCACCCTGATGCCCGAACCCCGGAGCGAGAACCGGGAGGGCTGGCGTCACTCGAACTGCGGTATCGATTCCGAAATCGCTGAGCGTGAGCGTTGCTCCGAGCACCACCCCGACGGAGCCAACCGTATCCGCGGCGTGCTCCGAGGCGTTCCAAGCATTCGCGCTCTCAACGACCGACGCTGCTAGCGTCTGACCGTCTGGGCGCACCGCTGTCTGCATCATCCGCGCCTCGGGGTTCGAGGTCGCTGCGAGCACGAAGAGCCCCTTGCCGTGCTCACGCACGAACGGGAACGCGCCTGAGAGCGTGTCGAACCCCATGTACGGTGCGACGGTCATCGCGTCCACCTCGAGCGGCGATCCCGGAGCCAGCCAAGCTTCGGCGTAGGCAGCAAACGTTGAGCCGATGTCACCGCGCTTCACATCGCCCACGACGATCACGCCAGCTTCGCGCGCATCCGCGAGCACGCGCTCAAGGGCGACGAACCCCGCCGATCCGAATCGCTCGAAGAAGGAGATCTGTGGCTTGATCGCCGCGGCGACCCCGGCAGACGCCGCAACGACGTCGCGGCCCATCCGTTCAGCACCGGCAGCGGAATCGTCAAGCCCCCACCCAGACAGGAGTCCGGCGTGCGGGTCGATGCCGACGCACAGGTGCCGGCCCGCGGCGAATTCCGCCGCGAGCCGTGCACCAAAGCTCGGAACCGATGCCGAGCGCGTCACGGGTGTGCTCACTTCGCGGCCGCGAGGGCGGCCTGCCGGTCAGCTTCGTACTCCTGCAGCGACTTCACTTCGAAGCCCTTCCCGAGCGCTGAGAGCGCCCCGACAGCCGCAGAGAGCTCGGAAACGGTCGTGAAGATCGGCTTGTCTGCCGCGACGGACGCCGCGCGAATCTCGTACCCGTCGGCACGGGCGGAACTACCGGAGGGCGTGTTCACGATCATGTCGACCTCGCCACGGTTGATGAGGTCAACGATCGTGTCACCCTCGGACTGCAGCGAGTGCTTGCGGACCGTTGTCGACGTGATGCCGTTGCGGGCGAGCACGACCTGCGTGCCCTGCGTTGCGAGAAGCTTGTAGCCGAGCTCCTGCAGGCGGAGCGCAGGCAGCACGATGGAACGCTTGTCGCGATCCGCAACCGAGAGGAACACTGTCCCCGAGGTCGGGAGCGCGCTGCCAGCAGCTGCCTGGCTCTTCGCGAACGCCGTTGGGAAGTCCTTGTCCATACCCATGACCTCACCGGTCGAGCGCATCTCGGGGCCGAGCAGCGAGTCGACGACGAGCCCCTCGTGGGTGCGGAACCGCTTGAACGGAAGCACGGCCTCCTTCACGGCAATCGGCGAGTCGATCGGGGCGCGCGAGCCGTCGCGCTCGGGCAGGAAGCCCTCGTCGATGAGCTCCTGGATCGTCTCCCCCACCATGATCCGCGATGCGGCCTTTGCGAGCGGGATACCGAAGGCCTTCGACACGAACGGCACGGTGCGCGATGCGCGCGGGTTTGCCTCGAGCACGTAGAGCACGCCCTGGCCAATCGCGAACTGTACGTTGAGGAGTCCGCGAACGCCAACGCCCTCAGCGATGCCGAGCGTTGCCTCACGGACACGAGCGATCTCGTCGTGGCCGAGCGTGACTGGCGGGAGGGTGCAGCTCGAGTCGCCCGAGTGGACGCCTGCCTCTTCGATGTGCTCCATGACGCCGCCGATGTAGAGCTGTTCGCCGTCGTAGAGCGCGTCGACATCGATCTCGATCGCGTCGTCGAGGAAGCGGTCGACGAGCAGCGGGTGGCCTGGGCCGACGAGGGCGTGGCCCTCGATGCGCTCGAAGTAGCCGTGCAGCGACGCGGTGTCGTACACGATCTCCATGCCGCGGCCGCCGAGCACGAACGACGGGCGCACGAGCACGGGGTAGCCGATCTCCTCTGCGACGCGGATCGCGCCCTCCTTGTCGATCGCGGTGCCGTTGCGCGGGGCGAGCAGGTTCGCGCGCTCGAGAATGTTCGAGAACGCTCCTCGCTCCTCCGCGAGGTCGATCGCCTCGGGGGTGGTGCCGAGGATCGGGATGCCGGCATCCTTGAGGGGCTGCGCGAGCCCGAGCGCGGTCTGGCCGCCGAGCTGAACGACGACGCCGAGGAGCGTGCCAGAGGCCTGCTCTGCGTGAATGACCTCGAGCACGTCCTCGAGCGTCAGCGGCTCGAAGTAGAGCCTGTCGCTCGTGTCGTAGTCGGTCGAGACCGTCTCCGGGTTGCAGTTGATCATGATCGTCTCGTAGCCGGCGTCCGACAGCGCGAACGAGGCGTGCACGCACGAGTAGTCGAACTCGACGCCCTGGCCGATGCGGTTCGGGCCGGATCCGAGGATCACGACCTTCTTACGGTCGGAGGGCGTGACCTCGGTCTCGAGGTCGTACGACGAGTAGTGGTACGGCGTGAGCGCAGGGAACTCGCCCGCGCAGGTGTCGACGGTCTTGAAGACCGGGCGAAGCCCGAGCCCGTGGCGGAGGCCGCGGATCTCCGACTCCGAGATGCCGCGGATACCCGCGAGCTGCGCGTCGGAGAAGCCGTTGTCCTTCGCCTCGCGGAGCACCTCGAGGGTGAGCTGCGGCGCGCGAGCGACGCGCTCTGCGATCTCGTTGATGCACACGATCTGGTCGAGGTACCAGGGGTCGATCGCTGTCTCGTTGAAGACCTGTTCGATGGTTGCGCCGAGGCGCAACGCCTGCTGCACGTCGACGATGCGGCCGTCGGTCGGGCGTCCGATGGTGCCGAGCAGTGCTTCGACCCGCGCGGGGATATCGGCCTCGTCGATCGCGTCCCAGTGGAAGGAGGTGCCGCGCTTCTCGAGCGAACGCAGTGACTTCTGCAGTGCCGTCGTGAAGTTTCGGCCGATCGCCATCGCCTCGCCGACCGACTTCATGGTCGTCGTGAGCGTGTCATCCGCCGCAGGGAACTTCTCGAACGCGAAGCGGGGCGCCTTCACCACGACGTAGTCGATGGAGGGCTCGAAGCTTGCTGGGGTCTTCTGCGTGATGTCGTTCGGGATCTCGTCGAGCCGGTAGCCAAGCGCGAGCTTTGCCGCGATCTTCGCGATCGGGAAGCCCGTTGCCTTCGATGCGAGCGCCGACGAGCGCGAGACGCGCGGGTTCATCTCGATGACGATGATGCGGCCGGTCTTCGGGTCGATCGCGTACTGGATGTTGCAGCCGCCCGTGTTCACACCCACGCGGCGGATGATGTCGATGCCGATGTCGCGAAGCTTCTGGAACTCGCGGTCGGTGAGCGTGAGCGCAGGTGCGACCGTGATGGAGTCGCCCGTGTGCACACCAACGGCGTCGACGTTCTCGATGGAGCACACGACGACGGTGTTGTCCGAGGTGTCGCGCATGAGTTCGAGCTCGTACTCCTTCCAACCGAGGATGGACTCCTCAAGGAGCACCTCGGTTGTGGGGCTGTAGTGCAGGCCGTCGCCGGCGATCCGCACGAGCTCTTCCTCGGTGTACGCGAAGCCCGAGCCGAGCCCGCCCATGGTGAACGACGGGCGGACGACGAGGGGGTAGCCGAGATCCTTCGCGTACTCCTTCGCCTCTTCGATCGTGTGCGCGATGTGCGAGCGAGCAACATCAGCACCCGATTCGATGACGAGTTCCTTGAAGATCTGGCGATCCTCGCCGCGGTTGATCGCCTCGATGTTCGCACCGATGAGCTCGACGTTGTACTTCTCAAGGATCCCGAGCTCGTCGAGTTCCATCGCCGCGTTGAGCGCGGTCTGGCCACCGAGCGTCGGCAGGATCGCGTCGGGCTTTTCCTTCGCGATGATCGACTCGATGACCTCTGCGGTGATCGGCTCGACGTAGGTTGCGTCTGCGAAGTCGGGATCGGTCATGATCGTTGCCGGGTTCGAGTTCACGAGGATGACGCGCACGCCCTCCTCGCGGAGCACGCGGCACGCCTGGGTGCCCGAGTAGTCGAACTCGCAGGCCTGACCGATGACGATCGGGCCCGAGCCGATAACGAGGACAGAGTTAATGTCTGTACGCTTTGGCATTCTTTTTAGGCTCCCTGGGTGGTCGAGTCAGTGGCTTCTGCGCGGTTCAATACCAGCGAACGGAAGCGGTCAAACAGGTAGAAGGCGTCGTGCGGGCCCGCAGCTGCCTCCGGGTGGAACTGCACGGAGAACGCGGGGATGTCGAGGCACTCGAGCCCCTCCACGACGCTGTCGTTCAGGCTGTAGTGGCTCACCTGCACGCGGCCAAAGCCGGCGGGCGAATCGATCTCGCCCTCGATGGGCACGTCGACGGCGAAGCCGTGGTTCTGCGCGGTGATCTCGACACGGCCGGTGCGCTTGTCGAGCACGGGCTGGTTGATACCGCGGTGACCAAACGGCAGCTTGTACGTGTCGAAACCGAGCGCGCGGCCAAGCAGCTGGTTGCCGAAGCAAATGCCGAAGAACGGGAGCCCGTCGCGCAGGAGCTCCGCAAGCATCGTGACCTGCGCGTCAGACGCCGCAGGGTCGCCCGGGCCGTTCGAGTAGAAGAGCGAGTCTGGCGCGAGAGCGCGAACCTCTTCGATTGTCGTGGCGGCAGGCAGCACCGTCACGTCGAAGCCGTGCTCTGAGAGGTACTGCACGGTTGAGCGCTTCACCCCGAGGTCGAGCACCGCGATCGAGCCGACGCGGTCCACGCCGTCGGCGGCAGCGACCTCGTAGCGTTCCTTCGTCGTGACAACTGACGAGAGGTTCTTGCCAGCCATGCTCTCCTGCTCGCGCACGAGCGTGAGCTGCTCAGCGTCGGACAGCTCGATGTCGGCGCCGGAGAAGACGCCCCCGCGCATGGCGCCTGCGTCGCGGATGCGGCGGGTCACGGCGCGAGTGTCGATGCCCGAGATGCCAACGACGTCGTGACCGACGAGGTCCTCGTCGAGCGAGCGCTCGGCGCGGAAGTTCGAGATGCGACGCGCGGGGTCGCGCACGACGAAGCCAGCAACCCAAATGTTGCGCGACTCCATATCGGCGTCATTCACGCCAGTATTTCCGATGTGTGGGGCCGTCATCACGACGATCTGCCCCGCGTAGGAGGGGTCGGTGAGGGTTTCCTGGTATCCGGTCATCCCCGTCGAGAAGACAAGCTCGCCAAGTGACCGCCCTGTCGCACCGTAGGCGCGTCCGACGTAGCGGGTGCCATCCTCAAGTACGAGCACGGCGGCTCCCTCTGGGCGTGCTGATGCCGGCGGCACCGTCACTTCGTTGGTCGTCGCGGTCACGCGTCCTCCTGGCTCGAGTGGTTGTTCTGTGAAATGTTCTGGGGTGCACCCTTGGGCGCATGCGTCGCTACGGCTTCTGCCGCTTCGATGAAACGCAGGTGTTCTGCCGGGGTGGAGAAGCGGAAACTCGACTCGAGTTCGCGCTTGCCCGCCGCTTCGCTCTCCCACTGCAGCAGCGCGAGCCCGTCTCGCTCAACGGCCTTGCCGATGCGACCCGATGCCGCATCGGTCCCGCGGAGTTGGGTTGCGGGGATCTCGACCGGACGCTCACCCTGCACGCTGATCTCGACACCGTCGCGCCGCACGGTCACGTCGGCCCAACCCTTGAAGGTCAGCCCTGGGATCGCCACGCGCTCGAGCGGGGAACCAATGGGCGTCGTTGAGACGTAGCCGACGTGAGTGAACGCGCCGATGATGTCCCCGCCGAGGTCCACTGCTGGCAGCGCGAGCCCAGCGTCTCGTCGCTTGCGGGCTCGCCACGCGAGCGCCATGAAGGTGAGGAGTCCCCCGGCAATAACGAGCCAGAGGATCAGGAACATCGTGCGGGTCATGCGTTCGCTCCGTTCTGTGTGTCTGCTGCCGCAGCGGCCGCAGCAACGGCCTCGGTTGCGACGAGCTCGCCGCCATCAAGCGTGAGGTAGCCGCGGCGGATCGTGTGCGTCACCCGCCCAGGCAACTGCATGCCGAGGAACGGTGAGTTTGAGCTCTGGCCGTGCAGCCGGTCGAGGTCGAAGACGCTCGACCTGCGGGGTCAACGAGCACGATGTCCGCCGGCTGGCCGACGTCGAGCGCGCTCGGGTGTTGGCCGCCGGTACCGTCTTCGCGCTGCTGGCCGACCGCGAGGCGGCCGATCTCCGCAGGCTTCTGCGAGAGCAGCGTCTCGAGTTCAGCCCAGCTCGCGTGGCCCGGCTCGACGAGTGAGGTGAGGGCGATCGGGAACGCAGACTCAAGTCCGACCATCCCGAACGCCGCAGTGTCCCACTCGCATTCCTTCGCCTCAACGGGGTGGGGCGCGTGGTCGGTCGCGACGATGTCGATGAGCCCATCGGCGACTGCCTGACGGAGCGCTCTCACGTCCTCGTCACGCCTGAGCGGCGGGTTCACCTTGTAGCGGGCGTCGTAGCTGCGCGCGAGCTCCTCGGTGAGGATGAGGTGGTGCGGAGTGACCTCCGCCGTGACCTGGATGCCCCTGGCCTTCGCCCAGCGGATCACCTCGACGGAGCCAGCCGTCGAGAGGTGGCAGATGTGCAGGCGCGCGCCGACGTGTTCGGCGAGCAGCACGTCGCGGGCGATGATCGATTCCTCGGCTACGGCCGGCCAGCCCTTGAGCCCGAGTTCGCTCGAGAGCGCGCCCTCGTTCATCTGCGCGCCTTCGGTGAGCCGCGGATCCTGGGCGTGCTGCGCGATGACGCCGTCGAACGTCTTCACGTACTCGAGCGCGCGGCGCATGAGCAGTGGATCGTGGACGCACTTGCCGTCGTCAGAGAACACGCGCACCTCGGCCAGCGACTGCGCCATCGCGCCGATCTCGCTGAGCCGTAAGCCCTCGAGGTCCTCGGTGACAGCGCCGATCGGGCGAACCGTTGCGTAGCCCGCGGCGTCGCCGAGTGCCTTCACCTGCTCAACAACGCCTGCGGTGTCCTGCACCGGCAGCGTGTTCGCCATCGCGAAGACGGTCGTGAAACCGCCAGCGGCTGCCGCCCGACTGCCCGTGAGCACGGTCTCAGACTGCTCGAAGCCTGGCTCGCGCAGGTGGGTGTGCAGGTCGACGAAGCCGGTGAGGGCGATGAGGTCTTCGCCCTCGATGACGCGCTCCCCATGAGCCGCAACGAGTGAGCCTGCTGCCGCGCGCTCCACGATCCGCCCGCGGCTGATGCGCAGGTCGACCTGCGGTGCTCGGGCGACGTCGCCCCCGCGCTCGGTGAGGTCGGCGGCAAGACGCACACCACGAATCAGAATTCCATCAGACACAACTTCTCCTTCAGCCTTCGGTTCGTTCGCCAGAGAGCAGCAGATACAGGCAGGCCATGCGCACGGACACACCGTTTGCGACCTGTTCGAGCACGGTCGAGCGCGGTGAGTCGGCTGCGCCAGATGAGATCTCGAGCCCGCGATTCATGGGCCCGGGGTGCATCACAATCGCGCGCTCCGACAGCGTCTGGAGTCGCCGGTCGTCGAACCCCCAGTTGCGGGCGTACTCCCGCTCGTTCGGGAAGAACGCGGCGTGCATCCGCTCCGTCTGGATGCGAAGCATCATCACCACGTCAGGGTTCTCGACGCGCAGGGCCTCGTCGAGCGAGTGGTAGATGGAAACCGGCCAGTCGCGCACCCCGAACGGGAGCAGCGTTTCCGGGGCGACGAGGCTCACCTGTGCGCCGAGCGCGATGAGCAGCCAGAGGTTCGAGCGAGCCACCCGCGAGTGGGCGATATCGCCGATAATCACCACTGAGACGCCGTCGAGTCCCTTGCCACGGCTCGCAGCGCCGTGCAGTCTGCGGCGCATCGTAAACGCGTCGAGCAGTGCCTGGGTCGGGTGCTCGTGCATGCCGTCGCCTGCGTTGAGCACGCCGGCTTCGATCCACCCGCTTGACGCGAGGCGCGAAGCGGCGCCGCTCGCAGGGTGCCTGATGATGACGCCGTCGGCGCCGATCGCCTGCAACGTTTGCGCGGTGTCTTTGAGCGATTCGCCCTTCGATACCGAGCTGCCCTTCGCACTGAAGTTAATGACGTCGGCCGAGAGCCGCTTGGCCGCGGCTTCGAAGGAGATGCGGGTGCGCGTCGAGTCTTCAAAGAAGAGGTTCACAACGGACTTGCCGCGCAGCGTCGGGAGCTTCTTCATCTCGCGCTGCTGCGTCGCTGCCATGTCCTCGGCGGTGTCAAGGATGAGCAGCGCGTCGTCGCGGCTGAGTGTGCGCGTGTCGAGGAGATGCCTCATGCTGTCTCCTCCGCACCGCTCGAATCAGCACCGCTCGAATCAGCACTAATCGTCACCGAATCCTCGCCGTCGTGCTCAACGAGCTTCACGGAGATTCGCTCGTCGCGCGAGCTCGGAAGGTTCTTGCCGATGTAGTCGGCGCGGATCGGCAGCTCGCGGTGGCCGCGGTCGATGAGCGCAGCAAGGCGCACTGCCTTTGGCCGGCCGTGATCGCCGAGCGCGTCGAGCGCGGCCCGAACGGTGCGGCCTGAGTAGAGCACGTCATCGACGAGCACGACCGTCACGCCGTCGACGCTTCCCGGGATTTCCGTCGGGTGCGGCGTCCGTGTTGGGTGGTGCGCGAGGTCATCGCGGTACATCGTCACGTCGAGGCTTCCGACGGGAACGTCGACTCCCTCAATCCGGGAGATGTTCTCCGCGATGCGGCGGGCGAGCATCGATCCACGTGTCGGGATACCGACGAGGTAGAGATCGCGAACGCCCTTATTCGCCTCAATTATTTCATGCGAGATTCGGGTCAAGGCCCGCGAAATCTCGGCTCCGTCAAGAACCATTCGCGT
The DNA here is from genome assembly GCF_000834055.1 of Leucobacter komagatae. Taxonomy (GTDB): domain Bacteria; phylum Actinomycetota; class Actinomycetes; order Actinomycetales; family Microbacteriaceae; genus Leucobacter; species Leucobacter komagatae_A. The sequence goes on from NZ_JXSQ01000005.1 coordinate 150,196, forward strand.
GGACATTCACCGCCCCCCTTCCGCGCCTCACTGGACGCCTTTAAAGAAAAGCTGTAGCTGCGCCAGTCTAGCGCACCGCGCGCCGCGCCCGCTCACGCGGCGCGCGGCGCAAGGCGCACGGGCTAGGACTGTGCGTGTTCGGCGATCTTTCCGAGCACGCCGTTCACGAATCGGCTGGAGTCGTCTGTCGAGTACTCCTTCGCGAGACCGACTGCCTCGTTGATCGCGACGGGCGCTGGCACTTCAGGGTTGTGCAGCATTTCCCAGGAGGCGATCCTGAGGATCGCCCTGTCGACGTTCGGCATGCGGTCGATCGTCCATCCCTGCGCGTAGCTCGAGATGAGATCGTCGATCTCCGCGCGGTGATCGGTGACGCCGTCAACGATCTCACGCGCGTACAGCCAGGAGGCGACCCTGTCGGGTTCGCCCGCGGCCCGCGACGCTTCGCCAGCAACAATCTCCATGACCGGAACGTCGAGGACGTCGGCCTGGAACAACATATCTAGGGCGCGCTTGCGCGCCTTCGTCCGAGCAGACACGCCTAGTCGTTGACGCGGCCGAGGTAGTCACCCGAGCGGGTGTCAACCTTGACGCGAGTACCTGCGTCGAGGAACAGCGGAACCTGGATCTCTGCACCGGTCTCGACCGTTGCAGGCTTGGTGCCGCCGGTCGAGCGGTCGCCCTGCAGGCCTGGCTCCGTGTAGGTGATCTCAAGCACGACCGAGGCCGGGAGCTCGAGGTACAGCGGGTCGCCCTCGTGCAGGCCGATCTGGACCTGCTGGTTCTCGAGCATGTACTTGTGTGCGTCGCCAACGACCGCTGGGGTGACGGTGATCTGGTCGTAGTCGGTCATGTCCATGAAGACGAAGTCAACGCCATCCTGGTAGAGGTACTGGAAGTCGCGGCGATCGACCGTTGCGGTCTCGATCTTGGTGCCGGCGTTGTACGTCTTGTCGATGATCTTGCCCGAAACGACATTCTTCTGCTTCGTGCGGACGAACGCGCCGCCCTTGCCCGGCTTCACGTGCTGGAATTCGAGGACGCTCCAGAGCTGGCCCGCCTCCTTGATAACCGTGCCATTCTTGATGTCGTTCGAGGTTGCCATGCGGTGATCTCCAAAAGCTGAGTGAAAAGTTCATGCGCCGTGCGCGCCGATCCATCCTACACCTTGAGGGGCGTGCGCTCACGCGAAAAGCGCTGCGGATTCGCCTCGGCGGCTTGCACGCCAGCTACAAAGAATGTGTCTGCGCATTGCAGGTCTTCTAAGATCGTTCGCATGCACATGCTCCCCCGCACTCTCTGGCATCAGTGGTTCGTTGGGTCGCGCGGCCCCAAGCTCGGCTTCTCTGATATTTCGCGTTCAGAGTTCCGGGTATGGCCGACCGATCTCGACATACTCCGCCACATGAACAACGGCAAGTACCTGTCCATAATGGACGTTGGCCGGTTCGACCTCATCCAACGCAACGGCGTATTCGACCTGTTCAAGCAGAACAACTGGTACCCGGTGGTTGTGAACCAAACAATCTCATACCGGAAGTCGTTGAACCCCTGGATGAAGTTCACGCTTGAGTCGCGCATCCTCGGCGTCGACGAGCAGGCGGTCTACATGGAGCAGCGCTTCGTGCGCCCTGCGCCCGCGAGCTCGGGCATTGCCGGCGAGCCTGAGATCTATGCCCGCGCGATCGTCCGCGCCCGCATCCTGCGTCGCGCTGGCGGCGTGGTCGCGATGTCGGAAATCATCGAGAAGAGCGGTGTGGATCCCGAAACGCTGCACGTCCCAGCGGAGTACCTCGAGTGGGGCGAGACAACGAAGCTGCCGTCGACGCGCACCGACACACCGAGCGTCTGGGAGCAGACCCCGGGCGTCGCACACCAGCACTAGCGCACAGGTGGGTCGTAGCGAGGAAGTGTCGCAGCTAGGAAGTGTCGTAGCGAGGAAGTAGCGTAGTCACATGGAAGCGCGAATTTGGCCCGGGCTCATTGCCGTGCTCTTTGGCAGCCTGTTCCTCTTCGTGATCATTGTGCCGCTCATTGCGGCGAACTACCGCAGGTTTGGCAGGCTCTCACCCTGGCGCATCGTCACGTGGTCTGCGTTCACGGTCTACGCGTTCGCCCTGCTCACGTACACGATGCTGCCGCTGCCCGAGCCGGGAAGCTACGCCTGCGTTTCGCCTCGGCTCACCCCCGGCGCATCGGTAGCCGACATCGCGGAGTTCGACACCTCGTCCGCGCGGGCGCTCATCACCAACCCGGCTGTGCTGCAGCTCGCCTTCAACGTGCTGTTGTTCATGCCGCTTGGGTTCTTCACCAGGCTGCTGTGGGGCCGCGGTGTACTGGCGACGACACTCATCGGGTTCGGCATCTCGCTTTTCATTGAGACGTCCCAGCTCACAGGCCTGTGGGGTATCTACGACTGCGCCTACCGACTGTTCGACGTTGACGACATCATCGTGAACACGAGCGGCGCGCTCATCGGCGCGCTCCTCGCAATGCTGCTCAGGCTGCGCCCCGTCGCACCGCGCGGCGAGCTCGGACCGCGCACTGTGACCTTCGGGCGGAGGCTCCTCGGGATGTTTGGCGACCTCGTCACTGTCGGCTTCGTGGCGGTGGTAGCCGAGGTCGCACGCAACCTGTTCCGCGTGAGCGTGCTCGGGCACGACCCTGCGGTGGTGGCAGAATCGCCATCCGCTGTCTTCGGATGGGCCGTGGCGCTCGCCCTCCAGCTCGCGCTCGTGATCGTGACAGGGCGAACCATCGGCGACCTCATCGTCAACGTCCGCTACGCGCCGGGTGCCATCCCCGCGGCCTTTGCTCGCCCGCTCCGGTTCCTTGGCGGCATCGGCGGCTACCAACTCCTGTCGGCTCCGCAGCTTGCGGACGCTGGCTTCGGATGGCTCCCCGGCCTCTTTGCGGTCGTGCTCATCGTCTGGGTGATCGCGACGCCCGACCGCTCGGGGCTCGCGGGGAGAGCCTCCGGCCAGCTCGTCGTCGACGCGTTCCGCCAGGAGCGCTCCCCACGGGAGCAGATGACTAACTGATCGGCGGTCGGGCACCGAGGTGGGGGCCCTGATTGCCGACCTCGCGCGAGTTCACGCGCACGCTCCGTTCGGTTGCGTCGAAGAGCTCGCGCGCCGCAAAGCGGCCTCCGCCGAGCGTTCCGTGCACCCAGGTGAAGCTGCTGCGATCGACCAGTGGCTCGCCAGCCGCGACGAGCATGAGCTGCAGCATGAGTATCTCGGGAAGGCTCGGGTGCGGGCCGTGAGTGTGACTCAGACCAACAAGCGGCGGGGTCGGGCCGGCGGGGATCAGCCGCAGCGTCCACTTCGCCTCGCCGTCTGTCACCGCCGCGACACCGCGCGGCACCGCGTCGAGCGCGGCGAACTCGGCAAGAACCTCGGGCGCCAGTACGAGCGGCGCTGCCAGCGAAAACGGGCTTGCTGGCTGCCGCGCAGCAGCACGGAAGAGCGCCGTCCACCGCTCGGCACCAAGGCCGTGTGGCGCCGGCACAGCCACGAGGCTCGTGTCTGCCATGAGCGCGCGCGACAGGGTTACCCGGTCTGAGCCGTTCTCCCAGAAGCTCTCCGGGTCGGGGAGCGTGAGAGCGGACCACGCTGCGACACTCCGAGCAGCCGCGAACGAACGCTCGAAGCGGTCGGCTTCTTGTCCGGCGACACCGGCGAAGGCTGCGCGGCCGAACTCCCCCTCGCGCGCCGCGCGCGCCGCGTCGTCAAGCAGGCGGTCGATGCTCGGAGCAGCGGGGGCTGCCCCACTGGCTCGCTGCGCGCGCTCCAGGGCCTCGTCGATGTCCGCCGCGAGCTCAGCGAAGAGCATTCGGCCGAGATCCGGGTGTTCGCCAGCAGTTGGTGCCATGGTGGTTCCTCCAACTTCGAGCCTATCGGGCCGCGCCGGTCACTCGGTAAGGCCCGCCCCTGTGACGAGCCGTTGCAGCACGCGAGGCAACTCAGCCGCGGCATCGAGCCTGATCCCGTCCGGTGCGAACCTCGCCGCGAGGTCGTCCGTGCGGATCCCGATACCCAGCACCGTCGCGCCGGCCGAGCGCAGCGCTGCGAGTTCCGCTGCGGCAGCCGGCGCATCATTCGTTCCGCCGTCGCTCACGAGGATCACCACTCTGCGACGCGCAACACCGCCGCTTGGGGCGTGCGGGAACCGAGTGCTGGCCCTTGCAGCTGCACGTTCTGGGTCTACGCCAGACCCGCTGCTCCGGCCGACTCCCAATTCGCGCGCCGCAGCACGCAGCGCCGCAGCGTCGTTCGTCGATCCCTGCGGGGAATGGATCGCAGCGTCAAGCATTCGCCTCGCCTGGTCGTCGAGCGCGCCAGCGAGTGGCTTCACGACGTGCGCAGCCGAGTCGAACACGATGAGCGCGGTGCGCAGGCTCAGCTCGAGGTCGATGCCGAGGGCGCGCTCCTCGGCCGCAATGTCGCGTTCAACGCCTGCGAGCGCCTCGAGCAGGATGAGCGCGGCCGTCGCGGCGGCCTGCGCTGGAGCGCCCTGCATGGAGGCGGAGCGGTCGATGAGCAGCACGTAGTCCGTGCTCCCCTCCCGCCGGCTCTTCCGAGGTCGCCGCTGCCTCGTGAGAAACGCCCGCGGGCGCTCCACCCCGGCGGTGACCTCCGCGACGGTGCGCACGAGCGAGCGCCGATCGAGCATCTCACCGTCGGCTTCGGGGAGCCGGGAGAACGTTCGCTCCTCGCGCACCCGCTCAGAGACGATCTGCCGCCACACGTCGCGCACCTGGTCGATGCTCGCCGCGTGTTCGCGCACCCGCTCACGGTAGCTCTCAAGCGCCGTCGCCCCCGCGCTGCCGACGCCGAGCGCGCCTGGGTCGCGCGACGCATCCTGATTGTCATCGGGATCGGGGCTGGCAACCGCGTCCGGCAGGTCGAGGCCGGCAACCCAGGCGCCGGAGGCAGGCAGCGGCGTCGCCAGCACGGTCTGCACGAAGCCGGCCTGTTCGGCTGCGAAGAGGTCGGCTCCCTCAGCGCTTTCTCGCTTGTCGCCTGCGCGGGCTGGTTCGGTGTCGCCGTCGCTTGTCGCTTCGCCGCCGTCGCCGGCGCTCCCTGGATCGTCGCTCGCGTCGGCGCCGCCCGCGTCGAAGCCGGCGTCGTCCCGATTGTCACGGTCGCTCTGATCACCTTCGCGCTGATCACCTTCGCGCTGCAACCCGCGCTCACTGGCGTCGAGCGCGAGCAGACGGTCGAATGGCGGGGCGAGCAGCCCGTATGCTCGCTCGAAGCGCCGCATCGGAGACCGTTTCGGATCCGCAGAGAGCGACAGCAGCAGCGCACGGGCCCCTCCAGCTCCGGCGCCGCTTGCCGACAGGTCACCACTGCCCAGACCAACACTGCCCAGCCCGCCGCTGCTCAGACCACCGCTACCCAGCCCGTCAAGTGCTGCGAGTTCCCGCTGCACCTCCGGGGCGAGCGAGGTGAGGTATCCCGGTGTGGCCGTCTGACCAGCAGCCCAACGCAGCGCGGCAGTGTCGAGCACCGCGACCACCCACTGGAGGTGCCGCGGCAGCTCGCCCGGCGCCGAGATCGCCCGCGTGGTCTGTCCGCGCAACACCCGTGAGAGCGGAAGCCTCAGACTCGGCATCGCTGCGAGTAGCTCCGCGGCCGCGAGCAGCCGGTCGATGGCAGCGAGCAACGGCTCAGTCTCGGGGCGCGAGCGGCCAAGGGCGATCCTGCGGTGCCGACGAGCCGTGGCGAGCCGGACCTCGCGCACGGACTCCCACAGCAGCAGCATGACGCTCGCGACGGCATCGTCTGAGGAGTACCCCTCGTCTGCGACGCGCTGCAAGCCGACATGGGCAACACCGTCGCGCACCCACCAATCGGCTCCCTCGTGCAGCTCAACAGGCACCCCAACGATGGCGGCCGCAGCGGAAATCGCCCCGCGCACCTCTGCCTCGCCACGCGCGTATTCCATACTCACCACACTACCGAGTGATAGCGTGGCAGGATGCTCCCGTTCGACGCCATCCCCGTGCTCTCGGAGGCCGCGGAAGTGAGCCGGGAGCTGGCCAGAACCAGGCGCGTAGCGCGCGCGACCGGTTCACCCAGCGCCGCGCTCGCCGCAGACGCACAGCTCGCCCTCGAGGTGCGGCTGTCCGCGCTCACCGAGGATCCAGAGAACGCCGAGGTCATCGCCCGCGCTCTCACCGAGCGCGCAATTGTGCTTCGAACCGCGGTCGAATCATGGCGCCTCACGCGCGCCCAGCGATCATTAGAGGCGGAGGCTGCCGCTGTAGCGACCGAGGCAGCGCGAGCCGGACGTTCCCTCATCCAGGCTGAGGAGTTGCTCGTCGGGACGCTTCGCGCCCGAGCGGAGCGGCTGGGTGAGGCGCAGACCGCGCTGCACGAGGAACGCGTACTCACCGAGGCCAGGCGGGACGGCGTGCTCGCCGCGCTCTCATCGCTTCGGCTGCGCGAGGCAAGGGAGCAGTTGCGCAACGGGCTGCTCCTCACCGGGCAGATGCGGGAGATCATCGCCGAGTCGCTGCCAGCGCTGACCCGCGGCGAGCCGCTGCTGTTGCTCGGGGAGACGGGCGGCGCGAAGACAGCGCTCGCCGAGTATCTTTCGCGATACATGCTCGGCAACGAACCGGAGCTCGTCTCGGGCTACGGCGACATCTCCAGCTCCCAGCTCATCGGAAGCCACGAGCTGCGTTCGGAGCACGGCGCGACCGTCAGCGTCTTCGTGCCAGGCCCCCTACTGCGCGCCATGTCCGAGGGCCGACCCGTCATTCTCGACGAGGTGAATGCGATGCCGGCCGAATTTCTCAAGCGCCTCAACCGCATCCTCCAGTTGCGCCCTGGCGACACGTTCGCCGTACAGGAGAACAGCGGCATCGGCGTCACGATTGAGCAGGGCTTCGCGATCCTCGCCACCGCGAACGAGCAGACACCACACCGCTATCGCGGCATCGACAGGATGAGCGCTGAGCTCGTGAACCGGTTTGGGGCGAACAGCTATCGCGTGCACTACCCAGACGCTGGCACCGATTACACCGACGTTCCTCGGGAGAACGCGCTGCTTGCGGCCGCCGCAATCGCAGACCCGTCGGGCAATGTGCCGCTCACGACGGAGGAGCTCGAGCGGGTGGCACGCGCTGCGTTCATCAGCCAGCAGGTTTTCGCCGGTTCGCACGGGGAAGGGTTCACCCAGTTCGTGTCAACCGAACGAGAGATCGACGGGCGACCCGGGCTGGAGGAGTCCGTGCTTGCGCCGCGCACGCTCGTCGCCATCGTGCAGAAGGTGGCCGGAAGCGGCGGGCAGGTTTCACTCGACCACGCGCTCGAGCGCTTCGTCGAGGGCGTCATGCACGCTGAGGACCGCCAGGTGCTCACCCTCATTCTGCGCTCACAGGGCTTCCTCACCAGCACTAGGCACTAGGCACTAGGCACTAGGCACTAGGCACTAGGCACTAGGCACTAGGCACTAGGCACTAGGCACTAGGCACTAGGCACTAGGCACTAGGCGCTAACCGTAGTACTCGCTCGCACCGTCGAGGATCGGCCGATCAATCGTCAGCCCGGTGGTCGGCGGCTCGACGGTCCCCTCACCATTCGACGCCTCAGTCGCCGTCGCGGGGTGCGGGATGCTCCACGTCCCTGCACGCGGGTGGGGCCGGCCCTCGGATTGAGGTTCTCGCCGCTCTGCGCCCTCCAGCTCGGGGCCGTGCGGCGACCCGCCCTGTGCCGCCGCGTCCTCTACAACTCTCGTGTTTGTGATCATCACCACTCCTGTCGCCAAGTGCCGCCATGGTACCCGCTCCCCCTGCGTGGCCACCAAGGCAGTCCCGAATGCGCGACCCCGATGCGCCCGTCCGCCAACGGACGCAACTTCAAGCGCGCTACCACCGACGCGCGACCGCCCGACACCGCAGCCAGCGCGCCCCACGGCAAGTTGCCTCCCACAGCAAGTTGCTCCCAACGGCATACCGCCCAAATGTGCAAGCCGCACAGTTGCTCAATGAAGCAGGTCACTATGCACACGCACGACTTCGGTCAACGGCCGTAACCTAAGAGCGATCTCACTCACCCCCTAGGCAAGGATGCTCATGGCCAGCAGCTCGCACGGCGACGACTTCGCCCTCACCAGAGTCCCTCAAAGCTCTCGCAAACACTGGTTCGGAATCGCAGTGCAGCGCTTCGGCCAAGTCTCCGCGCTCTCGCAGTTCCTGCTCGGAGCCACCCTCGGTTACGCGATGACCTTCGGCGACGCAGTGCTCGCGTTCCTCTTTGGCTCGATCATTCTCGAGATCGTCATCGTCTTCGTTGGCCTGATCGGCCAGCGCGAGGGCCTCAACACCTCCCTGCTCGCCCGCTGGACAGGCTTCGGTGAGGTCGGTGCAGCCCTTGTCGGCCTTGCCATCGGCATCAGCCTCATTGGGTGGTTCGGCATTCAGTCAGCGATCTCGGCGCAGTCACTGGACAACCTCATGCCAGGCGTCTTCCCGGTCTGGGTGTGGAGCTTGCTCTTCGGTCTCGCCGTCACGGCTATTGTCGCCTTCGGGTTCAAGGGAATGCAGCTACTGGCAAACGTGACGGTGCCGCTCTTCCTCATCCTCGTCGGCTGGTCGGTCATTAGCGAGCTGTCGCGCCACGACATCGGGGAACTCATGACCGGGCCGCCCCCAGGCCCCAGCATGAGTGTCTGGGCGGGAACCGGCATCGTCGCAGGCGGCCTGATCGTTGGAGCGATCATCTCCGCTGACATGACGCGTTTCAACCGCTCGGGCGCAGACGTCGTCAAGCAGACGGTCGTCGGCGTCACCCTCGGCGAATTCGTCATCGGTCTCTCCGGCGTGCTGCTCGCTCACGCAACCGCGAGCGGCGACATCGTCGCCATCATCACCTCGTCTGTCGGCTTCGTCGGCCTCCTCATCGTGATCACCGGCACGCTCAAGATCAACGACTGGAACCTGTACTCGTCGACGCTCGGCCTCGTGAACTTCATCTCGACTGCCTTCGGCAAGAACCTCAACCGCGTCACAACGACGATTGTTCTCGGCGTGGTCGGCTCGATCCTCGCAGCAGCCGGCATCCTCGGTCAGCTCACTGGCTTCCTGATACTCCTCTCCGTCGCGTTCCCGCCGATCGCTGGCATCATGGTTGCGGAGTATTTCATCGTGAAGCGTTGGCGCGCAGAGCTCGAGGAGTCCCGCGCACTGGGCCAGCTTCCCAAGACGGCGCCCCGTATCGTGCCTGCGACGATCGTTATCTGGCTCGTCTCGTCGGTCGCCGGCTACTTCATCACCTGGGGCATTCCGGCAGTCTTCTCACTGGTTATTTCAATGGTGCTGTATATCGTTGCCGGCAAGCTCGGCTGGGTCCGCCCGGTCGGTTCCGTAGCGACCCGCCAGCCGGTCGCGGCCGAATAGACCGCACCTCAGCACGCTCCCCAGGACACGCACACCCCTCTCGAAAGAAAGCGAACACCACATGCATATTGGGATCGACGTCGGCGGTACCAACACCGACGCTGTACTCATGAGCGGCAATCAGACGCTCGTTGGCATCAAGCACTCCACCACGCCTGACGTCACACTGGGGATTGTCAACGCGATCGCAGGGCTGCGCGAGAAGCACGACTTCGTTGGCTCTGACATCACCGCGGTGATGATTGGTACGACGCACTTCATCAACGCACTCGTACAGGCAAAGCGCCTCGCACCGACGGCAGCGCTGCGCCTCGGCCTCCCCGCAACACAGGCGCTTCCGCCGCTCGTTGATTGGCCGGAGGAACTCAAGGGCGCAATTGAAGCCCGCAGCTATCTCGCGCATGGCGGGTACGAGTTCGACGGCCGCCCCATTAGCCCGCTCGACCCGGAGGAACTGCGCGCACACGCTGCCGACATGCGCGCGCACGGGATCCGGTCCGTCGCGGTGTCATCAGTGTTTAGCCCCGTGAACCACGACCTCGAGGTCGAGGCTGCACGGATCATCGGTGAGGTGCTTGGCGCGGACGTTGCGATCTCGCTCTCGCACGAGATCGGGCGCATCGGATTGCTAGAGCGCGAAAACGCTACGGTGATCAATGCGGCTCTGCGCGAGCTCGCCTCCGAGATCGTCGACGGCCTCACCGCCGCCGTTCGCGCGGAGGGCATCGAGGCCCCCATCTTCCTCAGCCAGAACGACGGCACGCTCATGGACGAGGACTACGTCCGCCGCTACCCCGTTGCAACCTTCGCGTCGGGCCCGACGAACTCTATGCGTGGCGCGGCGCTCACCAGCGGCCTCGAAACCTGCGCCGTCATCGACGTTGGCGGCACCACCGCCGATGTTGGGCTCCTCATCAACGGCTTCCCTCGCGAGACGGCCAACGAGGTGAAGGTCGCGGGCGTGCGCACGAATTTCCGCATGCCTGACGTCCTGTCTCTCGGCATCGGCGGCGGCAGCATCGTGAACACCGAAACCGGTGAGGTCGGCCCGGAATCCGTCGGCTACAACCTCGGCACCGAGGCGCTCGTCTTCGGCGGCAGCACGCTCACCGCGACGGACGTCGCCGTCGCGGCTGGCCGCGCAGCCATCGGCGATGCATCAAAGGTTGCGCATCTCGATCCAGCTTTCGTGCAGCGTGTTCTCGACAGGATTGCGGAGCGCGTCGCGGAGGCTGTGGATCGGATGCGCACCTCTCCAGAGCCCATCCCCGTGGTTGCCGTTGGAGGCGGATCGATCCTCCTGCCCGAGGTGCTCCCGATCTTTGGCGCGGTTTCCAAGCCGGAAAACTACGCCGTCGCAAACGCGATCGGCGCATCGATCGCGCAGGTTGGTGGCGAGATCGACAAGGTGTACTCGATCGCCCCTGGTGAGCGCGAACAGACCATCAACGATGTCCGTGCCGAGGCAGTGGAAAAGGCGGTAGCAGCCGGCGCGAAGCCAGACACTGTCACCATCATCGATTTCGATGAGGTGCCGATCCCCTACCTCCCCGGCAACGCCACCCGCATCCGGGTGAAGGCAGTCGGCGATCTCAACATGGAGGCGTAACCGTGACCTGGACAATCTCGATTGACGATATCGACGACCTCGCGCGCGGTTCCGCTGTTCTCGGCACCGGCGGCGGTGGTGACCCGTACATTGGTGGGCTACTCGCGAAGGAAGCGCTGCGTCGCCACGGCGACGTCACCGTCGTTTCCCTCGACGAACTGCCAGACGACGCAGTCGTCGCCTGCGTGTCCATGCTCGGCGCGCCTACCGTAATGGTTGAGAAGCTCCCCAGCCTCGATGAGATCATGCGCCCGGTGCGCGAGCTCAGCGAACACTATGGGCGACCCATCACTCACATCATGTGCATCGAGGTGGGCGGTGTGAACTCGACGATCCCGATCGCCGCCGCCGCAGCGCTCGGCCTCCCAGTGCTCGACGCCGATGGCATGGGCCGCGCATTCCCCGAGCTCCAAATGGTGCTGCCAACGCTCTACGGCGTGACCTCGTCACCGCTGGCCTACTCCGACGAGAAGGGCAACGTCGGCGTGCTGCGCACGATCGACAATGCATGGGGTGAGCGCATCATCCGCGTCGCGGCCGTCGAAATGGGCTGCTCGATCATGCTCTCTGGATTCCACATGACGGGAGCGGTGGCGAGGAAGGCGCTCGTGCGGGATTCGCTGACGCTGTGCATGAACGTCGGCCGGGCCATCGTCGATGCGCGCGCCGAGAAAGTCGACGCGGTCGAACGGGCAACCGCGATCCTCTCCGGCCGGGTGCTCTTTGGCGGCAAGGTGACCGATGTTGAGCGCGCAACGACGGCCGGCTTCGCGCGCGGCCGCGCAACGATCGAGGAGAGCGGCAACACGCTCACCCTGCTCTTCCAAAACGAGCACCTCATCGCTGAGCTCGACGGCGAAGTCCTTGCGACGACCCCCGATCTCATCATGGTGCTCGACCACGAAAGCGGCGAGCCGATCACCACCGAGGGGCTCAGATACGGGCAGCGTGTTCGCGTGATCGCCGCCCCCGGTGACGAGCGCTGGCACTCCCCCGCAGCAATCGAGATGGTCGGCCCGCGCTACTTCGGATACGACATGGAGCCGCACCGTTTCGACGGCACCGTGCGTCCCGGCCTGCCGATCGCTGACGCAGAGGCCGCAGCATGAGCTGGACGCTCACCGCTGCCGACCTCCCCGACCTCGCCCGCGGGGCGACGCTTTTGGGAACCGGGGGCGGCGGCGATCCGTACATTGGGCAGATGCTCGTGCAGCAGGTTCTCGGAGACCGCGGCATCACGATCCTCGACCCAGACGAGCTGGCTGACGATCTCTTCGTGATCCCCACCGCGCAGATGGGTGCCCCAACGGTGATGGTCGAGAAGATCCCGGCAGGCACCGAGCCGCTGCTCGCGCTGCGCACCCTCGAGGATCATCTTGGCCGCAAGGCCCAGGCGACCATGCCCATCGAATGCGGCGGCATCAATTCCATGATCCCGCTCATCGTTGCGGCAGAATCCGGACTCCCCGTGGTCGACGCAGACGGGATGGGTCGAGCCTTCCCCGAACTCTCGATGGAAACGTTCGCCGTATACGGCGTGCACGGATCCCCCCTCGCGCTTGCGGGGGAACGCGGTGAGACGGTCATCATCGACACCGGTGCTGACAACCGCCAGATGGAGTCGTTCGCGCGCGCCGTCACCATTAAGCTCGGCGGGGTCGGCCACATCGCAGAGTACGCGATGACGGGCGCCGATGTGCGGCGCACCGCAGTGCCGCGCACGCTGTCCATGGCGCTCGCCCTCGGGCGGGCGATCCGCGAGGCGCGCGAGTCGCACCGCTCACCGTTCGAGGCCATCGCGGAGACGCTCTCGACGACGCTGTACGCACACGTGCGCGAGCTGCACGTTGGGAAGGTGATCGATGTCGAGCGCCGCACGACCGAGGGCTTCGCGCGGGGCCGAGCGATCATCGACGCTGGCGTGGAACCCGGCACCGACAACGCGCGCACCTCCGAGCCAGTCGAGATCGCGTTCCAGAACGAGAATCTCACCGCATACCGCGGCGGCGAACTGCTCGCGATCGTCCCGGATCTCATCTGCGTCGTCGACCACGAGACCGCGGAACCCATCACCACCGAGGGCCTCCGCTACGGACAACGAGTGCGGGTGCTCGGCATTTCCACGCCCGACCTCATGCGAACGCCCGAAGCGCTCGACACCTTCGGTCCTTCCGCCTTCGGGCTCACCGAACCGTTTGTTCCGGTGGAGCGACTCGGGGGCGTCCCGGTCACCCACGCCCCAACCGAGCGCAGCTAGCATTCAGCCGGCGCGGGCACGAGGCGTGGGCACGACCGGTGGGCACGACGCGTGGGCAAGACGGCGCTGGCCGTCTTGCCCACATCCTCTACGCTTAAGCTCATGGTGCATTCGCGGTCTGGGCTAACGCTCTCGGCAAGCGACCTGCCGCTACTCTCCGCAGGCGCGTCGTTTTGCGGCACAGGCGGAGGCGGATCACCGCGACTCACTGAACTCATGGTGAGCACAGCGTTCACACCTCCGCTCACGGTGGTGCGGCCCGGCGACCTCGCACCCGATACGCCATGCTTCGCTCCCGCTTTCGCAGGCTCAACCCTGCTCCTGAGCGAGCGCCTTCCTGGCGTAGATGAGTTCGGACCCCTCATAACCGTCGCGGAGCGGTGGATCGGGCGCCGCCTCGAGGCCGCCTGCTCGTTTGAGGCCGGAGGCATGAATGCGCTCACGCCGTTCTTGTTCGCGCACGACCGCACCATCATCGACGCCGACTGCAGCGGCCGCGCAGTGCCAACACTCGACCGCACGAGCATCTACATCAACCAGTCCCCCGGGCTCTTCGCAGTGTGCTCAACGGGCGCAGGCGGCGTCGCACTCATCCAGTCGGAGCGCGCAGAAGACGTCGACAGGCTCATGCGTTCCGCGATGATCCAGGCTGGCGGAGCTGGCGCCGTACTCTTCGCAGGCTTCACCGCTGGCGATCTTCGCACCGATGCGCTCCACGGGCACCTGGAGCGCTCGTTGCGCATCGGTGCAACGCTCGCCGAAACAGCTGCTCTTCCCATCGAGGAGCTCGCGCAGCGTCTCGGGGCGAACCTCGTAGGTCACGGGCGGATCCTGACGCTCACGCAGGACACACGCGATCCGCACGTTCATGCAGCAGAAATCGTCGGGATGGATGGCGCAGTGATCCGGCTCGTGTCGCGCTCTGAACACCTTGCTGTACTCACCGACGGCGAGCCTGTCGCTGCTGCACCCGAGTACATCGTGGCAATCGACGTGCTCTCCCGCGAACTCATCGAGGTCACCGAGCTGCACGTCAATCGGCACGTTGCGATCCTCACAATGCCTGCAGACGCCTGGTGGCGCGCCGCACCCGGGCGCGCGGCACAGCTCTTCCCCTCCTCATACGGCCTGCAAGGATTGGACCCGGCATGGTAGCCACACAGCGCCCGCATGGGGCGACGCTTGACCTCGCAAGCGTGCTCGCGCACCCTGACAACGGAGGTCTCGCGTTCGTTGCGGGACCCAAGTCTGGGGTCTGGCAAGACGTCGCAGTTGACGCCCATGACAGTCCGGGGCAGGGCTTGCTGATCACCACGGCGGCGCTGCCTGAGACTACGTGGCAGCAGGATTCCCTCGTTCGACGGGCCCACGATCGCGGCTTCGCTGCGATCGCCATGCCCGGGGCTGCCGCAGCCGCGTCTGGGGCGCGCAAGCTCGCAGAGCGGCTTGGGGTCACTCTGCTCGCCGTTGACCGACCCATCGAGCTCGCACGAGCGTGTTGGCAGCTGCAGGAGTCGCGGGATGCGCTCACGATCGATTACGTGCGAAAGGTGGCTCAGGCGTTTGAATACCCCGCCGAGGATCTCGGCGACCTCCTCGGCCACTTGTGCGCCGCAATCGGTCAGGGCATCGCCCTCATTGATGCCAGTGGGCCCGTGCAGCAGGCTGGCGGATCGCTTGATCCCGACCTCCACGCGGCACTCGACTTCTCGCGGTGGATCAGCGTCGCTCGCGTCGGAGACGCCGCAGCGGCATCGGTTCGTGTCGACAGCTCGACGAGGAAGGGCTTGCGTCTCGTCGTGTTTGGGAGCGGGATGGGCGACCCGCAATTGCGTGCGCTGTCGACCGTCGCCGAGATCATGATGCCGGCTGTTGCGGCTCGCATCCTTATCGACGAGCTCGATTCGGTCAATGACGCTTCAGCGTCTGCTGACCTGCTGCGCGCATTCGTTGAGCTCCGCGGCGCCCGCGATGCCGACGTGCAGCTGAGAATGTCTGCACAGGGCTGGCGCACGTCTGGCTATCACCTTGGGTTCCAGTTCACGCCGCGAGCGCCGGTCGACCCGATTGGGTTACTCAGGGCAATCTCCCACGAGCTTGCGACTGTCACCGTTGAGGCCCGTGCTGCGCTCAGCGGGAGTAGTGTGCTCGGCTGGCTGAGTTTCACTGAGCCTCCGACCGCAACCCAGGTGGAGACATATGCGAGCGCGCTGCATGGCGTTCACCAGCATCTACGCCGCACCCGCGATATCGCGCTCGGCATCGGCTCGATGCAGAGCGGCGAGGCTGGCCTCGCGCGAACGCTCAGTGAGGCGAGCGATGCCGCAAAGATCGCGACCTCGCGGTCGAGCAGCGGATACCTCGTTCGCGTAGACAGCCTCGGTCTCGAACAGCTCCTACTTGCTTGGACCGGCAACGACACCTTTCTTCCCGCGGCTGAGTCGCTGCTCGCGCCGTTGCTCACCGAGGCCCCCGAGCTGCTCGACACGCTTGCCGCGTACCTCGACCACGAGTCGGGCATCCAGGCGACCGCGGATGCGCTGGGGCTCCATCGAAACACGGTAGGCCAGCGCGTGCAACGTGCGCAGGAACTCGTCGGGGCGGATCTGTCATCGCCCGAGACGCGGCTGGCGTTGCACCTCGCGTGCCGCGCAGTACTCGCCCCGGGCAATTAGGCGCCGGTGTCGTCCCCACCGGCTTCGCCGGCTTCTTGCGGGTCGTTGCCGTAGGTTTCGCTTGCCCCGTCGAGGATGGGCCGGTCGAGCGTGCTCCCGGATGTCTCAGGACTTACGGTGCCTGCACCGTTCGGCGCTTCAGTTGCCGAAGCGGGGTGTGGAACGTGTGCATCGCTGTGTTTGTTCATTGTTTCTCCTTTCGCTCGGACCCCAACCATAAGTGAATCCCTTGTGTGTTCACCGGGTTGCGTTCCCAGAGATAGCGCGAAAGCTCACCCTGCCCGCCGACCTATCAAGATACGCAAGACCCGCAGCGCATAACCTGGGCAGGGTCGGGGCGCTCCTCGCCCCACTAACCATTGGAATCATTGCGGATTCGTTCAGCGTCGGACTCGGCCTCGCCGCTCTCGGCATTGGCTACGCGATCGCAGCACTCATCACGTTCTTCTTTATCCGCGACAAAATATATGACCCGGCTCAAGCAGACACCGACGACGTGCAACAGCAACTCGCCGTCGAGACGGGCACCAGCCCAGTTCGGATACCTATTCGGGGCGAGCGCACCGCACGCTTGCAACGCTAGGGGCAAGGCCGGCCGCGACGAGGGAGACGTTCACCCTCCCAGTCGGGTCGGCTGCCACCTCACTGCGTGGTCGCCCGATGCCCGCGTTGCGCTTCGTGAGCGTCCGTCGTTGGTCGGAACCTCACGCGGCTCGGGGGCCGGTCGAAGTGATCTCGGCCGCTCGGGCTCGTCCACTTCATGACTCCATTTGCGAGTTGCTCGACCTGCCAATCCGAGTGGTGCTTCAGCGTGTGATGCCCCCTGCACAGGTGCGCGAGGTTGTCAGTTGAGGTCTTGCCCCCGAGTGCCGCGTCAACGGTGTGGTCGATATCGCAGCGATGCGCGGGCACGCCACACCCAGGGGCGCGGCAGTGAAGATCTCGAGCCGAGAGCATTCGTTTCATCTCCGGCGTAGGGCGGTATCGGTCGACAGAGAGCACGGTGCCTGAGCCGTCCACGTTGACTCGCTCCCAAGCATCGGCCTCTGTTGCCAGCCTGCGCGCGGTCGCTGGGGCGATGGGGCCATGCCCAACGAGCTCAGCAACGCGGGTTCCGCCGGAGGCCCAATCCGCACTCTCATCAGCTGAGACGCCTGCGCCGCCAAGGAGCTCTACCGGGACTACTACCTGTATCTGGCCCCGTATCGTTGCCGCCGTGCGCGCGCACTTCCCCTCTTTTCCGAGAAGGAGGTCACGGAACACGTCGACTCTCGCCTCCCCAATTGAGGGGGCGTGCGCGCTCCCGCTGCCAACGGAACCGCTCGCGACCGGGCCCCCGGGAGTTGCTTCGTCCCGCTCTGCCGTAAGACGCTTCGCTGTCCGGGTCAACCTGTCGTAGATGGCGTACGCCTCCTCGGCGGGAAGGTAGGCCGTAAGGTCGGCCATCCCGTCGGCGGCGTCGACCACTCTCACGTATCGCCGAGCAACCTCGCGTTCGTGCCGTTCGGTAAGCGACTCTTCGAGCTGAGAGGCCGCAAGCCTGCGAGCAATAGGCCGGAGCCGATTTGGTGACTCCTCACTCGCTATCCTCAACACCTCTGCCTCGTATGCCGTTCGGCGCCGCTCCTCCTGCGCCCCATCGCCCGCGGTCAGTGGCGCTCCCTCGTTGGTGATCACTTTGAGGTGGTTTAGGGAAATCTGCCCAGCATTCAGTGCCGCCAACGTGCTCGGAAAGAACTGTTGAGCAGCGTGTGCAGCTTGCAAGAGGCGCTCGGCAACGCCTTCGCTTTCGTGGAGCAGCGCGGCAAGCTCCAGTCGCAGTGACCGGTAGCCAAGCTCCCTGTCACTCTGTCCGGGCACGTCGTCTCCGACGGCCGCGTCCATGGCGCTCGCAAGGTCGCTCAGTTGCTCCGCTTCAAGACGCCGCCGGTCGGTCTCGTGCCCCTCAAACGAGGCGAGCGAAGACCGGATCCTTTCAAGTTGGGTATCTGAATATCGCTTTTTCACTAACATGCGTGTAGTAAATCACCAACCACCGACATTCATGTCCCGGCGGCAGACGGACCCCAGCGCACAGCGGGCAGGGGCTATCCCACCTCGCGGTAGAGCCGAGCTGCGGCCTCAACGACCGCAGAATGCTCTGCGCTCAACGACTGAATGCCGACGAGCTCGAGCCCTGCCGGCGGCTCTCCCCCAGCTCCCCACAGCATGACCGATGTCTCCGCCGGCATCTGTGATGACCACCAGGAGATTCCGCCAACCGATTCGCCTCCGCCGTGTCGCTCAAAGATCTTGCGCGCGAGCGCTTGCGTTGTGCCGAGATCCTGAACGACAACCGCGCTCGGTCGCACACCGAGCTCGGCGAGTGTTGTCGCATCGTCGAGCTCCAGCGGGCGAGGCCCCGTGTAGCGAAACTCCGCGAGTGCCCGCGGCTCGCCTGTCGGCGTGAGGAATACTTCCGGGATCCACCGCCGCTTGTTGTAGAAGCTCTCGGCGACCGCACCGACAGCCGTCCGCGAGAAGTACCACGAGTCAAACAGGTCGGCGTTGTCCCACCGCCCGTGAAACTGTGGGCGGGGCAGAAACGACCAGTGGCCAGGTTTACCCCTGCGGGCACCGGCCACTCTCGGATAGCAGCGGAACAACCGCATGGGCTCGGCCATGGACTACGCGTACGCGCCCTCGTCTTCGGCATCGATGGCGCCGATCACCTCGGCAACGCGGCCAAGCTTGATGCACTCACGGCGGGTCGACCCCCTGAGGAACTGGTTCGGCGAGTCGAGCCAAATCGGCACAACCTTGGTGTGCATCGTCGACTCAGCGCGCGCAATAATGTACGCGAAATCCATGATGGATCGTGCGGACTCTGGCGATGGGAGCTGCGCTCCCTGCTTCCAGCGCGTCACTTGCGAGGGCTTCACACCGAGCAACTCCGCGAGCAGCGCACCATTGCCCGCAGCACCGAGCAGCATGCGGAAGCCATCGGCGAAGCCGGGCTGCTGCGGAACTGAGATACTCATGCCCCCAGTGTACGCGCAATTCTCAAATTGCGCGACGGCTAGCTTGCGATTTCCTGGTACGCGAACTGCAGCATCGACTCATCGACACCGGCAAGGACGCGCGGCTTCGCGAGATCGTCGAGCACGATAAAGCGCAGCATCCCAGCTCGAGCCTTCTTGTCTCGCTGCATCGCCGCGAGCAGCCCCGGCCAGCGGCCTGCCGGGTATTCGAGAGGCAGCCCGAGAAGGCCAAGCACTCGCTTGTGCCGTTCGACGACCTCGTCAGACAGCGATCCGGCCATCCGCCCGAGCTCTGCCGCGTACATCATCCCGATCGCGATCGCTACGCCATGGCGCCACTGGTAGCGCTCAGCGTGCTCGATGGCGTGCCCCAAGGTGTGCCCATAGTTGAGGATCTCCCTGAGCCCACCCTCCTTGAAGTCTTCCGAGACGACGCGGGCCTTCACCCCAACGGAGAGCTCGACAACGCGCTGGAATTCCGGCGTGCTGGGGTCGGTTGCCCGGTCAACGTCGGCCTCAATGATGTTGAGGATTTCCGGTTCAGCGATGAACCCGCACTTTGCGACCTCAGCGAAGCCCGCGCGAATCTCGTTCTTCGGCAGCGTATCGAGCACAGCGAGGTCACAGATGACCGCCGCCGGCTGGTAGAACGCACCGACGAGATTCTTACCCTCAGCAGTGTTGATGCCGGTCTTGCCCCCAACGGCAGCATCGACCATGCCGAGCACCGTCGTCGGGATCTGCACCAGTCGAACGCCGCGCAGCCACGTCGCAGCCACAAAACCAGCAAGATCAGTCACGGCTCCCCCGCCGAGGCCGATGATCGCGTCGCTGCGGGTGAAATCCGCCTGTCCGAGAATCTGCCAGCAGAACGCTGCGACCTCAACACGTTTCGCGGACTCTGCGTCGGGAATCTCCGCGAGCATCACCTGCTCGTACTGTTCCTGCAGCGACGTGCGAAGCTCGTCGGCAAGTCGCCCCACCGTTGAGGTGTGCACAATGAGCACCTTCGAGACCCGGCTTCCGAGCGCCTCTGGCACGCGGTCGAAGAGGTCACGACCAATCGTGATCGTATAGTTCGTCTCTCCGGTAACGGCGATCTCACTGACTGTCGCAGGCATGTTCAATCCTGTTCCTCTCCAACGGTGTTCGGTTGCTCAATGTCGGGCGCGGATCCCCCGCCGCTCGGGTGGGTCTCGGGCTGCGCCGCCGCTTTCATGGCGGCCTGGGCAGCCGCGTGCTCGCGCCTCGCATAGGCCCGCAACCATTCCACCACTCGCCGGGCGAGCTGTTCTTTGCTCGCCCGATCCGTGCGGAACGTAATGTCTGCGACCTCAAGATACAGTGGCTTGCGTTCCGCAAGGATCCGCCCCCACGACGACGGATCGTCGCGCAGCAGCGGCCGGCGAGACAGGTTCGCTGTGCGCAACACGGCCTCCTGTGTCGTCATCAGCAAGATCGTTGGGTGCTGCTGCAGCAGAGCGCGCGTGCGCGCTGAGAGCACAGCGCCCCCGCCGAGGGCAAGGATCCGCTTACCCGGCTGGGCGAGCTCCTCGGCGATGATCTCTTCTTCGATGCGCCGAAACTCTGCCTCGCCGTTCGACGCGAAGAAGTCAGTGATGGTGCCGTGCCTGCGGACGAAAACCACGTCGCTGTCGACAAACGGCACGCCGAGCTCCTTCGCGACGCGGCGGCCAAGGCTCGTCTTGCCCGCGGCCATGGGGCCGACGAACACGATTGTGCGCTCAGGCAGCCGGTTCCCGCCGCCCCGGCGTCTGCGCCTGCGCTTGCCGCCGCGCCGCGGTTGCGCCGCACCGATAGCGGCGTCACCGGTTGCGGGATCGCGCTGCGCCGCGGAACCCTGTGCGGGCCGGTGCGGTTTCGGGCGCGCAACAGCTTCGCCCGACGTCACTCCGGCAGCCTGTTTGGGCTGGTCGCCTCGTCGGCTCGTCCCGCTGGGCTCAGCATCACGAGCGGCGGCTGGTGCCCCTGCTCGCCGCCCAGCCCGGCGCGACCCGCTCACGACTCTCTGGCGGTAGCGAGCTGGTCAGGGATCGCCGCGAGGTAGCTGTCGAGGTTTCGTCGCGTTTCACGGAGGCTATCGCCGCCGAACTTTTCGACGACGGCCTCGGCGAGCACCAGCGCAACCATAGCTTCGGCGACGACACCCGCCGCCGGAACAGCGGAGACATCTGAACGCTGGTGATGAGCCTTGGCTTCCTCGCCCGTCGCAATGTCGATCGTCGGGAGCGCGTGCGGCACCGTGGCAATCGGCTTCATCCCTGCGCGAACGCGCAGGACCTGCCCGGTCGACATTCCGCCCTCGATGCCACCGGCGCGGCCGGTGTCACGGACGATCTCCCCGTCACGGAGATGCAGCTCGTCGTGGGCGACGGATCCACGCCTGCGCGTCGTCTCGAAGCCGTCTCCGACCTCAACACCCTTGATGGCTTGGATACCCATGAGGGCGCCCGCGAGCCGCGAGTCGAGCCTGCGGTCCCAGTGCACGTAGGATCCGAGCCCCGGCGGAAGACCGTAGGCGAGCACCTCGACGATGCCACCGATGGTGTCGCCCGACTTCTTCGTGTCGTCGACCTCGGCGACCATGCGGGCGCTCGTCTCGGCGTCGAAGCAGCGCAGCGGATCAGCGTCGAGCGCGGCGACATCAGCCGGACGCGGCAGCGCCGAGCCCGCCGGTGCCACGATGTCACCGATCGATACCGTGTGGCTTACGAGCTCGATGCCGAGCTCCGCGAGGAAGGAACGCGCGACAGCGCCGAGCGCCACGCGGGCAGCAGTCTCGCGAGCGCTCGCACGCTCCAGCACTGGCCTGGCCTCATCGAAGCCGTACTTCTGCATTCCGACGAGGTCGGCGTGTCCCGGCCGCGGCCGGGTAAGCGCCGCGCCTCGGCCACGCGATTTCTCTGAGAGCTCGGTCTTCTCGGCACTCATCACCTCTGCCCACTTTGGCCATTCGGTGTTGCCGATGCGGATCGCGACTGGGCCACCGATGGTAACGCCCTGCACGACACCGCCAGACACGTTGAGCTCATCCTGCTCAAACTTCATGCGCGAGCCTCGGCCATAGCCAAGCTTTCGGCGCGCGAGATCCTCTCGGATCGCGTCGAGGGAGATCGGCACGCCGGCTGGCATGCCCTCGATGACAGCAATAAGTTCAGGGCCGTGGGATTCCCCGGCGGTAAGCCAACGAAGCATAAGTTCTATCTTTCCACACTCGCGGCACGCATTGCCGCGAGCACTGATTCCTCATCGGCGACCGGTACGTCCGGGTCGCCGTTCACAAAGATGCGGATCTGCACGAGCGCCTGCTCAACGAGCATGTCGAGGCCGGCGTGTGCGACACCGCCGGCGGCGTCCCAGCGCAGGGCAAGCGGGGACGGCCACGGGTCGTAGGCAACATCAAACAGCGGCACAGCGAGGAACGTCGCGGGAACCGGCGCCGCGTCCCCCGCATGCCCTGGCAGTGTCGAAATAATGAGTGTCGGGGTGAACCCAGGCTCATCGCCGAGCGTCATGCCCGACACGTCACCGCCGAACCGCTGCGCGATGTCTTCGGCCGCCTCCGGTCGGCGCGCCGCTACCGCAACGCGTTCCGCGCCGAGCGACCTGGCCGCGAGCACGGCAGATACGGCGGTTGCACCAGCTCCGAGCACGACCGTTGAGCTCGCGTCGAGACCGGCGCGCTGTATTGCCCGAGCGAGACCAGCCACGTCCGTGTTGAAGCCCGCCCACTGCGGCGCCCCCGCCGGACCGTTCGCGAGCTTCAGCAGCGTGTTCACCACACCACTTTCGGCCGCGACCGGATCCGTGACGGCAGCCAACCGCGCCGCTTCCTCTTTGAGTGGCATCGTGAGCGAGAGCCCACGCCAGTCATCGCCGAGCGCTGCAAGGAAGCCCTCGAGCGCTGGCACCTCAAGCTCCTCACGGCCGTAGCTCCACGGCAGCCCGAGCACCTCATAGGCCGCGGCGTGTATGGCTGGCGACTTCGAGTGCGCAATCGGGGAACCGAGCACCGCGAGCAGCGCGGCCCCTGGCTGACGAAGCTCGTCGTCAGTCGGGTGATTCTCGCTCATCGACTAGTCACAGTACTTTCCGCCCTCGGCACGGTGCGTCGTGCACCAGTCAGCGAGCTTCTGCACGTTCTGGTCGTGCTCCTCGATCGTCTCGGCAAACTCGGTTTCACCGCTTGAGAGGTCGACGGGCATAAAGTACAGCCACGGGCCGTCTGCTGGGTTCGTCGCTGCTTCGATAGCGGTGTCGCCAGGGAGCCCGATTGGCCCGGCTGGCAGGCCCTGGTTTGCGTACGTGTTGTACTTGTTTGACTTGTCCGCGCGCTCCTCGTCCGTGGTCCACACCGTGTGCGTGTTTCCCGTTCCGTAGGAGACCGTAGCGTCAGACTGGAGCAGCATGTCAATGTCGATTCGGTTGAGGAACACCCGCGCAACCTTCGGGAAGTCCTCAAGGCGTGACCCTGCCTCGCGCTGCACCATCGCGGCGAGCGTGAGTACCTCCCAGGCATCACCCTCAGCGACTCCGTGATCGCGGAGCGCCTGCCACATCCGGTCGACCATCGTCTGGATGATCGTCTCCGCAGTGTCGCCGGGTTCGAACGTATACGTTGCTGGGAAGAGGAAGCCCTCGATCGATGGGAACTCGGACGGCACACCGAACGCAGCCGGATCCGCGGCAGCCTTCTTGAAGTCGTCGAACGGGATGTCTACCACGCCTGCCGTGAGTTCCAACGCGTCAAGCGCGGCGGTTCCCTCAGGGATCGTTACGGTGAGTTCCATGCGATTCGCTTCGTCCTGCAGCGCAGCGAGCGCAGCTTTCGCGCTCATCTGGTGCTTGAGGCGGTAGGTGCCAACCTGGAAGCTCACTTCTTCTTCCTGCTGCAGCAGCAGGTCGTAGAACGCTTCAGAAGACTTCACAACATCAGCCTGCGCGAGCGCCTCGGCGACGTCTGCGCCGAACTGGCCGGAGCTGATGGTGAGCAGCACCTCGCCGCTCCCCTGCCCCTCGTAGTCGTTGCTCGACCAACCGAGTGCGAGCGAAATCCGCTCACCGTACGTGTTCCACATCAGCGCAGCGCCGCCTCCGACCAGGAGGAGCATCACGATGAGAACAGAGGAAATGACGATTCTGCCGCGTTTGCGCGAACGCCGGTCTTCTTCGCTCAGTGCGTTCGCCGCCCGGCGCCCGCGGCGGGTGTCGTTGTCACTCACGGCGTGTCCTCGTTTCTCCGTTGATCGGGGGCAGGCGCCACAATCTCACCTGGCGCCTCGTTTCTATTGCGCTCCACGTCGAGCGCGTGCTGCAGGATGACTACGGCCGCCGCCTGGTCGATGACCCCACGGCTCTCCTTGGTTTTCCGCCCCGCCTGCCTGAGCTGGCCCTGGGCCGACACCGTCGAGAGTCGCTCGTCCACGAGCCGCACGTCGGCTACGCCGAGCAGCTGCAGCGCAAGTTTTTCGGCGAATCCGACAGCGTCCTCTGTGGAGAGCGTCCGCTCGCCTCGAAGATTTAGCGGTAAACCTACGATAACCTCGAACACCTCCAGCTCGCCAGCTATCGCCGCGATGCGCGCGAGGTCGGCTGCGCCGGAGTGGTCACGTGTGACCGTCTCGACCGGTGTCGCGAGCATGCCATGCATGTCGCTTCTGGCGACACCAATGCGAGCCTTGCCCACATCAATGCCGAGGCGTACCCCAGTGCGCACCGGCTACGCCTCGAGCGAGCGGCGCATCTCGGCGAGCGCGGCTGGAATCTGTGCTGGATCGGTGCCGCCGCCCTGCGCGAGATCGGGTTTTCCGCCGCCGCCGCCGCCGAGCACTCCTGCTCCACGCTTGGCTAGGTCGCCCGCTTTTACTCCGAGCTCGCGAGCACCAGGAGTCGTTGCCGCGATGACGAAGGGCTTACCCGCACCCTCGCCGGCAACGGTTCCTGCGAGTAGCACGACTCCGGCTTCAGCACCGAGCTTCTCGCGAAGCTGGATGACGAGGCCGCGAACGTCGTCCGGTGAGCCAACCGTGCCAAGATCTGCGGCGACGAGGGCCACAGACCCAACGCGCTCCGCGGCGGCAAGCAGTGCGGGCACGCGTTCAGCGAGCTTCGCCGCCTCGAGCGCTGCGATCTTCTTTTCGGCTGCGCGAAGCTGCGTGCTGAGATCTTCAACGCGTGCAACCACCTCGGCGCGTGGCACGCGGAGCCCGCCAGCGAGCTGCTGCACGATCGCGCGCTCGGCTGCGAAGCTCTGGAACGCCTCGAGGCCGACGAGCGACTCGACGCGGCGGTTCGTCGAGCCGACAGAGCTCTCGGAGACGAGGTTGATCATGCCAACCTCTGCGGCGGTTGCGACGTGCGTTCCCGCGCAGAGTTCGCGCGACCATTCGCCGCCAATGTCGACGACGCGGACCCGCTCGCCGTACTTCTCACCGAACAGCGCCATCGCCCCCATGGCCTTCGCATCGTCGAGGGCCATCTCGCGGGTAACAACGCCGTAGTTCGAGCGGATCGCGAGGTTCGAGATCTCTTCGATCTCGCTCTTCGTCGCGGCGCTCAGCGCCTCCGAGTGGGTGAAGTCGAGCCGCATGTAACCGGCCTTGTTGTACGAGCCTGCCTGATGCGCGTTCGGTCCGAGCACGTCGCGGAGGGCTGCGTGCACGATGTGCGTCGCTGAGTGCGCCTGCGTGGCGCCACGACGGTAGTCTGCGTCGACGCGAGTTTCGGCGCGCGCGTCGATACCGATCACGCCAACCGTGACCTTCACCGTGTGCACAATGAGTCCCTGAACGGGCTTCTGCACGTCGAGCACTTCTGCTTCGAAACCGTTGCCAACGATCACGCCGTTGTCGGAGTCCTGACCGCCTGATTCGGCGAACAGGGTCGTCTCAGCCAGCACGAGTTCAGCGATTTGCCCCTCGCGAGCTTCCGTTGCGGGGGCGCCGTCTACGACGATCCCGAGTACGCGGCTCTCGTGAGTGAGCTGGTCGTACCCGACGAATGCGGTCTCGCCGAGCCCGCGGAGTTCCTTGTAGACCGCGAGGTCTGCCTGCTGGCCGCGCTTTGCCTTCGCGTCGGCCTTTGCGCGGTCGCGCTGCTCCTGCATGAGCGTGCCGAACACCGCACGATCCACCGTCACGCCGGCCTCTTCCGCGATCTCGAGCGTGAGCTCGACCGGGAAGCCGTGGGTGTCGTGGAGGAGGAACGCGGTGTCGCCATCGACGCTTGCCGACCCGCCTGCGGCCTTCGACGTATCGACGGCGGCCGCGATCGCGGTGTCGAGGATCTGGATCCCGCTCGCGAGCGTGCGCAGGAACGTCTTCTCCTCTGCGTATGCGACACGCGAGATAAAGTCGAAGCTCTCGCCAACAGCGGGGTAAGCGGCCTGCATGGCGTCGCGAGAAACAGGGAAGAGTTCCGCGAAGCTCGGGCCTTCGACGCCGAGTAGCCGCATCGAGAGCGTGACCCGCCGCAGCAGGCGGCGCAGGATGTAGCCTCGCCCCTCGTTCGACGGTGTCACACCGTCTGCGATGAGCATGAGGCCGCTGCGCACGTGGTCAGCGATAACGCGCAAGCGAACGTCGTCTTCGGTGTTCGCGCCGTACGTCTTTCCTGCGAGTTCGGCTGCCCGATCGAGTACCGGCCGCACCTGGTCGATCTCGTACATGTTCTGCACGCCCTGCTTGATGAAGGCGACACGCTCGAGCCCCATGCCCGTGTCAATGTTCTGCTTTGGCAGGTCGCCGACGATGGTGAAGTCGAGCTTCGACTTCACGTCTGCGATCTGGTACTGCATGAACACGAGGTTCCAGATCTCAACGTAGCGATCGTCGTCTGTCGCAGGTCCGCCATCGATGCCGTGCTCCGGGCCGAGATCAAAGAAAATCTCCGAGCAGGGGCCGGCTGGCCCGGGCTGCCCTGTTGACCAGTAGTTCGTGTCCTTGCCGAGCTTCTGGATGCGCTCGACCGGGAGCGACGAGTGCTCAAGCCACAGGTTGAGCGCCTCCTCGTCCTCTTCGTAGACGGTCACCCAGAGGTCGTCTGGGGAGAAACCGAGACCGCCGTCGGCCTCGGAGGTCGTCAGCAGCTCCCAAGCGAACTTGATTGCGCCCTCTTTGAAGTAGTCGCCAAAGGAGAAGTTGCCGCACATCTGGAAGAACGTGCCGTGACGCGGGGTCTTCCCGACCTCTTCAATGTCGTTGGTGCGGATGCACTTCTGCACACTCGTCGCGCGGTCGTAGGGCGCAGGGACGAGGCCAGTGAGGTAAGGGACGAAGGGAACCATTCCGGCGACCGTGAACATGAGGCTCGGGTCGTCGCTCACGAGCGAGGCCGAGGGCACAACCGTGTGGCCTCGCTGCTCGAAGAAGTTCAGCCAGCGGCGTTGAATCTCGGCGGTCTGCATGTGCGGTGCTTCGTCCTTTGTGGTGCGTGGGCGCCGACACTGAGCTGCCGTGCGCCTGTGTGATGTGAACCCTGCCAGAAAGCGAGCGGCGGGAAGCTTCCGCGCCCCGCCACCCACATTCCGAAGCCTAGGATTCCTTGTGGTCGAGTCCCTTGAGCGTGCGCTCGAGATCCTCATCGAACTGCTCGCGCTCAGCGGCCTCATAGCCGCTCGAGAACGCGTTTGAGAGCTCGGCGATACCGCGGTTCAGGCGCTCAAAGAAGCGCCTCCCGCCCGGCCTCTGGTTAACGAAGTGCGCAGCGAAAAAACCCGCGCCTACTCCAAATACGAACAACATTAGCTTCCGCACGTGTTCCACCCTCCTGCGGTCGCGCGGCGACACCTTGCGCGCCGCGGAACTATACGGGTCAAGCTTAACCGGTAACGCATGCCGGAAATGATTAAGGGCGCTGGATTCCTGATGGATCCCAGCGCCCTCAAACGTTCAGACTTAGCGGCCCGAGTAGAACTCGACGACGAGCTGAACTTCACAGGTCACGGGAACCTCGGCGCGCTTCGGGCGACGCAGCAGGCGTGCCTCGAGCTTCTCGAGCGAAACCTCGAGGTAGCCGGGGACGTTCGGGAGAACCTCGGCGTGACCGCCTGCGGCTGCAACCTGGAACGGCTCGAGTGCTTCCGAACGCTCCTTGACGTGGATGAGCTGTCCCGGCTTCACGCGGAAGGAGGGACGGTCGACGAGCTTGCCGTCAACAAGGATGTGGCGGTGCACAACGAGCTGGCGAGCCTGCGCCGTGGTGCGCGCGAAGCCTGCGCGGAGCACGAGTGCGTCGAGACGCATTTCGAGGAGCTCGACAAGGTTCTCACCGGTCAGGCCGTCCTGGCGACGTGCCTCGTTGAAGGTGATAACGAGCTGCTTCTCGCGGATGCCGTACTGGGCGCGAAGACGCTGCTTCTCACGAAGGCGAACGGCGTAGTCGCTGTCGCTCTTGCGCTTGGTGCGGCCGTGCTGGCCTGGGCCGTAGGGGCGCTTCTCGAGGTAGCGAGCCGCCTTCGGGGTAAGGGCGAGGCCCAGCGAACGCGACAAGCGCGTCTGCGAGCGGGTACGTGACGTAGTCGACACGGGTATCCTTTCGGGTTTCTGACGGGCACACGCGAACGCGCTGCCCAATGTTCTCTCGGCCACGCTGCGCCCGCATTCACAAGCTTTCACTCGCAATGCACGCGACACAGCAAACCGTTTTCGGTGAGGGAACGACCGTTGCAGAAACCCGGCTACAGGGCACCTGCCATATGCTTCCCGCTGCAGCCTGCCGCGGGAGCCATGTTGGCCAACGAACAGCTTAGCAGAAACTCAGCAGCGGTTAGTCACCCCGGCTGATGCGCCGGATCTTTTCGAGCCGTTCGGAGACCTCGCGCTCGTTTCCGTGCGACGTCGGCTCGTAGTACCTGGCGCCGACGATTTCGTCCGGGAGGTACTGTTGCCGCACGACGCCGCGCGGGTCGTCGTGGGGGTACCGGTAGCCCCTGCCGTGGCCGAGTTTCTTTGCCCCGGGATAGTGCGCGTCTCGCAGCGGCTTGGGCACGGAACCGAATCGGCCGGCCTTCACGTCAGCGATTGCCGCATCTATTGCCGAGATCACCGCGTTGGACTTCGGCGCCGTCGCGATGTAAATCGTTGCCTCGGCGAGCGGGATCCGCGCCTCAGGCAACCCGATGAGCTGCGTCGCTTGCGCTGCCGCGACGGCGATCGTGAGCGCCTGCGGGTCCGCGAGTCCGACATCCTCGGCAGCATGAACCATCAGCCTGCGCGCAATGAACCGCGGATCCTCCCCCGCCTCAATCATGCGCGCCAGGTAGTGAATCGCCGCGTCGGGATCGGAACCGCGCATCGACTTGATGAACGCGCTGATGACGTCGTAGTGCTGATCGCCGTCTTTGTCGTACCGGAGCAGGGCGCGATCCACCGCGAGCGACACCAGCTCAGCCGTGATCTCCTTGGGCTTCGGCGTGTCCCCGTCTGGCTCGGACGACTCTCCTGGCGCTTCCGACTCGTCCGACTCTCCTGACTCGGCCGAGGCAAGCGCGGAGCCGGCTGCGGCTTCAAGACCCGTCAACGCGCGCCGAGCATCCCCTGAGGAGAGCTGCACGAGCGCGTCGCGCCCCTCCGCAGTGAGCTCGACCGCGCCGCCGAGACCGCGCGGATCAGCGACAGCCCGATCAAGGAGTTCGGCGATGTCGGCGTCGCTCAGTGTCTCGAGCGTGAGTAGCAGCGAGCGCGACAGCAGCGGGCTGATCACCGAGAAGGATGGGTTCTCGGTCGTCGCTGCGATCAGCGTCACCCACCCGTTCTCGACACCGGGCAGCAGCGCATCCTGCTGCGCTTTCGTGAAGCGGTGGATCTCGTCGAGGAAGAGAACCGTAGCGATGTCGTATAGGTCGCGATCGTTCAGCGCACGCTCCATCACGGTGCGCACGTCTTTGATCCCGGCCGTCACCGCAGAAAGTTCGACGAAACGCCGACCGCTCGTATGGGCGATTGCCTGCGCCATCGTCGTCTTTCCCGTGCCGGGAGGGCCCCAGAGAATCACCGAAACCGCCGAGCCGTCTTGGTCGCTCGCAATGACTCGCAGCGGCGATCCAGCGCGCAACAAATGCTTCTGCCCCACTACCTCATCGAGTGATCGCGGGCGCATGCGCACGGCGAGCGGAGCCGTTGCGGCGGACGTACCTTGAAACTGGGACACGCTCCAATGCTACCGAGCACCGCCGACAATCATGCTCAGCGGGGCTCGCTGTGGCATAGTGGAGGGGTCTATCTAGTAACGCGGTCGGTCAAGCCGATCCCACACGACAGGTGAGCAACACGGTGAGTGAAGCGACGAACGAGATGCCCTGGGGCAGGGTCGACGAGGACCGTACGGTGTACGTACGGGAGAACGAGGGCGAACGCGCCGTCGGCTCTTTCCCTGACGGCACGCCAGAAGAGGCACTCGCCTACTTTGAACGAAAGTTTGCGGACCTTGCTGGTGCGGTGACGCTGCTTGAGGCGCGCATCGCCCGGGGCACCGCTGACGCATCCGTCGCGGGCACCGTGGCAAAGCTGCAGGAACAGCTCGTTGAGCCAGCCGCTGTCGGCAACATCGACGCCCTGCGCGGGCGCGTCGCCAAGCTTGCCGAGAAGGCAGCAGCGTTCGGCGAGCAGCAGCAGCAGGAGCGCGAAGCGGCGAAGGAAGAAGCCCTCGCGAAGCGTGAGGCCATCGTCACAGAAGCGGAACAGCTTGCGGCGCAGCCGGAAGCTTCGATCCGGTGGAAGGACACGAGCACCGCATTCGAGCGGCTCTTCACCGAGTGGCAGAACGCCCAGCGCTCCGGCCCCCACGTGCCGAAGCAGCAGGCCGACGCACTGTGGAAGCGGTTCCGCGCAGCGCGCCAGAGCTTCGACACCGCCCGCCGCGCCCACTTCTCGCAGATGGATGCGAACAACAAGGACGTCAAGAGCCGCAAGGAGCGTCTCATCGCTTCGGCCGAAGCACTCGCCGACCGCGGGCTCGACGGCATCCCCGCTTACCGCAACCTGCTCGACGAGTGGAAGCAGGCAGGGCGCGCGAGCCGCAAGCTCGACGACCAGCTCTGGGCACGCTTCAAGGCAGCCGGCGACGTGCTGTACCAGGCCAAGGCCGAAGAGGTCGCGCAGACCAACGAGGAGTACCAGGAAAACCTCGTTGCCAAGCAGGCGATTCTCGAGGACGCGACGCCGATCCTCGAAATCACCGACCACGCTGCCGCCCGCAAGCAGCTCACCGCCGTTCAGCTGCGGTGGGACGAGGTCGGTCGCGTGCCGCGCGAGTCGCTCCGTGACACCGAGGGCCAGCTGCGCCGCGTAGAGGACCACGTGAAGAGCCTCGAAGAAGAGCACTGGCGAAAGTCGAACCCTGAGACGAAGGCGCGAAGCGAGGGCCTGCGCGGTCAGCTCGAGGCGTCGATCGCCGAGCTCGAGGCTGAGATCGCTGCTGCGAAGGACGCTAAGTCGAAGGCTTCGGCCGAGGACAAGCTCGCCACGCAGAAGTCGTGGCTCGCCGCGCTGGGCGACTAACCCTCAACAGCGGCGCGCACGCAACGCACTCCGCGGTTTTCTCCACAGTTCGCCGTTCCGGCCTGCATCAGCAGGGCGGAGCGGCGAAGCTGTATCCATGACTCCCCTCCACGCACCGCGCGTTGACCACTGGCCGCCAGCCCTGCGCTCCGCAGCGGTGCTCACGGGTACGCTCGTTCCGTGCGGGCCAGGCTTGAGGCCAGTCTCCTGGCCTGAAAGCCCCGCGACCCGGTGCGCGGCGATCGGCGGGCTGCTGGCCGAGCGCTACGCAGCCGTCGAAGACACTGCGGCGTGGATCTGGGGGGCCAGCCGCTCCCCCGGGCAACCGATCAGGCTCGTGTCGCTGCGCGGCCGCGCCCCGGCGAGCTTCTCGATCGTTTCAAGCGAGATGCCCGTGCTGGTGAGCACGTTCAGGCTCGCTCCCGGAGACCTCGTTGAGGTTGCAGGGTACCGCGTGAGCAGCAGGGCGCGCACGGCGTTTGATCTCTTACGTGCACCCTCAGAATTCACGGTTGCTCGACGGGCGGCCTGCCGCCTTCTGTTCCGTTCGGAGCGTGGCATTGCGGAGCAGGTCGCTGAACGCGCACGTCAGGCAAGCCGTGTCGACAGCGGACGCGCACAGGCGCGCCTGAGAGCCCTACTAGCGGACGCAGCGCAGCCGGGTGCCCCTCCGGGCTAGTTCGTGATGCGGTAGACGTCGTAGACGCCCTCAATGCGCCGCACAGCGTTGAGTACGTGGTCGAGGTGGGTGGCGTTTGCCATTTCAAAGAGGAATCGGCTAATCGCCAGCCGCGAGGTCGATGTGTTCACCGACGCGGAGAGGATATTCACGTGGTGGTCGGAGAGCGTCTTCGTGACGTCCGACAGCAGCCCGGATCGGTCGAGCGCTTCAACCTGGATTTGCACGAGGAAGACGCTCTTCGTTGTGGGTGCCCACTCAACGTCGACAATCCGCTCCTGCTGGTTTTGCAGGTTCTTGAAGTTGTGGCAGTCGGTCCGGTGAACGGAGACTCCCTGGCCCTTCGTCACAAACCCACGAATCTCATCGCCGGGCACGGGCGTGCAGCACTTCGCGAGCTTGGCGAGCACGTCGCTCGCGCCTGTGACGATCACGCCGCTCGAGGTCGCACGCGACGACTGTGCGCGTGGCGTGTCCGCAAGCGGAACACTGAGCGTGGCCGGCTCCGTCGACGCCTGGTCGTCGAACATCAACGCCGCAACCTTTTCCACGACGGACTGGGCTGAGACGTTTCCCTCACCAATCGCCGCGTACAGGGTCGTGACGTCGGCGTGATTCAGCTGAAGTGCGACCTGCTGCAGGGCCTCGGAATTCATGATCTGGTGGAGCGGGAGGCTCTGGCGCCGCAGCGTCTTAGTCAGCTCCTGCTTCCCAGTCTCTGCAGCTTCCTCGCGGCGTTCCTTCGTGAACCACTGCCGAATCTTGTTCTGCGCCCGCTTGCTCTTCACGAAGTTGAGCCAGGCCTGGTTCGGGCCCGAGTTCGGGTCCTTCGAAGTGAATACCTCGACGACGTCGCCGTTCTGCAGCGCCGTCTCTAGCGGGACGAGGCGCCCATTGACGCGCGCGCCCATTGTCCGATGCCCGACCTCCGTGTGCACCGCGTAGGCGAAGTCGACGGTCGTGCCGCCGGCTGGAAGTCCGATGACGCGCCCCTTCGGCGTGAACACGTACACTTCCTTCGCGCCAATCTCGAAGCGCAGCGCGTCCAAGAACTCGCTCGGGTCCTCGGTCTCGGCCTGCCAGTCCGAAATGTGCGCGAGCCAGGCCATGTCGTTCGACGCCGTATGCTTGTCGGCGCCCTGCTGGCGCTGCTTGTACTTCCAGTGCGCGGCGACACCGTACTCTGCACGCTGGTGCATTTCGACCGTACGAATCTGAATCTCGACCGCCCGGCCGTCAGGTCCGATAACCGTCGTGTGCAGTGACTGGTACAGGTTGAACTTAGGCGTCGCGATGTAGTCCTTGAAGCGCCCAGGGATCGGCGTCCATCGTGCGTGTACCGCGCCAAGCACCGCGTAGCAATCGCGGATCGAGTTGACGAGCACGCGGATTCCCACGAGGTCGTAGATGTCGTCGAAGTCGCGGCCTCGGACGATCATCTTCTGGTAAATCGAATACAGCTCTTTTGGTCGCCCGGTGACCTCGCCCTTGATGCGGGACTCCCTGAGATCGGTCTCGATCGACCCGATGACCTTGCCAACGAGCTCATCGCGCTGGGGGTTGCGCTGCTTCACGAGATTCTCGATCTCCGCGTACAGCTTGGGCTTGAGCACGGCGAACGAAAGATCCTCAAGCTCAGTCTTCATCGACTGGATTCCGAGGCGGTGCGCGAGCGGCGCATAAATCTCGAGCGTCTCCTGCGCCTTGCGCTTCGCGGAGTCGCCGGAGACGAACCCCCACGTGCGGGCGTTGTGGAGCCGGTCGGCAAGCTTGATGACGAGCACACGAATGTCTTTCGACATCGCCACGACCATCTTGCGCACCGTCTCGGCCTGCGCGGAGTCACCGTACTTGACCTTGTCGAGCTTCGTGACGCCGTCGACGAGCATGGCGATTTCCTCGCCAAAGTCAGTTGTCAGCTCTTCGAGCGAGTAGTCGGTGTCCTCGACCGTGTCGTGCAGCAACGCGGCAGCGATCGCAACAGGCGCGACGCCAAGATCCGCGAGAATCTTTGATACCGCAATCGGGTGCGTGATGTACGGCTCGCCGCTCTTGCGTTTCTGACCGCGATGCGCGCGCTCTGCAACGTCGTACGCTCTCGAGATCACCGAGAGGTCCGCGCGCGGATAGTTTGCCCGCACCGTTCGCATCATTTCTTCGATCGCACCGTGTGTCGCACCGCGGGAGAAAATCCGCGGCACCAAACGGCGCAGCGAAGTCGTACTCGCCTGTGTCGCGTCTGAACTCACCACCGCAGCCTCCTCAACTTCTAGAACGCTACACCAGGGTGTGCGCATTCCATGAATCGGCTGCGGGAAACAGCAGCATTTCGTCCCAATCTTGGAGCGAGGGTTGGCGATTCCTGCTGAGACACGAAGAGGGACCGCCTACTTCACGTAGGCGGTCCCTCTTCTGCTGCACTGCGGCGTATTACACTGCAGCGGATTGCACTCTGGCGTATTAGACCGTGGCTCCTGCTTCAGCGTCAGCGTCGGCATCCGCTTCTTGCTTGGCGCGCTGACGCAGCACACGCTCGTCGCGTTCCTTGACGCCAGCCTCACCGGCGCGCAGGTGCGCGTATGCGGGAGCTGCGACGAAGATCGTCGAGTAGGCGCCAGCGATGATGCCGATGAACAGCGCGAGCGAAATGTCGCGCAGCGTGCCTGCCCCGAGGAGGCCAGCACCAACGAACAGAATCGACGCGACCGGCAGCAGTGCAACAACCGAAGTGTTGATCGAGCGCACAAGCGTCTGGTTCACCGCAAGGTTCACGGCCTCACCGAACGTTCTCGCGTCGCTCAGCTCACCGGGGCTCGTGTTCTCACGGATCTTGTCGAAGACAACCACCGTGTCGTAGAGCGAGTAGCCGAGGATCGTGAGGAAGCCAATCATTGCCGCTGGCGTGACCTCGAACCCAGCAAGCCCGTAGATACCGGCCGTGATGATGAGGTCGTGGAAGAGCGCAAGCATCGCAGCGAGCGACATCTTCCACGTTCTGAAGTAGAGCGCCATCACCACTGCTGCGAGCAGGATAAACACGATGAGCGCGATGATCGCCTGCTTCGTGATGTCCTGGCCCCACACCGGCCCGATGAAGGAGTACGTGACCTCGTCGGTTGAAACGCCATACCCTTCGGCTAGCGCCTCGCTGACAGCCCTATTCTGGGCGTCGTCGAGGGCCTCCGTCTGCACGCGGACCTCGCTCTGTCCGAGGACAGAGATACGGGGAACGCTGCCGGGCAGCGTCTCCTCGACCGCCTTGGTAGCGATAGCTGGGTCGCGCTCAACGTCACTCGTGACGTGCACCTGGAACTGGCTACCGCCAGTGAACTCGATGCCGAGCTGGAAGCCACCGCGAACGAACGGCCCAAGCACCGCGATGATCAGCAGCACGGCCGAGATCGTGTACCACAGCTTCCGCTTACCGACGAAGTTGATCGACTTCTCTCCGGTGTAGAGCGCGTTGCCGAATTCTGCGAACGAGCGAGCCATATTAGCTCTCCTTTCCTGCGCCGGCAGTTTCAGCTGCCTTGCGCTCGGCAATCGTCTGGCGGCGTTCTGCCTCACCACGACTCTTCGCGACCTTCTTGCCGCTTCCCTTGGTTGCGACAACCGGCTCGCGGAACGCCATGCGTCCCT
This sequence comes from Leucobacter komagatae, assembly GCF_000834055.1. Classification (GTDB taxonomy): domain Bacteria; phylum Actinomycetota; class Actinomycetes; order Actinomycetales; family Microbacteriaceae; genus Leucobacter; species Leucobacter komagatae_A. The sequence continues at coordinate 186,002 of NZ_JXSQ01000005.1, forward strand.
GGTAGACCGCGCCGAGCTGGCGAGGATCAAGACCCGAGAACTTGTAGCCGCCGGAGTAGATCTTGGTGCGCGCGAGGAGCGTCATCATCGGATGCGTGAACAACGAGACCACAAGCACGTCGACGATGGTGGTGAGACCGAGCGTGAACGCGAAGCCCTTCACGTTGCCGACGGCGAGAACGAAGAGTACCGCCGCAGCGAGCAGGTTCACGCCGTCCGAGGCAAGAATTGTGCGCAGCGCGCGCTTCCAGCCGCCCTCGACAGCCGCGGTGATGCCGAAGCCGTCACGCAGCTGATCGCGAATGCGCTCGAAGTAGACAATGAAGGAGTCCGCCGTGAAGCCGATCGCCACGATGATACCGGCGACGCCGGCAAGGGATAGTCGGTACCCCTGCCGCCATGAGAAGAACGTGAGCAGCAGGTAGGTCACAACGGCCGCGATACCGAGGGACGCGATGGTCAGCGTTCCGAGCAGCCGGTACTGGAATAGCGAGTACACGACAACAAGGCCGAGACCGATAAGCCCTGCGAGCAAGCCTCCGAGCAGCTGGTTCGAGCCGAGCGTCGACGAAATGTCTTCCTGGCTCTGAACGGTGAAGCTGATGGGCAGCGCACCGAACTTCAGCTGATCGGCGAGCACCTGCGAAGATTCCTTCGTAAAGTTGCCCGAAATCGCGGGGCGACCGTCAAGGATCTGCGCATTCATAGTCGGCGCGGAGATGACCTTGCCGTCGAGGACGAACGCGAACTGGTTCAGGGGCTCCTGCTGGCCGAACAGACGGTTGCTGACCTTGCCGAAGTCCTTCGCGCCCTGCTTGTTCATCGTGATTGCAACTTCCCACCGGCCGGTGGTGCCGCCGCCGCCCTGGATGGACTGCTGCTGCGAGACAGCGTCGGTGATCACTTCACCGGTGAGTTCCACAGGGCCGACGATGTACTTCATCAAACCGGTCTCATCACAGGTGATGAGAGGCCGATCCGCAGGCGCATTTGCGACCTCGAGTGCACTGTCAGACGAGCAGGTGAAGGCAGCGAACTTGTCGACGAGCGCCTGTGTGAGCCATGCCTGGTCTGCCGGATCAGTCGGTAGCGGGTCCGGATACAGGTCGCCGGTGTCCGTCTCAGCTGCCGCGTCTGACGCGGCTGGATCGTCAGCCGCGTCGCCATCGGTCGCGGCGTCGGCGCCGTCTGCTGCGGCACCGTCCGCTCCCTCGGCACCGTCCGCCGAGGCTGCGCCGTCTGCCGAATCGGCTCCGGCAGCGTTCTCGCCCTCGGCGTCCGGGTTCCCCGCGGTGACTGGCGCTTCGAGGAATACTCCACGGAAGTCGAGCGCAGCTGATGCCTGGATCCGCTTGAGTGTGTCTTCGTCAACCTTGCCTGGGATAGCAACCGAGATGTGGTTGTTTCCCTGTGTGGTGATCTCCGCTTCGGAAACGCCAGAAGCGTTCACGCGCTGACGAAGAATCGACACGGCCTGATCGAGCTGCTCACCGGTGACGGCCTTGCCGTCTTTCTGGTTTGCAGCGAGCAGAATCTGTGTTCCGCCCTGCAGGTCGAGTGCGAGTTTTGGCGTCCACGTCGCATCGCTGCGGTAAACGCCGAGAGTGATGAGGCCGGTCAGACCGATGATGAGCGCAAGCAGAAGAATGAGAGAGCGCCGGGCGCTCTTCACCGCAGGCGCGACTGATGGTTTCGCCAAGACAGCTGTCTCGCTTTCAGATATACGGTGCGGCGAACCGCACCGGAGATTAGTTACTCCTTGTCGGAGTTCTTGTCTTCAGTCTTCTCGACCGCTGGAACGTCTTCAATCTCTACCACTGCGTCATCCGCAGTAGGAGCAGCTTCTGCTGCGGTGAAGCGCTCGCCGAACGTCGGGTCATCGTCGGGGGCGAGCGTCGCTGCTTCGCTCTCCTCAACCGGTGCATCTACCGGGGTAACGATCTGACCGATGGCGTTGCGGTGCACAACGATGGTGCTCGTCCCGCTCATGACAGTAACTCGGTTCTCTTCATCATCAACCGCGATGATCGTGCCGAAGATGCCCGACTGGAGCATCACCTCAGCACCCGGCTGCATGTTGTTCTGCATTTCAGCCATCTGCGACTGGCGCTTCTTGCTGTTGCGGAACATGAAGAAGATAAGCACGGCGACGAGGCCGAGCATGATGAGTGTCATCGGATCCATGAGGCGTTGACCCTTTCAAAGAATGTGGAGCGCGCCATTGAACACGCACGGACCGCACAAGTCTAGCGGGCTTTCCTGCGAGTGACCGAACACTATGCGGTGGGTGGTGCGATCCCGAGATGCGTCCAACCGAGTGCCGTTGCGATCCTCCCGCGCGGCGACCGGGCGATGAGCCCAGCACGCATGAGGAACGGTTCCACGACTGCCTCGATCGTCTCCGCCTCCTCACCGACGGAAGCTGCGAGCGTTGACAACCCGACGGGCCCGCCCGCGAACCGCTCAACGATGATCCGGAGCACCTCGCGGTCGAGCCTGTCGAGACCGTGCTCGTCGACGTCGTAGAGCGAGAGCGCAGCCTTCACCGATTTCGAGTCGGGCTGCGTGCCGTGCACGAGGGTATAGTCGCGCACCCGGCGCAGCAGCCTGTTCGCGATACGTGGCGTACCGCGCGAGCGGCCAGCGATCTCCACAACACCAGCGGTGTCAAGGGGGAAGTCGAGCAACCCAGCCGCGCGCGCAAGCACCCCCTCGAGCTCGCTGTTCGCGTAGTACTCGAGGTGCGCGGTGAAGCCAAAGCGATCCCGAAGCGGGTTCGGGAGCAGGCCGGCGCGCGTCGTCGCCCCCACGAGCGTGAACGGCGAGAGCTCAAGCGGGATCGAAGTCGCGCCCGCCCCCTTGCCGACCATGATGTCGACCTTGAAGTCCTCCATCGCGAGGTAGAGCATCTCCTCAGCGCTTCGCGCCATGCGGTGGATCTCATCAATGAAGAGCACCTCGCCTGGCGTCAGCGCTGAGAGCACGGCGGCAAGGTCGCCTGCGTGCTGGATCGCTGGTCCCGAGGTCTGCTGCAGCGGAACGCCGAGTTCCGTTGCCACGATCATCGACAGCGTCGTCTTGCCGAGCCCTGGGGGGCCAGCGAGCAGGATGTGGTCCGGGGTGCGCGATTCGATCTGGGCTGCGCCGAGCAGCAGTCCAAGCTGCTCGCGCACCTTTTCCTGGCCGACAAACTCGGCGAGCGAGCCGGGGCGAAGTGCACCCTCGTAGCTCACCTCGGTTGGGAGCGCCTGCGGTGAGAGCTCGCCCGACGGCTGCGCGCCCGACGGTGCACCCGACTGCGCACCCGACTGCGCGCTCATCGGCGGCCCCGCTGGAGGAGCGCAAGCGCCGAACGCAGCAACTGCGCGTTCGTCATCTCTGCCCCTGCGTCGCGCGCGTCGAGCACGGCCTGGCGCGCCTCTGCCTCGCCCCAGCCGAGACCCTGGAGGCCCTCAGTCACGGCCTCCGTGAGCGCTTCGTCCGGTGCGAGCTGCGGGACCTGGCCCGCGTCGTCCTGAATGTCGAGCGCGCTGAGCTTGCCAGCAAGCGAGACAGTGATGAGCTTCGCTGTCTTTGGCCCGATGCCCGACACCTTGCGGAACGGCTTATCGTCCTCAGATGCGACCGCCCGCACGATCTCGGCTGGCGACAGCTCGGAGAGCACGCCGAGGCCGGAGCGCGGGCCAACGCCTGAGACGCCGATGAGCACGCCGAACACCGCGAGCTCCGCCTCGGTCTCGAAGCCGTAGAGCGTCAGCGAGTCCTCGCGGACGATGAGCGATGTGTGCAGGAAGAGCTGCTCCCCCGGCGTCCGCTGGGCCGTTCGGCCGCTTGGCACCTCGACACGCATGCCGACCCCGCCAACTCCGAGCACAACCCAGCCAGCCCCTGAGGCCAGCACCTCACCGCGTAATGAAGCAATCACACGCCAAGCTTATGGCGCTGGCACCCGATCTCCCGCAGCGCCACACCGCTGCTTCGAACATATGTGCGAACAGATCGGTGCCCTGACCCGCCGCGGCCCCGCTTTCCCAGCCCCTCCCCGCAACTCCATGTCAGTTTGGGCGGGATAGGGGCCCTTTTCGGCCCCACAATTGACCAAACTGACATCAAGTTCCCCGGGGGGTGGAAGCGCCCGGGGGTGGGAACGCCCGGGGGTGGAAGCG
>NZ_JXSQ01000006.1 GCF_000834055.1 Leucobacter komagatae
CTGTCGAGTTCGTCCTCACCGACGATATTTACGGGAACGCAATGTCTGAGGACCTGCGACTCCGTGATGCCTGTCGCGACATGTACCGCGAGGCTGTTGACGTGTGCGCTGAGCTAGGCATGGTGACCGAAATCGAATACGAGTACGGGCCCCAGGATCCAATGCCGCTTTTCACTCCCTACAGGCAGATGCCAGCGGCCGAGGAAACTGACTTCGTGAGTTTCTACCTCGAACTCCTAGCCCGAGCGAGCGGTTCGGCGGCAGCTGTCCTGCTTGAACCACTGAACAGGTATGAGAGCCGTTATCTCAATTCCGTGAGCGACAACCTCCGCGTGCTCGAGTTGGTTAATCATCCCAATAGCGGCCTGCTACCTGACACTTTTCACATGTCGATTGAAGAGCAGAGCATCAGCGGCGCTCTGCGATCCGCTGGGGACCGCACCCGTCACGTGCACCTCGGCGAGAATAACCGGTTGCTACCGGGCCAGGGAAGCCTGAATTGGATCGACATCTTTCAGACCCTCAAGGAAGTCGGATACTCCGGATCCGTCAACCTCGAATGCTCTACAAGCGGAGATCCTCAGATTACGCTGCCGCAGACGGCTGCATATCTTCGTGAACTCATCGCCAGCTAGCGTGACCCCACATTGCGCCTATGAGTTCCGACGCACACAAATTCTCATCACGCACTGACACCATGGAAAAGGACAGGAAAACATGGACACCAACCTCTCAGGAAGAGTCGCGGTTATCACTGGAGGCGGTCGAGGTATTGGGCTCGCAGTAGCCCGATCATTGGCGGCAGAGGGCGCCGATATTGCTCTACTCGATCTCCTCGACACCGTGAGCGAGACAGCACAGAAGATCGCTGAGGAGTTTGGCGTGCGCGCCTACGGGCAGCGACTTGACGTCACAGACCAGGCCGCGACTGAAACTGCTTTCGCGGCGATCGCTCAGCACCTTGGGGTCCCCCAGGTGCTACTCACGGCCGCCGGTATCGAAATCAATGGCGACTCGATCGATGTCACGGCCGACCAGTGGCGAAAAGTCATTGATGTCAACCTCACCGGAACCTTCTTCTCCGCCCAAGCATTTGGCCGAGGACTTCTCGCCGCAGGTCTCCAGGGAAGTGCTGTCCTAATCTCGTCGATGTCGGGGCTCATCGTCAACGTGCCCCAATGGGCCGCGTCATACAACTCTTCAAAGGCGGCCGTTGCCCACCTGGGTAAGTCGCTCGCGGTGGAGTGGGCGCCATCGGGAATCAGGGTGAATTCAATCGCTCCCGGGTACGTGCTCACGGATCTGACCCGACAAATCATCGAACAGGATCCCTCGCTCGAGGCCGAGTGGGTTCGCCTCATCCCGCAAGGGAGAATGGCTGTTCCCGAGGACCTCTCGGGTCTCGTGATCTTCCTTGCTTCCGACTCATCCGCTTATCTCACAGGGCAGCAGATCGTTATCGATGGGGGCTACACGGCCGTCTAACGGTTCCGGTGCTCCGAACGAACCGGCACACCGCGCTGTTCATCGATCGCGCAAGCACGATGGCGGGCCCGACCTACGTCGAGCCCGCCATCGCTAGTTGAACATAAAGTTCGAAGCGCAGGTGCCAAACGCGATCACAAAGACCGCGAAGATTCCCATCGTTACCCACGCCTTAGCTGGCACGTTTTCGGGGTTATCATCGCCAACGGTCGCATCGACCGCTGCGTCGCTGTCTGCCTCACCGGCGGGTGCGTGAAGCTGCGTGTGCTGTTCTGAGGTCATGCTGGGCTCACAATCCGGGCAACATCGGCCACGATGGAGATGGCAAGGACAAGGAATACGAACAGGATGAACCACGTGTACATCCATTTACCGCGGTAGTCGCTGATCCAGAATCGGCGGACACTCACGACCCCGTTCACGCCAGCGACGAGGCAGAGCGCGATCCCGAGCGGCGCCGCGACAACTCCGGCGAACCCAACGATCGGCACGAGGATCGGAATGAGCAGGTAGGTGATGATGCAGCGCACACCGGAAACGATGATGGCGACGCGGAAGTTCCTGTGAGCGTCCCGGTTGATAAACGGCGTCTTCTTTGCGCCTTCAACGCGGAGCAAACGCCGCATGAACCGGTCGACCGGAGATCTCTCAATCTCCGGGGTCGCTTCCGCTTCGGCGCCTGCGGTTGCGGTTTCTGTTGCGGTGTTCGCGATAGCCATTGACTCTCCTGGTCGAGCTGTTGCAGCTGTGACGATCTGCCGTATCTCTGCGAAATCTTAACAGCCTTTGCTCTGCACATCTGATGTGCGGCGGCGGTGGCGCCGAGATTTCTCCGATATACGGCGCGGGCTCTCACGCGACGCACAGCAGGTTGCTGGGACTTCGAATGGCGCACCATAGAAAGCACGCTTCCTTGGGCGCAGCCGGAAATCCGGATGCCGTTTCGGCCGCCCGTTATCCTCACCCCGCCCTGCGCGAGATGTGGTCACGGGTTGGCGCTCGGCTGCTCGCGCAGGGCTACAGCTCGCTGACCGAGCCTGCCTCAACGTGCCAGCGCCGGTCGAGCCGCACGGTGCCGAGCATGCGGCGGTCGTGCGTAACGAGCAGCAGCGCGCCCTCGTAGCTTTCGAGCGCTTGCTCGAGCTGTTCGATCGCCGGCAGATCGAGGTGGTTCGTCGGCTCGTCGAGCACGAGCACGTTCACCCCTCGCGCCTGAAGCAGTGCGAGTCCGGCGCGCGTCCGCTCTCCAGGCGAGAGCTCACCGCACGGCCGATTCACGTGGTCCGCTTTCAGACCAAACTTTGCGAGCAGCGTGCGCACCTCGGCTGCTGTGAGCTCTGGCACAAGCGATTCGAACGCCTCAGCAAGCGGATCCATCCCCGCGAACAGTGAGCGTGCCTGGTCGATCTCGCCGATCGAAACAGAACTGCCAAGCGCAGCCGACCCGGTGTCGGGCTCTTGCCTACCAAGCAGCAGTCTGAGCAGCGTCGATTTCCCCGCGCCGTTCGGCCCGGTGATACCGACACGCTCTCCGGCGTTGAGCTGCAGCGACACCGGACCAAGCGTGAAGTCGCCCTGCACGGCGACGGCCTCGTTCAGCGTCGCAACGACAGCGCTCGACCGGGGCGCGGCCCCGATTGTGAACTCAAGCTGCCACTCCTTGCGCGGCTCTTCGACTTCCTCAAGCCTGCGGATCCGGCTTTCCATCTGCCGCACCTTCTGCGCCTGTTTCTCGCTCGACTCGGTCGAGGCCGCGCGGCGGATCTTGTCGTTGTCGGGGTTCTTTTTCATCGCGTTTCGCACACCCTGACTCGACCATTCCCGCTGCGTGCGCGCACGGGAGACGAGATCCGCCTTCTTGCTCGCGAACTCCTCGTAGTCGTCGCGCTTGTGCTGCCGAACGATCGCGCGCTCCTCAAGATACGCGTCATAGCCACCACCGAACACGCGGTTGCTGTTCTGGGCAAGATCCAGCTCGAGCACGCGCGTCACACAGCGCGCGAGGAACTCGCGGTCGTGACTCACGAGCACAACACCTCCGCGCAGCCCCTGCACGAACGACTCGAGCCTCTCGAGCCCCTCAAGATCAAGGTCGTTCGTTGGCTCGTCGAGGAGCACGATGTCGAAGCGAGACAGCAGCAGGGCGGCGAGCCCCACCCGCGCGGCCTGCCCGCCCGAGAGCGACGTCATGAGCGACCCCTCGGAGACACCAACACTCGGCTCACCGTCTGCTGCACCTGAAGTGGTTGCGCCGAGCCCCAGCTCTGCGAGCACCGCAGGCAGGCGATCCTCGAGGTCGGCTGCCCCGCTCGCAAGCCATCGGTCGAGCGCGACGGAATACACGTCCGCCGGGTCTGGCGCGCCCGGCGCGACAGGGTCGGTCTCGCCGAGCGCCGCCGCTGCAGCGTCCATCTCAGCAGTGGCCTGAGCGCACCCGGTGCGCCGCGCCACATAGGCGGCAACGGTCTCGCCAGCGATCCGCTCGTGTTCCTGTGGCAGCCACCCGACGAAGGCGTCGCGAGGGGCGAGGTGAATCGTCCCCTCTTGTGGGGCGAGCTCCCCCGCAAGGATCCGCAACAGCGTGGACTTGCCTGCCCCGTTCACGCCGACGACTCCGACAACGTCGCCGGGTGCGACGGTGAGGTCGAGGTCTTCAAAGAGCGTGCGGTGTGCGTACCCGCCCGCGACGCCCTGGGCGACGAGAGTTGCAGTCATCCCCCAAGCTTATTGATTATTCTCCGGCTCGTGATGCTCGTCGCTGTCGTCCGGTCGCACGCGCCCCACCCCGACCATCACGTCGAACGTCGCTCGCGCGTGCTCCTTCAACCGCTGGCGGGCAACCTCCGATTGCCCGTCCGCGATCGCCCTAATAATCAACGTGTGAAGCTGTGCATCGAGCCGACTTCGGGAGGGTCTCAAGTTTCATGAGGGAATCATTACGCAGGTCGTGAAGAACGAGCCGACGCAGACCATCGGCTGGGTATCGAACAACCCCGGCTACCAGGCCGGAGATACTGAGCTCGCGCGCCTCGAAAAGGAGTATCGTGGCTCCGCGACGATTGAGGATGCGCAGGGCCTCTACGATGAAATGCAACAGTACATTGAGGATCTGCGTCCGCTGAGCAGACTCGGCGACACTCACGACATGTTCGCTTCGTCCTCCCGTCTCGACAACATCAAGGTATTCGACGCGTCGATCACCTGGTGGAATGTCACCGAGGTCGACTGAGTGCGCGTTTGAGGGGACAGCCCGCCCCGGCCCCCTGCACTGTGGCCCGCCCGCTCTGGTCGGGTGGGTCACAGTTCGACAGCGGTAGCTTGCGCAAGAAAACCCACTCGACGTAGGTTCTATTTGAGGTTCAACGTCGAACTGGAAGGGTATGGACCCGAATGTCGACCACCGCGGCACCCATCAAACCCCCACCGCTCAGTCCACGGCTTCGCCGACTTCTCGTGAGTCTCCTGCCGGCGAATCTTTCTATCTTCCTCGTCTGGGGCGCCACTACTGGCGTGCTCTTGCAGGCACAAGTGCAGGTAATCGACCCGATCAACAAGGAGAGTAGTTACGCGCTTGTCGCGGGCGTCGGGGCGTTGCTCGCCATTTTCGCGCAGCCCATCGCCGGCGTCATCTCCGATCGAACGCGGAGCCGGTTCGGCAAGCGAGCGCCGTGGCTTGTGGGCGGGGCGGTTGTGGGAGCTATCGGCCTCATCGGTATAGGGTCAGCAAACACCATCCTGCAAGTGTTTCTCTCGTGGTGTGCGGTGCAGGTATCCCTGAATTTCACCCAGGGTCCACTTTCAGCGGTGCTCCCCGACCGGGTGCCAAGTGAGCGACGCGGCCTATTTTCTTCGGTAATGGGTCTCGGCCTGCTGGCTGGGATGCTGTGCGGTCAGATTCTTGGCGCAATGCTCGTGCCGAACTTCCTGCTCGCTTACCTGCTGCTCGGTGGATTCGTTGTCCTCGCAATCGTTGCGTTCGTACTGATCAACCCGCAGGCTTCCAACGTTGGCGAACCTCGCAAGCCGTTCAGCCCGGCCGTGTTCTTCAAGACGTTTTGGGTGAATCCGCTCGCGCACCCAGACTTCTTTTGGGCGTTCGTTGGCAGGCTACTCATCAATACCGGCTATACGCTCATCTCCACATACAGCCTCTTCATCCTGCAGGAGTTCGTCGGTCTCACGCTGGCGGAGGCCCTTGGCGCGCTCCCCATAGTCGCGGCGGTAGGGCTCGTCGGGATGCTCATCACAACGCTGACTTCCGGGCCGCTCTCTGATCGCTTGCGACGGCGGCGGGTGTTCGTGTTTGCCAGCAGCGTGATCCTCAGCGTCGGCCTGTTTGTTCCACTAGTGCTTCCGACAATGGGTGGCATCTTCGCGTACGCGTTCATTGCTGGCCTCGGTTTTGGTGTGTTCCAGTCGGTCGATACAGCGCTCATCACCGAGGTACTTCCTGACCGAGACGACTTTGGGAAGGATCTCGGGGTGATCAACATCGCTGCGACCCTCCCGCAGACCATCGCCCCGGCCGCAGCGGGCCTCATCGTTCTGCGGCTCGGCGGCTACAGCGCGCTGTTTCCTTGGGCGATTGCATTCGTGTTGATCGGCGGCCTCAGCGTGTGGATGATCCGGTCGGTCCGGTGATGTGGGCCACCATCGCAGGGTGTCGTCGCGTACACGTGCGTGAGGGCCCCACTACCCGCAACCGGAGTTCGCGCTGTCAGGGGTGTTCATGCTTCCTCCTGCGCCGCTCAACAGTGTCAGCAGCTTCGTACTTGCCGCCCTGTCGCCGCCGCTTTCCGCTTCACGCAGGCGCGCTGCGGCATCCGGGCGCGCTTCAATGTGGATAATTCGTCCGGGGCGATCGCTAAGCACCAGCACCTGATCTGCCAAGAGCAGCGCCTCGTCGATGTCGTGCGTGACGAGCAGAATCTGCCGCTGATCGAGGGCAACGATTTCCAGTAGCCAACGCTGCAACTGCCGCCTGGTGAGGGCGTCGAGCGCCCCGAGCGGTTCGTCGAGTGCGAGTACCCCCTGCGGCATGAGGAACGTACGCATGAGCGCGACGCGCTGGCGCATCCCGCCCGACAGTTCGTCTGGCCAGGCGCGTTCCTGACCGAGCAGGCCGAAGCGCTCGAGCAGGGCTCGTGCTTCTCGCCTCGCCACTGCCGGGTCCCGCCCACACGTTTCCGCGCCAAGCGTCGCGTTGTCGAGTGCGCGCAACCACGGCATGAGCGCGTCGCGCTGCGGGTGGTAGGCGACGCCGCCAGGCGACCCTACGAGGTCGGTGCCTCCGATCGCGGCGCTCCCGCTGTCCGGGGTGACGAGCCCGGCCAGGATCCGCAGCAGCGTCGACTTGCCGCAACCGCTGGGCCCGACGATCGCAGTCAGCGTGCCAGGCTCCGCCGTGAAGGAGACGTTCTCGAGTGCTGCGCTGCTGACACCGCGCCGAAGCACCCGCCCTGCGCCAGGTGCGGGGAAGGCATGCGAGAGAGCCGTGACGACAAGCTGCTGCGGCTCGGCCGGCGTGCCGGAGCGCTGCCGCCTCGCGCGGTGCTGCCGTCCGCTGCGCGGTGCCACGTCAGCCCGCGGGGAGGTAGTCGTTGCTCCACGCACCGTCGAGCGGCGCGACGTCATCGAGCATCTCGGCGCTCACGAGGAACTCGGTGAAGCGTTGCCAGACCGCCTCCTCCATCTCACCGAATCGCCCCTGTGAGGTGTACCGCGGCGCGTAGTACTCGACCGCGGCTTCAACGAGCGCTCGGTCGAGTTCTGGCGCGGCCGCGAGCAGCGCGTCGGCGCCTGCGCCGGGGTCGCCAGCGACCGCGTCATAGCCGCTGCTCGTCGCAGCGAGGAAGGCAGCGGCGAGCTCGGGATCCGCCGACATGGCAGCCCCGTTGCCGACAATGATCGGGGTGTACCAGTTGGGGATGCAGCTCTCGTGCTCGGCGAGCGGCACGATGACGACGTCGTCGCGTTCTGCCTCAGCCCGCAGCGCATCCCACCCACCAAACACCCACGTGACGTCGAACCGCTGCTGGGCGAGGCCCGCGAGGTAGTCGACGTTGCCGATGTCGATGAACTCGACCTCGTTCGGGTCGCCACCGCCGCAGCTGGCGAGGGCGGAAATGATTTCTGTCTCGAGCGCCCCACCGTAGCCGCCGTAGGTGAGTCCGGCGAGGGATCCTGGGTCGGTCGTGAGGCCGGATCCGGTGAGCCCCATGAGCACTGAGTCGTTCACCGGCAGCAGTGTCGCGACCGCCTGAAGGTCCATGCCTGCCGCACGCGCCGGGAGCAACGATTCCGCTTGCGAGATGCCGAACTCGACGCGTCCTTCCGCGACCGAAGCTGCGGCCCCAATCCCGTCCCCCGGCTCGATGATGGAGACGTCGAGCCCCGCCGCCTCGTACAGGCCGTGCTGTTGGGCGTAGTAGATGCCGGCGTGGTGTGCGTTTGGCGTCCAGTTGAGCATGAGGGTGACGGGTTGCAGCTCGGGCGCTGCGGGCTCCGCTTGGCAACCCGTGAGCGCGAGGGAACCGATGAGCGCGGCTGCGATGCCGACGCGGCGTGCGGGGAAACGTGTGGGGGTCATTGCGAGACGCCCTTTCTGGTGGGTGTGGATCGGGACCGCGCGAGCACGAGGCCCCCAATGAGTGAGGTGAGCCAGAAGAGCAGCACGCCGAGCACGGCGATCACGCCGACAGCGGCGAAGAGCTGGTCCATCTTGTAGCTCGCTTGTGAGCGTTGCAGGTACACGCCGAGGCCGACGGACGCGCCCATCCATTCGGCGATGATTGCGCTGAATACGACGTAGCTCGCGGCAACTTTTGCGCCAGCCACGATCGCCGGCACGGCACTGGGGAGCCGCACACGCCGCAACACGGTGAGCGGGGAGGCCCCCATCGCGACCATGAGGTCAACGAGTGAGCGGTCGGCGTCGCGCATCGCAGCGCTCGCGCTGATCGCGATCGGGAAGAACGCGCCGAGGGTCACGACGAGGATCTTTGGGAACGGACCAAAGCCGAGCGTTGCGATGAGGATGGGGGCGAACACGACGGGCGGGATCGCCTGGCTCGCGATGAGCACGGGCTCGCAGGCACGGCGGAGCGTGCCAGAAAGCCCAAGCACGATCCCCACCGCGACACCGCACACTCCCCCGAGCGCGAACCCCGAGATCGCGATCCGCATGGTGGCGAGCAGGTGCATTCCGAGGAGTTCTCGGTCTGCGAGGCCTGCCCGCCAGACGCTCAAGGGTGACGGCAGCAGGTACGAGGGCGCGTCGGTGACGCGCACCAGCAGACCCCACAGCGCCACCACACCGGCGACGGCGAGGAGGACTGGGAGGATCTGCCGTGTGAGAGTTCTCACGGCGGCCAGCGTGCTAGTGCGTGATGCGCGCGGCCAGGTCGGCCATCGATGCCTCGATGACGTCGTCCTTGGCCTCGAGGATCCGGAAGTGCGTCATCACGCGGTCAGCGCCAGCCGTGAGCGTCGCATCGTGCAACTCGCGCATGAGCGGCCAGAGCCTGTCGGCCGGCCCCTGGATCGTCGTGCCGAGCGCGCCGACCTCGTACTCGAGGCCGCTCTGCTCGATGACGCGAATCGCGCCCTCGACGCAGCTGTACGGACCGTTTTCGTCTCCCATTGGTGTGGGCGACACGTGAACATGGATCAACATATTGACCGCTTCCCTCCGCTCGTGTTAACGAGATCAGGTTCCTGGGGTGGTCCACAGCAAGTAGTGGATCTCAGCCCCTTCGGGCCCCCCCAGCGGATGTGTACTGGAACCCTCAGCTTAGCCACGAACCGGGGTGGGGTGGCAAGCGGGAGGTGTGTCGCTTGCCTGTGCGCTGTCACAGCCCGGGTCGTTATTGTCGAAGTGACAGCGGGGTTTCGATGGCGTCGCAGCCGCGCCCGTACCCGGGTGGGTTCCGCGTGCCGGCCGTCACCGCTTCGATGCCCAGCAGACTGACGCAGCACAAAGGAGCCACATGAACAACGAACGCAGCACCCAGATCAGGCTCGCACGCAGGCCCGTCGGCTGGCCGGTGCACGAAGACTTCGAGACCGTCACCGTCGACTACGACGCCCCAGCTGCAGGTGAGGTTCGCGTACGCAACGAGTTCGTCTCAGTCGACCCGTACATGCGCGGCCGCATGAACGATGTGCGCAGTTACGTGCCGCCGTACCAGCTCGGTGACGTGATCGCGGGCGCCGCCGTCGGGCGAGTGGTCGCCTCGGCCGCCGACGCCCTCCCCGTCGGGACCGCGGTGCTGCACCAGCACGGCTGGACCGACGTGATTCAGGCGGATGCCGCAAAGTTCCGCGCCATCGAAGAGGTTCCCGGCCTTCCGCTGTCGCTGCGCCTGCACATGCTCGGGATGACGGGGCTCACCGCCTACGTCGGGCTCACCACCATCGCGGGGATGCGTGCTGGCGACACCGTGTTCATCTCTGGCGCGGCCGGGGCGGTGGGAACTGCGGCAGGTCAGATTGCCAAGCTCCTCGGAGCTGGACGAGTCATCGGTTCCGCTGGCTCGCCAGAAAAAGTTGCGCTGCTCACCGACAAGTATGGGTATGACGCAGCGTTCAACTACAAGGAAGGCGCGGTCCGCAAGCAGCTCGCGAATGCCGCACCCGACGGCGTCGACGTGTTCTTCGACAACGTCGGCGGCGACCATCTCGAAGCCGCGCTCGCCTCAATGAACGACGGCGGCCGCCTCGCGTTGTGCGGCGCGATCACCGCGTACAACACCACCGAGCGTCCGGTCGGCCCGACGAACCTCGCAAACATGATTACCCGTTCGCTGAGCATGCAGGGCTTCACCATCGGATCCCACTGGGACAAGCTGCCAGAGTTCACCGAGCAGATGAGCGGCTGGTTTGGCGCGGGCAAGATTGCGTACGACGAAACCATCGTCGACGGTATCGATAACTCGGTCGACGCGTTCCTCGCAATGATGCGCGGCGCGAACACCGGCAAGATGCTCGTCCGCATCGGCGAATAGCGACCACCGCCCTCCCTGGCGTTTCCTGCCGCGCAGGAACGCCAGGGAAAACGCCCCCTGCTATACTGAGTGAACTTGTGAAACCACGACGGTTTCCCTGCGTCGTAGAACGCTTGCCCCCGTAACGGGTCGCCCACAGATTTCACCGGGCTTCCCGATCCGCAGGGCTCCAACTTCTTCTCGCTCAGAACTCTGAGCTCGTGGATTCTTTCTCCGGCGAACGGAAGTGGCCATTGCCACCTTCGCCATCCACCGCGGATTTTCCCGCCCGCTTTCCCCGCTCGACTGAGCGCGGGAGCGACGAAGCAGCCCGCGGCCCGTGCCCGAAAGGCATTTACCCCAGCATGACAACTACGTTCAGCGCGCTCGGCGTGCCCACTCCCCTCGTCTCCGTGCTTTCAGCAGAAGGCAAGACTGAGGCGTTCCCCATCCAGGTCGACACCCTCCCCGATACGCTCGCAGGCCGCGACGTGCTCGGCCGCGGGAAGACCGGCTCTGGCAAGACCCTCGCCTTCTCCATTCCTCTCGTTGCCCGCCTCGGTGGCGCGCTCGCAGGCGGCAAGCGCCGGCCGGGCAGGCCGCTCGCGCTCGTGCTTTCCCCGACGCGTGAGCTCGCAACCCAGATCACCGCGGTCATAGACCCCCTCGCCAAGGCGTACGGGTTGAACACCACCACGATCTTCGGAGGCGTCAGCCAAAACCGTCAGGTTTCCGCGTTGAAAAACGGCGTCGACATCGTCGTCGCCTGCCCGGGACGGCTTGAGGATCTCATGAAGCAGGGGCACGTGAATCTCGACGCTGTCGAGATCACTGTGCTCGACGAGGCCGATCACATGGCTGACCTCGGTTTCCTCCCCGTCGTCACGCGCATCATGGACAAGACTCCCCAGTCGGGCCAGCGGCTGCTGTTCAGCGCGACCCTCGACAACGGGGTCGACAAGCTTGTCCGCCGCTACCTCCACAACGAGGTCACCCACTCCGTCGATGAGGCAAACAGCCCCGTCGCAGCAATGACCCACCACGTGTTCGAGGTTGACGGCGCAGCAGCGAAACGCACGCTCGTGCGCACGCTCGCGTCTGGCACCGGCCGCCGCGTGCTGTTCATGCGCACCAAGCACCACGCGAAGAAACTCGCACGCGAGCTCACCGAGGCGGGCATTCCTGCGCTCGACCTCCACGGCAACCTCTCGCAGACGATCCGCGACCGCAACCTTGCCGCGTTCGCCGCTGGCGACGCGAAGGTCCTCGTTGCGACGGACGTCGCTGCCCGCGGCGTGCACGTCGACGACATCGAACTCGTCATCCACGTTGATCCGCCGGCCGAGCACAAGGCATACCTGCACCGCTCAGGCCGCACCGCCCGCGCCGGCAAGGAAGGCGAGGTTGTGACCATCGTGCTCCCGACCCAGCGCAAGGACACCGCCGCGCTGCTCCGCAAGGCGCAGATCACGGTGACCCCGCAAAGCGTCACCGCTGAGTCCCCAGCCGTTGTCGAACTCGTCGGCACGGTCGCGCCGCTCGTGACACCGGTATTCAAACAGGATCAGCCGCAGCGCAGCCGCTCGCGCTCGCAGTCCGGCCGCCCCCAGGGCGAGCGTGCGCAGGTTGGGCGTGGCCAGGGCGGCCGCGGCCAGGGCGCTCGCGGCGACGCAGGCCGCGGACAGGGCGACAGGCCTGAAGGTGGCCGCGCTCAGGGCGGGCGCCAGGAGAACGGCCGCGCACAGGGAGGCAACTCTGAGCGCTCGCGCACCCGCAACGATGGCAGGAGCGGCGCGCAGGCGCAGACCGGCCGCCGTGCAGGCTCGGGCCGCCCCGCGGCAACGGGCTCGGGCCAGCGCCGAGGCCGCTAGCCGCCGTCTCCGAGCAGATCGAAGAGCTTCAGCGCGAGGGAGATCTCCATCCCGTTGATGCGCTTCGTGCCGCGCTCCTGCTCGAAGCGGGCGACGCGCTGGCGCACGGTGTTGCGGTGCAGCCCGAGCACCTCGGCAGTTTTCGAGGAGTTCTCACCTGTGGCGTAGAACGTCGCAAGGGTCTCCCTGAGCGCGGCGTGCTGTTCCCCCGGTGCGGCGACGTCTCCGAGCACCTCCCGCGTCCACGTGATCGCGCTCTTCGTGTCGTGCATGAGCAGTGACAGGAACCCAACGTCTGGCTCGCTGAAGGCGACCAGTTGTGATTCGCGGTAGCGCTGAGCGCCAAGCGCTACAAGCCTGGCCTTCGCCGCCTGCTCGTGGCTGCGCCGGAACCCGGCAACGCCGTCGCCAGGCACCCCCACCGCGAGCCGGATCGTGTTGGCCTCCTGCGATTCTGCGAGCCGCGCAATCCGGGTGAGCGCGTCTGGGCTGAGGTCGGCTGTTGGCATGCCGACCCACGCCCATGCCGTTGTCTGATCCGCCGCTGTGATGAGTGGCGGCTTTGTCGAGCCGAGAATTGCAGCGATGCGCCGCAACAGAAGATCGATCTGCCGCTGTTCGTCAGTGCCTGCCGTGTCGAACTCAAGCCAGGCGATGAGCGCGATGTGATGCTGCTCGAGCGAGTACTTCGTTTTCGCTTCAAAGCCCGCGACAGAGATTGGCTCACCGCGCAGCGCCTTGCGCACCGCGGCGGCGTTCGTCACGGCGCGCGCGGTCCACCACTTCGCATGCTCGGCAACATACACGTCGGTGACGTATTGCAGCATCCAGTCGATGTAGTTGTGGATCACATCGGTGATCCACCGAACGAGGTTCATCTGCTGGTTCTTGTCGTCGAGATCGAGGCCATCTACGACGTCGATGCCGCGGCGCACGACGAGCGACTGCCCGAGATAGTAGGCGCGGGTGAGTGAGCCGAGCTGCACGTCTTGCTGGGCGAGCCGCATGGCGTATTCAACGGCTGCGGTGCTCGGCTGCACCGATTCGATCGCAATGTCGTTGGTCAGAATGTGGCCGATCGTCCACACGTTGCCGTCGACGCTCGCTCGCAGCATTTGGATCATCTGCGCGTCTCTGTCGAGACCGGAAACGCGCCCAGAGAGCAGCTCCGTCATCTCCTCGACAATCTGCGGGGTCATTTCTTGGATGATCCCGCCAACTCGCACGATGAGTTCGCGCAGCTCCCGGTCGTGGTCCGCCGGCTCCGGCGCGCTCATACGCGCACTTCCTCGCGGCGCGCATCGCGCCCGTTGGCGAGCACGTGGAGGGCCCGGTTCGCTGAGTTGTACCCACCCATGCCGTGAATCCCCGGGCCTGGCGGGGTTGCCGCGGAGCAGAGGTACACGCCGGGCACCCCGGTGTCGTACGGCTGTGTGCTGAGCCTTGGCCCGAGGAGGAACTGCAGAGGCGACTTCGCTCCGGTGAGGATGTCGCCACCGACGAAGTTCGCGTTCTCGGCCTCGCTCTGCGCCGGGGATCGCGCACTCATGCCAACGATCCGCTCGCGGAATCCGGGGGCGAAGCGCTCGATCTGCGCGATGATCGCTTCGCTCGCGTCTCCTGGGTAGCCCGTCGGCACGTGCGCGTATGCGTAGATCGGCACGATTGATCCGTTCGCGCGCGCGGGGTCGGCGGCCGCCTGCTGCCCGACGAGCACAAACGGCCGCTCGGGCATCTTCCCGGCAGCCATCTGTCGTTCGGCGGCGACGATTTCGGCCGCGGTACCCCCAAGGTGCACGGTGCCGGCCTGAGCGACCTCGGGGTCGCGCCACGGGATGCCGCCGTCGATCGCGAAGTCAACCTTGAACGCTGCAGGGCCTGATTTGAACTTCCGGTACGAGCGGCGGGCAGGCTGCGGCTGGTGCCCGGCAAGGATGCTCGCCGCAGCGTGCGGATGCACGTCGAGGATGGTGATGTCTCGCGGCGGCAACTCGCGGAGGCTCGTGACGCGCCTGCCCGTCTCAAAGCGCACTCCCATGCCGCGGAGCATCGCGATGTGCGCATCGGTGAGTTTGCCCGTGCCGCCCTCGACGACGGGCCAGCCGACGGCATGGCCTGCGATGATGATCCCAGCGCCGATGCCAGTGACGAGCGGCAGCGTGAGCGGCTGCAACGCGTGCGCGGCAACGCCCATGAAGAGCGCGCGCGTCCGTTCCTCCCGAAAGAACTTCCCAACGAGCGCTGGCGGGGGCCCAGCGACGAGCCCCATTCGCGCGAGCAAGATGGGGTGCTTGGCGACTCGCAGCATCGGCGACATGATGACCGGTGAGAGACGGTCGAATGCGCGCGCGGACGGCCCGAATGCCGCCGACCAGCGCCGGCCGTCGCGGCCGAGCCCAGCTGCGGTGTCGGCGACCGAGGTGCGCAGCAGCCCAGGCTCGCCGCGGTCGAGTGGGTGCGCCGCGTCGATGGGGGCGTACGCCCATCGCACCCCCATTGCTTCGAGGTCGAGCGTCTTGAAGAAGGCGGATCCCGGCGCCATGGGGTGCACGGCCGCGCAGTGGTCCTGCACCAGCCCGGAGAGGGGCGACTCGACCGAGCGAGCGCCCCCTCCGAGCTGTTGCGCTGCCTCGACGACGGTGACGTCGACTCCGGCGCGGGCGAGCACGGTCGCCGCGGCGAGCCCGTTTGGGCCGCTACCGACTACGACCGCTGTTGTCATGGCTTTCGCACCTCCACAAGCGCTTCAGATTCTGCAACGAACTGGTTCAGGGCAGCGGTGTCGACCCCAACAATCACCGCGTCTGGCCCAACAATATCGGTTGCGGTGAACTGGAGCTGCTCGAATTCTGGCGATCGCCAGGTCACCGTCAGCGGGATCGGGCCATTGGGCAGCCACGGCTGCTCAGCGACGGCGTCCTTCACCTGCCAGCGGCCCCGCTCAACCACGCCGAGCGCAGCATCAATGATCTTGTATTCCTGGTATCCGCTCCACAGCGCTTCCGATTCCACCCAGGCGACAATGAACTCGCCCGGCTCGAACTGGGCCTGCTCCTGGATCGCGGCGATGAGCTCCTCGTTGTGCAGGTGCCCCTCCCCAAAGTTGAATCCGAGCATCGCGTTGCACCCAAACTCGGCCTCCCGCACGCGCCGGTGGTCGATATCTGGCACGTTCTCGAGCAACACGGAGAAGAGTCCGCGCCCCTGGCTGTGAAGCGAGCGCCACCCGATCGTCATCTCAAGGAAGGTCTCTGCGAGGGGGTACGGTAGCCCCATCGTTTGCAGCTGATCGATCTGGTCGGTCGTTGGCCGGTAGACCCGGTGCAGCTTCTTTTCCGCGTCTGGGTGGATCGCCCACAGCGCCGACGCCCAGTTGCCCCCGTATTGGCGCAGCGACGCGAGGAAGGAGACCTTGTCTGGCCGGAGCGAACCGAAGATCACGAAGAACACGGGAATTGCGATCACCGCGAAGGGCAGCCACGGCTCCGACATATCGAAGACGCTGAAGCCCACGGCGTTCGGGTAGCCGATGAAGCAGACCACGGCGCACAGGGCGAAGAGCATGTTCCACTCGAGCGGCACCGCGAGCGGGAACGTCGAGATGATGAACAGGCAGAAGCCCACCATGAGCAGCGTTGCGAGCGTCACGGTGGTTTGCCCGCCGAGGGCGTTTCCGGCGACGAAGAGCATCACGAGTGGGGCGACGATCTCCACGATCGTCCCGAGCACGTGCGCGATGAGGTGTGCGGGCCGGCTTGGGCGCAGGTCGCTGCCATCGAAGTCCTTGTACATCGACTTCTTCAGCCAGCGCGGCGGCCAGAACGGGGTGTTGCTGAGCATCGGCGGAATCACCAGGCTGAAGTGCCGGTTGAGCTTGGAGAATCCGGCGCCCACCCAGACCGTCACGAGGAAGATCTTCAGTGCGATGACCATGTCGGTCACCTCAAAGAAGCTCGGGAAGACGATGAAGAAGACGATCGGCAGCAGGTACTGTTCCGCGCGGGCTGCGAGGAAGATGGTCTTGTCGCGCAGGCCGATGAGGAGCAGGAGGGCGACAGCGAACATGAGCGGTGTTGTCTGGATGAGCTGGAAGCTGTCCGCGTTGCTCGCGAGCCAGGCAGGTGCCCCGCTTGCCGGATCGGCAAGGAAGGCCTGGAAACGGGCGAGGGCTGGCACCTCCTCGGCGGTCTGGCCTGGCGACAGCAGCGCGATACCCATGGCGAAGAGGAAACCGAAGTAGAGCGACACGTCGAGTACGGTCCGGCGGTTGCCTCCGGTGAACGGGACCCACTTGTACGGGCTGAGCTTGATGGTGCCTGGCCGTGCCCAGAACAGGATCCCCCCAGTGAGCGGACCGAACTTCCCCGCGAGCGGCCCCCATGAGCCGGCGATGCCGATCGCTTCGAGCAGCATCGTCATGACGACGAACTTTTGGTAGACGATGGGGTTCGTCCACCACGCGCCGGGGTCGAGCGGGTTGAGTTGCGAGGTGAGCGTGACGAGCAGGACGCCGCCGATGAGCCAGGCCCCGAACACCTTCGCGAGGTAGAGCACGGAAATGTTGCGGGCTGCGCCGAAGCCCCACTCAGCCCACTGCGTTGTGAGCACGCGCAAGCGTTCCTGCAGCGGGCGCTGGATGAACGATTCTGGTTCCACATTCGGGAACGTTGGTTCTTGAAAACCCATGACAACTCCTTTGGTGACAGGTTTTTTTTCGCACACGAAATACCCCCACGGTGCCGGAGGGCACCGCGAGCTCCGGGGCCCGCGACAGTTGTCGGTGGGCCCCGCGCGAGGGGTCAGCCGCTGCTAGGCGCTGACCGCCGTTTCTGGGGAGCTAGAGACGGCAGCCACGCGGCGTCTCAGCTCCGGCTTATCAATCTTTCCCACGGGGTTTCTCGGCAGCTCCTCGACGACCGTAAGCTCCGCAGGGACTTTGATCTTCGCGAGCCCCTCGGCGCAGTGCGCGATGAGCTCTTCGCTGTTCACCTGCGCGCCAGGCAGCGCGACAACGAACGCGACGGGCACCTCGCCGAGCGTCGCGTGCGGCGCACCGACGACGGCGGCTTCGAGCACCGCGGGGTGCGTTGCGAGGTGCGTCTCGATTTCCTTGGGGTAGATGTTCTCACCGCCGCGAATAATCATGTCTTTCATGCGGTCGACGATTCTCAGGTAGCCGTCTTCGTCGAGTACCCCGACGTCGCCGGTGCGGAGCCAGCCATCAACGATGGTCTCCGCCGTCGCCTCGGGGCGTCCGAGGTAGCCGCGCATCACGTTTGGCCCACTGATGCGGATCTCCCCACGCTCGCCAGTTGGCACGGGGTTGCCCTTGTCGTCGGTGAGCTTGATGCGCTGGCCGGGAAGCACCGGGCCGACGCTGCCGAGCTTGTGTGGCCCCTCCAATGGGTTGCACGTTGAAGCGCAGGTACCCTCTGTGAGGCCGTAGCCCTCAATGATGCGGAGGTTGAACCGCTCGGCGGAGAGCTGGAGCAGTTCACGCGAAACGGGGGCGGCACCGCAGATCACGAACCTCACGGAGCTGAAATCGGGTGCGATCTCTGGCGGCAGTTCGACGAGGCGGGCGAGGATCGCTGGCACGGCCGAGAAGAAGGTCGGGCGGTGGCGAGCGACGGCCTCGGTAAACGGGACGGGGGCGAACCGCTTCACGATGACTGTTGAGCCGCCAACCGTGATCGGCGAGAGCCAGCTCAGGCTGATCGCGTTCACGTGGAACATCGGGAGCACGAGCAGGGCGCGGTCGGCCTCGGTCATATCGACGTGGTCGACGAACGACGTGGTCATCGCGTTGAGGTTGGCGTGGTCGAGCATGACGCCCTTCGGCTGCCCAGTGGATCCGCTCGTGTAAATGAGCAGTGCGATCTCGCCAGCGTCCGTCGTGCGCCGCTCCGTCTCGCGGGTCGGTGCGGTGCGCATCTCGGTGACCGGCAGCGCGCGGGTGCGGATCCCGGGAACCCTGCCGAGTGTCGCCTCATCGGCGAGCAGCAGGCTCGCCTCTGAGTCGCCCAGCTGATACGTGAGTTCACGTTCGGTGAACGTCGGGTTGATGGGTGTGGCGATGGCGCCGACGAGCCAGGTGCCGAGGATCCCAACGACGAGCTCGATGCTGTTCTCGAGCATTACGCCGACGACGTCTCCTTGCGAAACGCCGAGCTCAGTGAGCTGCTCGGCGAAGGCGCGCGCGAGCGTGTCGACCTCAGCGTAGCTCAGCATGCGGGTGTCGTCGCCGATGCAATCAGCGGTTGTGCCGGCTGCGGGTGAGAGCCAAAGCAAGTGGTTCAGCGTCATTGCCGTCCTTTCCGAGATGGTCTTCTATGACCGTGTAGCCCCGTTGCTCTCAAGGGTAGAGAGGGGGATGTTCAGGATCCGTGCCGTTGTTGGCCCAGCTGACCCGCGATGGTGTGCACTCTGCATAGCCGCGCGAACTCTCCCGCGATGGCAAGCAGCGCGCGGGCCAGGTATCCATAGCCTCATGATAATGCTCTCCCAGCTACCAGAGCCCTCAGCCTCCCGAGCCCGGCGCAGACTACGATTGCGGGCATCGGCGATAAGGAGTTCCGTCAGTGCCACCATTCGAATCCCCCAGCGCACGCACGGGGGCCTCACACCGCACGAGCGCGCTCCGCGTGCTCATCCCTGCCGCCCTCGCCGTGACGCTCGCGATGCTCGCCGGGTGCGCCGCACAGCCCGAACCAGCAGCTGCCCCAAAGTCGCCTTCCGCGACCCCGTCGCCCGAGCCGAACCAGCCAGCAGAACCGGATCCGCGTGCCAACGCGGACCTCGCCGCCGCAGTCGGTGCGAACGACGGCGCCGCAGTGCGCTCGGCCCTCGAGCGTGGCGCCGACATCGAGCTGCGCGGCGAAGCCGGAATGACCCCGCTCGTCGCGGCGACGAAGGCAAACGCCGTTGCCGCGGCGACCGCCCTCATCGAGGCGGGAGCCGACGTCAACGCGAAAGACGATATCGAGGACAGCGCGTACCTCTACGCCGGTGCCGAAGGCTACGAGGAGATCCTCGCGCTCACGCTCGCAAACGGGGCCGACCTCACGAGCACGAACCGCTTCGGTGGCACGGCCCTCATCCCCGCTGGCGAGCACGGGCACGTCGGCGTCACCCGGATGCTGCTCGAGGCTGGGATCGACCCTGACCACATCAACAACCTCGGCTGGACTGCGCTGCAGGAGGCCGCGATCCTCGGCACCGACGGCGAGAACCACCGTGAGACCGTGCGGCTGCTGCTCGCTGGCGGCGCGGACCCGAATCTGCGCGACGGCCAGGGCAGCACGCCCCTCGCGAACGCCGAGGCTCGCGGCCTGTGGCAGCTCGCCGAACTCATCAAGGGCGCGGGCGGCGGCTACTAGCCCCTCGCCCTACGAGCGGTGCAACGCGCGGCCGCGCGACGCAGCGCCAAGCATCAGTACGAGCCCGAGCCCGAGCGCGCCGAACGCAGCCACGCCAATGGCAGCCGTCCGCTGCGTTCCTGAGTTCGCGAGCTCCGTTGTTGCGCCCTTGCCGTCGTGGGCCGGGGGCACGTCCTCTTCCGTGTCAGTGTCGGGCGTATCGATGACTGGTTTCTCGGGCTCAGGGTCAACTCCGACGGGCACGACCGCTAGCGTGAGCTCCGCCTGACCGGTCACCGTGTAGTCGGCGAATGGTCCGGCAAGCACAAACCCGTTTGGAAGCACGAGGGTGGCTTCCGTGATGACCGCGCCGATGGGAAGGCCCCGGTAGATCTGCAATCCCTCGGTCTTGCCGTCGTAGACGAACCAGACCATGACATCGGCAACAGGAACCGAATTTCTGAGAACAGGGACATCGATCGTGTCGCTAGCCACGACGACGTGCGGCACCATCGGATTTGCCTGCACAAACCCTTCCGGGATGGTGAGGTCCTCATCGTGCACCACGAAGAGTTCTGGGAGACCGGCAAGTACTTCTCGGCCTATCTCCTCGCCATCGAGAAGGTACCTCACGGTGACGTCAAATAGCGGTTTCTCGGCCTTGACGAGTTCCACGGTGATCTCTTGATCCTCGTAGACAGTGAAATCGGGAAAGGGGGATTTCAGGCTATAGCCAGAGGGCATCTCCAGGTCTGAAGACCTTATGAGCTCGCCCTGCTGCATGTCACTGAACTCTTGCAGCCCCACAACACGCCCGTCGAATGAGTACGCAATGATGACGTTGCACAGTTCATCAGCGTCTGACGGCTGCGCATCCGCTTCGGCTTCTTCTCCGCTGGGCGACGCCTCGGACTCGACCGTCGCGCTCGTGTCGTCCCCCGGCTCGGTGAGCGCGAGGCTCGGCGCCGCGAAAGAGAGTGCGAGAAGCGGCGCAATGAGCAGTGCCACGATAGTTCGCGAGGCAAGTCGCGCCCACTGGCGCGAAGGGAATCCGATGTTTTTCGCACCGCGCGTTGTCATCTCGTCTGCGCGTATCCGCATGATGCTCCCCCATTCGCCACCAAGCACCTAGCCCCCAAGCTAATGCCGCGTCGATGTAATCGCAATGAGCAGTCCGCGGCAGAGGCACTCGCGCGAGTGCGAGTGCCGCAACCGCACTGCCGGCGCGCAGCGTCGGACTGGTGTCAGATCCACCCCTGCTGCCAGGCGTGCTCTGCTGCATCGTGGCGGTTACTCGCCCCAAGCTTCGTCATCGCCGCCGAGAGGTAGTTGCGCACGGTGCCAGTGGAGAGGAAGAGCGCATCCGCGATTGCCTGCACGCTCGACGACGTCCGGGTCGCGCGGAGCACGTCGAGCTCGCGGTCGGTGAGCGGGCAGCGCTCGGCGACGAGGGCTGCCGCCGCGATCTCCGGGTCAATGTAGCGTTTGCCCGCCGCAACGTCGCGAATCACGTCGGCGAGGTCTCCCGCCGGCGTAGATTTCGGCACGAAGCCTGCGACCTTTGCGGCGAGCGCACGTCGAAGCACGCCGGGACGCGCGTGGCGAGTCACGATGATCACGCGCGCCCCAGGCACCCCAGCCATGATCCGCTCCGCGGCCTCAATGCCGTCAGCGCGCGGCATCTCGAGGTCAAGTAGGCAGACGTCTGGGCGGAGCTCGAGTGCGAGTTGCGCCGCAGTGGCGCCGTTATCGGTGCCGGCGACGACCTCGATGTCTGGTTCGAGCCCGAGCAGGGCTTCAAGTGCCCCGCGAATGAGGTGCTCGTCGTCTGCGATGAGCAGCCTGATGCTGCCCGTCGGTTGTTCACTCTCACTCATCGCACTCACTGCGTTCCCCCATCCGGTACCCAGACGCGTAGTTCAAACGTCCCATTTCCAGGCGCGGCACCGTCCCGGTCGCGCCCGCGCCTGCCTGTGCTTCGAGGGTTCCCCCGATCGCGATGACGCGTTCGCGTAGCCCTGCGAGACCCGATCCGCTGCCATGCTGGTCCCCGCCGACGCCATCGTTCACCACCAGCAGTTCGTACCCGCCGCGGGATGCAGCGAGCGTGATCGCGGCGGTGCTCGCCTCGCTGTGGCGCAGGATATTCGTTGTTGCCTCCCGCACGGCGAAGGCGAGCACCCGCTCGGCCTCCGCACCGGTAGGCGACCCGTCAATGCTGAGCGTGCATTTCGTACCGGCAAGGGTGAGCACTTCGCTCGCGTTTTCGAGTTCGTCACCGAGCGCTACCTCGCGGAGCCCCGCGACGAGCGATCGGGTTTCCTCCATCGCTTCCTTCGCGATGAGCCTGATTTCGCCGATCTGCCCAGCAGCGTAGTCAGCGTTGCTCTCGATCGTTCGCTCGGCAAGCTCAGCCTTGAGCGCGATGACCTGCAGGTGGTGCCCCTGAATGTCGTGCAGGTCCGCCGCGAAGCGCAGCCGCTCCTGTGTGACGGCGAGCTCCGCCGAGATGAGCCTGGCCTCTTCCAGCCTGGCGACGACGCGCCAGAACCACAGGCTCGAGATCACCATGAGGGGAAGAACCGCCGCGTAGAACATCACCATGAATGCGGCACCATTGCCCGACTGCACGAGCGGGGTCCCGTCAACGAAGAGGCCCACAACCAGCGGGGCGAGCGAGAGCGCAAGCATCGCCCCGATGAGCCGCCAGCGGAGCTTCCGGGGGGGCGACGAGACTAAAGATGACCCCGGAGAACCAGAGCTGCGCGGCAGCAAACAGTGCGGCCTCGCCAGCTGCGAAGGCGAGCGCCCACGACGCGATCGCCGGCGCAAACAGCGCGATTGTCCAGCCGATGTGCGGCCATCCGCTGCCGGAGTCCGAGCGAAGGAACCAGCAGTAGCGGATCCGCGTGGCCGCCGCCGCGACGCTCAAAAGCACGAGGGCGAGATCCATGCCCGAGCGGGAATTCGCCCACCGCGCAAGCAGCTGGGTGACGGTAATGAGGTCGAGCATCACGAACAGGAAAACGATCGACCCGAGCGTATACGTCCAGGTCGCGTTCACGCCCGCGAAGGGAGCGGCGGTGTTCGGGTGGGCAGCCATCAGTGTCAGCATAGGGCCACTGCTGCGCGAACTCATACCCTCGGCCGTTCGCTCCGGCAACGTGTGACAAATGTCACGGGAGGTCAGTGTGGATTCGCACGCGGACGCGTGACAGCCCGGCACTACTGCGGAACGCGCAACCACGAAACGATAGGTGTACTGCGGCGCTCCGCCGCCCCTGCCCCACCCGGCAAGGTCACTTGGCCTCGCCGCCTCCCACGAAAGGTCGCCATGATCGTCTTTATCGATAACCTTCAGGAGTTCACCACGTCGCTCCCTGAGTTCCTGCAGTGGCTCGGCATCATGATCATCGCTGCGATCCCGTTCGTCGAGTCGTATTTCGGCTCGGCCGTCGGCGTGATCGTCGGCATGAACCCCATCATCGCGGTGGGCGCAGCCGTCATCGGCAACGTCATCTCAATGCTTATCTTCGTGCTGTCCGCGCACGGGATCCGGGCCAAGGCGACGCAGGGCAAGGCGCCAAAGGAGCTCACACCGAGCCGCGCGAAACTCAAGGAGCGCTTCGACCGCTACGGCGTGCCTGGCGTGAGCCTCCTCGGCCAGATCTTCCTGCCGAGCCAGATCACTTCCGCCGCAATGGTGTCCTTCGGCGCACCGAAGAACCAGGTCATCCTGTGGCAGGTCATCTCGATCATCCTGTGGGGCATTGCGTTCGGGGTGCTGGCAACGCTCGGCATCTCAGTACTTCGCTAACGTGACCGTTGGCTGTGCGCTCCCGCGCACAGCCAACGCCGTTACCAGGGGCTTGGCTCGTAGTCCTTGAGGAAGCAGCCGTAGAGGTCCTCGCCGGCCTCGCCACGGACGATGGGGTCGTAGACTCGCGCGGCACCGTCGACGAGATCGAGGGGCGCGTGGAAGCCCTCCTCAGCCATCCGCACCTTCGTGAAGTGCGGGCGCTCGTCGGTGATCCACCCGGTGTCGACCGCGGTCATGAGGATCCCGTCGGTTTCGAGCATCTCCCCCGCGCTCGTGCGCGTGAGCATGTTGAGCGCAGCCTTCGCCATGTTCGTGTGTGGGTGGCCGGGGCCCTTGTAGCGGCGAGAGAACTGACCCTCCATCGCCGAAACGTTCACAACGTAGGTGCGGCGCGCTGGCGAGGCAGCCATCGCGCTCCGGAGCCGACTGATGAGGATGAACGGCGCGGTCGCGTTGCACAGCTGCACCTCCAGCATCTCGATCGGATCCACCTCCTGCACGTGCTGCACCCAGCTGTTCACGTGGGTGACGTCTGGCACGAGGCCGCCGGCGTCAATCGCGGAGCCGTCAGCGTGCTTCGCAAGGGATGATGAGCCGGGCGCCATCGCGAGCGCGGTGAGGTCGCTCGCGGTGAGGTGCTGCGCGAACCCGGCGGCGACCGTACCATCGAGCGCCTCGGGAGGGAGCGCGTCGAGCGACACCGCGCCGCCGCCACCAACCGAGGACTGCAGCGCGCGCGGGTGCAGCTCGGCCGGCTGACCGAGCGTCTCGGTCTCGGGGAACACGCCGGCGGGGAGCGGCTGCGACTCTGCGTCAGCGAGCAACGAGTACGATCCTGGCGAGCGGCGCACCGTCTGCGCAGCATTGTTGATGAGGATGTCGAGCGGCCCGCGGGCGGCAACGGAATCGGCGAGCGCGATCACCTGGGAAGGGTCGCGCAGGTCGATACCCACGATGCGGAGCCGGTCGATCCACTCGGCGGAGTCGGGAAGCGAGGCGAAGCGGCGGGCCGCGTCGCGGGGGAAGCGCGTGGTGATCGTCGTGTGTGCGCCGTCGCGGAGTAGCCGCAACGCGATGTGCATTCCGATCTTCGCGCGGCCCCCGGTGAGCAGCGCCCGCTTGCCGGTGAGGTCGGTGCGCGCGTTGCGCTTCTCATGGCTTGACGCCGCGCAGTTCGGGCAGAGCTGATGGTAGAACGACTCGACCTGCGTGTACGGTTCCTTGCAGATGTAGCAGCTCTGCGCTTTGCGCAGCTCGCCTACAAATTGGGTCTCCGAGCTCACCGTCAGCGGGAGCCCGCGGGTCTCGTCGTCGATGCGGTCGGGAGCACCCGTCGCAGTCGCCTCGATGACCCGGCGATTTGCGTCGGCGATCTCGTTGCGTTGGCTCCGCCGCCGCTCCCGCTTTGCCGACTTGTACATCGCTGAGGTCGCGCGGCGTACAGCAATGACGTCCGGGTGCTCCGACGGCAACTCGTGCACGGATCCGATGACCCGCAGCGCGGTCTCAAGATCTGCGGGGTCGATGCCGCTGTTGGTCACTGCGGCAGCTGCGGGAGTTTCGGTCATTGCGCCAATTTTACGCTACCCAGATGGGTGCCGCTTCGCCGCCACTACGGCACGCTCACCGGGGTGATACCGAAGGCCTCGGCGAGGAGCTCGTGCGAACGGTGGCGCTCGGCCGGGTCGGGGATCATGCTCTGCACCATCACCTCGTCGGCGCCGGTCTCCTCCACCATCTGCTCGATCGTCGCGCGCACCTGCGCTGGGCTGCCTGCGACGAGCCGCGGGCGGACTCCGTCGACGATGCAGGTCGGCTGGTCGCGCTCGGCCACGGTGAGCTCGGCCACCGCGTCGTCCGCGGCAGGCACTGGCGTCGAGAAATCGCCGCGCGCGACCCGGGCGTAGTAGGCCTTCGGCGAACTGACGAGCCTTGCGGCCTCGTCCGCCGTTTCGCCGACGGTGACGTTCACGGCAAGAATCGCGCGCGGCTCAGCCAGCCCAGACGCGCCCGGCGTGAACCGCTTTCGGTAGTGCCTGAGTGCCGGCGCAGCGCCCTCCGGGTTGATGAAGCCAGCGAACGTGTACCCGATCCCGAGGCCGGCGGCGAGGTTTGACCCGTTCGGACTCGAGCCGAGGAGCCACGTGTGCGGTATTTCCGCTACGGAGGGCAGCAGCGCGGTGAGGGAAAAGGGGTGCTCTGGCGGGAAGTCGTCGGTCAACCACGCGACGGTCTCAGCGACCTGCTGGGTGTGTTCCACATTCGCCGGGGTGATCCGGTTTTGTTGCAGCGCGAGGTCGAGGACGGGGCCGGCAGTCGCCCTGCCCATACCGAGATCGACCCTGCCCGGGTACATCGCTTCGAGCTGTTTAAACATTTCGGCGACCTTGAACGGGCTGTAGTGGTTCATGAGGACCGCACCCGAGCCGACTCGGATCTTGGATGTGAGCGCGCCGACCGCGGCGATGAGGAGTTCGGGATGGTGCGATGCGCCCATGGTGCTCGCGTGGTGCTCGGCGAACCAGATGCGGTGATAGCCGAGCCGCTCAACAGCGAGGGCAAACTGCACGGAGTCGACCAGTGCGTCTTTCTCGCTCGTCTCCGGGGCAACAATCCCCAGATCAACCACTGAAAGCCGCATTGTGTTCCTCTCGTCGCTGCGCACACCGAAATGCCTCGGCGAGCACAACGCCACAGGAAGCCCACAGTTAACACCGGGACGCCGCAGCCACTCAGCCGAATGCACCATGCGCTCAACATGCAAGCTACAAGTGAAAGCTGCGAGCCTCATGATTGCGGGGCATGGGCACGCCAGACACGGGCCATCGAGGCCCGTGCCGTGCGTTGCGGCTAGTGCGCTCCGTTCACCCGCATCACGGTGATCACGATGTCAGCGGGAGCAACGCCGCGCTCGGCGATCAGCGACTCGACAGCGGCGTGCACGCTGTGAAGGGTCGCGACCGACCCGGCCGCCGGGTGCACTCCGAGTGCGATCTCGACGTGCGGTTTCTCGCCCTCAAGCGTGACTCTCACGAGCGACACGCGCTCGGCGCCGAGACCGACGAGCTCAGTTCCCGCGTCGACGAGCTTCACCGCCGTCGTGCCCGCACGAAACACCGAGGCAACCCCGGCGGTTGCCCGCACGGTCTCCTCGATCGCTGTGGCGAGCGCGTATTCGCTTGACATGGTCACAGCCTTTCTTCCGAACGGTTCGGAGCGTATTGAACGTCTTGCACGGCGACGTCGACGCCGCTGAGGTTGAGCGTGGTGTGGGCCGCGATGCGCTGCGTGATCTCGCCGCGCAATCTGTCGACCGTTTCGGGAATATCCGCGCCGTACGGAACGCTGAGTTCGACGCTCACGCGGATCTCGGCACCGGGCTCGGTGACATCGCCGTCGAGCGTGCAGCGACCTACGACCACGCCGGGCAGCGAGCTTTCGGCTGCGCGGATGAGGCCGCGGACTGCGCCCTCGGTGATTCCCAGGTCGGCATCGGCGATGGTCGCTGTGATGGGGATGCGCCGGCCCGCGCGCGCGTCGAGCGCAATACTGCCGAGGATCCCCTGGATCCAGCTTTCCTGCGGCTCGGGCTCAGCAGCGAGGTCGGAGGCGAGCAGCGCAGGGGTGATGTTGCGCAACCGTTCGAGCGCGTCGAGCGCGTTCTGACAGCGCGCTGACTCGTCAATGGCGCGATTCGGCGGGCGCCGCCCGGCATCAAGGTAGTCAGAGAGCTCCTCGATCGAATGCCCGTCGAGATCTTCGGGCTCGAGACCAAGGATGCTGCGAGTGTCGTCTTGATTCATCTCCAATCCTCCATCCGAACAATGATGTCTTTGCGGGCCCGCGCAAGGAGACCTCGAACCGTAGACACAGAAACGTCTAACTGTTCGGCAATTTCCTCGTAAGTGTACCCACCGAACTCGCGAAGCACCCAGCATTCGCGTTGGGCATCGGGTAGCGCGAGGAGGGCCTCGTTTAGCGCCGCCACCCCCGCGTTCGCCTCGGCCTGGCGCGGCGGCGCTATTCGTTCCGGAGCCGGCAGCTCCATCTCGGTGAGGTCGGTGTAGCTACGGGAGACCCGAACCCGGTCGATCGCCTTGCGGCTGGTGATGCGCATCAACCAGCTCTTCGTCTGTCCGGGATCCTGGAGCTGCGCGAGCTGCTCCCACGCGGTGATGAACGCGTCCTGCAACACGTCGTCCACGTCTGCAGAGCCCGACAGGATCCGCCGCGCATACGCCCGCATCATCGGCGTGTACCGCCGAACGAGCACCGCGAACGCCACCGTATCGCCGTCGGCTGCGCGCCCCGCCACGATACGATCGTCGGCGTTCTCGAGTGACTCGCGCTCGAATTCATAGCTCATTCTTAGCCCCCCTTACGAGAAGGGGCCCTCCCTCAACAAGGGCCACACGACGCCGTGAGCGCCGCTTCCTACCCCAATCCTCGCCCGAAATGTAGGGAACGG
The DNA here is from genome assembly GCF_000834055.1 of Leucobacter komagatae. Taxonomy (GTDB): domain Bacteria; phylum Actinomycetota; class Actinomycetes; order Actinomycetales; family Microbacteriaceae; genus Leucobacter; species Leucobacter komagatae_A. The sequence continues at coordinate 27,987 of NZ_JXSQ01000006.1, forward strand.
GGCAGATTCTGTGTGAACTCCTCATTGTTGTGACCTACGGCCAGTGAACATGCCGTAAATCAGCAGCACGAGGATCGAACCGCCAACCGCGAGCAGCCATGTCGACAGGTTGAAGAAGCCCTGCAGGTTCACGTTGAAGATCACCCCGCCAAGCCAGCCGCCGAGCATTGCCCCGAGCACGCCGAGGAGCAGCGTCATGAACCAAGACCCGCCCTGCTTGCCTGGGAGGATGAATTTTGCGAGCGCGCCTGCGATGAGGCCGAGGAGGAGAAAACTGAAGAAGCCCATGGAGATGTCCTTATGTTGGGTAGTGCGACGGTGCGGCGGGCCGGCTGGCCCGCCGCAAGCGGGTTACGAAGTGAGGCGGTCTTTCGCGTCGGCGACGGTGTCTTTCACGTCGGCGGCGGTGCCTTTCACCTCACCCTTGGCCTTGTCGACCTTCCCTTCGGCGACGAGCTTGTCGTTGTCGGTCGCCTTGCCAACTGCCTCTTTGACCTCTCCGGTCACCTTTTCGGCTGCGGCTTTGAGTTTGTCTACAGCGTTCATTGCTGTTCCTTTCATGTTTGCCCCCCGATGTTGGGGGCGTGGATCACTGACGGGTGGGTGAGCTAGCTCCCGAGCAGGCTCTTGCGTGCCTGCTTTGCGGCCTGTTTGGCTTGCTTACCCATGCGTCGTCTTGCCTTCTTTGCGTCGGGGCTCAACCAGAGCCGCTCGACCTGGTGACGAAGATCCTCGTAGTTCTTGCCACGAGACTTCGCCGATTCGACCCCGACCAGATAGGCAGCGACCGCAACAACTGCGATCATCAGCGTGTTTTTCCACATGTTGCTTCCCCCATTTCTTGGGCGCAGTGCGCCCAGGTTGTTACTTCACGCGTGACTGGTCGGCGGCCAACCGTGCGCGGACTCCTGAGTGAATCGACACATAGGTTGGCGTTTCCTTGCCGAGCAGGACTGCGAGGTTGTCGACGAGCTGCGTGACGATCCCAGCGACCGCAGCTGGCGACGTGTTCTGCCGCGGCGTGACGCTGACGTGCAGCACTTCCTCGCCGCGAACCCGACTCGCATTCACCCTGGAGGTGAGCAGTTCGTCGTATCCGGCGAGTGAGTGCGTGAGCGCGTCAGCCGCGAAACCGTGGCGGATCGTCACGGCACCGATGGCGCCTTCCCCCGCCTCGACGCGGGTCACCGCAGTTGTTCGGCCCCCACCGAGCCGCGCCATCACCGTGACAGCGATAGCGACGATCAAGGCCAAGACGATGAGCACAGCAAGCGCTAGCCAGCTCAGTGTCGTTGCCTCGGCGATCTTCGTAGCTGCATGAGCCTCCTGCAGCCATCCAACCGCGTTCGACATCGCTTCGCGCCACATGTCTGCCGCTGCTGGCCAGGCGATCGCGGTCACGATCCCGCCGCCAACGGCGATGAGTACCAGGCCGACCACTCCGAGGATGAGCCGGTTCACGGCCCGATTCGTCGCATTCATTTCGATCCTCCCGTTTCGGCCCGATGCTGCACGCGAGCCCGGACCCGCACGGCGGGCGCCAACCCATACCCTGCGAGCTCGTCTTGCGCTGCGGCGCGGACCTCGTCCGACGTCACGACCTGGCCCGGTTCCGGCCGCACCGTCACATCGGCGCTGCGATGGCCGATGCCCACAACCACTCCGTCCTTCGAGAGGTCGAGTTCGCGGCGCACGCGCTCGGCAACTGCCGACGCGATCACCCCGTTGTCCACGACCACCGAATGGGTTGAGTCACCGAGCTGGTGCTTCGACAGGCGCCCGGGGGCGAGAGCGAACCACACGAGCACGATCCCCACCAGCGCGACGACGGCACCCGCTGCTCCAACGCCAGCAACCGGCTCCAGATCGGGCAGGTCTGCCAGCCAGGTCAGCGCGGCCCCAGGGGCCGCGAGCAGCGGCCCGGCACCCAAGAGGCGCAGCACCAGCTCGGTGCCAACGTATGCGGCCGCGGCAATAATGATGACGAGCACGACGACGGTGATCACGGTGCGAGGCGAGTGCGTCTCGCGACGCACCACCCGCTGCAACACTGCGTTACTCATCTATCTCACCCGCTTTCGCTCAGGAATCATTGCGCCGGTCACCGTGACGGTGACGCGGTGGATCTCCCTGCCTGTCAGCCTGGAGAGCTCCGTGGCGAGTGCGGATTGGAGTTCCCGCACCCGCTCAAGGATGGGCAGTTCTGCTCGGATCGCCTCGGTGTCGTCCAGCGCAGGAATCTGCAGCTTGGTTGCGACCCGCACGTTCAGGCCGCCGCCCCACTCTGCAATTTCGACACTGACGTCCCCGCGAGGAGCGCCCATGGTCGCCGCAGATGCTTCGCGGACCGCTTTTTCGATTGCCCGCGGACGGACACGCACGGCTCCGCGAATCTCAGGAGGAGCTACGACCGTCGTCCGCTCGGGGGTGTCAACGGCCTCGGCGCTCATGACGAGGTGCGCCTGCCTGTGAAGGCACCGGCGAGCGCACGCACGTCGATTTCACCCGACAGCATGCGTCCAACGAGCGCGCCAACTCCCATGAGGAACAGCACGAGCAGGAAGCCCCAGAACCCGAAGATGAGCCCGGCGAACGCTAGCGTCGCGCCCATCAGCGCCCCGGCTACTGTCGCGCTCATGAGACGCGCGACTCTTCGTCGTCGTCAGCGTCGTCGCTCGGGAGGTGAACGTCGTTGACCTCGATGTTCACCTCGACGACCTCGAGGCCGACCATGAGGGAGATGGCGTTCGTCACAGCGGTGCGCACGTTTCCTGCGACATCCTGAATCGGAGCAGGGTAGTCGACAACGATCGTGATGTCGGCTGCGGCCTGGGTCTCCCCAACCTCAACCTTCACACCCTGGGTCAGGTCGGTGGCGTTGACCGCGTCGCGGATCGCACCGAGTGCGCGAGCGCCGCCGCCACCAAGGGCGTAGACACCGGGCACCTCGCGTGCGGCAATGCCTGCGATCTTCGCTACGACGCCCTCTGCGACGGTCGTGCGCCCAGCCGACTCGTTCGCTGCGCCGGATTCGAACGGTGCGCTCGTGCGGTCAACCCGCGACGAGACTGGAGCAGGGGTGGTAGCGCGGCGTGCAGCCGGCGCCTTGTCGGTGACAACAGTCGTGTTCGTCTCTTCGGTAGCCATCAGAAGTACCTCCACTGTCAGTGGCTCGGCCTGAGCGGTCGAGCCGTCTTGTGTAGAGCGAGAGAATGTCGCTCTACATGTGAGACGGGTGGAAGGCGGGAGTCGTCACAAAATGCTCCCGAAGGCTGCGATTTTCCTGTGCAGAACTCAGGAGGGGCCAATCGACTCGCTGACTGTGGTATCGGGCTAGGTGCCAGTGTGCGCTGCCTGCGAGTGAGGCGCTTCAGCGTCGGATTCAAATGCAAGTGGGAAGCGGCGTTCGCTCACAAAGTGCCTGTCGCTCCCGTCCACGGGGTCGACGAAGCGCAACTCGCTCGCGAGCAGCTGCAGCGGGGTACTGAAGTCGTCTACCGGGGTGTCGAGCGTGACGGGGTAGAGCGGGTCGCCCGCGATGGGGATACCGAGTCCACAGAGGTGGATGCGGAGCTGATGCGTCTTCCCGGTGTGCGGTGTGAGCCGATAGATCCCGCTGCGCGCTCCACCACCGAGCGCTCCCTGCTCCGCCGCGGTGAGCTCGCGCTCAAACTCGACGAGCGATTCCGCGTTCGGTTCGGCGCCCTCGATCACCTCAGCCTGCATCGTGCCACGCGCCTTCGTGAGGTGGTTGCGCACCGTGACCGGCAGCGCGAGATCGTCACGAATTCCCGCTACCGCACGATACGTTTTCGTCACCTGCCCGTACTGAAACAGCGACTGGTAGCTGCCCCGCCACCGCCGCTCGGTTGCCATGAGCAGCACCCCTGACGTGACACGGTCGAGCCGATGCATTGGCGTGAGCTCAGGCAGCCCAAGCGCGTTGCGCATGCGAACGACGACGCTTTCGCGCACGTGCCGACCACGCGGAATGGTCGAGAGAAACGCTGGCTTATCAACGACCACGATCCGGTCATCGCGGTACAGCACACGCACCTCCCCCGGCACCCTGGCTTCATCGGGGAGGTCGCGGTAAAACCACACGAAGGTGTTCGGGCGGAACGGGTCCGCCGCGAGCACGGGCACCCCCGTCGCGGTAACAAACCGCCCTTGAGCGATGAACGCGTCGACGTCGACGTGCATGCCGACGCGATGCACCAACCAGTCGCGCATGAGCGGCCACGTCGCGGGGTCAGCCTCGTCGCGCCCCTCGGTTCGGAGCCAAGCGGGGTCGAGGCCCAGACGCTGGGGCAACGGGGAACGCGGAGGCACCCGACGAGCCTACCGCCAAGCGGCCGCTACGAGCAGTTGCCGCAAACGCCCGAGAGCGCCATGAGCATGAAACAGTTCGGGCATACCGGCTGCACACGCTCCTGCACGACCGGCTTCTTCACCTTGGGTTCAGCCTTCGGCTTGGCGACGCGCTTCGCGCCGCGCGCTGGCTTCACGGGGCCGCGCTCAGCCGCGAGCTCCTCAGCCTCGATGATGGGCCCGCGGCCCCCGACGGGGTGATCGACCGCCCACGTGCCTGGCTTGCGCTTGCTCTCCCAGCGCTCGGCCTCGGAGCCGACAACCGCGATGATCTCTTCTTCCGTCTGAAACCCGACGGTGTATCCCTTGCGAACAAGAATGTCGGGAGCGTCGTCAGAGCGAACCACGGTAATACCACCGTCGGCGCGCACGAGACGCTCGATCGGCATGCGGTTGAGCAGGGTGCGCAGGAACACCCGGTTTTCGACTGGGGCGCGGCGGTGCACGAGTGCTTCCTCCAGCGAGCCGTAGCGGTTCAGCGGGGAGTCGTTCGAAGCGAGTAGATCCATGATGTGTGCCCTCCAAGGTGTGCGCGGGCCCCAAATATGTGCCACCCACCAGTATCCCGCACTCTCAGGTGCTCCCGGCCCACCTGCCGCGCGTAGAGCCCGCGATGCGACTCGCAAGCGGGTGTCGTCTGTGCCGTGTGCGGTGCTCCGCGGCTGCGCCAATCAGCCGGCGACAGCTACGCTTTCACCGCCAATGCCCGGCGCGCGAAGCCGTGATGCTCCGCGGCGAAGCGCTGCGACACGGCGGCCATGGGAACAAACCCGTCGAATGCGTGCCACGCCCCGTGCACCTCCGCCAGCTCGCACGGCACCCCGGAGGCCCGCAGCCTGGCAGCGTAGTTGCGGCTCTCCGCGAGGAACAGGTCGTTCGTTCCGACACCGATCCACGTTGGCGGAAGGCGTTCGAGTGAGGCGGCGCGGGCGGGGACCGCGGCGCTGGGGTCGGCGTCGCCGAGGTACACCTTCCAGGCGAACGCGTTGCTCCGGTGTTCCCAGAGCCGAAAGTGGCGTTCGTCAGCGTGCTTTCCCGTCCGGTCATCGAGCATCGGGTAGAGCAGCAGTTGTGCTGCGAGGGGCGGATCCCCCACGTCCCTGACGCGCAGTGCGAGCGCCGCGGCGAGCCCGCCGCCTGCGCTCGCCCCCGCGACTGCGACGCGCTCAGGGTCGACCCCGGGCATGACCCGCAGCGCGCGCAGCGCAGCAAGACAGTCGTGCAGCGCAGCCGGGTACGGGTGCTCCGGCGCCTTCCGGTAGGTGACTGCGGCCACCAGCGCGCCCGTCGCCGCCGCCATGTCCGCGCAGCGCGCGAGATCCTGCCGCACCGAGCCTGCGACGAATCCGCCGCCGTGGATCCACAGCAGCGCGGGCAACGGCGGCCCGGCCTTCGGCGGCTCGCCCGCAGGCCAAAACAGCGTGAGCGACGCAGACACCGTAACCGCGACCGGTTCGGGGCCGCGCCGGGTGAAGGCCTGTGCCATCCGGGTGAGGACGCGCTGCGGACGCAGCGTCACCCGGTTCGTCACGTGCCGCGGCAGCCAGCGCGCCGCGGCGACGAGCTCCGGGTGGATCGGGATGCGAGCCTCTGGGGCGGCGGCCCCGACGGGCGGTGGGTGTTGGCGGTGCTCCGACATCATGACCTCCGTTGGCTGTCGGCGGCAAGGTTCGCGCACTCCCATTCTTCAGCGGCGCAGCGCATCGCGCAACGCCGGATTCGCCCGCACCGGGGCACCGCGGCGTGTAAGACGGACAGGGCGGGGCGAAGGATCCGAAGATCCCGCGCCCCGCCAACGCCCCGCCAGTGTGGAGGCTACTGACGCTGCCTACGCCGCGCCAGCAACATGGCTGCTGCCCCGAGCAGCGCGGCAAGCGCAGCGGCGAGCGCGACCGGGAGCAACGGGATACCGCCAGTAGCCGCGACGTCGTCGCCGCTACCGCCTCCTGTACCCGCGCTGGCGTCTCCGCCGCTTCCCTCGCTGCCGGTACCGTCTCCACCGTCAACGGAGCAAGCAGGCGCCTTGAAGGGGTCGGCCGCTGCCGTTTCGAGCCCATCGCCGATCCGCTTGGTCGCGGTGAGTGTCTCCCCGCACGGCACCTTGCCGGTGATCACCCAGGCACCGCCGGCATCAACCGTCGCTCCTGCAAAGACGTTGCCCTTCGAGTCGCGGACGATAACGACGGTCTCCGGTTCCCCGTCGAGGACATTGCCTCGCGCGTCAACCCACACCACCAGATCGCCAACGGTGTACGCGCCGGCGACGTTCTCACCGTCGATCGTGAACGCCTCGGAGACTACCGACTCGCTGCCATCGATGTGGGTCCGGGTGACGGTGATCGTCAGCGTGCTCTGCTTGCCGCTCTTCGTGCCGCTCTTTGTGTCCACCGTCGTCACCTCAGCGGTGATCTTTGTGTCGATCACTGCATTGTCGACGGAGACGTACACCGCGTCTGGCGAAGAGAACTCGGCATTCTTTTCACCGTCACCGAACGAGAAGAAACCTCGCTTCTCGATCGCGCCGCGCTCGGGGAACGGGTCGGAACGCGTTTTCAGGAACTCCGGATTGACCGTGTACATGTCGGTCTTGGAGTCGGCGACGAGCGCTTCGACGCCCTCGAACGGTGCATCGGCAATTGCGAGGTTTACCGACAGGTAGATCGCGTTCGGGTTCGTCTCCGACGTTCGTGAGGAGAAGAACAGCTCGGGATCCTCCCCCTCGGGAACCGCCAGCTCGACCACGTCATCACCGACAAGGATGCTGAATGTGAAGTCGCCATAGCCGCCGTCAATGAACGTGGCCCAGGCGCTGTCACTCATGTGCGCTGGCCGGTCAACCTTGAACTCCAGCCGCATTGGCGCAGCGTAGGTGCTTTCCAGGTATTCGGGGTCGTCGAGGGGCAGGTAGACGCCCCCCTGCGCGTGCCCGAGCGCGTACGCGGCTGCCGACTTCGTCGTGTTCCCACGCCCATCCCACATCGGAATGTTGAAGGTCGTCGCCCCGAGCAGCGCCTGCGAACCAAGGTGCTCTTCCGTGACGGCGTCCGAAGCGTCGACGTAGCTGCCAATGGTGACATCGAGCAGGTCGAGGTCAGCACGATTCGTGTTCATGCCTGGCAGGTCTGCCCACATGAACTGTGCACCGGCTGGCCCGCTGTAGCGAGCCATCTCAAGCATCGCGTCGGCCATCATCTTCGTCATCTGGACCGCGGAGTCCACGCCCATGCGCTCATTCGCCGTGTGCCACCAGCGCTCATTGCCAGGGATAACCGCGCCAAACGCCGTCATCTTGTTGCGGAAGTTGCTTGCGAGCGTCCCTCCGGTCGTGCCGAGTGGGTAGACGATGTCGCTGAGCGATGCCGGGCCGTCGAACGACGCTGGGTCGTGGTTGATCGATGCCTTGTAGCTCTCGAACTGCAGCGCCGTCAGCGGGTTGTCATGGGTGACGTAGAGGCCAGCCCCGATTGGCGCGCCGAGCTCACCGATGGAAAAGCCCTGACCTTCGAAGGCCGCCTTCACGGCCCCCATGGCCTGCGCAGAGTCCTCCGCCGTGACGTGCATGCTGCGCACAAACATCGGGATGCTCAGCTTGCCGCTGTCAGGGGCATAGAACGGCGTCGGCTCCTCGGATTTGATCCCGCCCATGAGTGCGAACGTGAGGTTCGGGGCGCCGTTGCTCGGGTTGCGCAGCAGGTGCTCTTGGATACCCATGTACTTCCCAAGGTATGCCTCGCCCTCAACACCGTCGCGGAAGAACAGGTCAGCGATGCCCGCTGCTGCGCGCTGCAGCTGCATGTCGTCCGCGGTGACGCCCACCGCGTCGAGCGCAGCGGAAATAAGTGACATGCCCCACACGACAGCGTTCTTGCCGTATTGCGGAGTTGGCATCTCCATGGTCATGCCGGTGTTGATCTCAAGGGTGAGCGCATCGTCGACGATCGCTGCCTGAACCTTTGGCGTGGTGCCGGCGGGTGCTGGGAGCCAGCCCCGCGCGCTTGCGCTCTCAACGAGCGCTCCAATGAAACCGTCGCGATCCGCCTCTGGCACACCGGTAACGTCAAGCGTGAAGATCGCGCGTGACGCAATCTGCGTCGTGCTGCCGTACGCAATGTCCTTGAGCGTCGGGTCACCCTCCCGCAGGGTGACACCGGCGGTGGCGTTCGTGAGCGCGAACGCTTTCCCTGCGTCAGCCGACAGATCCATCGACACGTCGGGGGTCACCGCAGTGGTGTTGCCAATGATCACGGGGAAGCGTGAATCAGACGTGTAGGCCGCAATTGGGGTTTCCTCGCGATTGAGGTTCTTGTAAGCCCAGTTGTCGTAGAAACTCGGGTTAGCGTTGTACGGGATCGACTGGAACGCAGCGGTGTTCGCCGCGGTCGGTGTGCCAGGCCCACCATCCTCATAGACGCCCATCGTGATGCGGATACGACGGTCGAGGGGCAGCCCGGCTTCGAGGAGCGCCTTCGCGGCGAACATTGTCGCGAGCGTCGGGCCGCTGTCATCCTGGATGCCTGCGCCATAGATCCAGCCGTCCTGGATGTACGGCGAGTGGTACGCGCCAGGGGTACCGAGATTGCCGTCTGCGTCGCGCCAGCGTTCAAGCTGGGCCGGAGACACCGATGATGTCGGTGAGTCGAGGTGGCTCAGCGCCGAGATCATCTCGGGCGCTTCTGGGTCGCCGATCTCGACGTACACGTACTTGTCTGGCTGGCGCTGCACCACAACGGGGAATCCCATGTCTTTGGCGAGCTTCACGACCCAGGCGAGCTTGGCGACCTTGCGGTCGTACTCATGCTGGTTCGCCTCGGTGTTGTTCACCGGGAACGGGTATTCGGTTGGGATGGGTTGCCCGCCCGCACCGCGTGAGATGGAGTCGTAGCTCGACCCGTCGAGCATCGCGCCGACGAGGCTGAGCGGATCGTACGAGCCGTCGCCTGCCCGTGCGCTCGCCACCCGCCCGGTGAGGGCCTCCACCTCGGCGTGGATTGCCGCGCGATCCGACTCCGTGAGCGACAGGTCGTAGGTGGTGCTCGGCTGGAACGGTTCCTCAGCCGAACTCTCGGTCGGGGCGCTGACCCCGACCCCCAAAGACAGCAACAATGACACCCCAAGTGCCATCGCAACAGGCGTATGCCTCATTGCAGTAATCTCCTTCATTGGTCCACAGTGACCATTTGATGAGTTCGCGATAAGCGAGGCCGAGTTCCCCTCAGACCACCTTCGAGCATCTCGGAGCTAGCCACCCAAGTCAAACGATCTCAGCGTGTCGGAGGGACTTTTCGCGAGTAACCTCAAGGGCCCCTCAAGACCCTTGTAAGTGCCGACACAACTCGGGTATATCGCCGGAATCACTCGCCGCGTGTGGCCGAGTGCGCCGCGCACGAGAGCGCAGCCGCAGCGGTGAGAACCCGCCGCGGCTGCGCTCACGTCTGCCTGCTATGCGCGGGCGCTCGCGGCTACCGGGGCCTCGCCGCGGAACCGATCCCGCAGCTTCCCGAGCTCGCCCTCAGTGAGCCCGTGCGCGAGCAGGTAGGCCCACGTGCTGCCGTGCTCGGCCCGCACCGCGGCGAGCACGTCGACGATGTACTGGCGGGGGGATGCGATGAGATACGCCTCCATGTCGGCGGGGATGGTGACGCCGCCAAGGTGTGCGCGCACCTCCTCGACGAAGGGCTGTCCGAGTCGTTCGGCCGACTCGGCGTAGCTGCCGATGACGTCCTCATCGCAGACACCGATCGCTGACAGCAGGAGCGCGACGAACACCCCGGTGCGGTCCTTGCCTGCGGTGCAGTGGACGAGCACTGCCCCGTCTTCGAGCGCGAGGATCTCGCGGATGCCCGCAACAATGCGCTCGCCCCTGCCGTCGACGATCTCCTGATAGATCTCGGGCAGCGAGAGCATGGTTGCCGGCTCGGTGGCTGGCTCGTGCAGTGGCAGCGACACGAGGGTTGGCCCGAACTCGGGGTCGGAGGCGCCAAGCGACTCTGCCTCGCCGCGCAAATCGATGATGGTGCGCACGCCGTATGCGCAGAGCGCGCGCTTTCCCTGTTCGTCGATGGCGTGCAGCCCGGCCGACCGCAGCAGCACGCCGTCGCGCAGCGTGCCGCCCTCGGTGAGACGCAACCCGCCAACGCCGCGCACGTTGCGCACGCCAGAGACCGCCACCCCGACGTGATCGCCTGTCGCCTCGGCGCCGACGGGTTCGGGGATCGTGTTGCTGCGCACGAGCTGTTGGTACCAGGCGAAGGAGTCCTTCGGTGTCCGCACGAGCGTTTCGGCGTCGACGTGGATGAGACCGAACCGGTGGGTGAACCCCGCCATCCACTGGAAGTTATCGATGCTCGACCACACGTGGTAGCCGGTGACTCGCGCCCCAGCTGAGATCGCGTCGTGGAGCTCGGCGAGCGCCCAGGAGAGGTACTCGATGCGCTCGCTATCGTGCACGATGCCGTCCGGGCCTGGGATGTCGGCCCCGCCGACACCGTTCTCCGTGATCACGATATCGGGATGCTCGGGGTAGGTTTCGGCGACCCAGCGGAGGGCGCGGGCGAAACCGCCCGGAGTGATCTGCCTGTGCGCCCCACCCCAGCGGGCGCCGGGAGTTGGGACGAGCGAGAACCCGAGCGGCGCGGTAGCGCCCGCGAGCGCCGTCACCATGCTGCCGCGTTCTGGCACGCCCATCGCGTGCGTCGCAGCCCGCTCGGGAGCGGCCGCCGCGTACTGCGAGTACCAGTTCACCCCGAACACGTCCATCGGTTGCGCGATGATCTCGGCGTCCCCCTCGTGGATCGCGTCACCGAGCACCGCCGCAACCTCCGGCAGGTGCCCACGCCCAAACATGGGGTCGAGGAAGAGCTTTCCCTCAAAGTATTCGGCGCGCTCGGCGGCGTGAACGTCGGCGGGATGGTCCGTTGCTGGCACGACACCGCCGATACTGACGACGCTTCCGATCTGCCCGCTGACGCCCGCAGCGCGGAGCGCCTGGATCGAGCGCCCGTGTGCGAGGAGCAGGTGGTGAGCCGAGATGAGACCGCCACGCACCCGTTCCCTGCGGTACGGGGGCAGTCCCCCGGCGAGGTAGCCACCGAGCGTCGGGTTCACCGGCTCGTTGAGGGTGAACCACTGGGCGACCCGGTCGCCGAGGCGTTCGCCCATGTGGCCGGCGTACTCGGCGAAACGCTCCGCAAAGTCGCGGTTCATCATGCCGCCGAGGTCCTCGAGCCACTGGGGAGTGTCCCAGTGGAAGAGGCACAGCGCGGGCGCGATGCCGCGCTCGAGGAGGGCGTCAACGACACGGTCGTAGTGGTCGAGCCCGGCCTCGTTCACGGTGCCAGCGCCGTCGACCACGATGCGCGGCCACGACGTCGAGAATCGGTGGGCTGTCCCGCCGAGGTCGCGGAGCAGGTCGAAGTCCTCGGCGAAGCGATGGTACTGGTCAATCGCGGTGTCGCCGCTCGTGCCGTCCGGCACGGTGAGGGCGCCGCGCATGGCGGTGTCCCAGATCGACGGCACCTTCCCGTCGGCGTCCCATGCCCCCTCAACCTGGTAGGCGGAGGTGGCGGAACCCCAAACGAATCCGGGTGGGAAGGTGCGAGTCATGACAGTGTCCTTTCGGTGGCGTGAGTGTTCGGAAGCTGCGGCAGCCGCGGCGCGGCAGCGAGCAGTTCCCTCGTGTAGGGATGTTCTGGGGCGGAGATGACCCGCTCGGTTGGTCCGCACTCGACGATGCGGCCCTCGTTGAGCACGCACACCTCGTCAGAGATCATGCGCACCACGGCGAGGTCGTGTGTGACGAAAAGCATGCTCAGCCCGGTTTCTTCGCGCAGGTCGGCGAACAGGTTGAGCACGCGTGCCTGCACGGAAACGTCGAGCGATGACACCGGTTCGTCGCAGAGCAGGAGGCTCGGCTCAGCCATGAGTGCCCGCGCGATGGCGACGCGTTGGGCCTGGCCGCCAGAGAGGTTTCCTGGCTTGACCTCGCCGAAGCGGTCGGGCGCGAGGCCAACGCGCGCGAGGAGCTCACGCGCTGCCGCTCGTCGTTGGGCGCGCGTGCCGACGCCGGAGATGGTCCGCGGCTCGGCGACGATGTCGATGACTCTGCGGTGCGGGTTGAGCGAGGAAACGGGGTCTTGGAAGACCATCTGCACCGGGTGCTGCGAGTCGTCATCGGCAACGGTGACGCTGCCAGATGTCGGCGCTTTCAGCCCGAGCACGGTGCGGGCGAACGTGGATTTCCCCGAGCCAGACTCCCCGACGAGGCCAACGCAGCCGCCGCGCGGCACGGTGAGGGAGACGCCGTGGAGCACGGTGCGGTTGCCGTAGCCGACGACGAGGTCGCGCACGTCGAGTGCTGCGGGTGTTGCGCTCATGAGAGTGTTCCTTCGGCGAGGGTGCGGAGCCGGCGCGGGCGTGGCCCGTCGAGGCGCGGGATCGCGTCGATGAGGGCGCGAGTGTATGGGTGTGCTGGCTGGGTGAGGAGCTGCTGCGCTGGCCCGGATTCGACGACGCTGCCCGCGCGCATCACGATGAGGTCGTCGCAGCGCTCAGCGGCGACGCCGAGGTCGTGTGTCACGAGCAGCAGGCTGGCCCCGGTGCGCTTGCGGCGCTCGTCGATGAGGTCGAGCACGCGTTTTTGCACGGTAACGTCGAGCGCGGTGGTCGGCTCGTCGCCGATGAGGAGCACGGGGTCGGTGAGAGTCGCGGCCGCGATGCCGATGCGTTGCCGTTGGCCACCGGAGAGCTCGTGCGGGAAGCGTCGCGCTTCGTGCTCTGGGTCACGGAACCCGACGGCCGCCATCGCGTCGATCGCGCGCCGCCGCAGCGCGCTCCGGCTCGGCCGCGCCCTGCCGAAGGTGAGCACTTCGGTGAGTTGCTGGCCGACGCGGTAGGTCGGGTTGAGTGAGCGGAGCGGATCCTGGTGGATCATTCCGACCTGCGCGGCGAGCACACGGCGTCTTGCCGCCGCGCCAGTGTTGAGCATGTCCACTCCCGCGAGTTCGACGCTGCCCGTGACGCGCGCGTCCAGCCCGGGAGGGTGGATCCCGAGCAGCGAGCGGATGAGCATCGACTTTCCCGCCCCAGACTCGCCGACGACCGCGAGCGAGCGGCCAGCGCGAATACTGAAGGAGACGTCGTCGACGACGGTGCTTTCGACGCCGCGGCGGTGGATCGTTGTGGTGAGTGACCGCACCGCGAGGACGGTGTCGGGGGCGGCGGAAACGGGCGGGGTTTCGGTCATCGTCGTGCCTCTCTGAAGTGCTCGCCGAGCACGTTGACGGACAGGATCGTGAGGCAGATCATCAGCGCGGGGAACATGGTCAGCCACGGCGCGCTCGTGAGTTCCGCTCGGCCCTGCGCGATGAGTGCGCCCCACGAGGGCTCTGGTGGGCGGAGGCCGAAGCCGAGGAAGCTCAGTGCTCCTTCGGCGACGATTGCGCCAGCGATCGTGGTCATGAGTACGGGGATCATCAGCGGCAGCACGCTGGGGAGCACCTCCTTGGTGAGCACCCGCCAGCCGCTCGCCCCGAGCGTTCTTGCGACGACAACGTGGTTCTCGGTCGCGACGGAGAGCGTGGCGGCGCGAGCGAGGCGCGCGAAGACGGGGATGGTGAACGCCGAGATGATGAACCCGATGGTGAAGATGCTCGGTCCGGCGAGCGTCACGACGGTCGACACGATGATGAGCGACGGGAGCGCGATGGTGACGTCCGTGATGAACCCGACGGCGGCCTCGACGACGCCGCGGACGAGCCCGGCGAGCACGCCGAGCAGGATCCCGACGCCGCCGCCGATGACCACGGTCATGATCGCGACGAAACCGCTCGCGGCTGCGCCGTGCAGCGACCGGGAGAGGATGTCTCTGCCGAGGCTGTCGGTGCCGAACGGGTGCTGGAGCCCCGGAGCAGCATTGATCGCGCTGTAGTCGTTCGCCAGTGGGTCTGCACCGGCGCCGAGGAGCACGGCAATCGTCGCGGCGGCGAGCACGCTGAGCCACCCGATGGCGAGGGTGATACCCAGTTGCGGGATCCGGGCGCGGGCCTTCGAGCTGACGGGAATGGCGATGAGTTCAGGAGCGGCCACGAGCGCTTCTCCGATCGATGAGGAAGAGGGCGATGTCGGTGAGGATGCCTGCGGCGACCACGACGATCGCCGCGAACAGCACGACCCCCTGGATGAGCGGCAGGTCGCGTGCGCCGAGCGCGCCAACGGTGAGGCGCCCGAGCCCGGGGAGGGCAAACAGCTGTTCGACGAGCAGGGAGCCGCCGAGCGCGGTCGCGACGGTGATGCCGAGCATCGCGACAAGGGTGGGAGATGACGGGCGGAGGATCCGCCGCCACATGAGCGCCCTGTCGCTCGCGCCTCGCACCATGGTCGCGTAGGCGTACGGCGCCCGGACGGCTTCGATCGCCGCCCCTCGGAGCGCACGGGTGTAGACGGCGGCCTCCGAGATGCCGAGGGTGAGCGCGGGGAGGATCATGCGCCTGAGGTTCTGGATCGGATCCTCGGCGAACGCGACGTACCCCGTTGCTGGGAGCCAACCGAGGTGCACGGCGAACAGGTAGATGAGGATCACGCCGACGACGAACGACGGTACCGCGAGCGTGATGAATGTCGCCGTTGAGACGACCCGGTCAAAGCGGCCACCGACGCGGCGGGCGCTTCCGAGGGCGAGCGGGATGATCGCCGCGAGGGCGAGGAGCTGTGCGAGGAGCACGAGCTCGAGTGTCACGGGAATGCGCTCGAGGATTTCGGTGAGCACTGGCCTTCCTGACGTGAACGACGTTCCCCAATCCCCGGTGAGCACGCCCCCGACCCAGTCGAAGAACCGCGGGAAGAAGCCCTGGTCGAGGCCCAGCGTGTGGCGGAGTTCCGCACGCTGAGCCTCGGTCGATTCCTGGCCGAGCAGGATGAGCGCCGGGTCGCCTGGCATGAGAAACGCCAACTGGCAGGTGAGGGCCGCGACGACAAGCAGCACCCCGAGTGAGCGCAGGATGCGCGGCAACCCGGCGCGGATCACTGCTGCGCCTCAGCCCAGCCGATCGATGCTGGCTGCACCGACACGAGCGAGATCCCGGTGAGATCTGGCATACCAGCGACCTCCGCCTTGGAGACGAAACCAGCGTTGCTCGCGGTGAGCCAGAGAATCGGGAGGTTGTCGGCGAGGTTCTGCGACGCTACCTTCAGGTCGGCTGCTCGCTCGGCAACGTTGGTGTTCGCTGCGGCCGCGTCGAGGGCTGCATCCGCTGCCGGGTTAGCGTAGCCGCCGAAGTTCACTGGCGCCTCCGAGCGCGCGACCAGGCGTCCGCCCGCAGCGTCGGCAAACAGCGAGGTGACGAAGTCGGCGGCCTCGAAATCGTGGGCTCCGAGCGTCGCACCGTACTCCGCCGCTTCGAGCGGCTTGAGGGTTACGGTGACACCGACCTCCGCGAGCATGTCCTTGAGGACCGTGCCCCGCTGGACCGTTTCGGTGCGGTTGTTGACGGTGAGTTCGAACGCGAGATCTTTGCCCTCGAGCACCTGCTTCGCGGCCGCGGGATCGTACTTCGGGTACGTGATCTCGGGGGCGAGTTCGCCGAGGAGCGCGTACGGGTTGTCGACCGTTGTGCCCTCGCCGAGGTTGACAACGGTGTTCACCGCGTCGCGGTCGATTGCCTGCGCGAGTGCGTGGCGCACCTCAAGGTCGGCGAACTTCGGGTTCGCGAGGTTGAGCACGATTGAGGTCATCGCTGCCGGTGCGGCATGG
Source organism: Leucobacter komagatae (assembly GCF_000834055.1). Classification (GTDB taxonomy): domain Bacteria; phylum Actinomycetota; class Actinomycetes; order Actinomycetales; family Microbacteriaceae; genus Leucobacter; species Leucobacter komagatae_A. Next base: position 44,104 of record NZ_JXSQ01000006.1, read on the forward strand.
ACGGCGAGGGCGTCGTTGCTGCGGGCCTGTTCGAAGTGGCTGGCGACCTCGCTCCACATGAGGTCAACGTCTCCGGCTTGCAGGCTCTGCAGGCGCGATTCCGAGTCGGGCATCATGGCGTACACGATCGAGTCGAGGTAGGCCGGCTCGCTGCCCTGGTATTCGTCGTTTCGCGTGACGGTGATGGAATCGCCGCCGACGAACTTCTCGACCTTGTACGGGCCGGCGCCGAGTGGGAACCCGAACTCGTCCGTCGCCGAGGTCGATGCGATCATGCCGAGGCCGCGGGCGAACTGGGCGCTGAAGTCCGCGTTCGGCTGGTGGAGGGTGAGCGTGAGCACGGTGTCGTTCTCGACCGTCATGTCTTTCACCTGGGCGAGCTGCCCGGCCGATGCCGACTTCGTCTCTGGGTCGAGGAGGTGTTCGAAGTACTGCTTGATCGATGTTGCGGTGAGCGGTGAGCCGTCTGAGAACGTCAGACCGGCTGGGAGCTCGATCGTCCACGTCGTTCCCGTCGCGTCGGCCTCCACCGAGGTCGCGAGTCCCGGGACGACGGTGCCGCCCTTACCCGGCTTCATGAGGGGCTCGTAGAGCGCGTTCGCCAAGATGAAGAGCGGCTGCTGCCCGATCGCGCCAGCTGCGGGGTCGAGACTTGGCACCTCACGGTCGAGCGCGACGGTCATCGTGCCACCAGCAACGGGGGTTGCGGTGCTCTGCTGGGTGGTTGGCGTCGTTCCGCCGGCTGGCCCGCTGCACGCCGAGAGCGTGAAGGCACCAAGAACGGCGGCAGCAATGAGGCCGCGTGCGGCCCACTTTCTGGACATGGATCCTCCTGGTTTTGGGTGGCTCGAGTGGCCACACCCAGAACGGTATGGAGGCTGAATGAATGGTGGCACTAGTGCCACTTTCCGACCGAATAACACCGGGTGAACACCTCGTGACACGGGTGCCACTTCCCCCACCACCCCGTGGGAGGATGGGCCATGGGCGACGAATGGAGGCGCGATGACGACCGCAGACCCTGGGCAACACACCCCACTCAGCCGTGAGGAACAGAAGGCGAAAACGAGCGCGGCTATCCGGTCGGCAGCCGTCACCCTCATCGAAGAGGTCGGGTTCGAGCGTGCGTCGATCGACGACATCGCGGCACGCGCCGGGGTCGGCAGGCGCACCTTCTTTCGCTACTTCCCGTGCAAGGAGGCTGTGCTATTCGGCGACAGCTACCTGCCGGGCATTCCTGCGAGCATCGACGCCAGCCTCAGGCGCGGCGACGATCCACTGCACGCGACATTCTCGTCGCTGCGCGACAGTGTCGCCTACCCGACGGCCCCCGATGAGCTCGACGTCAGGCGCAGGCAGCTGCGCCTGACACTGCTCAGCATCCCCTCGGTCAACGCGTACTACCGCACGGCGATCGGCGCGCTCGCGAGCGACATCACCGAGGTGATCCGCAGTCACCCGCGCTGTGCCGCCGTGCCACTGCTCCCCGAACTCATCGGCGGTCTCGTACAAACCGCGGTCATCGCGCACGTCGACAGCGGCGAGATCGCGCACCTGAACATCGACGAGCAGGTCTGGCGGACGGCGCTGGGGGCGGCGCTCGGCTGCGCTACTTCAGCGCACCAAGCCGATACCCGCGCCCCCGAACCGTCTCAATGAGCTCCCTGTCGGTTTTCCGCCTGAGGTAGTGCACGTAGGTTTCCACCGTCGTCTCGCGCTCCCCCTGGGTGAACACCCTCGCGAGGAGTTCCTCACGGGAAAACGTGCGCTCGGGTTCGTGCGCGAGCACCGCGAGGAGGGCGCTCTCGGTACTGGTGAGGAGAATACGGCCGGAGTACGGCGACTCGATCCAGTGATCCTCTGGTGAGAACTCCCACCCGCCAATCTCGGTGATCGGCCCTCCCCCGTCGTAGCTGCGCGTGAGGGCGCGCAACCTGGCGTTGAGCTCCGCAAACTCGAACGGCTTCACGAGGTAATCGTTCGCCCCAGCGTCGAGCCCCTCGACCGTGTCGTGGAGTTCACCGAGGGCGGTGAGCACAAGAATCGGGGTGCGGATGCGGCGTGCGCGCAGCTCGCGGATCCACTCCTCCCCGCTCATGCCAGGCAGCCCGCGGTCGACAATCATCGCGTCGAAGTGTTGCGCGCCGATCGCCACGGCGCCGTCCTCCGCGCTCGCGACGAGCTCAATCTCCCAGTCAGCGGAGAGCACCTCTCGCATGATCGGGCCGAGGCGCGGGTCGTCCTCAACGACGAGGAGCCGGAGCATCAACGCGCCTCCCCTTCGCGCGCGAGCGGCAACACGATCTCGAACACTGTCCCGTTTGGCCCGGAACTCGCCACGCCCACTCGCCCGCCGTGCGCGGCGCAGAGTTCGCGCACCAGGGCAAGGCCGATGCCGCGACTCGTCCGCGCAGCACCGCGCGGCGTCTCCGGCGCGGTGCCCTGGGCGAACCGATCGAACACGCGATCAGCGGCGATGCCCTGAATGCCGTCACCCTCGTCGCGCACCGTCACGACCGCTTCCCCGCCGCGCTCAACGCCGGAGATGCGCACCGTTGTGCCCTCGGGTGAATGGTCGATCGCGTTGTCGACCACCGCGACGAGACAGCGTCGCAGCACCGTGACCGGCATCGCGACGGTGACCTCAGCGCTCTCGTGCCGCACCGCAACATCGAACTGTTTGGCAACCTCACCGAGGTCACCAGCGACGGCGGCAATCGTGTCAGCGAGCGCCGCCGTGCCGTGGCCGTGCGCCGCGCCGGATGCGCTGACGAGCATCGCGTCAATAACCTCCGACATGATTCGCGCATCCTGCCGCAGCTCGCCAAGCACCGACTGCCGTGCGTCACCGGGCGGGGTGAGCGCCGCGAGTTGCTGTGCCCGCGCGTCGATCACCGCGAGCGGGGTGCGCAGTTCGTGGCTCACGTCTGCGACGAACCGGCGCTGCAACCGGAACGCCTCATCGAGCGGATGCACCGCGCGCCGCGCTATGAGGCGTGCTGCCAGCCCTGCTGCGAGCACCGCCCCCGTCGCCAGCAGTGTCGCGGCGAGAATGAGCTCACCCGGGTCGAGGCGAACCTCGATCTCGCCGGGCTGCGGGGCCTTGTTCACCTGCGCTGGAGTGGTCTGCCAGAACACGAACGCGAGAATAACGGCGCCGCCAACGACGAACAGCGCTGCGCACACCGCCATCACCTGCCAGCCAATTTTTGACGCCGACCGGCGGTAAGCCTGCTCGTCGGGCAGCGCGCTGGAGCGCCCCTGAGATCGCGTCATCTCGAGACTCCTCATCCCCAGGCCGGCCATCGGCCCGGCGTACCAGTGTTGTCTCAACTCTCGCATGATTCCCTGCGCCAAACTATCTGAGCCCCGCGGGGGCGCAAGCGTCGGCGGCGAGCGCAGCCTCGCGCACGCACGCGAGCGCGACCCCCACTGCCATCAGCAGTGATAGCAGCGAGGTGCCACCAGCTGAGATGAACGGCAGCGGCACCCCGAGCACGGGGATGAAGCCGAGCACAACGGAGATGTTCGCGATCATCTGCGCCGAGATCCACGCGGTAAGCCCGCCGAGCACCGACCGGGCAAAGGGCGTGTCGCAGTACGCCATGAGCGCCATGAGCACCACGGCGAGCACACCAAACGCGACGATCACCATCATCGCACCGACAAACCCGAGTTCCTCCCCAAGGATCGCAAACACGAAGTCGTTTTCCGCCTCTGGCAACCAGTGCCATTTCGCGGTCGAGTTCCCAACCCCGACACCCAACACCCCGCCGTTGGCGAGCGCCCAAAACCCGTTGAGCGTCTGCCAGCAGCCGGCGTAGGCATGCTCGGCATCGGCGAGGCAGTCCACCTCGAAGAAGTGCATGATCCGCACCACCCGGTTCGGCTTCGTGAGCGTCATCGCTGCGATACCGAGCGCGGCGACGCCCGCGATGCCGGCGAGGATCCGCCCACGCACTCGTGAGAAGCACAGGCAGCCAAACACGAGCGCGGCGAGGATCACGAGCGTGCCGAGATCCCCGCCAAGGATGTTGATGAACATCGACGCAGCAACGACCGGCAAGATCGGGATGACGACGTGTGCCCAGCGGTCGAGCAACCGCGCCTTCGTCGCGAGCACCGCCGACACCCACACCAGCAGCACGAACTTCATGAACTCTGCTGGCTGCATCGAGATGGGCCCGAGTCGCAGCCAGTTCCGGTTGCCGCCAGCCTCATAGCCCAGCGGCGAATAGACGAGCACCTGCAGCGAAAACCCGAGCAGCAGGAGCGCCCATGACCCCCGGCGCAGCACGGCGGTGGGAACCCGACTGATGCCGAGCATGAGCGCTATCCCGAGCGCCGCGAACGCGCCCTGCCGAAGCACACCCTCGAGCGGGTGTCTCCCGGCCGATATCGCCACCACTTGGCTCGCCGACTGCACCATGAGCACGCCGATCGCAACGAGCAGGAGCACGACGCTGAGGAGCACGATCGTGAGCGTGCGGAGCCTGCCGTGGCGCGCGGGAACTACCGACCAGCGCGCGGGGGCCTGCGGGGCGAGAACCACGGTCTGGTGCCGCATCGCCGCGGCACGCTCAGTTCACGCACGGGATGGATCCGGCACGAATCGGCTCCTCCCACGAGTCGTAGTTCTCGGTGCCTGGAATCGGGTCGTCCCCCGCCGCGCCGTCCCCCGCCGCAGGGGCGCCATCCGCCGCCCCAACGCCCGCAGCATCCCCGACTTCGCCGTCCCCAGCTTCGGGGTCTGCTGCATCTGGGTCGGTCGCATCTGGGCCTGCCCCGTCAGGGTCGGCCGGTGGCGCGTCGAAGTAGCTGCCGTCGAGCACCGAAGCGACGATCGCCTGCACCTCGTCGACGTCGACAATGTTTACCTCGGCGCCGTCAACCGTCGCGAATTCCATGATCGGGAGGGTGATGAAGTGCGCGCCGTGCTGCGCGACATCCTGGGCAATGCGCATGAAGCCGAGCACGTCGAACTCCGAATCGAGCGCGACGTGCTTCTGCGTGACGTCGACAAGCGACCACACCGTCTTCGGGTTCATGAGCGTGCTTGTCTCGCGGAGCTTTTCGGCGAGCGACACGAGGAACGCCTGCTGTCGCCTCGAACGGTCCAGGTCGGTGAGGAAGGGCCCGTCGAAGCCCGTGTCGCGGCGCTGGCGCACGAAGCTCATCGCCTCTTGCGCATCGATTTCTTGCAGCCCAGCCTCGAACTTCGCACCGGAGTAGAAATCCTCCGTCGCCTGGTTCAGGCACACCGAGACGGGGGCGACCGCCTCGGCGACGTGGTAAAACCCACCCATCGTCATCTCAACGAAGTGATCGACACGCACGTCTCCGAGGAAGTGTGAGACCGTCTCAATCTGCGCTTGCCTGCCCGCTGCCCGCGACTGCTGATAGACCTCTTCATCGGTGAGCTCGGAGTCCTCCTGCCACACCAGCTCATTCATCTTTTCCTGCATCGCGAGGCCGTATGCCTCCTTGATTTTCGTGTAGCTCACGCCGAGCGGTGCGCCGGGGATCTCAACGTAGTTGTCGCGCGGGATGGAGATGCCAACCGTCTTCGAACGGTCCTCTGGGATGTGCAGGAACATGAGCACGTTGGCGTTGTAGCCGCCATCGTCTGCGCCGCCGGCGTGCAGCGCCTCGTATACCCCGTCGGGGAGGGGGTTTCCGTTTTGGTCGACGCGGCTGTCCATCCCCATGATGAGGATGTTCTGCTCCCCCGGGTCGGCTTCGACGATTTCTGCAACCTGCGGGAGTTCGAACTCGGAGCGCACAATGTTGTCGCTGACGCCTCGAAACGCGAACGCTACGGCGGCTGCCCCCAGGCCGAGCACCGCCACGAGGGTGACCGAGATGACGATCGCGAGCCGCTTGCGCCTGCGCCTGCTCATGCGCGGCCGACCAACCGGCTCCGGGGTCTCGAGAAGTGAGTCTTTGCGCATAACGGTATTCCATTCGGGCAGCGTGGTGTTCGGTGTCTGCGGCGCCGCCCCAGCCCGTGGCGGGAGCTGCGCCATCGTTCAAGACTCTCGCGGGCGCACCAAGGAAGCTCCAAGGATTCGAGCTGCTGGCGACAGGTGGCTCCGGTCGGTGCGCCAGCTTGCTAATGTAAGGTCTGATGAACAGCGCTGAGGTGCCCGAAGAGCGGCCAAGGAAATTCGGAGCACTTCGAGATAGGCGGACGGGGCCCTACATTGGTGGCGGCGCCCTCTCGATGATGGCCGACAATGTCGAGCACGTGCTCGCATACTGGGTGCTCTGGCAGACGTTCCACTCGCCGTGGCTCGTTGGCTTCCAGATCGTCAGCCACTGGCTGCCGTACCTGCTCTTCTCCGTCGCCGCCGGCGCGCTCGCCGAGCGCTTCGACCCGAGGCGCGTCATCCAGATCGGCCAGGCCCTCTTCATGCTGGTGTCTGCGGCTTGGGGTGTGCTGTTTGTGACCGGCTCCCTCGAGCTCTGGCACGCGTGCGTGCTCCTCGTGATCCACGGGATCGCTGGCTGCCTGTGGATGCCAGCGGAGCAGCTGCTGCTGTACAAGTTTGTTGGGCCGAAGCAGCTGCCGGGGGCGATCCGCATGAACGCGACGTTCCGGTCGCTCGCGTTTCTCGCTGGCCCTGTCGTCGGCTCTGCGCTGCTGCTGAGCATCGGCCCGGCGGCTGGCATGTTCGTGAACATTCTCTTCTACCTGCCCCTCACGGTGTTCCTGTGGTTCGTGAAGCTCGACCGTGGGGACGCTCGGCCAGCGCGCAGCACCGAGAAACCGATGACGTTCTTCTCCGCATTCAGCGTGCTCGGCACGATCCGCCGCGACCGGCAGTTGCTCGGCATGATCCTGCTCTCGGCGCTGAGCGCGGCGACGATTGGCGCCGTGATTCAGAACGCGATGCCGGAGTTCGCCGAGGGGCTTGGCGCTGGGTCTGCCGGTCTCGCATACGGGGTGCTGCTTTTCGCGAACGGCGCTGGTGGAGTGATCGGCGGCCTGCTGCTCGAGGCCACGGGAAGGGTGCCGACGACGGCACGCACGGCGGTGTTCGCCGCGATCGTGCTCGGCATCACCACGATCGTGTTCGCGTCGAGTTCCATCTATCCGATTGCCGTGGCCGCGCTCCTCATTGGCGGCGTCGCCCGCATCACGGCAGACGCGACGGAGATGAGCATCGTGCAGCTGCGCGCACCAGACGACCAGCGCGGCAGGGTCATCGGAGCGTACACGATGTTCGGGCCGGGGATGATGACGTTCAGCGGCCTCACGGTCGCCGTGCTCGGCTCGCTCTTCGGGCTGCGCGGATCGGTGCTCTTTGGTGGGATCACGCTCACGCTCGGCGCGATCATTCTGGGGTTCTTCATTCTCCGACCGGGGAAGCAGCCAGCGGCCCCCGAAGCGGCGTAGGCGCCCGAGGAGAGCTCCGCTTTCGTGCGGGAGACAATCGGGTACCGCTTCGCCCACCTTTCAGTTAGACTGAAAGCATGAACGGAGAGCGCACGCCACACTGGGGCATGGGCGCCAGGATCGTTGGTGCGGGCCACTACCTTCCCCCGCGGGTCGTCACCAACAACGACATTGCGGGGATCGTCGACACCACTGACGAGTGGATCCAGCAGCGCGTCGGGATCCGCACCCGCCATTTCGCCGACACGGACTCCGTGCCGGACATGGCCGAGTTCGCCGCCCGCAACGCGCTCGGCAACGCCGGAGTGGCCGCGAGCGAGGTTGACCTCGTTGTCGTGGCGACCTGCTCAAACATTGACCGCACGCCGAGCACCGCCGGCCGCGTTGCACACCGCCTCGGGGTGCCGGCGGCCGCAGTGTTTGACGTGAACGCCGCGTGCTCGGGATTCGTCCACGCACTGGAAATCGCCAAGCAGCTCCTCGCGGGCGGATCGGCGGCCACAGCACTGGTGATCGGCGCCGAGAAGATGACCGCCGTGACCGACTGGTCCGATCGCGCAACGTGCGTGCTCGTCGGCGACGGCGCTGGCGCACTCCTCCTGCGCGCAACCGCGCACAGCGAACTCAGCCCGGTGGCCTGGGGTTCAGCCCCCGAGCTCACCAACTCAGTGCTCATTGAGGGAGCGCAGCCGCAGTTTCACCAAGACGGGCAGCGCGTCTTCCGCTGGGCGATTACCGCGGCGGCGGCGCACGCAACCGCGGCGCTCACTGCGGCGAACCTCACCCCAACCGACCTCGGCGCCTTCATCCCGCACCAGGCGAACCTGCGCATCATCGAGCCACTCGCGGTGCAATTGGGGCTCCCCGAATCCGCGCACCTCGCCCGCGATATCCAAACGTCTGGCAACACCTCCGCTGCGAGCATCCCGCTTGCGCTCTCGAAAATGCTCGCCGCTGGCCTACTCAAAACGGGCTCCCCGATGCTCCTATTCGGATTTGGCGGCGGATTCTCTTACGCTGGTCTCGTTGCACGCGCACCCTAGCTCCATGAGGCGCGCGCGCAGCTGCACTCCCATCCGCCAGCTTCCGCACCGCAAGGACCACTCACATGCCGAGCTCCCCCCAGCCGCAATCCTCCGCGGCGCGACCGGGGATCTCCACCTCGATCGCATTGAGTGTCATTGCGTCGCAGGCGCAGCAGCCGGTAGATGCAGTGCTCCGCCGCCACGGGCTCAACCTCAGGAAGTACGGCGCGCTCCGCCACATCAGCGCGAGCCCCGGGGTGTCATTCAGTGAGCTCGCCCGCAGGTTCGACATCACCGTGCAGAGCATGCACACGCTCGTCGCCGCACTCATCACCGCTGACCTCCTGGAAAGCGCGATCCCGAATCCAGGCGAGGCAGCGGAGCTCTCGATCACCGAAGCCGGGCGATCGCTCCTCGCGCAGCTCGCCACCGACATCGCCGCAATCGATGCGGAGCTGTTTGGCGAGGCAGCGTCGCCCGAGTGGCGGGCGCTCGGCGAGGCCGTGACGCGCGTAACCATGGCCGAGCTGTACAGCTCGCGCGACTAGCGCCGCGCCCCACCACACTGCGCAGCACCCCACCGATTCACCCGCTCACCCACACCCACGCTTCAGTCAAACTGAAAGCAACGAAAGGCACCCATGAACACCGCACTGCTCGTCGCCCACGTCATCGGGTCGATCTTGTTCGTTGGCCCCGTCACCCTCGCCACGAGCCTGTACCCCACATTCGTGACGGTGTCGCCGAGGGCCATCACGAACACAGCGCAAGCCGGCCACACCGACACGCTCCCCAAGAAAACGGAACAGGTCAGGATCGTGCTGCACCGCGTCACCCGGGTCTACGGGGTCATCGGCATGCTCGTGCCAGCGCTCGGATTCGTCCTCGCCGCCCGAATGGGCATCCTGGCCGACGCCTGGGTGATCGCCTCCATGATCCTCACCGCCCTCGCTGCGATCCTGCTCGCATTCGTGGTTTACCCGCTCCAGCGGCGCACATTTGACGGGCCCATCACTGCGCGCGACCAACTGCAACTACGGCTCGCATCGGGTGGCTTCGCGCTGCTCTGGGCGATCGTCGTCACGCTGATGATTGTGCGCCCAGGGGCGAGCGGATGACCGGGCGCAGCCGGATGCGGATCTTCCTCATCGTTGCGGGCACAATCGAGGTCGCGACGCTCGCCGCAATGCTTGTGAATCTCGCGACCGTCGACTCGCGGTCGTTCGCTTCAGCCATCGGCCCCGTGCACGGCTTCGTATGGCTGGCCATCGTCGCCAGCTGTCTGCTGACGCCGTGGCTCACCCCGTGGCAGCGCGGCCTCGCCGCGATCCCCGTCGTTGGTGGGCTCCTTGCGGCCGGGATCCTGCGAACCCACTCGCACCAACACCAACGCCCGGAAGGGCCTCCGCGCGTGGAGTAACTCAGCCCCGGCGCCCGCCGTCGGGTAGCTCACCACCTGATGCCGGCACGGCCACAAGCGTGCGCAAGACCGCGCTGAGGAGCGGGGGAATCTTCCGCGTGCCTTGGAGGAGGAATATCCGGGCGATCGCCACCTTTGGCCCGCGGAAGCCCTCCTGGAGAAACTCGTATGTGCAGCGCTCCGGGCCGAGCTCGGTGACCCGCATCGTCACGATCGTGTCAATGGGGCCGCCCTTCCACGACCAGCGCATCATGCGGGGCTCGTCGATCTCGAGCACCCTGCAGTGCACGGTGCCGTCAAACATGGGCGCGGGATCGGTCGACAGCGTGAACTCGTGACCGACGACGGGTTCAAAGTCGTTCGGCATGAGCCAGATCGCGAGTAGCTCGCTGTCGGTGAGCGCACGCCAGAGCGTTGCGGCCGGAACGTCGAAGGTGGTGGAGTATTCGATCTTGCTCATGTCTCGCTCTCTCTGTCGGTGGTATCCGCGGTGTGCATGGCATCAAGCAGCGACCCGAGTCGGTGAAATCGCTCACCCCAGAAGGCTTCGAGCGTCGCCATCCACTCCGTCACGTCCTCCAGGGGGGCTGGCTCGAAGGTGTAGCGCTGTTCCCGCCCCCGCTTGGTGCTCCGCACGAGCCCCGCGGCGCGCAGCACGCCGAGATGCTCGGAGACCGTGGACTGTGCGAGGCCGAGAGTGTCTACGAGCTCAGCGACGGGCTTCTCGCCGCCCGCGAGCGCCATGATGAGTTCGCGCCGACGCGGGTGCCCGATTGCACTGAAAACGTCTGGGGCTGCCGGGGGTCGTGTCATGCGGCAAGGATACATCGGCGTTAACCGATAGGTAAAGCGTGAGTTGCGGCACGCGCCCAACCGGCGACGCTGGCAGGCGCGCACCGCGTCGCAGAGCGGCTACGCGTAAAACCCCTCGCGCAGGTTGACCCCGTATTCGAGCCAGCTCTTCAGAGCGAGGAGCATCCCCGTCCACCCCTCGCAGTTACTGAAGGCGCTCTTTGCACCGGCTTCCGTGAGCTTCCACGAGGATTCAGTAATGGTGACGAGCGTTCTGGTGTCATCGCCGACAACCGGCTCGAACTCGAACACCACCCGCGTTGCGCCCCCGCCAGCAACTGCGCCCTCGGTTTGCCACTCGAGTGTGATGCTTCGGGGTGGAATTGCTTCGACAACAGTGACGGGGAAGGTGCCGGGGAAGTCGTGAAAGCCCCATTCGACGACGGGCTCAGTGCTCAGGTGCCCCCGCGCACCTCCGGTCGCGAAGTATTTTGAGAGCTGGTCGGGGTCGGCCACGGCCTCGTACACCTCCGCGCACGGCCGCGAGATTCGTCCGGATACAGTGAATTTGAGTTCGGTGAGTTCATTCATGTGGTAAATTTATAACGTGTTATCCGCAGAAATCAATCCCCGAAACGACGACTCCCAGGATGACGACCTCGTATTCAAGGCACTCGCGTCAGCAACGCGGCGGCGCATGCTCGACGCGCTCAAAGAGTCGACACACACGACGGGCGAGCTGTGCGACCGCTTCCCCGACCTCGACCGCACAACCGTGCTCCAGCACCTCAGAGTGCTCGAGCGCGCGGAGCTCGTGACCGGCAGGAAGATCGGCAGAGAGCGCCACCTCGCGCTCGCCCCGCTGCCAATCAAGCGAATCCAAGACCGGTGGATCGGCGACTACGCGCGGTCAGCCGTAGCGCTGCTCCAGCACCTCGACTCGCCAGACGTGGAAGGGAAGGCGTAGCGCACTTCGCGCGACGCGGAGAATGCAGCACCGCGGGTGGGAGCCCCAGCTAGACCGACACGATCTCACCGTTCACCGGCAGCTCGCCGCCGAACGTCACTGGCACGGCCCGCGCCCGCTCGACGGAGCGGTCATCAATGACCTGGAGGTGGAGGTGCGGCTCTGTACTGTTGCCCGAGTTGCCGCAGCTGGCAATGATCGCACCCACCGCGACCGCTTGTCCGGGCCTCACGCGCGCACTCCCCCGCTGGAGGTGGCACAGTGCAACGACGTTGCCGCCGGCCTCGATGAAGATGTGATTACCCGCGAGCGCTGGCCAGCCGGCCCCCGCGCGGCGCCCCTGGGTGAGCGCGTAGCCGCTGGACGGCAGGCCCCGGTAGGCGTCGTGGTCGTCTTCGGTGTCGTGCACCGCGACGACCGTCCCGGCGACCGGTGCGAGGATCTCTTGCCCGAAGCCGGCAAAGCGCTCCGGCCGCTCGGGCAGGAAGAGCGTTTGCAGCGTCAGTGGAGCTGAGCTGCGGCCGCGACCGAGCGGCACGAAGTCGATCGCATACGACGTCGCAAGCCGCCGCGTGCCGTGGCTTGGCACCCGGTTCGCGGGACTGTTTCGCACGAGCCACCGGCCTGCGAACGGGTATGCAATGTCCATTGCCGCAATCATACGGAGCCTGCGGGAGTTCCGGCAGCCAGGGCAGCTGGGGCAGCTGCCGCCTAGATAAGCGCGTCGTCGATATCGACGAGCAGGCGATCCTGCGACGCGAGCAGGTCGAGATCCGCGTCAGCGCGCGGCAGCACGTGCGTGATGAAGAACCTCACCGTCTCGCGCTTCTGTGCCGCGAACGCCTGCGTGGTCGAGGCGAGCGCAGTCAGCTGGTCGAGGAACAACCAGCCGACGACGATGTCGCCGGCGGCCTCGAGGTAGTGGGCGGCGTTGGCGAGCGCGGTCTGCGCGTCGCCGGCAGCCCAGAGCTGCCGCGTTACTTCCTCGAGCCGGTCGATGCGCTTGCTCACGAGCGGCGTGAGTTCGGGCTCTGCCGCGGCAGCCCGCTCGCACGTCGCCCGCATTCTCTGGAGGAGCTGCGCGAAGCCAGCCCCGCCCTCGAGCAGCACTTTGCGCCCGAGCAGGTCGAGCGCCTGGATACCGTGGGTACCCTCGTGGATCGGGTTGAGCCGGTTGTCACGGTAAAACTGTTCGAGCGGGAAATCGCGCACGTAGCCACTCCCGCCGAGCACCTGGATCGCGAGATCGTTCGCCGCGACTCCCCACTGCGAGGACCAGCTCTTCGCGATCGGGGTGAGCACCTCGAGCAGCAGCTTGAGCGATGCGCGCTCGGCACTGTCGTTTTCCGCCTCGCTCTCGTCGAGGAGCTTGCCCGCATACAGGATGAGCGCCGTGCCGCCTTGCGCGTATGCCTTCGCAAGCATAAGCATGCGTCGAACGTCGGGGTGCCGGATGATCGGCACGGGCGGGTTCGCCGGATCCTTCGACCCGAGCTCCCTGCCCTGCACCCGGCCGCGGGCGTATTCGCTGGCGTGGAGAAAGCCGGTCATGCCGAGCGCAACCGCTGACGCGCCGACGCCGATCCGCGCCTCGTTCATCATGAGGAACATGTAGTGGAGCCCGCGGCCAGCCTCGCCGATGAGGTATCCGACCGCGCCAGCCCCATCCCCACCGGGGAAGTGACCAGACCCGTATGCGAGCGCCGTGTTCACGGTGCCGCGGTAGCCCATCTTGTGGTTGATGCCGACGAGCGCAACATCGTTGCGCTCGGTCAGCGCCCCCGGTTCACCGAGCCACTTGGGCACGATGAAGAGCGACAGTCCTTTCACCCCCGGCCCGCCAGTGCGCGCGAGCACCAGGTGCACGATGTTCTCGGAAAGCTCGTGATCGCCAGCCGAGATCCACATCTTGTCGCCGCGAACGCGGTACGTGCCGTCGGGCGCTTCGGTCGCGCTCGTTGTGAGATCCCCCAGCGAGGAACCGACGTCTGGCTCGGAGAGGTTCATGGTGCCGAACCATCTACCCTCGAGCATGGGCGGGAGGAACTTCGCGGCGAGCTCGGCGGAGGCGTGCTCCCTGATGAGGTTCGCGGCCGCGGTCGTGAGCAGCGGGTACGAGACGGTGCCAACGTTCGCGGCCTGAAACCACATGAATGCCGCTCGGTAGACGACGCTTGGCACCTGAAACCCGCGATGCTCTGCGTCCATCGTCGCCCCCATGAACCCGGCCTCGGCGAAGGCGTCAAGCGCGACCGCGACCTCCGGGATGAGCTCGACTTTGCCGTCGACGAGCTTCGGCTCGTTGAGATCGGCCTTGCGGCTGTGCGGCTCGAAGTACTCCTCGGCGAGTTCGCGCGCGAGGCCGGTGAGGCCTTCGAAGGTGTCGCGGTTGTGGTCGGCAAAGCGCTCGTAGCGGCTCAGCGATTCAACGTCGAGCCAGTCGTACAGGCAGAAGTCCTGCTCGGCAGCGTCCAGAATGAGTGATTTCTTGTGTTCCATGGCGTGCTCCTGTCGAGTAACCCCTGCGTTACGCGACCCACACTACACAAAAGTAAAGGTGACGTCACTTTTATGATTTCCGCGGGGCTGACGCGCCCATTCCCCACCGGTTGGTTACGCTGAGCCGTAGCCACGCGCACTGTGCGCACCGGCGAGAGGGGTCGAATCAGGGTGACGCAGCCACGCGCCGAGGGGCAGACCGACGCAACCACAGTCGCCGCGGCGCCCGCCGCGCGCCCAGCAACACCGAAGGGCCGCGACACTCGCGCACGCATCATGGCTGCCGCCGAATCGCTCTTCGCCGAGCGCGGCTATGCGAACGTGCGCGTCGCCGACATTGCTGGGCGGGCCGGCCTCACAACCGGTGCGTTCTACCGGTACTTCACCGACCGACACGAGCTCACCCTCGAGCTGCTGCGCGACCTGACCGTCGAGATCTTCGAGTTCATCCGCGTGCCGCTCGACGCGGACAACCTCGTGGATTCGGTCACGGAGTCCACCCAGAAGTACTTCGACTTCTACGAGCGACACCGCGCCCTCTTCGGCGTCCTCGTCGAGCTCGCACAGTCGGACACGGAGATCGCCGAGATCTGGACGGCCTCGCGCCGCGCCTTCTACTCACGCATCAGCGGAGCGCTCTCCCGCGCCTCTCTGGCGTCGCGCATCCGCTCCGACGTCAACCTCAACCTGGCCGCGGAAATGCTCGGCAGTATGACCGAGTTCTACGCCTTCCAACGCTTCGTGCTGCGTGACCCGGACATCGCGGCACAGCCGCTCGCGGAGGCGAGCCGAACGCTCGCAACCATCTGGCTGTCCGGGATCTCGGCTGGCGGGCCGGTAGCCGATTCGACGCCCTAGCGTCGCCGGATCGCCGAGTCGCCGGACCGCAGGGCCGCAGGGGCTGTTGAAAGTGCTACTGCATGCGTCGTTGGCGCACGGCGGCTTGAGCCCGGTATCGTTTCAGCTCCTCGACGTCACCGAAGCCCTCGCCCGAGGTGGCGAGCCCGGCCCAAGCCCGCGTGGCTACGCTGCCGTGCCGCCCAGCCCCACCTTTGGCTTCGCCCATGACCGGCCGCTCGTGTCCTTGAGGATGTCGTACTCCACGTCGACGTGCGGCTCAATCGCACTGTACTTGTCGTTCGGTGCGCCGATGACGAGCTGGAAGCCGAGACCACGCCACGCACCGATCGCGCGCTTCGTGAAGTGCGCGTCGGCCTTGATGAGGGCTTCGTCGAGGAACACGGGCGCGTAGCGCGGGCGCTCAGAGCCCGCGTCGCCGAGCTGGTACCGCAGCGCTGCACCGACGATGAACGCGATGAGCTCCTGCGACTCGCCACCGGACTTCTCGCCGATGTGGTCGTAGAGCGCGGCGTGCTGCCCGGTCTCGGCGTGCACCTTCTCCGCGCTCACGCGCACGTGGTTGCGCACGTCGACGAGCTCGGCGAAGTCGGGGGCTGAGCGGCGGATCCGGCCGATGAACTTCTTCATCCGCTCGTATGCCTGCTCGCGCTCAGTGTCGCTCTCCGCCGAGCCGATGAGCGAGCGGACCTCGCGCAGTTCGGCCCGGAAGCGTCGCCGCGCCTCCGACTGGTTCTCACGCGGGGTGATCTGCAGCCGGTGCTCGTCGTCGTAGAACGGCAGATCGCGCATGATCGCGTTGATCGGCTCGATGCGTTCCTTGATCTCGCGCAGCGCCCGGCTGAGCGTCGAGTCGAGGTTCGTGAGGTCGTTGCCCGAAAGCTTGAGCAGGCTGTGCTTCCACTCGGTTTCGAGCTCGTGCAGACCGCTCGTCTCGAGTTCTTCGAGGATCCGCTCGAAGTCCTTCAGCGACGAGTCTGGGTCGGCGCGGAGGTTCGGGTTCGGCCAGCTCTCGAGGAAGCTCTCGAGTGCGCGCTTGAGGTGATCGCGCTGCTCCTCGAGGGTGTCCTGCGCGGTCGCCTGGTCGTCGGCGAGGAGCTTCGAGGCGCTCAGGAACGCCGCGTCGAAGCTGGCGAGTGTCTCGCCCTTGGTCCGCTCGCGCGCGGTCTCAGGCGCACTGAAGCGCTCATCGAGGTACGCGGCCTGCGCCGCGGTGAGCTCACGGTCAGCGTCTTCCGCGTCATCAATCGCCTGCTGGGCCGTGTCGACCTCGTCGGTGACGTCCGCCCACCGGGCGGCGATGCGCTCCTGCTGCTCCTCGGCACGGCCGACGAGCTTCTGCAGCCCCTCGTGCTTGAGCTTGAGTTCCGCGATCTGCGCGTTCAACGACTCGATCTCGGGGCTGCCCGTGACGAGCTCGCCGACGATCCGCTCCCAGTTGTCGCGCTCGGCCTCGAGGCTCGCAACGTCGATCTGCTCCCACGTGAGCTCGCTGATTTTCAGGTACGCCGCGTGCTTCGCGTCGAGCGCGTCGAGGCCAGAGGCGGCCTCTCGCTCGGCACGCTCTGCTGCGAGGATCTGCGCCTCGAGGCTCGTGAGCTGCTCGGTGAGATCCGCGAGCCGGAGCTGGTTCGAAAAGCCGAGCACGTTCTGCCTGCCGTGACCGCCGTGTGCGCCGCGGGCGCCCTGCGACATCTGCCCGGAGATCGTGATCGCCATGGCGTGCTGCGAGAGCGTCGCCGCGTCGTCGATGCAGGCGAAACCGAAGCGGTCAGCGAGCCTGCCCTCGAGCCACCCGGTGAACGGGGTATCGCGCACGTCGAGCCGGCCGGGAAGACCGGCTGGGTCGAGGCGGGCGGTGCGGCGCAGCCCGGTTGGCACGCCCTCGTAGCGGAGACGGGTCGGGATACGCAGCTCGTTGATTGCGGCACGGAACACGGGCAGCAGCCCGTCGTCGATGAGCAGCGTCGTCGCGAAGCCGCCGAGGGCGAGGTTGAACGCCTCACGCCACGGCTCGAACTCGGTGCGCACCTCGACGAGCTCGCCGACGAACGGCAGCTCCTCGGGGGTCAGGCCCGCGGCGCGGGCGAGCACCTCGCGGGCCTCGTGCAGGTGGCTCGGAATGTTGCCGCGCAGCCCTGCAGCCCGGCCGCGTTCGGCGGTGAGCTCGGCCACGCGGGCGCGGAGCGCATTCGTCGCACCGCGCGCGTCGGCGTAGCCGTCGCGCACGCTCGCCTTCACCTTTGGGTCGGCGAGCGCCTTCTGGGCGCGGGCGACGAGGGCGCGGAACGCCTTCTCGGTCGACACGTCTTCGCCAAGCTCTTCGGCTGCCGCGTCGAAGCGGCGGCGTGCCTCCCGCACCGTCTCCAGCCGCTTCTCGACGAGGGAAAGGTCGCGCTCTGCGCGCTCGATGCGGTCGCCGCCAGAGTTGCGCAGCACCTCGATGAGCCCGTCGCGCTCGGCCTCAACGCCCGAGGCGAGCGCCTGCTGCGTGCGCACCTCGATGTCGGCGCTTGCCTTCTCGTGCTGCAGCTCGGCTTCGACGTCGCGCAGCAGCGACAGCCTGCGGGTGTTCCGCCAGAGCGCGGAGAGCGACGCGGGGTCCGAGAAGCGCCCGATCTCGTCGATGAGGCGCAGCTGGTCGGCGGCAGCGGTGATCCTGCCGCGCATGTCGCGGATCGGGCTCAGCGCGCGCACCTGCCGCTGTGCGGTGACCATGCGCAGGCGGGTGTCTTCGAGCTCGTCGAAGTGCGCGACGACGGCGTCTGCCGTGCCGAGGGTGTCCGGCTCCTCAAGCACCATCCGCTTGTACAGCTCGTCGACGGTGGTGATCTGCTGGCCGGCCTGGATGCGCGCGAGCAGGCTCATCGCCTTCGAGCCGGCGCCGGCGGCGCCAATGCCGAGCACGGCGTGGATCTTCGCCGAGAACTCCCGGTCGGTCGAGAACGTTTCCAGGCCGGCGGCCTTCACCGCTGAGTCGCTCAGGCGCTGGCCGGCAGCGGCCTCGAGCGCGCCCAAGTCGAGCGGTCCGTCGCAGGTCGCGCGCACGCGCACCGTGTCTTCGATGATGCGTGCGTTCGCCGGGATGTACCAGGCTCGCACCGCGGTGAACTGCGAGCCGTCGTGGTCCGTCCAGGTCATCGCGATCGCGGTCCACGTGTCCTCGCCGTCGCCGCGGAGCACGCGCACGCGGGTTCCCTCGTCGGTGCGGGACTCGTCGAGCTTGCCGCGGCCGTACGAGAGGATGTTGCGCTGTTCCTCGCCGCGCGACCGGCCAGAGACGCCGCCGTTCGAGGCGCCGTTGAAGGGGGTCGTGTGCGGCATCATGAGCGCGATGTAGGCGTCCATGAGGGTTGATTTGCCTGACCCAGATCCGCCGCAGAACAGCGTCGCGTTCGGCGAGAACTTCACGCGGTGCGCGCCGTCGTAGCCGCCCCAGTTCACGAGCTGCAACTCGTCGGCGATCCACTGCTGCCCGCGCGAAGCGGCCGGGATCAGCCCAAACAGTGTGTCGAGCATGGTCATACTGATGCGCCCTCGTGATCCAGTTCAGTGATGTCGGTGGAGTCGGTGTTGTCGGCAGCAAGATCCGCTACCGGTTGCGCGGGAACCGCCATGGGCGCCGTCTGCTCACGCAGCCAGCCCTGCAGTTCGCGCAGCCGCTCGGCGCTCAGCACGACCTCGACGAGCGGGGTGATCGTGAAGCGCCCCTCGGTTTCCTCTTCGACGATGCCCTCCTGGCGGAGGCGCCCAAGCGCGCTGCGCACGGTCTTCTGCCTGGCAGCTGGACTCCCCTCCTGCTCGTTGAAGTAGCTGAGCACGGTCTGCTCGATCTCTTCGACGTCGATCCGCACCGCGAGCTCCCCAGCCGTCGACTCCCGCTGGTAGACGGTGCGGAGGTACACGAGCACGAGCGTCTCAGCCCGGTTGTACGACTCGTCGCGGAGCAGCACCGGCACCTCAAGCTCCTCGGAGCGCACCTGCTGCTTGTAGGCGACACCGCGCTCGGGGTCGACGATGAGCCGCACGAACAGATCGTGCAATCGCGACTCGATGACCTGCTGGTTTTCGAGCAGCACCGCCCACTCGTCGCTGTGCTTGTCCGCGAAGATGACGCGGCGCTGCAGCAGGCGCACCAGCACCCGGCGCACGGCAGGTTCGAGCACGCCGCGATCCCCCGCGAAGTACTCCTCGGGGTCGTTCTCCATCGCGACGGGCGCGACAAACGGGGCGCCGTTCGGTTCAGGTTGTTCAGTCATGCGTGTCATCTTTCAGTGTGCGCGCGGTCACCGCGCCGAAGGCGAACTGGCGGGTGGTTCCGTCGGGGCGCATGGCGTCAACGACAGAGACCTCGCCGCTTTCGGTGAGGCCGTTGCGGTGTGCGATTTCGAGGAGGCCGAGCAGGTCGGCCGGGCGGCGGTTCGCGTCGCTGTCGATTGCCGCGAATGCTGCCGCAAGGTCGAACTGGTCGCCCTCGATGCCCGCGACGTAGTCCTCAAGCTCCGTGTAATTCGGGCCGCCCCAGGCCCGCGTATCAGCGTCGACGAACTCAGCGCGCTCGACGGCGTCAGTCGCGTCGCGCAGCGGGGCTGGCACGTTCGGTGGCCGCGGATCGCTCACGGTCTGCCTGAGGTGGCCGATGCCTGCGGTGGGGAGGCTCCGCAGCGGATCGATGCGATCACCCGCCTTCGACTCAGGCACCCACGCCTGCAGGCCAGCCATGACGCTGCGCAGCAGGTGATCGACCTCGCGGTCGCGGATCGGGTCGTGCGTGCGCACCTGGGTCGTGATGACGTGTGAGGCGCGGCGCTGCGCGCTGAGCACCTCTTCGACGCCCTGCTCGACGCGCTTCGCGATCGCCCGCAGGTCGTTTCGCTGTTCCGCGCTCATGTGGCGGGTGAAGGGCTTGCCGAGGAGGTTCTGCAGCTGCTCGGTGAGGTGGTCGATGTGTTCGGGATCGCCAATGAGCTGCAGCGCGCCCGCGAAGGCGCGCCCCTCCGGCGTTGCCTCCATGACGTGCTCGCCGCGGTGCAGGTACTCGCGGAGCACCTCGCCTGCCGGGCGCTCGTCGCGGCGCAGCTGGGCCAAGACGTCGCGCTGCATCGCGTTGATCGACTCTGCGACGCGCACGAAGTCCGCCGGCAGCTCTCGCGAGAGGTGCAGCACGTTCTCGGTATCCTCGAGCAACTGATCGTCGTCGATAGGGTCGAGCTCGCCCTCTTCAGCCTCGATCGCTTCGATCATCGCGATCTCAGCGTCGAGCGTAGCCCGCTCTTCACGGAGCCGCGCGAGCCTGATCTGAGGGTCGGTCTCGGCGCTCTGCGTGAGCTGCTCCACCGATTCGAGGAGCGTCCGCACACGGGAGCGCGACACCTTCGCCCGGCCACCGCCGGCGCGACCGGCTACTTCGAGCGCCCCGACGGCCTGTGCCGACAGCTTGTACAGCTCGACACCGTCGTTGATCTGCGGCACGAGCCAGCCGACGCGCGCCCAGTACCGGCAAATGTCACGGCCAGAGCCGTTCGGCAGTCTCCGGTCATCGCGGTCGTAGCCAGCGGCTCGCAGCTCCTCGACGAAGGTACCCACCTCGACGTGCGCGTCGGAGATCGGCACGCTCGCCCGCTCCGCGGAGAACATCACCGACAGCACCGACACCACGAAGGGCGCGTACCGGCCGTGCAGCAGATCGAGCGTCGGGTTCTTGAACGCTGCCACCGCACGCTGATACGCGGTCTCTGCTCTCGAACTTGTCACCGATCAAGGATAGCGGGGTGTGGGGTGCGGGCCGGGCGCGCCGGGATCGCACCGCTGCAACTCTGCCTTGGAAACTGGCCCAGCGGCTATGCGATGCGCTCACCCATAGCGGAGTCGTCGAACTGAGGGGATGGCGGCGATCGCGCAGCGCTCCCCTGCTACGCTTCCGAAAGACCTGCGCCAGTCAGACACCTGGACGGCGCAAGAAAGCCGTAGTTTCAACCCGAAGGCTAAGCATTGCTCGCAACATTCCTCGTCCACTATCCCTGGATCACGCCGCTCTCGCTGCTGGGCTTCGTCGTTGTGAGCCCCTTCCTTGGGCAGTGGCTCCTCCCGAGACGCCGCCTCACGGGTGCGCTCGGTGTTGCGGCAACAGTCGCCGTTCTCGCGCTCGTCTTCATCCCGACGGGCCGTGAGCTCACCGTGAGATGCGTCGTCGAGTGGGCCCTCCCGTTCCCGCGGGCCGTCGAACCATTCGCGAACGTCGTGCTCTTTGTGCCGCTTGCCTATCTTGGGGCGCTGCTGAGCCGCCGCCCCGCCGTCGCCGGGGGCGTCGCGATCGGCGCTTCCGCGCTCATCGAGGCGACGCAGGCTGTCCTGCCCATCCTCGGGCGGAGCTGTTCGACGGGCGACTGGCTCGCAAACTCGATCGGCGCACTCATCGGAGCCGGTCTGGGGTGGGTCGCGCTGTCGCTTGCTAAGCGGAAGGGCATGGCCATGGCGGCGGCACGTCGGCCAGCTGATACCCGCGAGAGCTAACCGATCGGAGTCAGCCTGACTGCCGGATCCCACTGAACACAAAGTGGCGGCACGGGCCGAAGCCCGCGCCGCCACTCAGTGCTGAACCGCGCCCGCTACGCCGACACGAAGTAGAGTCGCTTGTTCGCGAACTCTCCGATGCCGACGGGGCCCATCTCGCGGCCGAAGCCCGAACGCTTCACACCACCGAACGGGATCTCTGCGGCCTCAGCCGCGATGATGTTCACGTGCGCCATACCGACCTCGAGCTTCGAGGCGACGCGGGCCGCACGTGCTTCATCAGTCGAGAACACGGATCCGCCGAGGCCGAGCGCGCAGTCGTTCGCGAGCTCGAGCGCCTCCTCGTCGCTGTGCACCTTGTACACGGTTGCGACGGGTCCGAAGATCTCCTCCTGGTACGACGCCGAGTCGCGGGGCACGCCTGTGAGCACGGCTGGCGAGTAGTGCGCGCCCGGCCCGTCGGAGAGCACGCCGCCGACCTCGAGCGTCGCGCCCTCTTCGACCGCGCGCTGCACCTGCGCGTTCACGGTCTCGGCCGCGGCCCGCGTCGAGAGCGGAGCGAACTCGCCCTCGCCGAGGTTGAGCTGGTCGCCAGGCACGAGGCCCGTGGCGAGCTTCTTGAGCTCGGCGACGAACTCGTCATAGATGTCTGCCATGACGATCATCCGCTTGTTCGAGTTGCA
The DNA here is from genome assembly GCF_000834055.1 of Leucobacter komagatae. GTDB lineage: Bacteria > Actinomycetota > Actinomycetes > Actinomycetales > Microbacteriaceae > Leucobacter > Leucobacter komagatae_A. The sequence continues at coordinate 66,260 of NZ_JXSQ01000006.1, forward strand.
GACCTGGCCGCCGTTGTAGACCCGGAACTCCCACGCGGTCTTCGCGATCTCGGCGACGTTGTCGCTGTCGAGCACTACCATCGGGTCGATGCCGCCGAGCTCGAGCACGGCCTTCTTCAGGTGGCTGCCTGCCTGCGCGCCGATGATGGCGCCCGCACGCTCGGAGCCGGTGAGCGAGACGCCCTGCACACGGGGGTCGGCGATCATCGTGGCGATCTGATCGTGCGAGGTGAACACGGCCTGGTAGCCGCCGACGGGCACGCCTGCCTGCTCCATGATCTCCTGGATCGCGAGGTTCGACTTCGCGCAGATGTCCGCGTGCTTGAGCAGGATCGTGTTGCCGAGCACAAGGTTCGGCGCGGCGAAGCGGGCGACCTGGTAGTACGGGAAGTTCCACGGCATGACGCCGAGCAGCACGCCGACCGGGAGGTGCTCCATGACGGCTTTGCCCGGGATCGTGCTCGGGATCTCGTAGTCGGTGATGAGGCCCGGGCCGTACACCGCGTAGTACTCGATGATGTCGGTTGCGAAATCGACCTCGTCGAGACTCTCGGCAATCGACTTGCCCATCTCGACGGCGATGATCTCTGCGAGTTCCTCGCGGCGCTCCGCGAAGATCTCAGCAACCCGCTTAACGACAGCTGCGCGCTCCTGCACGCTGCGCTCGCGCCACTCGCGGAAGGCGGCGTCCGAGCTGGCGAGGTGTTCCTCAACCTGCGCGTCGGTCGCGGATTCGAAGCTCTCGATGATCTCACCCGTTGCGGGGTTTTGTACTCGATACTTCGCCATGGATATCAGTTTCCTGTCTGCACCTGCGTGCAATTACTCGGCACCCAATGGAAATGCCGTTCTCATGTGTGATTGCTCAACAGCCGGCACCGTTGCCCGGCAACTCCGACGGTCAAGCAGGTCCAGCCTACCGCTGGGCGGCAGGGAGGAAACCGAGCGGAGCTCCGGGCGCCCAGCGGCGTGAGCGTTCACGCTGCTGGGCGCCTCGTGCCGCACGACGTTGCGCGCGGAACTTCAGGAGCCAGCGCTGTTGGCTGGGCCGCCGACGCCAGCGCCGTCGCCTCGCTGGTAGACGTCGGGGATGCCGTCCTCGTCCGCGTCGACCGCATCACGGAGCGCGATCCGCCGGTATTGGCGGTTGCGCGTCGACAGCAGCACCGCGGCAAGCACAGCGGCAATGATTGAGGCAGCGAGGATCGCAACCTTGGCGGTGTCGGCCTCCGCTGTTCCCGCCTCAAAGCTGAGTTCCGCGACGAGGAGCGAGACGGTGAAGCCGATGCCCGCGAGCAGCCCGACACCGATCATGTCGATCCACCGCAGGCTGGGGTCGAGTTTGGTGCGCAAGAGCTTCGTCGTCACCCACGTCGTCAGGATGATGCCAACGGGCTTACCCAACACGAGCGCGGCAACGATCGCGAGTGTCAGCGGGTGCGCAACTGCGTCGCGGATCCCGTCAACGCCGCCCACTGAAACTCCGGCTGCGAAGAACGCGAACACGGGCACCGCGAAGCCCGCGGAGAGCGGGCGGAAGCGGTGCTCGAACTCTTCTGCGAGCCCCGGGCGATCGGACTGCGCATCGCGGTCCCCACGTCGATGCAGCACCGGGATCGTGAATCCGAGGAGCACGCCCGCGATCGTTGCGTGCACGCCCGATGCGTGCATGAGCGCCCACGCGCCGACACCGATGGGGAGCAAAACGAGCCAGGCCGCGAACGCGTGGGTGCCAAAGAAGCGGCGGTAGCGCTGCGCAATGAGCCCGTAGAGCGCGATGACCGCGAGCGACAGCACCAGTGGCAGCACCTCAATGTGGTCGGTGTAGAACACGGCGATGATGCTGATCGCGAGGAGATCGTCGACGACGGCGAGGGTGAGCAGGAAGATGCGCAGGGCCGGCGGCAAGTGCGAGCCGATGATCGCGAGGACCGCGACGGCAAAGGCGATATCGGTCGCGGTGGGGATCGCCCACCCGTCTCGCAAGTCCGCGTGCTGGGAGACGATGAGGAAGTACACGAGCGCTGGCACGGCGACCCCACCCGCCGCGGCTGAGATCGGCACAATCGCGGTACGGAACTTTTTCAGGTCTCCCGCGATGAATTCTCGCTTGAGCTCGAGCCCGACGAGGAAGAAGAAGATCGCGAGCAGACCATCAGCTGCCCAGGCGCCGAGGGAGAGCCGCAGGTGCCAGGGCTCGTATCCGATCGTGAAATCACGCAGTGCGAAGTAGCTGGCCGCTGCTGGGGAGTTTGCCCAGACAACGGCGGCGAGCGCAGCGATCACGAGGAGGATGCCGCCGACGGTTTCCTTCCGCAGCAGGGCGGCGATGCGGCGAGCTTCAGTGAAGGCGCCGTAGCGCGGGAATGTGGACTGGGGGGTCGATGAATGCAATGGGATCTCCAGCTGGTGTGCGTGCGAGGGGCATCCCGACCAGGGCAGGAACGATCACGGGCGCGCAGATCGTGGCGCGCGGAGGAGTTGCTGCGAGGTGGTCGAGGCTACATCGCTGCTGGTGTCGGGGTGGTGCCGGAGAGCATCGCTCCCCACGAGGAGACATACCCGTTCGTGCCTGGGTGGGGTATCGCCCACTCTCTCGGGGCGAACACCGCCCCACTGGCCCGATTCATCATCACCCCAATCTATCATTGCGAGGCGGTTCGCCACCCTCCGCCCTGCCACATGCGGGGCTGGGCGGAGGGTGGGCGGAGGGTGGCGCGGTGGAGCCTACGCGCGGCGACGGCGCATGAGTGCGCCCGTTCCGGCGAGCAGCAACGCGGCCGTCAGCAGCCCGGCCCCGAGCATCCCGTTACCGCCCGAGTTGGCGAGGCCCCCATCCGCTGGGGATGTTCCGGGATCGCTACCGGGATCGGAGCCGGGATCGGTGCCTGGATCGGTGCCAGGATCGGTGCCAGGGTCAGTACCGGGATCGGTGCCTGGGCCAGTGCCTGGGTCGGTAACGGTGAGGACGAGCTCGACCGTGTCGTCGCCGAAGCCGTCAGAAACAGTGACCAGCACGCGATATACCCCTGGCTTCTGCGGGGTGCCGCTCAACTCGCCCGTCGCGGCGTCAATGGTGAGACCAGCGGGCAGGCCCGCTGCGCTCCATGAGTGGTCATCTTGTGCTCGGGCAGTGAACGTGAGGGGTGACAGTGCCGTGCCCGCAGAGGTGGACACCTCGGTCACGGGTTCGAGAATTGCGGGCATTGGGGCGATGATCCGAACGGGATCGCTCGCATCGCTCTCGCCCCAAAAATCGTCGTTGTAGCTGAAGCGGTACTGCGCGGCTACCGTCTCCCTGTTCGCCGGCAACTCGAGGCTGAGCCCGTGCTCATCGATAGCTTCCCAGCTCGCTCCGCCGTCGAGCGAACGCTGCCAGGTGAAGCTGCTGCTCTTGTCGGCTTTGATGCCGCGCGCACCTACCGAGAAGTCGACGAGCTCCCCGACCTCGCTGACGGTGACGTCCGTTGGCTGCTCGGTGATCGCCGGCGTGAGGAACACGCTGATGCTCGAGTCGGGCCCGCGCTTGCCCCTCGCACCGTTGGGCGCGACCAGTTCACCGTTCGGTCGCTGCTCGAGTGAGACTGCCCCACCCGGTGTGGAGCGGAAGCTTTCTGAGCGCTTGCCCGCCGCGAAGTCGGCAACCATAACCATGCTGAAATCCAGGGAGGTTCCCCAGGCCCGGTCTTGTTGCGGAGTCGGGGCGACACCACTCATCCTGTTGCCGACACTGATTGCCTGGATGGTCTCGCCAGTTGCCGGGTCGAGCTTACTGAGAGTGTCGGTGAAGGCTGTCTGGAAGAGCGTGCCCCCTGCAGCGTCGAAGGCCATGCGGTCGTACTGCCAAACAGCTGGAGTCGAATGCACCGGGCCAAGATCGTCGAGCGTGTCGGCCGAGAGCAGCCGGTACGTCGCGCTGGCTTGGCTGCCCGCACCGATGGCCAAAGCCGAGCCGTCAGGGGTGACCTCGACGGAGCCAACTGAAGAGATCACGATGTCCCGTGTGACGTCGATCGCCCCAGTGCCGAGGTTCAGCTTGGAGACGGCCCCGAGCGAGGAAACCATGAAGAAGTACTGGCCATCAGGGCTGATCGCCTCGCGGTAGCCCGAGCCTGCGGGGACGTCCCACTGGTCGCGAATCTCGTTAGACGCCGTATCGATTACGTACACGGTGTTTTGGGCCCGCACCGCGACAACGTTCGCTGAAGTGGCCGCGCGAACGGTCGACACCCCCCCGGTGGTATTACCCACCGCGAGGGTCTTGATGTGGAGTCGGGCATCGAGGTCGAAGATCCACAGCTCCCCCGGGTTCAGCGAGTAGTCTGCGTTGTCGACGTAGGCGTATCGACCGTCAGCGCTGAGCGCCACTGTCCAGGGCATCACCGATCCCGCCTCACGCTCTCCGCTCGCGGGGTCGCCAGCGACGTTGAGGATCGGGATCCGCACGTCGAGCGGAATTTGGGGAGCAAGTACTGGCTCCCCGAGTTCTGGATCCACAACTTCGATGCCGCTCTCCCCCGGTGCATCCAGCTTGAACGGCGCGGCCGACGCGGGAGCTGATAGCTGCGCGAGGCAGAACGCCGCGAGAAGAGCCCCGCCGAGCGCGGTAGCGCGTACCCGTCGAGTGACCTGGTGCGTGGGAGCCACGACAATACCTCCGAGAGCTGTCTAAACATGGGCAATCGAGGCGCAGGCGCGGCTTGATTGAAGCTTCTTGGGAAATCATATGTTTACACGTAGAACATTCACCAGTGTTCCGTTGCAATCCGTTCCTATTTCACCCCGACCACAGAGACTGCGTGCGGGTGAGCTCGCGGATGCCATTGCGGAGTAACGCCAGTCGGATTGGCGAGATTCGAGAAAAATATAGACACAGCGTTCATTTCATGATTATATGAACGCATCGTTCATTATTGATTTGAGAGGGGCTCCCATGAGCACCACATCCACCACCGGACGCGTCGCCCTCGTTACGGGCGGAAGCGGCGGGATCGGACAGGCTGTCGTTGAGCGTCTCGCTGCGGAGGGCTACTTTGTCGCCGTGCACTACGCGAGCAACAAAGCACAGGCCGACGCGGTCAGCGCAAAGATCGTCGAGGCTGGCGGCAAGGCCATCGCGGTCGGCGGAGACGTCGCCGACGAGCACGCCATGGAAACCGCATTCGATGAGGCGGAGGCAGCCTTCGGCGGCATCGATGTTGTCATCAACACCGCTGGCATCATGGCACTGTCACCCATCACGACGCTCAATCTGGACACCCTCGACCGCATGCACCGCACCAACATCCGCGGCACCTTCGTCGTCTCCCAGCTCGCGGCGAATCGGGTCCGCCCCGGTGGCGCCATCATCAACTTCTCGACCTCGGTCACCCGAACGCAAATGCCAACATACGGCGCCTATGCAGCGAGCAAGGGTGCGGTCGAAGCAATGACGATGATCCTGGCACGCGAGCTGCGCGGTAAAGACATCACCGTCAACGCTGTCGCCCCTGGCCCCACCGCGACATCGCTGTTTCTTGAAGGTAAGGACGAGGCGACCATCGAGCATTTGGCAAAGGTTCCACCACTCGAGCGCCTCGGGCAGCCCGACGACATTGCAGAGGCCACCGCTTTCCTCGCGGGCCCGGGGCGCTGGGTCAACGGCCAGATCGTGTTCACGAACGGCGGCATGGCCTGAGACGCAGACGCAGCAACCCACTTCGGCAATTCTGCAAGCGATAGGAGCACCCATGCCAGAGACGCCCGTCTCTCCCGAAGCCGTCGCCCCGCGCCGCGGGCGCGGGCGGCGCCCCGCCGACGAGGTGCGCGCCGACGTGCTGCGAACCGTGGGCGGCATCCTGCTGCAGGAGGGCCTCGCCGACCTCACCTTCGAACGCATCGCGCGCGAATCCGGCGTGAGCAAGGCGACCCTCTACAAGTGGTGGCCATCGGTCGGCGTGCTCGCCCTCGACGGCTACTTCCACGCGGTGGAGGATGCCCTCGCTTTCCCCGATACAGGTGACATCCGCGCCGATCTCACAACTCAGCTGCACCACTTCATCGAGCTGATGACCACGACACCTGCGGGACGCCTCCTCAGCGAATTGATCGGCCAGTCGCAGATCGACCAGGATCTGGCAACCGAATACAGGCGCCTGTACTCGTCCGCGCGGCGACAGCTGGCTGCCGCCCGCCTCCGCGCCGCGCAGGATGCGGGACAGATCCGCCCCAACGTCGACGTGCAGGTTATTGTCGACCAGCTCTGGGGCGCGGTCTACAACCGGCTCCTCGTGCCAGACGAGCCGGTGACCGCAGCGTTTGGCGACGCACTCATCGGGAACCTGTTGGACGGTGTCGCAAGTTCGTAGCATACGTACCCACCTGCGGCCGTTGGCATCGCCCTCGCATGGGCCGCCTTGGCCACTGGGGCGGTTGCTGACCACGCGTGAGTGATCGTGCACGCAGAGATCAGCCCGAGTGACCGATGCGCCGGCAGGCCCGGGCTTTCCCGGAAAACCGCAGCCCCCCTCGATAGCAAGATCGTGTACCACCCAATTGACACACCTGGTGTACTATCGAGTTGATACAGGAGGTGGTTGGCTTGGCAGGAATTGCTGTGGTGCTGTACGGCGTCGTGGCCGTGCTGGTTGTTGGTCTCGCGTGGGGAACCGCGAAACGCCACGACCCGTTACGGATTGATGCCAGAGCGCAGCTCGCATTCCGGGCGGCACGGCGCCGCTCGCTTGCGGCAATCGCGCTCGCCCTCGGGCTCCTCGCGATCGGGATCGCCACCGCGCAGCTCGTGCCGCAGTGGCTCGGCGTTGGTGCCGCGCTCGCCCCGGCCCTCGCCTGCATCGGCGGACTCACCCTCTACGCGGCGATACCGCCGCTCAGGGACGACGGCGCCGAGACGCGCTACGCGGCCCCGCTGACCCGGCGCACTCCGTGGAACGTGGCCCCCAGGGCCGCACTCGCGGTGCTCGGCGCGGCGATCGTTCTGCTGATCGCGCTGCTGGTCTTCACGGGGGCGACCTCCTCCCCCGACGAGCTCGGACGCTTCCGGGCGATCACGTTCACAGCCCCGCTCTCCAGCTCAACCGCGACCCCATATCCCGGCTGGTTCTACGCGGTGCCGCTTCTCATCGGGACCGTCCTCTTGGCCGTCGCAGTGTGGGCAGCGCTGCGACGTATCGCGACGACGGCGTCCTTCCCTGGAGAGGCGCTCGAAGGGCTCGACGCCATGTGGCGGGCCCGCTCAGCAGAGATCATCGTCGGCCTCGCGACAGCCGCGGTCTGCCTCCAGCTCGGAGGCGCAGCGCTGTTTGCGGGCACAACGATGGGGGTAGCCCGCCTCCAGCCGGGCACCGCGGCCAGCTGGCAGGTGCTCGCAACGGGCCTGACACTGCTCGGCATCGTGTCTCTCCTGCTCAGCGTCGTCGCGCTGACGCTTGCCGCACTCCGAGCGTTCGCTCTCCCCAAGCGCGTTATCCGCTCCGAGTCCCAGGTTGGGAGCCCTGCGTGATCACCATCGACTCCGCCGCCCCGGTGCCGCCGTTCGAGCAGGTCAGGGAGCAGCTGGCAGACCTCATCCGCGGCGGCGATCTGCCCGGCGGCCACAGGCTGCCCTCGATCCGCCAGCTTGCGGGTGACCTTCGGATCGCGCCGGGCACAGTCGGGCGCGCCTACGCCGCGCTCGAGGCTGACGGCCTCATCGAGCTCAACCGGGCGAGCGGCACGCGGGTGCGCGAGGGCCAGGTGCTGAGCGCCGACCTCACCGAGGCCGCTAGCCAGTTCGTCGCAACCGTGCAGGGCCAGAGCGGTGCCACCTTCGAGGCCGTGCTCGGTGCGGTCCGCGCCGCGTGGGAGCGGTCAGTGGCAACCTCCTAACGGGCGTTGCACTGCTCGTCGTCGCACTGACCTGAATCCACGCCCTCACGTCCCTGCCCCTGAGGTACGAAAAGGCCAGAAGCATCTCGCCCGAGTCAACCCGCTCCAAGGCGGCCAGCGCACCGCAAATGATGAAGAATTGCGCAGCCTGAATGCCCCGTCCGGTGCGTCAACCAAGCAGAGCGCAGACGCAACTGATCTACTAAACAGGGCGACGAATGGCGATTACCGACGAACGAAGGCAGTGCGAACACCATGGGCGAGATTCCACGCGAGCAAGGCATGCTTCACGTTAGCGACGGGCAACGCATCTACTGGGAGGAGTGGGGCTCACCCGAAGGCGTGCCCGCGCTCTACCTGCACGGAGGGCCCGGTGGCACGCTCGGGGCGAGCGGGTACCGTCGTCGCTTCGATCTGAGTAGGACCCGCGTCATAGGGTTCGAGCAACGTGGCTGTGGGCGATCCACCCCACACGCGTCGGACCCCGAGACCTCCCTGGAAGCCAACACCACGGCGCATCTCATCGAAGACATAGAAAAACTCCGCGAGGAATTAGGCATCGAGGCCTGGCTCCTCAACGGCGTCTCATGGGGATCGACCCTTGCCCTGGCGTATGCGCAAGCCCATCCGCACCGCGTGAGCGGCATCGTGCTCTTTGCAGTCACCACGACAAGTCGGCAAGAAGTAGATTGGATCACCGAGGGCGTCGGCGCGATCTTTCCGGAGGCGTGGGACCGGCTTGCCTCACACGCGGAACAAAGCGGAATCGGATACCAACGCGGCAAGCAGAGGTTGGTTGAGGCGTACGCCCAACTGTTGGAGTCCCCGGATCCAACAGTCCGCGACGCAGCTTCGCGAGAATAGGCGCTCTGGGAAGATACCCATGTTTCCATTGACGCGGGAGAGCTCGCGCGTGATCCTCGGTGGGAGAACGCGGCCTACCGGCAGGCCTTTGCGCGGCTCACGACGCACTATTGGACTCACGTCGGTTTTCACGGGACGCCGCTGCTTGCCGGCATGGAGAGAATCAGGCACATCCCGGGAACGCTGATCCATGGGCGACGTGATGTTTCTGGGCCAGCGATCACCGCGTGGAACGTGCACCGTCATTGGCCCGGATCAGTCCTCGTCATCGATGAGGGTGACGGACACGGGGGCATGAGTATGGTTGAACACTGGGACCGCGCCAACGCACAACTGGTTTCTACGCTGATTGGCTAACGAGCTGTTGATTCATCGCTCTTAGACCCGCCTTCGGGGTTCGAGGGAGTCGAAACCTCGCAGATCTGGGTGTTCCCGGTCAGGGCATGCTCACGACGCCAAGGGTGACGTGATCTTGGTCGCCCGGTAGGACTCCCCGTCCTTGGCCGCACGCCACCGGGTCAGTGCTTTGTCGACAGCCGGAAGGGCAGTTGCTCCTGCACGCGCAAAGCTGCGGCACGCAGCAGATCGACATGGAATGCGACGCGTAGACGAGTGCGTTCACCTACGGGGTGAACGCCCATATCAATGACAACGGGAGCATGGACGGGGCCACCGAACACAGCGCCCGTTGGGGCCGTTGCACCGCGTCTCCTGCTCTTCTGGGCGTTCGCGGCCGTGCTGCCCGTGATGCGCTGCGGTTAGGGCGAGTCCGGCTGCGCTGCGACACGGGCGAGCATGTGCGTCATCCTGTCGTAGAGCGCCGGCAGCGCGGGGGCACTCGGGTCGTTCTCGGTGCGCACCCACTCGTCGAACGCCAATCGCAGTGCATAGGTCGCCATACTCACCGCGATGCGCGCCTCGTGGAGCCCACCCTCAAGCTGCATACGTTCGGTGATTGCGTCCGCGAACGCGATGTTGCCCCACTCCTCACTGTGGAGCGATGCGGCGTGGATCGCAGGGTTCGCCATGAGTAAACGACGGGCGCGGACGAGCTGTCGTCTCGTCTCGCCGGACGAGTCATCGAGCTTCGCAGCCGCCGCGCGGTATGCCGCGACGAGCTGGGTCAGGAGCGGCTCGCCCTCCTGCAACGTGTCGAGCAGTGCGCGGCCTGCCTCATCGAATGCGTCCTGCCCACTGACGGCCGCCACTTCTTTCGACGGGAAATAGCGGAAAAACGTGCGCGTGGAAATGCCAACGGCGGCGGCGATGTCGCCGACCGTTGTGCCTTCAACGCCTCGCTCTTCGAAGAGATCGAGGGTCGCGGCCGTGATCGCTTGGTGCAGCTCGACTCGGCGTCGCTCCCGCAAGCTCATCGGGGCGTCCCTGTCCACGTCGCTCATCCACTCTCCTCTCGGTAGCCAGCCTAGCAGCGCCTCGCCGCATTGTGACAACATGTCACGTCGTGACATAATGTCACAGTGTAACCCTTTCCGGGCCATACCTTTTGACGCACGCAACACGGATCCAGGAGAACACTTATGCAGCAGCTCACCGACAAGGTCGCCATCATCACCGGTGGCGCAGGCGGCATCGGTCGCGGCCTCACCACTGCCTTCGTGGCCGCCGGAGCGAAGGTACTCTTCGTCGACGTGGACGACGAAGCCGGCCTGTCACTCGAGCAGGAGCTCGGCGAGAACGCGCGGTTCCTCAACATCGACCTCGCCGCTCCAGGGTCAGCCGAGAGCATTCGTGACGCGGCGCTCGCTGCGTTTGGCCGCATCGACACCCTCGTGAACAACGCGAACTCCTCGACCCCCGCGCCCCTCCTCGACGTGGACGACGCCAATCTCGACCAGGTCTTCGAGTCGAGCTTCCGCCCGACGCTGAAGCTCATGCAGGCCTGCCACGGCGCGTTGGCCGAAACCAAGGGGTCGATCATCAACTTCGCCTCGGGTGCGGGCCTCAACGGCGACCCGAACCAGGGGTCGTACGCCGCCGCGAAGGAAGCGATTCGCGGTATCACTCGTGTCGCGGCCAACGAGTGGGGGCCGAACGGTATCCGCGTCAATGTCGTGTGCCCGTTCGCGCTAACTGACGGCGTTCGCTGGTGGAGTGAAACCTACCCAGAGCAAGCTGCGCACACGGTGTCCACTGTGCCGCTCGGCCGCATCGGAGACATCGCGACCGACATCGCCCCCGCAGTCGTGTTCTTCGCGAGCGACGCGTCGCAATACATCACGGGGCAGACGATCATGCTCGACGGCGGAGGCATCAAGCTGCGCTGACCCCACGCCAACGGCTTCACCCGAACGAACCGAGAGTACGCAATGACGAATGACTCAGATACCCCGCCAGCGGCGCCCCTTGCGCCAGGCATGCGCCGACTTGGGAAGGTCCTCCGGGTACTCACCGGTGACGGCGACCGGGAACTCACACCGGAGCAGATCGAGAAGAATCAGCGCGAGCTGCCGTCTAACTGGCAGACAAACCTCCTCATCGGCACATCTCATCCAGACGTGCGTTCCCATGATCGGGTGGTGAGCGCCGACGGATACGAGGTGCCCATCCGGATTTACTCCCCGGCTCAGCCGTCGGCCTCACCCCCGTTGATCGTGAACTACCACGGTGGCGGGTGGACCGTTGGCGGGCTGCGCACATCAGACTGGTTCGCGAGTCGCGTCGCTCTGCACACGGGCGCCATCGTGGTGTCGGTGGGGTACCGGCTCGCCCCACGGCACCCGTTCCCCACAGGCCTTGAGGACTGTTACGCCGCGTTTGAGTGGGCGGTGGAGCACGCTGAGGAGCTCGGGGCAGACCCCGCTCGTGTCGGCGTAATGGGGGAAAGCGCCGGGGGCAACCTTGCGACCGTCGTCGCGATGTTGGCGCGCGAGCGTTCCGGGCCCGCAATTCGGCATCAGGCGCTCGTCTACCCTGTCGTCGACGGCGCGGCCAACACCAACTCGTACCGCGAGAACGCGGAACAGGTGATCCTCACCGCGGCGGGCATGACGCGTGCGTTCGACCACTACGTCGGCGAACACGACCGCCTGGATTGGCGAGTGTCCCCGCTGCGCGCGCCCTCGCTAGCGGGGATGCCCTCGACCACCCTCATCGTCGCGGGCCACGACGTGCTCCGCGATGAGGGCCTCGCCTACGCAGGCGCCCTCCGCGCAGCGGGCGTCGGTGTCACCGTGCGCGAGTACCCGGCGATGCCCCACGGCTTCATCAATTTCCCAAAGTTCGCGCGGGATGCGGCGCCCGCTGTCGCTCTCCTCGCCGAGGGGCTTCGCACTCACCTCACCGCGGAATGATGGGAAGGATCACCCTGCTGGGGTGGATCCCGCCCGTCCGGATGCCCTGACGCGCAACCCGCAAGTCCTCATCGGTGTCGACGCCGACGGGGTTGCCGGTGTTCGGGTTCGGCTCCCACTCGGGGAAACTGCTCGAGGACACACGGATGCCGACCCGATGGCCGCGCCGGAGCAGGCACGATGTCGCCGCGAGATCCAGGGTGTAGTGGTAGGCGGCGCCCGGCACGAGCGGGCTAACGGGGATGACGTGCCGGGCGCGTACCGCCCCCTCGCAGAGGTTGAGCACGCGACCATCTGGGCGGATATCAACGAGCATTGCCGTGAAATCCGTGTCCGGTGCGTCCGTTGATGCCCACAGCTCTACTCGGACGGGACCGGTCAGCTCGAGGTCCTGCGTCAGCGGCTCCGACGTGTAGCGAATGATGTCAGACCGCTCATCAAGCGGACGCTGATCGCGGGGGCCCGCGAGCTCGCCGCCACCGCCGAGCAACCGCCCGCCGAGCGTCGGGACTGGGTCGCGCGGATCGTAGACGTACTCGTCGATGCCAGGCTGCTGCGGCAATCGCGCATCGAGCAGCCCGCCGTCATGGAAGTACCAGGGAGTGTATTGGGTACGCGCGAGCGGCCACTCCTGCTCGTCTCGCCAGACGTCCTCCCCCATGACAAACAATCGCACCCTCGGCTGTTCGGCGACGGGTTCGTCTCTGAGCCACCGCGCGAACCAGTGTGCTCGCAGCTCGGTGATGTCGATCGCCGCTTCGGCGGTGAAATCGACTTCCCCGACGAGCTGTTGCCCCGGGTGCCAGTGGTCCCATGGCCCGATCACCAGGTGCTGTGCCTGCTGTGCGCGTTCGCTCGGGGCTTCGCGCCGCATGCCCTGATACACGCGCAGCATCGCACCCAGGTGGATGTCGTACCAACTTGCGATGTGCAGCGCGGGCAGGTCGATACCGCTGACGTGCGAAGTGGGGTTGATGCGCCGCCACCACGAGTCGTCGCTCCGCTCGTGACTAAACGCCTCATCCAACCAGGTGTCTCTGCCCTGCCACAGTGGATTGTCCCGGAATGGACGCGTCCGCAGGATCGCGTCCATCACCTCGCGGGTTTGCGCCTGCGCGTCCCTGAGTCGCTCCACCTCGCCGGCTCGCGCTGCCGTTTGGATCTCTGCGGTCAGGTCGCGCAGCCGATGGAGCAGCGGATCCTCAACACCCCAGGTCTCCGCCATCTCTGAGATGACGAGCGCTGTCCATCCGATCCGCAGCGCGAGGCGGAACGTACCGCCAGAATCGAAGGTACCTTCCCAGTAGTCGCCCGCGCAGGCCTCTGGGGCGATGACCTCGAGATGCGGCGGGTGCGTCTGCGCGGCCAGCCACTGGGTCGATCCGCCATAGGACTGCCCGAACATACCGACTCTGCCGTTGGACCATGGCTGCGCGGCAGCCCACTCGACGGTGTCGTAGCCGTCGTCAACTTCCGAGTGCACGTAAATCCACTCGCCCTCGGAGTCGAACCGACCACGGCAGTGCTGGATGACGACGGCGACCCCGCCGCTGCCAGGCGCGCAGGCTGCAGCGACTGCACGGCGAGATCCAGCGCGTACGGCGTACGCGACAGGAGGACCGGGACGGCCGCCACACCTCGCGGGCGCCAGACATGCGCGGAGAGCACGACGCCGTCACGCATCGGCACCGGGACGCCGCTTTCCTCGATCACGTCCGTCGAGATTGCTTCTTGCATCATCGTTCGCCACCCGCAGCCGGAGCGCGTGTGATCGCCGCCCACCGCGGATCACCTTCCTTGCCGATCTCAGGGATCCTCAGCACTGCGAGCGCCCCAACAACCGCGAAGCCAGCGAGCGTGACATAGAACGCGGTGAATCCACCGAGGGCCAGCAGCATCGGCGCGATAAACGGCACGAACGACTGCGGGAGCGTGTTGGCCATGTTGAAAATCGACATGTCCTTGCCAACGTTCTCGGCATCTGGCAGCACTCGGACACACAGGGCGTTGTCGATCGACAGGAACATACCGACACCAATACCGAGCACGGCGGACCCGAGCAGCGCGATGCCGATCGACTGGGATGTTCCGGTGATGACGAGCGCTCCGGCCGAGATGAGCCCGCCCAACAGAACGAAAGGCTTCTGCCGTTGGAGACGGTCGGAGATGAAGCCAGCCAGGACGCTCGTAATCGAGATCACCACGACGGGAATGATGGCGAGAACGACCGCAAGTTGCGTCACCTCCTCGGGTGTGACGCCGAACCGATCCATGAGGAAAAGTACGCTGTACGTGCTGCTCGCGTAGCCGCAGGTGACGAGAAAGCGGACGATCCACGCCCAACCGAACGCCGGGTGGCGTAGCGGGTTGATCCAGAATGATTTCGCGAGTGCACCGACGCCGAGCCGCTGCCCGACCTCGCCCGCGCGAACTCCCTGCGGCCGCTCCTGCGGCGGATCGCGCAACAGTAGCGTGGCGACGACGGCGAACGTTGCTGCCGCGATCGCGATGACCAACCACTGCATCCGCGGGACCGAGAACGCGCCGACGATGGAGAAGCCGATGATCGGCCCGATCGCGCCTGCCATTCCGAGCAGGCCTGACACCGAGCCACGTCGCGTCGGCGGAACCTGGTCGGCGAGCAGTGCCGTCGTAGCGGCGTGCTGGAAGGCGAAACATGAGATCACGAGGCACCAGGCCACAACCACCTGCCACACTTCAGTGGCGTACGAGAGCGCGACGAGCATCGCGGCGCCCGCGAGCCCGCCGGTGAGGATCCAGGTGCGGCGGCGTCCCAGTCTGGCGAACGTGCGGTCACTGATCCGGCCGGCGAGGGGGTTGGCGATGAGCCCGATGAGCCCGCCGAAGCCCGCGACAACGCCGAACGAGGCGGCAGCGCCTGTGGTGCCCTCGATCCTCGTCATTTGCAGCGCGAGCAGCAGGTTCAGTGGCGTAAGTAAAGCGATGTATTTCCCTGTCACTGACAGGGTCATGGCGGCGGTGAGCCGACGCAGCGGCGTTGCTGCAGTCCACTCTGTCGCCGGCGTGGCCGTGGTGGCCTCCGCTTCGGGCATAGGGCGTCCTAACTGTCGGGTGGATCCGAGTTATGCATGGTCAGTCGATAATTGGAATGTGCAGAACCGATGCGCCATCGCCGCAGGCAACCGTGACAGCACCGTCTTCGGCGACACGGTCGATTAGCGGGTAGTCCTCGCTCGCGAGAACGACGCGGAGGGCGTGGCCGGCTCCGAGCCGGTGGTGCATCGGCCACAACTGGATGCTCAGCGGATACGAGGCGCCCGGCTCAACCGGCGCGAGCGCAGCGTGTCCCTCGCGGTGGCTCGCGCGGAGCCAGCCGTTGCCGATGCGTGAGCTGGTGCCGTCTGGTGCGACGTCCTCCACGATGACGGCGACGACACCGTCAGCCGCCTCAAAACTCGCGGTGATGTCGGCACGGATCGATCCGGCGATGACGAGGTCACGCTCGAGCGATGCCGAGTCGAAGGTGAGCCGGCCGCCGATCGCGGGGAAATCACGGGCGCCCTGCTCGCACGCTGAGTCGGTCGAGACGGCCCCGTCTGCGCCGAGCTCCCACACGCTCTGGCGCGCTTCAGTGGGAGGCCACTGGGAGAAGTTCACCCACCCACCTGCGGGCATCTCGTAGGACGTCCCCCGCGTAGCAGGGAGTGCGCCCTGGTGATCCTCCGAGAGCCAGTGATCCCACCAGGCGAGGTATCCGGCAGCTCCGATATCCTCCTGCTGACCGGGAACCATGCCATGGGACCAGGGGCCTGCGATCGTCCAGGCGCGATCGCCCAACGCCTCGGCCGATTCAGCCATTCCGCCGCGGTAGGGGTCTTCCCAGCCGCCGACGAGCAGTGCCGGCACGGTGAAGGCGTCCCAGCGCTCCTTCACACTGCGCTCGCGCCAAAAATCGTCGAAGAGCGGATGCTGCGGGTACGTCTCCAAGGTCGCTGGGGCAGTTGCCTGCTGCCATTCGCGGATCGTCGCGTTGGGCACACCACCGCGGTAGATCGTGTTCTCATACCAGTCGCTGAATGCCTGAATCGCGATCACCGTGACGAGGTGGGGGGCATCGTTGACTGCGGCGAGCATTGAGTTATGCCCGCCATAGCTGACACCCATTTGACCGATCCGGCCGGTGCAGAACGGGCGGGCGGCGAGCCATTCGATGATGTCGACGTCGTCGCGCTGCTCCTGCGCGCTGAACGGGTCGATCTCGCCAGGAGAGTCGCCCGAGCCCCGCACGCTGCAGAGCAGTACGACATAGCCTCGAGTCACGTATGGCTGCGCACCCTTACCCATCATCGAGACCGCGCCGTAGCCGTTGAACTCGAGCACGATCCCGGGAAAAATGCCCGGGGCTGGCAGCCCATCGGGGCCCGCTGGGCGGTGCAGCTCACCAGCGAGTTCTACCCCGTCGCGCATGGGTACGCGAACGGATTCGACGTGCACGCCGAACTCTTCAGGCCTGTCGTAGTAGAAGAATGGATCGGTCGAGGTGATCGTCGGCGGAGCGACCGTCAAGCCGTGCTCTTCGGCATAGCGAGCCATCTGTTCGGCGGGTGAAAGTTGTTCAGACATGGATTCTCTCTTCGTTCAGGTAGGCAGCGGCAGACCGCGTTTGCTGGCGGTCGGGGAGTTCGAGGTCGAGCAGGGATGAGCCGAGCGATTTGCCGTGCGCATCGAGCGCCAGCGAGCGCGTCACCCCGCCTGCGAGAGCCTCATGGATGACAAATTTGAGGGCGTGGAGTTGGGGCACCTCGAACCGCTCAACGGCGCCGATCCCCATGGATGCGAAATACTCCTCGATGCGCTCCACCGTGAGGACCTCGACGAGAAACGCGTAGTCCTCTGGGCGGTGGGCAATCACCGAGATATCTGAAATGGCGCCCTTGTCTCCAGCCCGGCTGTGGGCGAGTGTGTGCAGCTTCACGCGGGAACCCCCTCGAGCAGCGTCACCGTGTGCTCCACCAGCTCGCGCGGCAGGAACGTCGACGCCACGGCGAGGTTCTCTCGCGCGTTCCGTGTGGCGCCGGCTCCGCCGGAGGGCCCGTTGAGCCAGAGCGCGGCCACCTCATGACCGATGCGTCTGGCTCCCTCGAGGTCGGGGGCACGTCCGATCACACGCACGCGCACCTCAGCGATGTCGGGGTCGGGTCGCATGGGGCCGCGTCTCACGGCGTCCACTCCGATGAGTTCGTAACGCATGTCCGTGACGTCAAGGCGCAGCATCTCGATCCGTTCCCGAATGATGCCGATCGCCAGTCTTCCCCGCGCGACCGCGTTGGGGCCGGCATAGGAGATCTGGCCCTCACCGATGCAGCCGTCCGCGTATCCAACGGATACCTTGAGTGTCGCCGGGCGCTCGCTCCCGGTCGCTCCGCGCACAGCGACCCGATCGGGCCCAACCTGCGTGAGCGTCACCTGCGAGAAGTCCGCGACGACGTCGGGTGTGAGGTACCTGGCTGGGTCGTGGACCTCGTACAGCAGCTGCTCGGTGACGGTGCCGACCGTCACCATGCCGCCGGTTCCTGGCACCTTGGTAATGATGCACGAGCCGTCTTCATCGACCTCGGCAAGTGGGAAGCCGAGGTCTGCAAGGCCGGGTACATCTTTCACTCCGGGGTCGGCAAAGTATCCCCCGGTGACGTGGCCTGCGCATTCGAGTAGGTGCCCTACGGCGGTCCCTGCTCCGAGCCGCTCCCAGTCGTCCGAGGACCAGCCGAACTCGTGCACGAGCGGGGCAAGGAAGAGCGACGGATCAGCGACGCGACCGGTGATGATGATGTCTGCATCGAGCCGAAGGGCTTCGAGAATAGGGGCGATACCCAAATACGCGTTCGTAGAAATGACGTTGTTGAGCGACGCAACGGTGCCGGGTTGCTCCCACAGTGGCAGACTCGTCCCTCGCACCTGTTCGAAGACGTCGTCACCCGTGACGACAACGATCTTGAGGTGCCCCAGGCCTTTTCGCTGCGCCATGTGTGCGACACGTTCCGCTGCGGCGAGCGGATTCGCGCCGCCCATGTTGGTGATGATGCGCACACCCCGGCTCGCGGCTTCTTCCATGACGGCGTCGAAGCGAGCTTCGAGGAATTCGTTGAACCCCGCATCCGCGTCAACGAGACGCGCGGCCTGCGCAAGTGTGATCGTGCGCTCAGCGAGGCACTCGAAGACGAGATAGTCCAGCTTCCCTTCCTCGACGAGCCGCAGGGCGGGTTCGACACGGTCTTCGGCAAAGCCGGCACCGCAACCTATTCGGATCGTTGGCATGATGTCCTCCTGCTTTTATCCTGAACCCGCTATTCATAAACGTCAATGCACAAGATCTCATGCATTGATACGCTCTACTCATGGAACCAACGATTGCTCAGCTCCGACTTATCGACAGGGTTGCACGCAGCGGCTCGTTCACGGTCGCTGCGCAGGAGTCCCGCCTCACCCAACCCGCGCTCAGCCGCACCGTGCGAGACGTCGAGCGCGGCATGCAGGTGCGACTGTTCGAGCGAACAACGCGCTCCGTCACGCTGACAGCGGATGGAGCGGCCTTCATCGAAGTCGCCCGCGATGCTCTCGCCGCCTACGACAACGCACTCGGTCGCTTCGCCGCGTACCGCGCGGCCGAGTCCGGAACAGTGACAGTCGCCGCGCTGCCCTCAGTGGCAGCGGGGCGACTGCCGTCGCTGCTCGCCGCGTTCGCCGGCGACCACCCCGACGTGACACTGCACGTTCTCGACGGCGATCACGCCGAGGTGCTTGAGTATCTCCGCTCCGGAGCCGCCGATATCGCCATCACCGAGCAGCCAAAACCGGAGGAGGGGCTGGGCGTGCACCCGCTTCACGAGGATGCGCTCCTCGCTCTCCTCCCCCGAGACCACCCGCTCAGCAGTAACGACACCGTGACGTGGCGCGAGCTCGCGGCGTACACCGTCATCCGGCTGTCACCCGGCAGCAGCGTCGCGCAGCTCGCCGCCTCGGGATTCGCGGCGGCGGAGGCCTCGCCCTCGCGGGTGATCAGCACCCGCACCGTCGCGATCGCCGGAGGAATGGTGGCTGCCGGACTTGGCGTCACCACCATTACGGAGTCCGTGCTCCCACTGGTCGATTCAGACGCCGTCGTGAGTCGCCCACTGATCGAGCCGTCACTGTCGCGCCGGCTCGCCGTCGTCTACCGTCGTTCTCCCGCGCTCCCGCCCGCTGGGCAGGCGCTACTCGCCCGTATCTGTGGAGACGACGCCGCCTCCCATGCAGCGCGGCGGGCCGGCAGCGAGCGACCTGCGACCTGACCGGCCGCCGCTGCTCACTCGTGCAACACGACGACCTTATCCGCGGCACCGGGAACGCGCGCGAGCTCGAGCGCGTCGATCGCCTGGTCAAACGGCAGGGTGTCGCTCACGATCACCGCGTACTTTTCCCAATTCTCGACGATGTCATCGGTGACCTCGAAGATCTCCGTTGGATACCCCATCGACAACACGACTGTCAGCTCGCTCGCGAGCATCTGCCCGAGATCGAATTCGACTGGCTTCTTGTGCACGGCGACGATGCCGAGCGTAGCGCCGTGCTGAGCGATTGAGGCGACAATCTTCGGCACGGGCGGGGCGCCGGCCGCGTCGAGGAAGATGTTGGTGCCCGGTCGCGCCCCTGGGACAAACCGGCTCGATCCGTCGCCGTGCAGTTCGATAAGGCGCTGCGACACATCCTCCTCTGCGGAGTTGATGACCGCGTCCGCTCCGACTTCCAGCGCCTTCGCGAGGCGCGAGGGGATGATGTCAACCACCACAATGTGCGCGACACCGGCCCGTCGGTAGCCGAGAACGGCGCCAAGGCCGATCGGGCCCGCCCCGAACACGACGACGCGATCACGGGCTCCCGGTGCCGTGCGGTTCACCGCGTGCAGCGCCACTGCCATCGGCTCGTTGAGGGCGGCGACCTCCCACGGAATGTGTGACGGGATCACCTTGAGCTGGCGGTTCGCGACAGCATCGCGGACTACGACGAATTCGGACAGCGCCCCCTGGGCGCCACCGCTGCCGAGCAGCCCATCGGTGAACGCCATCGTATCGACGACGACGTGGTCGCCGACGGCGAAGCCCGTTACCTCGGCCCCCACCTCGATCACCTCGCCCGCGGGTTCGTGCCCGAGGGGCGTCGCGCCGTGGCGCGGAGGGATCCCGCCAAGATTCGCATACATGGCGTCAGACCCGCAGATGCCGCACGCGCGAATCTTGAGCAGCACATCGGTGGGGCCTGCGGTCGGAGCATCCACCTCCACCCATTCGATTTGATCGGGACCGGTGACATACACAGACTTCATTGTGCCCATTTCCTTTTCGTTGTGACGAGGTGGTTGTCATGCTAGTTACTAACTCGAATTAGTGCTACCGTTGGGGCCGTGCCTCCCACCTCATCTCCCCCGCCGCGAGCCACCCGAAGCGACGTGGCGAAGGCGGCTGGGGTGTCCCCCGCCACGGTGAGCTTCGTCCTCAATGAGACTCCAGGGCAGGTGCTCAGGGAGGAGACCCGCGACCGGGTGCGCGCTGCAGCCAAGCAACTGCACTATCAGCCGCATCGGATCGCGCGCGCACTGCGAGCGGGCAGCTCCCCCGTCGTGCTCCTCGACATCGGCCCAATCTGGGGCGGCCACATCCTCGACGGTTTCGTTCAGGGAATGCGCGACGAGCTTGTCACGGAGGGGCTGACGCTGCTCGTGCGGCGCGGAGACGAAGCACCACTCGACGAGATGATCGACGCCGTCGCACCCCGTGCCTTCGTTGGGCTGCCGAGCGAGTACACCGGAGGATCGCACTCTGGGAGGGTGGAAATCGAAGAGGGCGGCAGGCTGGATGGACTCGCCGCTCACGCCCACACGCAACTCGGGTTCCTCGCGCGTCTCGGCCACCGCCACATCGCGGTCGCGACGCCCGCAACGTCGGATGCGAGCGCTCGCCGAATCGTCGACTTGCGACTGCAGCATGCCGCGGCTGTGAGGTCGGAGCTCGGCCTCACCCAGGTCACGGAACTCCCGCTCACGGAATCCCCTGAAGACGATCGCGCGACGGTCGCAGCGCTGCTGTCCGACACACCTGAGATCACCGCGGTGGCCGCACTCGATGACATGCTCGCCATGCGCACCCTGCGGGCAGCGGACGATTTGGGGATCGACGTACCCGCAGATCTGGCCGCCATCGGGTTCGGCAACAGCGCCGTGGGCTCACTGTGGAAGCCCGCCCTGACTACGGTCGAGATCGACGCGGTGGCCTTCGGCCACAGGGCCGCGCGTCTCGCACTGGGCAAGCCCGTCGGAGAGTTCGCCCGCCCCGCCTCGCGAGTCATCGTGCGCGAGTCGACCTGATACGCCAGGCCCCTACGGGTTCGACCAACGAACCGCATGGCACGCCGAGTGCGGGTCACCGCGCTGCGCGACGCGGCGCAGCACAGGAGGCGGCGGCACCAAATAATGCAGAGCGGGGCACAAGGATTTCTCCCTGTGCCCCGCTGCCCGTTTCTGCGGTGATCTACTACATCATTTCTGCACCGGCGTCCTCACGGCGACGCTTGCGCACCGCCAGCACTCCGGCTGCGAACAGGAGCATGATGCCGGCGATCGTTCCGGCGGCGAGCACCGATCCACCGGTGGTCGCGAGCGCCGCAGCAATTGGGTGCTGCTGCACGTCCGGTTCCTGCACTGTCGCGGACTGCACGGTGACCTGGCAGTCTCAGACTCGTTCCCGTTCGCGTCGGTCGCCGTCACGAAGAGCTTCGCTCCCGCTGGCTGCTCGACCGTCAGCGTGATGCTGAACGAACCGTCCGTGCCCGCGACGCCCGTGCCGATGATGTTGCCAGCGGCGTCGTACACCGTGACCGTGGAGCCGGGCTCGGCGTGACCGGTGACGATCTTGCCGAGGGTTGGATCCAGCGTCGGCGCGAGCGGGGCGATGCTATCGACCGTCACCGTGACCGGGGCCGAGTCGGTACCGGCCTCGTTCGTCGCCACGACGGTGAGTCGCTCGCCCTCTGCGCCGGCGCGCTCCAGCGTGATGCTGAACTTGCCGTCGGCGCCGGCAACACCGGTCCCGATAACAGTGCCGTCGGCACCTGTCACCGTGATCGTCATGTTCGGCTCCGAGGTGCCAGACACGATCTTGCCGTCGGTCGGGTTGACCTTTGGCGGGGCGGGGGTATCCGAGTTCACCGGCACGACGACCGGGTCGGACTCGTTGTCTGCGGCGTCGGTCGCGGTCGCGGTGACCATGTCGCCGGTCTGTGCGGCCGGCTTCAGCGCGATGCTGAACGCGCCATCGGTCCCGGCAACGCCGGTTCCAATCGTCACGCCGGCTTCGTTCCGAATCGTAACGGTCGCTCCGGGCTCAGCCGAGCCCGTCACGATCTTGCCGCTGGACGGGTGCACCGTCGGTGCGTCAGGCGCGCTTGCGTCAACGACCACGTTGGTCGGATCAGACACGTTGCCTGCTGCGTCCTTCGCCGTGACTGACAGCTCAGCACCGTCAGCGGCAGCGGGGCTGATCGGGAAGGCAAAGTTGCCGTCCTCGTCCGCCTTGCCGGACCCAACAATCGTGCCCTCCGAGTCGCGGACCACAACGGTCGCTCCCGGCTCGGCCTGACCTGACACCTGCGTGCCATCGGTCGGGTTGACGATCGGTGCGTCAGGAGCGGCAGAGTCGACCACGACGACGGTCGGGTCAGACTCGTTGCCAGCGGGGTCCTTCACCACAACGGAGATCTCGTCACCGTTACCGGGTACCGGGCTGAGATCGACAACGAAGTTGCCGTCCTCATCCGCAACACCCTCACCGATGACGTTGCCATCGGCGTCCTTCACGATGACCTCAGCACCTGGCTCGGTCTTGCCCGTCACCGAGGAGCCGTCAGTCGGATCCACAACCGGGGCGGTCGGCGCGACAGCGTCCACCGTCACGAGCGTTGCATCAGAAACGTTGCCTGCAGCATCAACCGCCGTCGCTGAGAGCTCCGCGCCATCGGCAGCAGCCGGGCTCAGCGGGAACGCGAAGTTCCCTTCTTCGTCAGCCTTGCCCGAACCGAGCACGGTGCCGTCCTCGTCACGAATCACGACCGTCGCCCCAGGCTCGGCCTGGCCCGATACTCGCTCGCCGTTCGACGGGTTCACCACAGGCGCGGCGGGAGCAATCGAATCAACCATAACGTCGGTGGCGTCTGACACGTTGTCGTCGGCATCGGTCGCGGTGACAGAAATCACTGTCTCGTGCGCTGGCTGCGGCGAGAGTGCGATCGTGAATGAGCCGTCGAGACCCGCAGAGCCGGTTCCGATCACGATGCCGTCGTCGTTGCGAACGGTCACCGTCGATCCTGGCTGCGCAGTTCCCGTTGCCTTCGCACCGGACGTGGGGTTCACCACTGGTGCGGCCGGCGGAACAGCGTTGATCAGTTCGACCGCGGTCGTGTCGACCGCGCTCGCACCATCGATCGTGAACGACAGCGTCGCGGCTCCCGCGGCGGTCGCCGTGAGGGTCGCGGTGAACGTACCGTCACCGTTGCTCGTGACGTCGCTGAGTGCGCCCTCGGAGGTTTCGATTGCGACAGCAGGAAGCGGCGTCGAATCGATGAGGTTGCCGTTGGCGTCCTTCAGCGTCACCGTGATGGTGGCCTCGGTCGTGCCGTCGGCCTTGATCTTGGTCACGTCGGACTCGATCGTGGAGGTGCTGGTGCTCACGGCGCCGGCGTTGAACACCAGTTCCTTGGCCACACCAACTGCGTCGCCACCGAGGGTAACGCTTGCGGGGTAGCTCCCAGCCTTCACCGAGGTGAACGTGCCGGTTGCGGTGCCGTCTGCGCCCGTCACCCAGTCGACGAGGTTTGGCGTGACCGCCGCGGGAACGTCGACGCTGAAGGTCGCGTTCGGCACGGCGTTGCCGTTGCTATCGCGTGCGGTGAGCACCACGGTGTATGCGCTCGTGCCGTCTGCGGCGACCGGGCCATCCGGGGTCACCGTCCAGCTCGACTGCGACGCGTCCGCAGCGCCTGGCGCGAACTCGACGTCTTGCGGGGCACCCGAAATGGTGTCGCCCGCGATTTCGGCGCCGATCGCGTAGCGGCCGGCGACAGTCGAGGTGAGGGTGACCTGTGTCGCACCGAACTCGTCGGTTACCGCAGGAGTGCTTGCTGAAACGTTCGCCGGCACCGTGAAGTCGACGGCGACACCCGCGATGGGGTTGCCGAATGCGTCCTTCGCGGTGGCGGTCGCGGTGTGCGTAGCTTCGCCGTTGGCGAGCACGGATCCCGGGCTCACGGAGAAGACCGAGGCGCTCGCGTTGGCCGCACCCGCGATGAATTCAACGTTGCCTGCACCGGGGATCGGGGCGCCCTCGACGGTCGCTGAGACAGCGACGAGCCCGGCTTCGGTTGATGTGATCGGGAGCGTGGCTTCACCGTTCTCATCGGTGAGCACCCCGCCGCCCGCAGCCGGCTGACCAGCGACCGAGAAGTTCACGGTCGCGTTCGCGACGCTGTTGCCGTGTGCGTCTTTGAGTGTCACCGTAGCCGTGTGCGCGTCAACGCCGTCAGCAATTTTCTTGCCGGTCGAGAGCGCCAACGATGAGTTCTTCATCGAGATTGCACCGGCCACGAACGCGGCCGAGCCGGTTCCCAGGTGCGTCTTCGTATCGGCTGTGGCAGTGATCTGCTTCACACCGGAGACGGTCGACACCACCGTTGCCTCATAGACGCCGGGGGTCACCTCGGAAAACGCGCTGATTGTGACGCCGGTTTCCGGATCCGCGGTGGCGGCCACGCGCTCAGCTGCGCCGGGGATCAGGTTTCCGTTCGCGTCCTTCAGCGTGATCGTTGCTGTGTGCGCGGTCTCACCGTCGGCGGTCTTGTTGCCACCGGTGACGACAAGCGTCGATGCGTTCTCGCCGCCGTCTGGTGCACCCGGGGTGAACGTGACGGTCGGGCCGGAAATGTCAACGCCGTCGACAGTGGCCGAAACGATCGCGTTGCCTGAGGCCGTGGACGACAGCGTCGCTGTGTAGGTTCCGTCGCCGTTGTCGCGCACCGCGCTCGGCGTGCCGATTGTGCTTGCGATGGTGACCGTCGCTCCGCCAACTGTCATCGGGGCGCCAGTCGCCCCAAACGTCGACACGGTAATCGTCGACTCCGCTTGGCCGTCTGCCGCGAGGGTCGTTGGCGTCGCGGCAATCTGCGACTGCGACGCGTCGAATCGGTCGGATACCTCGACGACGTTGGTCTCGGTAGACGTGGCGTCGACGGGCGTCATATCGATCGCGAGCTTCGGCGACGCGTACAGAATCTGCGCCGTCTGCGTGCCCACCCCCGTCGCTTCGACGGTCAGCGTGATCGACGCAGCACCCTTGAGGGCGATGTCACCGGCAGCCCACCGCCCGGTTTGCGGATCGTAGGTTCCGGTTCCGGATTGCGATTTCAGGGTGACCCCGGCTGGCAGTGGGAACTCCACGGTGACCGCGTCAGCGATGTCGGGCCCGATCTCGTTGTCCACGGTAAGCGTGTACTCGAAGGTGTCGCCCACCTCAGCGGTGGCGACCGAAACCGCGGAGCTCGCCCCGATGTCCGCGATCTTCAGATCGGCGGAAAAGCTTGCGAAGTACGTCCGTGTCACTGACGCTGCCGGAGCGACTTCGGGGAGCACCCAACCGATGGCCATGCCGTTGTCAACGACAGTCTGGCACGACGCGGGGAGCCCGGCTTCGCCAACGCACTCGTTCTTCAGCCCGCCAAACTTCTTCGCTGTTTTACGAACGCCCTGGTACTCCCCGCCAGAGAATTGTGCGCCGGGAGACACCCCGACGAACGAGGACGTGGCCGTGGTCCCGGTTCCCAGGCTCGAGACGGAGTTCGAGTCGAACCGGTTCGTGCCCTTGTCAGAGCCGGCAAACATGCTGTCAACCCAGTACCCCAGCTGCGCGATCACCGGCGAGGCGGAGCGGTTCGTGTACGTGAGGTCGGTGCGAATTGCGTTTGCGCCGAGCACATACGAGTCACGCTTGGTGACGGTTGTTGCGGCGTTCGAAAGCGTCGACGAGATCCAGAAGGGATCCTGCGATGTCCCTGTGCCGCCGAACTTCTGGACCGCGCCCGTAGCGACTGGCATCAAGTCCGCATTTGCCGAGTTCACGAGCGTCGCGCCGGTGTTGAACGGAGTGGAGGCATTGCCGCCCGGAAAGTACGCACGAGTCCCGAAGGCGGGCGAACCGAGCTGGCTGCCGGTCGACGAGTCCAGCACCACCAGATCAATCGGCGAGTTCGTCGCGGTGATCTTGCCGAGAGCCACGGTGCCCGTGCGAATCGGATCGGCAGCCTGCGCTGCGGTAGCGGTGCCGACCATCGCGGCGCCGACTGTCAGAAGGCCAGCAAGTCCGACCGCGAGGCTTTTCGTGGCGAGGGCCGCAAGGCCTCTGCGCGGCGGGGCTTCGCCCTCGATCGTCACTGCTGCAGGGATGTGGTTTCCCCGTCGTATGTTGTGCACTCTATATTCCGTTCTTCATTCACGTTGTCAAACTGCGGGGAACGACCTGCATCCCGTGCGGGAGCACGGGCAATGCCTCGTTCCGCGTGGACTACTGCGCGGCTGCGTCCCGCTTGGCGACGGTGTAAGTCAGCAGATCGCTGCCGTCGACCGTGGTGACACCGAGCCGGATCGAGTACTCGTCGTTCCCGAGCGAATACACGCGATCGTTGCCGTGCGTGCCGCTTTCCCCGGTGATCGCGAAGCCCGCGCCGGTGAGCTCGTCGAGCGCGACCTGGCGGGTGTCGCCCTGATCCAGCTTCACGTTGACCGTCCACACACCGTCGCTCTGCGCTGCTGCGAGCACAGAGCCGTCCGCGATCTCAACGGCGGCAGGGAAGTTACCCGGGAGTGCGGGCTCCGCTGCACCCGTGCAGCCGATGAGGGTCGCGCTGAGTGCGAGACCGGAGACGACAGCGGCGGCGCGTACAGCTGTACGGCGACGACGCGGCGGCTGAATCGTGTGGGAACGCAGCAGTGGCATGAGGCAATGTCCTTCGGTCGCGAGGGTCACGGTGCCCCAGAGGTTGGGTCACGTTCTTCGCGCGTTATAAGACTCACCCGAGCGGCCTCCCGCATGAAGAAAAGCGCGCAATTTACGAACCGCTGGCGCTGTCTTTACGAACTCACGCGAGCGCTTGCGTAGGGGGAAATACCACTTGCAGTAGCGTCTGCACGTACCCGGATTCGTGTGCAGGGCGGGCTAACCCTCACGATCGCAGTAGCGTGCACCCCTAGAGCCGTGGCCGGGCTGCTCACCCGCCGCAGGCGACAGAGAGGCCGAGCACAGCGACAGCAACCGCGGTCGGCGAACGCTGCACCGGGGCCTAGGGCCGATCCGCTCCGCTCGAATGCTTCGCAACGAAAAACGCCGAGGTGCCTGTCACGGCGAGTACGACCCCGACGAGCACGGCGACGAAAGCGGCTGAGGCGAGGTCGTTGACCTGCACGATCCACACCGCCAAGCCTGCCTCGAGGAGGAAGAGGGCTACCCATGACCAAACGACGACCCGTCGGCGCGCGAGGCTCGGCTCAGCGGTTCTCAGGTAGCGCACCGAGCTGACCGCGGCCAGCACGGTCGTGGTGACGAGGAAGATGGGCCCAAGAACATACCAGGCTGCCAGGAGCAGGAGAAAGCCGAGCCAGACATGAGCCTCCGACTCGACCCGGAACGACAGCGGCGCCAAGAAGATCACCAGCGTCAAAACCCCGAAGGCGACGGCGGCCCATCTCGTTGATTTCACGAGTTCAGACTACTCGGGTGGGCCTGCGACGGTCGGGGCGATCGGGCACGACGCGGTCAGGACGCCAAGGGTGACGTGATCTTGGTCGCCCGGAAGGACTGCCCGTCCTTGGTTGCACCCCACCTGCGCCAGTGCTTTGTCGACAGCCGGAAGGGCAAATGCTCCTGTACGTGCACAGCTGCGGCACGCAGCCGATCGTCGGCGGGGAACGTGAGCCAGAGCGAGAGCGAGGAGGCGGTCGTGCCGAACGTCGCGCGCACCCCAGAAGCACCGAGCAGGCGCCCGTAGCCGTCCACGGCGAAGCGACCGAAGGCGTCGGCATCGATCCCCGCATATGGGGTTCCCGCCGCGGGGTCGACCGGGGCCACCCGCGCGCTCCAGACCAGTGAGGCGAGCGGATGCCCGTGGCCGGTCACGGCTCGCGAATCGGCACTGCTCAGGGCGTCGAGCGTGGCATCGACGTGCTCGGGGAGCACACGCCATCCTGTGTGCGTGCGCTGCCTGCCCTGCGGCCCGCCAAAGTGCTCCGTCGCGAACGCTTCGAAGCGGTCTGCGATGTCGGGTGGGCCTCCCGCCCAGAGCTGGAAGGACAGCTCGGGGGCGCCGACGGTCACCACTGCGGCGTCGAGGAAGGCCTGCACGCTCTCGTACGCCTTGCGAGGGTTCTTCGTGCGCAGGGAGTGCGCACCGCCCGCCGACGCAGGCAACCCGTCGTAGGTCACGACCTCCTGATGCACTGTCACTCCCCCATTATCTTGCACGCCAGGGCCAGCGCTGGCGCGGCCGCCTGCACGGTTGGCTTCGTTCGGCCGGTCGATACCCTTGGAGCATGACGGAGCTTCACCGAAGTGCAACCATTTGCCTGCAGGAGGCAGGGTGGGTTTTCGAGCCGCCTCTACCAACGAAGGAGTCGCTCCCCGCCGTGTTACGGACTGCACCTGAATCGGTGATCCGCTGGGTGTCCTCGTTCTCGCTCCTTTCGAATGCAGACGACACGGTGTGGTTCTTGGCTCGCGAGGACTACTCACCCAAACCCGACAGCGCGTTCAAATGGAACGAACTCGAACAGCTGAGCTTGCAGGCTGCGTCGACGGACGATGAGACCGCGGCGGTCTCCAGTTTTTGGAAGCGCCACTTCCCCATCTTGCTTTCGGTGCGCCACGGATACGAGTACTTGGCGGTGCGAGAGGATGGCGCAGTCGTTCACGGAGCGGAGCCGGAGTTTGAAGAGGCGTCCGTCGTGTTCTCCCACTTCGATGAGCTTTTGCGGCACATCTCCTCGCGCCCGGAAGCGCAGGAGCCCATCGTCGAGAGGCTCCTTTTCGATGCCGCTCCCGACACCATGCTCAGCCGCTAACTCGCGGGAGCCGGGTCCAACGGTAGATCGTCCGCACGCCCAGCAGCGGCGGCACGCGCGTAGCGGTGCGCGTACGCCTCGCGCGCGGCGTCGATCTGATCCTCCCCGTCCCATTGGTCAGGCAGTGGGTCGCCGTCCCGCCGGGAGCGGGTGACGCGGGCGAGCCCAAACGCGACGGGCGTGTTCACAAAAGCGCACCGAGTAAAGCTCGTATCTGCGGAGAATGCGGCATCCACGAACGTGCAGTCCGTGAAGGTGGTGTCCGAGAATGCTGCCCCGCTGAGGTCGGTGACATCGAACCTGCAGCCCTCGAACCGAGTGTTCGGCAACGACCTGAGGCTTCGCAGATCCGCCCCCGTGAAATCGCACGCGGCGACCCGCGTACCGATCGCCAGCCCCTTCAACGATGCATCACGGAAGCTGCACCGCACGAAGCTGCGGTCGAACCTGGGCTGCCCGGTCAACGATGCGGAATCGAACAGGCAGTCCGAGAGGTCAGATTCGAAGAACAACAGCCGGCCTCGGGCATGGCGGAAATCCGCGCCGGCTAGCGTGAGGAACCGGAACTGCAGCCCGTCCCGCCCCGCCTTCACGCCGCGGAGATCGAGCAGGCCGTCCTTCGTTGTCGCCCAGTCGGTGTCGAACCGATGCGGACCCTTCACGATGCGCGCCTGCTCAAGGATCTGCTCCCGCAGCGCAGCCAACCGGTCAGGCGTCCACCGGCGCGACAGCGCAGCAGCGCCGGGCGCATTCACTTTCCGGCCATCGGGGTCGCGGTCGTCGCCTCCGGATCCGCGGGGGTGTCGGGGGTGGCCGCTTCCTCGATGAGGAACGCGATCTTCCCTCGTTCTTCGTCCGCGTCGAACGCGGGGTCACGAGTAGCGATGCGAGTCATGAGGTCGGCGATTGCCGTGTGGATCGTTAGCCGGAGGAAGGCGATCGGGTCGGCGGCGACTTCGACTTCGTCTTTGCTGATCCGGATCTCTCCCGTCACCGTGCGTCGCGAGAGAAACACCCGCGGTGTTCGCAACCCGGACGGCCCGGGCGCCGGCGTGATGTCGCCTCCGACCATCAGGAAGAGGTCGAAGTGATACGAGAACCCCACAGTGCGCAGGCCCCGTTTGATCCGCGCGAGCTCCTCGATGTAGCCGGCCTGCGGGGATGGGCCGCCCCACACGGTGCGGAACGTGATCCGCCCGTTCGGTTCGCTGTCGCGTTCCGCGCTGCCCTGTTCCTGCTGGCTGTCGCTGCCAATGGGATCAGTCATCGCGAGGCCCCACGGGGATCGGGTCTGTCGCCCCGTCTGGCGTCACGACCTCCCAGCGCAGATCGGGCGCTCCCGGCGGGATGAGCGGGGCGATCCACTCGGCCACGACCTCGACGATGACGTCCAACAAGCGCTCGCGAGACCACCCCTGGGGACGCGCGGGAACCGCGGGCTCCCAACCCTCCTCGCCCCAGATCGCTCCGAAGAGTTCCCGATCATCGCCGAGTTGCCGATCCAGGGAGAACGCGTCAGCGCCCTCGAAACGCGCCCACACACCGAACGGACCCTCGGCATCCTGATCGAGAAACACGTCGATGAGCACGCCGTCCGCACTGTCCGCGCCGACGGCCGCTGCGCGGTGGATCGCGGAGAGCCGGTCGGCCGTGGGCTGAGAGGCCGCATCGAGCACGGCTCTGAGTGCATTGCGATACTCGGTAGTTTCCACGGAAGCAGTGTATCGAGAGGGCTTTCGGGGTGCGAGAGGGGCGAGCGAGGGGCGAGCGGCGATGATCGTGAACGATCACCCGC
The DNA here is from genome assembly GCF_000834055.1 of Leucobacter komagatae. GTDB lineage: Bacteria > Actinomycetota > Actinomycetes > Actinomycetales > Microbacteriaceae > Leucobacter > Leucobacter komagatae_A. The sequence continues at coordinate 97,263 of NZ_JXSQ01000006.1, forward strand.
ATCGCCATGTTCGGATAGACGACATCCTCGTCTTCAATGCCGAAGCCGGCACGCAACACCCCCGACACCTCACGTCCGCCGGTCCACGAGACACTGCCCGCGGCGAGGGTCAGCACGTACCGGCGCCTCTCAAGGAGTGGATGTGTCTCGATCGCTGCCAGCGGCCGTCTCGCATCTGCAGCGCAGTACGGGTGATCGTGCCGAACTTACGTTGAGGTCGGCACGTCACCTACGCGCGCATCAGACGCCGAGCCTCGCGACGCTCCCAACACAGCATGTATCCACCAAACATGAGTGCCAGATAGACCCCGGTGAGAAGGACACCCAATGGTCTCCCCACGCCCAAGCTGCTCGCCAGCGTAGTGGAGAAGGCCAGAAAGCCAATCGGGTACGCCCCAAGCAATCCGACAATCACGCCCACGATTGCGGCTCGTGAATAGGCTCCTCCGGAACGCAGAGGGGATCGCTTAGTCATCCAGAGCCCAAGGCAAACAAGACTGAGCACGAAGCCCGCCGAAACGCTGCCCCACATCAGAATCCCAGATCCGATACCCCAAAAGAAGTGATCAGACGACTGAGCGGCCATGATGATGAATTGGGCTACTACGGGTGCCGAGGCGACGCACACTCCGTACAGCAGAAGGTACGCGGGGTTCATGAAATGGGGGCGTTTGATGGCGCTATCTACCGTGTTCACGGATCACCTTCTTGAAGTTCTCGGCTCGCTGCGCCCCAGTCTCCTCGGGGCCTGGCACCAACCACAACCGCGGACAGAGCGATCGCTGTGTCGGCACGATCGTTGGCCTTTCGTTGCGGCTACCTGCCTGCAGCACAGTGCGCCACCTTCCTCTACCACCGAGCACTTGATACTGGACCCTTAGAACGCCGGTTTGGCCGCTTGCCAGGTGGGACGACCCAGTATTCCGTATTTTCTCCTCTGCTAGACATCTGAATTGCATCGTCGTCGGGTTGTCGCTTCTTGCCGAGCCGCGTGATCGACTCGATCTTGTCCGACTCGGCCATAAGCATCGTCCCTACGCACTCCCCGGCGTCCAGCAGATCTCTCGCTTGAGATTTCCGTTTCTCGATCCGCCCCTGAGGTGTCGTTCATGACTTCCGCCGTCACGGCGCTGGTGTGTGGTGGCCGAGTTTCGGTGAAGAGCCCTCGGCGGTATTCGTTCCCAACAAACCTAGATAAGCTACGAATGTAGCCTTGACGCTAACGGGCCCATAGCTGTGGGAGTAGTAGTAACTCCAGCGATGCTCCACCCATCGAGTGCCCGTCGAGGGACGCGCCCGGCGAAGCAGGACACACATGCGGCAGCTTGGACCGCAACAGACGAAGCACCCATCGAAAGGAGCGAAGGATGATCACTGGAGCGAAGACAATAAGGGTCGGCGTGGCCGATCAGAGCAAGGCGAAAGACTTCTGGACCGACAAGTTGGGGGCCGAGCTCGTTCAGGACGAATCGTACGGCGAGAATCGCTGGGTGGAAGTGCGATTGCCTGATGGTGTCGTGATCGTGCTGGAGCCCCGAGATGGAGCCGCACCCGAGGCCCCCGGGGGACAGCCAAACACGCCCGTCTTCCTGGCCTGCGACGACCTCGACGCAACCTACCGCGACCTCTCTTCCCGCGGTGTGGAGTTCGTGCAGGAACCGGTCGACCTTCCGTTCGGTCGCTGGTCAATGTTCACCGATGGGCAGGGAAACCATTTCGCGCTAGAGCCCCGAAGTGAAGAGGATTAGCCCGCAAGGCGATCCGGTCCCGCCTGGGCCGAAACCTCCGGTGTGCAGCGCCCGTTGAGCTACTTGGAAGTGAGCTAAAAGCCCCGCCACTAGGCGAAGCGAGACGCTTGGGCCCGTCCCTGCGCAGATTGCAGCGAGGCTGGAGGGTTTGAAACGGCCGCCGATCCGCCGCCGCTGCTGAGCAACCTGCTGCCACTACTGATCCTGCTCTGCACGCACGGCAACGCCCGGCGACCCTGCCTGACCGCCGCACACGTCACGACAAAGCTCCACGACCTGGGCCTGATACGCGTGGAGGCGACAGGTCGATGTGCGCTTGCGCTTGGCTTCCAACCTGGTCAGCCAGTCGAGGGCATCTAGACATCACTCCCCCGAGCCCCCTCCTGCGCCCCGCCAAAGTCCCGTGAACGAGAACCCTCCCCTCCTGCTTCACAGCCGGCGCAGCCGCGCCGTCGCCAACGCGATGGATCCAGCAGCCAAAACCAGAGCCCACGCAAGGGAGGCCGTCAACGAGAGCTGGTCTACTCCGGAGACGCCGCGCTGTGTGAGCTGCCGGAGCAGGTCGATCATGGGCGTCAATGGCTGATACTCCGCGATGCGGGCAAGCCAGTTTGGCATCGTCTCAGTGGGAACGAGCGCACTTGATACCAGCGTCAGTGGGATCGCAATAAACGCGAGGCTCTGCGCCGCCTCTGGTGTCGAAGCCATCGACCCTAGCGCAATAAACAGGGCGGCGAACGCGCCAGCATAGAGAAACAGCAGCATGGCCGCACCGAGCAATGGGACCACGGAGGCTTGCGTGCGAAAGCCTGTCAGGAAGGCCACTGCGAGCGTCGTCATCGCACCCGCGAATGCAATTGCGCCGTGCGCCACGACCCGACCGATCGTGATCCCCATCCGGCTTATCGGCATTGAGAGCATGCGATCTGCAAACCCCTGAGCGTTCTCCTGCGCGACCGTCAGAGCGGCCTGGGTCGATCCAAAGAGAATGGCGGCCACGACGATACCGGGCGTCAAATAGTCGACGTACTCGAGGGATCCGGAGCTGATCGCCCCGGCAAACACGTACCGAAAGAGTAAGAAGAAGAGGACCCCCTGCAAGAGTGTCGGGAGTGCAACTTGCGGATCGCGAAAGAAAGACCGGAGGATCTTTGCCGCGACGGCTGCGGTGACCGTGCCCGCCCCCGCTCCCACGGTGCGTAGCGTGACGGCCCGGAGTTCCTGGTTGGTCATCAGATCGACTCCTTTGGGTTCGTCGCGAGAAGCGCCTCCTCGAGGCTCGGAGGGGCGAGCGCGAACTCGGTGATCTCGTGGGAGGTAATACCCTGCCCACCGATAGCGTCGACGGCAGATTGGACTTGGAACCGGCCGGCGAGCGAGAAGCGAGCCCCATCGTGGAGGGTCACTGTGGCACCAAGCGACGATCCGACTGACAGGACCGCATCTCGCGAGAGTTCCCGCCGAGTCATCACAGCGAGAGTGGTGATGTTCAATTCACGCCTGAGCTCATCCGGTGTGCCCGTCTTGATGATGCGGCCACGGTCGATCACGGCGACCCAATCGGCTAGTGCTTGTGCTTCCTCCAGGTTCTGGGTCGTCAACACGACCGATGTGTCGCTACCGGGGAGCGCTTGAACGTAGTGCCACAGTTCCCTCCGACTCCTCGGGTCAAGGCCGGTAGTGGGTTCATCGAGCAGCAGGAGCGCGGGCCGGCTCACAAGCGTCGCGGCGAGGTCGAGTCGTCGACGCTGGCCACCTGAGTAAGTTCCGACTCGGCCACGAACGAAATCTCGCAGCCCGAAATCACCCACGACTCGGTTGACGGCTGATTGAAGACCTCGTCGGCTCACTCCCGCCAGTCGCGCAACGAGTCGGAGGTTCTCGATCCCAGTCAGTTCATTCACCAACGCCGTGTGCTGCCCGGCCAGGCCCAGAACGCCCCGCGCCTTGTGTGACTGCTTTTGAACGTCGTAGCCCGCAACAGTGAGAGCTCCCGCTGAGACCGGCTGCAGCGTCGCTATAGCCCGAATCAACGTGGTTTTCCCTGCCCCGTTGGCTCCGAGAAGTGCCGTGATCTTGCCGCTCGGGACAGCAAGATTTAGCCCGTCGAGAATTGCTGAGCCGGACAGCTTGACGCCGAGATCCCTGGCGCGGACGATGTGCTTATCATTCAACGGTTACCCGCCCACTTCGAGCGCGGTAAGGGAATGCCCACTGGCGAAGCCCGTTGCTGCTACTCACGTTGCGGCCCCTTCGTTGCCTGGAACCATCTGCGACTGGAGTGCGAGTTGGTTGCCGTCTGGGTCTTCGAAGCGAAGCGTCGTCGCCCAGGGCATCTCCTCGATCGCGTTGGGCAGGTCAACCCCTCGCGTGCGGAACAGTTGCGCGTCGGCTTCGATGTCTGTTGATTCGAATACGACCGTCGCGGGTGCGGGCGGCGAGGACCCTTCGTCGGGAATAAGCGCCAGCGAGGTTGCCGCGCCTTCGGGTGCGACCTGAAGCCATCGACCGTGCGGGCCCATGTCGAGATCGGCGACGACAACGAGGCCCAGCCGGTCGACATAGAAATCCTTCGCGCGGTCTTGGTCGGAAACTGGGACGTGAACAACTTGAACAACAGTAAGCATGAGTCGGATCTCCCTTCGGATTACGTAGGCGATTCCCTACGCATTACGCGTAGGCTATCACCTACGGATAGGATTGCGCCATGCCCTCCCCCGATGATGTATTCGCAGCAGTGGCCAACCAGCATCGCCGCCGAATGCTCGACCTGCTCATGGTTGAACCGCGATCCGTGAGCGCCCTTGCTTCGAACTTCGACATGCGTCGCCCGAGCGTCTCCGAACACCTGAAGGTTCTCAAGGACGCCGGGCTCGTGAACGAGGATCGACAGGGTCGCGAACGCATCTACAGCGTCGATCCCAGGACCCTTCGCCCGGTCGCGGACTGGCTCAGCCCCTACGAGAGCTTCTGGCGAGAGTCCCTGAAAGATCTCAGCAAGCATCTTGACGAGAATCCGTAATGTCCGAGTCCCACCGAGGCACTATTGAGGTCGATGAGTTCGTTCCTCACAAAGCGACGCGAGTATGGGCGGCCCTGACCGACGCTAGGGAGCTCGGTCAGTGGTTCATGAGCAACGACTTTCAGCCCGAGGTTGGTCACGAGTTCACTCTTGATACTGGCCGGTGGGGCGTCACATATTGCACGGTGCTTGAAGTAGATGCACCGCGGCGCTTGCGCTACTCCTGGCGCAACGGCCCGCTCGACACGATCGTGACGTGGTCACTTGTTCAGGAAGGCGCTGGAACACGGATCCTCATCGAGCACCGCGGGTTCGACACCAGCGACCCCTTGCAGCGGCAGGCCTACGAGGGAATGGCGGGCGGCTGGCGCAGCATGGTGCTTCGCAGTCTTGCTGGATACTTGGCCGCCTGAGGCGACCGCTCGTTGGCCCCAGAGCGACGAAGTAGACGTTACCTGCTAAGTGCCTGCCGACCGGCTCCACCCGCAGACTTGTTGCCGACCGCGCAAGCACTTTGGCCAAGGAGTGCACTTGCTGGCACTCCTTAGCCGAGGGAATCGATCGCTATGCGTACTCTGCCAAAACCAACCGCAGCTCTCACGGCCGCTCCGAGAATGCCGATATAGCCAGGCCTATGAACCGAGGTCCCACGATTACGGAAGTAAATCATGACTCCGTGATGAGCAGATCGTGTTTGCCTGACGGAAACAATGCAGGAAACTCGCGAGTTTCCTGCATTTCTGCTTGTGTTGACCGGACTTAGACCTCCGACACCTCGACTCAAATACATGATCCGATGAAATCTTGCTTGCTTTGGGTTGTATCAGGTTACTTTGGCACGCGAGGGAACAAGGTCCATCACCTATTTAGAGCGCAGCACGTCGTTTCGTGTCCGCCACGCGTGATGCCGCGTGTTGTCGCTCAACCGGCCGGGTACCGACAGTTACGGCTTGTCAACGGGGGAGGCACCCTAGCACCCTGACAAGAAACTTAGAACGACCGACAGGAATCAATTCCTAAAGCCGCCAGGCATCGAACAGCTCCGCAGCTTTCAAGACGAACCACTCTTCAGCGAAGCGTCAAGGTAGTTCACTGAGATACTTCGTATCACTTTTCGGTCAGTGAAAGTTCCCTGGTGAGGGAAGGGTGGAACTGGAGAGCACCCGCTTCAGCAGGCTTCACAAAACGGTCCATGTAGCGGAAGCGAGTTTGCGATCCGCCGCCACCACCACCGGTACGGCGCAACCCTACCGCCGAAGCTTCGAACAACTTGTTCAGAGCATCGGTCGCTTGAGTATCAGTCATGCCACTTTTGAGAGCGCTCTCCTGCCACTCGACCAACGTGAAGTTACGTTTACCCAATGCAGTAATGGTGTTTATAACTACGGAGAAGTTGCCGAGGTGTTCCCCAATTTCGTCCCGAAGCTCGCGAACGATGTGATTGCTGTATTTGGACTCCGCGTCGTAGATGTCATCCTTCTCAATGATCCCGTGACCTTTTTCAACAGCAACGTCCCGGGCGAATGTGGCAAACGCAAGCGCATCTCTCGGTCGCCCAAGCGCGCGTTTCAGGACGTACCTTTTCGAGGTGAACCGTTGGCGCATTTCATCAGCCGTAAACACGTCTCCCCAAGACCCAGGTAATTCGGGGTCCCGTTCCTCTGTGCGGCCAGTTTTGAATCGCTCTGTCACGACAGTGGCAAGTTCATCTTCGTCCCAGGTCAACTCGACAGTGTCTTGCACAAACTTATTCTGGTCATTAAAGGACATCTGGTCCCAGAGATCACTACGAAGGAAAACAACAACAGGAGCCGGGCTTTGTTTTGGAATTATCTCCGAGAAGTGACGTGCTGCTCGGGCTGCGCCTCCAATCAGCCGCAGTGACTCTTCACTACCGTCCCAAGCGTCATCGAGCCGATCAATCAAAGCGGTAATCTTATGCTTTTTACTTGCTTCTTTCAAGAGAGCTTCAAGATCTATCAGAAGCTGCATCGATGAGTCATCGAGGAACCTCTTGTCCTCATCGTCTAGTTCGAAACCGCCAAGACTCGCGACGTCAAGAACGGAGGGAAGATCAATTTTCCGCACCCGGCCAATCCATTGCGCAATTGCCCGAAGGGGCCCGCCGTTAGGCCCCGCCCCAATCTTCTTCAGGATCTTAAACCCCCGACGACGCGTCTTCGAATACCATTTCAGGCTCCTGCTAAGCTCTAAGAACATAGCGATCCCGATAGAGAAGCGCCAAGAAGTCGTATAGGCAAACGCCTCGGGCACACCAGCATCCGTCAGCTTGGGATGAGCCTGAAAAGCATAGTCTTTCAAGTCCATTGGGACGATTATGTGTTTTGCTTCCGCTTCAACATAACGGAACAGAGCAGTTTTCCCAGACCCCTTTCGGCCCACCACCAGGTACTTACCGCCCATAACCGCGTCGGCTTGGCCTCCCGCTACAAAATAATCGAGCAGGTTTTCGTCCTGCTCAGCGTCTAGCCGACCGAAGTCAATCTTTTCTAGAATCAGGGGCGCAGCGTCGCTCATGGTTCAAAGCATAGCTGCTTTGTTGCGATTCCTTCCCGCACAATGTTTACGCTCAGTTCAGAGCCAGTTCCCAACTTCACTCAGCGCAGCTCAGCTCAGCTCAACTCAACTGAACTCAAGATTGGTACTTGTCCGGTCTTATGCGAGCATTTTCAGGATTGATCGCGACGAGACTCTAAGGCAGTTACTTACCCAAGAGCGGCTGGTTGATCTGTTTCTTGAGCTGAAAAGCGCGGGACATCGCTAGGTCGCTGGAATTAGCGACCGTCGCTGAACCGGGTCTGATGAATGTTTAGGTGACGGGTTGACGTGACCTACAGCTTGGGTTCCAATCTCGGTCGATAGCTTCAGGCGGATCTCCACTACCTCGCTAGAGCAAGACCGAAATCCGCGGGAGTTTGATAGCGAAAGGACGAGTTCGTTCTCCTGCGATTTAGATCACCTCAATGCACTCAAATATCGCGTTTGGGAGCTCGGTCCTAGTCCGCCATTTCTTTCGGGTCAGCAACTCGATCCCCATCGCTGACCCGAAGGATTCCCCCAGTCCGTTTTCGCGCGCATCGCCGACAGTTTAGAAAGAGGATTAGACGACCTGCAGTATGAGCATTCTGGATGAATACCCATGATGTGAAACGGATTCCATAGTCGACGTGGACGATTCTTCCTCGGGCCGGTTTCCCCGCGCGGAGCATCACATCGAGGGGACTCACCACGAGAATCGACTCCTGTTTGGAACCGATCGCCCAACCCGCGCTCGCCTGGCTAGCCGTGTCAAGCACCAGCGTGTAGAGCTCTTTCCTTTCTCGCGTCGGATGCTCTGTGATATCCATCGCACAGAGCGTGTTCGGCGACAAGCGTTGGAACCTTCGACTCAAGAGATCGTCAGCAGTAGCCACGCCTGTGGGCCGCTTCACCCGAGTCAGGCGCGGAAGCCCGTGCATCGCGCGCTTCGTTATTGGCACCGAGATTAGCCGGGCCGAACATGGAGTTTCCATTCCTATGGTGATCTCAGCATGAATGGGACTGTACCCGTACGGTTAGCGGAAGGCCTCGTGGATTTCACGGAACTGGCCCGGGAGCCACTACCTGCGCATCTGTGGCACACTCTTGGGACGTTTCCGTTATCGGTGGTAGCCCTAACGGGAGACCTCCAGGAATCAGCAGCGGGTCTCGACTGGCGAGCCTTTCAATGACGAGATGGTCGGTTACCCGGCGCGCCCTGTTCGGTCGCCGCTTTCCTCCTCAGAGAACCACTTCGAGGCCCGTTTCATGATCTCGAGTTCTTGCTCGAGCAGCCTCATTCGGCTGCGCACTGCTCGCAGCTGCGCGCCTTCGCTGGTAGGTCGATCTGGGGGCAACAATTATCGATACCGTCTTACCGGAGCCACGTATGAGGGGTCACCTCGTGGATGCCGCGATCGGGGGCGGTGTGTTTGAACTGTCGGTCGTCGCAGACGAGCATTTTCTCGCGTGCGCGGAACCCTGATAGTTACGAGCGTGGCATGTAGGTGAGAGTTTCACGAAGGCGATTGGCTAGCCGCCCCGAGCAGAAACCAAACCTTTGGGCAGGTTAGTATGTCGCCTTAACGTGCTTCAGCCACCCACATGAGAGATACGGTCGTACAGGCAGGTGCGCGAGATACTCTCTCTGTTCAACTATCCAGCTCAAGACTCGTCTTCACCAGATCGCTAGCTCCCGCTGGGCCAAACATCTCGATATGTGAGCCGAGCGGAGATTATCGCCTCATAGATTCCGTTTAGTGCGGTTACGGCGTTCGGGTGCGAATCCTTCTTGTATTGCTTACGTTGCAACGCGAAGGCAACCATATCCGCCAACTGGACACCTGGGCTATCCGAAGAACGAGCGAAATGCACTGAGTCGATGACTCGCTCCAGCTTCCTTCCGGGCACAACGCCCAAGTTATAGCTCTGTAAGTCCGAAACCAGCTTGATCGCACTTGATTGGTGTTCCTTAGCTTCATCAGCGACCACGATCTTAAGCTCGGACGAGCCTCGCTTCTCGATCTTTTCTAGCAGAAACTGCATCGCGAGTAAATAGGAGTTTGCGTCAGCACTTCCGTTGTACTTCCTGTGGAGGCGTGACTTGTGAATGCTCGCGTAAGCCACCTGAATCTCATGGGTTGCAAGTAGGTCTATCACATCGCGGAAGGCCGCCAACTGACATTCAGGAGTCTTATCCTTCCAATGTCCTGCGCCACCCCAAACTTCAACCCCATGAAACTCGAAATTCTTCGGAACCCCGCCAAGATGTTTGGACGCGAGTTGTTTGAGAGACACCGCCAACGGCTGCACTTGCGTTTCGGGAACGATCACCGCAGCGAGGGTGAGCAGCGGCTGGTTTTTCGCGCCTTTGCCGCTTGACCCAGTTTCATCAATGTATATCAACTCGACCATACCGAAATTCTCTCAGTTGTCGCAGCAGCCCAGCCACCGATCGTGCGGCGACGAGTGGCGCGGTCATGCCTCGCGGGCAAGAAGCGTGTGGAATTTGCATCAGTCGGTTTGAGGGGGAATAATTCTGCCCGAGACGTGACAGTCCGGAATGCGAGACATGGGCTGAAGGAATGCACGAAGGTGTCGTGTGAGAGATGTTGAAACGGGCGCATGGTCGTGCGATCATCGAGCGTTGCTTACCTGTGCTGGCTCGCACTTTCCTCCCCCGGACCCCAAAATTGCCGGAGCCTGTGCGGGTCGACGTCCGGTGGACAGATTAACCACCCAAGATTCCCGAACGCGCTGGCGGTCCAATTCCAGCCGGCCAGCGGGTGCAGCCCTTATGCTCGACGGAATCTCAGAGCAGAAAGGCGCGCTGATGTTCCTGAACGATCTCCTCACACTCGAACACGAGGGCTGGCACTCCCTGTGCACGGGCAACGGCGGCAGCTTCTACGGACGCACCATGACGCGAGACGGCATCATGATCCTCTCCCACGGCCAAGCGTTGGGCCGGGATGAGGTCATCGCTTCGCTCGCCGCAGCGCCCCCGTGGGAAAGCTACGAAATTACCGGCGCGAAGCTCACCACCCTCACCTCCACGAGCGCGATTCTCACCTATACGGGCTCAGCGCAGCGGACAGGAGATACCGTCCCTTTCCGGGCGCTCATGTCCACGGTCTACGTTCACGAAGACGGCCGCTGGCGTATCGCGCTGTACCAGCAGACCCCAATCCCCGGCTAGGGATCGCCACTATCGGCATCCGCACCGCCCCTATGCCCGCCGGTACCGGGCGACTGCTAACGGCAGGAACACCGCAATCAGCAGCACGGGCCACGCCACCGCGAGACCGAGCGCGTGCTCGCTCGCCCACGAGGAACCCGTCGCGAGCCCCGGGTTTCCAAAGAGCTCCCGGAGCGCCGTAACCGTTGCAGACAGCGGATTCCATTCCGCCACACACCCGAGCCAGGCCGGCATCTGAGCGGGGACCACGAAGGTGTTAGAGATCATCGCGAGCGGGTAGATCCCGGCCAACGCAACACCCGCAAGCTCCGGTGAGCGCAGCACCAGCCCGAGGTAGATCCCCACCCAGGCAAGGGCGTAGCGCAACAGCAGCAGCACCCCAGCGCGCCGAGCGTCTGCCACCATGCACCGTTGGCGCGCCAACCGATTGCCAGCCCGCACACGATCAGCACGAGGAGGTCGAGGAGTGAGGTAGCGAGATCCGCAAAGCTCCGTCCGGTGACGACGGCGAACCGTGACATGGGCAGGGTGCGAAACCGGTCGGTCACTCCCCTGGTGCCATCCGTTGCAACGGATAGGACGATCGGTGCCATCGCGAGCACCATCGCCATCACAAACATGCCAGGCATCAGGAAGGCACGATAGTTCCCTCCACCAGGGATCGTCATCGCGCTGCCGAACACGAACCCGAACATGAGCACCAGCAACACCGGGAACACGAGATTGCCGATGAGTTGCGCGGGGAGTTGCGCAAGATGCGTGAGGTGTCGCCGGGTAATGACCATGCTGTCGCGGATCGCCCAGCGAACCGGGGCCTCTGGTTGATGACTTCTGGCATCGACTGCTGCGCTCATGGCTTGCCCCCGTTCTTGCCGGTGAGACTCATGAACACGTCGTCGAGCGAGGGCTGCCGCAGGGCAACGTCGTCGATTTCGATCTCCGCTCGAGCAAACTCCCGTATGACGACCTCGAGCGTGTGGTGACGATCCGGTGCCGCGGCGGCAACCCGGCGAAGCTCCGGAGCCACGACGGGTTCGGACCTGCTGACCGCTTTCATCACTTGCGCGGCGAGCCCGATGTCTTCACCGTTGCGGATCACCACCTCGACCCGGTCTCCCCCGACCTGATCTTTCAGCGCCCGGGGGCTGCCCTCGGCGAGAATCAGTCCGTCTTCGAGCACCGAGATCTGATCGGCGAGGTGATCCGCCTCGTCGAGATATTGGGTGGTGAGTAGCACCGTGGTGCCGGTTTCAACCAGCGCCCTGATGTCCTGCCAGACTTCGCTGCGCGCTCTCGGATCGAGCCCGGTCGTGGGTTCGTCAAGAAAGAGCAGTTGTGGGGCGAGGATCAAGCCGACGGCGAGATCAAGCCTGCGTCGCATTCCTCCGGAGTATCCGCTCGCTGCCCGGTCGGCCACCGCTGCCAGGCCGAACCGGGCCAGCAGTTCCTCGCTCCGGTTCCTCGCTTGCGCGCGTCTCAGGTGGCTCAGTTGCGCGAACATGGTGAGGTTTTGTCGACCGGTCAGCGACTCGTCGATCGCTGGGCTCTGGCCAACGAAGCCCATCACAGATCGCTCTCGGTGGCGAGATCGCACCCGGCGATCCGCGCGCTCCCGGAGTCCGCTTGGATCAGCGTTGCCAGGATCCTCACCGCGGTGGTCTTGCCTGCGCCGTTGGGGCCCAGCAGACCGCACACGGTTCCCGGCGCGACATACAGCGTGAACCGGTCGAGGACCCGGGTGCCGCGATAGGACTTCGTGAGGTCCTCTGCGTGAATCATGAACTTCATCGTTCCCTCCCTGCTGCGATTGGGCAGCACAAGGCAGCCCTCTTCTGGGATAGGGGTCATCCGGCGACGGCTCGTGAAGCTGGTCTCCGTGATCCCCACGGTGGTCGAACGAGGCCCGGTGTGGGTACTGCTACTTGTGGCCACCGAATGGGCCGCGGCCGCCGTATTTCTTATGGATGGCCTGCTTTGAGACGCCGAGCGAAGCGGCAATTTCGGCCCACGTTGCCCCGTTGTTCCGGGCACGTCGCACGTGTACCGCTTCGAGCCGCTCGAGCTCCTTGCGCACGCTCACCATTGCCTGGAGACCGCTCAACGGGTCTCCAGCGTCGGTCGCGCGAACGAGGTCTGCGAGTCGCTCAGGATCCATAAAGTCAACCGTAATTGACCAATGCGGGGAAGTCAACCAAAATTGACCGGCTCCCCGCTCGCACTCGACGCTCTCCCGCATAGACCGCGGTCGATTCGAGCTTCCACCGACTCGGTACGACACGAGCGGCAGGCCCCAGAGCGGACCTCCCCGGCGGATGTACTGGAGCCTCAGATGCTGTGCGCACGTCAGGGAAGTGCGCACGCGCTCCTGCGGCGTCTGTCTGCGACCGGCATGCACCGAATCCAGCCAGGCGGCGGAGCCAAGCATCCCGCGATTCCACGAGCACATGATGACCCTGTGATGACGAGGTCAACATTCGCCAAACGGAAAAAGTCCCGGAAACCGTATAGTTTCCGAGACTTATTGGTCGGGCTGACAGAATTTGCACCTGCGACCATTGACCCCCAACTAGACGGTTCCAGCGTATTCCTTGATGATCCGGCCATCACTCTCCCTCCGAATACCTCATTTCACATCATGGATTGCACCGTTCGCTTTCATAAGGTCCCGACCAGGTCCCGGCTCGTCGTAGCCTTCCTCAGATCTATCTGGGATTTACGCGGGGCTCATGAGCGGGTCTTCGCTAACTCTCAACACTCAGGCTTGAGCAGGGAAGTGATATTAGTTGCGTGAGCTTCCGCCTGCTGCAGGGTCGGCCACACGCCAACGATACCCCGGGCCATCCTCGTGTTCGTGGACGCCCTCCGCCCAGCCCATTCATGACGAGCAGCGCGTCTCGATCCCCGGCCTGTTCGGCTGCGCACAGTGTCCAAATGAGAACGTCACGTCGTGGCATCGCGCGTGACGTCCGCATCGCGGTCATCGCCATTCCGTTGCCACCTATGCGCAGGCTCCGACCACCGTCTCGTGTCAGTGTTCAGCACTATCCTTAGCTCATGTCGTCGATCCCTGAAATTCGAACCCTGCTTCAGCAGACACTCGAAGAGTTCGACCTGCCGACCAATACGGTTTCTGCTAGTACGCGGCGCGCATTACGCATCGCATCGCTTCGTCGCGATCTGGTTAACCAGCTATGGCTGCATTGGGAGCTGACTGACATGACGGCTAGCAAGTTAGCGAATCATGCCGATCCGGGCGGGCTGCAGATTCGCGCCCAGATCGATACTCTTCTCGGAGCCGAGGAGGGCAGCAGGAGGAGCGAGGACGCCTTCACTCGCTGGAGCCTGAACCGCTCTGTTGAGGCTGACGGTAAAACGGGACTTTACAGCGCCTCAGTGGGACAGATCGAGCAAAACGATCTCCTTGTTCGCAAAACCTATGACAATCTAGAGGTTCCCGACAACCTGACGCAGATCGACACATACTTCGTGGCGCAGACGATGGACGCTAGTAGGGCGAAGGTGCTGCCCCTGATCCAACAGAACGGCATTCTGCTGGAGCGGATCAAATCATCAGTACACGCCTTCCTGGTCGCGACCGAAGCCGAGCTCGATGCGGGCCAGCATGACTCATCGCTATTCGTGCGCGCACAAGATTACGTCAATTCGGCGCTAGCGAAGATCGCTCCCGACGCCCTCGAGAAGTTTGTCGCAGCTCAAGACCGCCTATATAGCGGTAAACCCGAGGATCTTGCTCATGCTCTGACCTCCTGCCGCCGGATGATCAAAGCACTGGCGGATGCGGTCTATCCGGCCACTGGCGAGACTCTCACAGACGATGCCGGGATCGGGCGCGTCATGTCCGACGACCTCTACCGGAATCGGCTAATTCAGTACGTTAAAGAGACGATCGGTAAGCACGGCCAAGGCAAAGTAATGCAAGATGCGCTGGCTGCTCTCGGCAACCGATTGAAGTCACTCGATTCACTCGCCAGCAAGGGTGTTCATGACAAAGTGACGGCGGCCGAAGCTGAGACATGCATCGTCTGGACCTACCTGCTGGCAGCTGACATCGTTCGACTTGCTGACGGTACATCAGCTCTGCTTGTCGAGACGAACGACGCCACCGCTTAATTCCGGGAGACATTGCAAACACCCCGACCAGATCTCTCCCTATCGAACTTGTTTTCGCCGGCAACAAAGCAGGTTAGAGGCCGCAGCCCTCCTGGTGCAGACGCGTTCTGGTACGTGATGTACCGCCAACACCGGAGTAATTGATAGTCGGCCTTCGCCTGATCGCGTGGTCGAAGGCTGCTCCCGGATTGGTCTCGCTTCTTGGTAGTCCCGAAGACGGTGCTTCATTCTCATTCCCTTCCCCCTCTCTTGCTTCTTGGAGTCCTACCCATCGAGCTGGGGCTTAGGGAGTTGAGTTCAAGGTCATCGAACGGGATCACGGGAAACGGGGTCTCGTGAAGCAAAGGAGTGAGCAAGGGGTCACTCGTGACCACCGCGCCGACTACCCGCCACCCTGATGCGTCATTACCGTGTCCCAAGGCTGCGACCACTTCGTGAACGTTCTCTCTTAACCAATCAATACGCCTGCTGTGAAGTTCTACTGTGGACTTCTTGTTCTTCTTTCCCAGGAAGAGCTTCTGCAGTTCGTTATGAATCTCCGCTGGAGTTCGGGCAATCTCGAAGTCCTTTGCCTCGACAGCGATGATGGAGCGTGTCCTGGGGTGGACTGCGAGGATATCAACGTCGCCAAGCTCATTCCCTGCTGAATCAGCGATAACATTCTTACCGATTTTCTTCACCGAGACACGCACGTCCATTCCTAGCTGCTGACACCGGGCCGCCACAAGACGTGCAAAGTCATCGTTAACTTTGCCTCTGGCTCGTGAGATGAAGTGCTGCATCTCGATACTCTTGGCCCGGCCCTGCAGCCTGCCCGACCGTAGGTTGTCTGCCCAGTAAACGCCCAATCTGTAGATACCGCGGAATCCGAACACCAGGTCGTTACCTTGAAGAACTAACGGCCTACGGATGTACGACATGTCTCGGTTGAAGCGCCATGGCCACGCGTCTTGTCCGATGCTGAGGAAGCACGACCTCGGCGTGAGGGTGATCGCGGAGACGACTGTGGACACCGCTTCCTGAGACATGTTTCTACTCGCTGCGATCTTGGTGATGGCGGTCGCGCGATCGATGCGCGTAACCCGATCTGCTGTTGCCAAGTCGAGCAAGCCACCGCACACTTCACGGAGATCACCGAGAGTGAACCCGAACTCTGCGTTCATGGCTTGGCTGCTACTTGTTATGAATGCTTCACCATCGAACTGGGAGAAGCTTTCTTGGGCATCGTCCCGCAGAGCATCACGAACTGCGCGCGTGCCTGAACTGGCGGAGTATTTTTCCATCGCTGCCATCACAGGCTGTTCGCGGCTGACACCAAGTCGACCAGATTCAAGGATTGAGACCTGGAAGTCGGCGAGGTTGTGGTGTAGAAAATCTGAGATCGTTCCTCGCTCACCGATCTCTTTAGCGATGCTTAGAATGCGGTAGTAGTCGAGGATGGTGATAACGCGCGTTCCGGCCGGCGGCTGTGCAGCGGCGTATTCGATCAGGAATCGGTTCGCTCTGTGGGCGGCGGCGATCTCCTTCCGATGCTTTACGAGCTCTGTGACTGTGTGTGACTGCTCTCCGAAGCATGCCAAGCGAGCTGCTAACAGCGTGCTGCTGAGTCTGGCGCTGTGCAGAAGCGATTCATTCTGGGCGACCAAAAAGTCAATTAGGTTGCTTCGATCGAATACTGCGACGTCATCTTCAAGTAACTTGAATAGGTGGGAGACAGCAGAGTTGAGTACTCGAACTCGGTCCCTATCTGCGAAGGTACCGGTGGAGAAGCCACCGCCTGTGGGTGATGTTAGCCACTCGCCGAGGCCATCCAGCAGCTGGGCGTCGACCTGCTCATGGCCTTTTAACGGCCGAGGAAGGTTCACCGCCAACATGTCAGGCGAGTGGTCCTGGCTGAAAACATTGATCATTCGCTTTCCACCCTCGGGGGCGACTAGGTCGAGCATCTCCGCAAGGACATCTTTGGCCGCTCCAAACAGCCTACTTAGGAGCACCGCCACCAATTCACGCTCTGCTGTGTTTCTGGGCTGTTGGAGTTGAGCTGCGAAGGCGTAGGTGAACTCTAGGGCAAGCCCTCGATCTGTCTGTCGTGCACGCACGGCCGAATCTGTCGTGGACCGCACATCAGCCTTCTTCCACAATTCCGGATCACTCACCGACAGGACGAGCTCTTCCACGTCAGAAGCAGGCGTCACAGCGGCACGCGCTGCGCACTCACGAACCCAGTAAGCCACACAATCAAGTAGATCGGTTTCGACACCTACAAACTCTTCGGCGCCAGGGTTGAGAGTGATGAAGATCGTCTTATGATCGAGCTCCACTACAGATCCGATGTACGAAGTATTCGGACGAGTGACAAATATCTCTGGCGCATCCAGTTGGTAGCGGCGCTGCACCTGGATGATCGGAGCACCGGGAACTGGCGCAACCACACCGTGCCGATCCGTCTCCTTGAAGAACTTCAGCACCGGAGAGAGACCTTCTCCTGTCTGGAAAGAGGTGAAGGTTGCTGGCCGGTCATCCGATAGGTAGAAAGACTTGTCGTTCTGAGCATAAGAACTGAACTCGTCGAGAATGCTGAACGACATCGAGTCTCCCGGTCGGTTCTCGACAGCTTGGGTAAACAACAGCAGTCCTAGCAAACCATCTGTTTCCTGATGCAGCATGACCTCAAGATCACTTGAACGAGCTATCAGCATCGGATCCGAATCCTCCACATTCGGCACTCCCCAGAACGCACCGCGCCCCGGACTATCAGTTACGACCAGGTGGATCATATCCTCGGCCGAGGAGTATCCGGCTCGAGCCTCGGGGCTCATCAAATCCGCGAGCTGTTCCAGTGTCGGGTGCGTGTTGTATTGGCCCCAGATCTCCGCTTCCCAATCGACGAGGGGATCTGTCGCGAGCACCAAGTGAAGGTCTCGCTTGTCGTCAATGCTGATGAGATACCTGCTGAAGGATTCGCAGTGCTCCAACTCTGCGAGTGGAGTATCTGGAGGCAAAAGCCTCATCAACCGCCGCAAGGCTGCCTCGCGCCAGCGCTTCCCAAACTCTGCGAGTTGAGCTTCTTGCGTGACATATCGAAGCAGATGGAACCTGATCGAGATTGCAAGGTCGAGCGGCAACACAACCCGGTATCCCTCGGCGGTTCTGAGGAATGGCGTAGCGTAGAGGCGGTCGTCGGTGTAATCATCTAGGCAAGGATTCTTCAAGTCTCCCGGATCGAGCGCGAATGTGTCCACGACCATACGGAGCCAAGGGCCGTGTGCCTCGAGCTCTTCATTCGAGATGAACGTTGCGTTAGTGAGCTCACTCAAACGGGCCGCTCCAGGTACATCCACCGGAGTTCGCGCCGACCCTGCGGGTTCGGTGCCGCGCGCGAGCCCCGCCCTCTTGAGCACAATGTCGCTCACGGTGAGCATGCCTTGGACTAGCTGACGGGCGAGTGCTCGTAGCTTTTGCGACATCCAGGGCTCACCGAACCCCGCTTCGATGAGATTCTCGAGATTGGAGACGCTGTGTTCGCCAGAGCCCCCAGATACGAGGTAGGGCCCGCCGAAGAAAGTGATGCTCTGGACAAACACTTCCGAATATGGGTCTTCGAGCAACAGGACGTTTGGCCCACCGATGTCATCCCTTTTCAGAACAGAGCGGATTGCACTCGGACTTACCGCACCGGCCCCGTGGTCGGGCAACGCCATCCCCAGCGCGGCGAGTCGATGAAGTCGGACGTATCGTGGGGCGTTTGTGGGGAGAAGCATCAATCCGGATGCAGCAGCGACAAGTGAAGGGCCATCTATACGCTGAGGAATGTCTTCTACACGGATGCCAGTCACGGTCGGATCCTCCGGCGAGGCAGCACAACCGCCCCAGCGTGGACAATATGGTGCGTGAAATATGATCCTGGAACTGGAACGTGTGCATCACACGCAGGAATCAGTTTGAGCATCGCTATGTGTCCTTAGTCATCGTTGATTTGGGTCTCTCGCCATCATGACGACTGAGAGAATAGCATTTCGGGATGGAGGTTAGGAGCCGCGCACATCTCGCCGAAGTGACGGCGATCGATGGGGGCTTCGGCCATCCGAGGGAACCCCATCGCTAGGACTCCTCATCTTGACAATTCTGCGCACCAGAAGGCGCTCAAGAACGGGTGTGGCATGAAGCGGGGTGACGGGAGCCTGTGCTTCATGATCATGGTTCCTGACTGATGGAAACATGCGGCTGACCGTCTAGCTTCGTGGAGTTGACATCGTACTTATAGGATCACTGATCCGCTGCCCGCCTACCGGCCGACACGCGGCCGGTAGGCGGAGAACACTGACATCTGGCAGCGGCGAGGCGTTTGAATGTTCGGTGCCATCCGATCTGCAGCGCGCACTTGCGGCAGGGGCAGGGGCAGGGGCAGCAGCATTCTCCTCCTGGACCTCAGCTTGATATCACGATGGTGTCTGGAGTATCTCTAGGTGTGTTCGTGCAGGCGAATAGCCAAGGCTGAGCAGCGCGTTGAAGGTCTTCTCTGCAAGAAATCGATCGGTTTCCGCGATCTTGGTCGCCGCAGCGACGAGCTGTTCGACGAACGGCGGCGCTGAGATGTTCTTCTGCATGAGGTGGTTCGCGACGCGTACGTAGTGGGCAGGGTGTTCCTCATGTGGAAAACGGTCGAGGTCGTAATAGTCGTAGAGGTCGTCTTCACTGACGGCTACGGCAGGGCCGCGAACGAAGAGTTCCGCTGCCCTTGGGACATCGATATTGGGAAGTGTTAGCCAACGCAGCAGAGCTCGTTGCTCTGTCTCAGACAACGGAGGTTGCCCATCGAGGCGTTGTTCCCAGTGCGCAAAGATGAGCTCCTGAAATATCCCGGCTTCGCCATTCTGATCAAGGTAGTGGGCTACTGATCGAATCCAGCGCGCGCGTTCTGATTCAGGAGCATGGGCGAGGAAGGCATCCGCCCAGTCAGGATTAGATGCGCCGAAATCGAATGCGAAGCAGATGGCGTGCAGCTGGATAAAAGCCTCGGTCGAACCAGGAATGTTTGTTGTCACGTGGGGCCACGCGGTGCGGATCTGGTGGCGCAGGCTGTCGCGAAGTCGAGGTCCGGGGAATCTTCGTGCGAGCAACCCTGCCCAAAGTGTTGTCGCCTGAGGGGTTGAGCCGAGATCCTCGAAACGTGGGAGAAGGTGTGCGCTGAACCAATCTGGAGCGCGGACCTGAAGATGGGGGCCATACTCGGCGAGCATCATTGGACTCGGATCCGCGAGATTCTCATCCTGAGCGTGCAGGATCTGTTGCAGGCACTCGATTCCCTCCTCTGAGATCCGGGCGTTGTCGCCGCGTTGTTGCGCGATGCGAAGTAACGTCTCGGTGTAGTAGTGGGCAAGGGAGCCACGGGCTGTTGCTCGGGCGCCTGATGCGTCGGTTGGGACCTCGGTGCCATTCTCATGAACGGCGGTACGCCACAGTCCGAAAAGCAGGCGCGATCGTTCGTCTTCGTTGTTAAGCGGGCGGTTAAGTTCGTTCTCGGGATAGGCGACGGAGAAGCCGAGCCTGGCAGCGATCTCTGATCGGTTTTCGGCGTTCAGATGCAGCCGCTGAAGTACATCACTCGCAGTCCAACTCGACCTTTGCACAAGGTGCTGGAGAACGATCTTCCATGCAGATGCATTCCAGGCTCCTTGCATGGCCATCTCATCGAGGAGTGAAAAATGGGCGCTAGAGTTCTGCTCTAGGTAGTCGTGAAGCTCTCGAAGGGTTGGACCGCTAGAGTGCTCGTCCTGGAGTGTCCGATCGTCGAGCAGTCGGCGGACGACATCCACGGCGAGAAAAGAGCGAAAACGGCCCTCGACCTCTCGAGGAGGATCGGACCGAGACGAGACCTGCACGACTGACGTGAGGTTGGGATATTCGTCCGGCGTGTAGCCGTGCTTACGCTCGAGCTCGTGTCGAAGGGCATGGACCGGGTCGTCCGCGGCGACGGTGTCGGTGAGCCAGACGAAGATGTTGTACCGGTCATAGTCGTTGACTTCGATCTCGGACTCCGAGTGGGTGACGTTTTGGATGTAGTCGAGAAACGTCTGCCGCATCGTCGTGGCGGAATTCTTGTAGATGGCCGCCATAAGGCGGAACACTTCAGGCCTGCTCCGGTACTCGAACGGTAGAGCCTGCTGGATAAGGATCTTGATGAGGGCATCGGCGTCGGTGCTGCGGGCCTCCGCGAGCGCGTCGAGCGCCAGTCGTCGAATCATCTCCGAGCGGTCATCCAAGTAGCGAGTGGCGTCTGACACACCGTGATCACGCACTGATTCGCGGAGAAGATCGCGGGCGATATCGACGACGAGGATGTAGGGATCATCTCGAGCGTATCGCTCCGCGTACTCGACCTGGCTTCGACGCACCGATATTGCGTTCTCTGGCCCGCTGCCAGTGAAGAACGCGTCGGTCCTCTCGACGGTACGAATGAGGTCAAGGACAACGGAAAGCATATGTGTTCGGTTTGAGAGTCTCGGCATGAGCTTGGGCCAGGCATCCCGGATAGACGACGTCCTCCACCACAAGCGGAGGCGCGTCTCAAGGGAATCGTCGCGGAAAGCCCAACCGCTTCGGACCTTAAACCGAAGCTGAGGCGTGAGCATGTGGTGTAGAAGGAGTTCCGCTACTTCCGGATCCGTGTCCACCACGCGAGGCAGCAGCATCGAGAGGCGGTCTGACTCTTGGGGCTGCTGTGAGACGGCGAGAACAAAGATCAGCTGTCGGTGGTGTAGCGAGCCATTGAAATCACTGAGAACCTTGTGCCAGATCTGGAACCAGAGGTGCTGGTGCAGCTTTCCCTGGTGCAGGGCAAGAACAGCGAGTAACGCGGCGCCGTCGTCATCGTCGATCGATGCGCACGCCCACTCGGACCAATCGTGTAACCCGGCGTCTCGTTCCCCCTCGGGATCGAACAGCTGGTCCAAGATTTGTAACTTGTCCAACGTCTTGAGCCAGTTCGACGAGCAGGCCTTCGAGCGGAAGTATCGTGCGAGCTCGGGGTCGTTCAGCGTCCAGGAAGTCTCGAGAGCGTCCTGTTCGGCAGCTTCTGGTCCGCGCGCGACGAACTCGGTGATCTCATCAAAGCGTTGACTGGCCGAGGCCGTCAACCGGTTGCCCCAGCGCCCGATAAACGACTCCAGCGCGCCGAACGGATTCTCGTCAGGGGAAGGGAACGGAATAGGGGTAATACCTAGCCTGTTCCAGAGTTCGTAGTCCTCAGCGCTCCTGGTGAATGCGAACCGTTCGCCGTTGTTCGGCAACGCGCGGTTTAGGTATTGGATGATCGTGTCTTCTGCGCTGTACCCGATCAGCACCACGGTGTACCGAGCGAACAGGCGGGTAAGAAACTGCGTCGCCCAACCGTCGGTGATGTATGCACGACCGAAGTCTCGGTCTGTGAGAACCATACGTGTCGTGGGCAGAGGATTTAAAACACCGTGCAGGTGTACCAGACCAGAGAAGTCATCTCCTAGCGGCAGCATAGGTGGAACATGGATAGGCGACTCAAGACAAAGTTCTTCCAGCGCGGCCTCGAAGAGAAAATCGAAGTTGGTGGTCACGATCCTCGGGGTTTTGCCCTGCGCTGTCGCGATCCTCCAGATATTACGGTGGTAGGAGTTCGGAATGTCTGCCGTTTCAAGGCGAGAGCTAACTCGGCGGTGGATGTCTCCACTTATCTCGTGCAACTGCCCCATGATGACGTCGAACTGCACGGGCACATTCTCGTTTGCAGGAACCAGAGCGGAATGACCCAGCGTTCGCGCGATGTCCTCGGCGAGGCCCCTGAAGCCGGGCAGCCCGGAAGGCTTCGCAGAAGACACTCCTGCACCGCAGAAAAACACAAGCCTGTCAGATTGGAATGCTTCCTCGACTTTCTGGGGAAGCGTAACGCCATCGGAACTCCATTCGCTGGTCATCCGGGCTGCCCCTCTCATCTTGTCAATTCTCTCATCGCGAGATGCGCAGAGTCGAAGAAGCCGTGGGCGGGTCGTTGAGGATCTCGAACCCACCCTCGACTATGCTGACATGGCTCTTGAGACGAATACCGCCAAGGCGTATAGACCCTAACAGGCGCTAGACTCAGATTTACGTCCTATCGGAAAATCCTCTGCTAGATGCAAGTCATACCCAGCGCATTTTCGTTCATGGTCGCGCGTTGTGCAGACTAGCGCTCCGAGATGTCCACCGAGAATATTCCCGACTGAGCGACAGTCTGACTCAAGTCGCGCAGATGGTAGGCAGGCTGCCCCCAAACGTCCTCGGAACATCTCTTCGCAGCGGAGCTTGTTCTTCATCACCGTGACACTGTAACGGCTGATGGACGATCAGCTCGCCTTTCCGAACGCCCGCTCCAGGAAACCGGCGGTAAGCGCGTGTGCACGATCTCGTTGCGGCGGATGTAGTGCTCGGGAGTAATCGAGGGATCAGTATTGCCAAGAAGCTCAGACGCAAGCTGTCGTCCCCCGAACTCGTTGTTCGCGGTCCCCGCGGTTCGACGGAACCGATGAGGAGTGAAATCAGGCACTCCAGCCCGCTCCACCACGTCGCGAAGGTACCTGAGGGCGTTCTTGGTTGTGTGCGGTGTCCCGAGGCGTGTCGCGAACAGCAGCGCGTCAGTGTGCGTAAAGCCGATCTTCTTGGGACGCGTTTGGACCGTTCGGATCAGGAACAAGGGTAGCGCAACCCGACGTACAGATCGAGCCGTCTTTGTATGATCCTGCCGGTGGGTGGGTTCAGCCCTCCGGCTTACGATCGTTCCTGAGATCCGCACCAACGGGATCGGCGCATCAAGGTCGAGCTCGCAGAGCCGGGTCGCGAGGACTTCACCGATGCGCACTGAGGTACCGAGCATGACCTCCACGACCTGCCTAAGTTGTCCATCAGCCCAATGGCCTGCCTCAATCTGCCGACGTTCCCACAGCTTGATACCTACGCACATGGCTTTTAGTTCAGCCTAGGAGAGGACGTCAGGCGTGCGGACTGAGCGGCGGCGTCTAGAGACGTGGTCCATCGTCGATCGAGGGATTTCCGAGGTGGTAGCTGATGCGCTGTGGCCCCCACCGGCAGGCGAATCGGAGGCTGATGATACGATGCTAGAGTGGTTTGGGTAGTCGTGAGGGCCAATTTCGAGGCTGTCGCGGCCGAGACTTAGAATCGTTCCGCTGCACGTCTGACAGGTTATCTCTGATCGACGCTCAATGCGGCAAGTCGATGCCTCCCGATTAGGGTGAGGGTGCGTTGGGGCGAGGACCTCAGGTCCGAATATTGCGTATGGCAACCCACATCCTGCCGCAGGTCTTCTATCGATCTCGAGTGTTCGTAACGTCCCGAGGAACGGTACCTATCTCGCCGACACAGGCTTCCTCTTCACACATATTCCACGGCGTCCTTTGCCACTATTCAATCGAGACCAGCGCGGTTGCCTCCACACCGACACCAGACACTGCGCTGACGCTCACGTTCGCGTCAATGCGTTCCTCGGCGGACACGAGAAGCCGGTTCGCGAGACCCCTCGATCCCTCTGGAATGACCGCGCCTATGCGATAGAAAGGTCTTGGATCACCGAAAGCGGGTTCCGGGTTTCGGCTCCCGGCGCGTCGCCACGACCGCAGCCAAAGCCCCGCACAGGCCATCAGCACCCGCGAACGGTCGGGCTGGATTTTAGATGGTGTGCGCATGCCAGGGAGTTGCGCACGCGTTCCCAGAACAGCTGGCTGCGACCAGCTGGCACCGCATCTTTCTGGGTCGCGGGGCCAAACGTCCCCCTACTCCACGAGCGCATGATGGTTTCGTGACGACGAGGTCAACATTACCCAAACGGAAAAAGTCCCGGAAACCGCCAGGTTTCCGGGACTTTCTGGTCGGGCTGACAGGATTTGAACCTGCGACCCCTTGACCCCCAGTCAAGTGCGCTACCAAGCTGCGCCACAGCCCGTTGTCTCTTCAAGCGGTGCCGGCCGGGGCCGATTCCGCTGCCGAAGCAACCTCTCTATTCTAGCCATACTTTTGCGAACCGAAGAACGCGCGGCGGCCGGGCCCGCAGATTCGGCGGCGGCACCCGTGCAAACCCCACACGAGTCACACCGCCTCCCCACAGCGCACCCCAAGCACAGCGAAGGCCCGAGCCCGGCAAACACCGAGCCCGGGCCGTCACAACAAAGCCCTACTCGTCGAGCAGCGCCGCCGCGTACATCGGGCGCGCCGCGTCGGCGCTCGGCGGGTGGAAGAGGCCGGCGGTCGCGTCGCGGTAGATGCGGCTGAGCTCGCTGACGTTGTCGAAGCCGGAGCCGCCCGTGCACATGAGTGCGGTCTCAGCGTTACGGCGTGCAGCAGTCGCGGCGTTCAGCCGCGCGGACACGAGGCGCAGCGGCCAGCCGGCCCCGTGGTCGACGAGCTCGTCGAAGTCACGCGAGTACGCGTCGAGCTGCGCGGGCACCGCCATGAACTCCATGTGCGCGTCCGCGAGCCGCACGCGCGCCTCGGGCACCTCAGCGTGCGAGGTTCCCGCCTTCGCTGAGCGGCGCTTCTGCATGCCGGTGGCCGCGAGAGCGAGCGCCCGGCGCGCGACGCCCGCGTAGACGGCACCGATGAGCAGCTGGAAGTTCGCGGTGATCGCGAACGTCAGAAGGTCGGGGTGCCGCCCGGCAGGGATCTTGCGCCCCACCTTCTCGGGCCGCATGCGCGCGCCGTCGAGGATCGTCGCGCGACTCTGCGAGGCCCGCATGCCGAGCACGTCCCACTGATCCGACACGGTGATCCCCGCGCCGCCACCGGCAGCGGCCTCCTCGTGGGTGCGCTCAAGGAACCCGTACACGAGCGTCTCGGCGTCCGTGCCCGCGGTGGTCTGGTCGAGCCCGTGCACGATGAGCCTCGTCCACACCGGCGACAGCGACGTGAAGATCTTCACGCCGGAGAGCAGGTAGGCGCCGTCATCCTGCGGCTCGGCCTTCGTCTTCGAGCCCTGCAGCACCCAGTCGTTCGCGGGCTCGCTGATGCCGAACGCGAAGATCTCGCCGGCGACGGCCTCGTCGAACACGTAGTCGAGGGAGTGATCGCCGCGCTCGAACATCGCGCGGATCACGCCCGTGCACATGAGGTGCATGTTGATCGCGAGCGCGGTGCCGGGGGCAGCCGTCGCGAGGCGCTGCTGTAGCCGGACCACCTGGTTCAGTGTGAGCCCAGGCCCACCGAGCTCCTCAGGCACGAAGAGCGTGAGATACCCCTGGTCGCGCAGCTCGGCGAGGTCCTCGTGGAAGAAGCTGTTCTCGCGGTCGTACACCGCCGCCCGCTCGCGGAACCGTTCGAGCAGCTCCTCCGGCAGGTAGCGCTCGGCCAGCTCAGCATGCCGCACTTCTCGGTCGCTCATTCTCTCTCCGATCGTTGATTCTCAAGTAAGCAGTACAGGGGCTACGGCCGCTCGATGAGCACGGCTCCGTTGTGCCCGCCGAAGCCGAACGACGTCGACAGCACGCTGTTGACAACAACGGGCCGCGCCTTTCCCGTGACAAAGTCCCAGCCTTCGAACTCAGGGTCGTCGAGGTTTAGTGTCGGTGGCAGTGTCTGGTCGCGCAGCGCCATCACCGAGATGATCGCTTCGACGACGCCTCCCGCGCCGAGCAGGTGCCCCGTGCTCGACTTTGTCGCCGAGATCGGCGTGCGCCGCGCGTGCTCCCCGAGCGCGGCCTCGAGGGCGAGGAGCTCTGCGGCGTCGCCTGCGGGGGTGCCGGTGCCGTGCGCGTTGATGTGGTCGACGCCCTCGGGCGCGACGCCAGCGTCGGCGAGGCACTCCCGCACCGCCTGCGCGGCCCCGCGGCCCTCGGGGTGCGGGGCTGTCGGGTGGTGCGCATCGCTCGCGGATCCGAAGCCAGCCAAGACCGCGAGGATCTCGGCGCCGCGCGCCAGCGCGCTCTCCTCCGATTCGATGAGGATCGCCGCAGCTCCCTGCGACATCACGAACCCTGCGCGTGCGCGATCGAACGGCCGCGACGCCGTTTCGGGCGCGTCTTCGTAGCCTGCGGCGAGCGCCCGCATGTTCGCGTTCGAGGAGAGGTTCACGCCGTTCAGGCAGTCCTCGTAGCCGACGACGAGCACCGCGTCGGCGTAGCCGTGCCTGATGCGCCTGAGCCCATCGCCGAGGCCGACCGCGCCGCTCGCGCACGTCGCCGATATGCCCTGGGCGGGGCCGCGGATCCCGTAGCGCTGACTCAGCAGCGCGGCGGCGGAATCGGGGGCGCCGTGGATCGAGAGCGTGAGCGGAACGGCGCGCGGGCCGCGGGCGTCGAGCACCCGGGTCGCGCTCTGCTGCGCGTCGACGGGCCCGGAGCCGGTCGCCGCGATCACGACGACGCGCGCCTCGTCCCATGGGAGCGCGGGCCCGGCAGCACCGGCATCAGCGGCATCAGCGGCATCAGCATCACCGGCATCAGCGCCAGCGCCCGCAGCGCCAGCGCCCGAGCTGCCACCGGTCTGCGCACGATCAGCATCGGCCAGCGCCGGATCGACCCCGGCCTGCGCGAGCGCCTGATCCGCTGCGGCGATCGCCCAGTGCTGCACGGGGCTGAGCCGCCGCGCGAGGGTCCGCTCAATGCCAGGCGCGGGGAGCGCCGCGACGTCGAAGTCGCGCACCTGCCCGCCGATCCGCACCGCGAGCCCCTCGAACTCGGGGCCCTCGAGGCGCGTGATCGCGCTTCGCCCCATGGCGACCGCGTTCCACAGCTCGGGTACGCCGATACCGCTCGGGGTGACGGCGCCGAGCCCGGTGATGACAACACGTCGCCCGTTCATAGTCGTTCCCCTCCGCCTGATTCGACGAGTGCAACGGTTTCGGCGCGGCGGATCTTCCCGCCCACCGTGCGCGGCAGCGCGTCGATGCGGTACCACTGGCGGGGCACGAACTGCGGGGCGAGCCGCTCCTTCGCGAGCAAGCGCAGCGCGTCCTTCGGCGGCACCACGTCGGTCGGGCCCTCGACGACGAGCGCGACGACGCTGCCGAGCCTCGGGTGCGGCAGCGCGACCGCGCACACCGCCGTGATCCGTGGCAGCCCCTCGAACGCCCGCTCGACCTCGGTGAGCGCGACCTTGTGCCCGCCGGTCACCGCGATGTCGCCTGCGCGCCCAACGAGTTCGAGCTTGCCCTCGACGATACGCCCCTGGTCGTGCACGGTCGCCCAGCCATCTGGGCCGCGCAGCACCTCGTCGGTGGTGCCCGCGAGGTACCCGTCGGAGCAGGCCGCGGCGTCGATCCACAGCGTGCCGAGCTCGCCGTCTGGCACCGGGACCCCCTCGGCCGAGCGGATCTCGAAACCGATCCCGTCGTACACCGAGATGCGGGTGCCGTCGCCGCCGCGGCTGTCGCCGATGAAGCCGATCTCTGCTGCCCCGTAGTAGCTGATGAGTCGCACGCCGGGCAGCACCGCGGCGAGCCCCTCGCGGAGCGCGGCCGACAGGTTCGCTCCCCCGGTGACGACGAGCTCGAGCGAGGCGAAGCGTTCGATGTCTCCTCCCACGCTGTCGCGGCGGGCGGCGTCGCTCAACGCTTGCACGAGCGCGGGCACGGCGACGACGCGGGTGATCCCCTCCTCGCTCACCCGCCGCGCCATCTCGACGGCGTCGAAGGCGTCGGCCATGTGCGCCGCTCCCCCGGTCGCGAGGCACTCGATGAGCGCGTAGAGGGTGAGGCTGTACGACACCGGCCCGGGTGCGAGCGTCGCGACGCCGGGCAGCGGCTCGAGGTACGCGCTCGAGACTGCGACGTTCGCCCGGTACTGCGCGCGCGTCTTCAGGAACCCCTTGGGGTCGCTCGTCGTGCCCGAGGAGAACAGCAGCAGGAACGCCTCACCGCCGTCGCGCACGGTTGGCGCTGGGGCGGGATCGAGCCGCGCCTCCTGCTCTTGGAACTCCGCGAGCGAGACGACCGTGCCGGCCCAGCCGCGCACGGCAAGCGCCGGTGCGAGGTCGTCGGAATCGCTGATGACGAGCCCGATGCCCGTCGCGAGGATCACGGAGACGCGGTGCGCGAGGGGCCAGCGCGGATCGAGCGTCGCCGACACCGCCCTGAAGCCGGCAAGCCCAGCGACGATGCGCGACGTGTGGAACGCGGAGTCGATGCTCACCGCGGTGATCGGGATGCCGCCGGTCTCGGGTGCGGGAGCCGGCGGATCGGCCTGGGCACCGTGCAGCGCGTCGACAGCGGCGAACACGCGGCGGGAGTCCGCGACGAGCTCGGCGTAGGTCAGGCGGCCGCCTGCTCCGACGATCGCGAGCTGCTCGGGATCACGCGCGGCGACCTCCAGAATGGTCTGCGTGATCGGCACCCGTGAGCTCCTCACGCTCGGCTTAGTTGAACTCCGTCCAGCATACGCTCTCCCGGGTCACCGGGCTGAGGCGGTTCGCAGCCAGGGAACAGCCGCGGAACTGCCGAGCCGGGCCGGGGCCGCATAGCGTCCGGGCCAGATCTCGTTCGCCTCACCTCGCTCCCGTTAACCACCCAGTTCCTCGCGCACCGCGCTCTTCGCCGCGCGCGCTGCGGGGAAACCGCCCGCCACGACGCAGAGGAGCGCCCACAGGAACGCGAGCGAGATGAGCAGCGTCACAGCGTCGCCGAGACCGTAGGCAGCGAGCAGGAGCGCGGCGGCCCCGGCAGCAAGCACGCCGCCGCTCGCGATCCCGATGGAGCTCGCTGCCGCCCGGTGCGCAGCGACCCACGCGCCGTCGTCTCGGAGGGTGCGCGGCGTGCGATAGCCGAACACCGCGTTCCGGCGGAACGTCCCCAAGCGACAGGCGCGCGCCCACCGTGCGAGCAGGGCGCCGCCAGCGATGCTGAGGAGCGCGGCGACAATCAAGCTGACCATGGGGATCCTCTCTGCGGTAACTGTCGGAATACCCGACGTTACGCACTCGGCCGCCGCCCCCACCACCACCCACGGGTGGAACCCGCACTCATGTGCGCGACGTATCCTGTTCCCATGGCTGGACACCGCATCTTTAAGCTCGCGTTCTCGGAGCTCTACCCGAACTACACGAACAAGGCCGAGCGCAAGGGGCGCACGAAGGCCGAGGTCGACGAGCTCATCCTGTGGCTCACCGGCTACTCGCAGGCGCAGCTCGACGAGCTCATCACGCCCGGCAACGAGGTGAACCTCGAGGAGTTCTTCCGCGATGCTCCGAAGATGAACCCGGCCCGCGCGGCGATCACCGGTTCGGTGTGCGGTGTGAAGCTCGCTGAGATCGAGGATCCCCTCATGCTCGAGATCCGCTACCTCGACAAGCTCATCGACGAGCTCGCCAAGGGCAAGGCGATGGAGAAGATCCGCCGCACGCTCCCCGCACCGGCCTAGCGCGGGGAGCCCTCACGAGCGGGTGCGCTACTCGTCGTCGTCCGCGTCGTCGTCCTCGTCATCCGCGTCTTCGTCCTCGTCTTCGTCTTCGTCGTCACCGTCGAGGCGCGCCTCGAGCTCGGCGATTTCGTCGCGGACGGCCGCGATCACGTCGGCGTCGTCTTCCCACAGCTCACGGAAGTCTGAGCCTGGCTCGACCATCTCCGAGAGCAGCTCAATGCCCTGCTCGAGGTGATCGTCGAGTCGTTCGAGGTCTCCTGGCCAGACCATGCTGCGCCCGAGCACTGCGAGCAGGTAGCCAGCTGCGCGAATCTTGTCGTAGTCGTCCTCGTACTTGAAGGCCTCGTCGATGTGCGCATCGATGTCGATGCCAGCGAACACGTTTCCGAACCAGTCAGCCGCGCCGTCGGTGTCCCACGGCGCACTTCCCCATGCTCCCATTGTGATGTCCCCTTCGTTTCGCCCGGCGAATCCAGGACATGTGCTCATCCTACGGTCCGGGACGCTGTGGGTCTCCTGCCTGCGCGCTCACAAGCTGCATCACTCGGTCAGGCGCTGCTGCCGCGCGGCAATTTCCTTGGCCAGGCGGCGGGATCCCCAGCACCTGAAACCGATCTGTGTGCCGTCGGAGAGCACGAGCTCAATGGTTCGCGTGACGAACGTGGGGTGTACGCGGATCTCGAAGTCGCCGTCGAGGCTGACCCCGAAATCCATCATCGTCGCGTAGGACTCGCCGAGCACCGGCTTGTTCACGACCCGGTTCACCCGGTTTGCAGAGAACATCAGCCGGTCGGTGCCGAGTTCGATCCACCCACCAACCCAGATCATGCCGTCGCGGGTGCGTGAGAAGTCTCCGAGCTTATCGGCTCGGAGGGTCGCGTTCGCGCGCTTTCTGATGAGCGGGAATGCCGCGTTAGCGTGTGGCATCGGCTGCCGCCTCTCTCTTGGGTCCGCTACTCATAGCCTGGCCGCTGCCGGTTCTTCTTCACCTGCGAGCGCTGCCCTTTGGCGTCGAGCCTGCGCAGCTTCGCGCCGCGGCTCGGCTTCGTCGGGCGCCGCTTCGGCCCGTCGGGCGCGACGCTGCCGTGATGATGCCGCGGAGTTTCTCGAGCGCGTTCTCGCGGTTGCGCAGCTGCGATCGCTGCTCCGACGAGGCAACCGTGAGCGTGCCCCCAACGAGCCTGCCAGAGAGCTTGTCGAGGAGCCGCTCGCGCTGCTCGTCGCTGAGCGCCTTCGACGCCGCGATGTCCCAGGTGAGTTCCGCGCGGCTATCCGAGGTGTTCACGTGCTGCCCGCCGGGGCCAGAGGATCGCGAGAATCGCCATCCGAGCTCCGCGGCAGGGATGGTCAGCTTCCGCGAGACCTCGAGATCCATGCATCCAGGATGGCACAGCCCCGGGAGAGCGCGCCCCTCGCGCGTGCACAGACTTGAGCTGGCGGCCTTTACCCCTGGGACGTATCTGCCTACACTGACGGTTGTGGCGGCTCCAGCGAAGTACCAAAACCTGCTCAGCGCGCTCACGCGCGCCGAGAAGGCCTCGCTCATGTCTGGCCGGAACTTCTGGTACACGAAGCCGGTCGAGCGGCTCGGGATCCCCTCGATCATGCTTTCCGACGGCCCGCACGGCCTGCGCAAACAGGAAACCGTTGGCGATCACCTCGGCCGCAACAGGAGCATCGCGTCGACGTGCTTCCCCACCGCGGCAACGCTCGCGAACTCTTGGGACACGGAGCTGCTCGAGGCTGTCGGCTCCGCCCTCGGGGCCGAGGCCGCGGCGGAGAGCATCCGCGTGCTTCTCGGCCCCGGCCTGAACATCAAACGAAACCCACTCGCTGGCCGCAACTTCGAGTACTTCTCAGAGGATCCACTCGTTTCGGGCAAGCTCGCGGCGAGCTTTATTCGCGGCGTGCAGTCGCACGGCGTCTCGGCCGCCGCGAAACACTTCGCCGTGAACAGCCAGGAGAGCAGGCGCATGACGATCGACGAGATCGTCGACGAGCGCGCACTGCACGAAATCTACCTTGAGGGATTCAGGATCGCGGTCACCGAGGGCGGAACGTGGACCGTGATGAGCTCGTACAACCGGGTCAACGGCACCTACGCGAACGAGAACCGCGAGCTGCTCACCAACATTTTGCGCGGTCGGTGGGGGTTCGATGGCCTCGTCGTGACCGACTGGGGCGGCAACCACGACCGCGTCGAGGGCCTGCTTGCAGGGAACGCGCTCGAGATGCCATCGACAGACGGCGAAACCGACCGCGACATTCTCCGCGCGCTCGCCGGGGCTGCGGTGGACGAGTCCGTCCTCGACGAGCGGGTAGCTGAAGTGCTCCAACTCATCGACCGGACGGAACCCACCGAGCAGCAGGCCGCGAGCGCTGCGGCGCACCGTGCGCGGGCCGGCTCGGGAGCAGCCGGCACCGGGTCGGCGAGCGCCCACCTCCACGCCGCACACCACGAGCTCGCCGTCGAGGCCGCACGCCGCTCCATCGTGCTCCTCGAGAACCGTCACAGCACGCTCCCGCTCGCGCAGGGAAGCGCGGCGCGGGTCGCGGTGATCGGCGACTTCGCTCGCACTCCCCGCTACCAGGGCGCCGGCAGCTCGCTCGTGAACCCGACGCGACTCGACAGCCCCCTCGACGCGCTACAGGAGTCCGGCGTGAACATCGTCGGCTACGCTCCCGGCTTCTCACGGCGGGACTCCCGCTCCCGCAGGCGCGCACGCGGCGCACTCCGGCTGGCGCGCGAATCAGACATCATCCTGCTCTTCCTCGGCCTCGACGAATCCGCGGAGTCCGAAGGGCTCGACCGCAGCCACATGCGGCTCGCGAACAACCAGCTCGAGCTCGCCAACGAGCTGTTAGCGCTCGGGATACCTGTCGTGTGTGTCCTCGCAGGCGGCGCCCCCGTCGAGCTCCCGTTCGCGGAGCAGGCTGCAGCGATTGTGCACGGCTACCTCGCAGGCCAAGGCGGCGGCAGGGCGATCGCAGATGTCCTCACCGGCAAGGTAAACCCGAGCGGCAAGCTCACCGAGAGCTACCCGCTGCGCTACGAGGATGTGCCGTCGGCCCCGGCCTTCGCGCAGGCGGAGGCGACCGCGGAGCACCGTGAGAGCATCTACGTCGGCTACCGCTATTTCGACAAGGTAGACGCCAGGGTGCGCTACCCCTTCGGCCACGGCCTGAGCTACACGAGCTTCAGCTATTCCAACCTCGAACCGGGTGCGGAGCACGCGAGCGTCACCGTAACAAACACGGGCGATGTCGCGGGCAGCGAGGTCGTGCAACTGTATGTTGAGGCGCCAGACCGCGCGGCGCACAGCTTCCGCGCGGTTCGCGAACTGCGTGGCTTCGCCCGCGTCGCCCTGCTCCCCGGCGAGAGCCGCACGGTGAAGATCGCGTATTCGGCGCACGCCTTCGACGTGTTTCACGGCGAAGACCGCGACTGGCGGCGAATCGCAGGCACCTACACGATCCAGGCGGCCGCCTCCTCGCGCGACATTAGGCTCGAGGCTCAGCTCTCCGTCGATGCAGACCACCAGGGCCGCCGCGCCCCGCACCGCACCGCGAGCGCGGACAGCGCGTCGGCTGGCCGTGGCGCCCCAGCTGGAGCGCTCTCACCGCACTACGTGAGCGGCCACGTCGAGCTGGTGAGCGCCGCAGACTTCGAGGGCCTGATCGGCATGCCACTCCCCCCACCCAACTGGCAGGCCGGCGGCCCGCTCACCCGCGCACACACGATCGAGCAGGGCCGCGGTCGCGGCGGCTTTGCTGGTCTGCTCTACTTCATCGCACACAGAAGTCGTGCGGTGCTGCTCGCGCTCGGCAAACCGCTCCAGGCGAACAACACGCGCTTCATCCTCGAGCTCCCCTAGCGCTCCGTCTCGCGCATGAGCGGCGGCCTGATGAACGAGGAGATGCTCGACGGGCTGCTCCTCATGGTGAACCGTCGATTCTTCCCAGGGCTACGACGACTCTTCGCTGCCTGGCGCGCGCACCGCTCAACCGAGCACTAACCAAGCCGCGGCCCCGCGCGAACCCCGATTCCGATTTCGATGCCGGCAAAGAATGCGGGTCGAGCCCTGCGGGCGCAGGTCTGCGCTTCTAGATCTGCTGGTCTACGTCTGCGGGTCTATGTCTGCGGGTGCCCGACGTCTAGGGTCATGTCTCGATCGTCACACAAACCCCGGTCAAATAGGTATCATTTGTGTGAAAAGTACTAACCTGTCTGCACCCAGACACGGCGCCAGCGCGCGTGCCTACACTCGGGTGCAGTGTCACCAGCCGGGCAGCGTTGCCAGGCACCTGCCGACCAACGTTGCTCGGGAGTGGAGAGAACGGAGTAGTGAACAATGAGTCACCTAGACCAGCCAACACCGCAGGCACGGCGAATCCCAGCCTTTACGATCCTCTCTGGCGTGCTGGGGCTCGCGCTGATCGGCACCTCAGCGTTCGCGCTCACCGCGAGCGCGAGCGTAAACGATGCCACGGGCCTCGTTGAGGCAGGCGCAGCGGAGGTTTCTGCTGGCGCTGGAGACCTCACCGCAGGGCTGGAGCAGCTCGCCGACGGAACGGACGAGCTGTTCGACAGCAGCCTGCTCCTCGCGTCCGGTGGCACCCGCCTGTACGCGGGCAGCAGAGAGCTCGCGGACGGCACGGCGCGCCTCCACACCGGAGCCGAGACCGCCAAAGACGGCAGCGAGGAGCTCGCGGACGGTGCTGAACGGGCGGCAGCTGGAACGTCAGAACTGCACGACGGTTCGGCAGAACTCGAAAGCGGTGCTGGCGAGGCGCTCGCTGGGGCGCAACAGCTCGCAGCCGGGAGCGACGAACTCTCGAACGGGTCGCAGCAGTTGTATGCCGGCACCCGCGCCGCCATCGACGGCATCGGGCAGCTCAACCGAGGCGCTCGGGAGCTCGCAGCGGGGAGCACCGAAATCAACGACCGCGTGCAGAACCGCAAGCCAAGGGTGCGCCAACTCAGCCAAGGAGCAGATCAACTCTCAGCCGGACTGGGAGAGTACCTGCCCGGAGTGATCGATATGTCGAACGGGGTACTCCTCCTCGACGCCGGGCTTGTAGACCTCCTTGACGGTATCGACCGCTTTGAGGAGGGGTTCGTTGAGCTCGATGAGGGCGTGGGCGAACTGCACGCCGGCGTCGAGGGCCTTCCCGCCGCAGTCGGGCTCCTCAATTTCCTCCTCGGAGCGGTGACGACCTCCTCTTCGTCGATCCAGACAAGCGTCGACCAGTTGCGCACGGCAACAACGGAGGCTCGCACGAGCGCCGGGACAGCGGCCGGGCAGGTCGGGGCAGCGGCCGCGACGACCGAGGAGCTTTCCGCCCGTCTCGCAACGATCGACCCGGAAGCGCCGCTCGGAGGCGAGCAACTCGCTGAGCTCCAGGCACTCGCCGCCGCAGCGGCGGGCGCCACCAACACCGCACACGCGGAGCAATCTGCTGCGGTCACTGAGATTGCGCGGGCGAATGACATACTCATTGCGGGCGGATGGCAGAGCCTTACCGCACAAATCAAGGACAACATCGACAGGCTCGATCGAGTCAACGAAGACATCATGAAACAACTCGTCCCTGGTGCCACAGAGCTCGTGAAAGGCACCGAACGCCTCATGAAGGGAGTCGCCAGGTTTGGAGAGGGCATCGACGACCTCGTAGACGGTGTTGCCGAGCTGCCAGGCAGCATGAAACTCCTCAGCGATGGGGCCGTTGACCTCATCGAGAACGCCCCGCTGCTCGCTGCCGGTGGCCCGAACCTCGCGGAGGGAATGCGAGAGCTCCTCGAAGAGTTCCTTGAGCTCGCGGACGGGACGGAGCTGACAAGCGCCGGCGCGGGCCAGATCAGTAGAGGGATGCGGGATCTCGCCAGCGGCGGGCAAGAACTCAATGCCGGCGCGCGCGAGCTCGCATCGGGCGCCGGGCGGAGTCCGCGATGGCGCGTACCCCCTTGCCGAAGAGCATCGGGCGAATCAGTGATGGGTCGTCCCGCCTCCACACCGGGCTCGACGAGCTCGCCGAGGGCTCCGTCACAATCAGGGATGGTTCGGAACGCCTCGACGACGGCATCGGCGAGATCCTCGATGGCGCGGAGGAGCTCCGCGACGGGTCGAGAGAGCTGCGCAATGGCGCAGAGACACTCGATGACGGTCTCGGACAGCTTCGGACAGGCTCGCGAACGCTCAACACCGGCGCGCAGGCAGCGTCGACTGGGGCGCAGACACTCAGCGACGGCACCCAGCAGCTCGCCGCCGGGGCGTCCGAGCTCGCCGACGGCGTCGCGCCACTTGCGCCCGGCCGCGTGCTCACCAGCCCTTGGATCCTGCTTGGTGTCGCGGTACTCGTAGCCCTGACAGTTGCGGCGGTGACGCTCGCCGGCCGCTCCCGCCGCGGGCCCGATAGTCCTCCGGAGGACCTGCCATACACGGACACCGACGCATTCTTTGCGAGGCTCAACGCACCCGGCCCCACAAGTCACGAGCCCCCCAAACATCCGCTGCAGTGAGCCCGCCCGCCCGGCCCGGTAGTCTGGGAGGCATGAGCGACCTTCGAGACCCGGGCGATGCGTGGGTGACGGCCGCGGACGGCAACCGCTACTGGGGCAAGTTTGGCGCGGCGGGATTACTCGCCCACGACCGCGAACTCGACGCTATCCTCATGCAGCATCGCGTGAGTTGGAGCGACCACGGCAACACCTGGGGCATCCCCGGCGGCGCACTCAACCAGGGCGAAGCCGCCATCGCCGGCGCCATCCGTGAGTCGCAGGAAGAGGCGGGAGTTCCGGACGACGCAGTGACGCCGCGGTACACACACGTGCTCGAGCGCGGCGGCTGGGCGTACACAACCGTTGTCGCCGATGTGAAGACACCATTCACCCCGGAAATCACCGACCCCGAGAGCCACGCGCTCGAATGGGTTCCGGTCGATGCGGTCGAGGAGAAGGCGCTACACCCAGCGTTCGCTGCGACATGGCAGCTACTGCGGCCGATCGTGCGCCGCACGCCCACCATCTTCGTCGACGCTGCGAATGTCGTCGGCACCGTGCCAGACGGGTGGTGGAAAGACCGCAAGGGATCCACCGAACGGCTCCGCGACCGCATCGAGGCGCACGCCCGCTCGGGGGCTGGAGTGCGTCCCGCATTCTTCGACATGCCGGCCGACCTGCACGGCGGGCTCGTGTTCCCCGACTGGGTATTCATCACGGAGAGCACGGCGCGAGGGATCTCGACGACCGAGAATGTGCGGGTCATCGATGCTCTCACCTCCGGCGACGATGCCATTGTCGCCGAAGCGCAGGCCCTCACCGAGCGCGGCGGCCTCGGGGTGGTTGTCACGAGCGACGCCGAGCTGCGGGTGCGCTGCGCGGCCGTTGGCGTGGAGACCGCGCGCGGTTCCAAGCAGCTGCTCGACCTGCTCGACCGCTCAGAACGGTAGCGCGCTAGGGCGCTAGGGCGCGGAGCGCGGCGAACCCTTCCCCGGGTCACGGGCTGAGCTGCGAACTCCTCACCAGGTCGCGCGCTGCGCTAGTGCTCGACGAGGATGCCGTCTGCGTCGCACCAGACGGTCGCGCCGGGTGTAAATGT
Organism: Leucobacter komagatae; assembly: GCF_000834055.1. Taxonomy (GTDB): domain Bacteria; phylum Actinomycetota; class Actinomycetes; order Actinomycetales; family Microbacteriaceae; genus Leucobacter; species Leucobacter komagatae_A. The sequence continues at coordinate 134,864 of NZ_JXSQ01000006.1, forward strand.
GACCCCGCCGAAGCTCACCGGCACGTCGGTCTCCCCGCTGCCGGTTTTGGTGGACTTTGCGGGGTTGGACCCAAGGGCCTTCACGCCGAGCGGCAGCGTGCCGATCGCGACGCGGTCGCGGATTGCGCCGTGAACGATCAGCCCAGCCCACCCATTGTCGGCGCCGAGACCGGCGATGATGTCGCCGACGAGTGCGGTCTCGAGCGATCCACCGCCATCGATGACGAGCACAGCACCGTCGCCCGGCGTCGACAGCACGCTCTTGAGGAGCGCGTTGTCTTGGAAGCACTTCACGGTGCGAACGGTGCCACTAAAGCTCGTGTCGCCACCGCAATCTTGGAACTGTAGCGACACGGACTGGAGCTCGCGGCCCCGCTCGTCGTACAGATCTGCGGTGCTGATGGTATCCATCTGGCTTGGCCTCATTCCTCGGTCGGACACGCAACGGGCTCGGATGATGTGTGCCGTGTTGCGGGCGGCGACTCTGCCGCCGACTCCACGCTACCGCGGGACGGACTTGCGTGGCTACGACCTGTAATGTACAAATGTACATGTACATAAGTACAGGAACGGGGAGCTACAGTGACCGACGCACCACTCACGCCAGGCAAACGCGACCCTGCGCGCAGGCGCCGCGCGATCATCCACGCCGCAACCGAGATCATCGTCGCGGACGGCCCGGCCGCGCTCACCCACAGAGCCGTCGCGGCGCACGCCGGTGTCGCGCTCGGATCCACCACCCAGTACTTCTCCTCCATCGACGAGCTCCGCGAGGCGGCGCTCAACCAGCTCGCAGAGGAAATCGACGAGTCCCTCGCCGCGATCGAGCCCTTTTTCAAGACGCTCAAAACCGATCCGACAGACGCCATCACCGAACTCCTCAAATACCTCGACGATCCGCGAGCCGTCCACGCCGATATCGCACTCATGTCGAGCGGCATCAACACCCCGAGCATGCAAGCACTCGCCCTGCGGTGGAGCAACCACCTCATCGACATGCTCTCTGAACACATCGACCGCGAACGCGCAGAAGCGATCGCCATCTACCTCGACGGGGCCACCATGCACGCCGGTCTCCGCGGCCACCACCCGGGCAGGGAAGCCATCACACGCACGGTCATGGCCCTCGCCGGTCTCCCCATGCCTCCAACCACCACACCAACGACCGAGAACGTCTCGGGGGAACCCAAGGAATAATGAACGACTCACGCGCGACAAGCCAGAGCGCTGGCCAGAGCACAACACCCCAGGCGGCCCCGCCGCACGGCACCAAGGCCCCTGTGAGCCGCGCCCGCCGCTGGGGAGCGCTCGTCGTACTCTCGGCGAGCCTCTTCGTGATCATGATGGACATGACCATCCTGAACATTGCGCTCCCGCGGATGGCCGCCGAGCTGCACCCCACCTCGGATCAGCAGCTCTGGATCATCGACGTCTACGCGCTCGTGCTCGCTGGTTTGCTCGTCTCCTTCGCGGCGCTCGCCGACCGCTGGGGCCGCAAGCGGATGCTCATGCTCGGCTACACCATCTTCGGGCTCGCCTCGCTGCTCGTTCTCTTCGCCAACAGTGCCGAATCGGTCATCATGATCCGCGCGCTGCTCGGCATCGGCGGCGCAATGATCATGCCGACAACGCTCTCCCTCATCCGCGTGCTCTTCACCGATCCACGCGAACGGGCGACGGCGCTGAGCATCTGGGCTGCCGTCTCGGGCCTCGGGGCCGCGGTTGGGCCACTCGTCGGCGGCGTACTCCTCGAGCACTTCTCCTGGCACGCCGCGTTCCTCGTGAACGTGCCGCTGATGGTCGTTGGCGTGATCGCCGGCATCATCGTGCTCCCCGAATCACGGGTGAAGAACCCAGGCCGCTGGGACTTCATCGCAGCGATCCTCTCGCTCGCCGGCATGACGCTCGCCGTCTGGGCAATCAAGAAGTTCGCCGCTGCGGCAACCTTCCTCGTTCCAGCAGCGCTCATCGCGTTCGCGCTGGCCGTAGTGCTGCTCGCCTGGTTCGTGATCCGCTGCCTCCGCAGTAGCGCACCGCTGCTCGAGCTCGCGCTCTTCAAGAACCGGCCGTTCTCCGCCGGCATCATCGCGGCCCTCGGCTCCTCGTTCGCCATGGGAGCGGCGCTGCTGCTCCTGGCACAGTGGATGCAGATCGTCGACGGCGCGACCCCGATCGAGGCCGGCGTGCGCCTCGTCCCCGTCGCGATCGCAGGCGCGATCGCCTCACTCGCCGCTCCCCCGTTCGCGCGGGTCATCGGTGCGCGTGCGGTACTCGCAGGCGGCATCGCGCTCGCCGGCATCGGCATGGTCGCCATCGGAGTCCAGCCGGGCGAGCTCTCCAACGTCACGGTGATCCTCGCGCTCTCGCTCGTCGGCTTCGGCACTGGGTCGCTCGCGATCGGATCCGCGATGATCATGCACGGCACGCCGGAGGAGAAGGCCGGAAGCGCAGGAGCCCTCGAGGAAACCTCGTACGAACTGGGCTCAGTGCTCGGCGTCGCCATCCTCGGATCCATCGCCTCCCTGCTCTACCGCGCTGGCATCTCGGGATCGCCGGAGCTCGCAGGTCTCGGCGCGGAGGGCGCCCAGCAGGCGAACAACTCCCTCGGCGCAGCCGCCGCGATCGCCGAAGAGTTCGGGCTCCCAGAACTCCTCGCGACCGCAAGCGACGCCTTCACCGAGTCGATGCAGACGACAGGGATCATCGGCGGGCTGACCATGCTCGCCATCGCAACGCTCGTCTTCTTCCTCACCCCCAAGGGCACGGACGTGTCCGAGGGCGGCCACTAACAACCATCCGGTACCTGGGTACCAGCCAGCTCGGCACCTGGGCAGGACGCAAGACGCAGACTCGGCCCATACTCTGGATATATCAAGGAAGCGTAGGGAAGAAGGGAACGTCATCATGACCACCGACGCACACACACCGAAGTTCACCGGAGCGGTCGCCCAGATGGACCCCTCAGCTCGCGAGACCGGCTACACCGCACCAGGCGCACCGGGGGCACCGGGGGAACCGGGGCAGGCGTACGCGCCGCAGCAGCCGTACGCGCCACAGTTCGAGGCGCCCCAGGCGCAGCAGCCGGTCAATCCGCAGCTCGCCCCAGGAAAGCACGCCTACGGCTTCTCGATTGCGAGCTTCGTGCTCGGCATCGCGTCGATCATCAGCGGCTGGACGCTCATCGCGCCGGTCGTCGGGCTGGTGCTCGGCTCGATTGCACTCAAGCGCAACACCCCTGAGCGCACACTGGCGCTCTGGGGCGTCTGGCTCAACGCAGCCATTCTCGCGCTGGCGGCACTCGGGATCATCCTCATGATCCTCCTCGCGTCATTCGGTGTCTTCACCGGGGTCGCAAGCGGGGCATTCGCGGCTTTCGCGGCATAGCCCGTAGGCGGCGAGAACGCCCCTCACACCGCGAGCGGGTCCCTTCGGGGGCCCGCTCGCGGCGTTCTCCGGGCCCGCGCACCGCAGGCGGGGGCACGCGCCACCTCGCACTGCCCGGCGCTACCCAGCTACCGCCCGGACCGCTCCTCGGAAACTCCGGCCACTTCGCGTGGCTTCGGCGGCTTCCGCGACCAGTAGCTCGCAAGCATCGCACCCGTGACGTTGTGCCAGACGGAGAAGAGTGCGGCGGGAAGCGCTGCCTCCGGCGTGAAGTGGGTGCGCGCAAGTCCCGCGGCGAGCCCCGAGTTCTGCATGCCCACCTCGAAGGTGACCGCGCGGCGCGCCGCCTCGTCGAGGCCCGCGAGCCGCGCCGCAACGTAGCCGAGGAGCAGCCCGAGCCCGTTGAGCGCCACCACCAGGCCGGCGACGATCAGCCCGGAGGTGAGGATCGTCTCAGCGCTACCAGCGACAACAGCGAGGATCACGAGCGTGATGACGAGCACGGAGACGAGCGGAAGCCAGTCGATGATGCGGTCAACGAGCCCGGGCAGCAGCCGCCTCGTGAGCACGCCGACGATGATCGGGATGATCACGATCTGCACGATCGAGATGAACATGCCGACGGTGTCGACCGCGAGGTAGGAGTTCGCGATCCACAGCACAATGAGCGGGGTGAGTACGGGCGCAACAAGCGTCGACACCGAGGTCATCGCAACCGATAGCGCGACGTCACCCTTCGCGAGATAGACGATCACGTTCGACGCTGTCCCTCCGGGCGCGGCCGCAACAAGGATCACACCGACGGCGATCGCCGCTTCAAGGTTGAACACGCTCACCAGCAAGAGCGCGGCAAGCGGCATGATGATGAACTGGGCGAGCACACCGATGAGCAACGGGATGGGGCGCTTGGCGACGAGCGCGAAGTCCGCCCCACGGAGTGTCATGCCCATGCCCAGCATGATGACCATGAGGAGCGGGTTGATGAACGGTGCAACGGGGAGAAACGCGCCGGGAACGAAGACGGCGACGGCCCCGGCAGCGAGGACGATCACGGGGAACCAGGTCCCCGCGATGCGACTCACGCGTGCGCCGCGCGACTGAGCTGGTGGCTGAGGAACATCATCATTGCTCATGCATCCAGCATTGCACAGTGCTCAGCGGCTCGCACCAGTTCTGCGCGCGTGGCCCTTCGCCCCCGGCTGGCTCACGCGGCTCCGGCTGGCTCACGCGGCCCCGGCTCACGCGGCCCTGGCTCACGCGGCGGATACACCCAGGTCACCAACACCACAGAGATGATCATGAGCAGGAACCACGCGATGAACTTTTGCGGTGACACGAGCTCCCAGCCGTCCATCTGGTGCGGGTAGAGCCAGGCGCCGGCCCACGTGGCGATGTTCTCGGCGATCCAGATGAAGGCTGCGACGCCGGCGAACACGGCGAGCAGCGGCGCCCGCAACGTCACCCGGTATACGCGGAAGTGCATCTGGGTGCGCCACCACACGACGATCACCGCGGCCAACAGCACCCATCGCAAATCGATGATGAAGTGGTGCGAGAAGAAGTTCACGTAGATCAGCGCGGCGATCGCCGTCGTGAGCCAACGCGCAGGATAGCGAGAGAACCGCAGGTCGTGCAGCCGGTACACGCGCACCATATACGAGCCGACTGCCGCGTACATGAATCCGCTGAAGAGCGGGACTGCACCAATCCGCAGGATCCCCTCACCCTCGTACGCCCACGATCCAACATCGGTTTTGAACAGTTCCATTGCGGTGCCGGTGATGTGGAACAGCATGATGACCCACAGCTCGCGCCCGGTCTCCAGCCGGAACGCGAGCAGCAACACCTGAATCACGATCGCGGCGATCGTGAGCGCGTCGTTGCGTGCGAGCACCGCGTCTTCCGGATACCACAGCCGTGCGGCGACAAGCACGACGAGCAGGAGGAACCCGAAGATGCACGCCCAGGCCTGCTTGAGAACGAACACGACGCATTCGACGAGCACGGCACGAACGCCGCGCGCTGGCGCCCCGACGAGCAACCGGTTCGCGGCGCGGTCGATGGCGCGCTCGAGCCCCGTCAGTTCGTGTGGTGGCTCGCTGCGCTGCGCCCTACGCATCCGGAACGCAGCGGAACGTCGCCTCGATCGAGCCGCTGTGCTTCGGCACGCCGCTGAGATCGGGCTCGGGCCCAGGCTCCACGCCCGCAAGATCGACGAGCGCGACGCTGTCAGACTTCGCTGACACCACGTACTCGACCGAGCCGTCGTCGGCGGCGGCGGATCGCACGTCGGCACTGTCGGACTCGAAGTGCAGCAGCGACTTCTCGTCGAACAGGGCGACCTCGATCTGGCCCGGCTCGCCCTCGCTCACCGACAGTTGGTAGAACGGCTCGTCGGTGAACTGCAGACCGAATGCGCCGCCACCTGGAATGCACGCGATGTCTTTCGGCGTGAACGATTCCTTCGCGGTGGATCCGTCAGCCTCGTACGTGATCGTGACCGTCGAACTGCTCTGTGCGCAGCCCATAAGCAGCGCCGCTCCTGCGCACGCACCGGCTGCGACCAGCAGGGTGCGCGCGAACCCGCGCGAGCCCCTCATCGCTGCCACACTCCGCTGCGCCGGCGGTCAAAGTCAGTGAGGGCTGTTGCCGAAGAGCGAGCCTCAGAGGCCGCGCTCTTCGCGAGCGCCCGCAGCGTGTTCAGAGACGTCTGGGCGCGATTCATCGCAAGCCCAAAGGCGAGCCGCGCCTCTCCGTTCCACTGCCCCTGCAGTGTGGCCGTTCGCGCCTCGAGCTGGTCGAGCGTCGCCTGCATGAGCACGAGCTCGCGCTCGATGTTCTCGATCGCGCCGTGCGTTGCTGCGCTCTTCACACTTATCGCCATCGCAGGTCTCCATTTCGTGTGTCGCCGGGCTCGGCACCGCCGCGAACCTCAGGGCGCACCGGGAAGAGGGTCGTGTCGAGCAGTGCCTCCGGGGGCTGCTCCCCGCGCAGCACCGCTGTAAGGGTGCGCTTCGCTTCCGCTGTGATGTCTGGGTTGGCGCTCGCCTGCTGGAGTTCCTCCCGCAGCATTCGCATGATCTGTGCGCTTGGCGGAATCGACTCGAAAACGCGATGCTCGCGGGCGTCGGCCTCACGGTCTTGCGAGCGGAACATCGCCGCGATCTGGGCCTCGTCGAAGTCTTTCACGAGGTCTCCGCCATCACCGGAACGTGCAGCTTCGATGTGAAGTCGTCCATCGACGTCGTAAGACCCCGAATCACGCTCAGCCCCTGCTTGATCGTCTGCAGCTTCTGCACGTGGTCGTTGATCTTGCTCCAGAGTCGCCACGCGTTGAGCATCGCTGCCCCGGCTGCCGTCTTACTCAGCACCTCCGTGAACGGGTTCTTACCGCCAGCGGCGAGAGTGATCGCCGCGATCACCACGGAGTCTCTGAAGCCGTCAATCACGCCGGCAACGACCTCCGCGGCGTCCTTCACTGCGTCGCAGTACTCGTTGATCGCCGTGGCCGCCTTCGCTGCGCCGTCACGGGCCCCGGCAATGCCGGCGAGCATTTCGTCGAAGTAGGCGCTCGCGCTGTTTGCCGAGTGCCCCTGCCAGTACACGAGCACTGCGCCGACGTTGGAAGTCATTGCGGAGTGGGCATCGCCGAGAAACTTCGACGTTCCCTGCAACCGGGCAGCGTGGGCGCGGAGCGCACCCCAGTCGCCGCCGAAGCCGGAGAGCACCGTCTCACGGAAGCTTGTCGCACCGATGTGCTCAAGCACAACGGACACCCACTCCGACGGGCTCGCGAGATCTCCAGGCAGGAGCCGCTTCGTGAAGTCGGAGGCACCGTCGAAGGCGCCGGGGCCAGCGTCGAGATAGAAGCGTGCACCGCCGCCGGTGTTCGGCAGGTACAGCGGTGCGTCAACAGAGTCCCACCGATCTGACTCCGGCGCGAGGGTCCCAGACCCCTTGCCGTAGCTGCCACCACCGTACGGGTCGAAACCGTTGTACTCCGTCGGCGAATACTTGTCGATCCGCGCGGCCTGGGCGAGATCGATCGTGCGCCCCTCGCGCGCGACATCCCGCAGCTCGGCAGCGACCCCGGCAATTACGTTTTGCATATGCGCGATCCACTTGAGCACCCCGGTGTGCATCTCGCCGAAGCGACCAATCGCGTAGTTGAAAATCTCGGCGTTGTCAGAGGTGTACGGCACGATGAGTTTGAGTTCGTCGTTCATCCCGGCGAGGGCGCCCTGCCACTGTTCAAAGCCGCCAGCCTGCTGTTCAAGACCGGCGGGAAGCAGCCAGAAATCGTTGGGATTCGAACCGGTCATTCGCTGCCCTCCGGGTCACAGGTCATGGTGAATGAGGCGGTGGCTTCGACCTGCTCGAAACTCGTGAGGTCACTCTGCGAGACTCGCCCGCCGGCCAGGTCCCCGGCCGGGGCAACCCAGGCATCACCACTCGCGTCATTGGCCCAAACGGTGTCGCCCGTCGCCGTTTCCGTGCGCACGACCTCGCCCGCACCCTGAAAGCTCACGGCGAACTCGCCCGTCGCCCACGCCATGATGCTCGCCTGCTCGCCGCCATCTTTCGCGGCGCTGACGCCCGCGTCGGTGAGCGGATCAGACGAGGTGAACATGTGAGTCGGGCCCGCATCACAGAAGCTTCTGTCGGGGGTGCCAGACACCGTGTGCTCGACGCCCTCCAGCTCGAAGGTGATTTCCACGAGCGGGGCGGGCCCAACCGCGGGTTCCGTCTTCGACTTCGCCTTCGCCGACTGCTCAGACTGCTCCGACTGATCGGCAGACCCGGGCGTCTCGCCGCCAGCCTGTGGCGCACACCCCATGAGAGCGAGCGCGCCGACGCACGCCAGCCCGATAGCCGAAACTCTCGCCGAGGTTGTGCTGATCATAGTGTCGCCAGTGTACTGACTGGGGCTGAGGCATAGGTGTGCTGTCTCGCAGGAATGCTGAGCGCCCCGCGACGGCAGCCACGACTCAACTCCATGTCAGTTTGCGCCACGAAACGGAACCAAAACAGCGACTTCGCGGGGCAAAGTGACATGAAGTTCGCGGGGGGGGCCACGGAGCCGGCGCGGGAGCCCCGCGCGCGCCGTCGCGGCAGCCCACGCCGCGGCCCGCGGCGCAGCGCGCGCCGGAGCATCCCCGGCAGCCGGAAAGGGCTGCCGGGGAGGCCGCAACCGTCTAGCGGCGCTCCCGCTTCTCGCGGACGCGCACGTTGATCTGGATCGGCGTGCCCTCGAAACCGTAGGTTTCGCGCAGGCGGCGCTGGATGAATCGGCGGTAGCCGGGATCCAGGAAGCCGGAGGTGAACAGCACGAACGTCGGCGGGCGGTTCTGCACCTGCGTGCCGAACAGCACGCGTGGCTGCTTGCCACCGCGCAGCGGGTGCGGGTGCTCCTGCACGAGCTCTGCGAGGAACGCGTTGAACTTCGCGGTCGGAACGCGGGTATCCCACGATTCGAGCGCCGCGTCGAGCGCGGGAACGAGCTTCTCGAGGTGGCGCCCGGTGCGGGCCGAAATGTTTACGCGCGGAGCCCAGTCGACGTGCGCGAGGTCCTGCTCGATTTCACGCTCCAGGTACCGGCGGCGCTCATCGTCAAGCATGTCCCACTTGTTGAACGCGAGCACCAGCGCACGACCCGATTCGAGCACGAGGTCGATGATGCGCAGGTCCTGGTCGCTGATCTCCTGCGTGACGTCGATCAGCACGACGGCGACCTCAGCCTTTTCGAGGGCTGCTGAGGTGCGGAGCGTCGCGTAGAAGTCGGCGCCCTTCTGCAGGTGCACGCGGCGGCGGATACCGGCGGTGTCGACAAAGGTCCACACGCGGCCAGCGATCTCCACCTGCTCGTCAACCGGGTCGCGGGTGGTGCCAGCGATCTCGTTCACGACAACGCGCTCTTCACCGGCAGCCTTGTTCAGCAAGCTCGACTTGCCAACGTTCGGGCGGCCAAGCAGCGCGACGCGGCGCGGGCCCGCGAGCTTGGGCTGTGCGACAGCCGAAACCTCGGGGAGCGTCTTCATGACGTCGTCAAGCAGGTCGGCGACGCCGCGACCGTGCAGTGCAGACACCGCGCGGGGCTCACCGAGCCCGAGCGACCACAGTGCTGCGACCTCGGGGTCGAGCACTGAATCGTCCACCTTGTTCGCGACGAGGAACACTGGCTTGTTCGAACGGCGCAGCATCTGCACGACGCGCTCGTCGGTCGCGGTCGCGCCGACGCGCGAGTCCACAACGAACAGCACGACGTCACACAGCTCGATCGCTACCTCGGCCTGCAGCGCGACGGACGCGTCGATGCCGCGGGCGTCAGGCTCCCACCCGCCCGTGTCGACCAGCGAGAAGCGCCTGTCGTTCCACAGCGCAGGGTAGGTCACGCGGTCGCGTGTGACACCTGGGATGTCCTCAACGACGGCCTCGCGCCGGCCAAGGATACGGTTCACGAGCGCGGACTTGCCGACGTTCGGGCGACCGACAATGGCGACGACGGGGAATGCCTCGAGGCTCGGCTCGGCGAAGCCGATGAACTCGCCGTCCGCTGTGAGGATGTCGCGGTCGTCGTCTTCAAGCTCGAACGCGTCGAGGGTTGAGCGCATCGAGCGCAGTCGCTCCTCGTCGGTCACCTCGCCGTCGAAGTCGGCGTCTGCTGCGCCCTGGGCACCATCGAAGTCGGCGGTCTCTTCAGCTACGCCCTCGCCCGAAATAATCTCGCTCGGGTCGATCTTCGAGAGATCAAATTCTTGTTCTTCGTTCATCTCTGTTCCTTGTCGTTCGATGGGCGGGCCCTGCGGGCCTCGTCGACGGTGTCGATCACAGCTTGGATCGACTGCCCAAAGTTCATGTCGCTCGTGTCGATGAGCGTGACCCCAGGGGCTGGGGTGAGGAAATTGACGACTGCGGCGTCCTTCGCGTCGCGCGCCATAATGTCTGCGAGGACCTGCTCGTGGCTCTCGCCAACGAGTTCGCCAGCTCGCCGTGTCGCCCGCACCTCTGGCGATGCGGTCATGAGGATCCGCACGGGTGCGTCCGGCGCGACAACGGTGGTGATGTCGCGCCCCTCAATGACCACGCCGGGGAGTCCAGATGCTGCGACGATCTCGCGGAACATGTTGTTCAAGCGCACCCGAACGTCGGGGTGCTTCGAGATGCGGCTCACCTGGGCAGAGATCTCCGGGGTGCGGATCACCGCTGACACGTCGTGTGCTTCTGTCCCGCCAGGCAGCGTGACCTGGACGCGCTGCTCGCCGCGCAGCGAGATCGTGTAGATCCACTCGTCGAGCAGGGCGAGCACGGCTGGCTCGGAGTCCGGGTCGACCGCGGTCTCCCTGCATGCCCACGCGAGCGCGCGGTATGCGGCGCCGGTGTCGAGTATCCCGAAGTCCATCTGCTCGGCCGCGGCGCGCGAGACGCTCGACTTTCCGCTGCCTGCGGGTCCGTCGATCGCGACAAGGATGGGGTCGAGTGTTTCGGGGGTCGTGCCCATCACAGTGTTCTCCATCCGCGCTCGGTCAAGTCAACGACCGCTCGTTCGGCGGCCTCGGGCAGCACGGCGATCTCCGCAAAGCCAATCTGTGCGCCAGGCGAGTGCTCAAGGCGCAAGTCTTCCATGTTAATACCGAGTTCTCCGAGTTCGGTGAGCAGCCGCCCGAGTTCGCCCGGCGTATCGTCAATGAGCACGGTGATGGTGACGAATCGTTCAGACGATCCGTGCTTGCCTGGGATCCTTCCGACGCCGCGGGAGCCAGCGGCGAGGAGGTCGGCGACGCTGCGCTTCGCACCGGGGGCGTCGACGTCACGGAGCGCGTCAGTGAAGGTGGCAAGGTCTGCTGCGAACGCGTCGAGCAGCTCGATGACGGGGCCGCGGTTTGCGCCGAGGATCTGCACCCAGAGCTCCGGGTCGCTCGCGGCGATGCGGGTGGTGTCGCGCAGCCCTCCCCCAGCAAGATCTATGGCCTGCTCGGCTGCCGGCACGAGTCTCGCGGCGAGCAGGCTCGACACGACCTGCGGCAGGTGCGAGACGAGCCCAACGGAGCGGTCGTGTTCGGCGGGGGTCATCTCAACGAGTACGCCGCCGAGGTCGAGCGCGATGGCTTCGACGAGGGCGAGCGCTCCGGCAGGGGTGTCGCTGTCGCGGCAGATCACCCACGGGCGTGCGGTGAAGAGGTCTGCTCGCGCCATGATGGCGCCACCGCGCTCGCGGCCCGCCATGGGGTGGGAGCCGACGTAGTTTTTGAGTGGCACCCCGCGCCTGACGAGTTCAAGGTACGGGGCAAGTTTGACGCTTGCAACGTCGGTGACGACGGCGTCGGGGAACGCTGCGAGCGCGCGCTCGACGGCGTCTGCCGTGACGTCTGGCGGGGTGGCTACGACGACGACGGCTGGTTCCGGGTCGCTCTCTTCCCTGACGCGTCCGGCCCCGTAGTCTGCGGCGAGCGCAACCGCGGTCGGTGAGACATCCTCGAGCGTGACGTCGACGCCGCGCTCGCGGAGACCGAGTCCGACGCTTGCGCCGAGGAGTCCGGCGCCCACGACGTGCACGGTGCCGCGGACGCGGGATTCAAGTTCATTCATCGCGGGTGGGGTCTCCGTTCGGGGCGCTGCGGGCGCGAAGCGTGCGCCTGGAGATGAAACTCCCTTGATTTTAGCGGGTTTTCCGGGCAGTTGCCTCGCTGCTGTCGCTGGGCCGTTTCGGGGCGGAGTCACGGGTATGCCGAGGCCTTCTCCTTGGCCTGTCCAAGGCGTATGCTGAGATAGAAATTTCAAAGGCGACGTTTGCGGGGAGCATCAACGATGACGATTACTCTAGGGGCGCGATTTGGCGCGCTCACGACCGCAGCGCTGCTTGGAGGGTCGCTCATCGCAGCGACGCCATCAATGGCTATCGCTGCTGATGCGGCCACCATCGAGGTCACCTCGGAGGCGAACGATGGCCCGGGGTCGCTGCGAGCGGCGTTCGAAACGGCTAACGCACAGCCCGACGTCGCGACGACGGTCACCTTTGCGCCGTCCGTGCGCACAGTGACGGTATCGGAGATGCTGTACTCGGAGGTGTCTCTCACCATTCGGGGCAACGGGCAGGACAACACGGAGATCAAGCAGGTCACCACCGAACCCGGCGGCTTCCCAGCCCTGCTCGGGTTCGCGTCGTCCTCCGTGCAGCTCAGTGGTGTGACCCTCACCGGAAGCGAAGGCTGGTGGACCTCGGGGCTCATCATCTCGGCGGACGCCGCCCTGCCGCAGACGAGCGCCGTCACGGACACGACGATCCGCGGCTTCGGCGAGATCGGCCTCAGGCTGGAAGGGCTCAGCGGGCACGACTTCACCATGTCTGGCACGACGCTCACGGGCAACGGCATTGGCATGTCGGTGTGGGGCGTGAGCGACGCAGAGCTCACTGTGACCGACTCTGTCATCGCCGATAACGAGCAGACCGGGCTTCAGCTCAGGTACTACACACCGAGCGCAGACGCTGGGGCGACGCTCGAACGTGTGCGACTCAGTGGCAACGGCGGCCTCGACGAGGAGGGCCTTGGTGAGAGCGCTGGCGGCTTGAGCCTCTCGGGAGAGTTCACGGAATTCACCGGTGCAGTCTCCCCCGTTCGTATCGTCGACAGCGTGTTTGAAAACAATGTCGGCCGCTCGGCTGGCGCAATCGAGTACCACCCAACGTGGGGTGAGCCGAATGTGGATGCCCCACCGTACATTCATGTCAGCGGTACGACGTTCGTCGGCAACATCGGAGGCGGCTTCGAAGAGGGAGAGCCCGCTGGGGCTGCATCGATCCTCCTAGCGTCCCCGCCGATGGTGCGCGCCGCGGCGGACGCAGCTCCGGCGGACGAGGCCCTGCGCTACCCCGTCTTGCTCGTGGAGAACAGCACGTTCGACGGTTCGGCTGCCCTGGCTGCTGGCAAGTCGAGCGCACTCGTCGGCGACGGATACGGCAACAACAAGATCAAGCTCGACCAGGTAACCGCCGTGTCTTCCATTATCGATCTCGTTGGACGCGGTTCATCCAACGAGGTAGCGATCACCCGCTCCGCGATCGATTCGGGGGCGAAGGATCCGTTCGCGTTTAGCAGCGACGAGTCGACAGAGCCGAACATCGTCACGGTCTCGGACTCGGTCTTCACGCAGCCGAGCGAGAACGTCGATGTTGAGGCGGGAACCTCACAGGTCATCCCACTCGCAGCACTCGAGCTCGGACCGCTTGCCGACAACGGCGGCCCGACTCAGACGATGCTCCCGAGCGAGACATCGCCGCTCGTGGATGCGGTTACCGAAGCAGGCGCCCTCACCGTCGACCAGCGCGGGTTCCCCCGCCCCGTGAACGGCGCCGCTGACATCGGTGCGGTGGAGGTGGAGATGCGGGAGCAGCCCGTGCTCGAATCGACCGTGTCGATCCTCGCCGACGTGAAGGTCGCGAACGGTGAGACCGCTGTGTTCACCGCCGAGCGCACCGCGCCAACACCAGCCCGCGCGGATGCGGAAGCGCTTCCCGCCGTCACCGTCACCATCGCCACGTCCGACGGCACCGCGATCGCAGGCACCGACTACACGGCGTCCGAGCTGACGCTCAGTTGGGCCGAAGGCGAATCGGGTGCGAAGTCGTTCGCTGTGCCGACCGCGAAGCTCGAGGGCCCGCAACAGGAACGCGAATTTTCCGTCACGCTGAGCGAGCCGAGCGAGCACCTCACCATCGAGCGGGCAACCGCGACGGGCACGCTGCCTGCGATTGAGGGCTCGGCCGTTGTTCCCGAGGTCACGCCGCCCGGCAAGGGCGACAAGGGCGACATCGCTGAGACCGGCGGCTCGGGTCCGATCGGGTGGATGATTGCGGCTCTGCTTGCGGTACTCGCAGGTGCCGGCGTGCTGACCGCGCGGCGCGCGCTGCGCCAGTAGCAGCAAGCACCCCGACACACAGCGGCCCTGCCCCGGAAGTTCCGGGGCAGGGCCGCTGTGTGCGGTGACGGCCCAGTGGTGCCCCGCCGCGACCTGATGCGACCCGCTACTGGCCGAGCAGCCCGGTGACGCGATACGGAATGACCTGGCGCAGGAACAGGCTCGTCGAGGTGCGCATGATTCCGGGGCACAGGCGGATCTCCTCGCTGACCCGGTACAGATCGTCTGGATCACGCGCCACGACTCTGAGCAGCAGGTCGGTGTCGCCCGCCGGGGCAAAGCACTCGAGCACCTCGGGGATGCTCGCGAGGGCCCCGATCGCTTCCTGAATGAGGTGCTGGTCGAGTTCAACCTGCACCATCGCGGCGACCGGTCGTCCGAACGCTGCCGGCTTCACCCGCGAGCTGTGCGGCCTGAACACGTCAGAGGCCTGCATGCGGTCCAGCCTCGCCTGCACGGTGCCGCGGGCGAGATTGAGGTTCTGCGCAATCATTGCCACCGGCATTCGGCCATCAATGTCGAGCTGTTCGAGGATCTTACGATCCGTCGCATCAACGGCGTACATTTCGCTCATGTCGCCCTCCCTTTGTCGCCTTCAACTATACAGATTGCGCACTCAAATCGACGTCTATTGCGCTAATCTTTCAGCCTGCGATTGAATGCTCTCTGGGGGCGGCAACCCATCGCCCCCGCAGACAGCACCCCCGCACACCACCGGGCACGCGCCAAGCAAACGTCTACCACCCCCAGATGTTCGCGCCACTTATCGGCGGCACGCCGCACGCCGCCGCACACACACGTTTCGCCCTCTGCGCCACCGACCACCGGCGCAGAGGGCGCACTGCGTGTATGCCGGACAGTCACACTTCGCGCGCCGATTTGCGTGTGCCCGCCCGGTAAGTTTGAATGCTCATCGGGGATCGGTCATCACACCGCTTCCCACACCGCTGCACACCACACCCGGCACTGCAGCACGGCACGCAACCACCACCCCGGTTGCCAGTACGAAAGCACCACGTTGAGCACCACCCCTGCCCTCGCGCACCCCGGCAGCGCGCCCGTTTCCCTCAGGCGCCCCCGAATTCGCGCGACGCTCACTATCGTTAGCCTCTTTGGCCTGCTCACCGCCGTGAACCTTCCGACGGCACTGTTCCCGATCATCGGGGATCGCCTCAGCGTCGACGCGTTCGGGATCACCATCGCCTTCGCGAGCTACGTTCTCAGCCTGCTCGTTGGGCTTGTCTTGTTCCGCCGACTTGCCGAGCGCGCCAACCGGCGCACAGTCTTCGTCTGCGCCCTCGCCGCGACGTCGATTGCGACGCTCGGCCTCGCGCTTGCGCCAACCCTCGCCTGGTTCTGCCTCGCCCGCGCCATCCAGGGGCTCGCGATCGCGGCCGCGACAGGCACGGGATCGAGCGCCCTCCGGGTGCTGCTGCCTGGCCGCCCGAGCCTGAGCGGCAGGCTGACGCTGCTCGCAACGTCCGGTGGCGTCGCGGCGGGGCCGATCCTCGGCGGCGTGCTCTCGCTCTTCGGTTCGCCGACCCAGACCCCGTTTTTCGTGTGGTCGCTCGTGCTCGCGGCGCTCATCCCTGTCGTGCTGCTCATCGCACCGCACCCCGAATGTCGCCCGCTGCGCCGCCCGATCCGCACCGCGCAGGCGGATCCCGCAGCGCCCATGACCGCTACGCAGCAGCTCGCGCTACCCGAGGCCGTTGCAGCTTCGATCCCCGTGATCCGCATGGCCGCGCTCGTCGGTTTCGCGAGTTTCGCGTTCCTCGGCTTCTCCCTCTCGCTCGCCCCAGGACACTTCGCCGAGCTCTTCGGCGCGACCTCGCGGCCGATGCTCGGGCTCCTTGCCTCCCTCGCGCTGCTCGCCTCGGCAGGAGCGCAGCTCTTCCCCATTCGCGGGCGCTGGGCCGCACCACTCGCTCTCACGGCCTTCGCCGCGGGCGTCCTCTTGCTCGGGCTCGCGACGGCGCTCGGGAGCCCCGGGCTCACCATTGCCGCCTGCATCCTGGCTGGGGCAGGCCAGGGCGTCGCGTTCCAGCAGGTGTTCGGCGCGGCCGTGTCGGCCGTCCCATCGGAGCGGCACGCTGCAACGGTCAACACCATCTACGCGGTGACGTACATCGGCAGCACCCTGCCCGTGCTCGGGCTTGGCGTTGCGGCGACCGCGTTCGGGCTCACGCCAGCCGTCATCGCATTCACCCTCGCGCTCGCGCTCGCGTGCGGCGCGCTCGCCTTTACCGCTGCGCGCGCGGCCAAGCGCACAGCGTAACTCCCCCGCCCAACGCGATGTGGGCTCGCCGGATACGCGTCCCACCCGGTACGCGTCGCACCGGATACGCATCCAACCTGTCATGCGTTTAGACTTCACCGGGTACACAGCAGGTGAGCGACGAGTGGTCGTTCCGGGGAGGAAGCTGCCGAATGCCAGACCAGAGGATCAACTTCGGTGGCGATCTGAAGCGCGCACGAGTGTCGGCGCACGGCACCGCCTTCATCACACGCGGCAAGGCACTGTATGTCGTGGACGACAGTATGGATGCCCACCAGTACATCTCAGCGGTTGAGCCACTCGACAAGCGAGAGAACCTTGCCAAGACGTACTGGAGCGTCGCAGGGATCATCGGCGCCATCGCCCTCGCCGGCTTGGTGCTCCAGGGCATCGCTGGGCGCGACACACCCTGGATCGTCGGGGAGTTCCTGCCGGGAATAGTCGGAGCCACCATAGGCGTTTCGATCCTGGCGATGGTGAACACCGCGAAGCGCAACGGCCTCCGAGCTGCCGCGGCAGCCAACCCGGTGCCGCGCCCGCTCGTGAGCATCACCGGTGCCGACCCGGAGGTGCTGCGGCTGATCACGCCGGAGGTTCGGGAGCAGATCAAGGCCGCGAAGCCAGGCCGCTCACGAGAGCGCATCCTTGAGGAATTCCTCGACGCCTAGACGTCCGCGCGGCAGCGGCACCCGGCAGCGGCACCCGCCTATGCGCCGGTGATCGCCGCGAGCCCGAGGCGCTCCTGCTCGGTGAGCATGGAGCTGAACCGATCGGCAATGGCGCCGCGCGCGATTCGCCCGGCCTCCGCAGCGTCGCGCCTTTCGATCGCCTCGAACAGCCCCGAGTCGATCCGTGCAGAGTCGAGCTTCACGGCGTTTCCGCCCGCGCCGCGCTCAAGGTCGCGGCGCACGAGCTCGCGGAGCGCCCCAGCGACTGCCTCCCCGCTCAACCGCAGAATCTGGTTGCCGCTCGCCTCCCAGACGGTTTCGTGGAACGCGAGGTCGGCGTCGGCGAAGTCGCTCGCGTCCCCCTCAGCTGCTTCGCGCATCCTGGCGACGGCGGCACGCATGCGTTCGAGTTGTTCGGGCGAGTGCAGCACCGCGGCGAGTTCGCTCGCGGAACCGTCGAGCACAATACGGAACTGCACGAGTTCCGCGAGGCCGAGCGAGGCGGTGCCGATCATCGCACGAAACGAACGCCCGAGGGTTTCGGATGACGGCGCGAGCACGACGGGCCCGCCGCGGGTGCCAGGCTTCGGTTCAATGAGACCCATGCTCTGCAGCACGCGGAGCGCCTCGCGCACGGTGGGCCGGCTCACACCAAATTGCACCATGAGGTCGCGTTCGCTCGAGAGCTGTGAGCCGACGGGGATATCGCCGGAGAGGATCGCGGACTCGACCTGTTCGACGATCCGTTGGTAGGTGAGCACAGGCACTGCCTGAGTAAAGCTATGTGTAGTCAAACGACAGCACTCCTCTGTGAGGTCGATGGGCCCTGCGCGCTGAATGACATCAGCAAACTCTCTCAGGATAGTAGCGCCCTCAAGTGGCCTTACCATGTATCCTAGTTGGAATCCTCGCGGCGCGAGGGGCGGATCAGGGCTGATTCGCACCGAGGGGTGACACCACACCAACCGCGCCAACCAGGATCCGCACACCCCGCGAATCCACCCACGCGTCAACACCGAATCACCAGCCGTCAGCAAAGCAGCCGACCCCAGTTGTGACAGGAACCACCATGCGTTTTACGACCCCACTCACCCTCGCTGCCGCGATCCTCACCGTCGGTGCGCTCACCCTCACCGGCTGTTCAGCAGGGTCAGGCGGAGCCCCGGCCGACACCGGGGACACCCCAAGCACCGCAACCATCGCCCTCACCGGCGCACCCGTGAACCTCGACTTCACCACCACCGCAGGCGCGGCCATCCCGCAGGCGCTCATGTCGAACGTCTACGAGGGCCTCGTCGAGGTCAACCAGGACGGCGAGATCGTGCCGCTGCTCGCCAGCGAGTGGAGCCTCAGCGACGACCGCAAAACCTACACGTTCACCCTCGAAGAGGGGGTGACGTTCTCAAACGGTGACCCGTTCACCGCCGCAGACGTACAATTCAGCTTCGACCGAGTGAAGACCGACTGGACGAGTTCACTGAAGGCCAAGATGGACGTCGTCGACAGCGTCGAGGTCGTCTCAGACACCGAGGTTGCCGTGCACCTCAGCCAGCCGTCGAACGCGTGGCTGTTCGACATCGCGACACCCGTAGGTGCGATCTTTACCCCGGACGGCGTCGCGGATCTCGCGAACACCCCCGTCGGCACCGGCCCGTATGAGGTTGCCGCCTGGAAGCAGAACGAGAGCATCGAACTCGCAACCCGCGAGGACTACTGGGGCGAGAAGCCGGGTGTCGAGGGCGTCACCCTGCAGTACTTCGCCGACGCAACCGCGACCACGAACGCGCTCCGCACAGGCGACGTCGACGCGATCGTCAACCTCCAGGCACCGGAGCTCGTGAGCACGTTTGAAAGCGACGACGCATTCACCGTCACCTCAGGCACCTCGAGCGGCGAAATCACGCTGTCGTTCAACAACCGAACCGAGCCCTTCGACGACGTGCGCGTCCGCCAGGCAGTGCTCTACGCGCTCGACCGCCAGGCGATCATCGACACCGCATGGAACGGCTACGGCTCGCTCACCGCGACCTTCGTCACCCCGAAGGAGCCGTACTACGTTGATCTCAACGAGCAGTACGCGTTCGACCCTGAGAAGGCGAAGGAGCTGCTCAAGGAAGCCGGCAAGGAAAACCTGTCGATCACGTACAAGGTGCCGACCCGCCCCTACGCGCAGGCTGTCTCCGAGATCGTCGTCTCCCAGCTCAAGGACGTCGGCATTGACGTGAAGATCGAGTCGTCGGAGTTCCCGGCAGTGTGGCTCGATGACGTCTTCACGAACCACAACTACGAGATGACCACCGTGCTCGCCGTCGAGGCGCGCGATGTGCTCACCATCTTCAACAACCCCGACTACTACATCGGCTACGACAACGCGAAGATCGCACCGCTCGCCGCGGCAGCGGATCAGGCAGACGAGGCCGGCTACATCTCAGGCATGCAGGACGTGCAGCGGCAGCTCGTCGACGACGCAGCGAGCGGCGTCCTCTTCCTCCTCCCGAACATCGTGATCGCGAAGGCAGAGCTGACCGGCGTTCCCGAGAACGCCATCGTTGAGGCACTCAACCTCACCGAGCTCGGCTGGAAGTAACCCGAACCGGTGGGGTGGCCGTTCGCGGCCACCCCACCGCATCGCCTCCACGCACCTTGACCCGCTAGGACCCCGGCATGGCACTTCGGATACTCATCAACCTCGCGCGATTCGCGGCAACGTTCCTCGTCGCCACCATCGTCGTCTTCCTCTTCATGCGGCTCATCCCCGGCGACGCGGCCCAGGTCGCCCTCGGGGTGAACGCAAGCCCGGAACTCATCGCGCAGATGCAAAAAGAGTTCGGCATCGACCGCCCGCTGTACATCCAGTACTTTGATTGGGTCGGCGGGCTGCTCCGCGGCGACTTTGGCACCTCGTACGTGACACGCCAAGACATCAGCCCGCTCGTGTTCGACCGGCTCCAGGTGAGCCTCATCCTCGTCATCACGGCGATGGTCGTTGCGCTGCTCATCGCGATCCCGCTCGGGACGATCGCCGCTGTCAAGCACCGCAACGTCTCCGGGATCCTCATCGGCGCCGGCAGCCAGTTCGGCGTCGCAATCCCCGGCTTCCTCGCGGGTATCCTCCTCGTGCTCATCTTCGCCGTCGGCCTCGGCTGGCTGCCGGCAGGTGGCTGGACTCCCCCGGGCGAAGACTTCGGCGATTTCCTGCGCCGCCTGATCCTCCCCGTCCTCGCCCTCGCAAGCGTGCAGGGCGCGATCCTCACCCGCTACGTCCGCTCCGCCGTCCTCGAAATCATGAGCGAGGATTACCTCCGCACGGCCCGCGCGAAGGGCCTGAGCCCCACGGGCGCGCTCCTCAAGCACGGCATGCGCAACGCAGCGATCCCCGTCATCACCGTCACCGGCGTGCAGCTCGCCGCGCTCATCATCGGCGCCGTCGTCATCGAGCGCGTGTTCGTGATCCCCGGCCTCGGTTCAATGCTCCTCGACGCAGTCGGCAACCGCGACCTGCTCACCGTGCAGTCCGTCGTGATGGTGCTCGTCGCGATCACCCTGATCCTCAATCTCCTCATCGACGTGCTGTACACGATCGTTGACCCGCGGATGCGAAAGGGGGCCTAGCCGTGAGCCAGACCTCAAAACCCACGCAGGGGCCACTCACCCGAGCAATCTCGGCGCCGCGCGCACCGCGCAAGCGCCGCGGCGGGCTCTCGCCCACGCTCATCGTCGGGATCGTGCTCGTCGGAATCGTCGTCGTCACCGCGATCGTGTCGTTCTTCTGGACGCCGTTTGACCCCGTGCAGGTCAACGCGCCCGACCGGCTGCAGGGCCCGAGCGCCGAGCACTGGTTCGGCACGGACAAGTACGGCCGCGACCTCTTCTCCGGCATGCTCGTCGGCGCGCGCATCACGCTGTTCGTCGGCCTCATTTCGGTTGGCATTGCGCTGCTCATCGGCACGCCGCTCGGCATCTGGGCTGGCATCCGCGGCGGCTGGACCGAGGAGCTCATCATGCGCTCCTCCGACATCGTGCTCGCGTTCCCCGCCCTGCTGCTCGCGATCATGTCGGCGGCGGTCTTCGGGGCGTCAACGCTCACGGCGATGGTCGCGATCGGTATCTCGACGATCCCCGGGTTTGCGCGCGTCGCCCGCTCGGGCACGCTGCAGGTGATGAGCACCGAGTACGTGCTCGCGGCCCGCGCCGCAAGCCAGTCCCGCTTCCGCATCGCGCTCCGCCACGTCCTGCCGAACATCGTCGGCATCGTCGTCGTACAGTGCTCGGTCGCGTTCGCCCTCGCCGTGCTCGCGGAGGCCGCGCTGAGCTTCCTCGGCCTCGGCACCCCGCCGCCCACTCCTTCGTGGGGTCGCATGTTGCAGGAATCGCAGCAGTTCCTCGGCACGCACCCGCTGCTCGCGATCTTCCCCGGTGCCGCAATCGCACTCGCGGTGATGGGCTTCAACCTTCTCGGCGACGGTCTCCGCGACCGCTTCGACCCCAAGCTGAATGGGAGCCGCAGCTAATGACGAACGCACCTGACACTCTCCTCGCCGTCGACGGGTTGAACGTCCGCACCCGGCACCGCACACTCGTGCACGATTTCTCGTTGCACATGCAGAAGGGTGAGCGGATCGGCCTCATTGGCGAGTCGGGCTCCGGCAAGTCGATGACGACGACCGCGCTACTCGGACTGCTGCCGAACGGCGTCACCGCAGACGGCTCGATCGCGTTCGACGGCCACGAGGGCAACCTGCTCGAGGCCTCAGAGCGCGAGCTCATGAAGATCCGCGGTCGCGACATGGCGATGGTCTTCCAGGAGCCCCTCACCGCTCTCAACCCGCTCATGCGGGCCGGCGACCAGGTCGCCGAAATCATGACTCAGCACGGCCTCGTCGCGAACAAGGCCGAGGCGCGCAGACGCGCGATCGAGATGCTCGACGCGGTGAAGCTCCCCGACCCGGCAGAGGCCGCGCGGGCCTACCCGCACCAGCTCTCGGGCGGCCAGCGGCAGCGCGTCATGCTCGCGATGGCGCTTGCCAACGATCCCGCGCTCCTGCTCTGCGATGAGCCGACGACGGCGCTCGATGTGACCGTGCAGCGGCAGGTGCTCGACCTCATCCTTGAGCTCGTGAAGCAGCGCGGCACCGGCCTGCTCTTCATCACCCACGACCTCGCTGTCGTCGCGAACATGTGCACGCGCGTGCTCGTCATGAACGACGGCAAGATCGTCGAAGAGGGGCCAACCGACGAGATCTTCACGCGCCCGCAGCACCCGTACACGCGTGGCCTTCTCGCCGCCTCAGATCTCGAAGCGACTGACGCCGACGGTCGCCTGTTCACCGTTGCGAGCGCACGGGACTACGTGCCGCCGACGGTGGATCCTGCGGCAGACGCCGCGGTGGATCGCGCGGCCGGCGCCCACGCGGCCGGCGGATCCGCAGCATCCGCCCACGCTGCCGAGCCGGTGATGCGCGTCACCGACCTCGTTCGCACGTATACCCGCGGCAAGACGAGCCTCTTCAAGCCAGCAACCGAGGTACATGCCCTGAAGGGCATCTCTTTCGAGGTCCCGCGGGGCGGCCGCCTCGGCGTCGTCGGCGAATCGGGCTCCGGCAAGTCGACACTGCTGCGCATTCTCGCCGGCCTCGACCAGCCGACCTCTGGCTCGGCTGTTGTGGTCGGCAACGAGGTCGCGGGCGCGAAGGAGGCGCAGCTGCGCGAGCTGCGCCAGCAGCTGCAGATCGTCTTCCAGGACCCGATGGGATCCCTCGATCCGCGCATGACAGTCGAGCAGATCATCTCTGAGCCGCTGCTCGTGCGCGGGCGCACTGAGGCCGCGGCGAAGCGCTCGCAGATGGTCGCGGAGATGCTCGAGGCGGTCGGGCTGCCAGCGTCGTCTGCGTCGCGCTACCCGCACGAGTTCTCCGGCGGTCAGCGCCAGCGCATCTCGATCGCGCGCGCCCTCATCTGTCGCCCGGCCGTCGTCGTCGCCGACGAGCCGGTGAGCGCCCTCGACGTTTCCGTGCGCGCGCAGGTGCTGAATCTCCTCGCCGACCTCGTCGACGAGTACGGCCTCACCCTCGTGTTCGTGTCGCACGACCTCAACGTCGTCAGGCACCTCTGCGACTCGGTCATCGTGATGCAGTCGGGTGAAATCGTCGAGGCTGGCGACACGGAGACCGTGTACCGCCACCCGCAGCATCCGTACACGCAGCGGCTCATCGATTCCTCGCTCACGCTCCGACAGGAGCTGCTCACCTCCCAGTAGCGCAGCGGCCGGCCTCGCACCGTCGCACCGGCCGCGCCCTCCCCACGGCGTTTACCACCCCGCACGAAAGGCCAGAGATGTCCCACTCAGCAACACCCGAACCAGCTGCCCTCGATGCTGGGGCGCTCGCGGAGCACTTCGCCGCTGGCACGCTCACCCCGAGCGAGGTTGCCGAGCGGGTGCTCGCGCGCGTGGCGGATCGGGAGCCCGAGCTGAACGCCCTCTACCTGCACGAACCAGACGAGGTGCGCGCGGACGCCGCTGCGGCGACTGCGCGCTGGGCGGCGGGCGCCCCGCTCAGCCCGTTTGACGGTGTGCCGGGAACCGTGAAGGAGAACATCGCGCGCGCGGGGCGGCCGAAGCCAGGCGGAACCGCTCTCCCGAACCCACCGATCGCGGGGGCGAACGCGCCAACCTGTGACCGGCTGCTCGAGGCTGGTGTCGTGATCGTGGGATCCACCACGATGCCCGACTGGGGCATGCTTTCCTCGGGGGTCTCCAGCCTGCACGGTGTCACGCGCGGCGGGATCAACCCCGCGCACACGTCTGGCGGATCAAGCGCAGGCGCTGGCACCGCAGCGGCAGCGGGTTACGGCCCGTTCCACGTCGGGACCGACATCGGTGGATCCATCCGCCTGCCAGGGAGCTGGCAGGGCCTCACAGCGCTGAAACCGAGCGAGGGGCTGATCCCCCTCGACGTGCCGTACACGGGGCGCGCTGCCGGCCCGCTCACGCGCACCGCCGCCGACGCGATCCGGCTGATGTCGATCATTGCGAGGCCCGACGAACGCGACTACCTCACACGCGCATACCGCGAAATGGACTGGTCGCTCGAACCGCTCGCGCCCGCTGGGCTCAGGGTCGCCGTGCAGTTGGACGCCGGGTCCGGCCTCGCCGTAGAACCCGAAACGCTCGCGATCATCGAGCAGGCGGCATCCCTCTTCGCCGACGCAGGGGCTTCCGTCGAACCGCTTGCACCGTTCGTCGGCGCCGAGGTGCTCGACGGGCTGGTGAACTTTTGGCGTTCGCGCTCGTACGCCGACCTCGAGCTACTCTCGCCGGCGGAGCGCGAACTCGTGCTGCCCTTCATCGTCGAGTGGTGCGCGGCAGGGGCCGACTTCACCGCGGCCGAGACGGTCCGCAACCGCAACTGCTCCGACGAGATGGCGCGCCTCACACGTTTCGCGACGGCGCCCTACGACCTCGTGCTCTCCCCCGTGACGCCCGTCGCGGCGTTCGCCGCTGAGGATCCGATGCCGATCACCGACCCGCTCGCGACGATGGGTCACATCTCGTTCACCGTGCCGTACAACATGTCTGGCCAGCCGGCGGTGTCCATCGGTGCCGGCATCCAGGCAGACGGCCGCACCGTTGGCCTGCAGATCGCGGGCCCCATCGGTTCAGACGACCGCCTGATGCGCGTTGCCCACTGGTTCGAGACCGCTCGCGGCCAGGGCGCCGAGGTGGACTGGGCTTCGATCCGCTAGGCCAAGCCCGGGCCCGCGGGCCTTTTCGTTACTTCTCCGAGTTGCGGCAACTGATTCCGTTGATATACACTCAAATCACGTTGCAATCCGCAATTCGGAGGTGCGGCCACGCCAAGGCCCCTCCGCAACGATTCTTTCGCTTCTGGAGTGATACCGTGACCGGCCAAGGCCACCACGATCTGTCGATAGCGCCCGCTACCGCGACCCTGCCCACCCCCCGCATCTGGCATCATCCGACTCGCCGACGCATCAGCTGACCCAGCGTCAGCCCCCCGCGCAGCGCGCCTCGATGCACCCGATCCTTCGCCGCGTGATCTACGTCGGCGGCTACGAGATCCTCAGCGTGCTCTTCACCGTGCTCGTGCTCAACGGTGCGCTCGGCCACTCTGGCGGCCAGGCCACCCTCACCGCGGTGCTGCTGTCCACCACCGCCACGATCTGGAACTACGTCTGGAACACCCTCTTCGAGCGCGCCGAGCGCCGCTTCGGGTGGACGGGGCGCGGGGCGCTCGTGCGCCTCGGGCACGCCTTCGGTTACGAGGGCGGCGTGCTCGTCTTCACGATCCCGCTCGTCGCGTTCATGCTCGGCGTGACCCTGCTTGAGGCGCTCATGATCGAGGCCAGCCTGCTCGTGTTCTTCCTCGTATTCACCTACGTGTACTCGTGGGCATTCGACAAGATCGTTGGCCTGCCGGAGTCGGCGAAGTAACGCCAGGCCCCCGCTGCGCGCCCATCGCACAACACCCCCTTCCCAGTACAGGGAAGGGGGTGTTGTGTTGGGGCGACCTGAGCGGTCGATCCCATGGGGAACCGGGGCCAAACTTGGGGAAAGTTGGGGAAGGCCGCCGGAGTCGAAGGTGCGGGATAACCCCGCTCGCAAGCCCGCCACCAGGGCGGCGGGAGCGGTTCGCCGCTAGGAGGCGGGCGGCGTGAAGCGGCCGTCAATCGCGGTCCAGCCGCCATCGACCATGAGCGTGGAGCCGGTGACGAACGACGAGGCGTCCGAGGCGAGGAACACGACCGCGCCCGCAAGCTCGTCTGGGCGCGACCAGCGGCCGAAGGCGCTCTTCTGCGCGTAGGCGTCATACCATTCCGGGTTCGCCTTGATCTGGGCCGTGAGCGGGGTCTCGACGACGCCGGGGGCGATGACGTTCACGCGCACGCCCTGCGGGCCGAACTCGGCCGCGGCGGTCTTCGCGAGCTGCACGAGGCCGGCCTTGGTTGCGGCGTATACGCCCTGGCCTGGCTCGACGACCAGCGCGCGGATCGACGCGAAACCGATGATCGAGCCGCCGCCGTTCGCGGCGAACCGCTTGCCGAAGAGGCGGATGAGCTGGAAGGAGGCGCGCAGGTTGAGGTTCACGACGCGGTCGAACTCGTCGAGCGAGTAGTCTTCCATGCGCTTGCGCACGTTCGTCGCCGCGGTGAATACCATCGCCTGCACGTTGCCGAAGCGCTCGGCCGCGGCCTCGACCTCGTCGTCGTTCAGTACGTTGAGCTGGAACGCCTCGGCCGAACCGCCGGCGGCCGTGATGAGCGACACGGTCTCCTCGGCGCCGTCGAGCTGCAGGTCAGCAACGACGACGTGGGCGCCGTGCGCGGCGAGGGCCTGAGCCGATTCGCGGCCGATGCCGCTGCCTGCGCCGATCACCA
Source organism: Leucobacter komagatae (assembly GCF_000834055.1). Lineage (GTDB taxonomy): Bacteria > Actinomycetota > Actinomycetes > Actinomycetales > Microbacteriaceae > Leucobacter > Leucobacter komagatae_A. The sequence continues at coordinate 161,504 of NZ_JXSQ01000006.1, forward strand.
GTGCGGTGCGGGCGTCGAGGCGGAAGAGCTGGGAGTAGTCGACTGCGGTCATCGTGAAGAGTCCTTTGTGTGGTGCGGAAGTGTCTGAGGCTGGCTCCTGGGAGCGGCGCCGAAGCTGGAGCTAGGAACGGGCCTTCGGCCTGATCATCGCCATGCGGGTGACCGTGTACTCCTCGATTGCGTAGCGCGGGCCCTCGCGGCCGACGCCCGAATCCTTCACCCCGCCGTACGGCATGATGTCGGAGCGGAAGCCAGGGATCTCGTTCACGACGACACCGCCTACTTCGAGGCGCTCGATCGCGGCGAAGGCCGACTCGAGCGACGAGGTGTACACCGCTGCCTGCAGGCCGTAGCGGGAGTCGTTGACGAGATCGATCGCCTCGTCGACGGAGTCGACGGTGGTGAGGCAGACGACCGGCCCGAAGATCTCCTCGCACCAGACGTCGACATCGCGCGGCACGTCGCCGAGCACGATCGGCGGCACCGAGGCCCCCAGCTCGCTGGCTTCGGGTAGCTGCGCGGGCGTGAGCATCTCGGCGCCGGCGGTGAGCGCACGATCCACCATCGCGAAGATGCGCTCGCCCGAGGCCGCGTTGATGACGGGGGCGACGTTGGTCGCGATGTCACGTGGATCCCCGACGACGACCTCGCTCATGCGCTCGACGAGGCGGGCGGTGAACTGTGCGGCGATGGGGCGCTCAAGCACGACGCGCTGCACCGAGATGCACGCCTGACCGTTCGCGTAGAAGCCGCCGCGGAGCACGGCATCGACGGCGGCCTCGACGTCAGCGTCTGCTGCGACGATGAAGCCGGTGTTCGAGCCAAGCTCGAGCAGCGCCTTGCGCGGGGCAGCCTGCTGCGCGATGAGGTGCCCGATCTTCGCCGACCCGGTGAAGGAAACCACCGCGGCCCGCGGATCGCGAACGAGGGTTTCGCCGACCTCTGGCCCGCCGTTCACGAGCTGCACGGCAGCGCCGGTGACGCCGTGCTCGTCAAGCACGTCGCGGGTGATCTTCAGCAGCTCGATGGTCGCGAGGGGCGTATTCGGGGCGGGCTTCACGATGACCGGGCAGCCGGCGGCGATCGCTGGCGCGAGCTTGTGGGTGGCGAGCAAGAGCGGGTAGTTGAAGCCTGCGATGCCGACGATGACCCCCGCGGGCTTGCGCGTGTAGTAGCCGATCATGCCGCGCCCGAGCTCCTGCAGGTCGAGGGGAACGGTCTCGCCGGTGACGTGCGAGACCTCCTCTGCCGTTGCCTGCAGGGTGACGATGGTGCGGTTCACCTCCGTGCGGCAGTCTGCGCGCGGCTTGCCGGTTTCGAGCACGAGCAGATCCTCGAAGCGCTGCGCGTCGTCGCGGAGCCGGTCGTGGATCGCCGAGAGGATCGACTTGCGCTGCGCGGTGGTGAGCGCGGCGACCTCGGGGCGGGCTGCCTCGGCTGCGTCGAGCGCGTCGCTGGAGTCAGCCGCGACGCTGACGGGTGCCTGCGCGAAGGCGCTACCGTCGAAGGGGAAGACGATTTCCGAACTGTCGGCGAGATTCCGCCACCCCGTACCGATGGGGAGCGCGCCCGCTGGGGCGAGCAGCTCGGGGGAAGCCTGCGTTGCGGTCATGGCTGGTTCCTTGCTGTCGTGCGGATCGTGAGCAGCCAGCGCCGCGGCAACCTTGGCGCAGCGGCGGGCCTACAAACGAGTGGTCTTACCAGTTAATATAGTTGAACATGTGGCTCGCGACAACGTCGCGATGATCCACACCCTGCGAAAGGAACCCAATGACGCGCTCCCACACCATCGCGATCCTCCCCGGCGACGGCATCGGCCCAGAAGTCACCTCATGCGCCCTCGAAGTACTCGACGCAGCCGAAACCCGCTACGACTTCACCACCCAACGCACCCACTACGCCGCAGGCGCCACCCACTACCTCGAAACCGGCGAACTCTTCCCCGCCATCGAACCCGAACTCCGCCGCGCAGACGCGATCCTCTTCGGCTCCATGGGCGACCCCCGCGTCACCCCCCGGCATCCTCGAACGCGGCTTCATCCTTGAAATGCGCCAACGCTTCCACCAAGCAGCAAACGTCCGCCCAGTCCGCCTCTACCCCGGCGTCCCCACCCCCATCGCAGGCCTCACCCCCGAACGCTGCGACCTCGTCATCGTCCGCGAAAACACCGAGGGCGCCTACGTCGGCGGCGGATCAACCGTCCACAAAGGCACCACGAACGCCGTCGCCATGCAGGAATCCCTGAACACCTACGCCGGCATCGAACGCGTCGTCGATTTCTCCTTCCGCCTCGCACTCGGCCGCCGCAACAAGGTGACGCTCTGCCACAAGACGAACATCCTCGTCGCCGCCGGCCAGCTCTGGCAAGAAGTGTTCGAAACCGTCGCGGCACGCTACCCCGAGGTCGAAACCGACTACGTCCACGTCGACGCCATGTGCTTCCACCTCCCCCTCACCCCGGAACGCTTCGACGTCGTCGTCACCGACAACCTCTTCGGCGACATCATCACCGACCTCGGCGCCGTCATCCAGGGCGGACTCGGCGTCGCAACAAGCGCGAACCTCAACCTCGACGGAACAGCCCCGAGCATGTTCGAAGCGATCCACGGCTCCGCCCCAGACATCGCAGGCAAGGGCTGGGCAAACCCGTCCGGCGCGATCCTCTCCCTCGCGCTCATGCTCGGCCACCTCGGAGAAGGCGAAGCCGCCCAAGCCATCGAGGCAGCAACCGTCGAAGTCCTCGGCACACTCCCCGCGCTCGCAGGCGCAAAAATGGGCGCCTCGACCGCGGAACTCGGGGCCCGAATCGCCGACATCGTGCGCGAAGGCCGCGCGAACACCAGCCTCGTCCCCGACTCCCTCCTCAGCACCCTCGCAGCACTCCCCGCTTCTCGGGGCTAGCGGGGACGGGCGACCTCTGCGAGGAGGGCGCTGGCCTCAGCGCTCAGCGACGCTCCCCGCCACAGCGCGGTGAGTGGCCGAGTGATCTCGAGGCCATCGATCAGCACGCGCGCCAACCTGCCGCTGTCGAGGTCTTCGCGGACAGCGAGCACGCTGAGTGCGCCGGGCGCGACGCCCGCCATGATCGCGCTGCGCGCGCCAAGCGTCGACTCGTGCACGGCCGCCGGCTCAGCGGTGCGTGGAGCGCCCGCCGCGGCGAGCGCGTCGTCGAGTGCGCGCCGAGTGCCGCTCCCGAGTTCACGGAGCACAAGCGGTGTCTCAGCGAGCTCCCCAGCTGTTACCGTGCCGCCAGCCCACGGGTGGTTCGCAGCGACCACAATCTCAATTTGGTCGTGTCCGATGGTGGCCGACGACAGGTCTCCCGGAACCGCCGGGGTCTCAACGAACCCGAGGTCGGCGCCGCCGGCGCGCACCGCCGCAATCACGGCCTCGCTATTTGCGGCGGTGAGCTGCGCGGCGGCTCCGCCCGCACCCGCTTCGATCCGCCAGCGTGCGATCCATTCGGGCAGGAGGTGCTCGGCGATGGTGAGGCTCGCGGCGATCCGCAACCCTCGGCCGCGGCCCGTTCTGAGTGCGGCGGCGGCGCTCGCGTAGTCCGCCGCCGCTGCGAGCAGCGGGCGGGCCCACCCAACCACGAGTTCGCCGGCTTCCGTGAGCTGCGAGCCACGGGCCGAGCGTACGAGCAGCGCTAGTTGCAGGTCGGCTTCGAGGGAGCGGATCCGCAGCGATACGGCCTGCTGGCTCACCCCGAGAACCGCGCTGGCAGCCGAAATACTGCCGCTCTCAGCGACGTGGGTGAGGGCGCTGAGCGCGCCGAGGTCGGGTGTGCGTTCCATCCGGGCTCCCTCCGCTCGTGAGCTACAAGCATAGCTTGTAGCCATGCCGGGTATCCGCTCTACCGCGACGACAGCGGCAGGAGCAGCATGGAATCATGCACGCAACACCAGCAGCCAAGCGAACCGCAACCCCCGACGCCCCAGGGCGCACTCCCCCGCTCGCCGGCGCAATTGCCTGGGCGCGCCGCGTCGGGCCAGGCCTCGCGATCTGCCTCGCGGCGGCAGGCGCCTCCTACGCGCTCAGTGTCGCGCTCCCCGGTGTGAGCCCGATGATCATCGCGATCGTGCTGGGTGTCGTCGCCGCGAACACCGGCGTCTTGCCCGCTGCGGCGGCCCCAGGAATCCAGTTCTCGGCGAAGAAGCTGCTGCGCGTGGGCATCGTGTTCCTCGGCTTGCAGCTGGTACTCGGCGACATCGTTGCGCTCGGGGCCCCGATGCTCGGCGTCATCGTCTGCGTCGTCGCTGGCGGCCTGCTCGGGACCCTCGCGCTCGGGCGGCTGCTTCGCGTGCCCAAGCAGCTCGCCCTGCTCATCGCGTGCGGCTTCTCGATCTGCGGCGCGGCCGCAGTCGCCGGTGCCGCTGGCGTGACCGACCCAGACGACGAGCACGAGGAGGCCACGGTCACCGCCGTCGCGCTCGTGGTGATCTTCGGGACACTCATGATCCCGCTCGTGCCGCTACTCGGGCCGGTGCTCGGGCTCAGCCCCGATGAGACCGGCATGTGGGCTGGCGCATCGATCCACGAGATCGCACAGGTCGTCGCCGTCGGCGGTATCCTCGGCGGCACCGCGCTCACCCTCGCCGTGATCGTGAAGCTCGCCCGCGTGCTGCTGCTCGCGCCCGTCATGGCCGTGCTGAGCCTGCGCATCAGGCGGGCGGCCGCGGCGAACCCGGCTCACCCAGGATCGCAGCCGAAACTCCCCCCGATCGTGCCGGGGTTCATCCTCGGGTTCCTCGCGATGGTGCTGCTGCGGTCGTTCGTGCCGCTCCCCGACGCGGTGCTCGCGACCGGGCAGCTGCTGCAGACCGTGTTGCTCGCCGCCGCGATGTTCGGGCTCGGCTGCGGCGTGAAGATTCGCAGTCTGCTGCGCGTCGGCGGGCGTCCGTTCGCGCTCGCGGCCCTGTCAACGGTGCTCGTCGCCGGGATCGCCTTCGCGGGCGTGCTGCTCGTGGGCTGAGCCGCTCAGGGCCGGGCGTGGGCGTGGCCCTCCGCCTGCTGGCCTCGCTGACCAGACGGCCCGGCCTACCGGCGAGAGCATATGGTTCCGACGAAAGCACATGATTTCTACGTGTAGAAACCATGTGCTTTCGTCGGAACCATATGCTTTGGCGGGCTACCTGCTGCCCCCGCGGCCACCGCCACGGTACCCACGCTGGTTGTCGCGACGATCATCCTGGCGACCGGATCGGCCTGACCGGCCTGACCGGTCGGATCGCTCTGACCGGCCTGACCAGTCGGACCCGTCCGACCGACCGGATCCGTCCCGCTGCTCCGGGTTCGCGCGGCCCGCGTTCGGGTTCCCGCTCGAGGCGATGCCGCGCATGCCGCGAGCGCCCTTGCCGTCGCCGGGGCGGCCGGCGGTCACCGGGGTCTTCTTGTCTCCCCAGCGCCCGCCCTTCGTCGAGTCGCCGTCGCCAGCAGTCAGCAGCGCACCGCGCTCGGCGGCGGAGAGCTCACGGAGCTCACCGACCCGCAGGGTGCCGAGGTTGAGCGGCCCGAACTGTCGGCGAACGAGCTCCTCAACGGGATGCCCGAGCTCGGCCATGAAGCGTCGAACGATACGGTTCTTGCCCGAGTGGATCGTGAGCTCAACAAGCGAGTGCGTCTTCGTCGAACCGTTGGGCAGTAGCTTCGCGCGGTCCGCGTTCATGGGCCCGTCGGAAAGCTCCACACCGTCGAGCATGCGCTGGATTACGGCCGCGGTCACCTGCCCCCGCACCTTCGCAATGTAGGTCTTTTCCACACCGAAGCTCGGGTGCGCAAGCTTGTGCGCGAGTTCGCCGTCGTTCGTGAGAATGAGCAGGCCGCTCGTGTCGGTGTCGAGGCGGCCGACGTTGTAGAGCCGGTCTTCGACCTGGTCGGTGAATTCCCGCAGGTCTGGCCTGCCCTGCTCATCGTTCATGGTGGAAACGACGCCGACCGGCTTGTTCAGCACGAAGTAGCGCTTCGTCGCATCGAGCTGCACGACGACGCCGTCGACGCGCACCTCATCGGTTTCGGGGTGCACGCGCGAGCCGAGCTCGCGCTGCTGTTCGCCGTTCACAGACACGCGGCCGCTCGTGATGAGCGTCTCGCAGGCGCGGCGGGAGGCGACGCCCGCGTTCGCGAGCGCTTTCTGCAGGCGGATCGTGCCCTCCTCGCCCTCGCGGTCTACCCCGCCGTCGGCAGCACCGGCCGAACCCGCGGAACCCGCAGACGTCGTTGGGCGGTCCCAGCCCCACTCGGCCATGTCGATCTCGACCGCCTGGCCGTCGACGGAGAACGCCCCGCCAGAGCCACCACGGTCGTCGTCGCTCGCGTCGCTACCGTCGTAGTCGTCGCCGTGGGTACCGTTGTCGTCGTTGTCCCCGCGGGGCTCTTCGAAGTCGCTAGAGCGATTCATGGTCAAATCCTTCCGATCCATCGTCGAGTAGCGGCGCTACCGATGGAAGTTCACTAATGTCGCCGATGCCGAGGTGGCCGAGAAGTTGCTCGCTCGTTCCGTAGAGGATCGCGCCGGTTTCGCCGTCGTGCCCCACCTCGGCGACGAGGCCGCGCGCGAGCAGGGTGCGTACGACCGAGTCGACATTCACGGCACGGATCGACGCGATCGCCCCACGGGAGACTGGCTGCCGGTATGCGATGACGGCGAGCGTCTCGAGCGCGGCCTGCGAGAGTTTCGCTGGGCTCTGCTGCTGCACGAAGTCGGCGACGACGGGGTCGAGGCTCTCGCGCACGTAGAAGCGGTAGCCGCCTGCGACCTCGCGGAGTTCGAAGCCTCTTGGCGGCACGCCTGTGGTTTCGCCGTTGTAGTCCGCGATGAGCGTCTGCAGCTCTTTGCGCACCTCCCGGACTGGCCGATCGCAAGCGGTCGCGAGGGTCATCGCTGACAGCGGCTCGTCGGCGACGATGAGGAGTGCCTCGAGCTGCTGCGCGAGCGAGTGTGCTGCGCGGGCCGCGGCGAGCTCGGTCTCGGGTGCGGCGTCCGCTGCCGAAGCTTCATCAATAAGGAGCGTCACGCCCGTCGTCTCGTCAGTCATAGTCACTTCCTAGTGTGGAGAGTTCTTCGTCGTCCCAGTTCTCGCCGGCCCACTGCACGCTGAGTTCGCCGAGCGGCTCTGCCTGTTCGAAGAGCACGGCGTTGCGCCGGTAGAGTTCGAGGATCGCGAGAAAGCGGGCGACAATGACCCCTTTCTCCGTCACCCCGGCGATGAGTTCACGGAAGCTGCGCGCCGGCCCGCCGCGGAGCATCGACACGATAATCGCAGCCTGCTCGCGGATCGAGACGAGGGGCGCGTGCAGGTGGTCGAGCCCGACGGTTGGGATCTCGCGCGGCGCGAACGCGAGCATCGCGACGGCTGCGAAATCCGCTGGCGAGAGCGTCCACACCAGCTCTGGGCCGCGCTCGCGGTATTTAGGTTCGAGCGGCACCTGGCGGGGGTGCCTGGATTCCTCGGCGACGAGCCGCGCACGGAACCACTCGCTCGCCTGCTTGAACGCCCGGTACTGGAGGAGGCGGGCGAACAGCAGGTCGCGCGCTTCGAGCAACGCGATATCTTCTGGGTCGACGACCTCGCCCTGCGGCAGAAGGCTCGCGATCTTCATATCGAGGAGCGTCGCGGCGACGACCAAGAACTCGGAGGCCTGGTCGAGTGCGAGGATGCCCTGCCCCTCGAGCGTCGCGAGGTACGAGATGAACTCGTCGGTGACGAGCGACAGGGACACCTCTGTGATGTCGAGCTCATGCTTGCCGATGAGACTCAGCAACAGGTCGAATGGCCCGTCAAAGCCGTCGAGTGAAACGCGGAAGCCCGAGTCACCGCCCGCGGTCGCGGCCTCGGTTTCGAGCGCTGCCATGGATCCCCGGTTAGGCAACCACGCCGCGTTGCACGAGCTCGCGGGCGAGCTTCAGGTATGCCTCAGATGCCGGGTTCGACGGCGCGTATTCAAGCACTGACTGCGCGGCGATCTGCGCGTCAGGCAGCTTCACTGTTCGGCCGATCACCGTGTCAAACACGGAGTTTCCGAACGTGTCGACGACGCGCTCGAGCACCTCGCGCGCGTGCAGTGTGCGCGGGTCGTACATCGTTGCGAGGATGCCGTCGAGCTCGAGCGAGGGGTTGAGCCTGTCGCGCACCTTGTCGATCGTTTCGACGAGCAGAGCGACGCCGCGCAACGCGAAGTACTCGCACGCGAGCGGGATGAGCACGCCGTGGCTCGCGGTGAGCGCGTTGACGGTGAGCAGTCCGAGCGAGGGCTGGCAGTCGATGAGGATCACGTCGTAGTCGTCAGTGACGCGCCGCAGCACGCCGCCAAGGATCTGCTCGCGGGCGACCTCGCTCACGAGGTGCACCTCCGCGGCTGACAGGTCGATGTTCGCGGGGATCACGTCGAGCCCGGGCGTGCCGGTCTTCTGAATCGCCTCGCGGGGATCCTTCAGCTTGCCGAGCATGAGGTCGTAGATTGTCGGCACGTCGTGCGCTGGCACGCCAAGCCCAGCAGAGAGGGCGCCCTGCGGGTCGAAGTCAACGGCGAGCACGCGGCGCCCGTAGCGCGCGAGCGCGGCTGCGAGGTTGATAGTCGACGTGGTCTTTCCCACGCCGCCCTTCTGGTTGCACATCGCGATGATGCGCGCCGGGCCGTGGCGGTCGAGCACTTTGGGTGCGGGAATGACTCGCTCGGGGCGTCCCGTAGGTCCCAGCTCGTTCTGCTTTGTCGCCACTCCGATTCCCTTTCCGTCGCTACCGCCCTATCCTACCGCGGCTCGGCATGGCTGACCCGCCGCAAAGCCGCACGGTGCAGGGTCGCCTGCTTCCAGGTTCCCCATCCGACGCGACCGCGCCGTGGTTCCCGCCGCGATTCCTGCCGTGCGGTGCGCAACGCTCAGCGCACGTGGGCGCCCTACGGAGTGGTCCGCGCCCGTCGCGCGAGCAGGAGCGCGCCTCCGGCCGTGAGAAGCAGGCCGACCGCCACGAGCGACCGCCGCTCCCCCTCGGACCCCGAGCGCGCGAGCGACTCCGGCAGCCCATTACCTCCGCCCGCACCGGTGCCGCCCGTTGCGCCTTCAACGGAGGGCCGTTGCTCCAGGGGAACCGGCACCTCACGCTGCTCGAGGTCGATCGTCGCGAGTGCACGCGCGAGCTCCGACGGCGAAGCTGCCCCCGCAGCCGCACGCAGCGTGTTGGCTGCTCGAGGTTCCTCCGGCGTCCCAACCGTGAGGGTGCTCTTGCCCGGCGTCGTTGAGGTGCGCACTGTCAATCGGTACACCCCAGGAGCGGTCTCCTGTGCGGCGCTGAACCATTGACCTGGGTCGTCCGAGGTCACTGCGAGTGCCGCATTCGAAACAGCATTGCCGTGCGCATCACGAATGCTTGCTTCGAGCGTCGTCTCGGACTCACCATCGGCTGGCAGCACGTCGTCTTCGAGCACGAGATCCGCTTCGGCGGGCTCGCCCGCGACGAGTGTTAGCGGGACCTGACGGGTGAGCGCAGGGGCTACCGATGTGTCCGTCACGGTGATTGTCGCGCTCCCGGCCACAGTTCGGGCGGTCACCTCGGCGGTGTAAGTACCATCTCCGATATCGGTAATTGGCCCAACGACGATGTCATCGCTCCCCACAGCAGCGATGGGCTCCCCCGCAATGGCGTTACCGTGAAGGTCAGCAGCCGTGATCATAAGCTTCGTCCATGAGACCCCGTCTGCCGTGAGCCTGTCGTTGGCAAGATTCGCGGTGAGCTCGTGCGCCGGCCCCGCGAGTCGCGTGAGTGTCACGGAACGCTCGATGGAGGACGGGGCGTCGGGCGCAGTCACCGTGAATACCTCTGTACCTGCCCGCTTCGATGCGGGTATTTCCGCCCGGTATTGCCCGTCACCGTTGGAGTACATGGGCAGGGGCGGTAGCCCCGGCCCGGTCAGCAGGAGCAGATCATCAGCCCGCGGGTTTCCATAGGCGTCAGTCGCCTTCGCTGTCACTGTCGTGGTCGACTGCCCGTCGGCGAGAATCGCTGGTGCGTCGAGTTCTGCGGTGAGGTTGGTCAAGGGGCCGGGAAGGAGTGTGAGTGTCAGCTGCTGAGTGAGGTGCGGCTCGACCGAGGTGTTTGCGACGGTGAACGTGACATCACCGAGCCTTCGTACCGAGGTGACCTCGGCCGTGTATTTTCCGGCGCCCTGGTCTCGCACGCGACCGACAGAGACCCCCGCTGTGTCGCTCGTGACGGTCACGGTGTCGCCCGAAACCGGGTTTCCATTCGCGTCGGCCACCTGTGCCGTGAGCCACGTTGTCGATGTTCCGTCCGCCGTGAGTGTGCTGTTGCCGAGTTGTGCCGTCAGCTCCGCCGCTGGCCCTGCAACGAGGTGAACGGGAAAGGAGCCGACGGCGTTCCCGACTCGCGCACCAACTGTGGTGTGACCGGCTTTTTTGGACGCTGTTATCACGCCGCGGTATTCATTGCCCGATACTGCCGTCCACGTCGCTGTGACTGCCCCCACTTGAATGGGGAACGTCCAGCTTAGAGTGGCACCAGCGGGGTCGCCGTACTTATCGGAGGCCTTCACGGAAACCACTACTTGATCTTTCCCGTCGGCCACGAGCGTAGCTGTAGTCGGGAAGAATTTGATCACTGCGGGCGGGGGATTGATCTGCAAGACCCGCACCCTCGCTTCTTTCAGCTGGTCACCGACGCCAACCTGCGCCTTGATGAGTGCATCACCGATCGTCCTGCTGCTCGTTAGGACCGCGGAATATGTGCCGTTTCCGTTGTCTACTGGCGTTCCGATCCGCTGACCGGGATCGCTGCTCGTAAAGGTGACTACCTCGCCGACTATCCCGGCCCCTGAAGGCCCGAGCACCGTTGCAGTCAAGGTCGTCTCGCTCTCCTCGTCAGCTGCGATGACACCCAGGTTTGCCACCAGTGAAATCGAGCCCACCTGCTCACCAACGAAGTCGAGCGTGGGCTTCTGGGCCTCCGTGGACTGCACCCCGACGGTGCGGGTCACTGCATTCGCAGCGGGAGCGGGCGCCCCTTCCCACGACAGCATCGTGAGAACGAGTCCGGCTGCGAGCGCCGTCCCCACGAACGCCCGCAGCCGACCGAATGAAACCCCCATGGTTACCCCCTGCTTTGAATCTCGGCCGCCTCCGTGGCCACAATCTCGAAAGCAGCTTCTTTTCTTCGGCGCTCCCGGCATAAGCGTAAGGCGGGTATACCTTCTCCGACGTTCCAACCCTAGAATCGTGCGCAATTTGCCGAGTAGCGTGCGCGATTTGCACGCCGAACCGCGTCGCAGCCGGAAACCTCAGCTCCCCTGCCGGAAACCTCAGCTCCGCCGCCGGCGGGAAGCCCTCGCTAGGTCGCCCGCGGGTGCGCGTTCACGAAGTGCTCGCGGAGCGTGTCTGCGGTGACCTGGGTGTAGATTTGCGTCGTCGTGACCGAAGAGTGCCCGAGGAGCTCCTGCACCGCGCGCACGTCGGCGCCGCCGGCGAGCAGGTGGGTCGCGAACGAATGCCGCAGCGTATGCGGAGAAATCTCGACAGTGAGTTCGGCCGCCTCTGCCGCAGCCCTGATCACGAGCCAGGCGCTCTGCCGCGACAGGCGGGCGCCGCGCGGGCCGAGAAACAGCGCGGGGCTGCCCGTGCCGCGGGCGGCGAACTGGGGCCGAGCGCGCACGAGATACGCTGCGAGGGCTTCGCCAGCGTATCGCCCGTACGGCACAATCCGCGTCTTCGACCCTTTGCCGGTCACGCGCATGAGCCCGCCATTCGCGAGGGCCCGTTCGGGGTCGCCCCAAACGTCCCGGCCGCCGCCGCCAGCACCGTCCCCCGCGGTGCCAGCGTAGAGGTCGTCAAGGTCAATCGCCGTAACCTCGCTCACGCGGGCGCCGCTCGCGTAGAGCAGCTCGAGGAGCGCGCGATCGCGGAGCGAGACAGGGTCATCACCCGACACCGCTTCAAGGAGTGCCTGCACGTCCTCGATTGAAATCGCCTTCGGGAGCCGCTGCCCCTTCTTCGGGGTACGCACGCCCCGCCCGGCATTGTCGGGCAACTCGCCCTCGTCAAAGAGGAAGCGGTGGAGCCCCCGCACGGTGGACACCATGCGCGTGATCGACGAGGCAGAGTATGCAGGCGCCGGCGGATCCGCACCCTCTTTCGTCGCGCTCGCGAGGGCGGCGACGTACGCGGAAATCGTCTCGGGCGTCACCCGAGCGAGGTCATCGATGCCCTGCTCGTCGAGCCACGCGGAGTAGCGGGCGAAGTCGCGCCGGTACGCGGCGAGGCTGTTGTCGGAGAGCCCACGCTCGATGCTCAGGTGCCTGAGGTATTTCTCGACCGAAGAGGCAGGCCGCATGGGCTACTTCGATCGCTCGCCGCGCACCGCATCGCGCGCGGACCATGGGGTATGCGGATCGCGGAGCGTGTTCCACCCCCGAGCCCGCGAGGCAGCGGCGGCAAGCACGGCTCCGACGGTAAGACTGTTTGCGATCCGCCCCTCGAGCGCAGCGGTGACCGCGTCGTCGAGCGGTATCCACACCGGAACGAGCTCGGCCTCCTCGCCCTCGCGAACGAAGTCATGGACGGCGGGTGACAGGTCGCGGGCGAGGAAGACACGAACTGCCTCGCTTGAACCGCCAGGGCTCAGGAAGAGCTCGAGCAACAGCGACCAGTTCTCGGCCTGCAGATCGGCTTCCTCCGCGAGTTCCCGCTGCGCGCCGACAAGGCCACTCTCTCCCGGAACGTCCATGAGGCCGGCCGGGATTTCCCAGTCGCGATGCGCGATGGGGTGCCTGTACTGCTGAAACATGAGTACGCGGTCGTCCCCGTCGAGCGCGAGCACTGCGACCGCTCCGGGGTGGTCCATGAAGTCGCGCTCAAGCTCGGCGTCGCCGAACGCGAGCCGGTCACGGCGGATATCCCACACGTGACCTGCGACGAGCTCGCGGGAGGCGAGCACGCGCACCTCGGGCGCCGGCGTATCGGCGATCCTGAGTTGCGCGTGCGTCGCCTTGCTCACGGCACTACTCCGCGGAGGCGTCTTCGACCTCGAACAGCCGCGCAGCTTCGCGACGTTCGATCGCGGCACCCGCGAGGCCAGCAAACAGCGGGTGCGGCTTGCCCGGCCGCGAGCGCAGCTCCGGGTGAGCCTGCGTGGAGATGTAGTACGGGTGCACCGTGCGGGGCAGCTCGACGTACTCGACGAGTTCCCCGTCGGGGCTCAGGCCTGAGAACGAGAGGCCGGCTGCCGCGATCTCCTCGCGGTAGGCATTGTTCACCTCGTAGCGGTGACGGTGGCGCTCGCTCGCGGTGTCGGCGCCGTACACCTCAGCTGCGAGGGATCCCTCTGCGAGCTTCGCCTCGTACAGGCCAAGGCGCATCGTGCCGCCCAGGTCGCCGCCGTCGAGAATCTCAACCTGCTCGGCCATCGTCGCGATGACGGGCACGGGCGTCTCTGGGTCGAACTCGGTCGAAGAGGCACCTTCGAGACCCGCGACGTTGCGCGCGTACTCGATGACCATGCACTGCAAGCCCAGGCAGATGCCGAGGGTCGGCATCCCGTTTTCACGGGCGAAGCGCAGCGCGCCAAGCTTGCCCTCGATGCCGCGGATACCGAAGCCTCCCGGCACGCAGATCGCGTGCAGGTGCGAGAGGTGTTCGCGGGCGCCCTCTGGGGTTTCACACGCGTCCGAGGGGATCCACTCGATGTTCACCTTCGTGGAGTGCGCGAAGCCGCCTGCGCGGAGCGCCTCGGTAACCGAGAGGTAGGCGTCTGGCAGGTCGATGTACTTTCCGACCAGGCCGATCGTGACCTCACCCTTCGGGTGATGCACCGCGTCGAGCACGGGGCGCCAGCCAGTCCAGTCCACATCGGTGACGCGGTCAGTGAGCTGCAGGTGGTCGACAATGGTCTGGTCGAGTCCCTGCGAGTTCAAGAGCTGCGGCAGGTCGTAGATGCTCTTCACATCGATCGCGTTGACAACCGCGTCTTCGTCGACATCACACATGAGCGCGATCTTGCGCAGGTTGTCGCCGGTGACCGGGCGATCCGAGCGGAGCACGAGGGCGTCCGGCTGAATGCCGATCGAACGGAGCGCCGCAACCGAGTGCTGCGTCGGCTTCGTCTTCTGCTCGCCTGACGCACCCATGTACGGCACGAGCGAAACGTGCACAAAGATGACGTTCTTGCGGCCGAGTTCGTGGCGCACCTGGCGTGCCGATTCGAGGAACGGCTGCGACTCGATGTCGCCCACGGTTCCGCCGATCTCAGTGATGATGACGTCTGGCTGCGGATCCTGCTCGGACTGCAACCGCATGCGACGCTTGATCTCGTTCGTGATGTGCGGGATCACCTGGACGGTCGCCCCAAGGTAATCGCCGCGGCGTTCCTTCTGGATGACCTCCGAGTAGATCTGCCCGGTTGTCACGTTCGCTGCCTGCGAGAGGTTGATTCCGAGGAACCGCTCGTAGTGCCCGATATCGAGGTCCGTCTCGGCGCCGTCGTCGGTCACGAAGACCTCGCCGTGCTCGAACGGGTTCATCGTGCCAGGATCGACGTTCAGGTAAGGGTCGAGCTTCTGCATGACGACATGCAGGCCGCGTGCGGTAAGAAGATTACCGAGACTCGCGGCGGTCAACCCCTTGCCGAGTGAGGAAACAACCCCACCGGTCACGAAGATGTGCTTGGTTGTTTTGGTCTGATCCGCGTTAGCTCCCACGGGCTTCAATCCTATCACTCCTTCAGCCTGAGAGGCTGCACGAATTTAGCGGGCATTCTGGCGCGGCACCCATACCTGTTTGATGATCATGAGCACGGCCGCCGTAACGGGGATCGCGATCAGCGCGCCGAGCAGCCCGAGCAGCGTACCGCCCGCGAGCGCGCCGATGACCACGAGCGACCCGGGAACCGAGACGACGCGGTTCATGATGCGCGGCGTGAGCAGGTACGACTCAAGCTGCATGTAGATGAGGTAGTAAATGGCTGCGACGAGTGCCGTGACCGGCGAGTTGAACAGCGCGATCGCGGTCACCAGTACGGTCGCGAGCACCGATCCAATGAGCGGAATGAGCGCGAGCATGAATACGCCGACAGCAACGAGGCCCGCAAACGGCACCCCAACGATCGACATCATGATGAAACCGAGCGTCGCGTTCACGAGCGCGAGCACGACCATCCCATTCACGTACCCACCAACGGACTTCGTTACCTGCTCGGTAATGTCGATGACCTTCGCGCGGCCTGAGCGCGGCACGACCGAATAGAAGCCACGCTTGATCGTGCGCAGCGATGACAGGAAGTACAGCGAGAGGATGAGCACGATGAGCGTTGCGGTGAGTCCGTTCGCGATGCCGATTCCCGCCTGCCACACACCGCCTGCGACCGATGCCCAGTTGGACGGCTTCCCGATGAAGTCTTGCCCCATGTTGAGGAGTGCGTTGAAGTCGACGAACTCGCCGAAGCGCTCATTGACGTCTTTGTACCACTGTTCGCTCGTGAGGTTTCTGACGATCTCTGGCGCGCTCGCAACGAGTTGAGCGATCTGATTCGCGATCATCGGGATGACGATCGCGAGGATCCCGCCGATGATGAGGATGAAGCCGGCGAACACAACCCCGATGCCGAGGCCTCGTTTGAGGCCGTGGCGTTCGAGCCAGCGGACGACGGGATCGAGGCCGAGCGCGATGAATAGCGCGGCGACGACGTACATGAGGATCGTCGACAGCTGGCCGATCATGTCACCGAAGACGAGGGCAACGAGCACCCCGAGCGTGATCGTAAAACCGAGCACGAACGGCTGCTTCACGGCGAATTCGCGTTGCCGAGATTCCCGTGCTTCATCCTCAGCATCGTGCGCAGCTTCCTGCGCGTCACGGTACATTTCGCGTACATCTGCGTCCATAAGCGCAGTGTCGGCGTGCAGCACAAGTTTTGGCTCCTCGGCCTTCGCCTCTGGGA
The DNA here is from genome assembly GCF_000834055.1 of Leucobacter komagatae. Taxonomy (GTDB): domain Bacteria; phylum Actinomycetota; class Actinomycetes; order Actinomycetales; family Microbacteriaceae; genus Leucobacter; species Leucobacter komagatae_A. The sequence continues at coordinate 177,446 of NZ_JXSQ01000006.1, forward strand.
GGGTGTGCGCCTCAGCCGTCTTGGGCTTCTTGCCAAAGCCTATGGACCTGAATATTGCCATGGAGTGAGCGTAGCAGCGGCCAACAGCTTTGGGCGAGGCATTCACACTGTCTGGCGTCGCCACTTGGCGCGCCTCGCCGGTATCTACTTGCCGAGTTCGAGCAGTTCGGCCGCGTGATCCAGTGCACTTTCTGAGGTGTCGAGGCCTGAGAGCAGCCGCGCCATCTCCGCGAGCCTCGCATCCCCCTCGAGCGCCACACAGCTTGACTGCGTGAATCCCCCGCTTGAGTCCTTGACGACGCGCAAGTGGTTCGTCGCGAATGCGGCGACCTGCGCGAGGTGGGTGACGACGATCACCTGCGAGGTGTTGGAGAGTTGCCGAAGTCTCCTACCGATCTCGATGGCCGCTGCCCCTCCGACGCCAGCATCGACCTCGTCGAAGACGAAGGTTGGGACGGGGTCTGCGCCGGCCAACACGACTTCGAGTGCGAGCATGACGCGCGAGAGCTCACCGCCTGACGCGCTCTTTGCGATGGGCCGTGGAGTCGCTCCCGGGTGCGGCGCGAGCAGGAACTGAATCTCATCCGCGCCAGAGGTGCTGAGCGTTTCGAGGGGTGTGACGCTTGCGACAAAGCGGGCGTCCGGGAGAGCGAGGGCGGCGAGTTCACGGCTCACTGCTGCGCCGAGCTCCTCTGCGGCTGCGCTGCGCTGGGTGGTGAGCTGCTCTGCGAGCGCCTGCTCGCGTTCCCGAAGCGCAATCACTTTCGCTTCGAGCCCGCCGAGCGCTTCGTCGTCGCCATCGATATCGAGGAGCTCACGCGAAGCCGTCTCGGCGTGGGCGAGGACTTCCTCGGTCGTCGCCCCAAAGTAGCGGAAGAGTCCGTTGAGTTGCGCGAGGCGCTCGTTTGCGCGGGCGAGCTCGCCTGGCCCTTCTTCGTCGAGGTCGTTCGCGTAGGCAGCGAGCTCTTTCGCGGCGTCTGCAATCTGGAAGCTTACGGACCTGAGCTGCTCGACGGTGGCTGCGATGCGTGGATCGAGGCTTGCGACTCGTTCGAGGTCTTGCACGGCGAGCTCGACGAGCCCGCCAGCGTCGCGCTGCATGGGATCATCTGATTCGCTCGCGAGCGCTTCGCCAGCGCCGACCGCCGCAGCGCGCAGCTCTTCGACGTTGCTGAGCAGTTCGATGCGCGCAGTGAGCTCTCCCTCTTCGCCTGCGATGGGATCCACCGCGGCGATCTCCTCGAGCTCCGCGCGGAGCCTCGCCGCCTCAGCTGCACGCGTCTCCTGGGTCTCAGTGAGGGTGTGGAAGCGAGCCTGGGCGGCAGCACGCTCCGCGTGGACGTCACGGTAGTCACGCAGTGTTGCGGCGAGCGCGGCGCCGCCGAACCGGTCGAGGGTGTCCCGCTGAGCCGTCTGTGAGCGGAGCCGAAGCTGTTCGGACTGGCCGTGGACCGCGAAGAGGCGTTCGGAGAGGCGTCCGAGTGCGCCGACGGGGGCGCTCACACCACCGATGGCAGCGCGGCTGCGTCCTTCCGCGCTGACGGTGCGGCTCATGATGAGTTCGCCGTCTTCGAGGTCTCCGCCGAGTTCCTCAACGATCTCTGCGACGAGCGGGTCGGAGCTGTGCACGATGCCACTCACCCTCGCCTGCGAGGCGCCTACGCGTACACCTCCGGCGTCCGAGCGCTCCCCCATGAGCAGCCCGAGGGCGCTGACGACCATCGTCTTTCCCGCGCCCGTTTCGCCGGTGATCGCGGTGAAGCCGGGGCCGAGCGGGAGCTTGGAGTCAGCAATGACGCCGAGGTCTTTGATGTGGAGTTCTTCGATCATGCGTCGCTGTTCTCCTCGCTGCGATGGGTGCCGTTCCAGGTATCAAGCACGCTCGCTCGTCCGCCGCCGTTGCCGCTGCGGTCGCCCCGCCATCCGCTCACGGGGAGGTCGAACTTACGAACGAGGCGCTCAGAGAAGGGTGCCTCGTCGAGGCGGGCAATGCGGACAGTCTCCGGCGACCTGCGCACAGTCACGACCGACCCAGCTGGCAGCTCGGTGCGTCTGCGGCCGTCGCACCACATCACCCCTGGGCCGATGTTCTCGGGAAGGATCCTGACGGTGAGTTCGGAGTCTGGGCCAGCAACGAGTGGCTTGTTGAAGAGCGCATGCGCCGCGATGGGCACCATGAGGAGCGCTTGCACGGAAGGCCACACGATCGGCCCGCCCGCGGAAAATGCGTAGGCGGTTGAACCGGTCGGCGTTGCGAGCACGACGCCGTCACAGGCGAACACCGAGACGGGGTGATCGTCGATGCCGACGGAGACTTCGAGCATTCTCCTGCGCTTTTCGACGGTTGCCTCGTTGAGCGCCCAGGTCTCGGCGAGGAGTTCGCCGTTGAGTTCGGCGCGCACATCGAGGGTGAGGCGCTCGTCGACGGTGTAGTTACCTGCGAGCACTTGTTCGACGGTGAACCCCAGGTCGAGGCTCTCCATCTCCGCGAGGAAGCCCACGTGGCCGAGGTTGACGCCGGCGATGGGGCACGCCGACCCGCGGAGCATTTCTGCCGCGCGCAGGATGGTGCCGTCGCCGCCGAGCACGAAAGCCGCCTCAAGCTGGTCGAGCGGTACGTCGGTGCCGAGCACCGCGGTGTTCCCGACGTCGACGTGCGGTGCGAATTCGGCGCGGTCTGTCGCGCTGAGCACGGGGACCACGCCCGCCGCGAGCAACGCATCGACGACAGCTGCTGTCGCCTCGATCGCTTCGGCACGGTAGGTGTGAGAGACGATGAGCATGCATCGCGCCGGTGATGTTTCAGTCACTCGTTGGTCCCTTCTACGTGCTCGCTGGTTTCTGTGCACACCTCGTGTATGCGCGCTTCCCATTCTCTCGGATCGGGTGCTGCGGCGCGCACGAAGTGCACGAGAAATTCACGGTTTCCCTCGCCACCGGCGATGGGGGACGGAGCGATCCCGCGTGCTGCGAGGCCCTCAGCTGCTGCTGCATCGAGTACTGTGCGGATCGCGCCCGCCCACTGCGCGGGGTCAGTGACGATACCGTCGCGGACTCGCCCGACCTCGAACTGCGGCTTGATGAGCAACGCCAGTTCAGCGCCTTCGTCTGCGCACCGGGCGATGGCGGGAAGGATCAGGGTGAGGGAAATAAAGGAGAGGTCAGCGACGATGAGGCTTGGCCGTTCAACGACCCCGGTGAGGCTGGCAAGCGCTGCAGCGTCAAGATCACGAGCGTTGCAGCCCTCGACCACACGGACGCGGGCGTCAGCGCGAATCTCGGGAGCGAGCTGGTCGTGTCCGACGTCGACCGCGAGCACCTCCCGTGCACCGCGTTCGAGGAGCACCTGGGTGAAGCCGCCCGTGGATGCGCCGAGGTCGAGGGCGAGCCTGTCCGCGGGGTCAATCGCGAAGATGTCTAGCGCCGCGAGGAGTTTGTGGGCGCCGCGGCTCACGTAGTGGTCGTCGCCACTCACGGTGATTTGGCCGCCCGCGCGCACTCGCATTCCCGCCTTGCGTGCCGTTTCGCCGTCAACGGTCACTCCGCCAGCGGCGATGAGCTCGGCCGCCCGGTTGCGCGAGCGGACGAGGCCGAGGTCGACAAGGGCCCGGTCGAGTCGTGCTGGCTCGCCATCCCACTGTCCCGCTTGCTGCACCTGGTCAGGCCACTTCGTTGTCACTGCGCTGCAGCTCCTGCATGAGCTCGTCGTGAAGCTGCTCGAAGCCACGGGCGCGCCGATCGAGCGGCTGTGACTCGATGATGCCGAGCCTGTCGAGGAGTTCGCCCCCCGCTGCCGCGTCAGGGAGTGGCTCCCGCACCTGCTGTGCCGCCCCCGTCTGCCAACTCTCCGACTCGCGTTCCATGCCATAAGCCTACTCGCAGCGCTGCAGCACTCCCCCAGGAAGATTGTTCGACTACTCGAACTTGACTGTGCGGCATATCGAATTAGCATGGAGACATGATGCCAACCACCGCTCGCACGCGGCCGGAACGCAGGCTTCTTCATCTGCTCGGACCTGCATTCGTCGCCGCCATCGCCTATGTCGATCCTGGCAACGTCGCCGCGAATCTGTCCGCGGGGGCGAAGTACGGGTACACGCTGCTGTGGGTACTCGTCGCGGCCAACGTGATGGCGGTCATCGTCCAGTACCTCTCGGCAAAGCTCGGGCTAGTGACCGGCAAGAGCCTGCCGCAGTTGCTCGGCGAGCGCCTCCGCCCCGCTGGCCGACGACTGTACTGGGCGCAGGCAGAGATCGTGGCCGCAGCGACAGACCTCGCCGAGGTCATCGGCGGCGCGATCGCGCTCTACATCCTCTTTGGCGTGCCGCTCGTCGCCGGCGGCGTCATTGTCGGGTTGGTCTCGCTCCTCATCCTGATGCTCCAGGGCAAATACCAGCGTCGCTTCGAAGCCGTGATCATGGCCATGCTGCTCATCATCACCATTGGCTTCGTCGGCGGGCTGTTCGTGAGCCAACTCGACGTCGGCGAGATGTTCGCCGGCCTTGTCCCCCGCTTCGTCGACACGCAATCAGTGCTGCTCGCCGCGAGCATGCTCGGCGCCACCGTGATGCCGCACGCAATATACCTACACTCCTCGCTTGCGCGCGATCGCCACGGGCACACCCCCGAAGACCACGTCGGTGGCCGGGCGCCACGGATCCGCCACCTGTTGCGCGCGACCAAGCTCGATGTTGTACTTGCCCTGGTCGTCGCCGGCGGAGTGAACATCGCCATGCTGCTCCTCGCTGCGGCCTCACTGCCCGGGATTGATGGGACAGACACGATCGAAGGCGCAGCAGCGGCAATCACCGAACATGTAGGCCCGGTCGTCGGGCTCCTCTTCGCAATTGGATTGCTCGTCTCTGGGCTCGCGTCGACGTCCGTCGGGGCGTATGCCGGTGCCGAAATCATGGCGGGCCTGCTGAACATCCGTGTGTCGCTCCTCACGAGGCGACTCATCACGATCCTGCCGGCACTCGTGCTGCTCGGCTTCAACATCGACCCGACGTGGGCACTCGTCCTCAGCCAGGTCGTTCTGTCCTTTGGCATTCCGTTCGCACTGATCCCGCTCATGAACCTCACCGGCAGAGCGGACATCATGGGGGAATTCACCAACGGGCGGGTGCTCCGCTACGTCGGCCTGTTCGTCGTGCTCGCCATCGTGGCGCTGAACCTCTGGCTCATCTTCTCCACGATCGTGTGGGGAGCGTGAGCGCCACCAACACTGCGCCGTGCTGCGCGCCAGGCCGGGCACAACAAAACGAACCGGTGCAGCACACGCCGCACCGGTTCGCTAATGCTGGCTAGCGCCAGTGATCCTCGAGCAAGATCTCCGGAACCTTCAGGCCATAGATCGCCCTGCCCGACGACCAAATCGCTTCGCAGCCGGCCCGCAGCAACTCCATCGGAGTTTCGCCCTCAGACACGACGGTCACCACGTGGCCGTCCATCCTCACCTTCGCAGAACCGACCCGCACGGTGCCGTCCCGCAGCGTCTCAGCCCGCTGATACGGCTGGTGCAGTTCTGCGAGCGAAGCCACAGTAAAGTCAGGGCGCATGTCATCGGACGCAGCAATCAGCTGCTTAGGCCGATCCACACCCGTCAGCACGAAGAGTGACGGAATGCCAGCGGCGACCGCACCCTTAATGTCGGTGTCGAGCCGGTCCCCCAGCATGAGGGCGTTGCGTGAGCCGAAGCGCGCAAACGCGGTCTCATAGATCGGGGTCTCTGGCTTGCCAGCAAAGTCTGGCAGCCGCTGCACAGCAGTGTGAACCGCTGACACCAGCGTTCCGTTGCCAGGCGCAATACCGCGGGCTCGGGGAACCGTCCAGTCGGTGTTCGTTGCGATCCAGGGCAGCGGATCGCGGCCCGGGTTCTCTTGCAACGCGTAGGAGGCCTCAGCGAGCTGCTCCCACCCAACGTCCTTCGCGAACCCTTGGATCACAGCCACCGGGCTATCGTCAGCGCTTCGCGTCCACGCGAAACCCGCCTTCTCGAGCTCGTGCGTGAGACCCTCACCACCGACAACCAGCACCCGCGAGCCAGCAGGAACGACCTCACGCAGCAACGCGACGGCGGCCTGCGGTGAGGTGATGACGTCGCTGCTCGTCGCCGTCAACCCAAGCTCGGTGAGGTGCGCCGCGACCGCTGCATCCGTCCGCGCCGCGTTGTTCGTGATGAACCCCAGGCGGACTTCCTCCGACGCGAGATTCAGCGCTTCGACAGCGCCAACGATCGCCCCTGAGCCACGATAGATCACTCCATCGAGATCGCTCAGCAGCAGATCCTTCCCCTCAATGGGGGCAGGATCGAACCGGTCACGCTTGCCGAACAGCGCCATCTCGTTACTCCTTAGTGTCCTGCTGTGTTGCGTTGTCCGCCGCCTCGGCTGCTTCGGGTGCCGTTGGCTCTACTTCGCCTGAATCGGCGTCTGCATGTGAATCGGCATCGGCATCGGCATCGCTCAACTCTGCGTCAGCGTACGCGTCAAGGTAGGCCTCAGTTTCAGAGTCCACCTCCGCGCCCACTTCTTCAGCGTCTGTCACGGTCGCTGGCTCGGCCACTGACTCAGCTTCAGCAGCTTCGTCAGCCTCCTCAGCCTCCTCAGCCTCAGCGACTGCTTCTGCAGCCTCAGAGACTGCTTCTGCCTCAGTGTCGTTGCTCGATGCGTTGTCGTTCGCTGGTGCGTCTTCAACTGCGCCGACCGGGTCGTGCGACTCGAGATCCTCGTCGGCAAGATCCTCGTCGTCAAGATCCTCGTCGTCAAGATCCTCGTCGTCAAGATCCTCGTCGTGGAGATCCTCGTACTCGGTGATCTCGATGACCTCGATCTCGTCGAGCCCGCCAAAGTGCTCCTCGAGCGCTGCCTGCGCCCGATCGGCGTGGGCGAACCATACTGCGGCTTCATCATCGCGCCCGAGGTCCTCGAGCACGGTTGCGTAAGCACCAAATAGCTCAGGGCTCCAAGAGAAGCCTGTCTTCGGATCGAGCTCGGGAATCTCGAGCTCGAAGAGCGCCTGCTGCGTCTGACCGAGATCGAGACGGGCTCCGGACATCGCGATCGCGAGGCGAACCCTATCCGCGGTCTCGAGCGTCGAGACGTCGACCTCGAGGCCGGTCTCGATGGCCTTCTCAGGGCGACCAAGGCCGCGCTCTGAATCAACCATGATCGCAAGGTGCGAGTCACGCCCACTCAGCCGACGGAAGGTTCGCAGTTCGCGGATCGCGAGAGCGAAATCTCCCGTTCGGTATGCGGTGATAGCAAGCGTCTCTCGGGTGACCGGAATACGGCCTGCTCGGCGGCTCGCAGAGATTGCGTGCTGGTGAGCAAGCTCGGGGTCGTCCTCGATCAGTTCCGCCACCATCGCCAGGTGGAGCGAAACGCGTTCCTGGACCTCGGGCTGCAGCGTCTTCAGCTCATTGCGTGCAGAAGGGTGCAGGTCGCTTGGCTGGATGTGCTCGGCAATGATCGGGTCATCGTGCTCCGAGCGGACCGGGCGCAGCGAGTGCTGGAGGCGCTCCTCCTCAGTGAACTCGCGCTCCTGGCCGCCACGATCGCTTCGTCCGCCACCACGGGTTCCGCCACGTCCGCGGGAGTCAGTGTCCTGACGCCCCCCGCGGTCGTCGCGGTCCCCGCGAAAAGGGGGACGGGTCCCGCCTGTCTCCCGGTCACCACGGAACGGTTTGCGATCTCCGCCGCCCTGACGGTCGTTGCGGTCTCCGCCACGGTACGGGGCACGATCGCCGCCCCCCTGACGGTCGTTACGATCTCCGCCACGGTA
>NZ_JXSQ01000007.1 GCF_000834055.1 Leucobacter komagatae
CATGCGGTCAGCGATCTTCTGCACGAGTGCGTCGCCCACGTCACCGACTGCGACGACGACCGAGACCGCCATGCAGCGCTCGCCGGCCGAACCGTACGCTGCCGACACTGCGGCGTCCGCCGTCATATCAAGGTCTGCATCTGGCATGACGAGCATGTGGTTCTTCGCCCCGCCAAGCGCCTGCACACGCTTGCCGTTACCGGCCGCGCGCTCGTAGATGTACTTCGCGATCGGGGTCGACCCGACAAAGCTGATCGCCTTCACATCCGGGCTGTCAAGCAGCGTATCCACGGCAACCTTGTCACCGTGAACGACGTTGAGGACACCGTCAGGCAGGCCGGCCTCGCGGAACAGGTCAGCGATGAACACCGACGCGGAAGGATCACGCTCGGACGGCTTAAGGACAACGGTGTTCCCGCACGCAATTGCCGAGGCAATCATCCACAGCGGCACCATGACGGGGAAGTTGAACGGGGTGATCGCCGCAACAACCCCGACGGGCTGCTTCACGGAGTGCACGTCAACCCCGGTCGAGACCTGCTCATCGCGCTCACCCTTGAGGAGGTGGAGCAGGCCTGAGGCGAACTCGACATTCTCGAGGCCGCGGGCGATCTCGCCTGCCGCGTCGGAGAGGACCTTGCCGTGCTCGCTCGTGACGATCGCTGCGAGCTCTGGGGTGCGCTGCTTGAGGAGCTGGCGGAGGTTGAAGAACACGTCGGCACGCTTAGTGAGGCTCGTCTTGCGCCACATCGGCAGCGCGGCCTTCGCCGCGGCCACTGCCTGCTCGACGGTCGCGACCGACGCGATGCCGAGCTCGTGCTGCTGTTCTCCGGTAGCCGGGTTAAAGATGGGCTGGGTCCGCTCGGCGGCCTCGACCTTTTCGCCACCGATGATATGGGGAATGTGCGACATGGAGGTATGCCTTTCTTTGCCAATCAAATATGTGATGCGTCCAAACGACGTCATGGCACACCACAGGGAGCGCTTCATCGCACCCTCCCCACCATCGTCCCGGCTCACGCACCGCAACCGGGGGACACAAACTGGGAACAATACTGCTGAATGCTGCATCAGGTGTGCATGTCGGGGCCGTTCAGCGCGTTCATATGCTGAACCAACGGTCGCACCGTGACGGACACCTCCGTCCGCGTGCGGAGCGCCCCGCTCCCGCCGGGATTCGAGCTACGCGTCGACATCATCGATCCGCCCCGGCGGCTCACGCACCGCCAATTCGGCGCAGGCGCACCCGCAGCACCCGCAGCACACGCGCACTTCATAGGAGAAGGGAACCGCATGGGATACGTCCACTGCCTGCCTGCTGCCGCGCACAACACCCCGCGAACAGCGCCGCCGCGGTCCCCTGCCGCCCGCCCGCGGTTCGCGCACCCAACAGGCGGGGTGCTCGTCATTGCCCGCGACCGATACCTCAACCACAAGGAGAAACATGAATGCACAACAGAACGATCCCGTCCGCGTCGGCGTGCTGGGGGCCTGCGGATGGATGGGACGCGTGCACTCCAACGCGTACCAAAACATCGAGTCCTACTACGGGCGACGACGGGGCGCAGTGGAAGTCACCTGGCTTGCTGACGCAGACCCGCAGGCGCTCGCGGAACAGGCCGCAAAATTCCCGAGCGCACAGACCACGGGCGACTGGCGCGACGTCGTCGCCGATCCAGACGTCGACCTGATCGATATCTGTCTCCCAGATGCCCTGCACTACGAGATCGCCAAGGCCGCAATCCTCGCCGGGAAGCACGTGTACTGCGAAAAACCACTCAGCGATTCAGCGGAGGAAGCCAGAGAGCTTGCTGAGCTGGCGCGAGAAGCGGGCGTCATCACCAGGGTCGGCTATTCATTCATGCGCAACCCCGCCCACGACGTCGCAAGAGAGATCATCGAGGCCGGGGAGATCGGCGAGATCACCATGGTCAAAGCTTCCCAGCACATTGATTCCTTTGGCGATCCAAATGCGCCGTTCATCTGGCGAGCCGACGGCGAGCTTGCTCCAACGGGGATCATTGGCGACACCGGCTCGCACGTGTTCGCGTTTCTCGACGGGCTCGTCGGCCCCGTGGCCTGGCTTGTGGCCGATTCGCGGATCATCACGCCGCGCCGACCGGTCGTAGCCGGTGCAGGCGCGTACGGCTCAACCGCGGAGCTCACGGGGGATGAACCCATGGCTGACGTCACGAACGCTGACGCAGTGAACCTCGTGTGCACCTTCAGCAACGGTGCGATGGGACTCGTCGATTTCAGCCGCACGGCGACCGGGCGAAAGTTTGAGCAGAAGTACGAGATCTACGGCACGAAGGGAAGCCTGGTCTACAACTACGACGAGATCAATCGCATTCGCCTGTACTCAAACGCAGACCCGCACGGTCGCAGGGGGTTCAAAGCGATCGATGTCGGCGTAGAGAACGAGAACTTCGCTGCGTTCTTGAACCTCCCAAACACGGGACTCGGCTACAACGAGACCAAGATCATCGAGGCGAGCGAGGTGGTGCGATCCGTCACAACGGGTGAATCGATGTGGCCAGACTTCGAAGCGGGCCACCGCATTGCACAGCTGGTCGAAGCGTGTCAGACGTCGAGCGATCGCCGCGCATGGGTCGAAGTAGCCACCATCTGAGACGCGTCCGGCCTCAGGTGTGTGCCACGGGAGTGACGCCGCAGCACCGCCTGTTGCGTGGCCGCCATGCGCCTGAAGCGCGCGGGAGCCCGTCCGACCGGGAACACACATGAGCAACAACCTGGGCGGCGCATTCTCAACGCGGGAAATCGCCACAGAAACAGTGCCCCTGTTGTGCGGTTCCGTCGCGGAGCACCGGCGATAGCGTGGCTGAAGTGGTACAGATCACCTGCCTCTCCGCTGCAGGTGATGCAGTTGGGTGGCGGTGTCGCCCGATTCGAGGGTTCTCACCACATCACAGCGGGAAAGACGGAGACAACGTGGACTACATCTGACCCGACTGACACGATCACCAGCTGAAACGCATTCGCCACCTGGCGACAGACGCCTCAGCCCGGTGGTCTTGGCTCACCCACGCTGCAGCGCACGCCCTGTGGCCAGCTCCCCCGAGGCTCCTCGCCCGCTCACCGTCCACGCGCGACGGTGAGGTAAACCGCGACAGCCTCAGCAGTTTACGATGACATTCAACGAAGAAAGTTCAACGAACCCAATGACAACTATTCACACCGCAATTCCTGCGCTGAGCCCGCGGAGGCTCCGTGCGGCACGACTCGCAACCTTTTTCGGCTTCTTCCAGCTCGGCGCTGCGATCATCATGTGGTCGACAAGCACGTCCTCACTGCGCCAGCACATGGGGTGGGAGGGAGCCGCAGGCGACGCTAGCTTCGGCGCGCTCGCCGCGTCCATCGGTGCCGGCACCGCCCTGGGCTGCGTCATCGTCGGGCCGCTCGTCGATCGCTTCGGGCCGCGCAGGGTCGCGACTCCGCTACTCGTGCTGTATCCGCTCTCGTACCTGCCGCTCGCGTTCCTGCCCGGACTCATGAGCGCAATGGCAGCTGGCGTGCTCATCGGCCTGTTCCGCGGCACCTTCAACACCACCATTAACACGCAGGGCGTGCACATGGAGCGCCACTACGGCCGCCCACTGCTTTCCGGCTTCAACGCCCTGTACCCGCTGGGCGGCTTTGTCACCGGATTCGCTGGCAGCTTCTTTGCGCAGCGCTTCACCGACACCCCAGCCGTAGCGTTCATGTCCATCGGCATTCCGCTCGCCCTCATCGGGCTCGTTGCCGGCCGGTTTATTCTCGACAAGTCCGAGCTCATCGCAGCGGAAGAGCGACCCGCGGCAGAGGCCTCGGCCGATGCCACACGCACGGCAACCATGGCCGGCGCGACGCTCATCCTTGCTCTGCTCGGTTTCTCGGTGCTCTTCTTGAGTGGCGTCTTCTCTGAAAGCGCCCCCATCGACTGGGGTCAGGAGTTCAGCCGACGGGTGCTCGATGTGAGCCCAGGCACGGCAGGGCTCGCGCTCTCCGTGTTCTCGGGGACGCAGTTCGTTACTCGGCTCGTCGGCGACCGGCTCATCGCTTGGCTCGGTGACCGCAGGGCGCTGATCATGAGCGGCCTCGTCGGCGCTTCGGGTGCGCTCGCTGTGACCTTCGCACCGAACATGGGGTTGGCCTATGTCGGGTTTGGTCTGATGGGCTTCGGGCTTGGTTGCATCCAGCCGATCACCATCTCCGCTGCCGGCCGTATGGATCCAAAGAATGCTGGCCGCAACATTGGTATCGTCAACGGCGTCGGCCACCTCGGCTTCCTCGTCGGGCCCGCGCTTCTCTCGGTCGTTGCGACCTCTGTGGGAATCCAGTGGCTGTTCATGATGCCGGCCATCCTGATGGTCTTCATCGCGGTTGCGGGGCCGTTCCTCATCCGCTTCGCCCCCGCGCGTCAGGCAGACGCGAGGCAGCTCGAACGCGTCTAACCCGGTGCCGCGTCCCAGCCGCACCGACCAGGGCAGCGCGCACTAGCGCGAAGCGGGTGCCGGCGCGAACGCAACAACCCACACCAACACAAACGGCTCTGGCCGGGCGGGATCCGATCCCACCCGGCCAGAGCCGTTCGTGCCGTCGTCACGGCGGTGCCGAGCTAGCCGCGGAACTCTGCGATCTTGCCCGCGAGCTTTTCGAGCTGCTCCGCCACGCGCACCGACGCGGTTCCGCCAGCTCCGACCCGGGAATTCACCGATCCCTCGACGGTGAGCACGTCGCGAACGGCTGGGGTGAGATGCTCGGACACGGAGGCGAGCTGCTCATTGCTCGGCTCGTGAAGCTCAAGCCCACGCTCCTCGCAGTAGCGCACAAGCTCACCCGAGATCTCGTGGGCATCACGGAAGATCACGCCCTGCTTCACGAGCCACTCGGCAACATCCGTCGCCAGCGAGAAGCCCTGCGGCGCGAGCTCAACCATGCGCTCGGTGTCGAAGCGCATCGTCGCCACCATGCCGGTGAACGCAGGCAGCAGCACCTCGAGCTGGTTGACGGAGTCGAACACCGGCTCTTTGTCTTCCTGCAGGTCGCGGTTGTAGGCAAGGGGCATCGCCTTGAGGGTCGCAAGCAGACCCGTGAGGTTGCCGATGAGCCTGCCGGACTTTCCGCGCGCGAGCTCCGCGATGTCAGGGTTCTTCTTCTGCGGCATGATGCTCGAGCCAGTCGAGTAACCGTCGTGCAGGCGCACGAAGCCGAACTCCTTCGTGTTCCAGAGAATGATCTCCTCGCTCAGTCGCGAAAGATCAATACCGATCTGCGCGGTGATGAACGCAAACTCGGCTACGACGTCGCGCGCCGCGGTGCCGTCGATCGAGTTCTCGAGCGGCTCACCGAGTCCGAGCTCAGCCGCGACGAGCTTTGGATCCAGCCCGAGCGACGAGCCAGCGAGTGCGCCGCCGCCGTATGGCGAGGCGCTCGCGCGCCGCTTCCAATCACGCAGGCGCTCGAGGTCGCGCACGATCGGCCACGCGTGCGCGCCGAGGTGGTGGGCAAGCAGCACAGGCTGCGCGTGCTGCAGGTGTGTGCGTCCGGGGAGGATCGCCCCCTCGTTGGCTACGGCCTGCGCGTGCAGCGCCTCAAGCAGGTCAACGAGCATGCCGCCGATCAGCGCAGCGTGATCGAGCAGGTACATGCGCACGAGCGTCGCGATCTGGTCGTTGCGGCTGCGGCCAGCGCGAAGCTTGCCCCCGAGCTGCACACCGGTGATCTCGATAAGGCCGCGCTCGAGTGCCGAGTGCACATCCTCATCCGACTCAGCCGCGACAAACCGGCCGTCGGCAACACGTGCGGCGAGCTCGTCAAGCGCGGCGCGCATGTCGGCAAGCTCGTCAGCGGTCAGGTATCCGGCTGCGGCGAGCGCGCTCGCGTGGGCCTTCGAACCGAGAATGTCGTACTGCGCGAGCACCCAATCAAACTGGGTCGACTTGCTGAGCTTCAAGAGCTCCGGTGCTGGCCCACTCGCGAAGCGGCCACCCCAGAGGGCGCCGTCCTCAGCTGCGCGGTTGCCGTTCTCTGCCCCTGCGGGTACCTGTTCAGTCACTTGCTCTCCTTCAACAGCCATGCCATCAGTGCTTTCTGGGCGTGCAACCGGTTCTCGGCCTCGTCCCACACAACGCTCTGCTCCCCGTCGATAACCTCGGGGGCTACTTCGTACTCGCGATACGCCGGGAGGCAGTGCAGGAAGATCGCATCTGCCTTCGCCTGCGCCATGAGTTCGGCGGTGACGCGGTAGGCGCCGAAGGTCGCGATCCGCTCCGCCTTCTCCGCCTCCTGCCCCATCGATACCCACGTGTCCGTGATCACGGCGTCTGCGCCAGCGACCGCGGCAGCGGGGTCGGTAAGCACGGTGACGCTGCCGCCTGTCTCGGCGGCGATCCGCTGCGCGTCAGCAATGATGTCCTCGCGCGGGTGGAATCCAGCCGGCCCTGCCACGCGGATGTGCATGCCAGCGGTCGCAAACCCCAGCAGGTAGGAGTGGCCCATGTTGTTCGCGGCGTCGCCGAGATAGGTCGCGGTGAGCCCTGAGAGCTCGCCCTTCTGCTCGCGGATCGTCTGCAGGTCCGCAAGAATCTGGCAGGGGTGGAAGTCGTCAGACAGCGAGTTGATCACCGGGACGCTCGCGTGCTCGGCCATCTCCACAAGCCCCGCGTGCGCGTGGGTGCGCCACACAATAAGCGACACCATGCGAGAGAGCACCTTCGCGGTGTCGGCGATCGACTCCTTCGCCCCCAGCTGGGCCTCCCCCGGGTTCACGATGATCGGGTTGCCGCCGAGGTCGGAGACGCCAGCCGCGAAGCTGAAGCGCGTGCGCGTCGAGGTCTTATCGAAGAACACCGCGACAGACTGAGGCCCTTCGAGCGGACGCTCCGAGAATCGGTCCTGCTTCAATCGCGCGGCAAGGTCAAGCACCTCGCGCTGCTCGGCTGGGCTCAGGTCGTCGTCTCTCAAAAAGTGCCTAGTCACCCGCCCAGCTTACTCGTCTGGCTCAACCACTCAGTCATTTCGCCGCACGGCCGCTCGCCCGATCCGACGCAGGTGGCCTGTGGAAGAATCAGAGCCATGAGTCTCCCCCGCCTTGTCGCTTTCGATCTCGACGACACGCTTGCCCCTTCGAAGTCCCCCGTTCCAGAGCGAATGCTCGCCGCCTTCGCGGAGCTTCTCGATCGCACCGTGGTCGCCGTCATCTCGGGTGGCAACTTCGAGCAATTCGAATCGCAGCTCGTTTCCCAGCTCGACGGGCGCGCGTCGCTCTCCGAGGCGTCACTCGAACGCCTCCACCTGCTGCCGACGTGTGGCACCCGCTACGAGCGCCGCGAAGGCGGGGCCTGGCACACCGTCTACCGCGAGCAGCTCACAACTGAGGAACGCTCAGGCGCGCTCACCGCACTCCGCGAGGAAGCAGTTCGGCTCGGGTTGTGGGAGGCGGAGCCGTGGGGCGAGATCCTCGAGGATCGCGGATCGCAGATCACCTTCTCGGCGCTCGGTCAGCGGGCGCCCGTCGACGCGAAGCACGCCTGGGATGCTGACGGCGCGAAGAAGAGCGCGCTGCGCGCCGCGGTCGCGGAACGGCTGCCCGGCCTCGAGGTACGCAGCGGTGGATCAACCTCCGTGGACATCACTCGCCGCGGCATCGACAAGGCGTACGGCATGCGCAAGCTCGAGGAGCACACGGGGATCCCGCTCGCGGACATGCTCTTCGTCGGTGATCGCCTCGACCCAGACGGGAACGACTATCCCGTGAAGGCGATGGGTGTGAGCTGTCACGCTGTCGCCGGGTGGGAAGACACCGCGGAGTTTATCGAGGGGCTGCTCGAACAGTAGCCCTTGGGCGCGGTGCTGGCGGCGATTGCGGGGCTGGCGGCGCTGGCGGCGATTGCGGTGCTGTCGGGGCTGGCGGCGTTTGCGGTGCTGTCGGGGCTGTCGGGGCCGACCGATCCGCGGTATCTCTGAGATCTGCAGTTTTAAGGACGCCCAGCCTGGTTTCGGTGAGAGTTACTGCAGATCTGCTAGCTACTGCGGCTGTGGGAGCCGCAGGAGGGCAGGCGGAGCCCGCCTGAGCATTTCAGGAGCCCACTTCGGCGCTTCAGGAACACGCGACTCCGTTCGGGAACAGCCCGGACCGTGACACAGGAATGGCCCCACCAATTGGCGGGGCCATTCCTGTGTCGCGGGCTCGAACCCGCTGCGATTACGCTTCTACTGCTGCGGAGCCGGAGTCTGTAGCGGTGGGAGCGTCGAGGCTGAGCTGCAGCACCCGCGTGGTGCGCTCGAGCGACACCTTTGCGGCCTCTGGCCTGCCGTTCAGTCCCTGACCGAGCGCGGGCACCTGCTCCTTGAACACCTGCTCCCACTCCGACGAGTACTCGTCGGGGAAGCACGTCTTCAGCACACCGAGCATGGCGTGCACCGCGGTCGATGCTCCTGGTGATGCGCCGAGCAGGCCGGCGATCGAGCCCTCTGCACCGGTGATGACCTCGGTGCCGAACTGAAGAATGCCGCCCTTTTCGGGGTCCTTCTTCATGACCTGGACGCGCTGGCCGGCGTTGACCATCTCCCAGTCCTCCGTGCGTGCGCTCGGCAGGTACTCGCGGAGCGTCTGCATCTGCTTGTCGCGGCTCGCGAGGAGCTCAGAAACGAGATACTTCTCGAGGGAGAACTCTGTGAGTCCAACCTTCACCATCGGGCCAAGGTTGTGCGGGCGGATCGAGCCTGGCAGATCCCACCACGAGCCCTTCTTCAGGAAGTTCGGGCTGAACCCTGCGTAGGGTCCGAAGAGGATGCTCTTCTCGCCGTCGATGACGCGCGTGTCGAGGTGGGGAACCGACATTGGGGGCGCCCCGACTGCCGCCTTACCGTAGACCTTGGCGTTGTGCTGCTCAACGATCTCGGGGTTGGTGGTCTTCAGGAACTTGCCGCTGATGGGGAATCCGCCGAACCCCTTGATCTCGGGGATACCCGAGGACTGCAGGAGCGGGAGCGCGCCACCGCCAGCACCAACGAACACGAACTTCGCGTTCGTTGTCGTCGGGCCGAACCCGGTGCGGTTGCGGACGTGCACGTCCCAGGTGCCGTCGCTCTTACGCTTAAGCTTCTGCACCTCAGTCGACATGTTGAGCTTCGCGCCAGCTGACTCGAGGTAGCTGAAGAGCTGACGGGTGAGCGCACCGAAGTCGACGTCCGTGCCACTCTCCGAGCGCGTCGCAGCGACGACCTCGCTCTTCGCCCTGCGATCAATGACGAGGGGAACCCACTCTGCGATCTTCTCGGGGTCGTCGCTGAACTCCATGTCGGAGAAAAGCGGCTCGGTCTTCAAGATTTCGTAACGGCGACGCAGGTAGTCGACGTTGTCCTCGCCGCGCACGAAGGTCATGTGCGGCGTGGGGTTAATGAAGCTCGAAGGATCGCCGAGGATGCCGCGCTCGACGAGGGTGGACCACCACTCGCGCGAGAGCTGGAACTGCTCATTGATGTTGATGGCTTTGTCGGGCGAGAGGCTGCCGTCCTTGCCCTCAGGCATGTAGTTCAGCTCGCAGAGCGCCGCGTGGCCAGTGCCAGCGTTGTTCCACCCGTTACTGCTCTCGGTCGCGACTTCGCTACGGGACTCGAAGACCTCGATGGTCCAGTCCGGGCGAACCTGCTTGATGAGGGTTCCGAGCGTTGCGCTCATCACACCGCCGCCAATAAGTACGACATCTACCGTGTTAGTGCTCACGATCTTGAAGTGTACCTCGGTTATGCGTTCTTCGATCCGCGTACCACTCAGGGAGGCGGAATTATTCGATCGCCGCGCGCCGCGCTTCGGCGAGCGTCTCGGCTCCGGAATCAATGATTCGCGTGTACCCGAGGCGTTCTGCCTCAGCGACTCGCTGCGAACCCGAGGTCACCGAACGAATTTCTCCAGCGAGTGAAATTTCACCGAATGCGGCAAGTTCGAGTGGAAGTGGCCGGTCGGAAACCGCAGAAATCACGGCGAGCGCGATCGCGAGGTCGGCCGCTGGCTCGCTGAGCTTCACGCCACCGACCGTCGAGACGTACACGTCTTGGTCGTGCAGTCTCACCCCGGCACGTCGTTCGAGCACGGCGAGGATCATGGCGACTCGCGACGGATCCACCCCGCTTGTCACCCGCCGCGGGTTCGGTGTGGCGCTCGACGCGACGAGCGCTTGAATTTCCACGGGAAGCGCGCGCCTGCCCTCCATCGCGACCGTCGCGCACGTACCGCTCACGGGGATCGTGCCTCGCCCAAGGAACAACCCGCTCGGGTCCGCGACCTCTGCGATGCCTCCTCCCGTCATCTCGAAGCAGCCGACCTCGTCCGTCGGACCAAACCGGTTCTTCAGGGTGCGGAGGAACCGCAGCGCCGTGTTTCGGTCGCCCTCGAAGTGGCAGACAACGTCTACGAGATGTTCGAGGAGTCTTGGCCCGGCGATCGAGCCGTCCTTCGTGACATGCCCGACGAGGATCACGGGCGTGCCGCGGTCTTTCGCGACGCGGATGAGCGCTGCGGCGACCTCGCGCACCTGCGACGGCCCCCCTGCGATGCCCTCAACCTGGTCGCTCGCGAGCGTCTGCACAGAGTCAATGACGATGAGGCCAGGATCCACCATCTCGATGTGCCCGAGCACGGAGGCGAGGTCGGTCTCTGCTGCGAGGTAGAGCGTATCGATGAGCGCGTCAGTGCGCTCTGCCCGCATGCGGATCTGGCCGGTCGATTCCTCACCGCTCACGTAAAGAACGCGGGCGCCGTGACCGGCGATGCGCGCGGCCACGTCGAGCAGCAGGGTCGACTTGCCGACGCCGGGTTCGCCGGAAAACAGGATGGCGGCGCCGGGCACAATGCCGCCTCCGAGCACACGGTCGAGCTCGGCAATGCCCGTCTGCCGGTGCTTCACGGAGTCGCCCGAGAGCTCGGTGATCGGCTTCGCTTCCCGCCCGGCTTCCGGCGCGGCTGCCTTCGTCGTTCGCGCGAGCGTCGCACGCGCCGCGCCGCGCACCTCTACCGTGCCCCACTGCTGGCATTCCCCGCAGCGGCCGACCCACTTCGCTGCCTGCCACCCGCACTCGGTGCAGACATACGCGCTGCTCGTTTTCGCCATGTGAACGAGACTAGCGGTGGCCTCCGACAGAGCGGTGTGGTGGCCGCGACATGCCGAGTGAAGGTGCGACGGAGGGCGGATTAGGATCTCGGAGGCAAATCCCGTAAGCTTTTCCGCGGTGACGTGTCCGAGCGGCCGAAGGTGCAACACTCGAAATGTTGTGTAGGCAACCCCTACCGCGGGTTCAAATCCCGCCGTCACCGCCACTGAAGAAAAACCCCCGCAGATCCCTTGGAAACAGGGTGATCGCGGGGGTTTTTTGCTGTCGCCAGCGCCTGTGCCTGGTCTTCTCGCTCGGTCCGAGTGCGCTCCGCGCGACGACGCTGAGACGCATTTGAACCCGCACTGAGTCAGGCGGCGCCTCGCCCAGCACCCACGCGCGTTACGCGCCCAGCAGTAGCCGCCGCTCCGGCAAGTTATCGGTGAGGCCGGCGGCCCGGACAGCCGCCGCTTCGGCCTCCCCCGCGTAGCCGGCCCGCTCAAGCAGCTCGGCCCGCACCGCGTGCAGCAAGTAGTAGCTGTCGAGTCGGTCCCCCAGGCGCGCAATCTCTGCGAGCGCGGCCTCGGGTCCTCGCACCTCGGCGAGGGCAACAGCGCGGTTCAGGCGCACGAGCGGTGATGCGTCGAATCGCAACAGCATGTCGTAGAGCGTGAGCACCTGCGGCCAGTCCGTGCGGTCGCTGCTCACGGCGTCCGAGTGGCAGGCTCCGATCGCGGCGTGCAGCTGCCAGCGTCCTGGATTGCGGAGTTCTGCCGCGCGCTCGAGTGAGACGTGCCCCGCAGTGATCTTCGTTCGGTCCCACAGCGAGCGGTCTTGCTCGGGCAGCCGAACGAGCTCGCCCGCCGCCGAACGCGCTGGCTCCCTCGACCCGTGGAAGAGCAGGAGGGCACGCAGACCGTGAGCTTCGGCCTCTTCCGGGAGGGACCGCGCAACGACGCTTGCAAGCCAGAGCGCGTCGCCCGCAAGATCCCTATCCGCTTCGGCCGTATCGCCGGGTCTCAAGTGGGCAGAGTCGTACGTCACAGCGATTACCGCGAGCACGGTGTCAAGCCGCGCCGCTCGCGCACCCCCTCGCGGTACCCGCAGCGGTATGCCTGCTGAACCGATCTTCCGCTTTGCTCGCGCAATACGTTGGCCCACAGTGGCACTAGGTTCGACTGTTGCCCTCGCTATCTGGTGAGTCGTCAGGCCCAGCACGGCGCGCAGTGTGAGCGACAACTGGGCGGCAGTAGACAGGGCTGGGTGGCAACAGCCGAACAGCAGTGCGACGCGCTCATCCACCTCGTCGTCGGCGCCCGAGCCGATGCTCGGAGCAGGATAATCAGCTTCGTCGTCCTCAGAGCTGCCGGGGGACGCTTCGATGCCGTACAAGCCTTCGCCAGGCGCTGGCTGACCGCCTGGGCCGGTCGGTGCTGCGCGAGCGAGCACGTCACGATACTTCCGGGAACGCCGCACAATATCGAGCGCGTTGCGACGGGCTGCTGTCATGAGCCATGCACCTGGCTGCGGCGGTACGCCGTCACGCCGCCACTGGCGGAGCGCTTCTTCGATCGCCGAGGCGGTGGCTTCCTCCGCGACGTCCAGGCTGCCGAATGAGCGCGCGAGCGCGACGACGATCCGCGCGCTCTCGTCGCGAACGACGCAGGCCAGTGCGGCGTCAGACGATTGCGGCAGTGACCCCGCGTGCGGGTCCAGCCTCGCGCCCGCGCGCTCATCACTCACAGCGCGAAGAGTTCCTCTTCGTCAAACATGGGTCGAATCTCTACCGAGTTTCCCTCGAGGTCGAGGAGCGGCCACGTTCGTGCAAGCGCTACGGCTTCGTCAAGATCGGCCACATCGACAAGAGTAAATCCACCAATGACCTCCTTTGCCTCGGTGAAGGGACCGTCGACGACGACGGGCCCCGCGCTGTCGGCACGCACGGTCGTCGCGGTCTCTACCGGGTGAAGCGCCGCACCGCCCTCGAGGATCGCCGCACTGTTGATCTCGTGCCACTCAAGCACTCGCTGCAGATCAGCCCGCTCACGCTCCGCGGAGACCGCTGCGTCGAGCTTCGGATCGGACGTAAACATCAAAACGTATTTCATGGCACTCCTTGAGTAGTTCGAGCGGTCGATTAACCGTCGCATGAGTACAGCGAACGATCAACCGGCTTTTCGACACCACCCCGAAAATCTTTTCAAGCCAACGGCCAAACGCAGCTCGCCGGGTTGCCCGCCGGGAGGGCGGGCTCACGGGGTGAACGCACATATTGCCGCCGCGCCCGGCATCAACTTCGCGGAAAAGGGGTCCGCGCGGAGGAAAGGTGCTCGCGCGACGACGCTGTTGCTGGCCCACGCCGGTGAGCCGCCCGCGCACACGGTTTCCGCCGCTTTCTACCTTTGCGAAGCTCGCTCGAGCACATCCCTGACGAACGCGAGTGACCGCTGCGCGAGCTGCTGCCGTCTTGCGGCAATGAGCTCCTCAGCTGGTGGATCCAGTGGGGTGAGCGGGCGAAGCGCGTTGACGCGCGCATTGCAGTCGAGGTCAACGCACAGGTAGGTGCCGAGTGTGGACTGGTCGCGCTGCAATTGCGAGGTCGGCGCGGTGAAGAGCGCGACCTGTTCAAAGCGGCGGGGGATCCTGCAGAACTCACACATCACCGCCCGCTTGACAGAGTTCCTCGTTCGCGTCTTTGTCAGCATGATGCCCTCGGGGCCGCTCACACCATCGACGAAGATGTAACCGCGTTGCGGGGCGCTCGGGTCGCGCCATCCGAGGTAGTCGCGCTCCTCCACAGCCGGGGTGAAGCTGTGCCGCGGCATGCGCGCGGTCTTGCGGGTTGCGGCGTCGACGTTTCCGAGGGCGTCGCGGAGCGCCGTGAGTGTGTACGGCTGCATGAGTTCCCTTTCCTCTATCCAATTTGTACATGCGTACAAATCTTCCGGATAGACTACATGGTGTTTGTAAGAGACGAGGATTCATGGCCTACCTACCCCGGCCCGAGCGCCGCGCGAGCATCGTCGAGGCGACCGTTCGGGTCATGCGAGCCGAGGGTCTGGAGGGCGTGTCTGCCAGGTCCGTCGCGGCAGAGGTCGGTGGATCACCCGGCCTCATCCACCAGCACTTTCCGAGCGTGCCCGACCTCGTTGCGACTGCGTGGCGGGAGTACGTCGCCGAGAGCCTCGTTGGTTTCGAGAGTGCTGTGCGCGGCGAGGGCAGCGATCCGCTCCGAGAGTTCTTCGGCAACCACCTTGACCCGGAGCAGGACGCCGAGGTTGCCCTGTGGGTGAGCGCCTGGGCACACGCGCTGCGCTCACCGGAGTTCGGGGCGGTGTTTGCCGACACGCTTGCCGAGCTCACGCGGGCGCTGCGAGCGGCCTCCCCCGATCTCTCCGAGGCCGCCGCGGAGCGCACCGTGCTGCTCGGCGTCGCCCTCGCCGGCATGCAGCGGATCGCGCCGGATCGCTACGGGCAGGATCGGCTGGCGGAGATCGTCGGCAGCTGAGCGGGCCGCACCCGAGTTGCGGGACCGCCCCCGGCCGCGCACGCAGACCCCGTGCGCCGGCACCTCACATGGCGGCTTGATACGGTGTGCCCATGTTTGCGGGAGTGGGGGCTGCGTTGCTTGCCGTCGAGCTGCGCGCGCTCGACGCTGCTGCTGCCGCGTTCTCAGGGCGACTCCCTCCAACTCTCGACGATTTCGATCTCTCCGGCCAACGCGGTGGGCTCTGCGTGAGCGACGCAAGTCACATCGAAAACATCGTGATCATTGGCGCATCGGCGTGCATCGCCGGCGCAGCGCTGTTACTCCTCGCCCAGGTGTTCCGGCGCAGGTCAATACGCGCCGGGCGGTCCGACTGATCCCACGCGCGGGACCCGCCACATCAGAGTGATAGGCGACGCGCCACGGGGTCGCCCTCAGCCATTACTGCGAGTATGTGTTGCGTATCGCACACCCCGTTGGACGGAGAGCATCGTGTCACAGGTCAATATCACCAAGCAGCACCCCGACGTTTACAAGCAGTTGGCAGCGCTCAGCAGCGCAGCGGAGGCGGCAGCAGCAGCAGCGGGCCTCGACGGGAAACTCATCGAGCTTGTCAAGATCCGGGTCTCTCAGCTCAACGGCTGTGCGTTTTGCACCCGCCTGCACACGCGCGAAGCGGTGGAGCTCGGCGAGAGCACCGACCGGCTCGCCGTGCTTCCCGCATGGTGGGAGTCGCAGTATTTCTCGCCGCTCGAGGCGTCCGCGCTCGGCCTCGCCGAGGAGGTCACCCGGTTATCGGTTCCCGCCCGCACCGATTGGGACAATGACGCGCTCTCCGAGGAGCAGGTGTCTGCTGTGAGCTGGCTCGCGCTCGTCATGGGCGCGTGGAACCGGGTGGCGATCCGCAGCGGCTACCGCGTCGCCCCATAACCACCGCCCCACGCTTGACATTTGGGCGTAGCCCGGCTGGACTGGCTCAATGCTGGCGCTTGGTTGGATAATGACAATCGCGGGGATCGGTCTAATGATCACCTCTACCGCGCTCACAGTGCGCGCGAATCGGGGCCGACGGATCCCGCTGCTGGGCTGGCCAGATCCGATCCCGGCGCACAGCCTGTGGACTCAGGCAATAGGGATCGCTCTCGTGCTCGCCGCCGGCACCATGGTTGCCCGCGAGATCGCACCGTGGAACCTCGTCGCGCTCGCACTCACCTCCCCCGTTGCGCTGATCATGCTGGTGACACACAACCGCGCGCTCGCATCTCAGGGCGCCGTTGACGCCACGGCAGAATCTCGCCCCTGAGATTCCTCAAGAGCGGAAAACCCGGAAACTGATACGGTTTTCCGTGGCCCCTTTCGGGGCGTGAATGCCCGGGCATCGCCCGCACACTCGTTCGCGCTCCAATCCCCGGGGCTCTTTTCATTGGTTTCTGATTCGCAGCGGTGCGCCCTCGCACTGCGCTGCGAGGTGGCCTCGTTCGCGTAGCACCCCGAGGGGGAACACGTGTCATCACCCACCACCCAGCCCGATAGTCCGGCCGCGGCCGGCTCCGGGCCGTCGCAGAGCCGCGGCTTCTTTGGCCACCCGTGGGGCCTCGCGAACCTCGCGGGCGTCGAAATGTGGGAGCGTTTCAGCTTTTACGGCATGCAGGCACTGCTTGCTTTCTATATCTACCACTCAGTCACCGACGGCGGCCTCGGCATGTCGCAGACGGCAGCGACCTCGATCGTCGGCGCCTACGGCGGTCTCGTCTACCTGTCGGCCGTGCTCGGCGGCTGGGTTGCTGACCGCGTGCTCGGGGCCGAGCGCACGCTGCTCACCGCGGCGTTCCTCATCATGGGCGGTCACCTCGCGCTCGCGTTCATCCCGGGTATGCTCGGCCTGGCGATCGGCCTCGTCGGTGTTGCCCTCGGTTCGGGATCACTGAAGACCACCACCTCGACGGTGCTCGGCGACCTATACGAGAAGGGCGACCCGCGCCGCGACGCCGCGTTCTCGATCTACTACATGGGCGTGAACATCGGCGGCTTCGCCGGCCCGCTCCTCACGAGCGCGCTCTGGGGCTGGAAGAACTTCCACTGGGGCTTTGGGCTCGCCGCAATCGGCATGGCCGTCGGCCTCACCCAGTACCTTTTGCTACGCAGGCACACGGTGAGCAAGGCGAGCATGAAGCCAGGCAATCCACTGTCGCCCGCGCAGCAGCGCATCTGGTCGGTCATCTTCCTCGCCGCGATCGCGGCCGTCGCGATCGCAGTCTCCCTTGGCCTCATCACCGCGGAGAACCTGTCGACCGTCGTCGTCGCGCTCATTGTGATCACCGTCGTCGCGCTGTTCACCGTGATCCTCACGAGCCACCAGGTCTCGAAGACCGAGCGCCGCCAGGTGGTCTCCTTCATTCCGCTGTTCCTCGCCTCCGCCGTGTTCTGGTCGCTGTCGCAGCAGCAGTTCACGGTGCTCGCGATCTACGCTGACCAGCGCCTGAACCGCAACATCTTCGGCTGGGAGATGCCGCCGAGCATGGTGCAGACGATCAACCCGATGCTCATCATCATCCTCGCGGGCGTCTTCGCAGCCATCTGGGTCAAGCTCGGCGATCGCCAGCCGAGCACCCCGGTGAAGTTCTCGATCGGCACGGCCATCATGGGCGTCGCGTTCTTGTGCTTCATTCCCTTTGCCGGCGGCGCGAACGGGACCGTGCCGCTGCTCGCCTATGCCTTCATTATTCTGCTGCTCACCCTCGCGGAGCTCAGCATCTCCCCGGTCGGGCAGTCGCTCGCAACGAAGCTCGCGCCGAAGGCGTTCCACTCGCAGATGGTCGCGCTCTTCTTCCTGTCGATCTCGCTTGGCTCGGCGGCATCGGGAACGCTCTCGCGTTTCTACACGCCGGAAACCGAGGTACCGTACTTCCTCGCACTCGGCGGTGCGTCGATCGCGGTGGGTGCCGTACTGTTCCTCATCCGCAAGCCGGTACTTCGGCTGATGGGCGGGATCCGCTAACCACGCGGTCGCCTTCGTCACCGCACCCCAAAGGGCCGGGTGAAGCATGTGCTTCACCCGGCCCCTCTTGTGTCGCAGCGTGTTCTTGGGGTGTGGCCGCCTTGAGCTCCTGGGGGGATGTCTCGGCGACCGCGCTGCGGGTCTGTGTGGATCAGCTGGTCGGCTGGCGCCTCCTCCGCCAGAGCAACGCCGCCCCGCCGAGCAGCAGGAGCCCGCCTGCGACGCCGGCGATGCTGCCTAGCTGTCCACCGGTGATGGCCAGCCCCCAGAGCAACACGGTCGCGCTGTCTGAGTGCTTTCCGGAGTCTTCCGGGTCACCGAAGGTGTGGAATTCGACGATCGCAGTGTTTGTCACAGCGGTGCGTGTCGAAGCTGGGTCGACCACAACCGAGAGCGTAATCGTCGGGGCTTGCGATGCGCCTCCTGTCGCGCCGTTCGGCTGCAACGGCCCAAACAAGACGCACCGGAGTGTGCCACCGTAGCCGCTCGAAGACTGCCCCGTCACACTGCACTCACGCCAGTTGGGGAATGTGCCAGCTTCCCCTTTGCCTGCCCAGGTCACCTCGCTGACTCGGAGATCGGTTGGGATCTTGTCGGTCACGACGACGCCCTCTGCAGCGCTGTCGTCACTCACGTTCTTCACCGCGAGGGTGTAGTCGAACGGCTTGCCCGGCTGCGTGCGTGTTGTGCTCGCTTCCTTGTCAATCCGCACGTCGGAGTGCCTTGCAGCTCCACACCCCGCCGTCGCAGGCGGATACCCGGCATTGAACGTGAGCGTGGGGTTCACGGAGAACTCGATGGTCGTGTTGCCGCGCCACGCGAAGTCGAGTTCGCTCGGGTCAAGGATCAGCCCGTTGAACACGTACTCTGCGGCCTGTGCTTTCGTCATCTCGGTCGTCGTGCCAGGAAGCAAGTACTTCCCTGCTGCATTGAGATCGGAAGCGCGGATCGCACGCCACCCCGGGTAGTCGATGCTGATGCCCGACGGGGTGAACGCTGAGCCAGGCCAGGTGATCTCATCATTCCAGCTTGCTGATCCGCCTGGTGAGGCAAGCGTGACTGCTGCCGGGTCGGTTGTCGCGATGGCACCGTCTGGAGTCCAGCGGAACTTCACTGGCAGGTCCTTCAGGAGCGCCGACTTGTTCACGGACCAGCCGAGCAGCGGTGCGTCTGCAACGCACAGCGTGTAGACGGTTGCTGTGAGGTCCCGAGTTGGTACCTCAGCATCGTCACAGTTGTTATCGGGGTTCGCGTCGCCAACCATCTCCACGCACGCTGTGTTCTGTAGCGAGTCGAGCGCCACTGGTGCGTCAGGTTTCGGGTCCCCGGAAAGGATGGGCTTCTCGTCCATCGCGGTTGCAGGCAGGAACTCGACAGTGACGCGCACCGTCACCGACTCGCCGACTCCGATTTCGTCAATCGACAGTTCGACCTTGTTGCCGGTAAACCCAGGAGCTGGGCCCCACCCGGAGTTCGGTTCCACTGCCAGCCCCGTCACCCGCAGGCGATCACTGATGTCGGAGTCGGTCACGGTCACGTCCGTTGCGGGAACGTTTCCTTCGTTCTTCACTGTGAGCACGTAGTCGAAGGTGTCGCCCGGCTGCACCGACGTCTCGCCTTCCGCGAGCTCAGCGGTCTTGTTGATACTCACGTCGGTGATATCGGGGACATTCACGACCTGGCAACCATCGTCCTCGGCCTCAAAGTCGCCCGAGGCGATGCGCCCGATATTCGGGATGACGATGCCGCTGCCTCCCGTGTCGGCGCACTCCGCTGGTGTGCCCTTGTCGGTCGTCGTCACCTTCACGGTCGCGGTCACGGTGTAGCGGTACTCCGTGTGCCCGGCGCGCACCCCATCTGGGGTGAAAGCGGCACCAGAGACGATCGTCCATGTTCCCGTACCGTCCCAGCGTGTGTTACGGGGAGAAGGCGTGGCATCGGTTGCTGCCGTAGCGGCCCAGTCTCCGACAAGTTCGACACCGGCGGGGAGCTGCGGCTCGTCCGTAAGTGTGAACTTCAGACCGGCGGGGTTGGCAGCTTCCGTGGTCGGGTAGCGCACCGCGATCTCATAGCTCAGACCGAAGGTTCCGTCACCGTTGTCAGTGGTTTCACCGCCTGTCTTCTCAATCGTTGGAAGCACAGGCTCCGCGCATGCCTCGACCGGTGTCGTGACGCTGCCCGAGGTGAGCTCTGCGGTGTTGAGGAAACCTGCTGCCCCGTCTTCACCTGGTGTGCACTCGCTGGTGCCGCCGGTCAAGGCCCGTGATGTCACCCGAGCATTCACCTTCACCTGGTACTCGTGGGTGTCCCCGGCCTTGATTGATGTGCCGTGCGCGAGCTTGGCGCTCCAGGTCGCGCTGTCGAAGTCGCCTCCGGCGCCACCCTCGGTGCTCCAGGACGCCGACGAAATGTCGATCCCCGCACCGAAGTTGAGGGCGTCATCGAGGTCGTATTTTGCCGACAACCCCTCGGGGTTTGCAGCCCCCTTGGTTGGCACGCTCACCCGAATCACATAGTCGACAGTCCAGTTGCCGTCGGGGTCCTGGGAGGTCTGTACGACAGATTTCGTGACCGTTGGGTAGATGCGCTCCTGCACGGGAACGCATACGTTGCCCTCATCGATGATTTCCGTTCCCTGCAGCAGGGCCGCGGTGTTGAAGAACGCGGTTCCGGTCCCGGCGCATTCGCTGAGCTCAGGCGACAATTCCCCCGGAAGCGATGCTTCCCAGGTAACGAGCCAGGTGTGCGGCTCGTCGGTGGCTCCGAGCGCGACGGGTGACCCCGCGAATACCGTACCAGGTGTAATCGGGAATGCTGCCTGCGATTGGTCGTCTCCCGTGCGCTTCGCGGTGCCTGCGCCGAGCGCGATGCCGTCGGCAAACGCTGGGGTATCGGTCAGCGAATAGAACGTGTCGAAGCCGCTCGGAGTCACGGTGAGCAGATAGCTCACGTGCCAGAGGTCTGGATCCGTCGCGTCCTGCACAGCACCGACCGCAGTCTTCGCGATGCTGGGCACGCCAGGCTCTGCGCAGTCTGCGTCGGTGTGAGAGACGCCCGCTGCGGTAACGGTAGCGGCGTTCAGGAAGCCGCCAGCCGTCTCGTCGGCGGAACAGGTGAGCTTCGACTCGCTTCCGCTCCACGCGGCCGCTTCGATGGTCGCAAACGCGGTCACGGTGTACGTGTGCTTCGCTCCTGCGGCGAGCGCGACGTTGGTTGCGAGGGTCGCAGTGCCGTCGCCACTGAATGTGCCTGCCGCGTCTCCTGGGCCTTCCCATTCCGCAGCAGCGACGGTGATTCCAGCGCCATACTTCAGGGTGTCTGCCAGGCTGTATCGCGCGATGAGCGACTGGGATGCGTTCGTCACAGCCACCTCGTAGGTGACGATCCAGGAGCCATCTGCGGCCTGGGTCACCGAGGTCACCGTCTTCTCGACGCCGACCCCCGGCTGCTCGACGGGTGAGCACGCGCTCGCCGAGTCGCTGCCGACACCGTTCGTCACGGTTGCGGTGTTCCAGAGCCCGGAGTCGTCAGCGCATTCGAGCGCGCCAGGTCCGGCGGCGGCCCCGAGCGTGACGTCGCGCGTCACCAGGTAGGTGTGCGTTGCGCCCGCGGAGATCACGCCGTTCGCGAGCGTACCTTCGCCGTCCCATTCGTCGTTCAGTGTTCCCGAGTCCGCGTGGGTTCCCCCGACGACGGTCGGATCTGCTGCGGACCAGGCGCCACCGGTGACGCCATCTGGCAATGCTCGAGCGGTGTCGTCGAGCGTGTAGGCGAGCTGGATCGCGGAAGTGTTCGCGACCTGAATCTCATAGGCCAGGGTCCAGCTGCCGTCGTCGTTCTGGGAGCTCGGCCGCGCAGACTTCACGATTGTGGGTGCAGCTGGTTCTGCACAGCCGACATCGCTGTCGGTTCCGCCTGGGAAGGCGACTGTCGCCGAGTTGAAGAATGCGCCGCCGTCTGCGGGGTCGCAGGTCAGCTCTGGATCCGCGATCCCCTTGTCGAAGGAGGCTATGACGCGATACACGAACCGCTTGGTCGTGTTGCCAGCGATGGGGCTGTCCGCCGCGGGAGCGGCAATCTCGGTGCCCGGGTCAGCGTCGTCTCGCCAGCTCGTCGACACGACGGTGAAGCCGGTGCCGAGTTCAGGCGTGTCTGTGAGCGTGAAGGTGCTCGGAATCGCCGACGCGTTTGCGACGCTGAGGGGGTAGTCGATCTGCCACGTCAGGTCAGCGAGCTGAGTCACGTCGCCGTCGCCCTTCTCGATCGTGAGCGGCGGCTCGATCTGAGTGTTCACGATTGCGCACGTTGCGACGTCGCCTGCGCCGAGCACAAGCGCGTCGGCTGCGTCGGCATCGATGAGCTGTGGTTCGTCGCCGTTGACCACGCAAGAGAACTGTGTGCCGTTCTCGTAACCGCTCTGGCCCGCGGACTCGGCGAGGGTGTAGCTACCTGGGAGCACCGGGGTTGCTGCTGTGCCACCCGCGCCTTCCAGCTTCGCCTGCGTGCCCGGGTACGGGGTGATCGGGGTATCGCCACCGATGCTCGGTGCGCTCCACTCGGCGCTCAGCGTCCAGCGGGCGTCGCCGAGTTCAACGGTCGTTACCTCGTCGCCGCGCTTGATCTGCTTCACGAGTTCGAGCGTCGGCTTCGGGTCGTTCACTGCGGTGCACTTCGTCCAACCGCCCGGCTGCACAGTGACGCCGCCGTTGCGGCCGTCGCTCTGGTTCTGCGCCCACACGGGCTTGCCGTTGTCGAGCGAAGTCGCAACGACGCACACCCATGACCCTGTGGCCCCGAGCGCTTCGTTTGCCTGCCACTGCGACTGAATCGTCGGCTGCCACTGTTGGACGTAGCCGCGAGCGCGAGCGGTCGTTGCTTCCTCGGCGAGCGGGTACACCGTGTCTGGTGTCACGTTTGCCGTTGCCGCAGCTGATCCCGTCACGCCTCCGGGCCCTGCGAGGGCTCCGCCCTGATTGAGCGCGTTCAGCGTCCACTCCGTCGCTGGCGTCTCGCCGGACGACACGGTCTTCTCCAGCGTCAGCTTGGTTTCGCATCGGACGGTGTTGGTGATCGTCACCTCGTTGATTCCCTTGTCGCTCGCGAGCGCAAGGTTGAGCTTGCCGTTGCTGAGCGCCGGACTATAGCTCGCCGTGTTCGTACACAGCAGCGGAAGGCCGTTGATGGTCTCGTCGATTGCGACGGTTGAGTCGACTGCGAGGTTCGAGAGCGTCTCGCCGAAGTTCGTCGCGCCGTTCGGGAGCCTGTCATTGCCGCTCAGTGCAAGCGCTGCGCTCAGGCCGGGAATCGACGTCGGCGCTTCATTCGGTTTGGTCACCTCTTCGAAGCCCGGGGTACCGTCGGCGTCGATCTTCCAAACCTTGTTCACGCGCAATTGCGCGCTCCTGTCCTGCGCCTGGTTGTAGACGGTGCAGGTGACGGTCGCGTTTTGAATGGGGTCGACCGTGAAACCGGGTTTGGTTGGGTCGGTGATGTTGGTCACTGGCACGCTCGCGCCCGTGTCAGTTCGGGTACACACAGCGTTCTTGCCGCCCTGTGGCGCGATCTTGTGCGAAATATCGAGTGTCTCAGTGACGCTCATGCGGCGACTTGCTGCCGTCGTGTTCTCGAAGTTCGAGCGGAACCCGAGCACCCCGGTGTCACCGGTCACACCAGCGGCCGAGGTGCCGAACGACGTGCCGACCGTGTCCACGCGGACGGCGGTGCCTGGAGTCGTCGCGTTGAAGCCCCACGCGATGCGCGGCTGGGCGTCGGCGATCGTTTTCCCAACGGGGATCACCTGCTTGACGACGTTGACGGTGCCGTCACAGTTCGCTGAGGCGAGCTGGCGCAGCTGCGCGGAGAGGTTGTTCCAGTCGGCCACCTGGAAGTAGTCGTCGTCCATCCTCGGCCCCGAAATTGCCTTGAGGTTGTCGGGGTTGCCTTGCACGCCGAGGCCCACGCCGACGGCGATGATCTTCGTGTTTTGGGCTTTGATCGCGTTCGCCGAGGCGATCGCGTTTTCCATCTCGATGAATCGCGTCCCTTTCTGACCGTCGCCTCTCGGTCCGTACACGGTCGGCAAGCCGTCGGTGATCATGATCACTGCGTCGAGCTGACTCGCGACGCCGTTCAGCGACCAGAGCCCGGCATCCCAGTTCGTGTACTGGTTGGGGCTCGACGGGATGGACAGATTCAGCGCCTTCGCCTTCACCGGGCCAGCGAGCGCGGGCGTCGCGACGCTCGTGAGGCCAAGGAAGGCGTTGTTACTACCCCCCGCTGGAGCCCTGGTCGCAAACGTTTGGAGCGCGACCCGCGACGGGGTGCCCGTGAGAGCATCGACGACGGCGGCCGAGGCGTTCTGCACCTGCGTGAGCGCACCGCTCGTATTGCGCACGGAGCTCGAGAGGTCGACGAGCAGTGCAACGTCGATGCCGCACTCCTTCGGAACTTGCGGGTTGTCGCGCAAGCTCGACCAGGTGCCTGAGCTCGCGCGGAGATTGTCGCCCTGCGGCGCTGTAAAGATTCTGGAGCCTGATCCCCCGGAACGAGCTGGGCCGGTGAAGAAGCTGTAGGGCTCGTTCGCGCCGACCTCGAGCCCTTCATCCGAGGTGTTCATCGAGGCGAGAATCGACCAGCCGGCCGGCGCCTCGACCGCGCGCACCACATAGCCAGGAGCGTTGTTGTTCGAGCCACGGGTAGGCACCTTCATCCAGCACTGACCGTTCTGGTCGGTGGTGCAGGTCGCAACCGCGGTGTTGTTTGTCACGTTCGTGAGGCTGGAGGCCTGAAAGGCGCTGAAGGCAGCGCCCGCGAGGTTCGCGCGGCCGTTCGCCGCCGTCCGGTCGCCGGTCGCGGTGATGCGGATCAGCCATTCCTGCGCGCCCGGTTGCGTACCCAGCCCCGGCCCACCGCTGAGCGTCGGGACCGCCGCTGGGGTGACATCCACTGCGGCGCCGCGCGGCTGGTTTCCGGGCGGAGCGCTCGACTGCGCTTGCTCGTCCTCACCCGCGGGGGCTTCGGGTGGTGGACCTGCCGGCGTGTCCGGCCCCGGCTCTGCCGCTTCCTCGCTCGGACCGGGCGAGGTCGAGACGTCAGTCTCGTCTTCGGATGGCGAAGCTTGCTGCCCCGCAGGCGGGGCAGCGGTTTCCCCTGGGTCTACCAGACTTGCGTTCTGCGCCGCCAGACCGCGGTCCGCTGGCTGGATAGCTGTCGCGGAAGCCGCCGTCGGTAGTCCTGTGTATAACACTGCGACCGCGAGCATTCCGCTCAGTATGCGCTGAGTGTTGCGTGTTTTTGCTCGCGAAAAAAAAATGCGGCTGCCGTCTCGACATGCGCTTCCCCTTTTATCCCCATTGATGCTGCTAATATCTCCATCCCCATGGAGCATGCTGGGAACTCTAAGCTCGATAATTTGTAAAAGCAAGCAAAAAGATTGCTAACTCCAATCAAACAATTGGCCGGTTCTGATGCACTGCGGCGGCAGGCGCGACCGCTTGCGCCTCATTGCCATCACTATGACTATCGCGCTGATCTGGACTTTCGTTTCAGAAACTCCGGACGAGAGACCGCGTCGAAGGTTGGCATAATTTGGGGTTTTTTGCGCCGTAACAAATTGCTATTATTCGGCCACTCAATCCGCATTTCGGACGGAACTAGGCTCAACACCGCGACCGCCGGCCTCGCCTTTGACCATCGGGCGACACGCCCAACAGCTCCGCAAGGAGGCAAATCAGAACGAACTCGCCGCGGCGCAATTGCCCTCCGCGGCAGCACCCCGTTCGCCGTTCACGCGGACCCATCGTGGCCCAGCCGAGAATCGACCCGAGCACGATGCGCGGCGCGCCAGAGGGTGAAAGACCGGACGAAGCTGGGGGGGCTTCGTCCGGCCTTTCCTTACATCGCAGCGGGGGCTAATGGGGATTAAGCGCCGAGTTAAACTTGGGGGAAGCCTCGGCTCCCACGCTGCGGGCTTTCGGGCATCACACTCCGTTTGGAACTCGCCTGCAACCTGGCAGAACGAGCGATAGTGCAATGATTCCAGCAACTCCGAGCATAGCTCCAAGCTCCCGAATCGCCGCAGGAGCGGTCGACCCACTCGCGGCGATGGGCGTCGTCTGCCCTGGTCGGGAACCGGCATGCGGATTCGCTGGAGGATCAGTTAGCTGATGAGTTGCCGCACGATGGAAACGTGCGGTCGTGCCGGCGAGGGCCGTAGCGGTGGGCTCGATGCTCGGCGAACCGGCAACGTCGGCCGTCGCTGTGGCGCTCCTATCGGAGCGACCCTTAACCTTTACCATTGATTTCATCTCAATTCGCTGTGGGAAGTCCCAGCCAACACAATGCAAAAGCTCATATGGCTATACCCTCTCGATAACCGCCATGCCATGTCAAGGTTTTTCGCTCCGACGCGCGGCGAAGCAGCGGATCCACCCGGCTAGCACACGCGCACAGCGCGCTTTCTCAAGCGGATGGGGCAAAATGGAAAGCACTATGACCCCGAGAAATCTGTTCCGGCTGTTCGCAACCGCAGAAGTGATCACCTGGGCAGGCCTCATTGCCGCGCTCATCCTCCGCGCGACGGGTGTGACCGATGGCGCTGTCCGCATCGCAGGCGGAATACACGGCTTTATCTTCCTCGCATACGGGGTAACGACAGTGTTCGTGTGGGTGAACCAACGCTGGCGAGTTGGCACGGGAATCACGGGGCTACTTCTCGCTGTCGTCCCGTTTGCGACGTACCCGTTCGAGCGGTCGCTCGATCGGCGCGGCCTCCTTGCCGGACCGTGGCGGCTGCGCCCAGGTGGCGACGCACCAGCGGGATTTGTTGAACACGTGCAGGCTTGGATACTTCGGCGCCCGATCCTCGCGATCACCCTCATCGTGATCCTCATCGTGCTCGTCTTCGTGACGCTCCTCTGGCTAGGCCCACCCATACCAAAGGGCTAGTATCCTCCGAAAGGAGGCATCCCATGAGCAATCTAGAGAGCAACCCCACGGAGCGCCGTTGCGCTGCGGGGCCGGGCGAACCTGGCCACGTCGAAGTCCTTGAGCCGCGGGAGGTACCCCTGGGTGGCCTGCGCGGCATGCCGGTGAGACGAACGCTCCCGCAGCGCGGCAGAAGCCTCATCGGAGCCTGGTGTTTCCTCGACCACTATGGGCCAGACAGCGTTGCAGATACGGGCGGGATGAATGTCCGCGCACACCCGCACACCGGCCTCCAAACGGTGAGTTGGCTTTTCTCCGGCACAATTGAACACCGCGACAGTGCCGGAAATCATGCTCTCGTCAAGCCGGGTGAACTCAACCTCATGACCGCGGGGTCGGGGATTAGCCACTCCGAGCGATCCACAGCAGACACCACTGTGCTCCACGGCGCCCAACTGTGGGTTGCGCTGCCCGAGCGAGCACGCGGGATCGAGAAACGTTTCGACCACTACGCGCCGCCAACGGTAACGGGCGAGGGATTCACCGCCAAGGTCTTCCTCGGCTCGCTGCTCGGCGAGGTCTCGCCCGTCGCGACCCACACACCGCTCGTAGGCGCCGAACTCACCCTTGCCCCTGGCGCATCGCTCACGCTCTCCGTTGACCCTGCTCACGAACACGGTGTGCTCGTTGACCACGGATCGACGACGCTTGCAGCTGGCGAGTCTTTGCCGACAGAGCTCGCACGCGAGGAGCTCGGCTTTGCCGCGGCCGGCTGCCCAACCATCGAGCTTGCTGCCGGCCCGGATGGCGCGAGACTACTCGTGATTGGCGGAGCACCGCTCGACGAGGAACTCGTCATGTGGTGGAACTTCATCGGCGGCAGCCACGAGGAAGTGGCCGCGGCACGCGACGCTTGGCAAGCGACGATCGCGGACGCAGAGTCAGGCGCTTCCTCGCAAGGATCTCGCTATGGCCTCCCAGACGGAGAGCCCGAGCCGCCTCTCCCTGCACCGGCGCTCCCCACCGCGCGTCTGCTCCCGAGGAGTCAGCTCCCCCCGCTACCGGAGGCCACCCCGACAACACCAACGACGCCGGGGGCGTCGCCGGCTGCTCAGCGCAGCCACCCGTCCGCTTCCGCCCCCACCACACCAACCGAGGAGGACCCATTGGTAGAACAGCCATCGTCGATCCGCGTCGCACACGAGCCGGGCGAACGCCGCTACGCGATCTACCTCGATGACGCGCTTGCCGGCTTCGCCGACTACCGTGTGACGCCGGGTGGTGGGCGCGCATTCGTGCACACTGAAATCGCGCCAGAGTTTGGTGGCCGCGGCCTCGCCGGTACTCTCGTAGCGGAAGCCATCGCGGATACCCATGGGGCAGGACTTCGCATCGTCCCCTATTGCCCCTTCGTCTCGGCCTGGCTCAAAAAGCACCCACAATACGAGGAGTCCGTCGATTGGCCGAACACGTAGCCGAGCCCATCCGAGTAAGCGCGGTCGTTATCCGCGACCCAGAGGGTCGTGTCTTGAACGTCCGCAAGCGCGGCACATCGACGCTTATGCTTCCGGGCGGCAAGCCCGAGCCGGGCGAGGATCCGCGGGACACCGCCGTTCGTGAATTCCGCGAGGAACTGGGCGTCGAGCTGAACCCGCTCTGGTTGCGCGGCCTCGGCGAGTTTCGCTCGCCAGCGGCAAACGAACCGGCACGGGATGTGCTCGCGCACGTCTTCGAACACCCCCACGTCGCTGTCGACCGGCCCCTCGCTGAGATCGAGCACCTCGAGTGGGTGGATCCGGCCGTGCCACATCCCGCGATGGCACCACTCAACACCGAACACGTGTTCCCTGCGATCTCGAGCAGTAGCAGGCCTCCACAGCGCCTCGCGGTGTTTACCGGCTCTGCGCTCGGACGGAAGCCCGAATTCGCCGCCGGTGCGACGGCTTTCGGATCAGCGATGGCCGCTGCCGGAATCGATCTCGTCTATGGCGGCGGAAAAGTGGGCTTGATGGGCACCGTCGCCGACGCGGTTCTCGCCGCGGGCGGAGAAGCGTTCGGCGTCATCACAGAGTCCCTCCTCGCAGGAGAGACCGGGCACCCGGGCCTCACCAGGCTCGAAGTTGTCCCCGCGATGCCGGAACGCAAGCGCCGCATGGCCGAGCTCACCGATGCGTTCGTCGCGCTGCCTGGCGGCCCTGGAACGCTCGAGGAAATCTTCGAGGTGTGGACTTGGGTGACGCTCGGGATCCATACGAAACCCG
The DNA here is from genome assembly GCF_000834055.1 of Leucobacter komagatae. Lineage (GTDB taxonomy): Bacteria > Actinomycetota > Actinomycetes > Actinomycetales > Microbacteriaceae > Leucobacter > Leucobacter komagatae_A. The sequence continues at coordinate 28,766 of NZ_JXSQ01000007.1, forward strand.
TCGCGCTCTACGACATTGCCGGGTATTGGCAGCCGCTGCTTGCTGCACTCGATGCAATGGTGGACGCCGGCTTCTCTTCCCCCCGCCGCACGCGCCTCCCTCATCGTGGCAACGACTCCAGAGGAACTCTTCGCGAAGATCGCGAGATGGGAGCCCCCGCGTCCGAAGTGGACGTAGTAACGACCTCACGCTCGGCTGGGAGGCTGGGGCTCTGGGGCTGGGGCTCTGGGGCTGGAGCTCGGGAGTCTGGATCTCGGTCCCCGAAGCCGCGAGCCTCCGGCTCACCCATGCCGGCAAAACCTCAGTACATTACGCTGAGGGCATGGAAGACGCTACAGACCGCCAGAACGATGGCGCAGCGCCCGCGCCAGCGACCACTGTGGGAGGCCCGCCTCGGAGCACCCTCCCCCCGTCGCTCGCTGTGCTGCTCGGTCTTGCCGCCGCGGTCGTGGTGCTCGCGGGGGTCTCGCTTGCCCGCGAGGTGATCGGGCCCCTCGCGCTCGCTGCCGTCATCGTCATCATCTGCAGCCCACTCAGACGCCCGTTCGACCGCCTCGGCTGGCCGAGCTGGGTTTCGACCTCGCTCGTCGTCGCGCTCTCCTGGGCTGTGCTCCTGGTGCTCGCCGGAATGCTCGCCTTCGCAACAGCGGAGTTCACCCAGCTCGTCATCGCTTACGCGCCCGACCTGCGAGCGACAGCAGACTCGCTGTTCGAGTTCTTCACGTCGCTGGGATTAAGCGAACAAATCACCGATGGAATCACATCGATCCTCACGCCGTCGCAGATCGTTGGCTACGCGACGTCGCTCGGGAGTAGCATCCTGGGGATCCTCACCGCCCTGTTCTTCATTTTCGCCTACGCCATCTTCATGGCGGCAGACGCTGGTCGCTTCGCCAGGGCCGGACGATCCTTCGGCCCCAGCGCCGGGGCCCGCGTGCGTCGCTTCGCGAACTTCAACAGCAATGTCCGACGCTACTATGTCGTGAACGCGGCGTTCGGGCTCCTCGTCGCCGTTGTCGATGGCCTGGCACTGTGGGCCCTTGGCGTCCCGGCCCCGCTGGTGTGGGCGATCCTGTCGTTCGTTACGAACTTTGTGCCCAACATCGGTTTTGTGCTCGGCCTCATCCCGCCTGCGATCCTCGCGCTCGTCGTCGGGGGCCCGTCGCTCATGATCGCCGTGATCGTGCTCTACTCCGTTGCCAACGTGCTCCTGCAGGTACTCATCCAGCCAAAGTTTGTGAGCGATGCCGTGAGCCTGAGTCTCACGCTGAGCTTCGTCTCCGTGCTGTTTTGGACCTTCATCATCGGCCCGCTCGGTGCGATCCTCGCCATTCCGCTGACGCTCCTCGTTCGCGCGCTCGTCCTCGAGCGTGACCCTGGTATGAGCTGGTTGCGTTGGCTCTCCGGTGACAACTCAGCGACGGAGGCCAGCACACCGCGCCCCCAGTGAGCTGCGCATTCAGCCACGCGCTCGGTGTCGTCTCACCGCGGCGCGATTGGCGCACCGCACGGAACAATAGCGCTGCGTGCCATTGCGCGTTACGTCGACGACGACGTGCACACACGGCGGCGCCTGGCACCTGCCAAGCCGCGTGACGCCGCGCGTTGTGAGGTGTAGCGCCGTACCGACCGGGATCACCGATCGAAGCACGCTGGGAAGGGACGTTCTGTCGTCACGGTAGTGCAGGTGCCAGCCCTCGTCGTCGTGATTCACCAGTTGCGGATAGGCCGCGGCGTCCGCCATGAGAACGTTCAGGATCTCTGCGCGCCGCTCAGGCGAGTCCGCGTCGACAACGCGCAGCCACTCATCGATCACGTCGCGGGTGTCGGCATGGTCTTCTGGCTGCTCAGTGAAAGCCATGGTCATCCCGAACTCGCGAGTGCGCTCCTCGATTCCACCGCGGTCAGCTGGCCAATCATTGGCGAGCGACGCAGCCAGCTGTACCGCGTACGTGCCGTAAGGGTTGAGATGCATAAGGGCATTACATCACGATTGACCTATGAGCGCACAACACGACATTCAGATCCGCAACACCGAGGCCGCAGCCCGGCGGGGCACACCCCAGACGCCACCGCATCCGCACCGGCATGCGTGGCGCACCGAATCGAGCCACCCAACATCCGAGGGTCTCATCAGCTACGCGCGCTGCAGCAGGTGCGGCGACCGGCGCATCGAGCTGCGCGAGAACGCACCCGCAGCGCGCCAACTGTCGCGAGACATCGGCAAGGCGAGCAGCCAGCGAGCGACTTCGGCTCTTGGCTAGCGCTGCGCGAGACGCGCTTCCCAGAATGCGCGCAGCTGGCGACTCTTGGTGAATACGATCTCATCCCACTCCGCGTCGGTGGTGGCACTGTCCGCGAAGTCGGACGGAATCTTGAACACCTGCAGCGAAACCCCAAGCCGGGCGCACAGGCTCGCGTAGGCGTACCCCTCCATGTCGACGAGTTGAGCACCGAGCCCGGCGATGTGGGCACGCTGCGCGTCGTCCTTCACGAACTGATCGCCAGTCGCCATGGTCGCGGTCTCTGCCAGCAGCACCTCGCCCGCTGGCGCGACGGCCGGCGACGGCAGGGAAAAGTCGTGCTGCACGAGCTCGGTTACCTGATAGACCGTGTCGAGTGAGAGACGGTCAGCACCCTCGCCAACCACGCCAGCCGTTCCGAGCACGATGACCCGATCGACGCTCCCCTCACGCAGCGCTGCCGCAAGCGACACTGCGGCATTCACCTTGCCGACACCGGTAACCAGGTGCGGGACGCCTTCGAACGCGGAAGCCTCGTCCGCGTGTGCGAAAACCAGCAGGGGGTGACGGTCACTCATGTTTTCTCCTCAACGTCAACGCAACCAGCCGCTGTGCGCGAAAGGTTCGGGCAGCAACCCTTCCCCGACTCGCCACCGAACGACCCAATGAGACCAGCGTATCTTGCCTGACGGCGAGCAGGGTCAGGGGCGGAGCACCTCATACGTGACACGCACGAGGCCATCTTCGCCAACGTGGGCGCCGCGCACGGCGAACTCCGCGCGCGCACCTGGCGCGAACAGACGAGTTCCGCCCCCGATGACCACCGGGAGCGTTGAAACAGTGAGCTCGTCAAGCAAACCGCGGGCGAGGAATTCCTGCACCGTCTTTCCGCCATCGACGTACACCTCCCGCGCCTCAACGCGTTCGAGTGCGACCACTGCATCTTCCACCGAACGCACCACGCTCACCCGCGCATCGCTGTCGGAGAGCGTGGTGCTGAGCACGAACACGCGCAACCCCGGGAATGGCCAATCCCCGAATGTGAGCACCTTCTCGTAGGTGGCGCGGCCCAAGAGGAGCGTATCGATCTGCGGAAAGAACGTCTCCCAGACAAGCGCGGGCACTGAATCCGATGTCGGCGTGTGCCGCCCCTTGCCCGGCGCTGACTCGAGAAACGCGAGATCGCCACCCGGCCCCGCGATGTACCCGTCGAGGCTTGCCCCGAGAAAGGCCCGGCCGCGCCACAAACGTTGTTGACTCATATCCACAGCTCCAAGAAATAATCGATGGTGTCATCCGGCGAGAGCGCAACGCCAGCGGCATCTGCTGCCTGGCTGAGGAGCACGCCGTGTAGTGCATCAAGCAGTATCCGCGCGGCAAGCTCAGGCTCGCCTGCGCGCGGGTATGCGAGCTTGCGAAGGAGCGCCGCTACGTAGCCGTGCTGCTTTGCGCGCCCCTCCGCCAGCGTTGCCGCAGCTGTTGCGCTTGCGAGATCGGCGACAAGGTCACCGATACCCCCGACCGCTGCGGCCGCCGTCGGCACGAGAAACATGTCCCGCGCGAACCACCGAAGCTCGGTCAGCGGCTCTGCGGTCGTGGGCGCAGACGGGATGCCGTCGACCCAGTGCCTGCCGAGCGCCAGCAGGAGCCCCTCGCGCGACCCAAACCGCTTCACCAGCCCCGCCGGGCTGAGGCCGGCAGCGGGGGCTACCTCTGCGAGCGCCCAGCTCGCAGCCGGCCACTCGCGCTGGGCGAGATAGCCAGAAACGCGCGCCACTATCTCGGCGTCTGATGCGGTGCGGGGTCGGGCCATGCAGTTAGTGTACGTGTATTTACTAACTCGAGGCAAGTGTCAACCCCTCGCAATATCCACACCACAGCCAACAGCCCCTCCCAACGCCCGCACAGAGGTTCGAAAGTTTTTTGCCAACACGCTGGCGTTTTTCGAAGACCTGTTCTATGATGAATGACAGAGCTTGCATGCGACCGCGATTTCGTCCAGTGCAGGGCCAGTCTTCATTCCAGCGAAGCGCGCAGCAGCTCTCACTGATCCACACGGATCCACCGCCTCACTTGAGGCCGAGTACGCATTGTGTCTGCACACAGCACAGCGTGCTGATTGCCGCCGCGCATCAGGAAGATGGCGCGGCTTTGAAAGGACTACCCATATGCATTCACAGAACATCACACCCATCCGCCCGGCGCCACGTACTCCGTACCACTCGCTTGGTGGAGACGCAACGATGCGGATTCCCGAGTGGGCACAGCACCGCTCCGTCTACCGCAGCGCAGGGCGCACGCTCTACGTCGTCGAGACCGACACCCTCCCAGAGGCACGTCGCGATCTCGCTCGGCTTGATCGCGCCGGCTGGAACGTTGCCGTCGAGTCAGACGGCGCAGCAGCACGAATCGCGCTCAGCCGAGCCGCGTAGCACCGCACCCGAATCATCAGCAGCCCCGCCGGCCTTGCACTAGCAGGCCGGCGGGGCTGCTGCGTGCGCCACCGGCAGCAACAGCAACAGCAGCAGCCGAACCGTAGCCCCGGCAACAGCAACAGCCGCAGCCGCAGCCGCAGCCGCAGCACCGTAGCCCCGCGTCACATACGCACAGATCGCCAGCCCACAGAGCTACACTGGCCGCATGAGTGACGTCGAACTTGCACAGGTAGAGAGCTTCGCCCTAGACCACACGAAGGTGCTCGCGCCCTACGTGCGACTCATCGGGGTTGAACGCGGGCCAAAGGGCGACGCGATCTCAAACTTCGACATTCGGCTCGTGCAGCCGAACGCGGGCGAGATCCCGACCGCCGGTCTACACACCATCGAACACACCATCGCAGCGCTGCTGCGCACGCGCTTCGATGGCCTCATTGACATTTCCCCGTTCGGCTGCCGAACCGGTTTCCACATGATCGTGTGGGGCGAGCCGACCGCGACTGAGGTCGCGACGGCGATCAAGTCTTCCCTCACAGACCTCGTCGAGCGCGTCGAGTGGACCGACGTCCCGGGAACAACGGCGGAGAGCTGCGGCAACTACCGCGATCACAGCCTGCACTCCGCAAAGGAGTGGTCAAAGCAGGTCCTCTCGCAGGGCATCAGCGTCGACGCGTTCGACCGCAGCGTCATCGTCTAGCGAGAGCGTCATCGTCTAGCGAGAGCGTCATCGTCTAGCGAGAGCGTCACCCCGCCGACCTTTCGCCCTCCCGGATGAGGCTCGCCCCTCCGGGCGAGCCTCCGCTCGGTGCGCTAGCCAACCAATCGTGCACGCGCTGCCCGTGCCTTTTCACGGACGGCGTCAGCGTCGAGCGTGAGGTGCGTACCGTCGTGATACACGTGGCGCCCCCCGATGAAGACCTCCCGCACATCCCGACCCGTTGCGCCGTACACGAGGTGCGCGACTAGATTCTCCGGCGGCAGCGGCGTAGCGGTCGTGACAGTGAGATCAACGGCGACGATATCCGCGAAACGCCCAACCGCGAGTGCGCCAGAGTCAGGGAAGCCGATCGCTGCCGCTCCCCCTCTCGTCGCAATGTCAATGGTCTGCGGGCCGAGCACCGCCGCAGCGTCTTGCCGCGCCCCGCGGTGCAATATGGTCGCCTGCTTGAGCTCTTCGAACAGGTCGAGCGAGTTGTTGCTCGCGACAGAGTCCGTTCCGATCGCGAGCTTCAGCCCAGCGTCAATCATTTCCGGCAACGGCGCGATCCCGTTTCCGAGCTTGAGATTCGACACAGGGTTGTGGCTCACGGACGTGCCTGTCTGAGCAAACACCGCCACCTCAGCTTCGGTGAGGTGGACGCAGTGTGCTGCGTGGACCTCCGCGTCGAAGAAGTCGAGCGAGGCGAGATAGTTACCTGGCGTCTCGCCGTACTGCTCACGAATCTGCGCGACCTCAGCGGCGGACTCGGAAATGTGGGTGTGGATCGGGATCCCGCCGGCGAGCGCTCGCTCACGCACCTCACGCAAGAATTCTGGGGTGCAGGTGTAGGGAGCGTGCGGGCCGAAGCCGACGCGTACCAGCGGATCCTCCCGGTACTTCGTCGCAAGCCGCTCGACCTCGTCGAGAACATTCGCCCCCGTCAGTGACGATACCGATGGGAACGCTACGTCATCATTCGCGTTGCAGGCGAGCGCTGCAAAGACTCGCATGCCCGCTGAACGGACACGCTCAATGAGCGCCTCGTCCCAGTAGTACATGTCAGCAAACGCCACGGTGCCCGTCTCGATCATTTCCAGGAGAGCGAGCTCGAGCCCCACGACGAGGTCGTCGTGGGTGACACGCTGCTCGATCCCCTGCACCGTCGCGAGCCACTGCATGAACCCCTCGTCATCGGAGGCGCCGCGCTGCAGTGTCATCGCCGAGTGGGTGTGACCGTTGACGAGCCCCGGCATGAGCGCATGACCTGCCAGGTCATGTGTCACCTCGCTCGCGGAACGCGGCGGGCCGGCATAGGTGATCCGTCCGGTCTCGTCGAATGCGAGCTCGGCGGGCGCAATCGTTCCGGCGGGCGTGAGCATAGCGTCGGCGCGGAGAACTGTCTCGGTCGTCATGCTGCAAGGGTACCCGGAGGAGCGCGTCGGGCGCAGGCCGTGTCAGCTGCCGAGGCGGCGCTGCCGTGAGGAGTAGTCGCGCAGTGCGCGCAGAAAGTCGACCTCGCGCAGGTCGGGGTAGAGCGCCTCAACGAAGTAGAACTCTGAGTGCGCCGACTGCCAAATCATGAAGTCGGAGATGCGCTGCTCCCCCGACGTACGGATGACGAGGTCGGGGTCCGCCTGGCCGCGCGTCCAGAGGTGCTCGCCAATCTTGTCGGGAGTGAGTGTCTCGGCGAGGGTGTCAAGAGTGCCGCCCTCTGCTTGATGCGCTTCGATGACGCTGCGCACGGCGGCGGCGATTTCGCTGCGTCCGCCGTAACCGACAGCGAGGTTCACGTGCAGACCGGTGTTACCTCGGGTGCGTTCCTCTGCGGCGGCGAGCGCGCTTGCAAGCTCGGGGTCGAGGCCGTCGCACGATCCAACGTGCTGCACACGCCAATCGGGATTTCGTGCAAGTTCGGAGGCGAGTTCGCCGATAATCCCAAACAGGTCCTTGAGCTCGTCGCTGCCACGCGCGCCAAGATTGTCGGCGGAGAGCAGGTACAGCGTGACAACTTGCACTCCAGATGCCTCGCACCACCCGAGAAACTCGGGAACCTTCCGGGCGCCGGCGCGATGACCGAAGGCTGCTCTCTCCTGGAGCCGCTGCTTCGCCCAACGCCGGTTTCCGTCAACAATGATCGCGACGTGATGCGGAACCTGTGCCTCGACAATTTCACGCCGCAGCCGCCGCTGGTACAGACGGTACAGCAGGCCGGTGCGCGGCGACGGGGGCAGGGAACTCACCTGGGTAGTCTAGCGATTTGCGTGAGGTGACTCCCGGGTATCTGCTCAACTTGTCGGCACGCCCCGTGGGGATCCCCTACATATATGCGCACCCGCAGCTGTGGGGAACATACACTCAGAGCATGACCGTTTCCGATGCCGAGGACGCGGCGGGCACGCCCGATCAGCCGCATGGCCACTCAGACCCAGACCGTTTCGCGATTCCGCTGCTCGAAGACGCGCTCGCGCACGAGGCAGATCATGGCGGCGGTAACGGTGCGGAGATCGCCGCCGAGGTGAAGCCGCGTTGGCGAGGGTGGATCCACGCCGGCACATTCCCCGTTGCGGTCGCCGGCGGTATCGTGCTCATCTCGCTCGCGCACGGCGCGACCGCGAAGTGGGCGTCCGCTGTGTTTATGCTCACGAGCATGCTGCTCTTTGGCATCTCTGCGCTCTACCACCGCATCGACTGGCAGCCGAAAACGAAGCAGCTGTTTCGCCGCCTCGACCACGCGAACATCTTCCTCCTCATCGCGGGGACGTACACGCCGATCGCCCTGCTCGCGCTGCCGCCAGCGCAGGGGAACCTGCTACTCGCGCTCGTCTGGGCCGGCGCCGCGCTCGGCATCGGTTTTCGCATGTTCTGGATCGGCGCTCCGCGCTGGCTCTATGTCGCACTGTACTTGCTGCTCGGCTGGGCCGCTGTCATGTATCTCGGTGACATCGCGCGGGCGAATCTCGCCGCGATGGTGCTCGTGATCGTTGGGGGCCTGCTCTACACGCTCGGGTCTGTCGCCTACGCGACGAAGCGGCCGAACCCCGTGCCGGGCGTCTTCGGCTTCCACGAGATTTTCCACGCTGCCACGGCGCTCGCGTTCCTATGCCACTGGACGGCAGCCCTGCTGCTTGCGCTCGACCCGCTCGGCCTGCGCTAAGCTTGCGCTCGGGGGGACGCTACGCCGTATATCGCGGCGGGGCGACGTTCGAGTAGCAGAAAGCACCGGCCGCTTGATCGACGAGACCCTCCTCAATTCCCTGAAAGACTCGGCGGTCGACGCCTGGGTCGTGTCTGAGTCTGGCTATAACTGGGCCATACGTGGCGGGGTGTACTTTGACCCCACGGGCTCGCACACTGCCACGCTCACCCGACCCTCTGGCGGCGGTGGCGGTGGCGTAATCGCCATTCTGGGTGAGGTCAGCGGCGAGGCAACTGCCTACTATCAGGAGTGCTTCGAGCAAGTGCGTTCGACGGTCGACGCGATTGTGGAGCCTTGGCGGGAGGTTCCTACTGCCGGAAGGCTTGACCCGGCCCTCCAAAAGAGCACATCAGCCATCGACAAGTACGGCGCTGGCATGGCGCTGTCGACAACCGGCGAAGTCATTGGCGCGAACCCTGGGCTCGCGACCCCGCTCACCAACATTGGGCTCGCCCTCGCAGACATGAGCGGGGGCGCGATTCGCACGATGGAGGAGGCGCTCCTCGCGAAGCTCTCGGGCGTCGTCAACGCGTTTGGCGTGGTCGCGCAGGTGAGGTCGAATGCTATCACCGTGCAGCGAAGCATCTGGAGCGGGGTGAACAGGAAAGTCCCCGAGATCGTGCGGGCGGTCGACGACGGAATGCGTGCGATTGCCGAGCATAGCACCCCGACGCTCGAGAAGGGGCTCGGCCAGTTCGCCTACCTTCTCGACGTTGCAGGGCTCTTGCCCGGCGCGGCCGGGAAGTTCGCCGGCATGGCCAGCAAGCTCGCCAAGGTGAGTGAAGATGCGGCGGGTGCAGACCGCGGGAACGCTGTCTTCTGGCACCCCACAGAAGCCGGCACCTACTCTGCGCTGATCAACGAGCTCTCCCGCGGCCTCAACAAGCTCGACTCCTGGATAGCGCAGCGCGAATCCCGGCTCGCGACGCAAATGCGGGAGCATATGGCGGCGATCGGCAAGAGCCAGGGCGAGCTCGACCTGAGGGTGCCCGAGGCGTCGCCCACAGGCACAGAGCTGGCGTACAACCCCGAAATCATCGAGAACCTCATTGCCGTCGAGCTCCCCGCCCTCGCCGCCGAGCTCACCGCGGTCGCCGAGACCAACGCTGGCTGCCTGGTGGCGGGTGCGGCAGGCCGCCAGCACGTTGGCAGAACGCCGGCCGGGGCCGCGCCCGAGATCGACGAGCTTACGTACCTGCTTCGGGCGGTCACGCTTGACCTGGCTGGCGAAGTCGCCGAGTCAGCGTTAACCGTGCGGGCCGTGCTCGACGACCTGGTTTCCGTGGAGCAGTCAGTGATGGATTCCGTTGCCCGCTATCTCGCGGAGCTCGACGACGCCCGCGTCAGAGACCCGCTGCTTGACAGCGCCGTGCCGGCAGACCTGCCCCCGCTGTCTCCGGCGATTCCCGACCTCCTGGTTATGATGGCCGCAGATGACACACAGTAATCGCTCCGCGCAGCGCGCAGCCATGCGGCGGCGCATCCTCGCCGCAGTCGGGAGCCTGGCCGTAGGCATCGCCGCGCTCTCCACGACGCCGGCGGTTGCCGCGGAGGGCGCGGTGCCAGACCAGGCGCTCCGGGCCTGCGTCAACGAAGCGCTCAGGCACGCGCCAGACGCACCGGTCATCGAGGCCGAGCTCGCCAACCTGCGAACGCTGCGGTGCGAGAGCCCCGACGTGAAAGACCTCACGGGGCTCGCGGGCGCCACCGCGTTGACCGAGCTCTCGGTTCGAGCCGGCGACCCGTATCGTCGCTGCGACACGGCGCCGGCGCTCGACCTCGAGCCGATCCTCGGCCTCACACAACTCAAGTCGCTCGGCATCGAGTGCGCCGGGCTCAGGCAGCTCGAGCCGCTGACTGCGTTCAGCCACCTCATAGAGCTGAACGTCAACGGAAACGGCATTTCCGATCTCACCCCGCTGGCAGAGCTCACCGAGCTCGAGACGCTCCACCTGCAGGCCAATGGGGTCAACGATCTCACACCGTTAAGCGGGCTCAAGCGCATGCAAGCACTGCTCTTGGAATCGAACGATGTCGCTGATCTCAGCCCGCTTGCAGACCTCACGGAACTCCGTTTCCTTGCGGCAGAAAACAATCAGCTTGCTGACCTCACACCGCTGTCAAGTCTTTCTACACTAGAAACGCTGCTGCTCGACGGAAACCAGATCACGGATGTCGAGCCGCTCAGGAGCCTCCTCAACCTGCAGCACCTCACGTTGCTCGGCAACCAGGTGACCGACATCTCGCCGATCGAGCCGCTGAAGAACATGCAGTTCGCCGAGCTCTCCATGCAGCGAATCGAGCTGCCGGAGGCCCGCGTCGGCGACACGATCAGCTTCGAGGCCATGGGCATCGCCGGCGACGCCCTGGCGCTCACGCCCGCGCCCAACTACAAGCTCACCGCAGACGGCATCGTGCTGCTCGAGCCAGGCAGCATCGAACTGGCCTGGGCGCAACCCTTCATCCTCGGTTCGGCAGACACCGGCTTCGCCGGCGCTGCCTATGTCACGGCGAAGCCGCGACCCCCGATCTGGAAGTGGATCGGTATCGGTTCCGCTGCCGCGGCCGCGCTCGGCGTCATCGGTTGGCTCCGCTCCCGCGCGACAGCGCGCGACCGCGCCGCCGTGGAGGGAGCCGCAGCGCGCAGCCGGCTGTAGCCGCTGGGCTACCGCCCGGCTACTCCCCCGCGGCCTCGCCGCCCGCGAGCACCCGCAGCACGGCCTCGCCGTAGCGCTCGAGCTTCACCTGGCCAATGCCACTGATCGCGAGCAGTCCCTCGTCGCTCGTCGGCTGGTGCGCGGCGAGAGCTGCGAGCGTCGCGTCGCCGAAGACTACGTAGCCCGGCACGCCCTGCTCCTTCGCCTCAGCGGCCCGCCACTCGCGCAGCCGCTCAAACACCTCGGCCTGCTCTGGCGAGAGATCGGCCGCAGCCGCGGCGCGCTTGCTGCCGCCAGAGCGCGATCCGCCTCCCGAGCCGCTCGCCCGCGAGATGACCTCCTCGCGCATGAGCACCTGCTCCTCGCCGCGCAGCACGGGCTTCGCTGCTTCGCTCGGCCAGAGCACGCCCCACTCGCCGCGCGCCTCGAGCAAGCCGACGGCGACGAGGTGCCGCACGACGCCCCGCCACTGCGCGACCGACCAGTCGGTGCCGATGTTCCACGTGGAAAGCTCGTCGAGCTTCATCTGCGTCACGCGCTCGGAGCCCACGCCGCGCAGCACGTCGATGTGCTGGCCGGCCGCGTAGGTGCGCCCGCGCTCGTTCTGCGTGCGGATAATCGTGGAGAGCAGCATCTGCGACGGAACCGTCGCGTCCCAAAGCTTCGGCGGGTCGAGGCAGACATCGCAGTTGCCGCAGTTCGCCGGGGCGTCCACCTCGCCGAAGTAGTTCAGCAGGTAGCGGCGCCGGCAGGTCACGCTCTCGCAGAGCGCGAGCATGTGGTCGAGGTGCCTGGTCTGGTTCGCCCGCGTCGTCTGGTCGCCATCGCCCGAGTCGATGAACTGGCGCTGCTGCACGACGTCGGCGAGCCCGTAGGCGAGCCAGGCCTCCGACGGGGCTCCGTCGCGGCCCGCGCGGCCAGTCTCCTGGTAGTAGCCCTCGACCGATTTCGGGAGGTCGATGTGCGCGACAAAGCGCACGTCGGGTTTGTCGATGCCCATGCCGAACGCAATCGTCGCGACGACAACGACGCCGTCCTCGCGGAGGAAGCGGGTCTGCGCGTTCAGGCGCACGTCGGCCGGCAGCCCAGCGTGGTAGGCGACTGCGTCGACGCCGGCGTCGCGAAGCGCGGCGGCTGTCTGCTCGACGCGCTTCCGGCTCAGCGCGTAGACGATGCCCGCCTCGCCCGAGTGCTCGCCCTTCACGAACGACAGCAGCTGCGCGCGGGCGTTCTGCTTCGGCACGATCTGGTAGCGGATGTTCGCGCGGTCGAAGCTCGACACGAAGTGCCGCGCCTCGCCGAGGTGCAGCCGCTCAGTGATCTCACGGTGCGTCTCCGGCGTCGCTGTCGCGGTGAGCGCGATCCGCGGCACGTCAGGCCACTCGGTCGCGAGCGCGCCGAGCCGCAGGTAGTCGGGCCGGAAGTCGTGCCCCCACTGCGAGACGCAGTGGGCCTCGTCGATCGCAAACAGGGCGACGCGGCCGCGCTTCAGGAAGTCGACAGTGCCTGGCGACGAGAGCTGCTCGGGCGCGAGATAGAGCACGTCGAGCTCGCCGTCGAGGTACGCTGCCTCGACCGCGCGGCGCTCCTCGGGAGCCAGCGAGGAGTTGAGCGCAGCCGCCCGCACGCCCGCGAGGCGGAGCGCCATCACCTGGTCGTGCATGAGCGCGACGAGCGGCGAGAGCACGATGCCCGTGCCCGCGCGCGCGATCGCCGGGATCTGGTAGCAGAGCGACTTGCCGCCGCCGGTCGGCATGAGCACGACGGCGTCGCCGCCCGCGATCACGTGGTGAACGATCGCCTCCTGCTCGCCGCGGAACTCGCTGAAGCCGAAGACCCCCGAGAGGATCTCCTGGGGGTCGCGCACCGTGCCCGTCATGCCGCGGTTAGGCGCCGTCCGGGCGCGATCCACTGCTGTCGGGGACAGCACCAGATCCGTCAGCACTGCCGGCGTCGGCCGAACCGCTCTCCGACGTGCTGCCACCGGCCGGCGTCGTGCCCGTCTCGGCGAGCTCCGCAGCGATCTCTTCGCGAATCTCAGACCGGTAACCATTGCGCCTCAGGCGCTTCACCAGCAAGAATCCAAGCGTGATCACTGCGGCAGCAAACACGGCGGTCGCAATAAATCCTTCGGGTCCGGGCGTGACCTTATTCGGGTCGAATTCCTGACCGTTCTGCGCCGCAATCGCGATAGCTGCGTGCGCGGTGGCCGTCTGCACGGTGTGCAGAGCACTCATGACAACGCTCATAGCGCGTCCTCCTCAATTCCTTCAAACAAATCGGCTTCAAACTCGTTGGTATGGACGCGCGAACCTGCGAGCTGGTAATCCTCGAACGGCCACGCCTGCAACTGGACCTCATTCGGCCAGAAAAAGAACGAACTGTCCGGCGAGACCTGACTCGCATGCGCTCGGAGTGCGTCGTCTCGCTTGTCGAGGAAGCGGCCAACGTTGACCTTCGCCGTCCCCGTGAAGCCGCGGCGGAGCAGCCAATCGGCCATCTCCTCGAAACGCGCAATGAGTGGCGACGTCGGCTCGTGTTCGAGCAGCCAAGCGTGGATCGCTTTGACACGCTCGGAGTTGAAGATGTCCTCGTAGTACATCTTCGATATCTCCCACGGCTGTCCTGCGTCCGGGTATGCGCTCGCGTCTCCCGACTTTTCCCAAGCGATCATGCTGATGTCGTGGGTGCGAATGTGATCAGGGTGCGGGTATCCGCCCTGCTCGTTGTACGTGATCATGACGTGCGGCTTGAACGCACGCACGAGTCGCACGAGCGCCTCAGCAGAAACTTCCTTCGGAATATGAGCGAACGAGCCGACAGGAATCGGCTCCCCCTCATCGGGCAGGCCAGAGTCCTCGTAGCCGAGCCACGCATGATCAAACCCAATAATTTCTTTCGCGCGCGCCATCTCGCTACGCCTGAGTCCTGCGAGGTCACGGCGGCTCTTGGGATCCCGAGCAGCGAGCTCGTTCAACACGTCGCCGCGTTCCCCACCCGTGCAGCTCACAATGAGCACCTCAACACCGCGATCAAGGTAGTGCGCGTACGTGCCGGCCCCCTTGCTCGATTCGTCGTCGGGATGCGCGTGTACGGCGATCATTCTGAGCGTCATCAACGTCCTTTCACATGCAGCAGTCAAGCGTTCCCGCTACGCTGGCACGGGACTAGTCTAGCCAGCACACACCGGAGGTTCGCCGTGACCGAAATCGTCAGCGACGCCGTAGCCGACCGCTACGGGGCGACGCGCTCGAAACGGTGGGATCGCCGACTCGGCTGGACACTCGCCTCGGTCGCAATTGTTGTCGGTCTTGTCGTCATTGCGTTCGGTAACTGGCGGGAAAGCACGACCGGTTTTCAGAACATCGGCTTCACCCTGAACAATGATGCCGGCGAGTCGAACATGTACAGCGCAACAACGAGGTTCGAGGTGAACGCCGACCCCGGGGTGCAGGTGAGCTGCGCCGTCGAGGCGCTCAACACGTCGAAGGCCACTGTCGGCTGGCGCATCATCGATCTTCCCGTTATCGACGGCAGGTCGCAGCAGGTCTCCGTCGACATCGTCACCCTCGGGCCCTCGACTGCTGCTCACGCGAAAGCATGCTGGCCTGTCGAGCCCTAGCGACCCCGATCACACTGATACCCTAGTTGCGGCGCCCTGCATGACGGGGCGTTTGTCTTAGATCAGCGGTGATGCTCGCCTAGGTGAGCGCTCCGCTCCCGAGAAAAGAGGACACCATGGCCGAGCCCACTCAGACCTGGCTGACGCAGGAAGCATTCGACCGCTTGCAGTCAGAACTCGACGAGCTCACTGGTGCGGGCCGCAAGGACATCGCAGCGCGCATCGAAGCCGCTCGCGAGGAGGGTGATCTTAAGGAGAACGGCGGCTACCACGCCGCCAAGGACGAGCAGGGGAAGATGGAGGCGCGGATCCGCGACCTCACCGAGCTCCTCAAGCACGCAACCGTCGCCGACGCGCCCGAGGCGAACGGCGTGGTCGTCGTCGGAACGGTTGTCACCGCAGAGGTATTCGGGGACGAAGAGCGCTTTTTGCTCGGCAACCGGAATCTTGCGGACGGCTCAGATCTTGACGTGTACAGCGCGGAGAGCCCGCTTGGCGCAGCGATCCTCGGCCTGAAGGTCGGCGACAAGGCAAGCTACACCGCACCGAACGGCAAAGAGATCCCCGTGAAGGTCGTCGCAGTCGACACCTACGCGTAGGTCACCGAACCGCGATTCAAGTAATCGGGCCAGGAAGGAAGCTCCGCGCTTCCTTCCTGGCCCGATTGCGTGAATAGTGAGGTCAGTATCGCTCGCCCACGCGTACCTGGTATCCCTGGTCCCTGAGCGCCTGAGCCACGGCCTCGCCGTGCTCTGGGCCGCGCGTTTCGATGTGGAGCTCGAGCTCTACCTCGCTCACGGGCAGTTCTGTTGCGTGCCGCGTATGGATCACCTCGACGACGTTTGCGTTTTGCTCCGCAACGATGGTCGCTGTGCGGACAAGCTGGCCAGGAACGTCAGGCAGCAGGATGCGCAGCTTGGTGTACCGTGCAGAGGCGGCAAGCCCGTGCCCGATCACGCGCTGCAGCAGCAGCGGGTCGATGTTGCCGCCTGAGAGGATCACCGCTGTCGTACCAGACGGCGCAACTTTGCCAGCGATCATTGCGGCGACGCCGGCGGCACCAGCGGGCTCGACGACAAGCTTCGCACGCTCCAGCAGGAACACGATGGCCCGCGCGATGTCGTCGTCGCTCACGGTGACGATCTCATCGACGAACTCCCGGACAGCCGCGAAGTTGCGCTCCCCCGGACGCGCCACCGCGATTCCGTCGGCGATCGTCGGGAACGTTTTGACGGTCGTGGGTTCCCCCGCCTCGAGCGACACCGGGAATGGCGCAGCGTTCTCTGACTGCACCCCAATGATCCGCATGGGCTTGCCCTGCTTCGCCGCCCACTGCTTGGCCGCAGCAGCAACGCCCGAGATGAGCCCGCCGCCGCCGATGGGCACGATGATGGTCTCGACCTCTGGCGCGCGTTGGAGGATCTCAAGCGCAACAGTGCCCTGCCCCTCGATCACCGCGTGGTCGTCGAAGGGAGGAATGAAGACCGCGCCGGTCTCGCGGACAAATTCCTGTGCCGCGACACTCGTCTCGTCGAAGATGTCCCCGGCGAGCTGCACCTCCGCACCATAGTTGCGGGTTGCCTGCAGCTTGGGCAACGCGACACCCTTCGGCATGAAGATGGTCGCCTTGATACCCAGCTCGCGCGCGGCGAAGGCGACTCCCTGGGCGTGATTGCCCGCCGAAGCCGCGACGACACCGCGCGCACGCTCCTCCGGGGTGAGTAGCAGGAGCCGGTTGTAGGCACCGCGCAGTTTGTACGCTCCCGTACGCTGCAGGTTTTCGCACTTCAGGAATACCTGCGGTACGCCGCTGATGCCTGCGAGGAACCGGGAACTCTCGAGCGGCGTTCGCTGCGTAATTCGGTGTACCCGCTCGAGTGCTCGCTCAAAGTCTTCAAGCGTTGGAGCCGTGTAGGCCTCGCTCATGCGATGGGTCCTTTCCGCGCGTGTTTCGCAACTGATTTGGCGCGCGCTTTCGCAACGCGATGTACCTGGTCTCTTCGATGGAATTCCGCAGCGGGGTCCGTGCCCGACTGCCACTGTTTCTTGACGAGCACGCTGACGATCGCATTGGCCGCTGCCGCAATCGGCACGGCGAACAGGGCGCCAGGAATGCCGGCAAGCAGCGTTCCCGTCGTCACCGCAAGTACGACGCCAAGGGGGTGCACGCGAACCGCGTTGCCCATCACGAGCGGCTGCAACACGTGCCCCTCAATCTGGTTCACCAGCACGACAACGCCAACCATGATGAGGGCGGTCACAGGGCCGTTGTAAACGAGCGCGATGAATGCCGCGAGGCCTCCAGTGACGATCGCACCAAGGAACGGGATGAACGAACCGAGGAAGACGAGGATCGCGATTGGCACCGGGAACGGCACGCCGAGAATCGCAGCCCCAAGGCCGATGCCGAAGGCGTCTACGAACGCCACGAAGATCTGCACCCGAACGTACTGTCCAACCGATACCCAGCCGGCGCGCCCTGAGGCGTCAAACGCCGCGTGGGCGCGCGCCGGGGCAAACCCGACGACCCAGTACCAGATGCGCTTGCCGTCGATGAGTAGGAACACGAGCGAGAAGATAGTGAGCAAGAGGCCAGCGACGAGCTGTGTTGCCGTCGTCGCGACGCCGAGCGCGCCCGTCCACAGGGTTCCCTGGTTGTCCTCGAGGAGCTTCAGGGCCTGGTCGACGAAGTCTTGCAGTTGGTCGACGGGGATCCCGAGCGTATTGTGACGCACCCACTCAAGGATTTCGTTCCACACCTCGACCGAACGCTTCGAAAAGTCACCGAACCCCTCACGGAGCTGCGTGACGATCAGCCAAATGAGCGCCCACAGCGCCGCAACAAAGACGCCGAGGGCCGCCACAATCCCGGACCACCGCGGAAGGCCCCTGCGCACAAACCACTCGACGAGCGGGTTCAGTAGCGCGGTGAGGAGGATCGCGATGAGCAGCGGGATCACAATGATCCGCACCTGCACAATGCCCCAAATCAGGCCGCCGGCAGCGACGGCAATAATAATGAGGCGCCACGACCAGGCAGCCGCAACACGCATGCCAAGGGGCAGTTCCTGCTCAGCACGTTCCGTTGGCGACGCCTGATCAGTGGTCTTGTTCGGCTCTTCCACGTCCACAGTCTACTGATCGGCATATGCACCTCAGTGGAAGCCTCATCAGAAAACCCGCAACGACGCCTGGAGGCAGCTCTCTATCTCGCTAGAGCAGCTTGCGCAGCCACTTCCGCACAAGGCCGTCTTTTGCCGCTGTAAACGGTGGCATCACCGTCGCCGCGAGCGTGTCAGGCCGCAGCGGTTTTGACAGCACTGCCTTGTCGTGGCTGAAGACCCTGAATGACAGCTCTCCGTGATAGGCGCCCATACCGCTCTCGCCGACACCACCGAACGGCAGCTCCGGAGCGGTGAGATGCATCACGGGGACACCGAACCCCAAGGCGCCCGAGCTTGTCTCACGTTCCCACCTGCGACGCACTGCTGAGTCGTCGCTGAAGACGTAAGCCGCGAGCGGCTTCTCCCCTGCGTTCACCCAGTCAAGCGCGTCGTCAAGATCAGCGACGTCGATGAGCGGCAGGATCGGACCAAAAATCTCTTCCTGCATTACGCGGGAGTCTCGCGGCACCCCCGTAAGCACCGTCGGGTCCATATGCAGCGAGTCCGCGTCATAGCCACCGCCAACGACCGCCGCGCCGTCGCTGAGGTAGCCAACGAGGCGATCAAACTGGGCCCGGTTCACGACCCGACCAAAATCCGGATTGTCACGCGGCGCTGACCCGTAGAGCTCGTGTACCGCGTCAGCGAGCAGCGGAGCGAGCCGACCGAGTACCGCGGCCGTGCCGAGCACATAATCCGGTGCGACGCATGTCTGCCCCGCGTTCATGAACTTGCCCCACGCCAAGCGCTTCGCAACCTCGGTCAGCGGGACGGACTCGTCGACGTACGCAGGCGACTTCCCGCCCAGCTCCAGCGTGACGGGCGTGAGCGTGTCAGCCGCTGCGTGGGCCACGATGCGCCCGACCTTGCCGTTTCCCGTATAGAAGATGTGGTCAAAGCGCTCACTGAGCAGCGCAGTGGTCTCCTCGACCCCACCCTCGATCACCGCGACGGCGCGCGTATCGAGCGCATCTGGGATGATCCGAGCGATGAGCCCCGCCGTCTCAGGCGCGAGCTCGCTCGGCTTGATCACTACTGCGTTCCCTGCGGCGATCGCTCCGATCACCGGGGAGAGTGCAAGCATCAGCGGATAGTTCCACGGGGCGATAACCAGGGCGACGCCAAGAGGCTCCGGGATGATGCGCCCTGCCGCCGGCTGTAACGCAAGCGGCAAACCGACGCGGCGCGGCCGCATCCATCTCGCCAGGTTCTGCAGCGCGTGGTCGATCTCCGAGACGAGAAAGCCGATCTCGGTAAGCTGCGCCTCAGTGCCCGACTTCCCGAGATCTGCGAACAGTGCGCGCTCAAAGTCCGACCCGCGCTCGATGAGCACGTCACGCAACCGCGTGAGCTGCTCACGTCGCCACTGCTCGGGCCACGTCACTCCGTGTGCGAAGGAGTACCTGAGGCCTGCGACGATTCCCGGGATGCGATCAACGGCAGTGAAGCTCATCGGGCCAGACTAGCTTGCTTGGCTGCATTTCGGGCTGGCTTGCGGCCAGCGCAACACGACCTTAGCCGTGGAGCGCTGGCACGATGAGGTAGATCCCGAAGAGAACAGCGATGACCGAAGCACCGAAGCACGCGCGTGCCGCGATCGTCGCCCACAGCGGCCTTCCGGCCTCTTCGTCAATGTCGTCATCCTCGTCGTCACGGTCTGGCCCGACGGGCTCGAGCGAGCCGTCAGGGCGGCGAGCCGGGCGCGGTGGCGTCGCAAGGAAGCGAATACCAAGCGAGTAGAGCGCTACTACGAACACCGCTGCGAACAGCGAGGTTCCGAATACGGTGACGAATGCCATCCAGTTCACGTCGCTCATTCGGTGCCTTCCTCACGCCGCTGCTGCGCGGCCTTCTTGGCGGCCTTCCGCGCAGCCTTTTCCGCGTCCCGCCGGGCCTTTTCGGCCTCACGACGGGCTTTCTCGGCCGCCCGCTTCGCTTTGTCGGAGCGGACAGCAGACTGCGCAACCGGGGTGAGCGGTGGGACGGTGCCGGTCTTCGTTGGTACCTTCTTCACCCGCCCCTTGCCCATGCGCACGGCGTAGCCCGACTCGGCAACATCAGGCACGGCAATGGCGTTGCCAGCGTCGACCTTGTTGCGGCGTGAACGCCAGAAGATGAAGAGAATAAAGCAGAGACCAAGGACGGCGTCGATGATGATGCCCCAGAACCCGATGTGGGCGATGAGCGCTGCGACTGCACCGACAATCGCAGCGGCTGGAAGCGTGAACAGCCAGCCCGAGGCGATCCGTCCAACAGTGCGCCAGCGCACGGTCGAACCCTTGCGACCAAGTCCCGAGCCGATAACCGAGCCGGAAGCGACCTGCGTGGTCGAGAGCGCGAAGCCGAGGTGGGTCGAGGCGAGAATCGTCGCCGCTGTCGAGGTCTCGGCGGCGAAGCCCTGCGCTGGCTTAACGTCAGTGAGGCCCGCGCCGAGGGTGCGGATGATGCGCCAGCCGCCGGAGTACGTTCCGAGTGCGATCGCGATCGCACATGTGGCGATGACCCAGAAGTGCGGTCCGGTGCCGGGCGTCTGCAGGCCTGCCGCTACTAGGGTGAGCGTAATGACGCCCATGGTCTTCTGCGCGTCGTTCGTGCCGTGTGCCAGCGCGATCAGCGAGGAGGACGCGATCTGTGCGTAGCGGAAGCGACCTCGACCGTCCTTGCGCCCGTCGTGCCGTCGCGTGATTGCGTAGGCAACACGGGTCGCCGCAAACGCGACGATGCCAGCGGTAAGGGGTGCCGCAAGCGCGGGAAGCAAAACCTTTGAGAGGAACACGCCACCGTTGATCGCGGAGAACCCCGCGCCAACAATCGCGGCGCCGATGAGGCCGCCAAAGAGCGCGTGTGAGGAGCTCGATGGGAGGCCGTACAGCCAGGTAACGAGGTTCCAGACGATAGCGCCGATCAGTCCAGCGAAGACCATTTCGGGGCTGATGAGCACCCCGCCGTCGCCCTCGTTGATGAGGCCTCCGGAAATCGTCTTGGCCACCTCGGTTGAGAGGAAGGCACCGATGAGGTTGAGGATCGCCGCAAGTAGCACGGCGGTCTTCGGCTTGAGCGCACCGGTCGCGATGGGTGTTGCCATCGCATTGGCCGTGTCGTGAAAGCCGTTCGTGAAGTCAAAGAAGAGTGCCAGCGCGATAACTAGCAGCACGATGAGGGTGAATTCCACCGTCGCCTTCCGGTCGGCGTTATGAGTTGATAGGTGTTCTCGCGCACCTGTAGGCAGCCGATTCGACCGCCGTTCACGCGCACGCTATCTAAATGTAGGCACCTCGCCATGTCCTGGTCAAGCTGGACTCTTGCCGTTCACCCTCCGTTCACTTTCGGATGCGCCGCTCCGGAATAGTAGTGGAACCCCGTATGTTGGTTGTGATGAGCGGTAGGCATCGTTCACAGGATCGAGGGGAGTGCTCATGAGCACGGCACAGATTTCAGATTTCACGCCCGAAGCGGGGGCAATCACCATGTTCTCAACGGAATGGTGCGGGTACTGCAAGCGGCTGAAAGTGATGTTGAACGCAACGGGGATCCCGTTCACCGAAGTCGACATCGAAAACACGCCGGGCACCCCCGAGCTTGTTGAGCAGGCAAACGGCGGCAACCAGACCGTCCCGACGGTCGTCTACCCCGACGGGACGACCGCAACGAACCCCTCGCTCAACGACGTCAAGGCAAAGCTGGGCCTCTAGCGACACCGCCTTCTCCGGGCGTCGTCAACAGCTCTCGGTCGGCTACGGCTGACCGATCGGGCTGTGGAGAACCTCGCGGCGCCTCCTCTAGTCAGCCAGGCTCGGTGCATGTCCTCTCCGCACCCAATGTCGTCTGTTGCAGCGCAGCTCTTGCAGTTCGCGGAGCTGCGCCGAGCCGGGAGCAGCGAGCGCGTCATCGCTGCTGCAGCGCGCTCAACAGCCCTGGTGCGTCTGCGCCACGGCTGGTACGTGCGCAAGGAGTTCTGGGAGGAGGCAACGCCCGAGGTGCGCCATCGCTCTGCGATCCTCGCCGCGCAGCTCAGTGCAGCGAGGCCGCACGTGTTTTCGCATCGCAGCGCCGCCGTGCTCCACGAACTCCCTGCGCTGTCGCAGTGGCTGCACGCTGCTGGCCGGACCCCTCGCCCGGGCACGCACGACCCGCGGAAGGTGCACGTCACCCTTCCCCAGGCTCCCGTTCCCCCTCAAGTCTCGCGATCCAACGACACCGGTCGGAGCTGTCGGACGCAGAGATCGAAACACACGACGGGCTGCGCCGCACCACCGCCGACCGCACACTCGCGGACCTCGCGCGCTCTGAGCCGTTCGCCGTTGCGCTCGCGTGCGCGGACGCGCACCTTCGCGCCACCACGCGGGTGCGCCAGCTCGTCGACGAGGAGACCCTGCACAGCTGGCGGGAACATATGCTGTCGCGGGCAGCGGGGCTGCGCGGCCGCCCTGGCAGTCGCGCCATCTACGCGCTCGGACGTCTCGCCGATCCACGCGCCGACTCCCCACTCGAGAGCCTCTCCCGGCTTCGCTTCGCCCAGCTGGGCATAAATGTCGAGCTGCAGGTGGCCGTGCGCGGGTCGCGGCGGGCTACGGCCTACCTTGATTTCGTGCTGAGGTCGCACGGAGTCTGGGGCGAAGCCGATGGCAAACAGAAGTACGTGGACGCAGGGATGCGGGGCGGTCGCAGCGCAGAAGAGATCGTGTACGCGGAGAAGCGGCGGGCGGACTGGATCGCCGGCACGACGGGGTTGCGGCTCGTGCGATGGGGCCCGGCAGAGGTAATGTCGCGCGAGCGCTTCGCGGCGCACCTTGTCGACCATGGCGTGCCAGTGCCCGGTGAGCCGAGTGCTCACTTGGGGCGGCGCCTGCGGGAGTTCCTGCGCGAGCTGCCTTAGCGCCGGCGCGCCCACGCCCACGCCCACGCCCACGCCCACGCCCACGCCCACGCCCACGCCCACGCCCACGCCCTGGCGAGAGTACTAGGTTTCTACAGAAGTACCCGATATCTCCGCGCAGATATCGGGTACTTTCGTAGAAACCATGTGCTTTGGCCGGACCCGGCGGGCCGACCGGCGGGCCGACCGGGCCGACCGGCGGGCCGACCGGCGGGCCGACGGGCCGACCAGACCGACCGGGCCGGCTAGCCGAAGTTCAGGCGCACCTCGGCGTAGCGCGCCTCGGGCACTGTCTTCAGCTTCCCGACCGCGTCAGAAAGTGGCACCATTTCGATCCGGTCGCCGCGAAGGCCGGCCATCTTGCCCCAGTCGTTGGCGAGCACCGCGTCAGCACCGGCAATTCCCGACCGGGTCGCGAGCACACGGTCGAATGCCGTCGGCGAGCCGCCGCGCTGCACGTGGCCGAGCACGGTCGCCCGCGTCTCAATGCCCGTCTTCTCCTCGATGAGCGGCGCAAGGAGTTCCGCAATGCCTCCAAGGCGGGGGCGCCCGAAGCCGTCGAGCCCCTCGCGGGTGACCGCCCCGTCCGTGCCCTCGAGTGTGAACCCCTCAGCGACGACGATGAGCGCTGAACGCCCACGGTCACGAACGTTCGCGACCCAGGCGCACACCTGGTCGAGGCTCTCTGGGTACTCGGGCAGCAGCATTGCCTGGGCGCCGCCGGCCATGCCCGCGTGGAGGGCGATCCACCCGGCGTCGCGGCCCATGACCTCAAGAACCATGCACCTCCGGTGTGAGTCACCGGTGGTGCGGAGCCTATCGATCGCTTCTGCAGCGATTGAGACGGCGGTGTCGAAGCCGAAGGTGTAGTCGGTTCCGGCGAGGTCGTTGTCGATGGTTTTTGGCAGACCAATCACGTTAAAGTCAGCGTCCGCGAGAATCGACGACACTGTCTGGGTGCCGTTTCCGCCGATGAGCATGAGCCCGTCGAGCCCGTAGCCCGCCATTTTTTCGCGCAGACCTGCGAGCGCTGCTTCCGTGACGGGAGCCTCCCACGGCGGCACGCGGCTCGTTCCGAGAAAAACACCGCCGAGCGGCGATAGCCCCCGGACGGTCGGGCGGTCGAGTTCAACGAACTCCCCCTCGTGGAAACCACGCCAGCCGTCGACAAAACCGATCATTTCGAAGCCGTGAACGTCGACGCCGCGAAGCACAGCGCCGCGGATCGCAGCATTCATGCCGGGGCTGTCGCCACCGGAGCAGAGCACACCAATTCGCATGCTCCCCATGCTAGCGCTGGCACGAATAGTACGAGCATAGGCAATCACGCCAATTTCAGGGCGCGGAAGTGCCAGCCAATGCCTGACTGGCACACCAACGTCGCATACTGCGCTCACGCAGCGCGCAAAAGCGCGCAAAAGCGCTCGGGTGCTACTACTCTCCTGCGGCGGGCGCGGACGCCTCTACGGCACGCCTGAGCACGCTCATGAGGGCAAGCAACTGCACGGGGTCGGCATGCTCTTCGGCTGCGGGTGCCCCGTCGAGTGCACGAGCCGCGAGACCAGCCTTGCCGTCGATGAGTTCCGCGATACGAGCATCGATCGTCTGCGCAGCGATAATGCGCCACGCGGTGACCGGCTCAGCCTGACCAATACGGTGCACACGGTCGATAGCCTGCGTCTGCTCTGCGTCCGTCCAGCTGAGCTCAGCGAGCACAACGTTCGACGAAGCCTGCAGGTTCACACCAACACCAGCGGCGGTGAGCGAACACACTGCGACAGCCACGTCCGGGTCGGTGTTGAAGGCGTCGATCTGCCCCTGACGGAACGTCGCGGTCTGCTCGCCGCGAATGGACACCGTACGCAGTCCGGCCTCGGCAAGCTGCGCCTCGGCGCGATCCATCACGTCGATGTGCTTCGCAAAGAACACGACCTTGCCAACGGAGCGGGCAAGCTGCGCCGTGTAGTCAACGGCGAGTCCGGCCTTTGCGACACCAATCTCGCGCACCATCGTAAAGACGTTCAGACCGTCTGCCGACGCATTCGACTCTTCGAGTTCTTGCGCAGCAACCATCCTGATGATTGCCTCGTCCGAGAGCTTCTTGCCGAGCTTGCCTGCCTTGACCGCCGCAAAGCGATCCATGAGCTTCTGCGCGAGCTTCGCCTCTGCGGCGTGGATGCCACGCCCGAGCTCATCGTCGAGCTCAACGGGGAGATCCACCACTCGTTTCGCTGGCAGATCTGCCGCGACGTCAAGCTTGCGACGGCGCACGATACCCATGTCAATGACGCTCTGACGGGCCTCGCGATAGAACGGCGGATCCGCTGG
This sequence comes from Leucobacter komagatae, assembly GCF_000834055.1. Taxonomy (GTDB): domain Bacteria; phylum Actinomycetota; class Actinomycetes; order Actinomycetales; family Microbacteriaceae; genus Leucobacter; species Leucobacter komagatae_A. Next base: position 53,987 of record NZ_JXSQ01000007.1, read on the forward strand.
GGTCCAGCCGTTATTCTCGAGTTTCGCCATGAGTTCGGGGCCCGGCTTATCTGCGTCAGTCCACCCAAGGAACCGCCAGATCGCACGGAAATCATCGATGTCGTTGATGAGCGGCGTACCGGTGAGCGCGATCAGCAGCGGCTGCGAGCCACGCGTGCGCTCACGGATGCTCTCCGCGATCGTCAGCACGTTGCGTGAGCGCTGCGACTGCATGTTCTTGATCATGTGCGCCTCATCGACGACCATGCTCTTGAACCCGAACCGCGAGATCCAGCTGAGGTGCCTGTCGAGGATGTCGTAGTTCACGACGAAGACATCGGCGAACGCGTCGATAGCCTCACCATCGCCGTGGATCACGGTGACGCGGCGCTGCGGCGTCCACCGCTCGACCTCGCGCGCCCAGTTCATCTTTACGACGTTGGGAACGACGACAAGCATGGGGTAGGCGTCGGCGACCGAAGCCGCGATGACTGACTGGGCCGTCTTCCCGAGGCCCGGTTCATCCGCGAGCAGGAAGCTACGGTGACCATCGCGCACACCGGCGAGGAATCGTGCCTGGTGCGGCATTAGCTCGAGGCCCTGCGGCGCGAGCCGGTCAGGCACTGGAGCCTCTGGGAGGTCCATGCATGCAGCACCGCCGCCGCCCTGCTCGAAAGACTTCAGCAGTGGGTTCAGCAGCTCCCAGTTCGCGAGGCGAACGACGGGCGTCGGCTGCTTCGGCGCTTCGAGCGATGGGGCAAGGAAGGGGTTTGCGAGCATGCGGGAATGCACACCGGCTGGCTCGACCTGACGCTCGGCGAGCTCAGGTGGCACGAGCGTCTTCACCGGTTCGGGAACTGCCGGCGCCTCTTCTGGCACCTCAATGCCAGCTTGCACGAGCATCTTGCGCTTGAGCTGCCGGGTAGCCTCAGTGATCGTCGCGCCAGGCTCGAGCAGCGTGATGAGACTCGTGTCACGCGCAGCGGTCTTCGCGAGGATCGACGCAACGCCGTCGAGGCGCTTGAGCGTCTCAGCGCGTTCGCTATCGCTCACACCGTCCTCGGTTTTCACGCGCGCGCGCTCCTCGCGCATCAGCAGCGCAATGACCTGGAACTTCGTGCGGTTCTGCGGGCTCGCCTTGCCCCGCTGAGCTGAAGCCTCAACTTCCCGCACTGCGCGCGCGAGAAGCGGGATGATGCCCTCATTGTGGGCGTGCTTGCGCGGGCCGGCCGAGCGCTGTCGCTTAGCTGACTGGCGGGTGGCAGTGCTGCTTGCCAATTGCTCTCCTGGTGGATCTTCGCGTGACGCACCGAACTGGGGCACCACGTAGCATGCGCGTCCCTTACATACCCGGGACGAAGTCGCTCGCGCGTTTCAGAACCTGAACCGTGAGATACACGGGATTCGACGAACGTCGCGCGACTATGCCTCGATACTACCACCCGAAGCTCCCGATACGCCGAACACATTTGCGAGAGGCGGATCGTGGCGGGTACTAGCTGCCGCGAACCCTGTCCAGAATGTCGCGCGTCTCCGCCACATCCTCGTGCATTCGTGCGATCAGCGCATCGACGCTGCTGAACGGAAGCATCTCCCGAATCCGCTTCGCGAACCGCACTTCCATCTGTTTCCCGTAGAGGTCGCCAGTGAAGTCAAGCACGTACGCTTCGACGCGCGGCTCCCCCTCTGGCTCGAAGGTGAGGTTCACCCCCACAGAGATCGCCGCGTCGCGCTCTTCGCCGTCGATAAGCACGGACCCCGCGTACACGCCGTCTGCGGGGACGAGCCCCTCGACCTCACCGCCGAGATTCGCGGTCGGGAACCCCAGCTCGCGTCCGCGCGCGTCGCCGTAGACGACTTCGCCTCGTACCGCGTGGCAGCGCCCCAGCATCTCGCGCGCCTTCACCATGTCGCCGCCGAGCACCGCGTTGCGGATGAGTGTTGAGGAGACCGCCCCAACCTCGTCGTCGCCCACAGCTTCCACGACCTCAACCGTGAATCCATACTGCGGTCCGAGCTCGCGCAGCAGCGCGGCATCCCCGAGGCCCCTGTGCCCGAACCTGAAGTCATCCCCAAGGAGCACGTGTCGTACCCTGAGCTTTTCGACGAGCACGCGCTCGACAAACTCACGCGCCGGGATTGCGGAGAAGGCTGCGTCGAATTCGACCATGACGCAGGTGTCGACACCCGCAGCTTCGACGAGCTCAAGTCGCTGCGCGCGACTCGCGAGTGGCTGCGGGCACGCTTCTGGTTGGAGCAAGCTCAGCGGGTTGTTCGCAAACGTGAAGACCACTGACCGCAGGCCATCTGCTTCGGCTTTCCGCAGCAGCGAGCCGATGATCGCCCGGTGCCCGAGGTGCACGCCGTCGAACTTGCCAACGGCAACGACCGAGCCTGCGGCGAAGTCGCTTGGCTCCAGTTCGTCGATGCCTGAGACGAGGCGCATCATTCGCTCTTCGTTTCGCGTGACAGCCAGATCAGGCCAAGCACTGGCAAGACGAGCGGAATGAAGCCGTACCCCTGCCCGAAGAATGACCACACCGACGGGTGACCAAACAGCTGCGGCATCACAATGCTCAGTGTCCCAACGACGAGCACACCAACGAGTTCGAACGACAGCGCGATCCACGCGATCGGACGCCACACGCCACGACCACGGCGCATCAGTGCAATCGTCGCAACGATGTACACGATGCCGGAAACCGCTGAGAGGATGTAGGCAAGCGGCGCCTCGTCAAACTTCGTGAGGATCTGGTAGATCGAGCGGAACGTCGCCGCGATCGCAAGAATGATGTAGACGGCGATGAGCACCCGCCCGAGCCCACTCATCCGCTCGCTGCGCAGTTCCGTCTGGCCAGTGTTTCCCACGTTATTCACCCTTCGAGTGTACTCGCCCGTCATCCCCAAATGACGAGCATGCGGTAGGTCATGACCGCTACGGCAAGCCCGACGACCGCGAGCACGAGATTCGCAAAGCGGGTTCGGTCAACGAGCGCCCAGAAACCGGCGCCGATGGGGAGGGCAAGCGCAACGATGAGGTACATCCAAAACTCGAGCAAGTCCCCCGTTGGCGGGTTGCCTGCGAACGGAGCAATGATCGAGATGACGATTTGTACGACGAGCAGGAGCGCGACGAGCAGCGTTGCGCCCATCGTGTAGTCGTTGGGCTCACGCTTGCGCAACCCTTGGAACGCGCACACCAGCGCCTGGATAATCGATACCGCAATCGTCAGGTAACCGAACCACGTAATCATGCGGCGCCCTCGCTCTCCTGCGACGGGAAGTTGGTGACGACGCGACTGCGTCCGCCCTTGATTTCGACGAGACCGACGAGCCGATCTTGCGGGCCGCGCTCCCCGGCGTCGGCTGGCAGGATCGCCGCGACGAGCGGGGCAGGCGCGTGCCGTTCTGGATCGACGGCGAGCCGCTTGCCGTTCGCGAGGTCGCGAGCCTCCTCTGGCGTCAGGGTGAGTTCAGAGAAGAGTCCGCGAGCTACCGTCACGGGGGCATGCAGTGTGCCTGGATCGCCCGGCGTCTCGGCGTCACCGACGAGCTGCGCGTGCGCGGTCGCGTCGTCGACGCTGAATGGGCCGACCGCTGATCGCCGCAGCGCGGTGAGGTGGCCTCCGAGCCCGAGGTCCTCGCCAAGATCACGCGCGAGCGCGCGAATGTAGGTGCCCGTGGAACAGCGCACGACCGCATCGATGTCGATGACGTTAATTGGGTCACCGTCGGGTCCGGCAACGCTCACGAGTCGTGGTTCACCGATCTCAAACGCGTGGATCGTCACTGGGCGCTTCTTCAACACCACGTCCTCGCCAGCTCGCACCCGATCGTAGGCGCGTTTGCCGTCTACCTTGATAGCGCTCACGGCGCTCGGGGACTGCTCGATGGCCCCCGTAAGCTTCGCGACGCCAGCGGCGATGAGTTCAGGCTGGGCGAAGACGGCTGCGACCGACCCGGGGGTCGCCGTCGCGGTGATATCGCCCTCCCTGTCGTCCGTGACGGTCGACTGACCGAGGCGGATCGTTGTGGTGTAGGTCTTATCGAGGCCGACGAGGTGCGTGAGCAGTCGCGTCGCAGGGCCTGCTCCGAGCACGAGGAGGCCCGTGGCCATCGGATCGAGTGTGCCCGCGTGCCCGACTTTCTTCGTTCCGAGCGCTCGACGGGTCTTCGCTACGACGTCGTGGCTTGTCCAGCCCTCGACCTTGTCGACAAGCAGGATAGCGCCCTGCGGCATCTCTTCAAACGTCACCCCACCAGCCTAACGTCAGCGGGGCTCACCGTCGGCCCGGGCTCATAGACTCGTGGGGTGACAATAGGCGAAACACCAAGGCAGCAGACACCCGAGCTGAGCCGCGCGCTCAACGAGTGGTTCGAGCGTGAGGCACGCGACCTGCCGTGGCGCGCACCCGAGACGACGGCCTGGGGCGTGCTCGTCTCCGAATTCATGTCACAGCAGACTCAGGTGGATCGCGTGATCCCCCACTGGCTCGAGTGGATGGAGCGCTGGCCGACCCCATCGGCACTCGCGGCGGACGAGCCTGGCGAGGCGGTGCGAGCATGGAAGCGGCTCGGCTACCCGCGGCGCGCGCTCTGGTTGCATCGCGCCGCGGTCGAGATCGCTGAGCAGCACGGTGACGAGGTGCCAGCCGATGTCGACGCGCTGCTCGCGCTCACGGGCGTCGGCCCGTATACGGCGCGCGCGGTGGCAGCTTTCGCGTTCGGTGACACGCACCCGGTCGTCGACACGAACACGAGGCGTGTCATCGCAAGGGTTGTGCACGGCCGTGCCGCCGCCGGCATGCCTGCTCCTCGAGACCTCGATGACATGTCGGCCTTGCTCCCAGCGGATCGGGAGGCCGCGGCGGTGTTCAACGCCGCGGCGATGGAGCTGGGAGCGATTGTGTGCACGGCGAGAGCGCCGCGCTGCGGAGACTGCCCGATCGCCGATCTCTGTGAGTGGCGCGGCGCGGGCTACCCTGACAATGCTCCACAGAAGCGACCGAAGCAGGCGGCGTTCGCGGGCAGCGACAGACAGGTACGCGGGCGGATCATGGAGCTCATGCGATCCGCCACAGCGGCGGTAACCCAGGACGAGGCGCTCGCGGCCGCGGCGGATGGGTCGGTCCGCGAACCGGAGCAGCCGCAGCGGGCCCTCGACTCACTCGTCGCCGATGGGCTCATCGTTGAGTTCGAGGGGCGGCTGCGGCTGCCCTAGGTACCGTTACGCGGCGTCGGGAAGGCCAGGCAGCGTGCCGAGGCCGTCGACTGCCGGAATCGCGGCGAGGAGGCGCTGCGTGTATGGATCCCGCGGGGAACGCCACACCTGTTCGACGGGGCCGTGCTCGACGATCTCGCCCTTGTTCATCACCGCGATGTCGTCCGCGATGGTTCGCACGACCGCGAGATCGTGGCTGATGAACAGCATCGACGCACCGGATTCGAGCGCCAGCCGGCGCATGAGGCTCGCCACCTTCGCCTGCAGGCTCGCGTCGAGCGACGCGATGGGTTCATCACCGATGAGCAGCTGCGGGCCGGAGGCGATTGCCCTGGCGATCGCGATGCGCTGCCGCTGCCCACCAGAGAACTGGTGCGGGAATCGGCTCTGCACGTCGCTCGGCAGCTCGACTTCGTCGAGGAGCCCCGCGACAGACCACGAGTCCTTCTGCGGGTTGATCCGCAGCCCGTCGGCGATCTGCGACCCGACCGTACGCCGCGGGTTCAGCGAGGCGTACGGGTTCTGGAACACCATCTGGATGCGCAGCAGCTCCTTGGGGCGGGTGCGCATGCCGAGGGTGCGAATCGGGGCACCGTTGAACCGGATACTGCCGGAGTGGATCGGCTCGAGCCCGCACACGGCGCGCGCGAGGGTCGACTTCCCACAGCCCGACTCACCAACGAGGCCGAGGACCTGTTGCGTCTCGAGTTCGAAGCTGACCCCGTTGACCGCGGTGAGCACACCGCGCCCTGGCAGCTTGTACTGCACGGACAGCTCGTCAAGGCGTAGCAGCGGCTGCCTAGCCGCCGAAGCGTTCTGCTCAGTCATTGCGCGCTTCCTCCTCGTTCTGGGCGTCCTCGATGGCGCCGGCGCCGGCGCCCTCGTGGCTCGGCAGCGCGTCGATGAGCGCGCGCGTGTACTCGTGCTGCGGGTTGCGCAGCACGTCGTAGCGGGTGCCCTCCTCGACGATCTCGCCCTGCCGCAGCACGGCGATCCTGTCCGCGAGACTCGACATGACGCCGAGATCGTGCGTGATGAGCATGACCGCGAGACCGAGCTCGTCGCACAGCCCACGCAGCAGGCGCAGCACGCCGGCCTGCACGGTGACGTCGAGAGCGGTCGTCGGTTCGTCGGCGATGAGGATGCTCGGCTCGCAGATGATCGCGACCGCGATCGCGATGCGCTGCAGTTGCCCGCCTGAGAACTGGTGCGGGTACTTCTTCAGCGCGGTCTCCGGCATCGGCACCTTGACCTTTTCAAGCGCTTCAAGCGCACGCACGCGCGCTTCGGCCTTCGAAACGCCAGTGTGGGCGCGCAGGTGATCGGTGAGCTGCCGCTCGATCGTGAGCATCGGGTGGAGGCTCGCGGTCGGGTCTTGGAACACCATGCCGATGCGCTGCCCGCGGATCTTGCCGAGCTCGCGCTCGGGAAGCGTGAGCAGGTTGCGCCCGCCGAACCGGATCTCGCCGCCCGTGCGCGCGTTTGCCGGCAGCAGCCCGAGCATCGCGAGCCCGGTGATCGACTTGCCCGATCCGGACTCCCCCGCGAGGCCGGTGATCTGGCCCGGGATGAGATCGAGCGATATCCCGTGCAGGATCTCTCGCTCACCGATCGAGATCGTGAGGTCGCGGATCGCGAGACCGTCTTCGACCGACACTTCGCGTGCGCCGTCGTGGGTCACTGGTGTGTGGCTCACATTGCCCTCCCCTGCACCGCGTCCTGTGCGCGCGGATCGAGGGAGTCGCGCAGCGAATCCCCAATGAAGTTGAACGCCATCACGACGGTGAAGATCGCGAGGCCAGGGAAGGCCGCGATCCACCACGACGAGAACTGCTGCACGCCGTCGGAGACCATCGCACCCCAGTCTGGCGTCGGCGGTGTCGCGCCGAGACCTAGGAAGCTCAGCCCGGCGAGCAGCAGGATCGCTGTGCCAACGTCGAGCATCGCGAGTACGAATACCGGCGACAGCACGTTCGGCAAGATGTCGCGGCGGAGCGAGGTGAACGGGCCATTGCCCAGCAACCTGCCAGCGACGACATACTCCTGCGTGCGCGCGGACAGCACGAGCGAGCGCGTCACACGTGCGTATGCTGGCCACGAGACGATGAGCATCGCGATCACCGCGTTCGTGAGGCTCGGGCCGAGGGCCGCAGTGATGACCATTGCGAGGATGATCGTGGGGAACGCAAACACGAGGTCTGCGATGCGCATGATCACTTCGTCGACGACCTTGCCGAAGTACCCGGCGATCGCGCCGAGCGTGCCGCCGACAATCATCGACGCAACGACGAGCGACAGCGCGAGCGGCATCGAGATGCGCGCACCGCTCACGACGCGGCTCAGCACGTCACGGCCAACCGCGTCCGTGCCGAACAGGTGCTCGGCGCTCGGCGGCTGCAGGCGATCGAACGCCTGCGCGAGCGGATCGTGCGGGGCGATCACCGGCGCAAAGATTGCGATGACCAGCCAAATGAGTGCGATGGAGACACCCGTGATGGCGAGTGGCGTGCGGAACGCCGGAGCGATCTTCAGCCAGCGGCGCCGCTTGGCGCGCTCGGCCAGAATATCGGTGCTCATGAGACCCTCACTCTCGGGTCGATGACCCCGTACAGCACGTCGACGAGGAAGTTCAGGCCGATGTAGACGACGCCGACGATGAGGCCGACGCCCATGATGGCTGGCAGGTCAAGCTTCGTGGCGGCGGAGAAGGAGTATTCCCCGAGCCCGTGCCACGAGTACACCTTCTCGACGAGCACTGTTCCCGAAAGCAGGGAGCCAAATGCGAGCCCAAGAACGGTGATGATCGGCACCATCGCGCCCCGCAGGACGTAGCCGAAGACCACCGTGCGGCGCGGGAGCCCCTTCGCGGTTGCGGCCTTCACGTAGTCCATGTCGAGCACCTCGAGCACCGCGGAGCGCGCGAAGCGGGTGAGCAGACCGATCGTGTAGAGCGCGAGCACTGAGGCAGGCAGCACGAGGTGGTAGAGGGCGTCCCAGAAGGTGCCCCACTGGCCGGAAAGTACGGAGTCGACCGTGTACAGGCCGGTGACGTGCGGCGGCGCGATTGCCGTCGGGTCGAGCCGGCCAGAACCGGGGAAGATCCCGAGCACGAAGAAGAAGACGTAGTAGACGACGAGCGCGAGCCAGAAGGTTGGCCAGCTCAGGCCGATGAGGCTCACAACGCGGATCACCTGGTCGACAAAGGTGCGGCGCTTGAGCGCAGCCCAGAGGCCGAGGCCGATGCCGATGATCGCCGAGAACACGATCGCGGAGAGCGCGAGTTCGATGGTCGCAGGGAACGCTGCGGCGAGCTCGTCTGCGACGGGCACGCGCGTCTGCGTTGAGACGCCGAGGTTGCCCTGCAGCACGTTGCCGAGATACGTGAAGTACTGCACGATGAGTGGCTGATCGAGCCCGTTCTCGGCGCGGAACTTCGCGACGATCTCTGGGTTCGCGGCGGCCTGCTCACCGAGCGCGGCCTGCACGGGATCGGCAGGCACGAGGTTGGTGAGCACGAAGGTGACGATCGTCACCCCAACCATAAGCAAAACCGTCAGGCCGAGGCGGACGGCCACGTACCTCACGAACGGGGGAAGCCCCCGCCGTGAGGTACGCTCGGCCGTCCGAATCGCGACGGTGCTGTTGTTACTTGATGAGGGCAAGATCCACTGTCCACACGGGGTTCGTCGTGATCGACTCGATCGACGGCGACGTGACCACGTTCTGGGCGGGCTGCAGCAGCGGCACGAAGGGTCCGCTCGCGTTCAGCTCGTCCTGCCACGCCTCGTATGCCGGGGCGCGGTCTTCACCCGTCGCAGCCTTCGCAGCGTTCGAGAGTTCGGTGACCTTCGGGTTGGCATCAGCAGCCCAGCCGGAGCGCAGGCCGACAAGCTCACCAGGGGAGAACACGGTGTAGTTCGATGCGTCCGGGAAGTCGGGGCCCCAGTACCAGAGACCGATGGTCTCGGTGCCGTTGCGGTACGCGTCGAGCTCGGTCGCCACGGGAGCCGGTGCGAGGGTGACCTCGATGCCGACCTCGCTGAGCTGTGCCTGCACGGCCTCAGCAACGTTCTGCAGTGACAGGCCCTGGACCGTGATGTCGTTCGGGAAGTTCAGCGTGACCTTCTCGCCGGCGTAGCCCGACTTTGCGAGCGAAGCCTTCGCTGCGTCGACGTCGCGCTGGTTACCCTGCTTCGCGTCAATCGCGCCAACGAACAGCGAGGGAATCGGGCCGCCGGGGCGAACCGAGCCTTCACCTGCAAGGGCAACGATCTTGTCGTAGTCAAGTCCGAGCTTGACAGCCTCAAGGAAGTCCGGGTTGCTGGTGATGTCGCTGACCTCAGGGTTCTGGTTGAGCAGCAGGAAGATCATGTAGCGCGACGGGTTCGAGACGACCTTGACGTCAGCGCCCGAGAGTTCGGCAACCTGGTCGGGGTTGAGATCGAGCGCGACCTGCGACTCGCCCTTCTCCACGTTGAGCTTCTGCGTCGGGCCCTCAACGTTGCGGAGGACGACGCGATCATACGCTGGCTTGTCGCCCGTGTACTCGGGGTTCGCCTTGAATACGACCTGAGCTGCCGCGTCAAACGATTCGAGCGTGTACGGGCCCGAGCCCGCGGACTCGCCGTTGAGGAATGCCTCTGCGCTGTCAGACTCGTCCGCGGAGCCGCCGTTGGCCTCAACGACCTCCTGGTTGACGACCGAAAGCGCCGGGTTCGGCAGGATGAACGGCAGCGCCGGGTTCGGGTTCTCCGAGGTGAGCGTGAGCGTGTCATCGCCGGTCTTCTCGACGGTGACACCATCGAGCAGGAACGAGGGGTTGCCGAGCATGCCCTGGACTCGCGTCAGGGAGAACACTGCATCGTCAACGGTGACGTCGGAGCCGTCGGAGAACTTGGCTCCCGGCTTCATCGTGAGGGTGAGTACCGTGTTGTCGGCGTTCATCTCGTAGCTTGCGAGCCCGTCGATGGGCTTCGTGACGTCTTCGCCTTCGAAGGTGAGCAGCGTTTCGTAGAGCGCCTTCGCGACGATCGAACCGGTCGTCTCGTACTGGCGACCCGGGTCTGCGGTCTTGAGGTCGAAGGATGCGTCAACGACGATCGACTTCCCGCCCTCACCCGCCGAACCCGTTCCGTTGTCTGCGCTGCCTGCGCAGCCAGAAAGTGCAAGCGCAGCAGCAGCAACCAACCCAGTTACTGCGAAGACGCGCTTCATCGAGTGCTTCATGTGTGGCCTCCATATTGTGCCATCCCGCGTTGGATAACTCTTTACAGAAGTTACGCGATCCGCGATTATTGTGTCAACTCAAGAACATGAGGACGAAATATGTCCTCTTCTATGCGAGTATGTGCGCAATAGATCCAAATATGAGTCGAGAAAGAATCGCTGGTGTAGACAGAATGCAACTTGACGACACACACATACAAATGGTCGACCTGCTCCGCCGCAATGGCAGGCTCTCGATCGCGGCTCTCGCAGAGCAATTGGGGGTTTCCCGGTCAAACGCGTACCAACGATACGATGCGCTGGTCGAAGCCGGCGTCATCACCGGATTCACGGCGACCCTCGACTTTCGCGCTGCCGGGTTCGGCGTCGCTGCGCTCGTGTTCGTCTCACTCAAACAGCAGCGGTGGCAGGAGTTCCGCGAGCGGCTCCCATCGGTGCAGGAGCTCGAGTACTTCGCAGTCACTGCGGGGCAGCACGACGGCATGCTGCTTGTGCGGGCGGCAGACGTTGCGGCCATACACGAGCTCGTCGCGACAAATCTCGCTCAGTGGGACTGCATCAAATCGACGGAGACCGTGTTCATCATGGACGAGCAGTGGGATCGGGTGAATCTCCGCTCCGGATTCGCAGGCCGGGCCCTCCGCGCCACCCGCGACCTCACCGACGGTTCGACCGGTGGCGGCCTGACCCTCGGGAGCCTCGTTGAGCCCGGTGAGGAGAACGAGGTGGCCCGCTAGCCGGACGCCTCAACGCGCAACGCCCCTCGGAAGTTCCGAGGGGCGTTGCGCGTTGAGGATTCGCTACGAACGATCTTCGTCGTCCTTCAGCTCTTCTTCGTCGAGGCCGTCTTCATCTTCCTCGTCGAAATCATCGTCAATTTCCTCATCGAGGTCGTCATCGAGATCGTCCTCGTCGTCTTCGCTTCTGGGCTTCTCATACGGGTCTGCGTCTCCCGCGTAGTTCGCACCAACAGCGAGCTCTCGCGCAGCGTCGTCGCGGCGCTGCGCCTCAGCGAGCAGCTCATTGAGGTGGTCAGCGGAAGCTGGCAGTTCATCGTGCAAGAACTCGAGCGTCGGTGTCAACCGCGTCCCCAGCTGCTTGCCCACTTCACTGCGGAGCATGCCCGTCGCCGCTTTCAACGCAGCCGCGGTGTCCCGCTGAGTCGCATCGTCACCGTAGACCGTGTAGAACACACTCGCGTTCTGCAGGTCCCCCGTCACACGCACCTCGGTAATGGTGACGAAACCGAGCCGCGGATCGCGGAGACCCTTATCAAGTCGGCGGGCGATGATCTGGTGGATCCGCTCCGCGACCTTACCTGCACGTGGATTACTCATAGCTCAAGCCTACCCGCGTCGACGCGTTCACCGCTGCACTCAGGGCGTCTTAGAACTCAGGAAGCCCGGTAGTGACCGGGCCGCCGAAGTGCTGCACGACGCCCTCGTGGAGCTGGATGATCCGGAGCGGACCATCAGTGTCCAGCAAGATCGCGGAGTTTCGGACAACCTCGGGAACAATCGGAGCGCCGTCCGCGTCGACAGCGTCGATCCGCAGCCACCACGTCGCCGAGATCACGTCGCCGATGCGACGCGCGGTGAAGAGGCCGGGGACGAGTGCAGTCTCAGTCTGCGCCGGCGCAGCGTCGTCGCCCGCGCCCCGCCCCGCTCGCACCGCGTTGAGCTCGTCCATGCCGGAGATCAGCGGGGCGCTCGCAGAGTCAAACATCGTAAGTTCAGCGTCGAGGAGCTGGTCGATTGCGGAGCGGTCGCCTCCGAGGTATCCGCCGTACATCGTCTCCACGAGGGCCCGGACGCGAGTAACAAGTTCTGGATCGTTCATGCTTCGAGCATAGGGGCGAAGGCGTGCGGCTCCCGCCTCCGTTCGCTCCAGCTCCGCCTGCCGGGCGAGTCGCGACGACGGCCCACAGATACGCGAGAGGCCGGGGAAGCTTTCGCTCCCCCGGCCTCTCGCACTCAGCTACGCGTTAGCCGCGCGGCTTCTCGACCATTTCGGTGGTCTCGATCTCATCACCGGGCTGGATGTCGTTGAACTTGCCGAGGCCGATACCAGCCTCGAAGTCCGTCTTCACCTCAGTGACATCGTCCTTGAAGCGACGCAGCGACTCGATGGCAAGACCATCGGCGATGACGACGCCCTCGCGGATGACGCGTGCCTTGGCGTTGCGCGTGATCGTTCCCGAACGCACGATGACACCGGCAATGTTGCCGATCTTCGAGGAGCGGAAGACCTCGCGGATCTCCGCGACGCCCGACTGGACCTCTTCGTATTCCGGCTTGAGCATGCCCGTGAGCGATGCCTCAATGTCATCAAGCGCGTTGTAGATGACGTTGTAGAACCGGATGTCGATGCCCTCGCGCGCAGCGCGCTCGCGAGCCTTGACGTCGGGGCGCACGTTGAAGCCGATGACGATCGCGTTGTCGATCGTGGCAAGATCCACATCCGACTCGGTGATCGCGCCGACGCCGCGGTGCAGGATGCGCAGCTGGACCGAATCGTCCACCTCGATCTTCATGAGCGACTCTTCAAGTGCCTCAACGGCACCCGACACGTCACCCTTGATGATGAGGTTGAGCGACTCAACCTTGCCATCCTCAAGCGCCTTCGTGAACTCTTCGAGGCTGATGCGCTTGCGAGCCTTCGCCAGCATTGCGTTGCGCTCCGCTGCCTCACGCTTCTCAGCGATCTGACGCGCGGTGCGGTCCTCGGAGGTCACGATGAAGTTGTCACCGGCGCGAGGCACCGAAGACAGACCCTGAACCTGGACGGGGCGTGACGGCAGTGCCTCGAGTACGGGGTCGCCGTTCTCGTCGTGCATCGCGCGAACGCGTCCGTATGCGGTACCGGCAACGATTGCGTCGCCGACACGGAGCGTACCCGACTGGATGAGCACGGTTGCAACCGAGCCACGGCCCTTATCGAGCTTCGCCTCAATTGCGACGCCGCGAGCTTCCTTGTCAGGGTTCGCACGCAGGTCGAGACCGGCGTCTGCAGTGAGGAGCACGGCTTCGAGCAGTTCGGCGATGCCGACATTGTTCTTTGCCGAGACGTCGACGAACATCACGTCGCCGCCCCACTCCTCAGAAACGAGACCGAACTCGGTGAGCTGCTGACGAACCTTTTCGGGGTTCGCGCCTTCCTTATCGATCTTGTTCACCGCGACAACGATCGGCACATTCGCCGACTGTGCGTGGTTGAGCGCCTCGATCGTCTGCGGCATGATTCCGTCATCAGCTGCGACCACGAGGATCGCGATGTCGGTAACCTGCGCGCCACGGGCACGCATGGCGGTGAACGCCTCGTGACCCGGTGTATCGATGAACGTGAGCGCGCGGTCGAGACCTTCGTGCTCGGTGTGCACCTGGTACGCACCGATGTGCTGGGTGATGCCGCCGGCCTCGCCGCCGCCAACGTTTTCCTTGCGGATCGCGTCGAGCAGTCGGGTCTTACCGTGGTCAACGTGACCCATAACGGTGACAACAGGCGGACGCGGCTGCAGCACGTCGTCGCCCTCTTCGGCGTACTCAGCATCGATGTCGATGGAGAAGCCTTCGAGGAGCTCGCGGTCCTCGTCCTCCGGCGAGACGATCTGGATCTTGTAGCCCAGCTCGTCACCGAGGATCTCGAACGTTGCCTGATCGAGCGACTCAGTCGCCGTCGCCATCTCACCGAGGTGGAAGAGGACGGTAACGAGGTTCGATGCGCTCGTGTCGATCTTGTCCGCGAAGTCAGACAGCGAGGCGCCACGGCGCAGACGAATCTGCGTGGAGCCGTTGCCGCGAGGTACGCTTACGCCGCCAAGTGACGGCGCCTCACGCATCTCGAATTCTGCGCGCTTCGCCCGCTTCGACTTTCGTGCCTTGCTCTTGGAGCCGCCACGGCCGAATGCGCCGGCAGTGCCAGCACCACGGCCACCACGACCGCGTCCGGCAAAGCCACCGGCTGGGCGAGGAGCGCCGAAACCGCCACCGGGACCACCGGCACCGCCTGGGCCGCCGCCTGGACGGTTGAAGCCGCCGCCTGCGCCGCCGGGACGCGGAGCACCGCCGGGACGGGGTGCGCCGCCGGGACGCGGTGCGCCACCGGGACGTCCGCCTGGGCCACCCTGGCCGCCGGGGCGCGGGGCCGCGGGGCGCGGGATGTTACCGGGGTTCGGACGGTTGCCGCCCATGCCCTGGTTTGCCGCGAACGGGTTGTTTCCTGGCCTGGGTGGGCGAGGAATGCCCATGCCCTGGCTCGAAGCGAATGGGTTGTTGCCCGGACGCGGGCCGCCTGGCTTCGCAGCACCGGGCTTCGCAGCTCCTGGCTTCGCGTCAGTCGGCTTTGCGTCACTCTGCTTCGCGTCGGCAGGCTTCGCGGCGGAAGCCGCTTCGCCCTTCGCTGCTGGCGCAGCAGGAGCCGGCGTAGCCGTCTCTGGTGCTGCGGGAGCCGCGGGAGCAGGTGCTTCCTTCGGCTCTGCTACTGCGGGAGCCTCAGCGGCCGCGGGTGCAGGAGCCGGAGCGCCGGGCTTCGGAGCTCCCGGACGTGCGGGCTTTGGTGCGCCTGGCTTCTTCGGCGCGGCGGCCTTGGCCGGTGCGGCCTCAGCAGCAGCATCGTCGCTCTTGACGAGCTCCGGATGGTCCTTGACGAATGCCTTGAGCTTGCGCACAGTCGGCGGCATGATCGTCGAGGACGGGGTTTTGACGAACTCATTCAGTTCATCATTCAAAATCTCAACCGCTTTTTTGCTCTCGATACCGAGCTCTTTAGCGATCTCACTTACGCGTGGGTTAGCCACTTTTCTCCTGTCTGGGTTCACGCCAGACAGGCGAGAACCAAAATTACCGGACGGGTCTCATTGTGAGCCGCTCATTACTTGTCCATCAGCATTTTCAGCCTGTTCTCTAGTGGGTGAGCGTCGAGCTTCCCCGACACCCTAAGTGCCCGCGTGAAGGTCCCACGCTGCACTGCAAGATTCAAGCACTCTGCGGTCTCGTGCACCCAAGCGCCTCGTCCTGGCAGCACAGCACGGTCATCGATAAACAGATGACCGTCACGCACCACCAAACGAAGGAGTTCCGCGCGCGTTGCCCGTGTCCGACAGGCAACGCAAGTCCGAATCGGATCCATCTTACCAGCTTCCCGCTGCGCACATACCCAGGCATCCCCTTTGTTTGGGGTATGCCTGGGTAATGCGACTGAGTTTCTTCGCCCTAGGACTCAATCATTCATGATCGAATCTGGCTGAATATCGATCTTCGCGCCCGTGAGTTTTGCGGCGAGGCGGGCGTTCTGGCCCTCCTTGCCGATCGCGAGCGACAGCTGGAAGTCGGGAACGAGCGCCCGCACCTGCTTGAGCGTTTCGTTGATCATGAAGACGTCGGTCACCTTTGCGGGCGACAGCGCGTTCGCGACGAACTTGGGCAGCTCAGGCGAGTAGTCGACAATGTCGATCTTCTCTTCGCCAAGCTCGCTCATAACGGCGCGCACGCGGCTCCCCATCTCGCCGATGCAGGTGCCCTTCGCATTGATGCCTGCCTGCTTCGCGCGCACGGCAACCTTGCTGCGGTGTCCCGCCTCGCGGGCGAGCGACACGATCTCGACGAGACCCTCGCCAAGCTCGGGAACCTCACGTTCGAACAGCTTCCGAACGAGGCCTGGGTGGGTGCGGGAAACAACGATCTGGGGGCCCTTCAGCCCCTTCGACACGCTCGTCACATACACGCGAACGCGGGTTCCGTGCGCATAGTCTTCGCCTGGCACCTGCTCTTCTGGTGGCAAGATCGCCTCAACCTCACCAAGGTCGATGTGCACCATGCGAGGGTTTGGGCCCTGCTGGATTACACCAGAGACGACCTGGCCTTCCTTGTCCTTGAACTGTCCGAGAACTGCGTCATCCGACAGGTCGCGCAGGCGCTGGTTGATGACCTGCTTTGCGGCGCTCGACGCAACACGGCCGAACTCGTCGGTCGTGACGTAGGCCTCGCCAATCACATTGTCTTCGTCGTCGTGCTCTGGCACGAGCACGGAGATCTCACCGCTCCGCCGATCGAGGGTGACGCGCACGTCCTCGGTGGGGGGAACGGGAAGGCCCTGATTTTCAGCGTGCCGCACATATGCAGTCTGGATCGCCTGCTCGATGATCTCGGCGAGCTCCTCGAAAGGGATCTCCCTCTCACGCTCAAGCCCTCGCAGCATGGCAAGATCAATCTTCACGGTGTCCTCCTGGATATTGAGATGTCTATTCAGATGTTCCGGCGGATGCTCTCGCTCGGGTAGTCCTCAAGAATAGCTCACCAGTGCGAATAAGACCTGCCGGTACGCTTGCAACATGATCAGCGTTCACGAGCACGAGCTTTCCAGCGACGCCCCGCACGCCCTGTCAACGCTCGGCATCGTACTGGTGGCCGCCGGGCGCGGCGAGCGACTCGGTGCCGGCAAGCCCAAGGCCTTCGTTGAGCTGCAGGGGAGCACGCTCATCGAACACTGTGTGTCTACGATCACCGCGCTGCCACACGGCGGCCACCTCGTAATCGTCGTGCCAGAAGCGCTCGCTGCCGAAACGCTCTCGCTCGTCTCGGCGACGGTCGAGCCCGGATCGCTCTGGGAGATATCGGTCACCCCGGGCGGCCGCGAACGTCACGAGTCTGTGCGGTTCGGGATCGATGCGCTCCATGACACGGCCAACGTAGTGCTCGTGCACGACGCGGCACGGCCGCTCGCTCCCCGCACACTGTTCGAGCGCGTCGCCGCCGAGGTCGCACGCACAGGCGACTCGGTCATTCCTGCGCTCCCCGTCGCAGACACGCTCAAGCGCGTCGGGGAGGGCGGCATCGTCCACGAGACGGTCGATCGTTCTCCGCTGGTCGCGGTGCAAACCCCGCAGGGGTTCCTGCGGGAGCAGCTGGCCGCGGCACACGACAGGCTCGGATCCGCAGCGCCTGACTCGTCGGAGAACGGCCCAACCGATGACGCGGAGGTCGTGCAGCGCGCCGGCGGCACGGTAAGGGTCGTCGCCGGCGACATGCTCGCCCACAAGCTCACGGTCCCAGGCGATCTCATGCTCCTCGAAGCGCTGCTCACCACCGAGACGGGAAACAGTCAATGACCACTCTGCCCGATATCCGCGTCGGCACCGGCTTCGACGTGCACGCTTTCGATGAGGGATCCCCGCTCCGCCTCGCCGGCATTGACTGGCCCGGCGAGGTTGGGCTCTCCGGCCACAGTGACGGCGATGCGGTCTGCCACGCCGTCGTCGACGCACTGCTCGCGGCAGCAGGGCTCGGAGATATTGGGGGCCTCGTCGGTGTCGACGAGCCCGGCACCAAAGACGCTGCGAGCACTGGCTTTGTGCGACTCGCCCTCGCGCTGCTCGCAGAGAACGGGTTTCGCCCAGTGAACGTCTCAGTGCAGATCGTCGGAAACCGGCCAAAGTTCGCGCCGCGGCGTGCGGAGGCTCAGCGAGTGATGACCGAACTCGTTGGTGCCCCAGTGTCTCTCAGCGCGACCACGTCCGACGGGCTCGGCTTCACCGGCCGAGGCGAGGGCATCGCCGCGATCGCCACGGCGCTCATCGCCCGTTCCGCCTAGCGCCCGCTCCGCGCACCGGCAGCGCCACGTGCACGGGTGTGGCCGTGCCGCGTACGACAGCGAATCCTCTGCCGGGCGGAAAGGCCGCTCGAGAAACCCTGCCGAACGTCTCCCGGAACGGCGTCTGCGGCTCGTTCTCATCGGGCTGCAGCGCAAGACCCCAGTTCGGCTGTTTCAGCGCCGCAAGGAGATCCCACGATCCGCCGCCGCCCAACTCAAACTCGAATAGCACCAGCACACTCGCACGGCGTGCGGCCTTCGCGAGCGCGATGAGCTGGGGCAGCGCGTCGCTCTCCTCGGCATCGCCTGGACGCTCGACGACGATCACGCCGCGGCGGCCAGGCAGCGGGAACTCCAGCGGTGCTTCCGGCACGGCCTGCGTTGCCCCCACAGGAACCGGATCAGGCGCGACGCCGCCGCCGAGCAGCCCGGTGAACGCTGGCGATGCCTGATGCGGCCTCCCGCCGAGAGCGATGACCAGGCGCCGCGCAAGCTCCCCAACCGCGGCCGCACCTCGCGCCACATGCTCCCAGTCGAGCGGGTCCGCGTGCGTGCCCGAACCCGAATCGAAGCTGAGCAGTACGCGATCCACCTGCTCGCCGCGCGCCGCCGCCCACCGCTCAACCGCGATGGCGCAGCTCCGCGTCGCTGTGGACAGCCCGGCGCCCGGCGGCCCTGCAATGACACCGAGGCCAGCGTGCGGCATACCGACGGCCCGCAGCGTGCGAGTGTCGATGCCGAAGACAGGGAGACCCTCGTCCTCGGCGGGCAAGTCAGCGAGGGCGATGCGATCGGGTGCGTTTCGAATCCGCGGCGCAGCCACAAGGTCGCCTGAGCCGAGGCGCTCCGCGAGCCGCTCCAGCGCGGCCGCCTGATCCGCGAGCGCCGGCGTCTCTCCGGCGAAGGCGAGTTGAATCTCGTTCTGTTGCCCAGCGAACACTCCCCTCCCTGGGCCAGCAGATTCGAGCACCTCGGCCCTCACGTCGAGATACGAGTAGTCGTTGGGTGAGGCGAGACGTAAGACGAGGCGCTCCTGCACGCTCGCGGCGAGCGCGCTGGACAGTGCAGCGGAACGCTCGGCGGTGAGCACGACGTGCACCCCGACGGCGCGCCCAGCACGCATGATTTCGGCGAGCTGGGTCGCTGCGACGCCGCGTTCACCGAAACCCTCGATGGCCTCGGTGAGCGCTGAGAACCCGTCGATGAGGAGCACCACCCTTGCCTCGCCCGCGGCGCGTTCACCGCCGGTGGCGCGGTAGGCGGCGAGGCTGTTCGCCCTGGCGGCGGCGAACCGGGCGCTGCGATCGTTCACCACCTCCCAGACATGTCGGATGACCCGCTGTGTGAGTTCACCGTCGCCGAGCTGCGCGACCGCGCCGACCGTCGGCAGCGGGGCGAGCGGATCCAGATTGCCGCCGGCCGCATCGATGCCGTAGATATGCACGCCGTCGGCGTTCGCAGCCGCGCTCGCCGCTGCCGCGATCGTGAGGAGCGATGTTGTCTTCCCCGTACCGCTCGCGCCAAAGATCGCAAGGTTTCCCATCACGTCGAGATCGATGCGCACTGGCTCCTGCGCTTGCGTCTCAGGCAGATCAATCAGCCCAACGGGTAAGCCGCCAGGCTGCGCGATCCCGGTAGCTCCAACTTCCGCGTGCGCTGGGCGCGGGAGTACCGCGTCGAGTGGGAGGAGCGCTGGGAGGGTCGGCAGCCAAGGCTTTCGGGGCACTGCAATGCCGCCAGCAGTCGCGGCTCCGACGAGAGCGTCGCGGAGGCGTTCGATATCGCGAGCAGCGCGCGCCACCGGTCGCGGCCCGCCAGACTGCGGTTCGCCTGGAATGCTCCAGGGCTCCCCCTCAACGAGCCCGAGAGAGCGCACCTCGAGACGCGGGAGGCGGGGCGCGGCACTTGCCCGGCCGCCGAGATATCCCGTCTGGAAGTGCTCCACCCGCCCGGGCCCAACTTTCATCGCACCCCTGCCGGGTGTTTCCGCGTCGAAGAGTGCCGCGTCTGGGACCCCGAGCACGTCCCCGGAGTCCGCCTCATCGGCCATGCGCAGGGCGATCCGCAGGTTGGTGTTTGCTCTGAGATTATCGGTGACCACCCCGGCTGGCCGCTGTGTCGCCATCACGAGGTGGAGCCCAAGCGACCGGCCACGCTGGGCGACATCGATCACCCCGTCAACGAACTCCGGCACATCGCTCGCGAGCGCCGCGAACTCGTCGATGACGATGACCAGCACAGGGGGCGCGGCAGGGTCAGACCGCTGCTCCATGGTGATGAGGTCTTTCGCGCCGTGCTCAGCGAGGAGTTCTTCTCGCCGACGCAGCTCGGCCCGCAATGAGGTGAGCGCACGCCTCACGAGGTATGGCGAGAGATCCGTCACGAGCCCGACGGTGTGCGGAAGATCGACGCATTCGGCGAACGCAGCACCACCCTTGTAATCGACAAGCAGGTACGTGAGACGGTCGGGGCTGACATTAGCGGCAAGGCTCATAATCCAGCTCTGCAGAAATTCGGATTTCCCTGCGCCTGTTGTGCCGCCGACCAGCGCGTGCGGCCCGTGCGTGCGCAGGTCGAGGATCGCTGGGCCCTCGGCGCCCTGTCCCACGACGGCGGCGAGCGACACTGGCGCGCGCTCCTCCCCCGCGCGCCAGTCACGCACGAGGCTGCCTGATCGCTCCCAGTTTTGCAGCAGCGGCGATCCGCCCCCGAGCAGATCGACCCCGTGCACCTCTCGCAGGTTCACAGCACGTGGCAGGTCGCTTTCGTCGAGAGCTCGGGCGGCGGTGTCGTCGACCGGCGCTACAGCTCGGGCGAGCATCGCTGCGGTTTCCGCGTCGAGCTGTTCCATCCGAGTGAGCGGCACACGATCGCGCTGCCTGACAAAGTTGACCGTGGCCGGGCTCGTGTCGTCGGGCGCACCCACTTCGACAAACGTACGGCAGGCCGCTGGCACTCGTTCAACTCTGTCTGCGACCCAGACCATGTGCACGCCGAGGTCTGGCCCGTCCTCTGCGAGCGCGATGAGTCTTGCCCTGTGAGCTTGTTCGACACCGCCGTCGAGAACGAGCACCACGATCACCGGGGTGAGGGGAAGCACCGTCACGGCCTCGGTTGCAGCGTCCTCCCCCGAGTGCTGTGGGAGGTGGGACCGCAGCGACGCGCCGCCGCCCGGTTTCGCTGCGACCTGCTGGCGCTGCCCGATGACGCCTTCGAGCGCGATCAGCAGTGCGAGGGAAGCCCGTTCGTCGTCAGCGAGTTGCCATGCGGGGGTCGGCCCGCCAACGGGGTCGACGTGCGGGAGCCACTTCAACCATTCCCACTCGCCGGGCGAACGCGTCTCACCTGTGAACGCCGCGACCGTGAGCTCCGCCGGTGAGTGCAGGCCAGTGAGCTGCACGAGCAACGCGCGTGCGAGCGCGTGGGCGCCCGGCTGTGGGCCGGCGAGCCCGATGGATCCGCACTGATCCAGCCGCTCCGTCACCGGGACCGGCGCGACGCGTGAGAATTCTCGTTCGATCTCTTCAATCGCCTCCCACTGCGCCCCGGCAGCCTCACCGCGTTTGGGCATCACAACCGCAGTCCTGCTGGGCAATTCCCCCTCACCGAAGCGCAGCTCGAGGAAGCTGCGGTGCTCAGGGCGACGGGCCCACAGCAATCTGCCCTGGTCTCGCATCGCTGCCGCAATGTCGTCGAGCCGGGGCGTCTCGGTCGCCCGCGTGGCGATTTCCTCGTCCCGAAGCGCGGCGAGTTGCTCGCGCTCAGCTGCGAGCGTCTCGGTGAAGATCCGGTCTTCGCCGCGCCGCCGGCGTCGTGCAGTCAGGCGGCCGTCTAGCCACGAGCCGATCATCATCATCGGTGAGAACGCCACCATCATAAGACTCATCGGGGAGCGAGTGATCGCATACAGGGCGCCGCCCATGAGCATCGGAGCGAGCATCGCGAGCATCGGAATACGGCTGCCCGCGGCCTGCTTCGGCGGCGCTGGCAGCTCGCGTGTACTGGGCTCGAAGTGGGGGTCGACCCGCGGGGCGCGCGTGTGCGGGCGCCGGTGATCGAGCGCATCGTCACCCGGGTGATTGGCTGGCCGCGCCGGCGTAATGCGGATTCGCACTGACCCCAACAGCACCTCGACGGCATGGTCTATTGGGAGGCTTTCTACGCGATGCCCTCGAACCTCAATCCCGTTTGCTGACCCGAGGTTGCTCAGAATCATGCGATCTCCCGCTTCGATCACCGCGTGGCGTCTGGATACGCTTCTGCTGCTCAGCAGGATGCGACTCCTGGGGTCCCTCCCGATGCTGTTGTCCCCCGGGATCAGGCTAAAGCGCACGCCGTCTTCGTCACCGCCAATGACCTCAACGACGCCGACCGCGGGAATCGTGCGGGGCAGGTTGCGGTCGAACTCCCCCGCGACCCGAATTTGCCACCCAGACTGCAAGCCGGATTGCCCGAGTGGGGCGACCGGGTCGAGAAGGTACTCGGAGGTGCCGTCGGGGCTGCCAATGATCGTGACGTGTCCGTGTCGCAACGCATGAAATGCTTCGATGTTGGAGTCGCGGTAGAGCCCTGTCCTGATGAGGGCGGCTGCGGTGTCCCGCACGGTGGTGGTGACGTTGCAGGAGATCGTGACGTCGTGCAGCGCGCCGCTTGGCAGGGCGAGGGCGAGCTTCAGCTTCATGGCGCGGTGCGCTCGCTGTGCCACAGGGCTGAGGACATGACGGTCACTCTTCGGGCGGAGTGTAGGGCCGCTCGAGCATTTCCTCGAGGTACGCGTTGCGTTCTTCGAGTTTCAGCGGGCCAGTAGACATCGTCGCGTCCGCAGAGCACGGGCTCTCCACACTGAGGATCAGGCCCTCCGCCTTGGAATTGAGCGACAGTACCGCGCCGTCCCTCCTGTCAGCACGGTAGAACGGATTATCCGGGCGCTCGGGGTAGAAAACGCTTGTCACGACCCATCCCTCGCTCTCCCACGCGGCCCGCATGCGGTCCGAGATCTCGGCCCAGTCCGGAACGTCCCGGACGACAAGACTTTGCACGAGCAGGCCGCCGCCGCCGCACGCTCGAGGCAGAAGCGAGCCAAAGATCTCGTACCTGGACCGCGGGTCATCAGTCCACTCGATCTCCTCACCCGAGAACGACTTGAACCAGCCGTCTTTGATCCCGCTGACAGCGATGGCCTTGTCGATCTCGGCTTCAACCCATTGCAGGTGCTCAACAAGCGTCCATCCAACAAAACGAGTCGGTTCAGAAATAATGGGTACCTCCATCCGGTCACAGCCCGAAACCGCTACTGCCAGGAGCGCCACACCAGCCACGGCGCTCGCCCGGCGTCTCCGGTTGATCTTCTTCATAGGCTTGAACTCGCTCTCATCGGGTAGCGAACGTGCGTCTGCAGCCCGCTGAACGGATCGGTAAAGGTCTCCACTCTCATCTCCTCAACCGCGCTGAACGTTTCAGAGGTCGCCGCTGTGATTCTGTCCGTCGTGATCTCGGCCGTGACCCACAAGGACTGTGTGTTGCGGTCGAAATACCCGTGCCCCACAGACGTTGCTGCGCCCCAGAGCCCCGGGGCCCGCTTATCGCCGATCGCGGCGTGTCCGTCAGTCTCCTTGAGCCCGCGCGCCGGGTCCCCGTCGGATGGGAATACGATCGCTCCCCCGTACACTGGCGACCGCGCTCCGAGCCCGAGCAGGGAGCGATCGTCGGCCGTGGGAACCGCGCGCTCGGCAAGCCCCGCTCCGGAAGGGGCGATTCGGTCAGCGCTGGCATTCGTCGCGTATATCGCTTTCTGGCCTTCCGGAAGTGTCCTCACATTCAATCGTTCAAGGCCCGGCACAGCCTCCACATCGATGCCTGCCGAGCCGAGCATCACAAAGGAGTCGACAGGGTGAGTCGTCTTCGTGAGCGCGATCGAGGCCACGGTCGTGCCGTACGAGTGAGCAACAACGCTGAGGAGAGGCGGTTCCCCGCCCGCCTGCCTCGCAATTACGAGGCCGTCAAGCTCAGACGTGAGTCTCCCCGCCCCCTGTGCTGCAGCCGCCGAGCCGAGGACGCCCAAACTCGGAAGCGCGTCAGGCGCGTCATACCCGAGCCATGCGACCACCCCCGGCGCTTGCCCTCGCCCGAGGTCGAGCGAGGCGGCTTTGGCATCGAAGAGATTCCTACTCGCGGTATCCCACGTAGGCAAGCCGTCGGGTGCATCATTACCCATTCCTCCGACTTGAAAAGTGGTGTGTGATGCGGTGTCGAGGTCGCCGTACCCCACTGCGGCCATCGGGACGTTCTCGCTCAGGCTGAAGGAGAGCAGCTGGACGGGAGGTTCGGGCCGGCGCTGACTCTCCTCGAGGTCGAAGATTCGTTGCACCTCCGCAACGAGCTTGAGTTGTTCCGGGCTGAGCAACTGCGGGTTTGCGCGGTAGAACTCAACGGAAAGCCGGTTGGCCCGGTCACGCGCCCAGGCTGGGAGTCCAGGCAGGTTGCCGATGACATAGGGGACCGTCTGGGTGAGCGTCTCCTGTTCTGCAGCGCTCAGCGCGCCCCACCACTGCTCGACCTTCTCAGGGCTGGGTGGAGTGTCCCACACACCGGATCCATCGTTCGTCGGAAAGATTCGCGAGAGTAGCGGATGCTCGACGCTTAAGGCATCGACGACCCGCGTGACGCCGCCGAGCTCACCGGTTAGCCCAACCGCAATTGCGCGCTTGCGCCCGCCTGGTATCCCTGCGCCAAGGGTGATGAGCTGGCCAAGCGGGGTGTCTCTGAGGGACCCGACGAGGGTGTTCTCTGCCTCACGCCGCTCCTCAATGAGGTCACCCCAAGCGAGGACGGCCGCCCTGATGTCTTCGACGTCGCTCTGCCACCGAAGTGCCGTATTGCGCCAGCGCGCTTCGTGGGAGTCCCGCATGAGCCTCACGATGACTTCACGCTCGGGCGGCGAAGGTGGCGCGTCGGCGGGCCGCAGCTGGGGTTCTGGCATGGCCGGTGTTGGCGGGGAGTCCCATGGGTACCTGAACGGGGCCAGAATCGCGGCGCAAATATCCTCGATATCGGCCATCGCGCTGGTGATGCCGTCGATGCAGGCGGTGGTCCGAGATCGCAGCCTGTCTGCACGGGCGTGGATGCTCTCTATCTCGCCTGCGTATCGGTTTAGCGCCATGCCTGCCCGCTTCGCCGAAGTCTCGAGCGCGGCAGCGCCCGGCAAGACGCTCTGCCCGAGTTTCACTTCCACCCGAGCTACGGCCTCGCTCTCGAGCTGTTTCAGGCTCGCCTGCGCGGCCACCGTGGCAGCAGAAAAGCTCACGGCGTCTTGCCGGGCGTCTTCAACGAAACGCGCGGCCGCTCGAACGCTGTCGCCCGAACCCGCTTTAGGGGTTCCCTGGAGTATCTCGCCGATCCCTGGAACGCGCGCGCTCATGTGCCGCCCTCACCCAGTGTGAATCCGGCGGGCAGCGCCGAGGCAATGGCTGTGTCGAGTGCGGCGCTCTCCTCCATCACGGCGGACACAGCAACGCTCGATGATTTCGCCGCGTCCGCAAGTGCTGCCCGAGCGACAGGGAATCCTCGAAGGTAGAGACTCACCTCGCCGCCCGCACCGCTAATTGTCGAGATCACCGCCGGCCGCTTCGCGCCGCCGTTGAGCATTCCGGCCGCTGCCTCGACGAGCTTTCTCCCCGCCTGGGAAAGGGCCGCGTCGCTGAGCCGCATGGCGCCTGACATGATCTGTCACCCGCCGAGCCGGTCAGTTGATCCTTGCGGCGATCTCGTCGTCCATCGAACGGTGCGCAGCGGCGGTCTGCGTGATGAACTGCTGGATCTCCGTCAGTTTCTCGATGACCCTGTTCGCGCTCGTCGTGTACTCGGTGTACGCGCCCTCAAACCGCTTGGATGCGTTGTCGGTGACGAAGCCCGAGCTGACAAGACCCTGGATCTGTCGCTGCAATTGCTGCAGCTTTGCGGTGATCTCGTCACGACCAGCTCCGAGCTGAGACGCAGCTGCTTCCATCTCTTGGTATGAAATATTGATGTTTGCCATGTGCCTGCTTCCAATCCGTTTCAGATTGCGAAGAGCCCCAGATTCGCAGCGCCTGCCATTGGACAGGCGATCGCGCGGTGCGATGCACTCAGACTACGTTGCGCAACACTCGTCGCAAAGGACTATCCGAAAATGTGCACAACGTACTGTAGGTACGCAAAACCGGCGGGCTCTGGAGAAAACCCCAAACGCCCGCCGGCTGCGGAAATACTAGCTCTTGTACGAACCAACGAGACGCACGGCCCCGCCGTCGACACCCTTCGCGCCCTGCTCGAAGCCGGCGAAGTCGCGGGCTGAGGTCGAAACGGTCCCAACGAGCCACGGGTCGAGGCCCTCGGCGGTGAGCGCGGTTGCAACGAGCTGCGCCTTGTCGGCTGCGACGACCGCGAACATGCCGACGCCGAGGTTCCATGCACCCTCAAGCGACTCGAGCGAGTGCCCACCGAGCTCGGCGAGGTGACGGAAGACGGGAAGCGGCGACCAGGTCGAGCGATCCACTTCGATCCACGACCCAACCGGAAGCACGCGAGCGAGGTTCGCCGCAATGCCGCCGCCGGTGACGTGGCTGAGTGAGTGGATCGCACCGGCAGTCGCCGGGTCCTCAAGCACGCGCAGCAGTGGCGCCGTGTACAACGCGGTCGGGGTAAGGAGCGCCTCACCGTAGCTCGCGCCGAGTTCAGCGCTGTGCTGCTCGTAGCCAATGCCCTTGTCCGTGAGGATGTGGCGGACAAGCGAGAAGCCGTTCGAGTGGAGACCGGAGGCCGCCATCGCGATGACCACGTCGCCGTCTTGCACGAGCCCCGAGTGCAGCATCTTGTCGGCCTCGACCACGCCGGTCGCCGCACCAGCAACGTCGTAGTCGTCGGGGCCGAGGAGGCCAGGGTGCTCTGCGGTCTCGCCACCGACGAGGGCCGTGCCCGTCGCCTCGCACGCCTCAGCGATGCCCCGGACGATGTCGGCAATGCGCTCGGGCACAACCTTGCCGCAGGCAATGTAGTCAGTCATGAACAGCGGCTTCGCACCGACAACGACGATGTCGTCCACGACCATCGCGACGAGATCCTGCCCGATGGTGTCGTGCTTGTCGATCGCCTGCGCGATCGCCACCTTCGTTCCGACACCGTCGGTCGACGAGGCAAGCAGGGGGCGCTTGTAGCCGAGGAGGGCCGACGCGTCGAACATGCCGGCGAAGCCACCGACACCGCCGAGCACCTCCGGCCCGTGCGTCCGCTGAACTGCCGACTTCATGAGTTCGACAGCGAGGTCTCCGGCGGCAGTGTCAACACCGGACTGGGCATAGATCGACGAGTTTTCGCTCACCCCATAAGGTTACCCTGCCGCGGGAGGCCCAAACCGCACTCCCTTTCGCCACCCGGTTCGTTTCCTGATCGTTCACACGGGCCGAGGTGTGGGAAACTATTAGCTGCGTCATTTGGCGCAAACACCTTACTCAGTGGAGCGAACTCGCAACATGTGCGGCATCGTAGGCATTGTCTCGTCTGATCACGTCAACCAACAGATTTACGACAGCCTCTTGCTGTTGCAGCACCGCGGCCAGGATTCCACCGGCATCGCGACGCTTGAAGGAGATCATTTTCACACGGTGAAGATGAAGGGGCAGGTCCGTGAGGGCTACCGCACCCGCGATATGCGCATGCTCATGGGCAACGTCGGCCTCGGCCACGTGCGCTACGCAACGAAGGGCGATGCGGCCCGCGAAGAGGAGGCGCAGCCGTTCTACGTTGGCGCGCCCTACGGCATCATCCTCGTGCACAACGGCAACCTCACGAACACCCGCGAGCTCACCGCAGAGCTGTACAACGTTGACCGCCGCCATCTGAACACCCACTCAGACACCGAGCTCCTGCTCAACGTCCTCGCGAACGAGTTGCAGTCGAGCATCTCGGGCCTCTCGCTTGATGCAGAGCAGGTCTTCGAGGCGGTCACGCGCCTGCACGAGCGCGTCGAGGGATCGTACGCCGCGATTGCCCTCATCGCGGGTTACGGTCTCGTCGCATTCCGCGACCCCAACGGTATTCGCCCGCTCGTCCTCGGTCACCGTCTCTCAGAGACCGGGCAAGACGAATGGGTCGTCGCGTCGGAGTCGCTCGTGCTCGAATCGGGCGGGTACCGGATCGTTCGCGACGTCGAGCCTGGCGAAACGATCCTCATCTCCGCTGACGGCAACATGGTGTCGCGCAAGTGCACCCCGAACTCGCAGCTCGTGCCGTGCGCGTTCGAATACATCTATCTGGCCCGCCCCGACTCGGTGCTCAGCGGCATCTCTGTCTACGACGCGCGCCTTCGGATGGGTGATGTTCTCGCCGAGCGGATCCGCGAGGAGCTGCCCGGCGTGAACATTGACGTTGTCATGCCCATCCCGGACTCCGGCCGCCCGAGCGCGATGCAGCTGGCCCGCAACCTTGGCATCGAATACCGTGAGGGCTTCTTCAAGAACCGCTACGTCGGCCGCACCTTCATCATGCCCGGACAGTCCGTGCGCAAGCGCAGCGTCCGCCAGAAGCTCAACGCGATGCACATCGAGTTCAAGGGCAAGGACGTGCTGCTCGTCGACGATTCGATCGTGCGCGGTACGACCTCGCGCGAGATCGTCGAGATGGCTCGCGCGGCCGGCGCACGCTCGGTGATCTTCGCGTCAGCCGCTCCGCCAGTGCTGTTCCCACATGTCTACGGCATCAACATGCCGTCGCGCGAGGAGCTCATCGCGCACGGGCGCACGCCGGCCGAGATCGCAGCTGAACTCGGAGCGGATCACCTCATTTACCAGACCGTCGAGGGCATGAACCGCGCGATCCTCGCGGGTCAGACCGAGGTCACAAAGCTCGAGGAGAGCTGCTTCACCGGCGAGTACATCGCGGGCAACATCGACGCCGAGTACCTCGCCTGGGTCGAAGCGACGCAGACGAGTTAGCAGGCCGGGGTGGCCGAGCCACCCCAAGCCCCTGCACTCAACAACGCCGCCGTGTTCGCAATGAACACGGCGGCGTTGTTTGTGAGAGCGATTCGCGGCGGGCTAAGCAGGTTCAGCTCAGAACCCGTCGCGGGCGATGCTACTCAGACTTCTTCGGAGCCTCTGGCTCCTCAGTCTTGTCTGCGGTGCCTGTCTTGTCGTCCTCCGAGCGAATTTCCTTCTTCAGGATCTTCATGGACTGACCCAGGCTCTTCGCGAGCGCGGGAAGCTTCGGTGCACCAAACAAGAGCAGCACAATAAACACAATGACGATAAGGGTGGGACCACCCAAGTTGCCTGGCATAAGTTACGTACTCCCTCGCTGTTCAACGCTTCCATCAAAACTACCGCAGTTCGGGCAGGGCCGCGCGGAGATTCCTGAGAGCGCACGCAGGTCCGCCAAGTTTCGGCGGACGCCAGAGGCTAGTTCGCGCCCCCAGCATCGCCCGGCTTCGAGGGCTCGGCTGCGACAGGCTCGCGGGCTGGCTGATCGTCGTCTGCGCGAACCTCATTCTTGAGGATCTTCATCGACTGTCCGAGGCTCTTTGCGAGCATAGGAAGCTTCGGTGCACCAAACAGCAGCACAACGAGGAATACGAGAACGATCAGATGCGGTCCGGTCAGTCCTTGCCCCATGGCGAGCCCCTTTCATATAAGAACTCGCTGATTATTGCATAGCTTGCTGCGGGTCAGTTGCGCCCGGGCTCAGCTTGCGGGTCGGCCTGTTCGTTGTCCTCTGCCGACTCGTTGACGGCCCCGTCGGCGACCGCTGCGGCAACGTCAAGCTCGTCGGGCGCTTCGATGCCCTCTCCGACGACCGTGAAGTGCTCGATGACGGCAGTGCCGCGGTTACGCTTGGCAATCGCCGAGAGCGTCAGGGCGAGCACGCCACCTATGGCGAGCCCAGCGACGCCACCGATGAGCAGCATAAAACCGGCGATCTGGCCCATTGTGTAGAGCGCCCCCTCGGGCACAGGAAACAGCGTAGTCAGGAGGGCGCCGACAATGGCGCCAGCGATCGCACCGACGATGAGCAGTCGCCCGATCCGAACGGATCGCTGAAGCTCGACGGTCTGCTGAATTTCGCTTGACATACGCCTATTCTCTCAGGTTTCGTTTGTGTGTTTCGTCGCAGTTGGGTTTTGTGCCAAGTTGCGACGCGCAACGCGGCAAGCAGGTGACCGCGGCAGGACCCCGGTCAGGAGGCCCGGCGGATCACCGGGAGCAGACCATCAAGGTTTGCGCGGGAACCGGAGGCGAACACCTTGGCGCCCGCCTTGGCTTCTTCCCAGCTCAGCCTGCCGGTCGCGATACCGATCCACGTTTCCGCGTCGGTTTCGATGACATTCGGCGGCGTACCTCTGGTGTGGGTGAGCCCGCCGACGCACTGAACAGCCCCGAACGGCGGTACGCGCACCTCAACCGATTTTCCAGGCGCGAGCTCGGCAAGTTCCTCGAGCAGGAAGCGCACCGCCGTCGCTGTGTCGGTTCGCTGGGTGCTTCCTGCCTCGACTGCGGCGAGCGCCGAAAGACCGTCTGTCGCTGAGATCCTGCGTCTGGCCATCAGCCCAGACTATCCTTGAGATGTGAAGATTCTCGTCTTGGGGCCGGGTGCCCGCGAACACGCCATCGTTCTTTCCCTTCTCTCCGAGGACGCGGGGCACAGCATTGTGTGCGCGCCAGGAAACGCGGGCATCGCGGCGAGCGGTGTTGAAACGGTGGATCTCGCGTTCACCGACCCCACCGCCGTGACGAAGTACGTCTCGGACCGTGGCTTCGATCTCGTGATCATCGGGCCGGAGGCGCCGCTTGTCGCTGGCGTCGCGGATCCGCTCCGCGCGGGCGGCGTGCCCGTCTTCGGCCCGAACGCCGACGCGGCGCAGCTCGAGGGGTCGAAGGCGTTTGCGAAGCGCATCATGGATGAGGCTGGCGTGCCGACAGGCCGCGCGGCCAAGGTTACTGACGCGGCCTCGGCCGGAGCCGTACTCGACGACTTCGGCGCCCCCTACGTTGTGAAGGCTGATGGGCTCGCAGCTGGCAAGGGCGTACTGGTGACAGAGGATCGCGACGCGGCTATCGCGCACGTCGCCACGTGGGCCCCGCACGGCGAGGTGCTCGTCGAGGAATTTCTCGACGGGCAAGAGGTGTCCCTGTTTTTCTTCGCAGACGGACGCGACGTTGTTCCGCTGACTCCCGCGCAGGACTACAAGCGAATCTTCGACGGCGACCAGGGGCCGAACACCGGCGGCATGGGCGCTTACTCTCCCCTGCCCTGGCTGCCAGGCGGCACCGAGGCCTTTGTTGAGGAAATCAAGCAGACAGTCGCTATCCCGACCGTGCGCCAGCTCGCGGACGAGGGCACCCCGTTCATCGGACTGCTCTACTGCGGCCTCATCGTCACCCCGAAGGGCGTGCGTGTCATCGAGTTCAACGCCCGCTTTGGCGACCCCGAGACGCAGGTGGTGCTCGCCCGCCTCGAGTCCCCGCTGAGCGCGTACCTGCTCGCCGCCGCGCAGGGCGAGCTCGCTTCGCTCCCCGAGCCCACGTTCTCCGACGAGCCCGCAATGATCGTGGTACTCGCTAGCGAGGGCTACCCGGGAGACACGACTACCGGGCGCGAGATCACCGGCCTCGACGCTGCGGCCGCAGTCACCGGAGTGCATCTCGTACACGCGGCAACGGCGCGCACGGAGAACGGTGGGTGGATCGCGACCGGCGGGCGCGTGCTCGGTGTCGTGTCGCGCGGTCAAAACTTCGCGGAGGCGCGCGGGCGGGCCTACTCAGCCATGAACGAGATTGATCTCGAGGGCGGCCAGTTCCGCTCGGACATCGCCGAGCGGGTCGCCTAGCCGCACACCCACGCCGCTATTCGGAGCGTGGGTGTGCGTCGCCCCGGATGATGCTGTCAAAGTCGGGCTCGGCGGCTGACTCGACTTCTGGCTCGGGCTCTGACTCGGGCTCGGCGCCTGCAGTCTCAACTTCGGGCTCGGGCTCAGCGTCTGCAGTCTCGACTTCGGGCTCAGGCTCAGGCTCAGCGTCTGCAGTCTCGACTTCAGGCTCAGGCTCAGCGTCTGCAGTCTCGACTTCAGGCTCGGACTCAGGCTCAGGCTCAGGCTCAGGCTCAACCTCAGCCTCAGCCTCAGCCTCAGCCTCAGCCTCAGGCTCAGGCTCAGCTGCAGCCGGTACAGTCGCTGCCTCGCTCGCCGCGGCGACGCTGGCAGGCTCAGCCTCCGCCAGCACATCCCTGAGCGAGGTGAGCAACTCGATCCAGCTCTGCTGCGCGTCTGCCGAACGCTCGGGAGCGTCCGCAAACAACCCAAAGCCGGTCTCCGTGACCATCACATCGGTCTCGTCGCCCTGTGAGCGGAGTGTGATGAGCACCGCCGTCTCGTGCGCATCGTTTCCGTCTCGCCAACGAAAGCCCAGCGCGTGACCTTCGATGAACACGTCGATCACGCCGACAGCGTTACGACTCGCCGCGTCTGGCCCGTCCCCATCTGTCCAGCGCTCGGACACCGCGCCACCGAACTCAGCGGCAAGCTCGGCGTCCGGCCACCACAGATGCAGCTTCTCGACCTCTGCGAAATACCGCCATGCAGTTTCGCGCGCTGCCTTCGCGCGCATCCGCGCAATCACTGGTGCAACGGCCGCCATGTCACTCACCCTCCCGCTGTATGTGCCCTCATCTTATTCTGCGCAGCAGACAAGCGGCACGCCTCCAGATGTGTCGGCCACGGCCGCGGGGTGGGAGAATGGAGCGGTGAACGCTCTCCCCGCTCCCCTCGCGCTGCCAGGCTGGTCCCACACCTACTCTGGAAAGGTACGTGACCTGTACGTACCCGAAGGGGTAGCCGCCGAGACATCCCCATACCTGTTGGTGGTCGCGAGCAACCGTGTGAGCGCGTTCGATTTCGTGCTTGAACCGCCAATCCCTGGCAAGGGCGCACTGCTCACTGCGCTGTCGAACTGGTGGTTCTCGCGGATCCCGATGCCGAATCATCTCGCCGTGGGAGACGCCGCACCCACTCTCCCCGACGCGGTCGCGGATCGAGCCGTCGTGTCACGACGGCTCGACATGTACCCGATTGAGTGCGTCGTTCGCGGAGCACTCACCGGTTCCGGGTTCATCGAATACCAGCAAACTGGCGCCGTGTGCGGCATCACGCTTCCCGAGGGGCTGTCAGACGGCGACCTGCTCGATGAACCGATCTACACCCCCGCGTATAAGGCCCCGTTCGGAGAGCACGACGAGAACATCACGTTCGAACGATCCGCCGAGCTCGTTGGCGCCGATATCGCAGAGGCGCTCCGCTCAGCCTCGCTGGAGATCTTCACCGCGGCGCGGGAGCTCGCGGCCGAAAGCGAAGTCGTGCTGGCCGACACGAAGTTTGAGTTTGGCAAAGACCCGGTCACCGGGGAGCTCGTGCTCGCCGACGAGGTCCTCACCAGCGACTCATCGCGCTACTGGGACGCGGCGACGTACTTCGATGAGGCGCTGAGCGGTTCAGAGCGGCTCGCGTCGTTCGACAAGCAGATCGTGCGTAACTGGCTGTCAGCAAACTGGGACAAGCAGGGTGAGCCTCCCGTCCTCCCGGACACGATCGTCGCGCAGACCTACGCGCGCTACCTCGACCTCTACGTGCGGCTCACGGGCACGCAGCCGCCGGCCACCACAGCAACGCCCTAGCGCTTCTGGGCGGCTCAAGTCCGCTCACAGCCCGGAGGCAAGCCACGCCAGCGTGCCGGCGACGGGTTCGGCCCGCGCCGCCCGGTAGCCGGTCCCGGCCCAGAGGTGGAGCCGGTCGCTATCCCCCGCCGCCCCCGCACGCTTTCTCAACTCGCGGGTGAGGTGATGCACAGCAGGGTAGCCCGTTATCTCCCTGTGCTCGTGGCGCTCAATGAAACCGTTGCGCAGACCGCGAGCTGGTCGGCCAGTAAACACGCGGGTGAGCGTGGTCTCCGTGAACGCCTCCGAGGCGAGTGCTTCACGGTGGGTGGTGGAAGTTCCCGCTTCGTCAGTTCGGAGCAGGAGCGTACCGACGGCCACGCTCGCAGCCCCCGCCGCAATGAGTTCGTTGACTGCCTCAGGCCCGTCAACCCCGCCAGTGGCGACAAGCGGTAGCCGCGTCACGGCGCGCACTGCGGCAACGAGATCCGCCGTTCTCCCATCGCTCACCGTGTGCCTGGGGTCCCATGTTGCCGAGTGGCCGCCGGCCCGCGGCCCCTGCACGATCAGCCCGTCGACGCCCGCCTCATCCGCGGCGCGGGCCTCCGCCTGCGTCGTGACCGTCGCGAGCACTGCAGAACCCGCACGCTGCAGTGCGGTGATGTCCCGCCATGCCGGTATCCCAAACGTCAGCGACACCACTTCCACTGGGTCCTGTAGCAGGAGCGCAAGCTTGTCTGCCCAGGCGTCATCGTCCTGCTGGGGTTCGGCGTCGAGCTCAAGCCCGTAGCTGGCGGCCTCATCAGCGATCTCAGCAGCATAGCCAGCGAAGAGTGCCCGTTCGCTTTCGGTTGCGCCGAACCCGGCTGGGTCAGGCACGAAGAGGTTCACACCGAGCGGCCCTGCGAGTGGGCGCAGCGCAGCGATCTCCGCTGCCAGGGCGGGGACGGTCTTGTACCCTCCCGCGAGAAAGGGGTACGCGCCGGCGCTTGCTGCCCCGGACGAGAGCGCTACTGTCGTCGCTCCGCCTGCCATGGGTGCGGCGATGAGTGGGAGCTCGCTCGAGAGAAAGGATGCGGTCACGTTGGTCCTCCGATGCGTTCATGCGCGGACGGTCTGGGAGGCGGAACAGCGCCCCTACAGCCAGGGTAGACTTGAACGGTCCGCATCCCGTTATTTTCGCGAACCTGGAGGCACTCCTTGCCCACGATTGTTGTTGATGTCATGCCTAAGGCCGAACTCCTCGACCCCCAGGGTAAGGCGACGACGGGGGCGCTCGAGCGTCTCGGTCACGGCAAGTTTGAGAACGTCCGCATCGGCAAGCGTTTCGAGCTCACCGTCCAGGGCGAAGTGACCGAGGATGTCCTCGCTGAGGTCCGCAAGATGGCCGATGAGATCCTGTCGAACTCGGTCATCGAGGACGTCGTCGCGATCTCCGTCGACGGCACCGCAGTCGAGGCGCGCTAATGGCGACCCGCATCGGTGTAGTGACGTTCCCTGGATCGCTTGACGACCGCGACGCGCAGCGCGCAGTGCGCCTCGTCGGCGCAGAGCCTGTCGCGCTGTGGCATGCGGATCACGATCTGCAGAACGTCGACGCGATCATCCTCCCCGGCGGCTTCAGCTACGGCGATTACCTCCGCCCGGGCGCCATTGCCGCGCTCGCCCCGATCATGACCGAGGTCGTTGACGCAGCGGGCAAGGGCATGCCAGTGCTCGGCATCTGCAACGGCTTCCAGATGCTCGTTGAAGCTCACCTGCTTCCCGGCGGGCTCATCCGCAACGCGCACCAGCAGTTCATCCGGCGCGACCAGCGCATCGTTGTCGAGAACTCGTCAACCGCATGGACCAACACCTTCAGCGTCGGCCAGGAGATCACGATCCCGCTGAAGAACGCTGACGGGGGCTACATTGCGAGCGATGAAACCCTCAAGCAGCTTGAGGGCGACGGCCTCGTTGCGTTCCGCTACGCGGGGATCAACCCGAACGGTTCGCTCAACGACATCGCAGGCCTCACGAACGAGCGCGGCAACGTTGTCGGTCTGATGCCCCACCCCGAGCACGCAATCGAGGAGGGCTTCGGCCCGAACACCCCTCAGGCGATGCGCTCAGGTATCGATGGTCTCGGGTTCTTCGAGAGCGCACTCAACACGATCGCAGCACGCGTCTAGCACGAGCGAGGCGCCTACGCAGGAAGCCGGGATGAGCTCACGCTCTCCCGGCTTCTTGCGTATCTTGAGCTATACCCGGTAGTAGATCGCGACCTTATGGCCGCCGTGCTCGATGACCTCGACCTCGGTACCGAAGACGCGCTCGAGCACCTCGGGCGTCATGATCTCCTCTGGCGTGCCCGATGCGACGAGCTCGCCCTCCGCGAGCGCAATGATGCGGTCAGCGTAGGCCGAGGCGAAGTTCACGTCGTGCACAACGAGCACGATCGTCTTCCCGAGCGCATCGGCCGCCGCGCGCAGCTGCTTCATCATGCCAGCAGCGTGCCGCATGTCGAGGCCGGTGAGCGGCTCATCGAGCAGCACGTAGTCCGTATCTTGCGCGAGCACCATCGCGACGAACGCGCGCTGCCGTTGCCCGCCCGAGAGCTCGTCGATGAAGCGGTCTTCCATACCGGCGAGATCGAGAAACGCAATCGCAGCGTGGATCGCGCGCCTGTCGGCCTCGGTTGTGCGGCCCGCGGAGTGTGGGAACCGCCCGAAGGTGACGAGCTGGCGCACGGTGAGCCGCGCCATGAAGTGGTTCTCCTGACGCAGGATCGAGACGACCTGCGCGAGGGTTTTCGGCTTCGCGGTTGCGACGTCGAGGCCGCCGACCGTGACCTGGCCTTCGTCGGCGCTGAGGAGCCTGCCGATGATGGTGAGCATCGTCGACTTCCCCGCACCGTTTGGGCCGATGAGCGCGGTAATGCCGCCCGGTTCGATCGTGAGGTCGATGGGCCCGAGGACGCGCTTGCCTGCGTATCCCTTCCCGACTGACGTGAGCTGGATCAACGCAGCCCCTTTCTGAGCAACACTATGAGGAAGAGCAGCCCGCCGGCGAACTCGATGATGACGGTGACGAGGCCGCCAGCGGAAAAGATGTGCTTGAGCACGAACGTCGCACCGAGCAGTGTGACTAGCCCAATGCCGATCGCGAGCGGCAGGGTCTCGCCGTGGGTATCGTTGCGGGCGAACTGGTAGGCGAGCGTCGCGACGAGGAAGCCATAGAACGTCATCGGACCGACCATGGTGACGGAAACGGAGACGAGCACAGCGACGAGCACCAGCACAATCACTACTTCACGCCGGTAGTTGACCCCGAGACTCACCGCCGCGTCGCGGCCGAGCGCAACGACGTCATAGGTCTTCCTCCTACGCCAGATGTACACGAAAATGCCAAGTGCGATCGCGGAGGCGTATGGCAAGTACGAGATGTTGCCATTGCCGATACTGCCGAAGAGTCTCGCACTCAGCACATCGAACTCGCTCGGCGTGAGCAGACGCTGCATGAATGTTGAGACGGATCCGAAGCCGATCCCGAGGACGACGCCAACGAGGAGCAGCAAGTGCAGATTCGCGCGCTTGCCCGAGAACAGCCAGCCATACAGCACGGTTGCGAAGATCACCATGAGACCGCTCTGGGCAAGAATCTTTGGGATCCCCTCTAGCCCCGTAGCCGCTGTCCCGAACACGAACACCAGTGAGGTCTGTGTGAGCACGTACAGGGCGTCAAACCCGAGAATCGACGGGGTCAGGATGCGGTTGGAAGTCGCAGTATGAAACAGCACAGTTGCAACCGCTTGGCAGACGGCGACAAGGGCGATCGTCCCGAGCGAGGCCAAGCGGGAGCGCACGATCACCCAGAACCCGGCGCTGCCCGGCTGTGCTGGATTGCCGTACGTCAGGATCGCGACGGCAAGCAATATGGCCACCAGACCGACAATGGCGATGGGCAGCAGCTGGCGCCAGCGCGGAAGGGCTTCGAATGGCGCAACGGGGAGCTCGCCCTGTGGGCTCAGGCGGATCAGGCTACCCACGTTTGCGTCCCCTCAGCAGGATCGAAATGAAGACCACGGCACCAATCATTCCAAGCACCATGGAAACTGGAATCTCGAATGGCATCCGAATCGTCCGCCCGATCAGGTCGCACGTCGTCACGAGCGCGACCCCTCCCAGGCATACCCATGGCAGATTGCTGCGCACGTTGTCCCCGCGTAGCATCGCGACGACGTTGGGCACCACGAGCCCAAGGAACGGTAAGAAACCGACGACGACAGTTGTGACTCCCGCCGCCACTGCGACAAGGGCCGTTCCCGCTACGAGCACTGTTTCGTAGCGCAGACCAACGCTCGTTGCCACGTCTCGTCCGAGACCAGCGACGGTAATCCTGTCCGCAAGGAGAAACACAAGGATGGTGACGATTGCGACGACCCACAAGACCTCGTAGCGGCCGCGCACGACACTCGTGAAGCTCCCCATGAACCAGGTGCCGACCATCTGCAAGAGGTTGAACTGCACGGCGAGGAACGTCGTGAGTGCACTCACGACTGCACCAAGCATGATGCCAATGAGCGGCACCACGAGGGTCGAACGGATCACTATGCGGCGGAGGATGAGCATGAACGCCATCGCTCCGACGAACGCGAACACACTGGCGACAACCATGCGCCCGAGCAGGCCGACACTCGGAGCGACGATTGCGGTGAGCAAAAGTCCGAGTGCTGCCCACTCGGTAGTACCGGAGGTGGTCGCATCGACAAAACGGTTTTGCGTCAGCATCTGCATGACGAGCCCACTTGCCGCCATCGCGGCGCCTGCGAGCAGCAGCGCGAGCGTTCGTGGCACACGGGTGATCCACATCATCTCGGCGCCAAGGTCACCGTTCGTGATGTCGTAGACCCCAACGAAGAGCGAGAGCGCGAGTAGTGCAACGACGACGAGCGTCGCCAGCATCAACGGCCAAGGAGAGGAGCGCTTCTCAGCCGCGACTGCTTCGGGATCTTCGAGTGAGGCCACGAGGGTTCCCCCACCGTCACCCGTGGCCCGAACGCGGGGACGCCCGCTCTCGCGAGCGGGCGTCCCCTCACCACCGCCACCGGTGGCACGGTTGCTGAGTCTCATGCTGCTGCGAATGCGTCCTGGATACGCTCAAACAGCTCGGTGTAGGCCTGGATGTCTTCGGTGAGGTAGAAGTTCGCATCGAGGTAGACGATGTTGCCCTTCGTCACTGCGGGAACGTTCTTCAGCGCTTCTGAACCGGCGATGAGCTCGGCCGCAGGAGCCGACCCTTCGTCGCGGTCCTCGGGAGCGAAGGCCGCGTCGCGGTCCAGCGCGATGATCCACTCGGGGTTTGATGCAGCGATTGCTTCAACAGAAATGTCGTCACCCTGATGATCACTTGATGCGCCCTCAACCTCGAGTGCGGGGGTGAGCCCAAGCGCCCCGAATACGGGTCCGACCGAACGGCCGATGCCAGGCGCGAGGTAACCGATCTTGCCGCCCGACGTGTTCACGGCCATGACCGTGTCCGTGCCGTTGTAGGCATCCTTCGCGCCGGCGATGGCATCGTCTAGCTTGGTGTTGAGGGCCTTTGCGTCGTCCTCATGGTCGAAGATTTGGCCAAGGATCGTCGTGGTGCGCTGGAGCTCGCTCATGAGGTCCTCGCCCTCGCGCGGGGCGATGTCGATGACGGCGGCGTTGGGATTCTGAGCCTTGATGTCATCGTAGGCGTCGCCGAAGCGGTAGCCGGCAATGATGAGGTCCGGCTCAGCGGCCACAATGGCCTCGAGATTGGGCTCGCGATGCGACCCGATATCTACGACGGAGTCATCGTCGGAGTAATTCGGCCAGACCGACCCCATGATGCCCTTCGGGGCGGCAGCGAGTTCGACGTTCCAGCTGTCGAGCGTTTCGAATACGTGGTTATCGAGCGCGACGACGGTCTTAGGATTCACTGGCACCTCAACGGTGCCGTAGTTGTCGGTAATCGACACAGTCGATGCGCTGTCCGTCGTCCCTTCCGGCTCTTCAGCCGGTGAGGAACTGCATGCGGAGAGTACGATCGCGGCACTCGCAGCAATTGCTGCGATGCTCAGCAGGCGCGGCCTGCGGGAGGTTCGGAGAGTCACGGTGATGAATTCCTTAGGACGGTTTTCGGTTCATGGCGCACCAACTTCCGGGCGGAAGCGAAGCGGTTCCGAGAGAGGGCCCGTGCACTTGGGCATATTCCCCCGTCGGATCCTGCTTAGGTAAGCCTAACCTCATATTCATCTGATGTTCAAGTGCTGCGGTGATTTGATGCCCGGACCGGGAGTTTTACCCTCAGGACCGGTCGGCACGGACCAGCAAGCCTAGCTTGACCTCCCAGCAGGCTACACGAGTGAGGAGAGTCCGTACGACATGAGCCGAAGCTCGGAGCCGTCCTGACGCGTAATCACGCGGTCCCTTTCTGGCAAACGCTGAAAACCAAGTCGGTCATACAGGCGCCACGCGGCTTCCATCATGGGGCTCGTTTCGAGCACCAGTTGCCCAGCCCCGCGGATGCGCGCGAGCCGCAAGCTGTGCAGCGTCAGCACGGCACCAATGCCTCTGCCGCGGGCAGTCTGCGCGACGCCGAGCAGCCGAATGTCCATGTCGTCTGCTCGCGCAACCCCCGTGAGCTGCTCGCCGGGTCGCGGCGTCGTCACCGTCCCGAGGAGCTCCCCGGTTTCGGTGTCTTCCGCCACCCACACCTGGTGAAGCTCAACGCGCGCAGCGACATCAGCAATATCCGCGAGGTACGACTCGTCGAGGTGCGGATAGTCGTCCCGGTACGCAGCGAGCACGAGGGCACTCACCGCGGCAATCTCGGTCTCGCGAATGAGGCGCACCCGAACATCGGATCGCTCCTGCAACCCGTATCGGTAGGTGAGCGAATCGCCGTAGCCCGAGGCAGAACGTGCGGCGTCGAAGTCAACCGTCCGCTCGAACCCAAGCCGTTCATAGAGGTGCTGCGCCGGGTTCCGAACGCCGGTGTCGAGCCTCAGCGCCTGCGCGCCCCACTGCAGCGCTTCCTCGAGCCCGCCACGGACAAGCGCAGCACCGATCCTCTTCCCCTGCGCCGCGGGAGACACGGCGACGAGCCGAAGCTCAGCCTCGCCGGGCTGCGCGAGCTTCGCATGCGAGCTTTCGCTGCGCAGCACCGAAGCCACACCAAGGACCCGGTCCCCCTGCGCGGCAACGATCACTCGGCCGTCAGCGTGCCGCCCGGCGGTGTCACTCACCGAACGCTCCCACGCCTGGTTGCCCGCGAGCTCGGCAGCGTACACCCCCGCCCCATACGCTGCGCGGAGCAGGTCGACCTCTTCCTGGTGTTCCTCAGTTCGAATCGGCCGGATCATGATGGGGAGCTCAGAAGTCACCCAGTAATTCTAGGGCTGTGCGGCAACCCATCGCTCGCGGGGAGCACGGGTCAACCAACGTAGACGCCCCCGGAGGGGCCTACCCGTGTCGCGTCGCAGTATCGAAAGGAGAGCTGCCAAGCACCTGCGCCGGGTCGTTGGAGCACAACGTCGCGGCTACCGGCCGCATCAAGCTGGCCCTGCCAGGAGAAGCCGGCGTCATCGAATAGGCACACCTGAGCACCGGGAACCCCCGCAACATTGAATGCCACACCCGCCGTTGAGTCATTCGCCTGCAGACGCGTAACCGTCGGAAGTGTCAACGTGAAACTCACACTCGGTGAACGGCGCACCTCGTGATCGCGTGTTTGGCTCACGAAGACGGAGTGCGTCCCCACCGTGAGCCCCAAGCTTCCGAGGTCAGCAGACCATGCGCCGTCGGACGACACGTCCACGGCGATCTCGATCCCCGAGACAGCCAACATGAGCGTCCGCGCCGGATCCGCAGCGCCCCGCACCACGGGAGCAAAGGAACCGTCGATCGGTCCACTGAGTTCAACGGTCGGCCAAATATCTGGCGCCGTTTGGGCGAGCTCGCCGGCCTCAACCCCGCCCCCAGCAGCTGGCGCGCGCTCGGTTTGCGCTGCGTCCGACTCCGGCCGTTCGTCGTCGCCAGGTGGCGCCGTGCTGCTCTCAGTATCTGGCGCCGGTTCTTTCACCTCACGTGGCACCGCGGGCTCAGAGGTCGGTTGACTCGGAGGGTTAGCTGGGGCCTCGGGAACAGTTGCAGAGGTGTACTGCAGGAGCCCAGCAACCACCGATACGACCACCACCCCGCTCACCAGCATCGCCGCGACGCGAAGGGGCTCGCCCTGACCTTGAAACACCACCTCTTTCGCCCGCTCCCGCGCTCGGGAGAGCACCCCAACGTTGGACGCCGCGATGGCTTTGAGGCTCAGATCGGTTGCGAATACACTCCCACCGACGAGCGGAAGCAGCGCGAGTGCAATACCAAACACCGCGTTCTCCTGCCGCAGCTCTGTCTCGCGAGCGCGGCATGCGCGGCACTCAGAAAGGTGCTCCCGAATGTGCTGGCGTTTAACCTTCGTCCAGCCACCGCGAACGTAGCGGGGAAGATCCTTGGCAACCTTCACGTCGTCTTTCGCTGGCTCCAGCGCAAAGCGCGCAGATAGCCATGCCTCTCGCAACCCCTCTTTCGCTCGCCGATACAGCTGAGTCGTCGAGTTCGGGCTGAGACCGAGGCTCACAGCGACTTCTGCTCGCGGCCTACCTTCCACATCGAGCATCCACAGCACCTGCCGCCAGCGTTCCGGAAGTTGCTCGAAAGCGCGCCGAATATCGCGTACCGCCTCCTCGTGTTCGATCTTCCCGGTCTCGTCGTCAATCGGTTCTTCCTGAAGGTCGACGCCGGTGGCCACTCGCCCGAGCTTCCGATGGGATCGGGCCGCAAGATTTCGGACTGTCGCGAGAAGGTACCCTCTGAAGCTGCCCTGTGGGCCGTCGCCCTGTTGCAGCTTGTCCCAGATCGCTTCAAACGCGTCAGACGCTATGTCTTCGGCGTCTGCATGGGCGAATGGGCGCGCGACCGACACCGCAAGCGTCCGATACCGCAGCCATAGCTCACCGTACGCAGCACGGTCGCCAGTGCGGGCAAGTTCGAGCAGCCCGCCGTCATCCTGTTGTTCCTGCCCTAACTCGAAGGGGACAGTTGATGCTGTGTGTTCCACTCGCTGAATTCCACCACCACTCACTCTGCTGGGTGTGCTGCGCCCAGAATGTCGATGACGAATACCATCACATCGTCTCCCGCATGCCCCATCTGGGCAAGGGCTGTCTCACCGTAGCCATCGGCAGCCGGAACGAGAATCATCACCTGCGACCCGACGCGCTGCCCTTCGAGGCCCTTGGAGAGCCCGGGAATCATCCCAGTCGTGATGTAGTCCGTGGGATCACCCGCCCACGTCGATTCAAATTCCTCGCCGGTGCGCCAGATAGTGCCGGTCGACCGGAGGTAGACCCTGTCACCCGTGCGCACCTCTTCACCCTCGCCCGCAACGAGTGTTGCGGTCTGAACACTGTCGGGTGCCGGCGCGCCCTCCGGGATCGTCACCGTGGGCTTGCCAGATTCTGAGATATCCACCGCGGGGAATGAGGCAGGCGGCTCAGCGCGTTCACCCTCGGCGCGTTCCAGGAGATCTTCTTTGGTGATCGTCCCTGGGATGCCAGGCACGGCCTGCTGCAGGTCAATCACGACCAGCAGTGAGCTCTCTTCCGCGAGTCCGGGGACTCCGGCGGCGAGCACCCTGCCCTCACCGTAGACATCTCCTGCTGGGAGCACCGCGGCAATCCGATCCCCAACAGTCGCGCAAGAAATGGCGCGCATGATCCACTCGCTGCTTGTGTCGCTGTGGCTCAGCCGGGCCGACTCAGCAGATATCCGCTCGCCGTCCTCTCCGTTGAACACCGACACAACCGATTGGACAGAGTCGCCAGCTTTGAGCTGCTCCCCTCCGCCCTCCACGAGCACGCTACGCTGCATCGACTTCACCCTTTCGGGCGCATCGGAGGTCAGGGCGAGGTCCAGCGAACCGAAGGTGCCAGCAACTTCGACCGCTTTGCTCTGCTTACCTGCCGGAGCGCACTGCGGTTCAGCAC
Source organism: Leucobacter komagatae (assembly GCF_000834055.1). Classification (GTDB taxonomy): domain Bacteria; phylum Actinomycetota; class Actinomycetes; order Actinomycetales; family Microbacteriaceae; genus Leucobacter; species Leucobacter komagatae_A. Next base: position 97,717 of record NZ_JXSQ01000007.1, read on the forward strand.
CGCCCACACCTGAGCATGCAGCAAGCCCGGCAATAGTGAGGGCGAGCACGGGGATAACCGCGAGCGAACGCTGATTCATGAGTCTCCTTAGAAGAGGGTGAAAACGTATCTGTGGACCTGGGACACCGTGTACGGGGCAGGGTCCGGGTTTGGGTTGGCGTCGCCCTGCAGCCAGAGCACTCGCTCGCCGCCAGCATCTTCCATCCGAACGATGCGATGGGTGACGGTCCTCTCACTGCCGCGACGCTGGGTGGTGACGATGTCGCCTACGACCAGGTCGTCTGCCGCTGTCGACCGGGTGAGAATGGTCTCTCCGGCCACAATCGTCGGCTCCATCGAGCCGCTGGTGATGCGATACACGCGCACTCCAAGCAGCTGCGCTGCCAGGGAGGCGACAATGAGCACGCCAACGAGGGCGGCGATCCCGATGACCGCCACCCTCGCTGCGCGCCCCGCTTTAGGGCGCGCTACACGTGTCACAGTTTTCAAGCTCGTCCGGGTTCGTCGTGGTGATGTGCGACACAGCGTCTCTGTCCGAGTTGCCCGTGCCACTCACACTCATGGTCGCTTCGGCACGAAGCGTCACGCCCGCGGGTGTGCCGCTCTTCACGGCGACCGCAAACTCGATCTTTACCTGGCTGCGTTTCGGTACGGAGCCAGACCATTGCACTTTGCCACCGTTCAGGGTTCCTCGAACCGGCTCGTCATTTCCGACGGTGACTGCGATGCTCTCGGGGTCGACGTCGACATCGCTCAAGAACGAGCTGATATCGACCGCCACCGAATAGTTCGCCGGATCGGCGAACGTATTGCGTGCGACTGCCTGGTAGCGGATCGTCTGCCCGGCCATCACGGCGCTGCCGGTGAACGGGTTGGAGTTCAACGAAATCGTCTGGTAGCGGCCGACGTTTTGGATCCCCTCGATCACCGCGGGTGCCCACACGTAGAGCCCGTTCGGGGTTCCGCCAGGAACGACCGACGCTACGTTTCCGGATTTGTCGAGACACGCAGCGTAGGTGTAGCCACCACACGCAGCGCCGCCGCCGTTCTCTCCCCAGGACAGGATCGTGCCGTCATCGAGCACCACCGAGGCAGAGTCCTTGTTCCCGCCGATCATCAGCGCCTTGCGCTTGGAGCTGTCCTGGGCTGGGTCCCACACCTTGCCGGTGAGATGGTCCGAGTTCGCCGGCGTGCGACTACCGTAGTTCAGGCTGAAGGCCCCACCCCACAGGCGGTTTCCGTACGCCCAAGCGGTTCCGTCGTCGGTGATGTACTGCGTAGACCCAAACCGGGCGGTTGCTTCCATGACGTTCGTCGCCTTCAGCGTCGGAAGCGTGCCGTTTGTCGAGGTGTCGCGGAGCCCATCGTTGCCGGAGGAGTTGTTCTCCTCGCTGCCCCAAGCGTAAAGGTTGCCCTGCTTCGTGAGCAGGTGGCCGTGCGCGTATCCCCCTCCAAGGGATTTCACGCCTTCCGCTTTGGCGAACGCCGTAATCTCGGGGACCAGGATTGGAGTGCTGCAACGGAAGTCGCTATACACAGCGCTCACGGTGGTGCACCCCGCGGCGTTGAGGTTCGTGTTGGACGCGCCAGCACCGTTCCTAAACGACCGCCCCCAGAAATAGACATTGTCCTCGTCATCGACGGCGTAGTACCCCTCGTACCCGGAGTACACGACGACAATGTTCGGCTGCGCGCCGCCCGGCCACTTGGTGACCTGGGTAGCGACGCGCAGGGCTGCCCCGCCGTTGCCCGTAGTGCCCTGTCCGCGCTGGGAGAGCGCGTTGTCTCCGACCGTCCAGATGGTCCCGTCAGATTTCGTATACGCGGCTCCGTACTCGACGGACGCGACGCTGGTTACGTCCGTGTCCATAATCGCGTCGGACCAGTTGCTCGTCACGTTCTGCGGCGTGGTGCCTGCGGGAACGATCCGCCCGGGGTCGCCGAAGCCCTTCCCGAACATGTAGAGGCCACCGTTGTTCTGTCCCCATCCGAAGAGGTTGCCGTGCTCGTCGATCGCGTAGTTCGCGTAGGCCGAAGAGGCCATCGCCTTGATGTTCTCGAGCGCCTTGAACTGATTCGGTTTGTGCTCGTTAAAGGCGGCGCCGGTCGTGTAGTCAATGCCGTTTGTCCCGCCTCCCTGCCCCGCAGAGCTGACGCCGGGGCCAGTGTTGCCGTAGTAGCCCCAGATCCAGAGGTTGCCAGCGACATCGAGCACCTGCATGGTGTCGAGCGCAAAGGATGGAACGACGGACGCGAGGGGGCTCGTCGGGGGTACGGACACCCCGTTCGCCTGGGCGTATAGACCGTCTGAGTACCCAGCCGAGCTCTCTGAGATCAGTGGGGAAGCTGTCGCAACCAGCAGCGCCGCCCCGAGCAATCCGATCCCACCGGTGATGGCACGCTTCGCGCTACGTCGCCTCCGCTGCGAGCGCAGCGGAACGTTCTCTTCTACCGAGACGCCCATTAGAAGCTCTCTCCTTCAATACGGATGCCGAAATCGGTGTCAACACCGGAATATGCGGCAAGTTTCGTTTTCGTTGTGTCATCCGGGTCGTAGGCGAAGGTCGCCTTCACGGTGAACTCCGCCTCGTCGCCGGCCAGCAGCACACGCGATATGTCGCCGCGCACCGTGCCGTCGCCGTTCGGGTCGTTGTTTTCATCGGCGCCGAGCATCTCGTTATCAATGACGACCGTGCCCTCGTCGTCGGTAACGGTGAAGCTGAGCTGGGTGAAGAGATCCGGGTAGATCTCGTCCTTGCCCGGCGCAATCCGATACTTCACCTTCGCGGATGAGGGATCGCAGATGACAAAGAACAGCTGTCCCGTTCCTGCGCCCTCGTTCCGGACAACGACAGTCCACTCCATGCCACCGCGGATGAGATCCTCTGCGGTGCTCGCCGATTCGAGCACGAGCGGATCGTCACGCGTCGCATCAACAAAGCCCGAGGACTCGCTTGCGACCTGAATGTCGTACTTGGTGAACTGCGAGGGGACCTGGGTCGCGGCCCCCTGGCCGAAGAGTCCTCCGGCCCAGGCGGCGAGGCCGCCGATCGCGAGGACCGCGACCGAGGCGGCAGCGCCAATGGCGACGCGCTTTCGTTGCCCCTCCCGAGGGGGTGTCGCAGGCGCGACTCCCCCCGTGGCATCGAATGTTTCCACGTGATTCTCACTTTCGAACTGGTTAGGCAATGTCCGCTCCTTCCACGCGCGAGCGCTTGTTCCTGGCGAGCAGCAGCCCGCCGCCGAGCAGCGCAAGCAGCCCGAGGATGATGAGCGGGGCGATGTCGCCTCCGGTCATCGGGATGGTTTCTCCCGGATTCAGCGGGGTGACCGGGTTCTCCGTGACTGGCTTGTCAGGAGAGTGCGGGCTCAGAACCAGGTTCTTGAGCGTCGCAGGGGCGACCGCGGTCTCCTTGACCTGCACGGTGTAGCGGATCTCGAGGGTACTGAGGGCGGGTACAGACCCGCTCCAGGTCAGCTTCGTGCCCTTGATTTCCACCGTCGTGCCAGCTGGCGCGACCGGCTCGCCGACAAGCACCGCGTCGTCGAGCACATCAGCGAGGTCGTCCTCGAAGGAAACATCGCTGAGACCGTACGGGGTCGGGTTGCTGACCGTCACCGTGTAGTTCACTCGCTCGCCTCGGCCTACCGCTGATCCGCTCTGCGGGTCAGAGGTCTTGACGAGGTTCACCACGCCAACCGGGTTCTCCGTGACCGGTTTCTCCGGCGACTGCGGGCTTGTCACGAGGTTCCGCAACGTTGCCGGTGGCACGGCTGTCGAAGAGACAAGCACGGAGTACGTGATGGTCACGGTCTCCCCGGCGGGAACCATACCCGTCCAGCTCAGGCTCATCCCGTTGAGGTGAGCCTTCGAACCGTCCGAGACCTTCGGCGACCCGATGAGTGATGCGTCGTCGAGGATGTCGGAGAGGTTGTCCTCAACATGCACGCCAGCAATGTCGGCATCACCCGGGTTGGTCACGGTGACCGTGTAGTCGACCGTGTCACCAGGCTTCACCGCAACGCCCGACGTCGGATTACTGCTCTTACCAAGCACGACCGTCGCAACGGGGTTCGTTGTTTCCGGGTCTACCGGGGAGTCCGGGCTCGATACGACGTTCCTGAGGACCGCCGGCGCAAACGCGTCATCGTTCACGCGCACTGAATACGTGAGAGTGACGACATCGTTCGCAGGCACGTCTCCCGACCAAATAAGGTCAGTCCCCTCGAGCGACACCGCGCCTGAGGAGGCCACCGGGTCTCCGACCAGCGTCGCGTTGTCGAACACGTCGCTCAGATCATCGGTCACGGTTGCGCCCTCGAGCGGAGCGGCGGCATCGTTTGCGATGAGCACGGTGTACTCGACGGTGTCGCCTGGTTTCACTGCGACCCCGTCACCTGGCACCGAGGTCTTCGCGAGACGGAGCGTCCCGACCGGGTTCACAACCTCGGGTATTTCGGGCGAATCCGGGCTCGTAACGATGTTCCGGAGCACCTGTGGGGCGGTCGCATCCTTGTTCACGGTCACCACATAGGTGATCACGATCTCGGAGTCAGCCGGAACGGTCCCGTTCCAGCTAATGCGATCGGCGGCGACAGTCGCGGTTGAGCCGTCCGATACAGCGACGCTCTCCCGATCCAACACCGCGTTGTCGACAATGTCTGCGAGATCATCCGTCACGCTGACGTTGTGGATCGGAGCCGCGGTCGTGTTCCGCACCGTGACCGAGTAGGTGACGTCGTCACCTGGGCGCACGGCCACACCGTCGCCGGGCACCGTTGACTTGCTCAGCGAGACCGTCCCGACGGGGTTTTCCGTGTCGGGCTCGTCGGGCGAGTTCGGGCTGGTCACGAGGTTGCGCAGCACCGCTGGGGCGAGCGCGTCCTTGTTCACGGTGACGCTGTAGGTGAGCGTCACCGAGCCGTTGGCTGGCACGTCGCCGCGCCACTGCAGTTGCTGGTTACCGTCGATCGTCACTGGCGTCCCATCTGAGGCCTCAGCCTCGCCGACGAGCGTCGCGTTGTCCAGGACGTCACGCAGGTCATCGGAGATGCTCGCACCAGCGATATCAACGTTGCTCGTGTTCTGAGCGGTAACGGTGTAGGTGACCGTCTCACCCGGCTTCACAGCTGTCCCGGACGCCGGGGTGACGTCCTTCGTTATCCGCAGCGTGCCGACCGGGTTTTCGGTTCCAGGCCCCTCCTCGTCATCGACAAAGAGTTTGTTGCTCAGCACGGCTGTTCCGTCGGACTTCGGATCGGTGAGCACGGTGTAACTGATCGTCACGGTGTGCCCGGCCGGGATCTCGTGGTCCCAACTGATGACCTGGTTCTCGAACGCGACGGCTGGCACCTCGCCACCGGCGGTCCACCGCGCCTCTGGCCCGGTCACGAGCTGAGCTGCGCTCAGCACGTCACTCAGGTCATCTCGGAGCGAGACCCGCTCGTCGCTCGTCATCCCGTTCATTGCGGTGAGCTCATAGGTGAGCTGCTGGCCCGGTGCCACGATGGTGCCGGAGCCGACCGGGTTGCCTCGCTCGTCGAGCAGTCGCTTCGCGGTCACAATGTCCCCGACAGGGTTCTCCGTTTCGGGAATGATCGGCGAATCGGGGCTCACAACGCGGTTGCGAAGGACATCACCCTGCGAAGCGCTCTCCTTCACCTTGACGGTGTAGGTGATCGCTACGATCTGCTTCGCGGCGAGGTCGCCGCTCCACACGATCTCTTGCGTGTCAGCGTCGTAACGCACGTCACCGCTATAGCTTTCTGGACCGCCGACGAGGTCGGCCGCGCCGAGCACTCCGGCGAGCTGATCGACGACCCGAACGTCCGCAATAGCAGCGTCGACCGGGTTCTTTACGGTGACCGTGTATGTCACGGACTCACCCGGTTTCACGGCTGTGCCGTCGCCGACGTCTGAGACCTTCTCAAGCACGACGGTGCCAACCGGGTTCTCGGTCGACGGGGTGTCATCCGAGTCGGGGCTCGTGACGAGGTTTCGCAGCACCGCCGGTGCCGTGACCTCGTCGAGCACGCGAACGAGATAGGTGATCTCGATCGAGCCGTTTGCCGGGACGGTTCCCGTCCACGAGAGCTCATTCCCTGTCACCGTGGCAGACGATCCATCGGAGACCTGCGGGGTGCCCTCAAGCACCGCGGAGCTCAGCACCTGCGACAGGTTGTCGACGACGCGCACACCTTCCTGCTCCGAACCCGAGGGGTTCGTCACGGTGATCGTGTATGCGACGGTGCTGCCCGGTTTGACGGTCTCACCGCTCTTGGGAACCGAGCTCTTCGCAAGGTTCACGGTGCCGACTGGGTTCTCAATACCCGGGGTGTTCGGCGAGTCAGGACTCGTGACCGCGTTCCGGATCTTCGCGGGCGCCTCGGCGGTGTCCTTCACCGTAACCGAGTAGGTGATCGTCACGGCACCATTCGCGGGAACCGAACCGGTCCAGCGCATGGTTTCGCCGTCGAGCGATACGTCTCCTGCCGAGGGCACAGCGTCGTCGTTCCAGCTCGCGTTTCCGAGGACGTCAGAGAGATCATCCGAAACGGTGACGTCGTCGAGCGCGGCAGCGCTCGGGTTCGTGATCGTGACGGAGTACGTGACCTTCTCTCCCGGTTTGACGACGGTGCCGTCGCCCTTGTCGTTGATCTTTGAGAGCAGCAGCGACCCAACCGGGTTCTCAGTCTCAGGCTCGTCGGTCGAGTGCGGGCTCGTCACGACGTTTCTGAGCGTCGCCGGAGCGAGCGCGTCATCGTTCACTGTCACCTTGTAGGTGATGACGATCTCACCGTGGCTCGGCACAGTACCGTTCCACGAGATCGAGCTGCCGACGAGGGCGGCCGTTGAACCGTCCGAAACCGCGATGTCACGCTCAAGGAGCGTCGCGTCGTCGAGGATGTCGGACACGTCGTCCGTGATGCTCACGAGCGTCGCGTCGGTGTCCGTCGTGTTTTTCGCGGTGATCGTGTAGAACACCTCCTGGCCGGGGCGCACGCTCGATCCGGAAGCCGGGGAGACCGTCTTCTCTAGGCCGATCGTGGTCACCGGGTGCTTGACGCTCGGCTCATCTGGTGAGTCCGGGCTCGTGACAAGGTTGCGCAGCACGTTGCCGCTCTCCGCATCGCTGTTCACGACAACGGTGTAGGAGATCCGTGCTTCCTGACCAGCTGCGAGGTCGCCAATCCATGTGATCGTTTGCGCATCCACATCGAGCGATGCGGTGCCTCCTCCTTCGATCACCTCGGGCTCTCCCTGCATGCTGGCGTAGGGAAGCACGCGGGCGAGGTCATCTACCGCTGTGACCCCGGTGAGATCGACGCCCGAGGTGTTGCGCACCGTCACCGTGTAGGACACGGCGTCGCCAGGCTTCACGCCAGCGCCCGCTGCCGGGTCCGACATCTTCACGAGCTCAACGGAGCCAATGGGGTTGACCGTCTCAGGTGTGACGGGCGAGTCGGGGCTCGTCACCACATTCCGGAGCTGCTGCTCCCCCTGCACATCATCATTCACCTTGACGGTGTAGCGGATCTCGACGGTGCCGCCTGACGCGACATCGCCTGTCCAGGTGAGCGTATTCTGCTTGAGCTCAAGCGCGCCGCCACCCGAAACGATCTCCGCATTGCCCTGCAGGGTTGCGTTGTCGAGAACGTCGCTCAGGTCATCAGCCACGGAGACATCCTTGAGATCGGCTCCACTGTCGTTCGTGATCTTCACGGTGTAGGTGATCTCGTCTCCGATGCGGACGGTGGATCCGGCTGGCACGTCGGTCGATTTTTCAAGGCCGAGCGAGCCAATCGGGTTTTCCGTCTCCGGCTTTTCGGGCGAATCGGGGCTCCAGGCCACGTTTCGCAAGGTCACCGGCGGCGTAATGGTGTCATTCACCTTCACGACATAGGTGATCGTGACGTTCTGCCCGGCCGGGACATCTCCCTTCCAGTGGAGCTGACCTGCGTCGCGGGTAACTTCACCCGACGAAGCGCTCGGCTCGGTTGTCACGACAGCGTGCGCAAGCACATCGTTGAGATTGTCGTAGACGTCGACGCCGTTGACGTCGACCGCGCTCGGATTCTTCACCGTCACCGTGTACGTGATCTCGCTACCAGGCTTAGCCGGCCCGGCGGGCGACACTACGGACTGCTTCTCAAGACCGACGACACCAACGGGGGTCTCGGTCTCCGGTTCCTCGGGAGAAACCGGGCTTGCGACATGGTTCCGCAGCACTTCGCCGGCCGCGACGTCTTCGTTCACCACAACGGTGTACGAGATCGTAACGGTTGCGCCGTTGGCGACATCACCCGTCCAGCTCAGCGTTTCCCCGACGATTTCAGCGTTGCCGCCCCCGACCACATTCAGGGAGCCTGGTACGAGCGTCGCGTTGTCGAAGACATCGGAAAGGTTGTCCGTGAGTGATGCACCCGCAACGTCAACACCTGAGGTGTTGGTCACGGTCACCGTGTAGGTGAGCGGCTCACCGCGGTTGACCGCTGTGCCAGCGGGAACATCGGTGCTCTTCGCGAGGGTCACTGCGCCGATCGGGTGTTCCGTCTCCGGTGTGATCGGTGAATCAGGGCTGCTCACGACATTGCGTAGCGCACCCTCGAAGACTCCCTCGTTCACGCGCACCGAGTAGCTGACAAGCACTTCCTCGCGGGGTGCGAGGTCGCCCGCCCACGTGATCGTGGTGCCATCGATCGTCGCGCCACCGTCGGGGCCTGACTCGAGGGTCGCGCTGTCGAGCACGTCTGAGAGGTCATCGGTCACAACGACACCGGTCAGCGGCGCATCCGCAGCGTTCCTGATGCTCACCTGGTAGGTGACGATGTCGCCTACCTTTACAGCGGTCCCCGCCCCTGGTGTCGATGTCTTCGCGAGCTCGATGCTTCCAACAGGGTGTTCGGTGACGGGCGGATCCTCCGGATCGTTTGTCATGTCGGTACTGGTCACAACGTTCTTCAGTACGGCAGGGGCCGTCGCGTCGTCATTCACCGTAGCGACGTAGCTCAGCTCCACCGAGCTGTTCCCTGCGACGTCGCCGACCCACACGAGCTCGTTGCCCGAGAGTGTCATCCCGGCTGGTAGCGATGCGGTGTCGATCGTCGCGTTCGCGAGCACGCTCGTCACGTCGTCAACGACCCGGACGTCCCGAATCACCCTGGGGGTGTCGTTCGTCACGGTGACCGTGTAGGTGATTGCCTCACCCGGTCGCACAGTGCTACCCGACGTGGGATCCGAGGTCTTCGCGAGCGTCACCTGGCCCCGCGGATTATCCGTCGGGTGTGTGGTTTCCGGGCTCGTCGGCGAATCGGGGCTCGTCACGACGTTGCGGAGGACAGCGCCCTCAGGCGAGATCACCTCGTTGACCTTGACCTGGTAGGTGAAGGTGATGGCGGCCCCGGCGGCGATGCCACCGGTCCACGAGATCGTCTTCGCTACCGGGTCGAAGACACCGGGCGCGACCGGCTCAATGAGGGTCGCGTTCCCCAGCACTCCGCTGAGGTCGTCGATCACCGTCACGTCGTCGAAGTCGACAGCCGAGGGGTTCTTGGCGACCACGGTGTACGTGATCACGTCACCCGATTGCACCGTTGCGCCCGATGCCGGCGTCGAGACCTTCTCGAGATCGATGGTGCGCACCGGGTGTTCGGTTGTCGGCGGGTTCTCCGGGTCGTTCTCCATGTCCGGGCTCGTCACGACGTTTCCGATGACCGCTGGTGCCGTGGCGTCCGCGTTCACGGTGACCTCGTAGCTGAGCGTGACCGTCTCTTGCGCGGGCACGGTCCCCGTCCAGCGGATCGTGTTGCCGTCGAGCACGGCGCCTGCTGGCAGGCTCGCCGCAACAACCGTCGCCGGGCCGCTCACGACGTCCTCAAGTACGACATCTTCCATGTCGAGCTCGGTGTCGTTCGTAGCACTCACCGTGTAGGTGATGGTGGATCCTGGCAGCACCTGGCTGCCAGATGCGGGGTCAGAGTTCTTCTGCAACTCGACCTTGCCCCTCGGGTTTTCCACCTCGTGCGTTGTCCCGGGCGGATCCTCGCGCACCTGGGCGCTCGCCGCGTGGTTGCCGATCCGCTGACCGTTCGGAGCGCTGTCGAGCACGCGCACGGAATAGGTAATCGTCACGATCTCTCCCGCAGCGACATCACCCTGCCAGGTGAGGATCGAGCCGGCTACCGTTGCACCCTCGCTCGGGGTGCCAACGAGCTTCGCGTACGGAAGCACGGCGGAGAGATCATCGGTCACCGTAACGTTTTGCTTCGCAGCTACTGCGTCCTTGTTCGTCAGGGTGAGCGTGTAGTCGATCGTGTCGCCTGGCTTCACAATCGTGCCGCTGGCGGGGGTGGCCGACTTCTCGAGGGTGAGTTCGTCCTCGACTGGGATCACGGTCGTCGGCCCCTCTGGGTCAACGTTTTCGGGAGACTCCACGCCGTTCACGAGCGCCTCGCCACCCGCAAGCGGGTAGAGCTCTTCAGCGGTCTTTGTCGTCACCTCGTAGGTGATCGTGACCGTGGCACCCGCCGGCACGTCGCCGCGCCAGCTCAGCAGCGGCTCCGCATAGCTCGCCTCCGGTGCTGCAAGGTCGTTGCCGTCCCTGTCCTGCATCGAGACGACGATGTTCTCGGGGGATCCCGCGAACTGCAGCAGCTCTGTCAGGTCATCAGTCACGCTCGCGTCTGCAAGCGGAAGCCCGCCGACGTTCCGCGCGGTGACGGTGTAGCTCACGCGCTCGCCGGGCGAGGCAAGCCCGTTCTCGTCCTCATCGGTGGCAGTCTTTTCGAGCAGCAGCGCACCGTCGATGGGTGTTGTAACCGTCAGGCCACCGGTCCACTTCTCGCGATCGGCAGCGTCGGCAGCGTCACGGACACTCGGAACCTCGGTGGTCTCGTCGCCGACGCGCTTCGTGGTTGTGACGGTGTTCACGAGAGCAGCAACCGGCTCAGTGAACTCCTGCACGTCCTCGTCGTCTGCGACGACCTCGGACTTCACGGTCGCTGTGTACGTAATCGTGAACGCCTCGCCCGCGGCGAGGTCACCGGTCCAGGTGATCTTGTCGCCGTCGAGCGTCGCGGTGCCCGTGGAGGCCACAACGTCACTCACCTCGGCGTCGTCGATGACGTTGCTGAGGTCATCGGTGAGCGTGAAGTTTTCGAGGGCTGCGCCGGTCGTGTTCTCCAGTGAGATTGTGTACTCGGCGACATTACGCCCCTCGATCGCACTCGGGGAAGCATTGCCAGGTGCCAGAGAGGTTGTCTTCGTCAGCGTTACGGCGTTGATTCCCGTAAACACGTACACGTTTCCGCTCGCGCTCACGACTGCCCTGTGGCGCTGGACACCGTCGTCACCGACCGCTGTGCCCGCGCGGACCGCGCCGCCGAGGATACCGAACGTGCCGAACATGGATTCGCCGCCGTCCTTGGTCGCGAGCGGCTTGATCGCCGTCGTCGAGGCTGGCCCGCTGACCTCAAAGAGCTGCACGGTCCCCGTATTCGGGGTGCCGTCGAGGTTCAGCGCACCAACGAACAGCTCCGAAGTCGTCTCGTTGAGATCCAGCGTCGAACCGAAGTAGTACTGGTGCGGGGCTGCCGAGAGGCTCTTACCCGCGAGCGTGCCGTCACCGTTATATACGTAGACGGCTCCCTGAGTCGTTGTGGTGTCCGTGGCAATATCGCCCGGCTCGGTTCCTTCGAACGACACCTCCGAGGGCGAGCCCGCGACGATGCGACCGTCCGCCGTAATGGCGATCGCACGCCCAAGGCCAGCCCAGGAGCCGCCCTCGAGCGCAGGCGGAAACGCAACATTCGCCTGGTTGACGTCAGGCGAAACAGTGAAGTTCAGTGAGCCGCTCGCGATGTTCCATGAGCTGATCTGGCCCACCTGGTAGGCGTTCCCGTCTCCCGCGATTTCCCTGTGCTGCGCGGCAGACACGACTGCGAGATCACCGGCTGTTGCGACGATCTGTCCGTAGACGTCGTCGACGTTCACGCCACCGGTCGGAAGCAGCATGGGTGCCGCGACGGCGTCCGCACCGACGATGGCTGAGACCGAGACCGAGTACGCTGCCCCGGCGTTCGCCTTACCGTCCACCCGAGAGTTCGGGGCACCAATCACGACGTGTGATCCGGAGAGACTCACGGACTCGCCAAACGAGCGCACCTCGGCCACGCGGGGGTCACCTGCTGGAGTGATTTTCGTTGGAGTGGTCGTCCAATCGCCATCGACCTCCGTGTAGACGTAGACCTCCTGCGAGTACCGGGCACCTACGATGGCGATCCCGGCGGCCTCATCAATGTCTACCGAGTAGCCAAAGCCCTTGGCATCGGCTGGGGTCACGAGTTGGGTCTCGGCGAAGTCTCCCGCGCCGGGCCCTTCCCAGGTACGGACCGTTACGAGCCCGCTACCGGGCTGCTTGGTCCCACGCTGCTGCGTGAAGATCACGGAGTCACCGCTGAGCTCGACGTCGTATCCGGTGCGTGCGGTATCGGAGCCGGCAACATCAGCTCCGAACTGGGCGACCTCGGTGTACCGATCCGAGTTCGTGGCGTCGAAGGGAGTGATGTCCGCCGTCGTCGTAGCGGCCATCGCCGCGCCAGGGGCAGCGATGAGCATTCCCCCAAACAGCGCGGCTGTCGCAACGGACGCGATCCCGACTCTCATTCGCTCCCACACGCTCTGCGCCCGGGGGCGCTCATGTGTGTCTCTCACGTGTTTCACGTTTCTCCTCATAACCCCGTCTACTTCAGTCGATGAAGGCTGGTCTTTCAGTTCGAACTTCACCTCGCTTAGGCGCGCCCTGTTGGGCACGACTGCACGGATCCCGTGCATGGCGGGGCTCAGCCAGTTCTGGCAGCTAATGACTAGGTTCCAGTTGCCCCACAAAAGTGACGCTGGCTTACGAAATTCTTTTTTTTCGCTTCGCCTCCCGTCGTAACCACCCGAGGTGGCTCGGGTCAGTCGGCGCGGTTCGATTGCAGTAGCGCAAGCGCGCTCGCGCCTCTCACACGTGCGCTGACCGCGGACCGCAGCTATAGCGCGGGTCGCGCAGCGAAATACTGCCGCCAAGGCGCTGGCAGTTCATCCAGGGCGTCGTCGGCTCAATATCCCTACGGAATACCACCCTTTTCGCAGAAGACAGACTCTCTCTACGGTGCAGCGTAGGCAGACTCCTGTCCCACTGAGGACGCCTGGAGTATTAAATCTTTGGAGATTGAGTAGCGATTTTGTCGAAGTTGAGCAGTTCTTATGACTTAGTGAGAGGAGACACAAAAAACCCCAGGCGCCCTAGCGCCTGGGGTTCTTCGTTGCTCGCGGTTACTGCTGCGGCGGGAGTGGTGCGCCTGGCACCGAGAAATCTGGCTGTCCATCCGGACGTGCCGGAATCGGTCGGCCGTCGGCAAACGTCGGCCATGGCAGCAGCACTACTTGTTCCTGCCCCGCCGCCGGTGCGCCGGGTGAACTCGGCTGCGGTGACGCCGGCTGTGCCGGCTGCTCGGCGTGCACTGAATCCGATGCAGGCAGCTGCGCGCCACCCTGGAAGGGCGCGGGAGCGAGGGCCTGCCCATCAGCGACTGCGCGTGCCGCAGTCGCTGCGGCACGCTTCGCCGCGCGCTCGTCTGAATTGTTGGCCCAGCGAAGCAGCAGCGTCACCGACAGGCCAAGAGCCGTGAGAATAAGCACTGCTGTCGCGATCTTCCAGTAGAGATCGGGAACGCGCAGGTTGAAGGCTTCGATGCCTACGGGAGCGGTGAACAGAATGCCCGAGAGCACCGCAAGCACGCTCGTGATGAATGCGAAACTGTTTCCCGCATCATCATTGGCCTTGCCGAGTCGGAGCAGCACCTCGCAGCACAGGATCACGAGCCTCGTGACGATGATCACAAAGAACGACTTCCAGAAAATCTCGAGAATCAGACCGTACGAGGTGTACGGGGTCATCCAGATCACGACGAGCAGCAGCCCGAGGATGTAGGTATTCGCGATCAGTGCGACCGGGGCGTACCACTCGCTGACACGCTCACGATTTGTGTCGACCGCCGTCAGCAGGACAAACACGGCGAAGAGTGCAAACGTCGAGAACACGCGCTCGAAGCGGCCCTCGAAGTCCCCGATGAACAGTAGCGAGATCGACGCAAGCGTCAATCCGATGAGCAGGATGATGCTCACTCGCAAGAACGTCGACGGCTTCTTCGAGGCGGAGCCCGATGGCTGCGGGATAGCTGGCGCGACTCCCGGAACGGTGCCGGCAACGGCGCTGGGAACAGCGTCCTGCGTGGTTTCCAGCGGTGCGTGATTATCACTCATGCGAACAGTCTCCCACTTCCAGGCCGTGAAGTGCCAGAAATGCTTTCGCGAGCGAAACCCCTGGCCCCGCTGCAACGCTTCCCCGCAGGGGGAAAACTGCTCACGCAAAGCCGCATAGACTTAGGGGGTGACTGACTTCGCTGCCTCTTCATTCCGCCCCGATACGGTCGCCGATGCGGCTGCCACCCCTGAGAAAGAGCAGCCGTACGCGGCACTCGGCCTCAAGCCCGACGAGTACGACAAGATCCGTGAGATCCTCGGCCGCCGCCCGACCTCTGGCGAACTCGCCATGTACTCGGTCATGTGGTCTGAGCACTGCTCGTACAAGTCCTCAAAACCCTACCTGCGCCAGTTCGGCAAAAAGGTCAACGACAAGATGCGCGAGCGCCTGCTCGTCGGCATCGGCGAGAACGCCGGCGTCGTTGACGTCGGCGAGGGCTGGGCGGTGACCTTCAAGGTCGAGAGCCACAACCACCCCTCATACATCGAGCCGTTCCAGGGCGCTGCGACCGGCGTTGGCGGAATCATCCGCGACATCATCTCGATGGGCGCGCGCCCCGTCGCCGTCATGGATCAGCTCCGTTTCGGCGCGATCAACGACCCTGACACCGCACGTGTCGTGCACGGCGTCGTCTCCGGTATCTCCTCGTACGCGAACTGCCTCGGCCTGCCGAACATCGGCGGCGAGACCGTCTTCGATGGCGTCTACCAGCAGAACCCGCTCGTGAACGCACTCGGCGTCGGCGTTCTCCGCCACGAAGACCTCCACACCGCGAACGCTTCCGGCCTCGGCAACAAGGTCGTACTCTTCGGCGCCCGCACCGGCGGCGACGGCATCGGTGGCGCGTCGATCCTCGCGTCTGACTCGTTCGACGAGGGTGGCCCCACCAAGCGCCCAGCCGTTCAGGTCGGCGACCCCTTCGCAGAGAAGGTGCTCATCGAGTGCTGCCTTGAACTCTTCCAGGGCGAGCTCGTCGAGGGCATCCAGGACCTCGGCGCCGCAGGCATCTCTTGCGCAACGAGCGAGCTCGCGGCGAACGGCGACGGCGGCATGTTCATCGAGCTCGACAGCGTGCTCCTTCGCGACCCCTCGCTCACCGCAGAGGAGATCCTCATGTCGGAGAGCCAGGAGCGCATGATGGCAATCGTCGCGCCCGAGAAGCTCGACGCATTCCTCGCAGTCACTGAGAAGTGGGACGTCGAGACGAGCGTGCTCGGCGAGGTCACCGACACGAACCGCCTCATCATCAACTGGCGCGGGGAGGAGATCGTCAACGTCGATCCCTCGACCGTCGCGGTCGACGGCCCGGTCTACGACCGTCCGGTCGCCTACCCCACCTGGATCGACGCGCTCCAGGCCGACTCCGTGAACGCGGCAGGCCTCGCCCGCAAGGACTCGGGCGACGCGCTCCGCGAGCAGCTCCTCACCGTGTCGTCCTCGCCGAACCAGGCCGACGTGTCGTGGGTGACAAACCAGTACGACTACTACGTTGGCGGCAACACCGCCCTCGCCTTCCCCGATGGCGCCGGCATGATCCGCGTCGACGAGGAAAGCGGGCTCGGCATCGCGATCTCGACCGACGCGAACGGCCGCTACTGCCAGCTCGACCCCTACGTTGGTGCGCAGCTCGCACTCGGCGAGGCATACCGCAACGTCGCAACCTCCGGCGCTGTCCCGACCGCGGTGACGGACTGCCTGAACTTCGGCAGCCCCGAGAACCCCGAGGTCATGTGGCAGTTCTCGCAGGCCGTCGAAGGCCTCTCTGACGCGTGCCTCTCGCTCGAGGTGCCCGTGACCGGCGGCAACGTGTCGTTCTACAACCAGACGGGCGATACCCCGATCCACCCCACCCCAGTGGTCGGTGTGCTCGGCATCATCGACGACGTCGCGCGCCGCGTGCCCTCGGGCTGGCAGGATCAGGGCGAGCACCTCTACCTGCTCGGCGTGACCCGCGACGAGCTCGACGGCTCAGCCTGGGCCGAGGCCGTGCACTCACACCTTGGCGGGCTGCCCCCGAAGGCCGATCTCGCAGCAGAGCGCACGCTCGCCGAGCTGCTCCACGCCGCAGCGCAGGGCGGCCTGCTCTCGGGCGCGGTTGACCTGTCCGAGGGCGGCCTGGCGCAGGCTGTCGTCGACGGCGCGCTCCGCTTCGGCGTCGGCGCTCGCGTGTGGATCGACGAAATCATGGAGCGCGACGGCGTCGACGCCGTTGCAGCGCTCTTCTCGGAGTCGCAGGGCCGCGTGCTCGTCGCGGTTCCCCACGAGGAGGACGTGAAGTTCCGTGGCCTCTGCGAGGGTCGCAACTACCCCGTGCTGAAGGTCGGCGTGACCGACCTCAGCGGTGACGACGCAGCGATCGAGCTCCAGGGCCGCTTCACGCTGCCGCTCGCTGAGCTGCGCACCTCGGTGCAGGCGACGCTCCCCGCGGCGTTCGGCGCGGTCATCGCCGAGTAACACTCGCACTGCAAAGGGGAGGGCGTCACCGACTGGTGGCGTCCTCCCCTTTGTGCTGCTGAGGCCTGCAGAGGCCTGCAGACACTTACTGGGCCTGCTAAGGCTTACTGGGCTTGCAGAGCCTTATTCTGGGCTACACAGGGCGACTCAGGGCGGCGCTGGGCGGCTCAAGGTCCCTCTTGGGCGGGGCTGGGCGGCTTAGGCGTGCTCGTGCGCACCCCGGCTTGGCTTCCTGCGGTCGTGACCGGCAGCGCGCCCACCGCGGGCAGGGAACCCGCCGCACTAGCGACGCTTTCTGCAGTATCTCTGTCCAAAACCACGTTTTTCGTGAGATCTTCTGCAGATCTCAGAGTTAACGCAGCGGGGCCCAGCCGCGGCCCAAGCCGCCAGCCGTGGCCCCAGCCGCCAGCACCGGCCGCGCCCCTCAGACCGCCGCAGCGGCGCGGGCGGCGGCCGGCAGCGCCTCCGCGATCCGGCCGATGACGCTGTCGTCGTGCGCGGCGCTCACAAACCACGCCTCGAACGCGCTCGGCGGGAGGTTCACACCGCCCGCGAGCATCGCGTGGAAGAACGCGCGGTGCTGGTCCGTGTTCTGGCGCAGCACGTCGTCGTAGTTTGCTGGCGCGACCGGGTAGTCACCGAAGAGCACGCTGAGCAGGGTCCCTGCCCGCTGCACTCGGTGCGCGACGCCCGCGGCGGTGAGCGCGTCCTCGACCTCAACCGCCAGGGCGTCGGCCGCGGCAGCAAGGTGGTCGTAGACGGCGGCGTCGGCGTTCCTGAGGGTCGCGAGCCCGGCAGCGACCGCGAGCGGGTTCCCCGAGAGCGTCCCACCCTGGTACACGGGCCCGAGCGGGGCGAGCATCTCCATGAGCTCCCGCCTGCCCCCGAGTGCCGCGAGCGGCAGCCCGCCGCCAACGACCTTGCCGAACGTGAACAGGTCCGGCCGTAGCCCCTCGGGCATGCTCGGGCGTTCGATCCCCCAGTAGCCAGCGGCGCTCGCCCTGAACCCCGTGAGTACCTCGTCGGTGATGACGAGCGCGCCGTGCGCGTGCGCAATACGGATCAGTCCCTCGGTGAACCCGGGGTCTGGCGGGAGGATCCCCATGTTCGCGGCGGCCGACTCTGTGATGACGGCCGCGATCTGCCCCTCGTGCGTCGCGAAAGCGTGTTCGAGGGCTGCGAGGTCGTTGTACGGCAGCACGAGCGTCTGCGCGGCGGTCTCTGCGGTGACCCCGGCGGATCCAGGCAGCCCGAACGTCGCGAGGCCGGAGCCCGCCGCGGCGAGGAGTCCGTCCGAGTGCCCGTGGTAGTGGCCTGCGAACTTGATGATGAGCGGCCGCGACGTGGCGCCGCGCGCGATGCGGATCGCCGTCATCGTCGCCTCGGTGCCTGTCGAGACGAGGCGGACGCGCTCGACGTCTGGCATTCTCGCGATGATCTCCTCGGCGAGCTCGAACTCGCCCGGCACGGATGCCCCGAACCCGAGCCCCTTGGCCGCCGCCTCCTGCACCGCGTCAACAACTGCGGGGTGCGCGTGACCGAGCAGGGCTGGCCCCCACGCGCCGATGAGGTCGACGTATTCGGTGCCGTCCGCGTCGGTCACCGCCGCGCCGCTGCCCCGCACGAAGAAGCGTGGCGTGCCGCCGACGGAGCCGAAGGCCCGCACCGGGGAGTTCACGCCGCCCGGGATCACGCTCGCGGCCCGCGCCGCGTACTCGGCGCTGCGCGCGGTCTCGCCAGCGCGCGCTGTCTGGCCGTTTGCCTGCTCTACTGCGCTCATCGGATCCACCCCGCAAGTTCGGTCGCGAAGTAGCTGAGGATCGCATCAGCCCCCGCGCGCTTGATACTCACGACGGACTCCTCGATTGCCCGCCTGCGGTCGATCCAGCCGTTCGCAGCCGCCGCCTCGATCATTGCTGCCTCACCGGACACCTGGTAGGCCCAAACGGGCACGGTGCTCACGTCTGCGACGTCGGCGAGCACGTCGAGGTAGCTCATCGCCGGCTTCACCATCACGATGTCTGCGCCCTCGCTGATGTCGAGTTCGACCTCGCGGAGGCCCTCGCGGCGGTTCGCTGGGTCCATCTGGTAACCCTTGCGGTCGCCAGTGAGCTGGGAGTCGACGGCCTCGCGGAAGGGCCCGTAGAACGCCGAGGCGTACTTCGCCGAGTACGCGAGCAGCGCGGTGTCGGTGAAGCCTGCTTCGTCGAGCGCACCGCGCACGGCGGCGACCTGACCGTCCATCATGCCGGAGAGGCCGAGCAACTCGGATCCCGCTTCGGCCTGCGCGAGCGCCATCGCGCGGTAGCGGTCGAGGGTGGCGTCGTTGTCGACGCTTCCCCCGTCGGCGCTGAGCACGCCACAGTGGCCGTGGTCGGTGAACTCGTCGAGGCAGAGGTCGGTCTGCACGACGAGCGCGTCGCCCGCCTCCGCGCGAACTGCGCTCGTTGCGAGGTTGAGGATGCCGTGTGGATCGTCGGCAGCGCTCCCCCTCCCGTCGCGCTCGGCCGGGATGCCGAACAGCATGACGCCTCCGACGCCTGCTGCGGCAGCCTCGGAGACAGCGCCCTTGAGCGAGTCGATCGTGTGCTGCACCACGCCGGGCATCGAGCCGATGGGCAGCGGTTCGCTGAGCCCCTCGCGCACGAACATTGGCAGCACGAGGTCGCGGGGGTGCAGGCGTGTCTCTGCGACGAGCCCGCGGAGGGCTGGTGTGGCGCGCAGGCGCCTGGGTCGAATCGTCGGGATCATTCTGCGGTTCCTTCTGGATCGGTTGAAGACGTGGAGCGTGTGGTGTGCGCCTCGGTCGCTACGGCGTCCGCTGCAGCATCCTGGCTCGTGGGGTGGATCGGCCCGCGGTCTGCGCGGTGTGCGCCATGTGCGCGGTCTGCGCGGTCCGCCGACGCGAAATCGACAAGGGCCGCGACGGTGCCCGCCGCAGTGTGTTCGCTCGCCACGGTGTCGGCTGGCAGCCCGACCCTGGCGAGCTCGCGGGCGGTTGGTTCGCCGATTGCCGCGACGACCGTGCCGTGCGGGAGCGGTGCAAACCGCGCCGCGAGCGCGCGCGCCCCGGACGAGCTGAGCACGAGTGCCGCGCCGATCCGTTGCGCGAGCGCGGCGTCTGCGTGCGGGTCCGCGGCGACGGGAACGGTGCGGTACGCGGTGACACGTTCCGCGCTGAGGCCGGCAGCGCGGAGCCCCTCCTCGAGTGTTGGTTCCGCGATTTCAGACAGCGGCAGGAGCACGCGTGCGCCCGTTTCGGTTTCCGCGCGAATCGTCGCGACAAGGTGTGCCGCGAGCTTCGCCCCCGTGAACTCGTCTGGCACGAGGTCGACGGTGAATCCGGCAGCGGTGAGCGCTGCCGCGGTGACGGGCCCCACGGCCGCGATGCTCGCCGTCCCTGGCCGTGCTCCCGCCGCGACGAGGGCGCGGGCGCCGTGCTCGCTCGTGACAGCTACCCAGGCATACGCGCCGCGGTTGAGCTCAGCGACGGCCGCGGTGAGCGGGCCGAGGTCTTCCGGATCCACCTGCTCGATAAGTGGAACGAGCTCTGCCGAGGCGCCGTGTTCGGCGAGCAGCGTGGCGATCCGCTCCCCGCGTGGACCGCCGCGTGGCACGAGCACGGAACGCCCGTCGAGGAGGCGCGCGAGCGGCGCGTCGGCGGAGTGCGCCGCCGACCCTGCGCGTTCGACGCTGCCCGTCACCTTGCCGCCCCGAGGGGCGCCAACTGCGCTGCACCGCGTGCGAGCAGTTCAGCGGCGACCGTGCGCCCGAGCTGAGTTGGTTCGGCGTCGTCGGACATGTTGGGTGTTGCGGGCACCTCAGCGGTTGCCGTGAGCTGCTCGCTTCCGTCGAGGCGGTACACCGTCGCACTCAGTCTGAAGATTCCGTCTGACACGCTCGCCGTGGCACCGATGGGTGCGGCGCAGCCTGCCTCGAGTGTGCCGAGGAGGGCGCGTTCTGCGATCGCTTCGGCCCGAGCAGTCGGGTCGTTGAGCGCGGCAAGTGCGCGCGCCATCACCTCCGTTGAGACATCCGCCTCACGCACCTCAACGGCGAGCGCGCCCTGGCCTGGGGCGGGCGGCGCATCGACAAGCGAGAAGCGTTCGGAGATCGCGTCACCTCGGCCGATGCGGTCGAGCCCAGCGGCCGCGAGCACGACAGCGTCGAGGTCGCTGTGCACTCGAGCGAGTCGGGTATCGACGTTGCCTCTGATGTCGGAGACGAGAAGGTCGGGGCGGCGGGCAAGCAGCTGGGCGGCCCGGCGCGGCGATCCTGTTCCCACACGTGCGCCGTGCGGGAGCGTTGCGAGCGTCCCCCCGTCGCGCGCGCACAGGGCGTCGCGCGGGTCTGCCCGGAGGGGAACCGCGCCGAGCACGATCCCGTCGCACGGGCCCGTAGGGAGGTCCTTGAGGGAGTGCACAGCGAGGTCGCACTCACCAGCGACGAGCGCTTCGCGGAGCGCGCTGACGAACACACCTGTTCCGCCGAGCTGCGCGAGCGGCGCACGGGAGACGTCGCCGTGTGTCGTGACGATCACGAGGGCGACGTGCATGCCCGTAGCAGCGGCGATCGCTTCTGCCACTCGCGTGGTCTGTGCGACGGCGAGCGCGCTCCCGCGCGTGCCGACCCGCAGTAGCCCCGAGGCTGCGGCGAGCGGCCCGTCCGCGCGGGAGACGCTTCCCGGGGTGAGTGTGCCCGCGGCGGAGCTATCCGCAGTGGCGGAACTGCCGCTGCTGGAGCTGCCGCTGGCTGGGGTGTGGGTCGTTGCGGTCATGCTGGGGATACCGGGCTTTCGTTGCGTGATGTGTTGTGTGTGATGTGCGCGGTCTCACGCAGGAGCCCCGCTGCAGCAGCTCGGGCGCCGGGGATCACCGAGGCGAGCCCGGTGCCAGAAACCCAATCGCCAGCGAGTGCGGCGCGTGGCGGGACGGTGAGGCGCGGCGAGGCGCCAGGCGGAGCGCCGACGTGCCAGCGCTGTCGTTCCCAGCCGACGATGCGGTCGGCGTCGACGTGCATGCCAAGGATGGCTGCGGCATCTCGATGGGCGAGGGCGAGGGCTGCTGCGGGGTCAAGGTCCGCGGTCTCGGGTGCGGACCCCGCACGCCCGTATGAGAGCCTGAGGACGTGGGTGCCAGGGCTGACGGTCGCGGCCCGATCAGGCCATTTCGCTGTGACGTGCGTCAGCGCTTTTGCCGCGATGCCTGCCCCAGCAGCGACGAGCACCCCGGTGCCGCGGGGCGCGGCGTCGAGGCGATCGTCGTCGATGGCGAGTGCGATGACCTCGATGTCGTGCTCTGCTGGCGCCGCGGCCTCGCGCGAGGGTGCAGGAGCAGCGGCCTGCAGCAGTGCACGCGCCGCCGACTCGGGTACGGCGAGGAGCACGGCGTCGAAGTGCCCGCTGCCCGGAATCGGTTCGCCACCGCCTCCCATCAGCTTCCAGGGCGCATCCGCTGCTGCTCCCTTGGACAGCGCGTCGACGCTGGCGCCAAGGACGATGTCGCAGCCGAGCGCAGCAACCGTTTCGGCGAGCACGGAAACGAGTGTCGTCATGCCGCCAGCGAGCGACGCGACCGCGCCACCTGCCGCAACGCTCGCCTCCCGCAGCTCACGCGCGGCGAGCACGAGAGACCCGGTGCGGGCGTACGCTGCGCTCAGCCCTGCGACAGCGGCAAGCGGCAAGCGCTCTGGCTCGGCGGAGTAGACGCCAAGGGTGATGGGGCGGACGAGTCGCTGGAGCACGCGCTCGCCGAGCCGGCTGCGCACCGCGTCAGCGACAGTCGTGTCGCCGTCGATGTTGCGTGCCCGCGGCAAGAGCGGTTCGGCTGCTGCCCGCACCGCGCCAAGCCACCCGAGGTGCTTGCGCGCTGCTGCTGCGAGCGGCTTCGCCGGGATCCCTATCGCCCCGCCTGGCGGCAGCGGCAGCGGCCCGGCGTCGCCAACAACCCAGGCCCCGAGGTTCGCCGGCTGGACGACGCGGTCGGTGATCCCCAGCTCCGTCAGCAGCGCGGCGACTGATCCGCCACGCGTCGCGAACGCCTCAGCGCCAACGTCAAACGGTGCGCCGGCGAGTTGCACGGCGTGCACACGCCCGCCGAGCCTGTCAGACCCCTCGAAGAGCGTCACACGCGCTCCGGCGAGGGCGAGATCGCGGGCCGCAACGAGGCCGGCGAGGCCGCCGCCGATGACCGCCACACGCGTGTTCCCAGCGGTGCGTTGCCGTTCGCCGCGCACCTCGCCCGTTTCCGCGTGGTTAGCGATCATGTGCGAGCTGCACGATGCGCGTGAGCACATCTGGATCGGTGTCGGGTGGCACGCCGTGCCCGAGGTTGAGGATGTGTGCTGGCGCCCGTTCGCCGCGCGCCAGCACGTCGTCGACGTGCGCCTCAAGCACGCTCGGTGGAGCACCGAGGAAGGCTGGGTCGAGGTTGCCCTGGAGCGGGAAAAGGTCGCCGAGGCGCGCGCTTGCCTCGTCGAGCGGGAGGCGCCAGTCGACGCCGACGGCGTCTGGCGCGAGCGCCGCGAGCTCTTCGAGGAGGTGCCCTGAGCCGACGGCGAAGTGGATCACTGGAACAGCGAGCTGCGAGTCACTCTCCCCTGGGCTCGGGTAGGCGAGGTCGCGCGCGAGGCTGAGCGCCCGCCTCGAGGCCGGTGCGACGTGCGTGCGGTAGGCCTCGACGCTCAGTGAACCCGCCCACGAGTCGAACAGCTGCACGGCGCTCGCTCCCGCCTCGATCTGCGCTTCGAGGAACACTGCGCTGAGATCCGCCGCCCACTCGAGCAGCTCCCGCCAGGTGTCGGGGTCTGAGTGCATGAGCGCGCGTGCGCGCAGGTGCTCGCGGGAGGGACCGCCCTCCACCAGGTAGGCGGCGAGCGTGAACGGCGCACCGGCGAAGCCGATGAGCGGGGTCTCTCCCAGCTCTGCGACGGTGAGTGCGACCGCGTCGCGGATCGGCCCGATGGCCTCGCGCATGCGTTCCGGACTGAATTCGGCCCTGCAGCGAGCAACGTCTGCCGCGGTGCGAACGGGCTCGGCAAACACTGGCCCCTTGCCCGCGACGAGGTCGACGTCGACGCCAGCGAGCAGCGGTGGCACGACGATGTCGCTGAAGAATACCGCCGCGTCGACCCCGTGTCGCCGCACAGGCTGCAGGGTGATCTCGCTCGCAAGCTCGGGGTTCAGGCAGGCGTCGAGCATTCGGTGTTCTGCACGCAGCTCGCGGTATTCTGGCAGCGAGCGGCCGGCCTGGCGCATGAACCACACGGGAACGCGCGCTTGGCGGTCTCCGCGGAGGGCAGCAACGAGCGGTGATTCACTGGTTGCGCCGGAGACAAGTGGGTGGGTTTCGCTGAGAAGTTTCATCGGTCGAGATAGTAACCTATAGATCTGACGTGATAGATCAGATGTGTTCAGGTTCGCGTGGTTTGCTTACTTCTCGAACCCCCATGCCCGGCTCGAAACAAGAAATTCGCATGCTCATTTCCCTCTCTTTCGGCCTCGATCGCGCCCCGTTTGAGCTTCTCGAGGCGCTCTCGAAGCGGTCAGCCGAAATCGCGGCTGGCCTCGATGATCCGACCCTCACGACCGGGTCGGTCGTCGTCGCTACCTGCAACCGTTTCGAGGTGTACGCAGAGACAGGCCAGGATCGGAGCGCAGCGGTGCTCTCACGCATCGCGGCAGCGTCGCACATCAGCGAGGCAGAGCTTGCGGGCGTCGTCGCCGTCGCAACGGAACACGAGACGGCCTCGCATCTGTTCGCCGTCGCCTCCGGCCTGGAGTCCGCCGTCGTAGGTGAGAGCGAAATCGCCGGCCAGGTACGACGCGCGCACGACGATGCGCGCGAGCGCGGCACGCTGACACACGACCTCGAGCACCTGTTTCGCACCGCGACGCGCACGTCGCGCGACGTCGGTCACCGCACCGATATTCGTTCAGCAGGTCGCTCGCTCGTGCGCCTCGCGCTGCGCATCGCGGAGTCGCGCGTGCCCGACTGGCAACAGGTCAGGGTGCTCCTCATCGGCACGGGTGCCTACGCTGGAGCAACGGTCGCCGCGCTGCGCGCCAGGGGCACCGAGATGATCAGCGTCTACTCGCCGTCAGGCCGCGCTGAAATCTACGCGGAGCAGCACGGCCTTGCGGTCGCCCGCGGCGACGATCTCGCGGCACAGCTCGCGGCCGCCGATCTCGTAATCGCCTGCACTCGCGCCGAAGAGCCCGTGCTCACCAGCGATCTGCTCCGCGCGGCGGCTGACGCTGATCGACCACGGCTCCTCATCGACCTTGGCATGCCGCGCAACATCGATCACGCGGTCGCGGAGTTGCCAGGCATCGAACTGCTCGACATTGAGACGATCGCCAAGCACGCCCCCGTCGCGGAACTCACCGCAGCCGCAGAAGCGCAAGACATCGTGCGCGACGCCGCAGCCGAGTTCTCGGCGTCTCGCGCCGAGCGTGACGCGCTTCCAGCGCTGCTCGCGCTCCGCACCCACGTCATGGGGATCCTCGAGGACGAGCTCTGCCGGGCCCGCGCGGCCTCCGGGTCAACTGCGCCGTCGGCCGCATCAGGCGCTGGGAACGCTGTCGCTGCTGCCGCCCGCGAGACCGGGACTGGCGCCGCCGGCACGGCCGGTGCTGGCACGGCTGATACCGGCACCACCAGCGGCCCCGACGCCGCGTCTGCGGCGGCGGCCGCTGCCGACCGAACCGCCGAGATCGAGGCCGCCCTTCGCCGGTTCACGGGCAAACTCCTCCACACCCCGATGACCAGGATCCGCACCCTCGGCCGTGAGGGCCGTGTCCCTGACGCGGCGGAGGCACTGGAAACGCTCTTCGGTATCGATCCACTGCGCTCACGCAGCGGCCAGGGATAACAGGAAGCACCCAACACCGCTACGCCCGCGGCGTCGCCCTCCCCCGGATGAACGCGAGCAGCACGAGCGCGACCACCAGCAGCAGAATCGTCGCGGGCCCCGCGAGCTCGAGCGTGAGCCCGGCCCCGCCCCCAGCACCGTGCGCGTCGATTCCTCCCGTCGCGAGGAACGTGCTCGGGTCAGTGATGCCGTGCAGCAGCACCGCCCACACGAGGTTCCCAGTGACCCGCATCACGACGTACATGAGTACGCCAAACAGGAACGTGTAGCCCATCGTCCCGAGCACCGTCGTCACCGGCTGCCCCGTCAAGATATTCACCGAGTGCATCGCGGCGAACAGCAGCGACGACACCGCAGCGACCACCCACTCCGAGTACCCGCCGCGCCTGAGCAGCGTGACCGCGACACCGCGGAACAGCAGCTCCTCTGATAGCCCAATGAAGAGCCCGACTGCGAAGGACATCGCGACCACGGCTGGCCCGTACGCGCCGTAGTCGATACCGATGAGTCGCAAGACGACGGGCAGCAGTACGACCGCCGGTGCGAGCCACATCCACCACGACCGCCCGACTGGCTGCGAGGACAACAGCGGGCGCGGCAGCCACCCAAGCGACCAGGCGAAGCCGAGCAGCATCAGCGCGCCGAGCACCACGGGCAACCCGATGCCAGCGAACACGCTCCCAGGGGTCGCGAAGACGTTCGGATCGCTGAGCTTGTCGATGAGCGGGAGGAACAGGAACGGTGCGGCCTGGTACACGACCGCGTAGACCGCGACGACGAGCAGGGCCTTCCACCAGCCGCCGCGGTTCCAGAACGCGCGCCACCGGGACTCTGAGACGCGGACCTCCCCGCCCCGGAGCGTTCCGTGTGGCGCGGCACCGCCGGGCGGTGCTGACGCGTGCGGTGTGGTGCTACTGTCGCTCATTGCTCTCCCCCGCCCCGTTCGGCCGCCACACAGGCGACCGGTGTGCGAGAAAGCGTACTCCTAACATTGGCCAAGCAACAGTGCTGTCGCGGCGCCCCCACGAAAGAATGGTCAGAGCGGGAGAGCGGGGCGCGGCGGAGCGGGGCGCGAACGGGGGCGCGGCGGAGCTGGGCGCGAACGGCCCTGGAGCGCGGGCGCGAACGGCCTTCAAACGGCGGTTGCCTAGTCGCGTGGTGCGGCGAGCCGCTCGGCGACCCGGGCGCGCACGACGGCGTGAATCTCTTCGGGGGTGCCTGAGGCGTCGACCACGAGGAAGCGTTCGGGCGAGGCTGCGGCGAGCCCGTGGTAGGCGCTCCGCACGGCCTCGTGGAACTCTTGCCGTTCGGCCTCGAGCCGGTCGTCGTCTCGCGAGGCGCGCCTGGTCGCCGCGACCTCTGGTGCGAGGTCGAACAAGACGGTCACGTCTGGCCAGAGCCCGCCAGCTGCCCACTCGCTGATGCGCCGCACCTCGTCGACGTCGAGCACGCGCCCTGCGCCCTGGTAGGCGAGCGAGGAATCGATGTAGCGATCCTGCACGACGACCGCGCCGCGCGCGAGCGCGGGCCGCACCACCTTGGCGATGTGTTGCGCGCGGTCGGCAGCGTACAACAGGGCCTCGGCGCGGGGATCCACATCGCCGATCTCCTCGCCGCCGTGCAGCAGCAGCCTGCGCACCTCAACGCCGAGCGGGGTGCCACCCGGCTCGCGCGTGCGCACAACCTCGCGGCCCTCCCCCGTCAGCCAATCCTCGAGCAGGGCAGCCTGGGTCGTCTTGCCGACGCTATCGCCACCCTCGAGCGTGATGAACATGCTCACCTACTCGGCGGATCCGGCTGACTCGGCGGCCTCTGCTGCCTTCTTCGCGGCGTTCGCCTTGCGGGTCTCGGCTGCCTTCTTCGCTGCGGCCGAGCGGGCCGGATCAACGGCCTTCTTCGCCGCCGCAGTCTTTGTGGCTGGCTTCTTCGTGGCCGCGGTCTTCTTCGCCGCAGGCTTCTTCGCTGGTGCCTTCTTCTTGGCCGGCGCCTTCTTCTTCGCTGGGCCCTTCGCGCGCTTGATCGCGAGCAGGTCGATCGCGCGCTCGAACGTGATGTCCTCGACGGAGTCGCCGCGGGGGATCGTCGCGTTCGTCTCGCCGTCGGTGACGTACGGGCCGAAGCGGCCGTCCTTGACCTTCACGGGCTTACCGCTCACGGGATCCGCGTCGAATTCCTTGAGCGCAGCGCTCGCCTTGCGCGCACCGTACTTCGGCTGCGCGAGCACCTCGAGCGCACCTGGCAGGTCAATCGAGAAGATCGCGTCCTCGCTCGGGAGCGTGCGGGTCTCGGTGCCCTTCTTCAGGTACGGGCCGTAGCGTCCGTTCTGCGCGGTGATCGCATCGCCAGACTCGGGATCGTTGCCGACCGTGCGTGGCAGGTCGAGGAGCGCGACGGCCGTGTCGAGGTCGACGGTCGCCGGATCCATCGACTTGAACAGCGAAGCGGTGCGGGGCTTTTCGCCCTTCGGCAGCTCCTCGTCCTCGTTCGGAAGTTCCTGCACGTACGGGCCAAAGCGGCCGTTCTTCGCGATGACGCGCTTGCCGGTCTCGGGGTGGAGACCGACGACACGATCCTCGAGTGGCTCAGCATCCGCGAGCTCGTGGGCGCGGGCCGGGGTGAGCTCGTCAGGCGCCATGCCGTCGGGGATGTTGACGCTGCGCGGCTTGATCTCGCCGTTCTCGTCAACCTCGCTCTTCTCGTCGTAGACCTCGAGGTAGGGGCCATACTTGCCGTTGCGCAGCGAGATCTGGTCGTCGATGCGGATCGTGTTGATCGCGCGCGCGTCGATCTCGCCGAGGTTATCGACAACGCCGCGGAGGCCGGGGTGGTTGTCGCTACCGAAGTAGAACTCCTTCAGCCATGCGGAGCGGTCGGTCTGGCCAGCCGCGATCTCATCGAGGTCGCTCTCCATCTCGGCGGTGAAGTCGTAGTCGACGAGCGCAGCGAAGTGCTCCTCGAGCAGGCGGACAACGGAGAACGCGATCCAGCTCGGGACGAGGGCCTGGCCCTGCTTCGAGACGTAGCCGCGATCCATGATCGTCGACACGATCGCCGAGTAGGTCGAGGGGCGGCCGATGCCGAGCTCCTCGAGGCGCTTGGTGAGGCTCGCCTCGGTGTAGCGCGGCGGTGGGCTGGTCTCGTGCTTCTTCGCCTGCGGCTCGTTGATGCCGAGCTGCTGGCCCTCCGCAAGCTGCGGGAGCGAGACGTTCGCCTTGTCGGCGTCGCCACGCTTCTCGTCCTTGCCCTCTTCGTAGGCGAGGAGGAAGCCGGGGAACGTGATGACGGTGCCGCTCGCGGTGAATTCCGTGTCGGTAGTCCCGTTCGCCTCGGGAACGGCGACGCCGACGGTGACGGTCGCGGTCGAGCCCTTCGCGTCTGCCATCTGGCTTGCGACGGTGCGCTTCCAGATGAGGTCGTAGAGCGCGAACTCGCCCTGCGTGAGCTTGCCCTTGAGCTCGCTCGGGCGCTCGAACACGTCGCCTGCCGGGCGGATCGCCTCGTGCGCCTCCTGGGCGCCCTTCGACTTGCCCGTGTAGACGCGGGGAGCGTCTGGCACCGTCTCCGCACCATAGAGCGCCGAGGCCTGCGATCGAGCGGCCTCGACGGCCTGCTTCGAGAGCGTAGGCGAGTCGGTACGCATATAGGTAATGTGGCCGTTTTCGTACAGCGACTGCGCGAACGACATCGTCTGGCGGGAGCTGTAGCGAAGCTTGCGCGATGCCTCCTGCTGGAGGGTCGAAGTCGTGAACGGTGCCGCGGGGCGACGGGTGTGAGGCTTCGTCTCGAGCGAGCGCACCTCGGCCTTCGGGCCTGCATCGAGCGCGCTCGCGAGCGCCTCGGCGCGGGCGCCGTCGAGCGCGATCGCGCCGGCCTTTACCGCCTTCGGGCTGAGCTGGCCGCTGTCGTCGAAGTCGCCGCCTGAGGCGACGCGCTTGCCGTCAAGGCGAACAAGCTTGGCCTCGAATGGGACGCGGTCGATTGCGTCGTCTGCCGGCTCGAACCGGGCGTCGATGCTCCAGTACTCTGCGGAGGTGAACGCGAGACGCTCGCGCTCACGGTCCACGACGAGACGGGTCGCGGCAGACTGCACGCGGCCAGCCGAAAGCTTGGGAGCGACCTTGCGCCAGAGCACCGGGGAGATGTCGTAGCCGTAGAGGCGGTCGAGGATGCGCCTCGTCTCCTGCGCATCGACGAGCGCGATGTCGAGGTCGCGGGTGTTCGCCTTCGCCTCTTCGATCGCTTCCTTTGTGATCTCGTGGAAGACCATGCGGTGCACGGGGACCTTTGGCTTGAGCACCTCGAGCAGGTGCCACGCGATGGCCTCACCCTCGCGGTCCTCATCAGTTGCGAGCCACAGCTCGTCCGCATCTTTCAGGGCCCGCTTGAGCTCGGTGACCGTCTTCTTCTTATTGTCGTTGACAACGTAGTAGGGCGTGAAGCCATCTTCAACGTCGACACCGAACTTCCCGAAGGGGCCCTTCTTGAGTTCGGCCGGCAGCTCGGAGGGTTCGGCGAGATCGCGAATGTGGCCGACGGACGCGACGACGTGATAGTCGTCACCGAGGTAACCACCGATCGTGCGCGCCTTTGTCGGCGACTCCACGATGACAAGCTTCTTGCCCACGGCACTCCAATTCTCGCTTTTTATCCCGTACACGCGATTCATCGCGCAGGGCTCCCTGCACGGCAACGATACACACAGTCGCGTGAGAATCTGTCATTCACCTGACAGGGCATCGTCCGGGGAGCCACATGGGCAGCCTGCCAGGAGAGGCGCTGCCCGCTTCCAGAAGAATAGCGCCTCTTCCTGCGGAGACTCATAGCTGTCGCAGAGGTTATCCTGTATTTCCAACGTTTCCCGAACGTGAGGCAGCACACGTGAGCGCAAGCTTCTTTGCCCTTCTCGACGACATCGCAGTGCTCGCGCGCGCCGCTGCCGCCTCAATCGATGACGTCGTGGCCGGCGCAGCCAAGGCCTCAGCGAAGACGGCAGGCGTTGTCATCGACGATGCGGCCGTCTCTCCCCAATACGTGCAGGGGCTCAGCCCGAAACGCGAACTCCCGGTCGTCTGGAAGATCACGCGCGGTTCGCTCGTCAACAAAGCCGTGATCATCGTCGCGATCATGCTGCTCAGCGCGTGGGCGCCGTGGATCTTTCCGTGGCTCCTCGTCGCGGGCGGAACATATCTCGCCTACGAGGGCGCAGAGAAGGTGTGGCACTGGATCAGGCCAGCCCCCGCGGCTGCAGCCGGCGGCCACCGCGATGCGGAGGCCGCCGTTGCGCAGGTCGTCGAGCGCACGGCCGTCGACGAGCGGCAGATGGTGGCAAGCGCCGTGCGCACCGACCTCGTCCTCAGCATTGAGATCATGCTCATCTCGCTCGCGAACATCGAGGCTGCCTCGTGGGGCATTCGGCTCGCGACGCTAGCCGTCGTCGGAATCATCATGACGGTCGCCGTCTACGGAACCGTCGCGCTACTCATCCGGATGGATGACGTTGGCTTCTGGCTCATGCGACGACCAGCGCGGTGGATCAAGAGCCTCGGCGCGGGTCTCGTGAAGGCGATGCCGGCGGTCTTCCGTTGCCTCACCATCATTGGCACGCTCGCGATGCTCTGGGTTGGCGGACACCTGCTGCTTGTGAACCTTGCCGAGGTGGGGGCCACCCTTCCGCACTCGCTTGCCGACGCCGTCGTCCAAGCGATCAGGGGGCCCGGCGCCCTGGTGTGGTTGGTCGATTCGCTACTCTCAGCCGTGTTCGGGCTGCTCTGGGGATCAGCCGTCGTCGGCCTGCTCGCGTGTGTCGCGCGGCTGCGCACCGGTCGGCCGACCCCATAGCGAACCGCGCACCGAACCCCGGGCTGAATGCAATCTACTATATGCAAGATTTAACTCATCATTTTGCATTAGATCTAGACGTCATTTATTGACTATGACTCTCGACTGTGCTTACCCTGAGCGACGAGACGTTCGATATCTAGGGAGATGCTTTGCACACAAATCTCAAACAGGCAGGTGGTGCCTCACTCGTCGCTGGACTCCTGCTGTTCGGTTCAGTAGCGACGCCCGCCACAGCGGCACCAGATCCGCAGCCCCGTCCGCTCGTAGAAGAGGTCGACGGACTCGAAAGCCCGGAGGCCATCGTCCTCTCGGCTGACAGCACCACCCTCTTCGCGCTGGGCTCGTGGGCGGAAGGCGCCGCAATCGACGTCGCGACCCGGGAGATCACGGGGACCATTCCAGCGATCCCCGACCTGGATTACGCATACTCACGCCCAACGCAGGCGATCGGCCCGAAATACGCCGTCGCCACGGCAGACGGCTACACGCTGGTCACGCTCGCCACGGGTGCGCAGGAACGGTTCACGCTCGACCCAAGGCCGGGAGAAACCCGGGCACCCGTGCTGCAGCAGGTAGTCATCGGCGCGAGCGGCAAGGTCACCGCAATCACGCAGGACGGCGAATTCCTCGAACTCGACGGCGACTCGGTCACGGCCTCGCAGCGCATCCGAGACGCGGACCTGTGGTCGCAGCGCAACGGCACCTCCGCCGATGGTGCACTGTACTTCGAGTCGTTCAGCACGCTCGGGCGCCCCTACGAGGACACCACTGTCGTCCTCGACTTGGAGACCGGCGCACAGCTCCTCAGCATCGTACGCGGCGAAGACGAGCCTGATTTCCTCCCCGCAGCGTTTGACGCTTCGGGCACCTCATTGTGGGGGCTGGACGGGCCCGACCAGGGAGTGCTCACCAACGTCGACATCGCGACGGGCGCCGAGCTCGGACGAACAACGTTCGGCAGCGGCGCCGAGCAGGCACTCTTTGCTGACGCCAGCCAGGAATGGTTCGTGATGGGCGGCAACCCGATTTCAGGCGGCACGCTCGCGCCGGACGCAACGCTGGGCGCGCGCGAACTGAACTGCTGCACCTCTGCCTTCATGCGGCTCCCCGGCAACGGCGATGTCGTGTATTTCGATACGGAGATGCGACGGGTCGGATTCATTACCGCACCAAGCATCACCGATCCCGAAGATGCTCCGATTGCTGCGATGGGTGAGACCGTGAAGTTCACCTCACCAGCCGAGGGACTCGCACTGCGGGAGGATGAGGCGGGAGCTGTTCCAGGCGCGGGCGCTGAGCCGACGATTGGCTCAGTGTGGCAGTCATCTGCCGATGGCGTCGCGTGGGATGACCTCCCCGGCGAGACCGGTGAAACGCTCACGCTCGAGGCCACTGCCGACAGCTACCCGCTGGAGTACCGCCGACACTTCTTCGACCCGTTCTGGGGCACGCCGAAGAGCTCGGCGCCCGCACGAATGGTTGGGGTCGCGCCCGAGATCACCCGCGCTGACGATTTGCCTAACGGCACAGCCGGGGCGACGTATCCGGGCCAGACGATCACCGCGACGGGCCAGCCTGACCTGGCGTGGTCGAGCACTGACCTCCCCGCGACCCTCACACTGGATCCGGGTACCGGCGAGCTCACCGGCACGACCGACGCCGCTGGCGAGTACGAATTCACGGTAACCGTTACTGACGCTTTCGGCACTGATTCGAAACTGTTCCACTTGCGGGTGTCAACGGACGATGCCACCCTCCCGCCCGTCCTCCCACCCGGACCGGGAGAGCCGACAGGCCCCGAGGTGCCCCCGGCGCCGCCAGTCGGGGATGAGCTGCCCGCTACCGGTGGGGCCAACTGGCTCCCAGCGGCCGCACTCGGTGCCGCGCTGCTCGCAGCAGGAGTAGCGGGACTGCTCGTGAGCCGCCGCCTTGCGCACGCGTCAGCTGGCCATACGGCCGGCGCTGTAACGGGGCAGACGGAGTAACGAGCTCCCCGTAGCTCGGGCCCGCTCGCAGCACGCATCGCTGCGAGCGGGCCCGAGCCATATGCGGGCTAACGGAATCCGGAGCTAGATCCACTTGGGGAGCCGTGTGAGGCGGTCGCGGCCGCGATCTCAGGGCGGCCCAGCTCTCGCATCGCGCGTGACCAGTACAAGCCCGCTGCGCACTGACACGCGCACGCGCACATCGAGCGCGTCCTCGTTCGGGTCACAGCTGACCAACTCACCTCCGACCGCTTCAACGACCTCCTCGGCGATATCGCAGGGCTCCGCGTCGACCGCGAGCAGTCCGAGCAGCGCGTCGGCCCCCGCAATCGCTGCCGAGTCTGCTGATGCGCCTGCGCGTGCGCCCGCAACGGTTACCTGTGCGGCCATGAGCACCGGCACCGCGAGAACGACCGCGGATGCACCGACAGCGATCATGACTGGCGCGCTCATCCCTCGCCAGCCCTGGTGCCGCCTGCCCTCCAGCCGCCCTCGCTAGAGCGCGCCGCGCATCCGAGCGCGCTCACCGCCACTGCGGCGAGGATTCCAGACCGTGGGCCGGTCGTCACCCGCACGCACAGGATTCGGGCGTCTCCCAACCTCTCAACCTCGGGGTTTCCCGTGAAACTTCTGAGCCGCTCTGCGGCGAGGGTGTCGTCGCCACGGGCTTCGAGGCGGGCCAGGTCGCCCGCGAGCGAGGTGACTGACACCCGCTGCGCCGCGAGCTGCACACTCCCTATAACGAGGCCGAGTACGAGCAATACCGCCGGTATGGTGATCGCGAACTCGGCTGTTACCGATCCCCTGGTGTCGGCCAGTAGCTCGCGGAACATGGTTCGTGCCATCTTGCACCCCCGCTGGAGCCAACCGTAGCCCGGCCTAACCAGCGCTCCCCAGCGCGTTCTGCACGAGAGAGAGCAGCATCGACCTGACCTCCTCGGACCGCATGATGACGATCAGCAGGCCCGCGAACGCGACGGCCGCCATGATGACGAGCGCATATTCCGCGGTGACCGCACCTCGCTCGTCAGCGGCAAATTCCCTCGCCCGGGCGGCTCCCCGCGCACGGGCGAACCACGCCCGTGGCCCCCGCACAGCGCCGGGCTCCGCGCTCGCCGCCCCTGCAACGGGGAACCCGAGCGATCGCAGAATCGCTTGCTCCTCCGACTCCGGCGCCTGGTCCTGATCCTGGCCCTGGTCCTGGCCCTGGTCCGGCGCGTGGTCCTGGTCCTGGTCCTGCTTACACTCTTCGCGGGTGATCAGCTCCAGTGAATCCGGCGGCTCCGACGCGTGCTGCTCGGTGCCCTGCTGCCGGCGTACTTGTGTGATGTTGTTCATCGTCCTCTCCGTTCCCGCGACGGGTCGAGCGGCCCACTGCCGCCGCGGTATCAACCGTCACTGTTTCGATGCTCCCCGAGGGCACCAACCGCTGGGGCCGCACCCCGGGTGATGTGGGCAGACGAGCCCTGAGTGCGCGCGATGGTCACTTGTGGAGAACGTGAGACCCAACACGAAGCGCCCATCGTGCACGTCGATGTCTGCGTCGCAGCACCAGCACCAGCACCAGCGCCAGCACAAGCACCAGCGCCAGCACCAGCGCCAGCGCCCGTCCCAGCGCCACTGGCCTACCCGGGCAGCACGTCGCCGAGCAAGGTGACAATCACGGGGACCACTCCGAGCGCGATGAATGCGGGAAGCACGCAGCAGGCGAGAGGCACCAGAATACGCACGCCAAGACGCTCCGCTTCGCGCTCGATCGTCGCCTGCGCACGCGCGCGAAGCTCCCCCGCGGTGTCGCGCAGCAGCGAGGAGGCCGGGGCCCCAGCATCCATGGCGGTCGCCATCGCACTCCCGAGCGGTGTGCCAGAGCGAAGGCTGTCGAGCTGGATCCACTCAGCGCCACACCCCGAAACCGCGTCTGCGACGCTGCGCAGCGCCCGCCCTGGCGGTGCGCCACCGGCAAGCGCGATCCACACCAGCTCGCATTCCAACCCGGCGACGTGATCCTTGCGCTGAACTCGGTCCGTGAGCGCCCGTGTCCAACGAGCACCGGCGCCCTGCAGCAGCAGCCCGACAGCGAGCAGGCACGCCCCAAGCGGGGTGAGGAACACCGGGAGCGGGTCGAACCCGAGCAAAAAGCCAACCCCGACCGCAACGAGCGGCAGCCAGGCGACAAGCCGAACCGTTGCGCGTGGCCCGGCCAGCAGCACATCCCTGCGCCGCGCTACTTCCGTGATACTTCGGAGGGCCGCTGCGATGCGTTCAAGCGCAGGCGCGAACGGGGCACCACTGCGCTCCGCGAGCTGCCAGGCCGCACCGAGGACCCGCCACTGCGCATCATCGATACTCTCGAACGCCGTTCCGACACTCTCACCGCTGCGCACCTGTTCGGCGAGCGCAGCGGTCTCTGCTGACGGGATATCCGTCGCAAGCGACGCTGCCGCCCTGGTTGGCGACATGCCTCCCTGCAGCAGCGACGCACAGCGCGCTGCGGCGAGCGCGGCAACAGACTCTTCGTCGCCGGTGTCTCGTGACTGCGCCGCACTACCCCATGGCCATCTCACGCTTCCCGGGGCCCCTTCTCGCGTCGCGCCGGATTCCTTGGTCATCTGCAGCGTGCACGGTCACGTCGAGCTCGCCAGTGTCGCCGATGTGCAGGGTGCCGACCTCGCGGATCCGGTGCGAGCCGGCACTGCGGTCGAGATGCACGACGAGGTCGAGTGCCAGCGCCTGCCGCGCGAGTGCTGTTGCGCTCAGCCCCGCAAGCATTCCGAGCGCCTCCAGCCTCGCTGGCACGTCGTGAATGCGGTTGGCGTGCATGGTCCCAGCGCCTCCCTGATGGCCCGTATTCAACGCCGCAAGGAGCGTGGCGATTTCTGCACCGCGGCACTCGCCGAGCACGATCCTGTCTGGGCGCATGCGCAGCGCCTCGCGAAGTAGCCTGTCGAGCCCGATCTCCCCCGCGCCCTCGATATTGGCCTGGCGTGATTCGAGGGCGACGTGGTGGGAGTGGCGCGGCCTGAGCTCTGCGACGTCCTCAATGGTCACGATCCGCTCGCCTGCTGGGACGAGACCAAGCAGCGCGCCGAGCAGCGTCGTCTTCCCGCTTCCCGCACCGCCGGTGATGAGGATGTTGCGTTTCTGAGCGACGCTTCGTTCGAGTAGTCGGAGCACGGGCGGATCGCACAGGCCCGCTCGCGCGATGTCTGTGAGCCGGGCAGGGCTGGGCGCTGGCAGCCGTATCGAGATCACCGTGCCAGCCACCGCGACTGGCTCGAGCACTGCGTGCACGCGAATGCCGTCTCCGAGGCGCACGTCGGCGCACGGGTTGAGCTCGTCGAGGTGCCGCCCGCCCGCCGCGATAAGCGCGACTGCGAGAGCCCGCACGTTGCTGGCCGGCACCTCCCATCCCGGGACGCGTTCCGCCCCGCCTCCCCGGTCTACCCACAATCGCCCTGAGCCGTCGGTGACGTGCAGCAGGACGTCGCGCGCTGCCGGGTCATCGACGAGCGGGAGGAGGCCACCGAGCGCGCGCCGCACATCGCTGCCAAGGCTCGCCGAGCGCGGAGCTGCAGGTTCGGGCACGTGTTCGGTCATGGGTGCAAGCTACGCGGATGGTTGGCTTGCCGCTGGCGCGCGAACCCGGTTTGTGGAGAGCTCGGGTCGGCACCCTCTTTCGGGGGGTCTGGGGAGGAAGCCTGGGGGTCTACCATTGAGCGAGACAATGACGTTTCCTGATTGAAAGGGTAGCCATGAGCGACGATCACGGCACTATCGAAAGTCTTTCTTCCCTCGCACACGATGCGCAAGAGAGCTACCCCCCTCCCACGGAGTTCCGCGCGCAAGCGAACCAGAACAGTTCTGACATTTATCTCCGAGCAGCGGCTGACCCTGAGGCCTACTGGGCCGAGCAGGCGCAGAACCGTCTCACCTGGCAAAAGCCGTTCACAGAAGTCCTCGACTGGACGAACCCTCCCTTCGCGAAGTGGTTCGCAGATGGCGAGCTCAACGTTGCTGAGAACTGCCTCGACCGGCACGTCGCGAACGGCCTCGGCGACCGCGTCGCCTACCACTTCGAGGGCGAGCCAGGCGATACCCGAACCATCACCTACGCCGAGCTCACGCACGAGGTCAAGCGTGCGGCGAACATGCTCACGAGCCTCGGCGTGACCGCCGGGGATCGGGTGGCAATCTACATGCCGCTCATCCCTGAGACCGTCATCGCCATGCTCGCTGTCGTCCGCCTTGGCGCGGCCCACTCCGTCGTGTTTGGTGGATTCAGCGCCGAAAGCCTCCGCTCCCGCATCGACGACGCTGAAGCAGCGGTCGTCATTACCGCGGACGGCGGCTACCGGAAGGGGCGCGTCTCTCCGCTCAAGCCGGTCGTAGACCAGGCGCTCAACATCGAGAACGCCGACGGCAAGCCGAGCACCGTCAAGCACGTGCTCGTTGTGCAGCGCGGCGGCAACGACATCACGATGGAGTCGGGCAGGGACCTCTGGTGGCACGAGGAGATCAGCTCCTACGACGGTGAGCACACCCCGCAGGCTTTCCCTGCGGAGAACCCGCTGTTCATCCTCTACACGTCGGGCACAACGGGGCGCCCGAAGGGGATCCTCCACACCTCGGGCGGGTACCTCACCCAGGCGGCCACCTCCCACAGCGACATTTTCGACCTCAAGCCAGAAAGTGACGTGTTCTGGTGCACGGCAGACGTCGGGTGGGTGACCGGCCACAGCTATTCCGTCTACGGCCCGCTGGCCAACGGCGCAACGCAGGTGATGTACGAGGGCACCCCGGACTCGCCTGACTGGGGCCGCTGGTGGGAGCTCGTCGAGAAGTACGGTGTGACCATCTTCTACACCGCACCGACCGCGATCCGCGCCTGCATGAAGGTGGGGCGACAGATCCCGGAGAAGTACGACCTCTCCAGCCTGCGACTGCTCGGCAGCGTCGGCGAGCCCATCAACCCCGAGGCGTGGCGCTGGTACCACGAGGTCATCGGCTCAGGGAAGACACCCATCGTTGACACCTGGTGGCAGACGGAAACCGGCGCGATCCTCATCTCGCCGCTGCCTGGACTCACCACACTGAAGCCAGGCAGCTCGCAGATCGCGCAGCCGGGCATCTCCGTGAGCGTGGTCGACGATGAAGGCAACCCGGTACAGAACGGAAACGGTGGACTCCTCGCTGTCGATCGGCCGTGGCCATCGATGGCGCGCACCGTCTGGGGCGACCCTCAGCGTTACATCGACACCTACTGGGGCAAGTTCGGCGACAAGTACTTCGCTGGCGACGGTGCACGACTCGACGAGGACGGCGATATCTGGTTCCTCGGCCGCGTCGACGACGTGATGAACGTCTCCGGGCATCGGCTCTCTACGACCGAGATCGAATCCTCCCTCGTTGGCCATCACGCCGTCGCGGAGGCGGCAGTCGTCGGGGCAGACGATGCAACGACCGGGCAGGCCGTTGTCGCGTTCGTCATCCTCAAGAGCCAGCAGCAGCTGCTCACCGAGGATCAGGCGGAGCAGGAGCTCAGGGCGCACGTCTCAGCGAACATTGGCGCGATTGCCAGGCCGCGCAATGTCTACGTTGTGAACGAGCTCCCGAAGACTCGCTCCGGCAAGATCATGCGACGACTCCTGAAGGACGCCGCTGAGGGCCGCAAGATCGGCGACACCACGACGCTCGCAGACACGATGGTGATGCAGCTCATCTCAGATCGCGTCGTCGCTGAGCGTGGTGGCGCCAAGTAGCCACCACGCACACAGCGAAGGGGCGGCGGATCCATGTGGATCCGC
>NZ_JXSQ01000008.1 GCF_000834055.1 Leucobacter komagatae
TTTCAGAATGATCGCACCGCACTCGCGAACCGAATGGTTTTTTAACCTCCTATCGGCACTGGTTCTTACTGACCTGGTAGACGGGCACAACCGTCGCGCAGCAGAACTCATCGCCGAGTTCGATGCTGCCGTTACAGCGTCTGGTGCGCCACCCAACGCCGCCGCTCGTGGCCGCTTAGAGATCGCGCGGGCATTCCTCGCGCAGGAACTCAACGAAGAGACGCAGCTCGACCGCGCGCGGAGAGAGCTTGAGGGAGTAAGCGAACGCTTGGAACCTTGGCCGCTCGTCTTTCTGTCGGAGGCAGCTATTGTGCGGCAGAACGAGGGCGCCGAAGCCGCCCTCGTCCATCTCGAAGCAGCCATCGCCGACGCTCGGCGGACAGTGCCCCTGATGCAGCCCTGGTCTGACTGCATCACGTCGTTTGCGGCTATGCTCAGCTGCGTTGTCGGCAACCTCCGGGGGGCTGAAGCGCTACTCATCCAGGGACAGCTGGCCGAACCATCGATGCGGCTCGAACGAGCAAGGATAGCGATCTTCGGGAGCAATGATGTAAACGCACTGATGCTTGCCCTGAGCATCGGCGACCCCGGGACTTCCAAGCGCGCCAGAGTCGACCGAAGACTCATTTTGGCGACTGCGGCTTGGGAGTGCGGTCGCCGGGGCGAAGCCATCGCTTCGCTGTGCACCGCTACGGCACTCATAGAGAAGTACGCGCTCACGAGCACGCTATTGGGTGTGCCATATGAGCAGCTGAGGGAGGTGGCCCTCGCGGCACAGGAAGCAGGGGCGTGCGACGTGATTGGGGCCCTTGACAGCATCCCCCCTGCTGCGCGCCCGCATCGCTATCAGCGCCTAACAGACGCTGAGGTCCAAAGCCTGGAGGCAATCACGCTGCACCGAAACGCCAGCCATGCTGCGCAGAGCCTGTTCGTCACCACCGGAACCGTGAAGAAGCATCTGGCCTCGGTATACCGAAAGCTCAAAGTCAGTGACCGCGATGCCGCAATCGTGAGAGCGACCGCGATGGGAATCATTGCGGGGACGAACCGCAGCAAGAAGTGAGCGGCGCTGCGACAGGCAGCGCCGCTCACGTCACGTCGCAAGGCTAGCCCAGCTGGCGCTCCGCCATCTCGACGACGTTCTTCAGGAGCAGTGCGCGGGTCATCGGCCCAACCCCGCCTGGGTTGGGTGAGATCCACCCGGCGATGTCTGCGACTGCGGGATCCACGTCACCAACGACGCGGCTCTTGCCGGTCTCTGGGGCCACCTTGCGTGACACACCGACGTCGAGCACGATCGCGCCGGGCTTCACGTCTTCTGCGCGTACGATGCCCTCGACACCGGCTGCCGCGACGATCACGTCTGCCTGGCGCAGCTCGGCTGGCAGATCCGTCGTGCCCGTGTGCGTGAGCACGACGGTCGCGTTGTATTCGCGCCGCGTGAGCAGCGGGCCGATGGGGCGGCCGACGGTAACTCCGCGGCCAACGACGACGACGCGCTTGCCTGCCCACGACAGGCCATTGCGTTCGACAAGCTCGATCACACCGCGCGGTGTGCACGGCAGCGGCGACGAGATCTCGGTGTTCGCGTTGAGCACGAGACGGCCAAGGTTGGTTGGGTGCAGCCCATCGGCGTCCTTGTTCGGGTCGATGCGCTCGAGAATCCGGTCGGTGTCGATGTGTTTGGGAAGCGGCAGCTGCACGATGTACCCCGTGCAGCTTTCGTCAGCGTTGAGCTCGTCGAGGACGGCTTCAAGCTCATCTTGCGTCACGGTCTCAGGCAGCTCGCGCTTGATCGACGCGATGCCCACCTCAGCGCAGTCGCGATGCTTACCCGCGACGTACCACTGCGATCCGGGGTCGGCGCCGACGAGCACGGTTGCGAGGCCGGGGACGACGCCGCGCTCCGCGAGCTTTGATACTCGATCGGTAAGTTCACGTTTGATGGCGGCCGCAGCTGCGGTGCCATCAAGTTTCTGTGCGGTCATTCTTTGCTCCTTGAAATTCTTTGGGGGCCACAAAGCCCGCCGGGGCGCGGAGGCAAGGCCTCACACGCCCCGGACGGACTCAGCACGGAACTGGTTACCAGTTCTCCAGGCCTGGGTAGAGCGGGAACGCTTCGGTGAGCTTTGCGACGCGTGCGCGCAGCTCCTCGACGTTTCCGGTCTCGGTGAGGGTCTGCGCGATGATGTCAGCGACCTCTGCAAATTCGGTGTCACCGAAGCCACGCGTTGCGAGCGCGGGGGTGCCGATGCGCAGGCCACTCGTCACCATCGGCGGGCGCGGATCGAACGGCACAGCGTTTCGGTTCACGGTGATATCGACCGCGTGCAGCGCGTCCTCAGCCTGCTGGCCGTCGAGCTTCGAGTTGCGCAGGTCTGCGAGCACGAGGTGCACGTCGGTTCCGCCGGTGAGCACGTCGACTCCGGCGGCCTTCGCGCTGTCGCTCGTGAGCGCCTGAGCCACAAGCTTTGCGCCCGAGAGCGTGCGCGCCTGGCGATCCTTGAACTCGTCCGTTGCTGCGAGCTTAAACGCGGTCGCCTTTGCTGCGATCACGTGCATGAGCGGGCCGCCCTGCTGGCCGGGGAACACGTTCGAGTTGAGCTTCTTGTGCAGCTCAAGGTCGTTCGTGAGGATGAAGCCGGAGCGGGGGCCGCCAATGGTCTTGTGCACGGTCGAAGAGGTGACGTGCGCGTGCGGGACGGGGTTCGGGTGCAGACCGGCTGCAACGAGACCCGCGAAGTGCGCCATGTCGACCCAGAGCGTTGCTCCGACCTCGTCAGCGATCGCGCGGAACGCCGCGAAGTCGAGCGTGCGCGGGTAGGCGGACCAGCCGGCGATGATGACCTTCGGCTTGTGCTCGAGCGCCTTCTGGCGGACGACATCCATGTCAACGAGGAACGTCTCCGGGTCGAGTCCGTACGAGACGACGTTGTAGAGCTTGCCCGAGAAGTTGAGCTTCATGCCGTGGGTGAGGTGCCCACCGTGCGCGAGTTCGAGGCCGAGGATCGTGTCGCCCGGCTCGGCGATCGCCGAAAGCACGGCG
Source organism: Leucobacter komagatae (assembly GCF_000834055.1). GTDB lineage: Bacteria > Actinomycetota > Actinomycetes > Actinomycetales > Microbacteriaceae > Leucobacter > Leucobacter komagatae_A. Next base: position 3,047 of record NZ_JXSQ01000008.1, read on the forward strand.
GCGTTTGCCTGCGCACCTGAGTGTGGCTGCACGTTCGCGTATGCGGCACCGAAGAGGCTCTTCGCGCGGTCACGTGCAAGGTCTTCAGCGATATCGACAAACTCGCAGCCACCGTAGTAGCGGCGACCCGGGTAGCCCTCGGCGTACTTGTTGGTGAGCACGGAACCCTGCGACTGCAGCACGGCGCGCGGCACGAAGTTCTCGCTCGCGATCATCTCGAGCGTTGCGCGCTGGCGACCGAGCTCGTTCTTGAGTACCTCGGCGATTTCGGGATCAACGAGCTCGAGCGGCTCGTTAAAGAATGCTGACTGGTTGGACACGATGAGTCTCCCTTGTGTGATGTTTCCAGGATGTATGGCCCAGGCGAGCGGCCGTTCACAGGTGTCGCTCCCCGATGGTTTCCATCTGCACGCCAGTCACGACCATGCAATCCTAGCAGCGCCAGCGGTGGCGATCGCTCGGGATCAGCACTGCACGAATTCAACGCGCCATATGAAGCCAGCTAGAATTGGCCGGATGAACATGATCGTTGCCGATACGCCTGGCGCACAGTGGGTACTCACGCTTTCCTGCATTGACGGACCAGGAATCGTGCATGCGATCAGCGGTGCGATCGTCGCCGCTGGCGGAAACATTGCCGAGAGCCAGCAGTTCGCCTCGGCAGACACCGGTCGCTTCTTCATGCGACTCCAGGTCGAAGCGGTCGCGCAGGCTGACACGTTCGACGACCGCTTTCGGGTGTCGCTCGCGCCGGTGACCGAGCGCTACAACATGAGTTGGCGCCTCGACAGGGTCGGCCGCCCGGTGCGCACCCTCATCCTCGGCTCGACAGCGACGCACTGCGTCAACGACCTGCTCTACCGGACGCGCGCTGGGCAGCTTCCCATCGAGGTTCCGCTCGTGCTGTCCAACCACGAGACCATGCGTGACATTGCGGAGTTCTACGGGGTGGCGTTCGAGCACCGCGCCGTGACGAACGCGTCCGAGAAGGAAGCGTTCGAAGCCCGCGTGCTTGAGGCGGTCACCGAGCACGACATCGAACTCGTGGTCCTCGCCCGCTACATGCAGATCCTCTCCCCTGGCCTCTGCGAGGCGCTCGCCGGCCGTGCGATCAACATCCACCACTCCTTCCTCCCCGGTTTCAAGGGCGCGAACCCTTACAAGCAGGCGCATCAGCGGGGCGTGAAGCTCATCGGCGCGACCGCCCACTTCGTGACCACCGATCTCGACGAGGGCCCGATCATCGAGCAGGACACGACCCGCGTCGACCACTCGTACTCGCCGCGGCAGCTCGTGCAGCTCGGCCAGGACGTCGAGTCTCGCGTGCTCAGGCACGCTGTTGGCTGGTTCGCGGAAAACCGCGTGCTGCAGGACGGCGATCGGACGATCATCTTCCGCTAACGGCTCACCCCGCCTCGAGTGCGGCCGCGACAACGCGAAGCCCCGCCTCCCCCATGAGTTCCTCCGGGAAGAGCGGGAGCTGCACGGCAGGCACCCCCGCCAAGGCCGTGACGAGCGCGCGTGCGCTGACGCGCTCGCGTTCGCTGCGCTCGGCGAGTACCGTGCCGCTCTCGGCCGGGGTTCGCCGGTTGATCACGAGCGCCCCAACTGCGATGCCAATGGCGTCGAGCCCCCGCACGAGTTCGACGGTCTCCATTGCCGGGATTGACTCGGCGATGCTCACCACAACAAACCGCGTCACGCCGGAGTCGGTGAGCACCTCGCGCACACGCGTGAATCGTTGCTGCCGCAGGCGCAGCGTCTGCCTGAGTCGACGATCCGCCGCCTCCTTAGCGGTGTCCCCCTCAGCACCTCGCGCGCTCACGAGCCCCCGCATCGCGGCCCCGAAGCGCTCAGACCGGTCACGGTTTTCGAGCAGGCTCGTCGCCCACTCGCCGAGCTGAGCTGGGAGCGAGAGTAAGCGCAGTGTGTGCCCGGTCGGCGCCGTGTCAAAGACCGCGAGATCGTAGTCCTCGAGCCCCAGCTGCACCGCCTCAGCGACCCGTTCGAGCACCGCAGCTTCGTGGCTGCCAGGGGCCTCCCGCGCAAGCTCGAGGTGGGCAAGTGATTGCTTGCGCATGCGCTCGGGGAGCAGCCGCGACATGGTTTCTCCCACAGCGGCCAGGTGGCGGTCGACGGTGCGCTGCGGATCGATCTCCACCCCGGTGACCCCGCCGGCTCCAGCCGTGAACAGCTGCGTTGGGGCGTCCCCGATCGTGCGCTCCCACAGCTGTCCGAGGTTGTGCGCAGGATCGGTGGAGACCAGGAGCACCCGGCGGCCGCGCTGCGCTGCGGCGAGCGCGATTCCCGAAGCGACCGTGCTCTTGCCGACACCGCCCTTCCCGCCAACGAACAGGATTCGACTGGTTCCGAGGTCGTCTAGCAGCACGACACGTGCTCCAGCGGCGAGCGCCCCATCCCCATGCGCCTGTGCCACGCGTGGAAATCCTCGAGCAGCGCCGGCATCAGCTCTACCGTGTAGTACGCCGCCGGGTCTGGCACGCCAAGTGCCTCACCGAGAACGAGCATCGTGAAGTAGTCGTCCTCATCGCGTTGCTCACGCGCGAGTGTCTGCCGGTACGGCCCGACGTAGTACTCGAGCAGCCCCGCGCGGAGGCCGCTCAGGCGGTGGGGAATCTGCTGTCCCCACCGCCTGAGCGCGCCGCCTGATCCGGCCACAGCCCGAATCACACTTCTTCGCGCACGGCGGCCTGGTGTTCGTCTGCTCCCGCGGGTTCAGGCGGGTCTTTTGCTGCCTTGCGCATCGCGAGCAGCACCTCGACGGCAACCCAGACGCTCGCGATGATGATGATGATGTCGAGCGCGAACAACAGCCAGTCCGGGTTTGCGGGGTCGGCGAACCCGGAGACCTGCTCGATTGCCGCCCAGAACGCCATGACGAACACGATGGTGAGCGGGATGAGCGCTGGCCAGGGGTTGCGCCGCTTCCGGATGAGGATCACCGCGATGATCGACAGGGTGAGCGATGCGAGCAGCTGGTTCGTCGTGCCGAAGAGCGGCCAGATTCGCAGGCCGCCGTCGCCGCCGAGGCCCTGCGAGAACGTGAGGCCAAGCCCGACAAGCACCACAATGAGCGTTGCGGGGAACTTGGCGACTTTGACCTTCACCGCCTCGCCGATCTCCTGGACAACGAACCGGAGTAGCCGCATCCCCGTGTCCATCGTGGTTGCGGCAAACAGCACGGCCATGGTCGCCAGCACGGTGGCACTGAGCGAGGCGGGGAGCCCGATACCGTCTTGCATGAGGAGTCCGCCGCCTTCGACAAAGGCGTTCACCCCGCCTCCCCCGAATGAGCTGTACACAGCGTCCCAGTCGGTGACGGTGCGGTAGCCTGCGACGACCGCGAGGATCGTTCCGAGCGAGAGCAGTCCCTCGCCGACCGCACCAAAGTATCCGACGAAGCGCGCGTCAGGCTCCTTATCGAGTTGCTTCGAGCTGGTGCCGGATGAGACCAGGCCGTGGAACCCAGAGATCGCGCCGCAGGCGATTGTTACGAACAGCAGTGGCACCAGGTTGGGGGTGCCCGGCGGCGTGGCTTCGTTGAACATCGGTGCGACGATGTTGTGCGGGGTGCTCGAGAATATCGCCCCGATGAGCACTGCGCTGTAGAGCAGCGCCAGCCCGACGAAGAGCTGCACGCCGTTGATGTAGTCCCTGGGTTGGAGGAGTACCCACACGGGTAGCAGCGAGGCGATGCCGCCGTAAATGAAGAGCGCCAGGATCCAGACGGTTGACGGGCTCATCCCGAGGAAGGACTCTGGCAGCACGACCGGGTAACTGTCGCCGACCACGATGAGTGAGTAGAGGATCACGACGGCGACAATCGTGACGGGGATGAGTGGCCACTTGAGCCGATACACGGCGAACCCGACGAGCAGCGCGACGAGGATCGCACCCCAGGTGGGGATCACCGCACTCGGGGTGCTGATGAGCAGGTTCTTGATGACCACTGCGAACGCGGTGATCACCATGAGCAGCACGAGGAAGATCACGACGAGGAAGAGGCTTGCGCCGCGCCCGCCGATGTATCGACTCGAAAGCGCCCCGATCGATCTGCCCTTGTTGCGGTTTGATGCCCACAGGGCACCCAAGTCATGCATCCCCGCAAAAAACACGGTGCCGATGGTGACCCAGAGGAAGGCGGGTAGCCAGCCCCAGATCACTGCGATCGCTGGGCCGACGATCGGCGCGGCCCCGGCGACCGAGGTGAAGTGGTGCCCCCAGAGAATGAACTTGTTGGTGGGGACATAGTCGACACCGTCTTCGAGCTCGTGAGCTGGTGTTTGGAAGCCCCCATCGAGCTGGTACACGCGCTTTGCAAGGTATCTCGAGTAGACAAAATACCCGAGGGCAAAGATCGTGATGCCGAGGAGCATTAAGAGCACTGGATTCAATGAACTACTCCCTTCATCAGGGCGGAGCGTCCTTGCGCCGCCTTCGCGCGAGTCGAAGGCTCGGCCGGGACCCAGTCGTTGCGACCCGACCTCAAGAGCCTGGTGACTATTACACGCTGTCCCTCAAAGCTAACTGCGAGGGAACCGATCAGCGACAAACGTAGCCTATTTGTTATCCTGGATTCGTTCTGCCGTGATGATCGGGCGTTTTCTCCCGCCGGCTACGCCTCCACGCAGCGCGCGGCGTGCCGCGCCCGGAGCCCGGTGAGCATGGCGCTGAGCCCAATCTCGAAGGAGATATCGGTTGGCCGCTCAGCGCCGGCCGCGGATCGCGCAGCGTCGTACGCTGCGCTGAACGTTGGCGCGTCGGGATCGACCCCCGGGTTGAGCATGTCGTCGGGCGCAGTGTGGTCGAGGGCAGCACCCAAGATGAAGCACTCGACCGCGACGATGGTCGTGAGCACCTCGGACTCCGGCCAGCCAGCCGCGATCAGCCCCCCGCAGACGACCTCGTACATCTGGCTGGTGCGCGTCCCCGTTGCGATGGGCAGAACGCCAAGCAGGGCGATGGTCGGCGGGTGCGCTGCGAAGGCGTTCCTGTAGGAGCGCGCCCAGCGTTCGAGCGCGTCGTCCCAGCGCAGCTCGGCAAAGCCCGAGACGTCAATGCGGTCGCTCACGAGCTCGCGGATACCCGAAATGAGGTCGTCTTGCCCCCCGATGTGGTTATAGAGCGCCGAGGGGCGCACGCCGAGTTCTCTGGCGATGAGCCGCAGGCTTGCGCCGGATTCGCCCCGCTCATCGAGGAGCCGCAGCGCGGTCTCGAGGATGAGCCCCCGGGTGAGCACCGCCGTTGTTGGTCGACCAGACCTGCGTGTTGGTGCCTCGTCGTTCACCGCCATGGTGCGCCACTTTCTCTCAGAGCTTGTTCACTGCTCGTCTGAGGCTATCGGAACAGATGACGCACCCCGGCTCGCATTCTCAGCCCGACTAGCCCTAGAATAACGAACACTGTTCATTTAATGAGAAAATTCACCGAGCTGGCATAGGGGCCAGAGATGGGGCCGACATGACACTTACGGTTTTCACGGGCGGAACCATCATCATTGAGGCGGATCGAGCAGGCAACACCCGCACGAGCGACGCCGTCGCATTCGCGGGAGACAGGGTAGCCGCGCTCGGCGCAGCTGCCACAGCGCTCGCCGCAGAGCCCGGAGCGGTAACGGTCGACCTTGCCGGGGGCACACTCGCGCCAGGAATCGGTGAGGGCCACGCCCACCCGGTGCTCGGCGGGCTCGAAGCAATCGGCCCAAACGTCCGCGAGGCGGCCGACCTCGCAGGCATTCTTGCCGCCGTCGCCGAGTGGCGTGCGCGCCACCCAGACGCCGAGTGGATCGTCGGCGCCAGCTACGACGCAACGTTCGCTCCAGGCGGCGTGTTTGACGCCACGTGGCTCGACGAGGTCACCGGCGACACCCCAACGATTCTCCGCTCATGGGACTACCACACGGCATGGGTGAACTCGGCGGCTCTCGCCGCGGGCTCCATCACCGCCGAAACCCCAGACCCACCTCTTGGCCGCTACGTGCGGCGCGCAGACGGCACCCCGACGGGGACCCTGCAGGAGGCCGCGGCGAACACGTTCATCGCGGAGGTCGTGCCCCCGTTCGCACTCGCCGACAGGGTCAGCGCCATTGAATCCGCGACACTGGACTACGCCAGGCAGGGCACAACATGGGTGCAGGACGCATGGGTGGAGACAAGCGACATTCCCACCTATCTGGCCGCAGCACGCGAGGATCGGCTGCACACCCGCGTCAACCTCGCGTTTCGCGCGGACCCATCGCTCTGGCGCGAGCAACTCGACAGCTTTGTCGCGCACCGCGCCGAGATCCGCGCGCTCGGGCATGAGCGCCTGAGCGCCGAAACGATCAAGTTCTTCGTCGACGGTGTGATCGAGAACCATACGGCCCTCCTCGCGGAGCCCTACGCAGACCGCCCAGACGAGCGCGGTCTGCCGAACTGGGAGGAGAGCGAGCTCACCGCGGCAGCGATCGCGTTCGACGACGCCGGCTTCCAGCTCCACATCCACGCAATCGGCGACAGCGCGAACCGCATCGCACTCGACACCATCGCTGCCGTCCGCGCAAGCAACGAGCCACGTCAGCGCGCGCACGTCATCGCGCACGTCGCAATGCTCGCCCCCGCAGACATCGAGCGCTTCGCGCAACTCGACGTAATCGCGAACTTCGAGCCGTACTGGGCACAGTGCGACGCCGTCATGCAGGACCTCACGATCCCGCACATCGGGCACGACCGCGAGGGATGGCAATACCTCATCGGCTCAGTGCTGCGCTCGGGCGCAACCGTCTCATTCGGGAGCGACTGGCCGGTCACCACGAAAGACTGGCGCCCCGCACTCGCGACCGCAGTGACGCGGCACAGCCACCTAGAGCCTGCGGCGGAGCCGTGGCTGCCACACGAGCGCGTCAGCGCCGGCGCCGCGCTTTCCGCCTACACGATGGGTACCGCGAAGCAGGCGCTCGCCCCCGAACGCGGCACACTCAACGTCGGCATGATCGCCGACGCCGTCTGGCTCTCAAACGATCCGCTCACCGTCGACCCCAACTCCATCCCATCGATCGAGGTACGCGGTACCTGGCTCGCCGGGGCCCGAACCCACTAACCACACCCAATGATTCAAAGGAGAATCGTGTCGAATTCCAACACGCAGACGCCGACCACCGCCCAGCCGCACATGCGACGGGCGCTCGGCCTCACCGGGCTCACGTTCTTTGGCGTGACCTACATGACCGTGATCACCGTGTTTACGACGTACGGCATCGTGAACCAGGTCACCGACGGCAAGCTCCCCGCCGCGTACATCGTCGCCGTGGTGACGATGCTCTTCACCGCGGCGAGCTACGCCGCAATGGTGCGGAGGTACCCGGTCGCCGGATCCGCCTACACGTACGCGCAACAGTCGTTCGGCGGCGGGCCAGGCTTCCTCACCGGGTGGGTCATGCTGCTCGACTACCTGTTCATCCCCATGATCAACTTCATGCTCATCGGGATCTACCTGAACACGCAGTTCCCCGCCATCCCGGTGTGGGCGTTCACGCTCGTCGCGCTGCTTCTCGTGCTGCTGTTCAACGTGCTCGGCATCACGCTCGTCAGCAAGCTGAACATGGCAATCATCGCGCTCTCCGTCGTACTCGTCGTCGTCTTCATGGCGCTCGCCTTCAAGCAGTACCTCGGCGGCGACCAGGCTGTGGGGATCATCGAGCCGTTCACCTTCGGTGAGGGCGGCATCGGCGCGGTCGCATCGGGTGCTGCGATCCTCGCGCTCTCCTTCCTCGGCTTCGACGCGGTCTCGACCCTGTCGGAGGAGGCGAAGAACCCCCGCCGCGATATCCCCCGTGCCATCATGCTCTCGACGCTCGTCGGCGGCTTCTTCTTCATCCTCGTCGCGTGGGCGGGCGCACTCGCGTTCAACCCGGACTGGTCATCGCTCACCGACGCCCAGATCGAGGCCGCAGGCACGACGGTGATGGACTCATTCGGGGCCGGCTGGTTTACGTCGTTCTTCGTCGCAGTGTACGTCGCAGGCGCGTTCGGGTCTGGCATGACGGGTCAGGTTTCCGTCTCGCGCATCCTCTACGCAATGGGCCGCGACGGCATGCTCCCGAAGCCGCTCTCGCGGCTGCACAAGCGGTTCGGCACCCCGAGCATCGCGGGTGTCGTCGTTTCCGTCTTCGCGCTCTCGGCGCTGTTCGTGCCGTTCGACACCGTCGCATTCATGATCAGCTTCGGCGCGCTTGCGGCATTCGCGATGGTGAACCTCTCCGTGATCCGCACCTACCTCTTCCCGAAGGGCGGCCGCACGCGGCCAGCGGCCTTCTGGGAGCTGGTGCGCTACGGCCTCTTCCCGCTCATCGGCTTCGGACTCACCATCTGGCTGTGGACGTCGCTTGAACCCGTAACGTGGCTCGTTGGGCTCGTCTGGATCGCGGTGGGCATCGGCGTCATCGCCCTCGTGACGAAGGGCTTCAGGAAGCCAGTGCCGAAGATGGACTTCTCTGAGGGCGACCCAACAACCACCCAGATCGACGCGCTCGGCGACGAGTACCCGCTCGAGGGCGACCGCGGCTAGCCAACGCGACGCCCTGCCCGCAGCACCACGAGTCAGCTGCGGGCAGGGCGCGCGATGTCGCCACTGCGGTATCGCGCGGCGGGGCTAGCGCAGGTGCTGCACGTCGCCCGCGTTCACCGTGAGAGTTCCCCCGGTCGGCAGATCCACAATGAGCGCGCCGTCCTCCGCGAGCTGGCGCGCCCTACCGTCGACGATCTCGTCGCCGGGCAGGTGCACGCGCACCTCAGTTCCGAGGGTGAGGGAGTGCCGTGCTGAGCGGATGCGGATCGCTTCCGGCTCGCGCGCGGCAAGCTCGGTCAGCCTGAGCAGCTCAGCAGTCACCGCCGCGACGACACGATCGGCAAGCTCGGCGCCGAGCGGATCACCGAAGCTCTCAGCTCCGCCGACATCCGCTCCCGCGGCGAGCAGCGACGTTGCGCGCTCCGTCGGCAACTCCCACTCGGGGATGAGCAGGTTCATGCCCATGCCGACGATGGCGGTCCCGTCTGGGAGGAGCTCGCACAGGATCCCGCACAGCTTCTTGCCAGTGCGCCCAGCGATCGCGTCTGCCTCATCACGCACATGAATGTCGTTCGGCCACTTCATCCCTACGCGCAACGCCTCCGTCTCGTCGCGCGCGGCCGCTGCCGAAAACAGGGGCTGAAACGCGGCGTTCACCGCGGAACCCGTGATGAATGGGAGCCAGCCTGGGCCCAGTTCGCCCCACTGGGGCGCCGCGCCAGCCGACTCAGCTCCGGCGCTCGGGTCGACGCCGTAACCGCGCACCAGCATCGAGACGGCAAGCGCCCGGCCGGGCAACACCTCCCAGCCGCGCGACAGGCGCCCCCTCCCCGCGGTCTGGTTGTCGGTGAGCAGCACCGTGCCGTGCGGCAGGGGCTCGCGAGCGCGCACCGCCTCGGCCGCGAGGTCACGCAGCTCGGCATTCGTAGACGGCGACTCGTCTCGCCATTCGACACGGGGCTGCTGGGCGCGGGTAAGCCTGAGTTCCATAGCTCCGAGCTTATGCCCGCCCGAACGCGCTGCGTCGCACCCCCAACCCCCGATCGCTGAGGAAATCAACGAAGGATCTGCAGTTCAGTTGGAGGAGTTCTTGAACTTTGCGGCATGTACCCGCGCTAGGCTAAACGGGTGACCTCAGAGAACGACACCGCCCCCGAGTACCTCGCAACGACGGCTGGCCGCATCGCGGACCATCGCCTGAAGTACCAAGAGGCAGTCGGCGACCGCGACGCGGCAGCGGCAGCCAAGCAGCATCCACGCGGCAAGATGACCGCCCGCGAGCGCATCGCGTCGCTGCTCGATCCTGGATCCTTTGTCGAGTTCGACAAGTACGTGAAGCACCGCGCGACCGCCTTCGGCATGGACGCGAACAAGCCATTCGGCGACGCCGTCGTCACGGGCGCCGGCACAATCCACGGCCGCCAGGTCGTCGTCTACTCGCAGGACTTCACCACCTTCGGCGGCTCGCTCGGTGAGGCAGCTGGCGAAAAGATCGTCAAGGCGATGGACTTCGCGATGAAGACCGGCGCTCCCATCATCGGCATGCTCGACTCCGGCGGCGCCCGCATCCAGGAGGGCGTCTTCTCGCTCTCGCAGTACGCACGCATCTTCAAGCGCAACACGATGTCGTCTGGCGTGATCCCGCAGATCTCGATCGTCATGGGCCCGTCGGCCGGCGGCGCCGTGTACTCCCCCGCGCTCACCGACTTCGTCATCATGGTCGACAAGACGAGCAACATGTTCGTCACCGGACCCGACGTCATCAAGACCGTCACTGGCGAAGAGGTTGGCTTCGAGGAGCTCGGCGGCGCGCTCACGCACAACAAGACGAGCGGCGTCTCGCACTACCTCGCAAGCGACGAGCTCGACGCGCTCGACTACGCGCGCACCCTCATCAGCTTCCTCCCCGACAACAACCTCGCTGAGGCACCGATCTACGACAGCGACACCGCGTTCGAGATCACCGAGGCCGATCGTCGCCTGAACACGATCATCCCCGACAGCCAGAACCAGCCATACGACATGAAGGTCGTCATCGAGGCGATCCTCGACGGCGGCGACTTCCTCGAGGTACAGCCGCTGTTCGCGCCGAACATCCTGATCGGCTTCGGCCGCGTCGAGGGCCGCACCGTCGGCATCGTCGCGAACCAGCCGAACCAGATGGCAGGCACCCTGAACATCGACGCGAGCGAGAAGGCCGCACGCTTCGTGCGGTTCTGCGACGCGTTCTCGATCCCGATCCTCACCCTCGTCGACGTGCCGGGCTACCTGCCAGGCACCGAGCAGGAGTACCAGGGCGTGATTCGCCGCGGCGCGAAGCTGCTGTTCGCATACGCCGAGGCGACCGTGCCGCTCGTCACCATCATCACCCGCAAGGCCTACGGCGGAGCGTACATCGTGATGGGTTCGAAGGAGATGGGCGCAGACTTCAACATCGCGTGGCCCACCGCCGAGATCGCCGTCATGGGCGGTGCTGGCGCCGTGAACATCCTCTACCGCAAGGAGCTCGCAGCAGCTGAGGCCGCTGGCGAGGACGTCGAGGCGCTGCGCGCGAAGCTCACCGCGAAGTACACGGCAGACGTCACGAGCCCGTTCCTCGCTGCTGAGCGCGGCGAGATCGACAACGTGCTCGAGCCAGCTGGCACCCGCCTCGCTGTCATCAAGGCGCTCCGCGGCCTCCGCGGCAAGCGCGACGAGCTGCCGGCGAAGAAGCACGGAAACATCCCGCTATGAACGGCAACACTCCGCTCCAGGCAACCGAGCTCGCCCGCGAACTCGGATTCGACGACGCGGCGCTTGGCGAGCTTCCGCCAGACGCCGCGGCGCGCGACGCCGCGAAACGCGAGGACGTTGGCGAAACCGACGACGCGATCAACGGCGACGACATCACGTTCGTCACCCGCGGCGTGAGCGAGGAGGAGCGGGCAGCGGTCATCGCAGTGCTCACCGAGGCACGCGCCGAGGAGACCCGTCGAGTGAAGCGCGTCGCCAGGCGCGACCGTGAGCCCTGGGCGCGGTCACAGCGCGTCCCTGACGGCATCGCAGACCTCCTGCTCGACGCATAACGGCTTAGGCTGGGGGTATGGCACGTACTGCAGCGGAAGCCCGGCAACAACTCAAAGACGCGGTGGATCGCGGATTCGACATCGAATTCACCCCGCCGTTTCCCGCTCGGGAAGGCGAACTGCGCCGATCGGCGGTGCTGATTCTCTTCGGCGCGCTCGACAGCATCCCAGCCGATCCGACCGCAGGGCGACCGGTACCAACCGAGTTGGACATTCTCCTCACCCGTAGGGCCGACCGTATGCGCCACCACGCCGGCCAGATCGCGTTTCCCGGCGGCGGCGTCGAACCTGAAGACGCCGACATCACCGCCACCGCGCTCCGCGAGGCTGCGGAGGAGACGGGGTTGGACCCGGCAGGGGTCGAGGTGCTCGGCACGCTCCCCGAGATTCACGTGCCAGTGAGCCGCAACCTCGTGACGCCCGTCATCGGTTGGTGGCGTTTGCCGAGCGAGGTCGCAGCGGACCGCACGGAGTCCGTCGAGGTGTTTCGCGTTCCCGTTGCGGAAATGCTCGACCCGGCGGCCCGCGGCCACTCGGTGTTGCAGCGCGACGGCTTCACCCACCGCGGCGCAGCCTTCAAACTGCAGGAACGCTTCGGCGGGCACACCGTGTGGGGGTTCACCGGCATGCTGCTCTCCAGCGTCTACGACGGCGTCGGCTGGTCGACGCCGTGGCAGCCGGGAACAGACTTCGCGGTCACCGGCTGAGCGTCACCCCGCACGGGTGAGCAGGCCGAAGGCTGCGACCGCCTGCTGGTCCGTGAACGAGGAGACGTAGTCGAGGATCGCGCGGGCGCGGCCGCGGCGACGGATTCCCGTCCCAGTAATGTCGCCCTGCAGCAGTTCAGGGCGATCCCGGGACAGCTCAAAGAGGCTTTCCGTCGCCTCGTCGACCCACTCGAGCAGCCGCCTGGGCGCCCGCCCGGCGTCGACGGGGTCAGACAGCCAGGAGTCGAAGCCGAGCACGAGTTCCTCGACGACCCTGGCCTGGCCGCGCTGCGAGTGGGCGAGGTCCGGGGTCTCGAGCACGAAGCTTGAGTGCACAAACTTCAGCACGGCGACCTCGTGCCACGCTCGCTGGTTCAACCGAACGTGCCCGCCGCGCATGTGCGGCCTCGCCTCAACGACGATCGCCGAGCGGAGCCGCTCGATCCACCGCCTGGTGAAGCCCGAAACGGCCCGCTCGCTCGCGATTCCACCGTCGTAGGGAGTCGAGAGCAGTCCGTCTGCGAGTTCGTCGCTCACTCGCTGCACGGCCTCACGGAAGGCACCGCGGTCGGCGATCCAGCCGTCCTTGCGGCTCATGCTCCGCCAGCGCAGCTCGAGCGAGCGACCAGGCCTGCGCCAATCTGCCTGGATCGCCGCAAGCGGCTCGGCGGCGAGCGCCGTGTCCTTCGCGAGCCAGGTCTGCAGCTCGGCCGAAACGGCAGCGTGCTGCAGCACGCCTGCGCGCGTGAAGTCGTCCAGGTCGTGCACGGCGTAGGCGATGTCGTCTGCGACGTCCATGACCGCGCACTCGACGGTCTGAACACCCTCGCCGATTGCGGGGAACGCAGCGAGCGAGGATTCCAGCTCGCCAGCCTCGAGCACGTAGCTTGAGAACTTTTCGGCGCCGTTGACCGGGTCGTTGCCTACGCCGCGCGGCCGCTCGGCGACGGGGAGGTCATCGGCGGTGACGCCGATCCACCGCCCGCGCGTCCACGGGTACTTGAGCACCGAAGCGCGCACGGCCGCAGTGAGGTTGAGCCCGGGGAAATCGCGCCCGAGCGTGTCGAGTGAGGTGAGGATGCGGAATGTCTGCGCGTTGCCCTCGAAGCCCTCGGCGAGGCCAAGCCGCTCGCGGGCGACGCGGTCGAGCACCCGCTCGCCGAGGTGCCCGAACGGCGGGTGGCCGAGATCGTGCGCGTGTGCTGCGGCCTGCGCAACGATCGTGTCGCAGCCGCCGAGCGCGACGATGGTCGCGCCGGTCTCGTCGTCGTGCGCTGCCTCGCCGCGCGCGAAGGCCTCGTGCTGGGCCGCGGCGCCCGCGAGGTTTGACGCGACGACACGCGCGACCGCGCTCACCTTCAACGAGTGCGTGAGGCGGTTGTGCATCACGGGCCCAACGCCCGACTGTGGTACCACCTGGGTGACGTCGGAGAGGCGGGCGAAGTACGACGAGAAGCGGATGCGCTCAAGATCGATGCGGAACTGTTCGAGCTCTGAGCTGTCGCCGATCTCACCACTCTCACCCTGCACGTCAGGGGTGTCGGCTGTGAGAGACGCGTGCTGCGAGGACTCCTGTTCGGCGTATCTTCTGCTCGCTCGGGTCACCGGAATCGCGTGCTCAGTCATGCCCCTCATTCAACCACTCAGGCGGCCCCGTTCTAGCATTGAGTTATGACTGACATGCTCTTGCACACCGAACGCCTCGAACTGCGCCTCCTCACCGAGGCCGATGTTGACTGGCTCGTGAGTGTGCACGCCCGGCCTGACGTCGGCCGCTTCATCCCGGCTGGCCCGTGGACCGAAGACATCGCGGACGGCGAAGTGGCGAAGCGGCTGTCGCGCCGCGGTTTCGATACGGATGCTGGGGCTGTTTCCGTCGTTGCGACGTGCGATGGGGAGCCCGTCGTGGATCTCGTGAGCTGGTACACGGATCGCGAGCACGGCATCGCGGACATCGGGTGGGCGGCCGACCCGGAGCACGCGGGGAAGGGCTATGTCACGGAGGCGGCAGCTGGGCTGCTCGACTTTCTGTTCGGGCAGGTTCAGATGCACCGCGTCGCGGCAAAAATCGACCCGCGGAACACGCCGTCAATGCGCGTAGCCGAGCGTCTCGGGATGCAGCTCGAGGGTCACCTGCGCGAGAACGATTGGATGCACGGTGAGTGGTGCGACACACTCGTGTACGGGATGCTCGCTGGCGACAGGGACGCGTAGCTGTCCGCGCCGCCGTGCGTGGGGCCGTCCGCGCCGCCGCGCGCGGGGCTGACAGTGCCGGGGGCCGCGCTTACACTGATTCCATGAACAGCATGACGGGGCCGACTGGCAATGACACCAGGGGCGAGCGCGTTCCAGCTGTCGAGCGGGCAACGGGTCGCTCGTGGAGCGACTGGCTTGCGGTGTTCGATGCGCACGGTGCGCGCTCGCTCAGCCACGCGGAAATCGCGAAGCTTGCGCTGGCGACGATGCCACCGGGCGTCGACAACGAGGGGTGGTGGGCGCAGGGCACCGCGATTGCTTTCGAGCAGCACGTCGGGCTCCGCGTCCCAGGGCAGTCGTCGACAGGAGACTTTCGTGTGAGCGCGAGTCGTACGCTCCCGGTTGACCGCGACGCGGCGATTGCTGCCTGGGTTGCCGCCAACGGCGCGGCGGCCGAGCATCTTGGTCATTCGGTGTCCGGATTGCGGACGTCTGAGACCGCGAAGCGATCGTTCGTGCGTTTCTCGCTCGGTGGCGCGGGGAAGGTCGAAGTGTCTGCGGCGCCGAAGGACGCAGGGAAGACCGTCCTCGCGGTCAGCCATGAAGGACTTGCCGACGGCTCGGTCATTGAGCGGTGGCGCGCGCACTGGAAGGCGCAGCTCGGCGCGCTCTAGTGCGCTCTCCTGCCGCTTGGTTGGCGCGGGGCGGGGGTGGATCCCCTCCGTGTTCAGCTGCCAACCAGCGTGCATCGACATCATAGACTCACGAATGTTTTGGGAAAGCTCAAGACATAACACTTTCGGGGGGAACACCTTGGATCAGAAAATCGGACTCGTGTGGAACCCATCGAAGGTCAGCGAGGAAGACCTCCGCAGCGCGATCGACACCGCCCTCACAAATGTCGGGAGCACCGGCGGTGACCCGGATGGAGACGCGGCACAGGGCACCCCAGCCGCACCCGAGGTGCAGTGGTTCGAAACGACCCCGGAGGATCCGGGCCAGGGCGCAGCCGCGAAGGCTCTCGCCGCCGGTTGCAATATCGTCGTTGCGGCGGGCGGTGACGGGACGGTTCGGGCAGTCGCCGAGGGGATCGGGGGAACGGGCTCACCCGAGGCAGAACTCGGGATCATCCCCCTCGGCACGGGCAACCTGCTCGCCCGCAATCTCGGTGTGCCACTGGGAAACATCACCGCGGCATTCTCCCGAGTACTCACCGGCACCGCCTCGCCGCTCGACCTCGGCGAGGTGCGGATCAGTTTCGCGAACGGGTCGGTCGAGCAGCACGGGTTCGTCGTCATGATCGGCTTCGGGATCGACGCACACATGATCGTGGAGACCGACGACGAGCTCAAGGCCAAAGCGGGCTGGCTCGCCTACGTCGAGTCGCTCGGCCGCGCCGCGACAGCGACTGAGGTCGTTGAGTTCTCCCTTTCCCTCGATGACGAACGCCCCGCGCCAGAACACGCGCACACGCTCCTCATCGCGAACTGCGGAATGATCCAGGGCGGGATGACGCTCGTACCAGACGCGCAACCGGACGATGGGCAACTCGACCTGCTCGTCCTCCGCGCAGACGGCGCGGCAGCATGGCTCGACACGATGCGCAACATGGTGTGGGACAACGGCCTCAAGCGGATCCTCACCCGCGCAGACCGCGCAGAAAGCTCCGACAG
Organism: Leucobacter komagatae; assembly: GCF_000834055.1. GTDB lineage: Bacteria > Actinomycetota > Actinomycetes > Actinomycetales > Microbacteriaceae > Leucobacter > Leucobacter komagatae_A. The sequence goes on from NZ_JXSQ01000008.1 coordinate 19,253, forward strand.
CACACAGCACCTGCGGGCGACGACCGTGCGAGCCCAGCTCCCCCACCCGCATGCGTTTGAGGTCGACGGGGACAACTTTGAGGACGTCACAGGGTTCGAGGTGCGGATCCTCCCATCCGCCCTCGCAGTCCGGTAGCACGCCACCCGAGTTACAAGTCGGCCCCGAGCGCAGCGAGCTGCACGCGCGACGTTGCCCCGCTCTTCGCGTACAGCGCGCCAACGTGCGTTTTCGCTGTGGTGAGGCCAACGTGCAGCTCGTCAGCGATCTGCTGATTCGTGAGCCCGAGCACCAAGAGTGCGAGCACCTCGCGCTCGCGGGGCGTCAGCTCGCTCAGCCAGGCCACCGCCGGCGCGTCGGCGCCGCGTTGGGCTGCGCTGCCTGTTCCGCTTTCCGCTGATGCGCCGGCGCCGCGTTGGGCTGCGGCAAAGCCCGCGATGACGGAACCTGTGACCACCGGGTCAAGGACGTGCCGTTCAGCCGCGACGTGCCGCACCGCCTCGATGAGGTCGCCCCCGCTCGTGCTCTTCAGCAGGTAGCCGTGTGCTCCGGCAGCGAGCGCGCTCGCGAGGAGCTCGCCCGAGTCGTATGTGGTGAGCACCAACACGCGCGTAGCCGTCTCAGCGGTGATGCGCTCGGTCGCCCATACCCCGTCGGTTCCCGGCATGCGAAGGTCGAGAATCGCGACGTCTGGCCGCTCCCGGTGACATGCGGCGAGCGCGTCGAAGCCGTTTCCTGCCTCGGCTACGACCTCGATGTCGTCACCGGTGTGCAGGATCGCAACGACCCCACTTCGCACCGCCTCATGGTCATCTGCGACGACGACTCGAATCGGGGTATTCATTGCGGCCTCCCGGCTTCGGTGTGGTGTAACGGAACGGTGAGTGTTGCTCGCCAGCCGCCAGGCGCCTGCGCCGATTCGAGTTCGCCGCCGACGCTCGCGAGCAGCACCCTGGTGCCCCCGATCCCCAGCCCCGTGCCCGGCGGGCGCACCGGCGGGTGAGGCGGGACAGCGTTCTCGAGCGAGACACGCATGGTGCTGCCGTCCGGGGTGACTTCGGTGCGAAAGCTGACGTTGCCTTCGCCGTGTTTCGCGCTGTTTGCGACGAGCTCTTGGAGGGCGCGCAGCACGAGCTTCGCCCGAGTTGGCTCGGCGCTTTGGAGGGCCTCACTCAGGCGCTCTTTCGCTCCGGTCTCCCAGTCGAATGCTCGCCCGGCTGGAAGCATCTGCCCGAGCTGGGCGAACGCCTCAGCGAGCCGCACCGGGTCGCTGGGGTCACCGTCACCGGCAACCTCATCCACCACGGTGAGGACAGAGATGAGATCGCGCAGTTCGCGGTGGGCACGCTCCGTTCCGCTCGTTGCGCGATCAAGGCTCAGCGTGAGTTGCGCGAGTCCCCCAGCTGATTGCAGCTTCGCGGCTTGGAGTTTGGCCGCTTCGATGTGCAGGCCAGCAACGGCGATCTGGTTCGCGACGAGGTCATGGAGATCGTGGGCGATACGAGTGCGGAGCTCCCGGTTCTCGGCAGCGTGCCTTCCGGCGAGCTCCGTCCGCGTGAGCACTCGCTCGGCGCGGACGTTCCCTCCCCAGAGCCCCGATACGAGCACGATGAGTGCCCACTGAAACAGCATCACCGCGAGGTCGGGGCGACTCTGCGCGACGAGAGGGATACCGATCGCGAGCCCAATACCAGCGGCCACGGCGATCCGCAGCAGGATCCGCACACCGCGTACGCTGCCGTACTTCACGGCAGCGTAGATGAGGTCGGTGAGTATGGCCACCACCGCAAGACTCGCTCCCATGAGCACATCGAGCGTCGCAACAACAACGCCTACCCCGAGCGCGAGCATGGGCATACGCGTGCGCAGCAGGAGCAGTGCGCTCATGGCACCGAGCGTGAGCAGGAACGCCGACCGTGGGGCGTGCAGCACAGCGAGGTGCTGCCACAGGCCGAATACGCCGAACGACCAGAGCACGACGCCGACGACGAGCCAGAACACTGCGATCGCGATCGCACGGCTTGCCGGCTGCGACCGCAGTCTTTCAATCCAAGCAACGCCCATGGTTCCATCCTCGCGCACACGGGCCAAACCGGGGCTCATTCGAACGGAGGAGAAGGACCGACCGGCCGCATGACGCGCGCACGCTTCACGCCAGCGATGCTTGCTGGATGAACATCATTGTGATCGGCATCATCGCCTGCGAGATCGGGTTTTGGGCTGTGCTCGCGGCGGGCCTTGGCGCACGCTACCTGTTGCGCATGCGGCGGCTCTCGAGCGTGCTGCTGCTGTGCGTGCCGCTGCTCGACCTGCTGCTGCTCGGGCTTATCACGTGGGATCTCGCGGTCAACGGCGCGACCGCCGACTTCGCGCACGGCCTCGGTGCGGTCTACCTCGGCTTCACGGTCGCGTTCGGCCATCAGATCATCGGACGCGCAGATGGCTGGTTCGCGCACCGCTTCGCCGGCGGCCCGCCACCGTTCAAGGCGCCGAAGTCTGGCCCTGCGCAGCTGCGGTACGAATGGCAGCAGTGGGGCAGGATGCTGCTCTGCGCGGTGATCGCGACCGCGGTGATCGGCCTCATCGTGTGGCTCGTCGGCGACACGTCGCGCACGGAACAGCTCGTCGGGTGGATCGGCCGCGTGTGGATCGTCACCGGCATTTGGTTCGTCGGCTGGCCCCTGTGGCTGACGGTGTCGGGCGGCGGCAACGCGCGGAGTCAACCCGAGCGCGCCTCCTCCGAAGGGCAGTAACGGCAGAAGCCTGCCGGGAGAGGAGACCTCTCCCGGCAGGCTTCACGCTGCATCACTAACCGAATAGCGCTCCAATTGCCGGAACAGTCAACGCGGCTACGTAGTAGCCCATGAACTGAACACCGGTGTGCACCTGGAACATCCGGTTGAGGAGGCCACCGACGAGGCCGATGCTCACTGCGACAAGGAGAGCGACCGGGCCGCCCTCGTAGAGGCAGATAACCGCGATGAGGCCGGCAAACGCCCCGATGATCGCTTCGTGCGACACCTTGCGCATAATCCATGATGCGGCACGGTGGGCCTGGGTCATGGCAAACGGGTAGGTGATGAGCAACGCGATGATCACCGCGATGAGCCCGAATACCAAGAACTGCCACGGCTCGAGCATGTTGTGGAGGTTGTTCGTCGTGCCCGTCTCCGCGTCAATGGTGTACACCGGAGGTGCATTGAACAGCGGGTTGGCGGGGCCAGCCGCCATTGGCGACAGCGGCAGACCGATCGCGATCAACGGAATAAGCGTCTCAGCGATATACGTCGACTCCGTCGTGCCGTTCTTGATCGCCATCATCGAGGTCAGACGCCGGTAACCGTTCTTGATGCGGCCTCCGAATGTCTCGCCCATGAGCACCGTCATCGCTACTGGCGAGAATACGAAGGTGGCGCTCGATACAACGGCCGCAGCGGCGGTGCCGGAGAGCTGGCCACGGTCGAGCACGCGCAGCGGGTTCGGGGCACGACCCTTCCAGGTGCGCACGTCAGCGGCAAGCTCGAACGTGCGGGGGGCGTCGCGCTTGAGCAGTTTTCGCCCGACCGGGCTGGAAGCGAGCACAAGGTCAGCGATGAGCGGTCCGATCGCGATACCAAGGAAGAAGCTGATCGAGAGACCCTTGCCGAGCACGCCTGTGGCCCACCCTTGCAGGCCGACAATGATGAGCACGAACGGTACGAGGGCGATCAGGGCGCCCCACCGGCCCTTCGAGAGCACGGCGATGAGCACTGCCGCGGCAAGGAACAGCCACGGTGCTACCGAGCTGATCGCGTCAGAGAACGGAGTGAGGATCATCGCAAACAGCACGGCGAGTGGCACAGCAATGAGCGCGGCGACGACGCCACCAGAAATCGCTTTACGCAGCGCAATGTGGGGCACGCCAAGCTCGCGCAACATTTGCGCGTCTCGCAGCAGAGGCGCTGCGAGAGTATCTCCGGGGATACCCAAGAGCGTCGTCGGGATTGCGTGCGTGATGTGTTTAGCGGCGATCGCCGCCATGAAGAAGGCGAATACGCCGACCGGCGGCACTCCCAATAGGATCACGAGGAGCGTAAGGGGCGCGATGGTCGCCGTTTCATCAGTGCCTGAGACGAGGCCGAGCAGACCAAACACTACGGCCCCAGCGAGGGCCATACTGATGGCCCAGAGAGCGAGTTCGAGGAGTTCCATTAGTTCGTTGTCTCCTCTGTAGAGCGACGCTGCTCGTTCTTCAAGTGCTGCGCACGGAGGTCGTCGTAGAGGCCGAGTTCGCGCACCTCTGCAAGGGTCGCAGCCGGCAGCTCGTCAGGATCGCCGAGCGGGCCGAGCTCAGCCTCAATGGCGTCCATCGCCTCTGCTCGCGACCCAGTGCTGGCTTCGCCAATGCGAACAACGCGCTTGGGCTTGAAGATCCTGGCGGCGATCACTGCGGCAAGCACGCACGCGGCGAGTCCGCTCACGAGTGAGTAGGAGTGGGCGAGCGCGTCGCCTCCGGTGAGGATGCCAAAGCCCCACTCCGCGGCAAAATAGGCAGGCACGGCGATGCCGACGCCGAGTCCGATCGAGGCGATGAGGTGCCGGCTGTCAACCGTGTCACCCCACACCTCCAGAAGGTGGTCGTTATTCATTCAAGGTCCTCTTTTCTAGCGGGCCAGCGCCATTGCGACTCGTGATGTTGGGGGCTTCCGGAGCGCGGCGCTTAGCCACGCACTGGTCTCAGTCAGTGCATCGAGATCGATGCCAGTGCGAATGCCCAGCCCAGCGAGCATCCAGAGAAGATCATCGGTTGCAAGGTTTCCCGTCGCCGATTTCGCAAAGGGACAGCCTCCGGTTCCGGCCGCCGAAGCATCGAAGACACGCACACCAGCGGCGAGACCTGCTGCGACGTTCGCGAGCGCTTGGCCATAGGTGTCGTGCATATGCAGGGCGAGATCGGTGATGGGGATCCCTTCGCCTGTCAGCGTGCGGATAACTTCGGTGACCTGGCCAGGGGTCGCGACGCCGATCGTGTCTCCGAGCGAGAGTTCGCTCACACCAAATGCGCGCATTCGCTGCGCGAGTCCGAGGACGTCGCGCACGTTGACGGCACCCTCCCACGGGTCACCGAACACCATCGACAGATAACCCCGAACTCGCACCCCGTCGGCCGCTGCCCGCGCCACTACCGCCGCCGCGGCAGCTTCCATTGCTTCGCGCGACGCGCCAAGATTGGACTGCGAGAACGACTCGGTGACGCTGAGAAAGACAGCGATCTCCTCTGCACCTGCCGCCCTCGCGAGCTCATATCCGCGGAGGTTCGGTACGAGAACGGGCGTGCGAGCCTGCAGGTGGGAGACGCGACGAAGCACCTCGTCAGAACCCGCCATTGCTGGGACCCGGTCGGGCCGTACAAAGCTCCCCACCTCGATCACGGGGCACCCAGCGGCGGCAAGGCGCTCGATGAGCTCAACCCGGTCGTCGATGCCGAGAATGCTGGCTTCCGCCTGCAACCCATCTCGCGGCGCCATCTCCCAAATCTCGACCGTGTCTGGCAGCCCAGCGAGCGGCGACGCCGTGGGGAGACCGAGCGCCCGGATGTCGCTCACTGCTGCTCCCGAAGCTGCGTGAGCAACTGCTCCGCAACATCCTGGCGCACCCGCCCGTCAGCGACGAGAGCTGTGGCGAGCGCATCGACTTCCTCGGCGGCCGCGCCAGCTGCCACGGCGACGTTGCGTGCGTGCAGCCCCATGTGTCCGCGCTGAATTCCTTCCGCGGCAAGCGCCCGAACCGCTGCAACGTTCTGGGCGAGGCCGACTGCACAGACGATCTCACCAAGCTCTGCGGCAGAACGAACCTCGGTGATCCCGACAGCGGCGCGTGCCGCGGGATGGCTCTTCGTCGCCCCGCCGACAAGGCCGACAGCCATCGGGAGCTCGAGCGTTGCGACGAGCGCGCCCGAAGCATCCCGCTCAAAGCGCGAGAGAGCACGGTATCTTCCATCGCGTGCCGCGTAGGAATGCGCGCCAGCCTCTACGGCACGCGTGTCGTTTCCGGTTGCGAGGACCACCGCAGAGATGCCGTTCATGATGCCCTTGTTGTGGGTCGACGCACGGTAGGGATCGTCCACCGCGAGGAGGGCCCCAGTGAGCATGTCCGCGACGACCTGCTCTCCGCCGAGCGCCTCGGGTTCGATGCTGAGCTTGGCGCGTACCAGGCGCATGTCGGCAAGGTTGGTGAGGATCCGCAGCAGCGGCCTACCCCCGGCGATTTCTGCGAGCCGACCGGCGACCGCCTCAGCCATGGTATTCACGGCGTTTGCGCCCATAGCATCCGCGACATCGACGACGAGATGAACGACCACGTGCACGCCACCCGCAGAGCTGGGCACCAGGCGAACCCGGACCTCGCGTGCTCCCCCGCCGATCTCAACGAGCTTTGGGTCCTGCTCGTTCGCGAGCGTGATGATTTCGACCGCTGACTCGAGGATACGTGCACGCGCGCCGTGCGGGTCCGTGACGTCAAGCAGCTGGATCTGGGCTTGCATGAGCGGAGCGCTCGTGGTGGTGGTGATGCCGCCGAGCGGCCGCGCCATGCGAGCAATGTTCGACGCTGCGGCGACGACGGAAGGCTCTTCCGTTGCCATGGGCACGAGGACTTCGCGCCCGTTGACGATGAAGTTTGTTGCAATGCCGACGGGGACACCAATCTGGCCGATAACGTTTTCGATCATCCGCTCGGCCTGCTCTTCGGAGAGGCCATCGCCCGTGAGCGGTTGAAGCGCGACCTCATCGATGTCCAGCGCTTCGGCGAGCGCGGTGCGCCGCTCTGAAACGCTGAGATTACGGAGTCCGCTCAGGCGGGAAGTCTTGGCCACGTCTTTGTCCTCTCATGCGGACCGCGCACGCCGCGGTCACCCCATCCGAGCTATCAAAGCAGGCCGAGCACCGCGAGATCAGGTCCAAATTGGACGTAATTGGACGGTCGACTATGTCTCTTTGAGAGCCCGGCGCGCTACCTCGACCCGCACAGCTATCTCGAGCCGGAACCGCGCCTCTGGGTTGTCGGCCGCATCCCCGATGAGGGGACGCAGGCGCTGCACGCGCTGTTTGAGCGTGTTGAGGTGAATGTGTAGCTCGCGCGAAGCGGCGGTGAGTGACCATCTCGTATCAAACAGCGCCGCGAGCGTCTCGACCAGCTGTGAGCCGTTGGCACTGTCCCAGGCGATCACCGGCGCGAGCGTGTCCGCAACAAATTCCCTGAGCCGACCCCCATCTCCGCCGAATAGGAGCGCGTATGGCGCAAGCGTCGACACCGGAGCAATGCCGCTGCCGAGGCCGAGGCCGAGCGCAAGCTTTGAACTCTGAACAGCCTCTTCCACGCCTTTGGCCGCACCCTCAAGACTCGGAGCGTGGAGATAGACACCACCGACGCGCGGCTGCCCTGTCGCCGCGACAATGCGCTCGCCTCGCTCCCCAGCGCAACGCAGCGGCGCGAGCACCCCGATCCCCGTTGGAACAGGGGCAGCGAGGTATTCGTGACGCCGCCGAACACCGGCAAGGGCCGCAGCGCGCTGCTCGGGCGGGAGTACCGCAACGAACAAGACCCACGGCTCGGCAACGGCATACCCTCTGGCCGCGGCCCTGCTGATACCTGACTCACGGCGCTCTGGTTCGAACAGTTCAACTGCGAGCTCGCCGCGTACACGATCCTCTGCTTGCTCCACAGCGTCATGTCTCAGCGTCACGAGTGCCGCGATCACTGCGGAGCGTTCGACCGCCCGCTGCTCTACGGAGGTCAGCGGGGAGCGGCCACGCTCGACAACGATCGCGCCGAGGTGGCCCGTCGCGGCAAGCACTGGCGCAACCAGCTCGACGGCACCGCTGCTCAGCCGGATACTCTTGCCCCCGGCCACAGCTCGCTCGATGTGCGCGCGCATACTGCGCCGCTGTTCGCCACCTGCGAGCTGCCCAGTGACGGGCTTCCCCGCGACGTCGAGGAGCCCAACTTTGCGCTGCAGCGCATCACCCAGGGCGCCGATCACGGCGTCCGTTCCGTACCCGAACACGACAAGGTCGGTGAGTTCACCGTGCAGCGACGCCGCCCACTCTGCAGCGTGCTGCCGCTCGGCCGCCTGCGCGGTCGCGGTGGTTGCCTCTTGCAGCAGTCGCGCCGTTTGCAACACCAGCGCCGCATGTCCGGCGAACGTGGTCAGCAGCGAAATTTCTTCCGGCCTGAAACTGTGCGGCTGTCGGCTCGCACCAAACAACACTCCAAGTACGTCGTCACCGACGACGAGCGGGACGCCAACGAGCGAACGGAGCTGCTCTTCCCGCAGGATGTCGTCGATGACGGGGTCGTGCGGAACGCTTGTGAGCGCGTCGTAGTCCTCCACCCACTGCGGGTGTCTGGTGCGCGCAACGAGGCTCGCGAGACCGATGCCTGCCGGAACAACCATCGTGAGGAACCGTGGCGACGTCGTGCCCGTCGCGGCACGCACATACAGCTCCTCGTTGCTTGCGTCGTAAACAGAGAGATACGCGATGTCGAGTTCGATGAGTTCGTGTGCGCGATCGACGATGCGGTGCAGCAGGAGCTCAGCGTCCGTCGTCGACAGCAGGTCGCGTGTTGACGACATGACCGCGCGCAGCTCGGTGCTGCGCTGGCGAAGGCCAGCTGTGCGTCGCGATAGGTCGAGGAGAGCCTCGGCTACGTCAGCTTCCGCTGTGACAGCACGAATGTCTTGCTCGGGCACATGCGCACCCTCACCCATGCGACGGATGAGGCCAGCAAGGTCTTCCGCCACGGTGCCGCTACCCGTCTACGAAGTTCTGCGCCTCGGGCGGGAGTTTCCGCACGCGGGCGCGGCGACGCGGACGCTCGGGGATCATGGATCGCATCTCTTCGAGCTTGCCAAAGCAGAGCAGTCGGTCTTCTGGCTCAAGCACGACGTGCTTGCGCGGGTTCGGGATCACCTGAACGCCGCGGTGCAGCGTGAGCACGGTGATATCACGCTCCCACAGCCCGAGGTCGCCGAGCTGCTTGCCCACGTGTTCCGCGCCGGCGTGCATTGCGAGCTCCGCAACGCCGTAGCCGGTGGAGACGGAGAGGCGTTGGCGTACGTCGATCTCGGGGAAGTTCACCTGGTTCGCGATGTAGTCGATGATCGCGCCGGCGATATCGAGGTCGGTCGCGGTCTCGATGCCCTGCAGGCCCGGGGAGGAGTTGACCTCCATGACGAGTGGGCCGTCGTCGCCCTCGAGCATATCGACGCCCGCGACGCGGAGGCCCATGATCTGGGCTGCGCGCACCGCGGTCTGTTCGTATGCGGGATCGAGTTGCACGGGCTCGACGGTGCCGCCGCGGTGCACGTTCGAACGGAATTCGTCTCCGGATGCGACGCGGCGCATCGCTGCGACGACGCGGTCCCCAACGACGAGGGCGCGGATGTCGCGGCCCCGGCTCTCGGAGATGAACTTCTGGATGAGCACGTTCTGCCTCGTCGAGTGCAACGTCTCGATAATGGCCTCGGCGACCTTCACCTGGGGGGCGAGGATCACGCCAATCCCCTGCGTGCCCTCGAGCAGCTTGATGACGACGGGTGCGCCGCCGACGGATTCGATCGCTGGGCGCACGTCGGCTCGGTTGCGCACGAATGCGGTCGGCGGCATGTCGATCGAGTGCCGTGAGAGGATCTGGATGGCTCGCAGCTTGTCGCGCGCGTTCGAGATGCCGTTCGCGGTGTTCGGCGTGTAGACGTCCATCTGCTCGAACTGGCGAACGACGGCGGTGCCGAAGTAGGTGATGGAGTTGCCGATGCGGGGCAGGATCGCGTCGTAGTCGCTCAGCTGTTTGCCGCGATAACGCAGGTCCGGTTCATCGGTCGCAAGGTCGATCGCAAAGCGAAGGGTGTTCAGCACCTTCACGTTATGACCGCGCTGTTCAGCGGCCGCGCGGAGGCGCTGCGTCGAGTACGCCTGTGGGGCGCGCGAAAGAATCGCCAGTTTCAAGCTGATTTCCTGCCAAGATAGGTGCCGTGGACAAAGACTATTCAAGCACCCTTACGGGCTGGCGCGAATGGGTGAGCCTGCCCGGTGTTGGAGTGCAGTGGATCAAGGCCAAGATCGACACCGGGGCGCAAACCTCGGCCTTGCACGCGGGCAACATTACCCCCTTCGATCGTGACGGGGCCGAGTGGGTCAGGTTCACAGTGCAACCGTGGCAGGAGGGGGCGCTCGACCTCGTCGAGGTTGAGCTGCCGATTCACGATAGGCGCACGGTTCGGAGCTCGTCTGGGCACACGCAGGACCGGCTCGTTGTGGTGATGGAGCTCGGCCTCGTCGGCCGGGTCGTGCCCGTCGAGGTGACCCTCACGGATCGCGAGGAGATGGTCTTTCGCATGCTCATCGGGCGCGAAGCACTCAAGCAGGGCTACGTGGTCGACTCGGGCGCGTCGTACCTGGGGGGCCGCCCGCCGGCGGCAATCCGGAAACGCAACCGCGGCCGCGCATAGGCTTTTCAATCCGCACTCACAAACCCCTGGTCAGGTCGCTGCGGCGTGGGTAGTCTGAGCACATGAGCACGAACTCACTCGACCTAATCCCGGCCGGCACGATCTTCACCGCTGAACAGATCACGCACTACGCGAACCCGGAGACCCGTACGCTCGAAGAAGCGATCGCCGACGCCGATGTGTTGGTTGCCACACCACACTCTGGCGCAGCAATCCCCGAGGAGCTCGCCGAGTTCCTCTCACCCGCGCTCACCCGCAGGCTGCAATACGACTTTTCGGACGTTGCAACCGCGGCGATCGTGCGTCGTTGGGCCGAGATTGACCCCCGCATCGTCGCGGTGATCAACCCGCACCCGCGCCTCATCCGCGACCCGAACCGGAAGAAGCCAGCCGACGTGCGCGCCGATCTCGCCGCAGCGATTGAGCGGGTGCGAGAGGCCGGAGCGTGGCAGAAGGTCGACCTCACCGGCGTTGACGCGATCCGCCCCGTCACGTTCTCGTTTTTCCCGATCCTCGAGATCCCTGACACAGACGAGGGGCTGCAGCGCCTCGTTGACGCCTTCGCGGACACCGCCGAGCAGGGGCTTGGCGTGTACGAGCGCACACGGGAGGAACTCACCGACAGGTTTGTCGCCAAGGGCCTCGAACAGGGCGGCTCGTTCACCAGGTTGTCATTCCACGACACGATGAACACGACGACGACCCGCGAGGGTGCGGTGAACGTCGAGCGCGCCGAGGCAGATCGGCTCCCAGCAGTCGTCGCGCTCTCGAACCGCGGCGACCACGACGGCGAGGAGCGAGACCCGTCGGATCTCCCCACCATGGACCCTGCGGACCTGCGGGCGCTCGCTGCCGCCCACCGCTCCGGCTTCGAGGTCACGGATCCCGCCGCCGTGCTGCTCAACCAGCCCTACCTTGGCAGCGAGGAAATCCGCGCGGCCGGCGAACGCTTCGGCAAGCTACGCGCCGACGCCGACGCAGCCGGGCTCAAGCTGGGCGCGGTGCAGGCCGAGTTCCTTCGCGAATTCCTGCTCGGTGCCCCGGCCGCGACAGAGCTCCAACAACCAGGGACCGACTGGGTCGCCGAGGACCCGGCGCACGTCGACATGATCGCACGCGCCTGCAAGCGAGCTTGGGACGCGTTCCGCGACGCGCAGTAATATCGGAACACTATGGCTCACAGCACAGACGCTCCCGCACAGTTCACGGTTCGCCCGCTCGGCGCGGATGATCTCGAGGAGGCCGCCCGTATCCTCTGCGAGGGCTTTCTGAACGATCCGGTCTGGGGGCCAGCGTTCCCTGAGCACCCTGCGCGACGCGAGCATGCGCTGGCGCACTGGCGGTTCATGGTAGACCAGGCGATCCGCCACGGCGAACCGCTCGTAGCGGTGCTGCCCGACGGCAGCATCGGTGCCGTGTCGACGTGGTTCCCGCCCGGCGCGGACGAGGTGCACGAAGATGACGCGCCAGCATACGAGTCGCTGCTGCGGTCGACCATCGGCGGCGCTGCCGCGGATGCGCTGCTGAGCGAGGGTGAACTGTTTGCGGAGGCGCGGCCGACCGCACCCCACGCGTACCTGTCAATGCTCGCGGTGGCTCCCGAGGCGCGCGGGCTTGGTATCGGGATGGGCCTCGTCGCCGCGGCGCTCGAACGCTACGACGAGGCTGGCCTGCAGACGTATCTCGAATCGTCGAACCCCGCGAACGACGCACGCTACGAGCGCATCGGCTACGTTCCGGCCAAACAGGTCGCCATACCCGGGTCGCCGACGGTGCAGACCTACCTCCGCGTCGCCGGCTAGCCGCGGCGCGGGTGCGACGGGCCCCACACGCACGAGGAGCGGCCCGCCATCAGGCGAGCCGCTCCTCGTGACGTGCGAACCTATCCGCCCCAGAGCACTCCGAAGAGCGAGCCGACCGCGATCGTGGCGGCCGCGAGGATGAGCGTCGGCAGGAAGAACGAGTGGTCGACAAGCTTCGTACCGAGCTTGGTCGAGCCCGACTCATCGAAGTTCGCCGCCGCAATCTGCGAGCCGTTGGTCGGCAGCAGATAGATACCGGCGAAGGCGCCCGCCCACATACCGCTCATGAGACCGAGCGGAATCCCAGCTGCAAGCCCGATCGGCACGATCGAGTTCGTCGCGGTCGACTGGCTGGTCGTGAGCACGCAGACGAGGAAGACACCGAGCGCGAAGATCCAGGGCGCGGTATCAACGAGGCCGCCGATGCCCTCTGCGACAAGCTTCGAGTGCTCGCCGAGGAACGTATTCGTGAGCCAGGCAAGACCGAACAGTGCGATCGCCGAAACCATACCGGCACGGAACACGGTCATCGTCGGGATCTCAGCGACCTTGGGCTTCGAGACGAGCATGATGAGCGTACCGGCGACGAACATGATGATCTCAATGATCGGGGTCATGCCGATCGGCTGGGGCACCTCGCCGGCGCCGAGCGGGCGAAGCCCGGAGAAGAGGCCGAAGATGACGATGACGAGCACCCCGAGGAGGAAGATGATTGCCGCCCAGCGGCCCTCCTTGGTTACGGTGACCTCTGCCTTGACCTCGGTCGCGGTTGCGCCGGGTGCGACGAGCTTGCCCGAGGCGATCTTCGCCTGGATCTCGGGGTCGTCTGCGATGTCCTTACCGAGCCGGCGCACGAACAGGCTCGCGAGGAAGATGCCGACGATCGCGGCTGGGAGCGTCACCTTGATGATGTCCATGAGCTCGAAGTTCCACGGTGCCGTGTCGGTGAGCGCGATCATCGCCGCCATCGCGGCCGAGACGGGGCTACACGCAAGCGCGATGCCGGTCGCGACAACGGAAAGCGACAGCGGCCGCGATGGGCGAATCCCGTTGCGGTACGACAGGTCGTAGATCACGGGGAGGAGCGGGTAGAGAATATTCGACGTGCCGGCGCCGACCGAGAACAGAAACGCGGTGAGCGGCGCGATGAGCGTGATCTGCTTCGGGTTCTTCGAGATCACCTTCGCCGCTATCGAGACCATCCAGTCGATCCCGCCTGCTGCCTGCATCATCGATGACGCGAGCACGACCGACAGGACGATGAGCAGGGCGTCGACGGGAGGAGCTCCCGGTGCGAGCCCAAAGACGAAGACGAGGATGGCGACACCAGTGCCACCCCAGAGTCCGAGCCCGACGCCGCTTGACCGTGTGCCCATGACGATGCATCCGAGCACAACGAGCAACTGCGTAATGAACAAGAAGATATCCATCAGTTCCCCTTTGACTAATTCTGGATCAGACTATCCTTGCAGCGCGTTCGTACCCAGCTTTTTCTGTGAAACATCTATCAAGCAAGATGGGGCATTATGGAGAGAGAAGAGAAAGGCGACACGTGTCCACAATCCTGGCGGGGCTCAGGTCCCTGCTCCCTGTTCGCGATGATTACCGTGGCCTCCGCACAGGCTGGCGGGGTGACCTCGTCGCCGGGCTCACCGTCGGCATCGTCGCGCTCCCACTCGCGCTCGCGTTCGGCGTGAGCTCTGGCGTCGGCGCCGAGGCTGGCCTCATCACCGCAATCGTTGCCGGGCTCGTCGCCGCAATCTTCGGCGGATCCAACGTGCAGGTCTCCGGCCCGACCGGCGCCATGGTCGTCGTGCTCGCCCCCATCGTGGTGCTCCACGGCGCCGGGGCGGTCGCCGTCGTGAGTCTCATGGCTGGGATCATGGTCGTACTCGCCGGCATCTTCCGGCTCGGGCGTGCGGTGAGCTACATCCCCTGGCCCGTGATTGAGGGTTTCACCGCCGGTATCGGCATCATCATCTTCCTGCAGCAGGTGCCAGCTGCGCTCGGCGTCACGAACACCGGTCACTCATCCAATGCCGTCGTCGCGGCTTGGCAGACCGTTACCGAGGCGAGCTGGCCTGGCGCGCTGCTGCCGCTCGGAGCGGTCGCCGCGGTCGCCGTCATCATGCTGCTGCTCGAGCGCTTCGCACCCGGCTTCCCCTCCTCGTTCGCCGCGATTCTCATCGTGTCCGTCGCCGCAGCACTCGCTGGGTCGCTGCTGCCGACCATTGGCGAACTGCCGAGCTCGCTTCCGGCACCCACGTTGCCGACGTTCGACGCGGCAATGCTCGCCTCGCTCGCTGGCCCAGCCGCCGCGGTCGCCGCCCTTGCCGCGATCGAGTCGCTGCTCTCCGCCCGGGTCGCCGCGAGCATCGCAGACACCGGCCCGGTAAACGCGGACCGCGAACTGTTCGGCCAGGGCCTCGCATCGATCGCCTCGGGCCTGTTCGGCGGAATGCCGGCGACGGGAGCCATCGCGCGCACCGCAGTGAACGTGCGCTCCGGCGCACGCACCCGCATGGCCGCTATCGTGCACGCGCTCGCGCTGCTCCTCGTCGTGCTCGTCGCGGCGCCCGTCGTCGGAGCGATCCCCCTCGCTGCCCTCGCAGGCGTGCTCATGATGACCGCGGCCAGAATGGTCTCGCTTGAAACGGCGAAGCGCGTCTTCCGCTCTGGCAAGTCGAGTGCGGCGACCTTCGCTATCACGCTACTCATCACGGTCAGCGTCGACCTCGTCGTCGCCGTGGGAATTGGCGTCGCTGTCGCGGCGTTCTTCGCGCTGCGCACGCTCGGCAACATGAGCGTCGCGACAAGGGAGCCCCTCCCGGGCGAAGCGCACACCGGTGACGAGCGGATCGCACTGTTCAGGGTGGAGGGGTCACTGTTCTTCGGCGCGGCGGACCGACTCGTCGAAGCCATCTCCGACGAGGAGGGCGTCGAGGTCGCGATCCTCCGCCTCTCCGACCTGCAGATCATCGACGCGACGGGAGCGAACGCCCTCGCTGGCCTCGTCGCGAGCCTCGAACGCCGCGGCGTCACCGTGCTCATCAAGGGCGTGCAGGCGCACCACCGCAGGCTACTCGACAGGCTCGGAGTCATCTCCTCGCTGCGCGATCCGCACCACCTGTTCGACGAGCTCGACCCGGCACTCGAGCACGCGCGTGACCACATCAGGCGAGCATCGTAACGACGGTACCCAGGTGCCACGCCGGTGGTCCTCCCGGCTGATTGCGATTCCCGCTCCTTCAGACAGACTGGACACCATGGAACGCAGCACACTCTCACCCGACCGCGCCGCACCGAAGGCGCGGGGCGCGAGCGCACGCTACATCGGAATCGACCTTGCCCGGTTCCTCGCCGTCATCGGGATGATGGCGAACCACCTCGTCGCGATCGTCGGCGAGAACCCGGAAGCCTCGCTGCTCGACCAGCGCGCGGCCGAAATCGCGACCACCCTGACGAGCGGGATAGCCGCAGCACTCTTCGCGGTGCTTGGCGGGGTGAGCGCGGTGTTCGCCAGCCGTCGAGCGCTTGCCGACGGCCGCACGGGTGCCGCGATCGTGTCGATCATGCTGCGCGGCGTGATCCTCATCGTGATCGGTCTCGCGCTCGGCGCGCTCCTCAGCCCAATCATCGTCGTGCTCGCGTACTACGGTGCTTCCCTCATCCTCGTTTCCGTGTTCATCGCTGCCCGCTCGTGGGTCATCGCGGTTGCAGCTGGGGTGCTCTGGCTCGCTGGCGGACCGGTCAACGCATTCGTGCGTGACGCTCTCGAGATCGTCAGCGAGGCGGGATCCCCATCGTTCGAAACGATCGCAGCCGAGCCACTCGAGACGGTCCGCGGGCTGCTGCTCACCGGCACCTACCCCGCGATCACCTGGGTTGCCTACCTGCTCGTCGGCATGCTCATCGCCCGCGCACTCATCGCGGCGAACGACCGGGGCCGCCTCTCACGCACCGCGCTGAGTTTGGCCGTCGTCGGCACTGGGCTCGCGGTGGCGGCAACTCTCGTCTCGAACTGGACGCTCGCAAACCTCGCACGCTTCGGTGTCGCAGCCCCCGAGGGTCTCGACATGGCGACGTTCACGAAGTTCCTCGGGATGCAGCAGTTCGGCGCACCAACGTCGCCCGAGCTGTGGGCGCAGCTTGTCGCAGCCCCGCACTCTGGCGCCCCGATGGAGATGCTCCGCACTGTCGGTATCTCGCTCGCCGTGATCGGCCTGCTCGTGACACTCTTCGACTCCCGCCGCACGCCCCCGGGCCGCATCACCGACATCTTCCGCGCAGCCGGTGCCGCTCCGCTCACGATCTACACGCTGCACCTCATCGCGACAGCCGCAGCGTACGGGCCGATCTACGCTGGAACCGATTTCGGCGCGACGTTCCCCTGGTGGGTTGCAGGCCTTGGAGCGTACGGCATCCAGCTCGCTGGCGTGCTCGTCATCGGCGCGATCCTCTCCGCGCTGGGGCGGCGCGGGCCACTCGAAGCACTCACCTCAGGCATTGTGCGCGGGGTCACCCGCACATAACTTCGCCAGGATGACGCCGCGTTACCTCCGGGATCGCGCCTCGGGGACGCCCGGGGGCAAGATGGCTACATGGTTGACTGTCAGCACCCCACCGGCGCAGATCCGAGCGGTACCCCGTTCGGCGAACTCGACCCCGCGCTCCTACGCGGCACCCGCACGAGCCTGAAGTGGACGCGCTTCCCAGCGGACACGCTCCCGCTGTTCGTCGCAGAGATGGACTTTGCCGTCGCCCCCGTGATCCGGGAAGCCCTCATCGAGCGCGTCACCGCCTCAGACCTCGGGTACCTCGATGGACCGGGCCCGCTCGCCCCGGCATTCGCGGGATTCGCGCAGCAGCGCTGGGGCTGGGAGGTGCCGCACGAGCACATTCACCTCGCGACCGATGTCGCGACGGGCGTGGTCGAGGCGCTGCGCGTGCTTGCTCCGGCTGCCACCCGCATCGCGGTGACGACCCCCGTCTACCCTGGATTCTTCGAGATGCTCGAGGAGGTACCCGGCGACGTCGTCGAGATCCCCCTCACCTCCGAGGGCGCAGGGGGGCGGCTCGACCTTGACGCTATCGAGCGCGAGTTCGCAGCCGGCGTTGGCGCCTTCCTGCTCTGTAACCCGCACAACCCGCACGGCACGGTGCACACGCGTGCGGAGCTCGCTGGGTTGGCGGCGCTCGCGGCGAGGCACGACGTGGCCGTCATCTCAGACGAGATCCACGCACCGCTCACGCACGCAGGGGAAACGTTCATCCCGTTCGCGCCGGTCGCAGCGGCCGCCGGTGCCCTCGCCGTGACGACCACCTCGGCGAGCAAGGGGTGGAACATCGCGGGGACAAAGTGCTCGGTGATCGTCGCGGCGGACGAGCGAGCTAATGCGCTGCTGCTGCGGCTGCCGCCGGAGACCACGACCAGGGCGAGTATCCTCGGCCTCCACGCCTCTGTCGCCGCGTTCGCGCGCGGCGGTGACTGGCTCGACCGGGCCATCACACAGATCGAAGCGAACAGCGCCCTGCTCGCCGAGCTCGTCGCAGCGCACCTCCCCGGCGTGACGCTCACCCGGCCGCGCGCCGGCTACCTCGCTTGGCTCGACCTCCGCGGCGCGGGGCTCGGCGACGACCCGTACCTTTCCGTGCTCACCGAGGCGCGCGTCGCGTTCAACGACGGCGCCCACTTCGGGCGAGGTGGGGCCGGGCACGTGCGAGTCAACCTCGCCTGCGCACCAGACACACTCCGGGAGGCGGTGCGGCGCATCGCCGCGATCCTCCCCGCAACGACGACCAGGGAGAACTGACCATGGCGACCACCGAGCACGCCGGCACCGAGCACGCCGGCACCGAGCACGCCGGCACCGAGCACGCACCGGCCACTCCCCCGAACCTCAACTGGGAGGGCTTCGACTTCGAGACGAGGCAGGTGCACGCTGGCGAATACCCAGACCTGAACACGGGGCTTCGCGTGCCACCGATCGCGCTCTCGGCCGGGTACGTGTTCGAGGACTTTGACGACCAGGTCGACCGCTTCGCTGGCCGCAGCATCGACCCGATCTACTCGCGCCAGGGCAACCCAACGAACTCGGTCGCCGAGGCGCGGCTCGCATCGCTCGAGGGCGGATCGGTGTCTGTCGCGGTCTCGAGCGGGCAGGCCGCAATCTCCTCCGCGCTGTTCACCCTCGCGCAGGGGGGCGACCACATCGTGTCGACCGCATCGATTTACGGCGGAACGCGGATCCTCTTCGGCCGCAGCCTCAAGCGCTTCGGCATCGAGGTTGACTACGTGTGGGATGCGGAGGACGACGCAGAGTGGGATCGCGCGATCCGCCCGACCACGAAGGCGATCTACACAGAAACCATCCCCAACCCGCGCAACGACGTCACCGACCTGCGCCGCATCGCGGCCGTAGCCGCGAGGCACAACCTTCCGCTCATCGTCGACAACACGGTTGGCAGCCCAGCACTCATCCGCCCGTTCGAGCACGGCGCCAACATCGTCGTGCACTCAACGACGAAGTTCCTCACGGGGCATGGCGCTGCGGTTGGCGGCGCCATCGTCGACGGCGGAAACTTCGACTGGGAGGCCGCGGAGCGCGCTGGACGTTCGTTCCCGCTCATCACCGCTGTGAAGCCAGGGCTCGGGTCGATGGTGGATCGCTTCGGTACTGGCGCGTACGCCAGGGCCGCGCGCGAGGCCGTCGTCAACGACATCGGGCCGACGCTTTCGCCGTTCAACGGATTCCTCCTCCACCAGGGCATGGAGACGCTTTCCCTGCGGATGGAGCGACACGTCGAGTCATCACTCGAGATCGCGACGTGGCTTGAGCAGCAGCCAAGCGTCGCGGCAGTCGACTACGCGGGGCTCCCGAGCTCGCCACTGTACGAGCTCGCCGCCCGCGACTACGGCATCGCAGCCAGCGGGGCCGGAGCGCGCACCGGCTCGGTGTTCGGCGTCACCGTGCGCGGCGGCATCGACGGCGCACGCGCATTCGTGGACGGGCTCAGCGTGTTCTCGCGCATGACCGGCATCGGCGACACTCGCTCGATGGTGATCCACCCGCTCAGCTCAACACACGCCACGTTCGAACCCGAGATCAACGACCGACTGGGCATCACGCCCGGTCTGCTGCGCCTCTCGATCGGCCTCGAGTCGCCACGCGACCTCATCGCTGACCTCGCCCAAGCACTCGCCGGGGTGCCCACCGCCGGGTAACTGCGACGCCCCAGCGCAGCCGGCTTCCCAACCGTGGACGATCGGTCGGGAAGCCGGTTCGCACGGTCGGGCGCGCAAGCCCGCCCACTGGGAACCTGTGTATATGACCACTACTGCCCCCATTCCCGTCGCCTCACAGGCCGCTGCCGCGAACGCCTCGCGCATGCCCTACGGGGCACTGATCACGCTCATGATGATGAGCTTCCTCCTCGTCACAAGCGAGTTCCTCCCCAACGGTGTGCTCACCGAAATGGCCGAGGGCCTCGGCATCACCACCGGACAGGCCGGCCAGACCGTGAGCATCACGGCGCTCGCTGGCCTCATCGTCGCGCTCGTGGTCGGAAGCCTTTTCCCACGCCTCGATCGCCGCACGCTGCTCGTCTGGATGGCGCTGCTCGGTGCGCTCTCGAACTTCATCGTCGCCCTCGCCCCGGCGTTCTGGATCATTCTCGTCGCGCGCTTCCTGCTCGGAGCGGCACTGAGCACGTTCTGGTCGATGTCGATTAGCGCTGCATCGAGCATCGTCGGGCCGGCGCGGCTTGGCAGGGCACTCATGTTCACCTCAGGCGGGGTGTCGCTCGCGACCGTCGCCGGTGTTCCCGTCGGCGTGATGCTCTCAAACGCGTTCGACTGGCGCGTTGGGTTCGCCATCATTGGAGCCGCACTCCTCCTGCTCGCTGTAGCGCTGCGTTTCGTACTCCCGGTGATCCCCGCGGCAACCGCGAGCAGCTTCGGCGCACTTGGCAGGGCACTGCGCCATCCCGGCATGGCGCTCGGGCTCTCCGGCCACGTGCTGGTCGTGCTCGGCCACTTTGCCGCGTACACGTACATTCGCCTCGCGCTTGAGCGGGTGAGTGACGCGCAGGGCGCACCCATCTCGGCCGGCACCGTGGTGACGCTCCTCGTGCTCTTCGGCGCTGGCGGCCTCGTCGGCAACTTCATCATCGGCCTCGTCGTCGACCGCACGTACAGGTTGCTCTCTGTCGTCGCGCCGCTCATCATCGCGGTGTCGGTGCTCACCGTGCTTGCCGCACCCGGAGCGCTCTGGGCGGTCGGCGTCGCTGTCACCGTCTGGGGCGCCTGCTTCGCCTCGTGGCTGCTCATCGTGAACACCTGGACCGGAAACAAGCTGCCTGATCAGCTCGAGGCTGGCGGCAGCCTCGTCGTCGTCGGGTTCCAGGCGGCGATCTTCCTCGCGGCTGCCGGTGGCGGCGCGCTCAGCGACCTGCTCGGCGTACCGATGCTGTACTCCAGCGCGATCGTTGTGCTCGCGGTCGGTTCGCTGCTGTTCGGGCTGTCGCACCGCAGCCGCGCATAGCGGCAGGATCGAGCTGCTCGGGGTTACGCCGCAGGCGCAGCCTCGAGCAGCAGTTCCGCGTTCCCCGCAGCGGTGGCGCCGTCGCTTCGGCCACGACGCCACTGCGACGGGGCTACGCCGGTGTGGCGCCGAAACGCCCGGCTGAAGCCCTCGTCCGAGGCGTAACCGAGCTCGCGCGACGTTTGCGTCACGGAAGCGCCGAGCGAAAGTCGCCGCTTCGCATCCTCCATTCGCACCCCGGTGAGGTACTGCCCTGGCGAAGCGCCAAGCAATTCGCGGAAGCGGCGCGAGAACGCGGACCGCGACATCGTTCCAAGGCTTGCGAGTGAGTCGATCGACCAGTCGCGGCCAGGATCGCTGTGGATCGCGCTGATGATCGGGTCGAGATGGGGATCCACAACCCGCTCGGCCCAGCCACGCGGCGCGCAGCCAGCCGTCACCCACGCGCGGAGCACACCGACAAGCGCCGTGCGGGCCATCAGCCTGCAGATGAAATCCTGGCCGTCGGTTGCGCGCGCAGCCTCATCAGCGTCGCGAGGGGTCCCCATGCCGCTCACGAGTGCGGAGACCGCTGGGTCGAGCCTCGCAAAATCGGTGATGAGCAGCGGATCGGGTACAAGCTGTCGCAGCCGATGCGCGGCCTCGTTGAGTTCGAGCGCGACAACGACGAGCATCGCGTCGCTCGTCGCCTCAAGCGTGAGCGTTGAGCGCCCGATGGTGAGCAGGGCAGCGCCGGCGGGAAAATCGCCGGTGTGCTGCAGTGGGCTCACCACGAGACTGCCTGCGCGGCCGGGGTCTGGCGCGCAGGCCGCCGCGGAGGTTCCACGCAGTTCGCCTTCGGCTACGTACACGAGGGTGATTTCGTCTCGCGGCGCGACATACCGCCGGTGCTGCTGCACGCTGACACGCGTCGTCTCGGTGACAGTGACGTCAATGCGCTCGAGCAGGCTGCTGAGGGATGGGGATACGGTGCCTGGCATACGGGGTGCAACCGCAACACCCTCCTCGCTATTCCGCGGCGCGCGCGAAACGGCGAGGCGCAGCAGACGCTGCGCCTCGCCGAACCGCTGGCACGCGGCGACGGATGCCGACCTGGGCTGTCCGCCTCGCTGTGCCTGAGCGGGTGCCGCTAGCCGTTGGAGCGTGCGTGCAGCTCGAAGTGCGCGTGTGCCGCGCGGAGCCACCCGAGGAGGAACTCGGCTGTTGAATCGTTGGTGATCTCACCGTCTTCAGTGATGAGGCCCTCGCTCAGCTGGAGGTACACCTCCGGCTGCTGCAGGTCAGGCGAGTCGAGGAAGGCAAGAATTGAACGCAGGTGCGCCTGCGCGAGCGCTGTCCCGATCTGTCCGATCGAAGCGCCGAGCACCGCGGAGGGAACGCCGGTGAAGCTGTTCTGCCCCCAGGGGCGGCTCGCGGTATCGAGCGCGTTCTTGAGGACGCCGGGAACGGAGCGGTTGTACTCGGGGGTCACGATGATGACACCGTCAGCGGCCTCCACGGCGCGCTTGAACTCAGCTGCTGCCTCGGGAATCTCGGCGTCGTGATCGGCCGAGTAGAACGGCAGGTTCGCGATCGGGATTTCAGTGAGGTTGAGGTTCGCCTGCGGGGCGAGTTTGACCAGCGCATTGGCGAGTCGGCGGTTGATCGAGGTGGATGACACACTGCCTACGAGGAAGCCAATGTTGTATGTAGTCATGAAGCAGTTCCTTTCTGAAAACCCTGGGTGTACATAAGTGGGAACCAAGAATCCCCCGAGTCCATTCCCTCGGCGTTCCCCACTCGGCACATTGTTACCCGAAGTTCACCCCCGAGAACTAGTCTGCTCACATGTCCACACTCCGGATCCTGCACCTGTCCGACACCCACCTGTACGGCGACGACACCCGACACTACGGTGTCGTCGACACCAGGGAACACCTCCGGTCAGCACTCGCTCGGGTCGCCGATCGACCCCTCGATCTTGTCGTGTGCTCCGGGGACGTCAGCGAGGACGAAAGCGTGGAATCCTACGAACGCGTGCGCGACATTCTCGACCCGTGGGCGGCCGAGCGCGGCGCGCGCACCATCTACGCGATGGGCAACCACGACAACCGCGAAAGCTTCCGCGCGGTGCTCGGCGAGGGCCAGCCGGGTGTCGCCGTCGACACCCCAGCAGCCTCTCCCGCCGGCAACCAGCATGGCGAACCGGGGTCCCCGGTCGTCTCCGTCGCGGAAATCGACGGCTGGCGCACCATCGTTCTCGACACAACGGTCCCCGGCGCAGGCTACGGCGAACTCGCCGAATCACAGCTCGAATTCCTCTCCGACATCATCCGATCGCCGGCTGGGCGCGGCACCGTGATCGTGATGCACCACCCGCCCGTTCACGCAGAAACCGACCTACTCCAGGCCCTCGCCCTCGGCGAAGAGTCGACGAACGGTCTGTGGGAGCGCGTACGCGGCACCGATGTGCGCGCGATCCTGAGCGGCCACTACCACCATCCCATCGTCGAAACCGTCTACGGCATTCCCGTTGTCGTAGCTCCGGGGGTGACGAACCTTGCAGCGGCGTTTGACGGCCACACCGAGGAGTCGGCGAGCGACTGGTTCGGCGCGGCAGTCATCGACATCGACACGCACCGCGTGCGCGTCCTGCCACTGTCTGAGCCGGCAACCGGTGGCGAGGTCTTCCGCCTCGACTCCGAGCAGGTGCAGCAGGTGATCGCTCAGGCCGGGCGGCCCTAGCGGCCGCTGCTAGACCTCGATGCCGTACAGGTTTGGCTCGGGCACGAGCACGAGGCCGAACTCCTGCTGCACGCGCTGCACGATAAACCGCGCGAGCTCGCCGACGTCGGCAGCTGATGCCGCACCCCTGTTCGTAATCGCGAGCGTGTGCTTCGAAGAAAGAGCGGCGCCAGAGCCTGGCAGCCTGTAGCCCTTCGGAACCCCTGCATGCTCGATCAGCCAGGCCGCAGAGAGCTTCACTCGACGCTCACGCGCCGGCGTAGGCACACGAAGCGGCTGCCCCTCGGCAAGCTCCTCAAATGTCGTCACAGCGGGAGCCTCGCCCGGGTCCACAATCGGGAATCGCGGGGCGTCTGACGGGAGGCCGCGCGCGAAACGCTCGGTCACGATCGGGTTCGTGAAGAACGACCCTGAGCTCCACGTGTCGTGGTCTGCCTCGTCAAGCACCATGCCCTTCGCGGCCCTGAGCCGAAGCACTGCGTCGCGCACCGTGTGCAGCGGAACGCGGGACCCCACCTCAACGCCGAGCGCCGTTGCGAGCTGCGCGAACCGGATCGGCTCGGAAATGGCCTCGGGCCCGGTCTCCGCTGCAACGACCGCCGCGTCCGCGAGCACAAGATCGATGGAGAGCACGACGCCCTCAAGTCCCTGCTTGATGACGGAGTCGCGGTAGCCGAGCTCGAGTTCGGCCGCGAGCATGCGCCGCGGCTCGAACGTTGCCGCGTCGAGAAACTCGATCGAGTGCAGCACCTCCGACAGCTCCTGCCCGTACGCGCCAATGTTCTGCACGGGGGCGGCACCGGCGAGCCCTGGGATGCCCGAGAGCGCCTCAATGCCTGCCCATCCTCGGTTCACGCACTCGGCGACGAGCGCGTCCCAGTCGTGTCCCGCTTCGGCGCGGATGCGCACGCTGCCAGGGGCAAGGTCAGGATCCTCGACCTGCGAGATCCCAGACGTGCGCACGAGCAGCACGGGGCCCGGATACCCCTCGTCGGAGACAACTGTGTTCGATCCGCCGCCGAGGAGCAGCCAATCGTGGCTGCGCTGCCACAGCGAGATCGCAGCCTCAACCAGCTCATCGCGGGTGTGCGCGGTGACGAATTCCTCTGCGGGGCCGCCGACGCGCATCGTGGTCAGTGCGGATAGGGGCTGTGCGCTCACGCGAACGCCACAAGCATCTGCGACTTGCCGAGCACGGTCGCGCCGTCGAAGGTCACCTTCAGGTCGAGCCGCGCGGTGCGGGCGTCAGCGTCGAGCGCGCCGACGGTGACGGTCACAGTCACGGCAGCGCCAGCCTCAGCGTCGACCGGAACCGGGCGAGTGAAGCGCGACTGGAAATCCTTCACCCAGCCACCAGCTCCAAGCCAGCCGGTCGCGACGGAGCCGGCAGCGCCCATCGTGAGCATGCCGTGCGCCAGGACGCCCGGAAGCCCGACCGACTGCGCGAAATCATCGCGGTAGTGGATTGGGTTGAAGTCTCCCGACGCACCCGCGTAGCGCACGAGACTGTCGCGCGTGAGGGTGAGCTCGCGCTCGGCGACGACGTCACCGACGGTGAGCTGCTCGAATGCGGGGGACGCTGGTGTCGCGGCGCTCATGCTTCTTCTCCTCTGACCACGAGTGTCGACAGGGCGGTGACGACGTGCTCGCCGGCGGCGTCAACGATGGCGCTCGAGGCGGTGACCATCGAGTGGCCGCCAAGCTGCTTCACCGCCGCGATCGTGAGCGTCGCTGTGAGTTCGTCGCCAGCGACGATCGGCCGCGTGTAGCTGAAGCGCTGATCGCCGTGCACGACGCGGGAGAAATCAACCCCGGCTTCTTCGTCTGCGAGCAGCTGAGCCAGCGTCGCTTCCTGCACCGTCACCGCGAAGGTTGGCGGCGCGACAACGTCGGCGAACCCGGCCGCCTTTGCGGCCTCGGGGTCGTGGTGGATTGGCGAGTCGCTGAGCACAGCGCGAGCGAACTCGCGCACCTTCTCGCGACCGACAAGATACGGCTGGGTGGGCGGGTAGACCCGGCCCTGAACGTCTGGATTAACCACGCCACCAGTCTAGCCGGGCGGGGTGCGCCGGCGCGCTGCGGCCCTTCACCCCCGGAACCGCGCACCCACGCGAGACAGGAATCCACACAATCCGAACGCTTGTGGTTCATGTGATTGGCACAAGATACAACCATTCTGACGGGTGCAAATATCTCAGCTAGGTAACGGGCAGTTTGTGTGTGTGACCGCGAGCTAGGTTCTTGAGGCAATCGACGGGCCTCCCAGTCGGTCCTTCCTCCAGTCGGTCCTTCATGTCAAAGGAGATATCATGTCCAAACCAGGAAAGCCACACTCCGAAGTGCCCATGCGTCGCGTCGCAGCAGCGAGCGCGATCGGCAGCGTGATTGAGTTCTACGACTTCATTATTTTCGGTACAGCGGCAGCCCTCGTGTTCCCCGCGGTTTTCTTTCCCGCGCTGGGAGACGCAGCGGGCACGGTCGCATCGTTCGCAACATTCGCTGTCGCGTTCATCGCGCGTCCGTTCGGCGCACTGTTTTTCGGGCACTTCGGCGACCGCATCGGCCGCAAACGAGTGCTGGTCATCACCCTGCTCGTCATGGGTGTTGCGACGTTCATCGTAGGAATCCTCCCTGGCGCGGCGACCATCGGCATCGTCGCACCCATCGCGCTGTTCACCCTGCGTTTCTTCCAGGGCATCGCCGTCGGGGGTGAGTGGGCGGGCGCTGCGCTGCTTGCCGCGGAGTATTCGCCGCCCGCGCGACGTGGATTGTGGTCTTCAATGCCCCAGCTTGGCCCGTCGCTCGGGTTTGCGCTGGCCAGCGCGACGTTCCTCGTAACGAACCTGACCCTTGGCGACCAGTCGGGAAGCTTCATCGGCTGGGCGTGGCGGATACCGTTCATTTTCAGTGCCGTGCTCGTTCTTATCGGGCTGTGGATCCGCGTGCGCATTGCAGAAACCCCCGTGTTCTCCGCCGAGCAGGAGCGCACAGCGCAGGCGAGCTCTCCGGCCAAGGGCCGGCTCCCCGTGCTCGACGTGCTCGTGCAGCAGCCGCGAGAGGTTCTCCTCGCGAGCGGGCCGATGATCCTCATCTTTGCGTTCTTCTACATCGGCACGGCGTTCCTCACCAGCTACGGCGCGGGCGAGCTCGGCCTGTCACGGCCAGCCGTGCTGCTCTGCGGGATCATCGGGGCGCTCTTCTTCGCAGCGTTCACCATCGTCGGCGGCGCAGCCTCAGACCGGTTCGGCCGCCGGAAGGTCATGATAGGCGCGATCATTGCGTCGGCGATCTGGTCGCTTGCGCTGTTCCCGGTGCTCGACATCGGCAACGTCTTCGCCTTCGGAGCCGGCCTGTCGGTAACGATGCTTCTTCTGGGCATCCAGTACGGCCCCATGGGTTCGTTCCTGCCAGAGCTGTTCGAGACCCGATACCGCTATACCGGCGCAGGAATGGCCTACAACCTTGGGGGCGTGCTCGGCGGAGCCGTCGCGCCGATTGTTGCTGCCGCGCTCGTTGCAACCGAGGTCGGCAGCGCTGCCATCGGCTACATGCTCGCGGGCATCGCCGTGATCGGCCTCGTGTGTGTGCTCACCCTCAGAGAGACACAGGGCATATCGCTGCACACGGAAGAGGTCGCAGTGGCGAGCGCGTAGCGGTCGCGTCGGCCGTGCCCCGTTGCACGCCGACGCGCGTGAGCGTGCCGCTGAGACTCCAGCGGCACGCTCACGCGTGTACTGACCCGAAATTACTTTCCGAGGAGGCCACCAAGGAGGCCGCCGATGCCGCCCTGGCTCTTCGCCTGGCCGCCACCGAGCAGACCGCCGAGGAGATCGCCGATGCCGCCCTGGTTCTTCGTCTGGCCGCCACCCGTGAGGCCGCCGAGCAGGCCACCGAGCACATCACCAATGCCGCCGCCGTTTTCTTCAGCCTGCGCCGGTGCCTGCTGCTTCTTGCCAGCGAGGAACTGCATCACGATCGGGGCGAGGAGCGGGAGGAGCAGCGGGATGAGCTTTGCAACGCCGGCGTTGCCTGCCTGCTGGCCAAGCGCGTTCGCCACCGCGTCCTGCTTATCGCCGAGCACGTGGTTGACGATCTTCTCGCCTTCCTTCTCGTCGATCGCGTCGAGCGAGATCTTCCCGTCGGCTGGGGTGTGCTTGCTCAGTGCACCCTCGAGCTTCTGCTTCCCCTCATCCGTCGCAGCGTTCACGGCAAGGCCGCCGAGCAGCCCTGGCAGGGCCTGCTTCACTGCTGCGAGCGCGGTATCTTCGTCGACGCCAAGCTTCGCGGCGAGCTCGCCGACCGGCACCTGCGAGAGCAGGGCATCAAGTGCGTTGTTGTTTGCCATTTCGGTGTCCCCAATCGAGTGTCGCCCGGTGCGACCCACACTCCCATACACTACCTCCCCCGATTCGAGCGCGATGTAGTCTTCGGCAACGATCCGGCAAAAGGTTTGTGACGAATATCCAACTTGGGGAAGCATTCCTCGAATAGGCTGTAATTTATGTCTCGCATTCGTAAAGTGCTCATCGCCAACCGAGGCGAGATCGCCGTTCGCATCATTCGTGCCGCTAGTGACAGCGGTATCGCCTCCGTCGCCGTCTACGCCGATCAGGACCGCGACGCCATGCACTCGCAGCTCGCCGACGAAGCGTACGCCCTCGGCGGCTCGACGAGCGCCGACAGCTATCTCGCAATCGACAAGATCCTCAGTGTCGCTCGTCGCTCCGGCGCCGACGCTGTCCACCCCGGCTACGGCTTCCTCGCAGAGAACGCCGACTTCGCTCGCGCGGTCATCGGCGCTGGCCTGACCTGGATCGGCCCGAGCCCCGAAGCCATCGAGCGGCTCGGCGACAAGGTCTCAGCACGCCACGTGGCCGAGAAGGTCAACGCCCCACTCGCACCAGGAACGAGCGACCCCGTTGCGGGCGCCGAAGAGGTCCTCGCGTTCGCCGACGAGGTCGGTCTGCCCGTCGCGATCAAGGCGGCGTTCGGTGGCGGCGGCCGCGGCCTGAAGGTCGCATACAAGCGCGAGGAGGTCGCCGACCTCTTCGAGTCGGCAACCCGTGAGGCCGTCGCAGCGTTCGGCCGCGGGGAGTGCTTCGTGGAGAAGTTCCTCGAGAAGCCACGCCACGTCGAGACCCAGTGCCTCGCCGACAGCCACGGCAACGTCGTCGTCATCTCGACGCGCGACTGCTCGCTGCAGCGCCGCCACCAGAAGCTCGTCGAGGAGGCGCCAGCGCCCTTCCTCAGCGATGAGCAGAACGCCGAACTCTACGCAGCTTCGAAGGCGATCCTCCGCGAGGTCGGCTACGTTGGCGCCGGAACCTGCGAGTTCCTCGTCGCGAAGGACGGCACGATCTCCTTCCTCGAGGTGAACACCCGCCTGCAGGTCGAGCACCCGGTCTCCGAGGAGGTCACGGGCATCGACCTCGTTCGCGAGCAGTTCCGCATCGCAGAGGGCGGCGTACTTGACTACGAGGATCCCGTCGCGCACGGCCACTCCTTCGAGTTCCGCCTCAACGGCGAAGACGCGGGTAACGGCTTCCTCCCCGCGCCAGGTCCCGTGACGCTCTTCAAGCCCGCGCTCGGCCCCGGCGTCCGCGTCGACACTGGCGTGCAGTCGGGTGACGTCATCTCCGGCGCGTTCGATTCGATGCTCGGCAAACTCATCGTCACCGGTGCAACTCGCGAGGAAGCGCTTGAGCGCTCGCGCCGCGCCCTCGACGAGCTTGAGGTGCGCGGCCTTCCGACCGTGCTCCCGTTCCACAGGAAGATCGTGCGCGATCCCGCGTTCACCGCGGAGAACGGTAAGTTCGGCGTCTACACGCTGTGGATCGAGAGCGAGTTCGTGAACGACATCGAGCCGTGGGAAGGCGAGAACACCTCGCCAGTCACGACCTCGTCGCGCCAGTCGGTCGTCGTTGAGGTCGCCGGTCGCCGCGTCGAAGTTACGATGCCGACGACGCTGCTCCCGCTCTCAGACCAGGACGTTACACGCGGCCCAGCCCCCAAGCGCGCGAAGGGCGCAGGCGTGGCGACCGCGACCGGAAACTCCGTCGCTGCACCCATGCAGGCCACCGTCGTGAAGCTCGCTGTTGCCGACGGCCAGGAGGTAACCGAGGGTGAACTCGTCGTCGTCCTCGAGGCGATGAAGATGGAACAGTCCATCTACGCGCACCGTGCAGGCATCGTCTGCAACATCGACGCGCCGCTTGGCCAGACCGTCGCGAGCGGTCACCCGTTGCTGTCGATCGTCGACGCAGTCTAACGCTCACCGTGGCGGCGCGTGAAGCCGCCAGCAGCATCGCATGCAGTCCACAACAGGGGCGCGTGTCGGGGAATACCCCGACACGCGCCCCTGTTGCATTCGGTATGGCAGATGTAAAGCTCTCGTTCCTTGACCTCGCAACTATCGAGTCGGGCAGCAGCGTCGCCTCGGCCCTCCACCACTCAGTGCGACTCGCGCAGGTGGCAGAGGCGGCCGGGTACGAACGCATCTGGTACGCGGAGCACCACAACATGGCGACAATCGCGTCGAGCTCCCCGGCCGTGCTCATCGCGCACATCGCGTCGCAGACGGAGCGGATCGGGCTTGGTTCCGGCGGCATCATGCTGCCGAACCACTCCCCGCTGGTCGTCGCCGAACAGTTCGGCATGCTCGCAGAGCTGCACCCTGGCAGAATTCACCTCGGCCTCGGCCGGGCTCCGGGAACGGACGGCCTGACGTTTCGGGCCCTCCGGCGGACCGTGCAGGCGGCAGACGCGTTCCCGAACGATGTGCTCGAACTGCAGGCCTACCTCGGCGATGACCTGCCGCTCACCGGCGTGAATGCATACCCTGGCAGGGGAACAAAGGTGCCGATCACGATCCTCGGTTCGAGCCTGTTCGGCGCGAACCTCGCCGCGCAGCTCGGCCTGCCGTATTCATTTGCGTCGCACTTCGCCCCGCAGGCGCTGAACGCCGCTGTGCAGCACTACCGGACGAACTACCAGCCGAGTGAAGCCCACCCCGAGCCCTACGTGAGCGCCGGGGTCAACGTTATCGCCGCCGCAGACGACGAGTCCGCACGGCAACTGTTCGCGCGGGCCGAGCTCGAGCGCATCAGGAGCTTCCTGTCGCGCGGGCGCGAAGTACCCCTCACCCACGAACAAGCCGAGGCGATCCGCGATACCCCCGCAGCGACAGAGATCCGCTCGATGATGCGATACACCGCTGTTGGCGGGCCAGAGCGGGTGCGCGAGCAGCTCGCGGACTTCGCGAAGCTCGCTGACGCGGACGAACTGGTGACAGTGCACCCCGCCCCGACGCGTGAGGAGCAGCTCGAGTCGCTTCGCCTCGGCGCAGCATCGGTCTAGCACGGGTCGCTCCCCAACACGGGGCGCACCCCAGCACGGGTCGCTCCCCAACACGGGGCGCACCCGCCTCCGATTACATAGGTGATCTGCAGAAGATAGGTCAAAAACGCAGCAGACCGGCTGAGATATCGCAGATCTCCGACTTACGGTCGCCGATCCGCCGCAGCAAGCAGCATCCACGGCGAGCGCACGCACGCGCACGCGGATCGGCACTGCGCGCGCTGACCCGCGCTACTCGACGGTGACGTTCCCGCGCATCTCCGGGTGGGTTGAGCAGAGGTAGTCGAACGAGCCAGCGTCCGTGAACACGTGCGTATAGCTCCCCGACCGCATGAGTTCGCTGACGAAGCTTCCGTCGTCCGCGACGACGTCATGCTCCGACGACGGGCCCTCAAACACCCAGTTCACTGCCTGACCGGCGTCGATCGTGATCTCGCTCGGCTCGAAGCTGTTGTCGACCACGCGAACCGTCACCGCGACCTTCGCGTCATCGTCAGAGGGGACGACCGGCGGCTTGCCCGCAGCGCACCCTGCCAGCCCGACGCTGAGCAGGATCGCGAGCACCGCGACCCCGACGCTCGTCGCGACCCGTACGGCGAAGTGGCTGTGGTCGCGCAGCCTGGTGGCGACCGCTACGCCATCGCCACTGCCGGCGCCGTTGCTCCAGGCAGCCATTAGTGCACGTGCATCGCACGGGCGGCGTCGGTGATCGCGCCGGTGAGCGATGGGTAGACGGTGAACGCCGACGCGACCTGGTCGACGGTGAGGCGGTGCTCGACGGCGAGCGCGAGCGGGAAGATGAGCTCGCTGGCGCGGTGGGCGACGATCACGCCGCCAACGACGGTGCCAGAGGCCTTCCAGGCAAACAGCTTCACGAAACCGTCCGTGAAGCCGATCATCTTTGCTCGGGGGTTTGCGTTGAGCGGGATCGTGTGGCTGATCGCCGTCGCGACGCTCGTCGCATCAGCGAGGGTGCGCTCGTTCCAGCCGACCGTCGCGATCTCGGGGTAGGTGAAGACGTTCGACGCGACGTTGCGGAGGTCGATTGGCCGCACGAAGTCGCCGAGCGCGTGCATGATCGCGGTGCGTCCCTGCATGGAGGCGACGGAGGCGAGGGGGAAGAAGTCGGTGCAGTCCCCGGCGGCGTACACCGATGGGATCGACGTGCGCGCGACCTTGTTCACCTTGATGTGGCCGCTCTCGTTGAGCTCGACGCCTGCTTCCTCAAGGCCGAGCCCGTCGGTGTTGGGCACGGAGCCGACGGCCATGAGGCAGTGTGAGCCCTCAACAACGCTGCCGTCGGAGAGGGTGACGCGCACACCGTTCTCGGTGCGTTCGACGGCGTCTGCTCGCGACTTCGACATCACGTTCATGCCGATGCGCTTGAATTCGTGCTCGATCACTGCGGCGGCGTCCGGGTCCTCGCCCGGGAGCACCTGCTCACGGCTGGAGACGAGGGTCACCTCGGAGCCCAGCGTGGCGTAGGCGTTCGCGAACTCAGCGCCCGTGACTCCCGAACCGACAACGATCAGGTGTTCGGGCACATCCTGCAGGTTGTAGACCTGCTGCCAGGTGAGGATGCGCTCACCGTCGGGCTTCGCCGAATCAAGCTCGCGCGGGCTGGCGCCCACCGAGACGACAATCGTGTCGGCCTCGACGCGGTCGAAGTCGGTTCCGCCAGCTTGTGAGGTGGAAACGAGAACGGCGTTTGGGCCGTCGAGGCGACCGGAGCCGTGCACGAGACGCACACCAGCTTCCTCAAGGCTCTGCCGCATATCCGTCGACTGGGCCCCTGCCATCGCGAGCAGCCGCTTGTTCACCGCAGCAAGGTTCACCGCAATTTCGGGCCGCACCGGCTTGCCATCGCTGCCTGGCAGGAAAGCCTGGACGCCGAGCTTGCCAGCATCACGAACCGACTGCACTGCACCTGCGGTCGCGATGAGGCTCTTCGACGGTACGACGTCGGTGAGCACCGCGGATCCGCCGACGCCTGCGCGTTCGACGAGCGTGACCTCTGCCCCCAACTGCGCGCCCGCAAGCGCGGCTTCGTACCCTCCAGGTCCGCCGCCAAGTACAACGATCCTGTGTTTACGTTCTTTCGCCATGTGACAAGTCTAGGCGTGCTACGGCATACTCGTCACCGTAAGATCAGGGACTCAGGGTACTGCGCAGGCTCGCTGGCCGCGCAGACCGTCTAGACGACAGGGACGTTGGAGGCAATTGGTGTCAGACGCTAAGGCAGAACCGGTACTTGAACGAGACCCTGGCATGCCTTCGAGCACGTGGCGGATGCGCAGCGATGCGTGGGAATACCTCCGATTTGCGGTGAAACGACTCGCGCTTGGCGATCGCACCGAGGCCGACGAGGCGCTCGCTGCCGATAGCGAAATTCACCGCTCGCTCCGAGCGCTTGAAACGTTGGAGATGTACTGGGCGGGCTTCGGCCAGCGGTACGTCACCACGATCGGGGAGCTTCTCGCCTCCGGTGAATACCAGACTGCGCTTGATCGGATTGGGCGCGTCGTCAACCGGCTGCGCGCAGTCGGCACCTCCGAGGAGGTTGCGTCAGACGTCGATCCAGAGGCGGAGGAAGAGTTCCCTGGCGATAGCGACCCGCGCCCACGGTTCGAGGTGCTCGTTGTCGACGAGACCACCACCGCTGACCGTGACACGATCCGCGCCGAAAGTCTCCGGATGCGCAGTGCAGCTGACGCGTTCATTTACGACTACGTCATCGTGCCGTCCGCCGACGACGCTGTCGCAGCGGTGCTCACAAACCCCAACATCCTTGCCTGTGTCGTTCGCCCCGGGTTCAGTGAGCGAACCAAGCAGACCCTCAGCCGCGACCTGCGCGAGACCATTGAGCTCGCCCACGCCGCGACGGCCACCCCGCATACCTCGGCGCGCAACCAGCTCGCCTCGGTGCAGCGCGTGCTCGGGCTTGCCGACACACTCTCTGCGCTGCGCCCCGAACTCGATTTGTACCTCATGGCTGGCGCACACATTGAAGAGCTCGCAGGGGCGCTCACCAAGCGGTTCCGCCGCGTCTTCAGGCGAGAGGACAACCTCGAACTGCACCTCTCGCTCCTGCGGCGCGTGTCTCACCTGTACGACACCCCGTTCTTCTCGGCAATCCAGGATCACGCGCGCCGCCCCGTCGGTGTCTTCCACGCGCTCCCAGTGGCGCGCGGCGGGTCGGTCATGTCGTCGAAGTGGATCCGCGACCTCGCCGACTTCTACGGCCTGAACCTGCTGCTCGCCGAGACCAGTGCGACCTCGGGCGGGCTCGACTCCTTGCTGGCGCCCGTGCGCACGCTGAAGAAAGCACAGGAGCTCGCAGCGCGAGCGTACGGGGCGAAGCACACGTTCTTCGTCACCAACGGCACGTCGACCGCGAACAAGGTGGTCCACCAGGCCCTCGTCGCACCAAACGACGTCGTGCTCGTCGACCGGAACTGCCACAAGTCGCACCACCACTCGATGATGCTCACCGGAGCGCGGCCAGCGTATCTCGACGCATACCCGCTGAACGAGTTCGCCTTCTACGGGGCGGTCCCGATTGAGCGCGTGAAGCAACTGCTGCTCGACTACCGCGCGGCCGGACGCCTCGACGAGGTCCGCATGGTGACGCTCACCAACACCACCTTCGATGGCATCGTCTACGACCCGTTCCGCGTGATGAGCGAGTGCCTTGCGATCAAGCCAGACCTCGTGTTCCTGTGGGATGAGGCTTGGTTTGCCTTTGGCGCGTTCCACCCTGTGACGCGGCGCCGCACAGCAATGGCCTCCGCGAAGCTCCTCGAACAGCAGCTGCAGACCGCTGGGCACGCCCGCGCCTACAAGGAGCAGCAGTCGGTGCTGTACGCCGAAGACGGCACCCCCGCGCCTGACGAGGTGTGGCTGAGCGAGCGGCTCGTGCCCTCGCCAGACGCGCGGATCCGGGTCTACGCGACACAGTCGACGCACAAGACGCTGACGGCCCTCAGGCAGGGCTCCATGATCCACGTGTGGGATCAGGACTGGGTTCGCGACGCGCAGGACCCATTCCACGAGGCGTACATGACGCACACCTCGACGTCACCGAACTACCAGATCCTCTCCTCGCTCGACATCGGCAGGCGCCAGGTTGAGCTTGAGGGTTTCGAGCTCGTGCAGCGGCAGCTCGACCTCGCGACGAGCCTCTCCCAGGCCATCGCGCGGCACCCGCTGCTGCGCCGCACGTTCCGGGTACTTACTGCGCACGAACTCATTCCGGAGCAGTACCGCGAGACCGGCCGGGCCATGCCCCTGCGCGACGGTCTCTCAAGCATGTGGGAGGCGTGGGCAACCGACGAATTCGTCGTCGACCCCTCACGCATCACCATCGAAATCTCACGCACAGGCGTTGACGGCGACACGTTCAAACACGAATACCTCATGGATCGATACGGCATCCAGGTGAACAAGACGAGCCGCAACACGGTGCTGTTTATGACGAACATCGGCACCTCGCGGAGCTCCGTGGCGTACCTCATCGAGGTGCTCGTGAAGCTCGCTGAACGCTTTGAGGAGGAGCAGGCGCAACGCGATCCCGAGCAGCCGCTCCCCCCTGAGATCGTCATGCCGACGCTGCCTGACTTCAGCGCGTTCGCGCCAACGTACGCAACCGACGGCGTGCTCCCCGACGGCGATCTCCGGAAGGCGTTCTTCCGGGGGCAGCGCCGCGGCAACGTCGAGTACGTGCTCGGTGACGACCTGCGCGCGCGGGTCGACGCCGGCGAGCAGCCCGTCTCGGCTGGCTTCGTGACCCCGTACCCGCCAGGGTTCCCAGTGCTCGTCCCCGGCCAGGTCGTTTCTCCGGAGGTGCTCGCGTTCATGCAGGTGCTCGACACTCGCGAGATCCACGGTTACGACCCGCTGCGCGGGTACCGAATCATCAAGGACTCGTAAATATCTGCGGGATAACGCGGGGTGCTCACGGGTTCGTGCGCACCCCGCGTATTCTGTACCCATGAGCACTTCTTCAGACCCGAAGGCCCTTGCGGCCGAGGCAGCAGCCACCATCGCCGACCTCACCGGCGTTGCACATCACGACATCGCGCTCACCCTCGGAAGCGGCTGGGGCAAAGCCGCAGACGCCCTCGGTGAGACGGTCGCCGTGATCGAAGCCGACAGGGTGCCTGGCTTCCACGCTTCGGCAGTTCCCGGCCACCCTGGAACGCTCCGGTCGGTGCGCATGGCAAACGGCAAGCACGCCCTGATCATCGGCGCACGCACGCACTTCTACGAGGGGCGCGGTGTGCGGGCGGTCGTGCACGGGGTCCGCACCGCCGCGGCCACGGGCGCCACCGTCATGGTGCTCACGAACGGTGCAGGTGGCGTGAACCCGGCGTACAAGCCCGGTCAGCCCGTCCTCATCAGCGACCACATCAACCTGACGGCGACGTCGCCACTCGAGGGCGCAACCTTCGTCGACCTCACCGATCTCTACTCGTCTCGGCTGCGTGACATCGCTCGCGACGTAGACCCCTCGCTGCACGACGGCGTGTACGTGCAGTTCACCGGCCCACACTACGAGACCCCAGCCGAGGTGCGCTACGCGGGCATCATTGGCGGCGATATCGTCGGAATGTCAACCGCACTCGAAGCGATCGCGGCACGGGAAGCCGGTATGGAGATCATTGGGCTCTCGCTCATCACGAACCTTGCCGCCGGAATCCAGGAGACTCCGCTGAGCCACGCGGAGGTCATCGAGGCTGGCAAGGAGGCGGAGCCGCGTCTCGCAGCGCTCCTCAGCGAGGTTGTTGCGCGCTTCTAGGCGGGATGGCGCCTTCCAGCGGCGAGCCGGCGCACAGCGGGCGGCAGAGCGGCGGCGCGGCGGACAGCGGGCACCCAACCGGGCAGCAACCGTGCTGCAGCTGTGTCTTCCTTCAGCTTCTCGTTGACGCTACCGAGGAAACGGTCGACTCGATGATAGTTTGAACTGTCTACCGAAGAAACGACCGTGGGGGGCGCGATGCCATCGAATCAGCTCGAAGCTCTGCTCGAGCGCGCGCGCAATTGGGCGGCGCACGATATTGACCCAGTCACGAAGGCCGAGGCCGAGCGCCTGGTCGCACAGGCTGAGGCCGGAGACGAATCAGCGAGACTCGAACTCGAGGAGTCCTTCGCTGGCCGTCTCGCGTTTGGAACCGCGGGCCTTCGCGGCAGGCTTGGCGCTGGCCCTGCACGGATGAACCGCGTCGTCGTCTCGCAGACGAGCGCCGGCTTTGCTGCGTTCTTGCTTGAGCGTGCGGCCCGGGGTGAGGCCAGCAGCCCGCCTTCCGTCGTCATCGGCTATGACGCGCGGGTGAACTCCGACGTGTTTGCGCGCGATGCGGCCGAGATCATGTCGGCTGCCGGCGTGCAGGTGACGCTGCTGCCGAGCGCAGGGCCGACGCCGCTCGTCGCCTTCGCGGTGCGCTACCTCGAGTCCTCAGCCGGCATCATGGTCACTGCTAGCCACAATCCCCCGCGGGACAACGGCTACAAGGTGTATCTCGGCGACGCCGATGCGGGCTCGCAAATCGTTGCCCCTGCTGACGCGCGGATCGCGGAGCTCATCGACAGCGCAGCGGCGCAGCCCGTCACCGAGCTCGCACGTAGCTCGGCGTATACGATCGCCGGCCCAGAGCTCGCAGACACCTACGTCACGCGCACAGCGTCTTCGTTGCTCGCCGGGTTCCCGGTGACGCACGACGGCAGCACGCTGAACACGGAGATCCCACTCAAGGTTGTGTATACGGCGATGCACGGCGTCGGCGCGGAGATCGCGAATCGCGTCTTCCTCGCGAGTGGCCTGCCGCTACCGATTCCGGTTCCTGAGCAGAACGACCCCGACGGCAACTTCCCGACCGTTGACTTCCCGAACCCTGAGGAACCGGGTGCGCTCGATCTTGCGTACCGCACGGCCCGTGAGGTCGGCGCCGAACTCATCATCGCCCACGATCCGGATGCTGACCGGCTTGCGATCGCACTGCCCCACCTTGAGGAGGAAGCCGGTTTCAGGCGCCTCACCGGCAACGAGCTCGGCTTGCTGCTTGGCTGGCGTGCGGCCGAACGTGCGCTGCAGGACGCTGAGGAGCGCAAGGTACCCCTGACGGGGACGCTTGCGTGCACGATCGTGTCGTCGCCGGCGCTTCGTGCCGTTGCCGCCGACTACGGCCTCGATTACGCGGAGACGCTGTCTGGGTTCAAGTGGGTTTCGCGCGTCCCCAACCTGCTGTTTGGGTTTGAGGAGGCGCTCGGCTATCTCACCCAGCCGCACGTGGTGCGCGACAAGGACGGCATCTCAGCGAGTGCCGACGCCATAGCGATGGCTCGCTGGGCCAAGGGTCGCGGCACCGATGTGTGGGGGCTGCTAGAAGAGGCGACCGAGCGTTTCGGTCACTTCGCCAGCAGCCAGATCACGCTTCGGCTCGACTCCATGGCGGCAGCGGCCGATCTGTCCGCACAGATTCGCACGTCGCCTCCGACAGCGTTCGGAGTGCGCGCGGTGAACGAAACGAAGGACCTGCTCCAGCCGGGGCTCGCGGAAGTGCCTGCGAACGTGCTGCGGTATGACCTCGCAGACGGATCGCGCGTGATGATTCGGCCGAGCGGCACCGAGCCGAAGCTGAAGGTCTATATCGACACCTTCAGTGAGAAGGGCAAGCCTTCGAAGCGCCGCGCAGCTGCAGAGCGCTCGCTCGCGGAGCTTGAGGTCGACGTGCGCGCGTTCCTCACGGCGCTTCAGGCGTAGTCCCAGCACCGCGCCCGCGCCCCGGTTGCGGCGGGCAAGCACGCAGTCGCTAGGCGTTTCGCACGAGCCAGTTGTGCAGCGCTTCGTTCAGGGGACGGTCGGCGTAGATCCGCCTGAGCGGGTCGTCTGGAGCTCCAGCCGATCCCTCGCCAGCCCGAACGCCCTCCCAGTGCAGCGACAAGCCTACTTTCTCGAGCACAGCGGCCGAGGCGGGGTTGCTGGTGAGTACCCGCGCGGTGATCGCGAGCTGCGGGGCGACCTCGCCCCCGGCACGCAGCGCCTCGCGGGAGATCTCGCTCGCGAACCCTCTCCCCCACGCCGTTGGGGCCAAACGGTAGCCAAGGTTGAAGGCGCCCGCTGGGAGGTATTGCAGCCCGCCAGAGCCGATAAAGGTGCCAGCCGGCAGGGCCGCGGTTGCGCCCTCGGCTCCCACCCGGACCGCCCACATGCCCAGGCCGCATTCGCGGAAGCTCGCCTGTGACTTCTCGATCTGCTGTTCCGCTTGCGAGAACTCGGCGAAGCGCCCGCTCGGAAGATGTTGCCAGGTGCCTGCGTCGCCGTAGATCCTGAAGATGTCGGCCGCGTCACCAGGCTGCAGCGGGGTGAGGAGGAGCCGCGCCGTGGCGATCTCGTCGGGGAGAACGTTCATCAATCCATCTTCCCATGCGCACAGACCGACAGCGCGGCGCGCTGCGCCCCCGCCCGGTGCGAAGAATCGCGCCGAGCGGGGGCGGGGGCAACGTGCTTACAGCGCGTCGCGGTGCGCCTCTCGCATCTCTTCGACAGCACGATCCAGCGAGGGATCGTCGCCGCGCGCGAGGCCAGCGTACTGCAGGACAACACCGTCGTCCGTTGGGATCGCCTTCGCCCACAGCCGCCGCCGCGGCACGAACAGCGACCACAGCAGCCCGCCGAGCGAGAGCAGCGCGAAGGTGAGGATGCCTACCTGGAAGGGGTTCTGCATCACGTCGAACGACGCGTAGCGCGGCACTGCCTCGAGTGTGATCGTCCCCAGGCCGTTCGGTAGGTCGGCTGAGTCCCCCGGCCGCAGCTCGATCGACGGCTTGTCGACCGCTCGACCGGTGAGCTGCTCCATTTTGCCCGTCTCGAGTGAGTACACGGACTGCGCGATGCCGTCGTCAATTCCGAGGTCGCCAACGTAGGCGTCGAGGGTGAGAACGGGGTTTTCGAGATCTGGGTAGTTTGAGGTGTACGCACCAGACTGCAGCTTCGTCTGGGTGGGGTAGAAGAACCCTCGCAGCCCCAGCTGCTCCGGCTCCCCCGCTGTGTCGGTGAGGCCGTTGAGCACCTTCACGACGCCGAGCGACGTGAGGTTCGGGTCGGCTCCCTGCGGGATGAACGGAACCGATTCGTCGAAGACGATCTCACCCTCAGCGTTGCGCACCACAATGGTCGGAGCGTAGCCGTTGGCCAGCAGATAGATGGGCGAGCCGTGCACGCGCAGCGGGTGGTTGACCCGGATTTCCTCGGCGCTTTCGGTGCCGTCAGGATCGGTGAGCGTCATGCTCGCGATGAACTCACGCACCTGTCCGATGGAGTTCGGGCTGGCGTCTGGGTCCTCTGGGGTGATGTAGTTCACGTCGAGATCGTCAAGCCGCAAGCTGAACGGCACGAGGGTGTCCGCGCGGAACGCACGGCCGGAGTTCGCTGAGTCGTAGTCCATCAGCTGGTTCACGAAGCTCTCGCCTTCGTACAGCACGCGCTGTCCGTTGAAGGTGAACGCGCTCCCGAGCCCCACGCACACGAGCACGCCGACGAGTGCTGTGTGGAACAGGAGGTTGCCTGTCTCGCGCAGGTAGCCGCGCTCAGACGATACGGATACCTCCGATACACCGCGGTGCGTCGCTTCCTGCACCTCGACCCGGTAGCGCTGCTTGCCAAGGATTTCAGCTGCGGAGGCGATAGCGGCGTTCGCGAAGGCGACGCGCTCCTCCGGAGTCGCTTCCTCGTTGGTGACGCGAATCTCGGAGAAGCCCGCCATACGGTTCAGGCGCGCTGGGGTCTTCGGCGGAGTGCCTCGCCACGCACGCCAGTGGTGGGTGATGCGCGGAAGCACACACCCAATGAGCGAGATAAACAGCAGCAGGTAGATCGCAGAGAACCACACGGACCCGTAGACATCGAATGCCTGGATCGGGAACGTGTCGAGGATCTTGAAGAGCGTCGGGTTGTCTTTCTCGTACTGAATGACACCGTTGGGGTCTGCGCCGCGCTGCGGCACGAGCGACCCAGGGATCGCCGCGACCGCGAGCAGCAGCAGCAGGATAAGCGCGACGCGCATGCTCGTGAGCTGGCGCCAGAACCAGCGCAGCCAGCCTGTGAAGCCGAGCTCGGGGCTCACAACCGCCGCTGGGGCGCCTGAACCGTCATCGTAATCAGAGGGGCGTGACATAGCCACCAATCCATATCTGCATTTCGCTCATGATGAGACCCCACAATCCGGTGACCATGAGCAGTCCAAGAACAATGAGAATCACGCCACCGACGATGTTGACCGTGCGGATGTGGCGCTTGAAGAAGGTCATCGTCTGCGTCATCCAGCCGAAGCCGAATGCTGCGAGCACGAAGGGGATGCCGAGGCCGAGTGAGTACAGCAGCGCTAGCAGCGCTGCCCGCCCAACGGACCCCTGCTGCATCGCGAGCAAGCTCACTGTGCCGATCGTTGGCCCGAGGCAGGGCGCCCACCCAATCGCGAACACGATGCCGAGGAACGGGGCACCAGCGAGCCCAACCTTCGGGCTCACCTTCAGTCTGGTGGTGCGCTGGAATCGCGCGAATGCCCCCATGAACACGAGCCCCATCACGATGACAATGACACCCATCACCCTGAGGATCACGTCTTGCCAGTCGAGGTACCACTGGCTTCCGCCGACTGCGCCTGAGAGCGTGAGCAGCACAACGAACACAATCGCGAAGCCGAGCACGAACAGTATCGAGCCGAGCACCATCCGGTTGCGCTCGCGCCTGCCAGCCTGCTGCGGGTTCGCCGCGTTCGAGCTCGGGGTGCCGGCGACGCCTGAAACGTACGCGAGATAGCCGGGAATCAGTGGCAGCACGCACGGCGAAAGGAACGACACGAGTCCAGCAGCAATCGCGATTGCCGAGGCTACGAGGAGTTGCCCGTCGGCAATGATTTCCTGGACACCCATTAGTTTTTGCCCGCGGCGGGCTGCTCTTCGAGCGTCTCCGTGATGAGCGTCCGCAGCTGCGAGGCACCGGCGAGCTGACCGACGACGGTGTGGGCGACGCGCCCCTCACTATCGAGAATCAGTGTTGTCGGAACAGCATTGAGCGGAATCTGTCCGGCAAATGCGCGCTGCACCGTCCGGCCGCCCGGGTTGTCGAGGATCGAGGGGTACTCCACACCGAACTCGATGCCGAACTGCTTGGCTTGGGCTGCCTGATCGCGGGTGTTCACGCCAACGAACTGCACTCCCTGCGGCTCGAACTCGGTGTACGCCTCAACGAGATCGGGCGCCTCCGCCCGGCACGGCGCGCATCCGGCGTACCAGAAGTTCACAACGGTCACGCTTCCGGCGGTGTCGTCCGAGCCGAACTGCTCACCGAACTCGGTTTCCCCACCAAACTCAACGGGTTCCCCGCGGTCACCGATGGGGAACGAAGCTGATGAGCCGTCCCCGGCAACATAGCCCTTGTCTCCGCCGTCCTGCCACTGGGAGGAGAGGTTGTCGGCCTCGCTCGTGCTGCAGCTTGCGAGTCCAACGGTGAGTGCGGCTGCCGCGGCTGCAATCGCGATCGTGCGGCGCGCGCTCATACGGCCCCTACGTCGAGAGCATCGTCTGTGAGCGACTTCGCCGGCGTGCGGTAGTCGACCTCAAACCAGCGCTCACCGCGACGCTCGAAGGTGGTGATGCTTGAGAGATCGCAGCGGCGCGTCGCCGGGTTGTGGAAGAGCCGTTTGCCTGCGACATCGAGGTGGGCCATCCAGATCGGTGACTGGTGGGCGACCATGACGATGTCGCCACCCTGTGTCCGGTTCCAAGCATCATCCATGGCCTCGCGCACGCGAGCTGCGACGTGCCGGTAGGGCTCTCCCCAGCTCGGGCGGAAAGGATTCCAGAATTTGAACCAGTACCGCGGCTTCTTGAAGGCGGCCTCGGGGCCAGAGTTCACTTTGCCCTCGAAGAAGTTCGTCGGCTCGATGATGCGGTCCTCGGTCTGGATCTCCAGGCCGAGGGCGCTCGCGATCGGCCGTGCGGACTGCTGCGCACGCTCGAGCGGGGATGCGTACAGTGCCGCTACCTTCCGATCGCTGCCTGCGAGCTCCAGCGCGGCGGCCTCCGCCATCGCATGGCCGCGTTCCGAGAGGCGGAACCCGGGGATCCGACCGTACAACACGAGGTCGGGGTTATGGACCTCGCCATGGCGCACCAAGTGCAAGAGTTTATCGCTCACACTCTTATTCTAGGCTTCGGGTGCCTGGGAGTTCGGTGGCTTCTGCGCTATCGCCTCGTCGCGGCGAGCACGGTGAACGTCGCGTCGCGTGCGAGCTGCCGCACCGGGCCGATGACATGTTCGAGCAGCGGCCGGTACCCGAGGTGGGAGTTGAAGACCATTCGCAGCTCACCGCCCGGGCGGAGGATGCGCGCGCAATCGCGGATAAGTCTGTGTCCCACGCCGGCGTGG
Source organism: Leucobacter komagatae (assembly GCF_000834055.1). Classification (GTDB taxonomy): domain Bacteria; phylum Actinomycetota; class Actinomycetes; order Actinomycetales; family Microbacteriaceae; genus Leucobacter; species Leucobacter komagatae_A. The sequence continues at coordinate 62,592 of NZ_JXSQ01000008.1, forward strand.
ACGGTCGCGCCCGTGTGAAACGGCGGGTTCAGGAGGACAAGGTCGGCCCAGGCGTCTGACACCGCTTCAGCGCCGTCAGCGCGGTGGATCACGAGCCGGCTGGCGACCCCCGCCGCCTCGGCGGTGAGCGCGGTTGATCGCACTGCCGCGTCGGACTGGTCGCTCGCGACGACTGTCGCGGTTGGGAGTGCGAGCGCGGCCGATACGGCGAGGACTCCGCTGCCGCACCCCAGGTCGAGCACGTGCTCGGGTGCGGCGGCTGCGCGGGCTGCGTGCCCGGTCTGCGTTCCGCCGACCTTCGCGGGGTGCGTGTGATCGCCCGCCCAGTCTGCGTCGAGCGTGCGCAGCAGCAGTCTGCTGCCATGGTCGAGTTTCGTTCCGCCGAATGTCGCCCCGAAGGCTGCGACCCCGAAGCTCAGCTCGCGGTCGTTTCCCCACTTAGGAAAGGGGGGCTCCGAGCTGGCGAGCGTCGGCCGCGGATCGCCGGCTTGAATGACCCGCGACTTGCGCCAGCCGAGTCCGGCGCTGACGTCGCCGAAGTACCGGGAGAGGATCTCGTTCTGTGCCAGCGTCATGTGCTTCACACGGCCGCCGGCGAAGATGCGCACACCGGGATCGGCGAAGCGCGCGATTTTCCACGCAATCTCTTCGAGGGCTTCGAGGCCGCGTGGGAGCTGCAGGATCACCGTTTCGGCGCCGGAAAGGAGCTCAGGTCCGAGCGTTGTGTTGGCGTAGCTGTCGCTCAGCCCGAGGCTGTCCGCGTTGCGCGCGAGTGCCCGCTCAGCGAGCACGGGGTCCTGGTAGGTGCGGAGACCGCTCGCGCCGAGCACGCCAGCCGCTCCAAGCGTCAGAGCGCCGTGCCTGTCCCCGATGATGGCAACGGAGCCGGGAGCCGAACTCCGAATGCGTGCCGCTGCTGTCGTCAGAATGAGGAGATCTGCGGTGTCGAACGCCTGCAGCTCGGGCGCATCAAAGTCTGGCTCGCGGCTGAGGGATGAACACAGCTCTTCGAGCGACGCGGCTACGGCTTCCACACGACGACCTCGGCATTGCGGCGCACCCGCGTGCCTCGTCGAAGGGTGACGACCTCGCCACCGGCTCCGGCGGCGAACACGCGCCGTTCGGGCCGCTTGAGCATCTCGTCAGACAGCGCCCGCTCGAGCTCGTGCACCTGCTCCTCGAGCTCACGCACGCGGTCCTCAAGTGTGAGCACGCGGCGAATCCCTTCGAGGCTGAGGCCCTCGGCCGAGAGCCGGGAGACCTCCCGAAGCCGGTGCACATCGTGCAGAGAGTATCGCCGAGTGTTGCCACTGGTGCGCTGCGGCACTACGAGCCCGATTCGGTCGTACTGCCGCAGCGTCTGCGGGTGCATTTCAGCGAGTTCGGATGCGGCAGCGATCGCAAATACCGGCGTGAACCTGTCCATGTGCCTGTTCGCCATCGTCCCTCCCTACGCCTCTCGTGCTCGGTTACGTTCGCGCTCGCGCGAACAGATCTTCCCGCGGGTTTTCCTGTGGTTCGACCTGCTGGAACGCCTCAAGCGCTTCGCGGGCCGCTTCGCTCAGGTGGCTTGGCACCGCCACCTGCACCTCTGCGAGCAGGTCTCCCGTCCCCTTGGAGGTCTTCACACCACGGCCCTTCACCCGGAGCACACGGCCACTCGGAGTGCCCGGCTGCACCTTCAGGCGCACGGTTTCGCCGCCAAGGGTCGGTACTTCAACGGTAGCGCCGAGGGTCGCCTCTGTGAAGGTCACGGGGAGTTTGAGCTTGAGGTTCAACCCGTCGCGCTCAAACACCGGGTGCTTCCGCACGGTGACCGTGAGCATGAGGTCGCCGGCTGGGGTTCCGCCCTGGCCGGGTTCGCCCTTGCCACGAAGGCGGATCTTCTGGCCGTTCGAGACGCCCGCTGGGATCTTCACCTTGACGTTGCCGTTTGAGGTTTGCAGGGTGACGGTGTCGCCGCTCACTGCGGTCTCAAAATCGATCGTCGTCGTCGCGTTCACGTCGCGTCCCTTTTGGGGGCCACGAGCACCGCCTCCGCCGAACATGTTGAATAGGTCGTCGTAGCCGCCGCCCTGCTGGAAGGTGTACTGCGTGTTGCGTCCACCCTGCCCGCCGGCTCCGCCGAACATGCCGCCAAATACGTCCTCGAAACCCTGGCCGCCCTGGCCGCCCGCCGTGAAGCGAGCGCCGCCTGCGCCCATGGCCCGAATCTGGTCGTACTCGGAGCGCTGTTCTTTGTCGGAGAGCACCGAGTATGCCTCGCTGATCTCCTTGAACTTCGCCTCGGCCGCAGCATCCCCCGGATTTGAGTCCGGGTGATACTTGCGGGCGAGCTTACGATAGACCTTCTTCAGTTCGGCATCGTCGACGTCTTTGGAGACGCCGAGCATCCGATAGAAGTCTTTATCCAACCAGTCCTGACTAGCCATCGGCCCCCACCGCCACCGCTACCTTGGCGGGGCGCAGTTCAACATCACCGATGCGATAGCCCCGCTCAATCACGTCGAGCACAGTGTGCTGCTCGGTGCCGGGAACCGGGACCTGAGCGATTGCTTCGTGCACCTGCGGGTCGAAGAGGTCGCCCTTCTCGCCAAAGCTCTCCACTCCGAGCCGTTCAAGGCTGGAACGGAGCTTCTGCGCGATGGTCGAGAACGCGGTCCCCTCTTCGAGGTCGCCGTGCTGTTCTGCGCGGTCGAGGTCGTCGAGCACCGACAGCAGCTGGAGCACCACAGATGCCTTTGCGCGCTGCTTATCAAGCTCGACGTTCGCCTCGGTGCGCTTGCGGTAGTTGGCGTACTCAGCCGAGAGCCTGCGCAGGTCCTCGAGGTACGGGTTCTCCCCCTCGTCGGCTGCGGCCTCGGAATCCGCGCCAGCGGCTTCCTCGGTCTGCTCGGCTCCGAGCATGTTGTCTACCGTGAGGTCAGCTGCCTCCGGCCCCGGGGCGGAGGACTTGCCCTCCGCCCCGGGCGCTGGTGCGGAATCGCTCTGCGATGCCTCACCGGCCTGGCCAGCCGGAACATCGCCCACTGGCTGGTCGTCGCCCAGATGTTCCTTGTTAGCCATGGTTACTTCTGCTCCTCGTCGTCTTCAACAACCTCTGCGTCGACCACATCTTCGTCGTTGGACTCTGCGCCCTCTGCGGCTGCCTCTGGGGCTTCCTGTGCCTGAGCGTAGATGGCTTCGCCGAGCTTCTGCTGGCTCTCGCCGAGCTTGTCGGCGGCCGTCTTCAGCGCGTCATCGTCGTCCCCTGCGAGGGCCGCCTTGAGTGCGTCGAGGTCGCCCTGCACCTCAGTCTTCACATCTTCGGGGAGCTTGTCCTCGTTCTCCGAGATGAGCTTCTCGACTGAGTACGCGAGCTGTTCAGCGTTGTTACGCTGCTCGGCTGCCTCACGGCGCTTCTTGTCGTCCGCTGCGTGCTCTTCTGCCTCGCGAACCATGCGCTCGATGTCGTCCTTCGAGAGCGTCGACCCACCGGAGATGGTGATGGTCTGCTCGGTGCCAGTGCCCTTGTCCTTGGCCGAAACCTGAACAATGCCGTTGGCGTCGATGTCGAAGGTGACCTCAACCTGCGGCACGCCGCGGGGAGCGGGTGCGATGCCGGTGAGTTCGAACGTGCCGAGGTTCTTGTTATCGCGGGTGAACTCGCGCTCGCCCTGGAAGACCTGGATCGCAACCGACGGCTGGTTGTCTTCTGCCGTCGTGAAGGTCTCCGAGCGCTTCGTCGGGATCGCGGTGTTGCGCTCGATGAGCTTCGTCATGATGCCACCCTTGGTCTCGATACCGAGCGAGAGTGGGGTGACGTCGATGAGCAGAACGTCCTTGCGCTCGCCCTTCAGCACGCCGGCCTGGAGCGCGGCGCCCACTGCGACGACCTCATCGGGGTTGACACCCTTGTTCGGCTCGCGGCCGCCGGTGAGCTGCTTCACGAGCTCGGTGACGGCTGGCATGCGGGTCGATCCGCCAACGAGCACGACGTGCGCGATGTCTGCGACCTTCACGCCAGCTTCCTTGATGACGTCCTCGAACGGCTTGCGGGTGCGCTCGAGGAGATCCTTCGTGAGCTCCTCGAACTTCGCGCGGGTGAGGGTCTCGTCGAGGTTGGCCGGGCCGTTCTCGGTGAGCGAGAGGTAGGGGAGCTGGATCTGGGTGCTCGTCGAGTTCGAGAGCTCCTTCTTCGCCTGCTCAGCGGCTTCCTTGAGGCGCTGCAGTGCGATCTTGTCCTTGGAGACGTCGACGCCGGTCGAGTTCTTGAACTGCTCGCTCAGCCACGCAACCACGCGCTGATCCCAGTCGTCGCCGCCGAGGCGGTTGTCGCCTGAGGTCGAGCGCACCTGGATGGTCGAGAAGTCGTCGTCCTTGCCCACCTCGAGGAGGGAGACGTCGAACGTGCCGCCGCCGAGGTCGAATACGAGGATGAGCTCGTCTTCCTTGCCGCGGTCGAGGCCGTAGGCGAGCGCAGCAGCGGTGGGCTCGTTGATGATGCGGAGCACGTTGAGGCCCGCGATCTCGCCGGCCTCCTTCGTTGCCTGGCGCTCGGCGTCGTTGAAGTAGGCGGGCACCGTGATGACCGCGTCGGTGACCTTGTCACCCAGGTAGGTCTCGGCGTCGCGCTTGAGCTTCATGAGCGTGCGCGCGCTGATCTCCTGCGCGGTGTACTTCTTGCCGTCGATCTCGTCGCTCTTCCAGTCGGTGCCCATGTGGCGCTTGACTGAGGCGAGGGTGCGGTCAACGTTCGTGACGGCCTGGCGCTTCGCGGTCTCACCGACGAGCACCTCGCCGTCCTTCGTGAACGCGACGATCGAGGGGGTCGTGCGGAAGCCTTCGGCGTTCGCGATGACGGTGGGCTCGCCACCCTCGAGAACGGCGACGACCGAGTTGGTGGTGCCGAGGTCAATACCTACTGCACGTGACATATGTTCTCCTTGCGTTGTGCTGGACCGGCGGCGAGCGCCGGTGGACTCTGGGGCTCCTCGAGTGGTTTCTCAAGTTGAGCCTTATGCACTCAAGTTTAGCTGAGCCCGGGCGCGAGTCAAGTTCAGCGAGTGAAACTTGAGTGAACTTCACTCAACTCTCAGGTTCGTGCGACCGGCCCCGGACCAGGGCAGCCTCCTTCACTCGCGCTCACCGTGTCTATAGGAGTACGCTTTTCACACACAGAGGGGAAGCCATGAACCGCGGCTCCTCCTCACACAGTGCCAGGCACACTCACCGGAGAGCAGATCACGCGCCCCGCAGCGCAGCTTCCACCGGGAGTACGCGAGCTCCCGAGCGGCCGCGAGCTCCAGCGCAACATCGCATACCTCGCTAGACCCGATCCGCTCTCGGATCCCGCCAACACAACCCAGAGAGGAGCACCCGGATGGAACTTCTCATCATTGGGGTACTCGGCATGCTCGGCATAGCGGGAGCCAGTCTCATCGCTCCCAAACTTCGAATACCAGCACCGCTGCTCCTCGTCTTCGTAGGCATCGTTATCAGCTTCCTCCCGTTCGTGGCCGACTTCGAAGTCGACCCCGAGTGGATCCTCGCCGGAATTCTCCCACCGCTGCTGTACTCGGCATCGGTGTCAATGCCAACGGTCGACTTCCGCCGCGAATTCACCACCATCAGCGGCCTGTCCGTCGCGCTCGTGGTGGTGAGCGCTGTGGTCCTCGGCTTGCTCTTCTCCTGGCTGATCCCCGGTCTCGGGCTCGCCGGCGGCATCGCGCTTGGCGCGATCCTCAGCCCAACCGACGCCGTCGCGACCACCATCGTGAAGCGGGTGGGCGTATCGCCGCGCATCGTGACCGTGCTCGAGGGTGAGAGCCTCCTCAACGACGCGACCGCGCTCGTGCTCCTGAGATCTGCGATCGCCGCCTCCGCCGCCTCCGTATCGCTCTGGACCGTGCTCGGAGATTTTGCGTGGGCAGTCTTCATCGCAGCACTCATCGGCCTCGTCATTGGCGTACTCAACCTCTTCATTCGCGCACGAGTGAAGGATGCGACAGTGAACACCGTGATCTCATTCACCGTGCCATTCCTCGCGTCGCTGCCAGCCGAAGCCCTCGGCGGTTCGGGCCTCGTCGCAGCAGTTGTCGCCGGCCTCATCACCGGCATGGGCTCGGTCAAGTACCTCACCCCGCAGCACCGCATCTCAGACGAGCAGAACTGGCGCACCGTTGAACTGCTACTCGAGAGCACCGTGTTCTTGGTCATGGGCCTCGAGCTCTCGAAGATCATCAACGACGTGCAGCGCGACGGCGCTGGCGTGTGGACCGCGGTTGGCCTCGCTGCCATCGGCCTCGTCGTCGTGACCCTGCTCAGAGCACTGTATGTAGCACCCCTCATTGCCTCGCTCGGGCGAAGCCAGAAACGTGGCGAGCAAATCAAACCGACGCTCGAGCGCCTGCAGACGAAGCTCGACAGTGCGGGCGACGAGGACTTTGAGATGGTGCGAGACGGCCGCTCGCGGACCGTTCCAGCACGGCGCCTCTCTCAACTCCAGGGGCACGTGCGCCGCAAGTCCGCGGACATCGACTACTTCACCAAGAAACCCCTCGGATGGCGCGAGGGCACCGTGATCGCCTGGGCTGGCATGCGCGGCGTCGTGACGCTTGCCGCCGCGCAAACGCTGCCGGCCGAGACGCCAAGCCGTTCGCTGCTCATCCTCGTCGCCTTCCTCGTCGCGGGCGCCTCGCTACTGCTGCAGGGCGGCACGCTCCCCTGGGTGGTGCGCAAAGTACAGCCGGACTCCCCCGACCCCCAAGAGGACGCGGCAGAGCGCGCCGAACTCCTCGAGCTCCTCATCGAGGTGGGCAAGGACCGAGTGGGGCCAGCGCACGTCAGCGATACGACCGTAACGCCGGGGCGGCTCGAGCAGCGCGAAGAATCAGAGGTTCTCGGCGCACTCGGCGCGGGCGAGCACGACGCACAGGAACGCGCGCGCCGAAGCGCATTGCGCCGCGAAATCCTGCTCGCTCAGCGTGAGCTGTTGCTCGCCATGCGCAAAGAGGCCCGGTTCAGCTCCGCGACACTTTCGCACGCGCTCGCTACGCTCGACGCGGAGCAGATCGCACTGGAGATGCGCGAGGACGCCGCAGACAGCTAGCTCGGTGTGAGGCGCTGGGGCCGCCGCCGCTGGCAGCCCCAGCGCCGGCGGCACCCCAGCGCCGCGGCGCCCAGCGCGGTCGCGACTCGTTCATGAGACCGTTACCTTCCCAGGCCGTTTACTCCCCCACAGCCCTCTCAGGTCGGGGTAGCCTGGCCGTGTGAGCGAAACACCACGCACCCCCGCAACGAAGCGAACAGTAGCCTCCTGGGCCCTCTGGGACTGGGCGACGCAGCCGTTCAACTCGGTGATCCTCACGTTTGTTTGGGTGTCGCTCTACCTCGTTTCCGACGCATTCCTCGCACCAGACATCGCGGCGCAGAACGCCGACGGGAGCCTCACCTGCTCCCAAAGCACAGACGCGAGCACCGCATACTGCTCGGGCCTCGCTGACCTCTCCGCGAACTACGGCTGGGTCATCTTCGCCGCGGGGATCCTCATCCTGCTGCTCGCTCCGGTGCTCGGCCAGCAGGCAGACGCCCGCGGCAGCAAGAAACGCTGGGTCGTGCTCGGAACCGCCCTGCTCGCGCTCATCCAGTTCGCGATGTTCTTCGTCTACGCCGATCCACAATTCTTCTGGTTCGGTGCCGCAGCCGTCGCGCTCGGCTCGGTCGCGAGCGAGATCGCGGGCGTGAGCTACAACGCGATGCTCTATGACGTCTCGACGAAGAAGACGATCGGGCGCGTGAGCGGTCTCGGCTGGGGCCTCGGCTACATCGGCGGCATCGTCGCGCTCGTTGTCGTCGTGCTGCTCACCGAGCTTGACTGGTTCGGGCTCGACGTCTCGAACGGCCTTGCTTACCGCCTCATCGCGGTCGGGGCGGCGGCCTGGACCGTGGTGTTCTCGATTCCCTTTGTGCTCTGGGTGCCGGAACCGCCCGCGCGCACCGACAGGCCCCGCGTCGGCTTCTTCCGCAGCTACGCGGTGCTCGTTCGCGACCTCCGCGCACTGTTCCGTGAGCACCGCCAGACGTTCTGGTTCCTCATCTCGAGCGCGGTCTACCGCGACGGCCTCGCGGGCATCTTCGCGTTCGGGGGCATTCTCGCCGCCGTGTCATTCGGCTTCTCGGCGACCGAGGTCATGATCTTCGGCGTCGCCCTCAACCTCGTCGCCGGCGTCTCGACCATCATCGCCGGCCGCCTCGACGACAGGTTCGGGCCGCGCGCGATCATCGTCTTCTCGCTCATCACGCTCGTCGCGAGCGGCCTGTTCATCTTCCTCTTCAGGGAGGAGGGCAAGGCGATCTTCTGGATCGGCGGCCTCATCCTTTCCGCCGCCGTCGGGCCGGCGCAGGCGTCGAGCCGATCGCTGCTCACCCACATGGCGCCGGCAAGCATGCAGGGTGAGGTGTTTGGCCTCTACGCGACGACGGGTCGCGTCATGAGTTTCCTCTCGCCGTGGTTGTGGGCCGCGTTCATTGGCTGGTTCGGCGCCACGCACTTCGGGATCCTCGGCCTGATCATCGTCGTCGGGATCGGCCTCGTCATGACGCTCGTATTCGTGCGGAAGCCGAACCCCGCGGACCTCGCCGAGGCGTAACCCCGCTATACGACGGGGATGCCCGCCGTATCAACGCTCTTGCCACCGTCGCGGCGCTGCACCGCGAGGCTCACGAGCAACAGCACGAGGCCGGCGCCAGCGAGCACGGCGCCAAGCCATCCAGGCGCGAGGTAGCCGAAACCTCCGGCGATCACGAGGCCGCCGAGCCACGCGCCAAGACTGTTCGCGATGTTGCCAGCGGCGTGATTGAGCGCCGCGCCAAGCAGTCTGGCCTCACTCGACATGCGAATGAGCCTTGCCTGCAGCGTCGGCAGGAGAATCGACGAGGCGAGACTCACCAGGAAGGCAAAGACGAAAAGCCCAACAGGGTGCGACGCGAGGAGAGAGTACAGCACGAAGGAGGAGATAAAGAGCGCAAACCCCCACAGCGCGGTGCCGATGGGGAATTTGTCGGTCAGTATCCCGCCAAGAATGTTTCCGAGCACCATCCCGACCCCCATCGTCGCGATCACCCACGGCACCATCCCCGCGCCGAGGCCGGCTTCTCGCGTCGTCACCTCCGCAATGTAGGAATACACCGCGAAGAACCCGCCGAAGCCGATGGACAACACGGCGACCATGATCCACACCCGTGCGCTGCCGAGCGCGGTCAGCTCACGCAGCGGGCTCCGCTGTGGGTCGCCCGGGAAGCGGGGTACGTACAGCGCCACGAGCAGCAGTGTCGCCACGAACAGCACCGCGACGAGTCCGTAGACCCAGCGCCACCCGAGCTGCTGGCCGAGCACCGTCGACAGCGGAACCCCGATGACGTTGGCGACCGTTAGCCCGCTCATCGCGAGCGCAATTCCCTTGCCCATGCTCCCGGGGCCCATGAGACGCGCAGCGAGCAGTGAGGCAACCCCAAAGTAGGCACCGTGCGGCAAGCCCGAGATAAACCGGAACGTGGCCACTGCCTCAAAGCCCGGCACCAGCGCGGAACCCACGGTGCCAATAATGAGCAGCACGAGCAGCCACAGCGCAAGTTTCGTCTGCGAGAGCCTCGCGCCGAGCACAGCAAACACTGGCGCGCCGACGACAACGCCGAGGGCATACAGCGTGATGAGCGTCCCAGCCTGCGCGATGACCCGCTGGGGGTCGGCCTCGTATCCGGGAAGGAGGTCGCCGGCAATTTCAGGGAGCACACCCATCGTCGCGAATTCGGTCGTGCCGATCGCGAAACCGCCGAGCGCAAGCGCGAACAGCGCAAGATTGCGTCTAAAAGTGGTGAGTTGGGGCACGAAGGTGGCCGCCTTTCGTGGCAAGCTGAGCGAGGGAATGAGCGGCCCGTGCGCGAGGACGCCGCACTAGTATCCCATTGCGGGGTAGCCTATTCGAGTGTCTCGCCCAGAACTTAGCCCGCAGCAGCTCAACGTCTACGAGCGCATCGAGCATACCCGCGAACATATTTTCGTCACAGGGAGGGCCGGGACGGGCAAGTCGACCATCCTCAACCACCTCTCGTGGAACACGTCGAAGATTATCGCCGTCTGTGCGCCAACCGGCGTCGCCGCACTGAACGTAGGTGGGCAAACGATCCACTCGCTCCTGCGCCTGCCCACAGGGGTCATCGCAGACCACGAACTCGATCAACCGGCCGAGCTGAAGAAGATGCTCGCCTCCATCGACACCCTCATCATCGACGAGATTTCGATGGTGTCTGCCGATCTCATGGACGCGATCGACCGCTCGCTCAGGATCGCCCGCGGCAAACGCCACGACGCATTCGGGGGCGCGCAAATCATCATGTTCGGCGACCCGTTCCAGCTGCCGCCCGTGCCGCCGCGCGATCCGCACGAGCGGGCCTACTTCGACGACACCTACCGCTCCCTCTGGTTCTTCGATTCGAAGGTGTGGCAGGAGACGCCGCTCGACGTCATCGAGCTCACCGAGGTGCACAGGCAGAGCGACGACCGGTTCAAGCAGATCCTCGGTGCAGTGCGCTACGGCGTCGTCGACGAGACACAGGCGAACGAACTCAACGCTGCCGGAGCACGCCCCGCACCACGCGACGTCATCACACTCGCGACAACGAACGCGACCGTGAACCGTATCAACGCAGAACGGCTCGCCGAGATTCGGGGAACCGCGCTCAAAGCCGCGGCGGAGATCACCGGCGAGTTTCGCGAAAACACGTATCCGGCCGATGAGGTGCTCGAACTCAAGGCTGGCGCACAGGTCATGTTCCTCCGCAACGACCCTGACGGACGCTGGGTCAACGGCACGATCGGAACGGTCTCGAAGATCGAGGGCACCGTCTGGGTCGACGTCGGAGATGAGGAATACGAGGTCGAGCCGACAACCTGGGAGCGGTTCCGGTACCGCTACGACGCCGAGACGAAGAAGCTCGAAAAAGAAGTCGTTGCAGAATTCGAGCAGTTCCCGCTGCGGCTCGCGTGGGCCGTCACCGTACACAAGTCGCAGGGCCACACCTACGATGCCGCAGCGATCGACCTCGGTCCGCGCGCGTTTAGCGCCGGGCAGACGTACGTTGCGCTCAGCCGGGTGCGATCGCTCGACGGCCTCTTCCTTGCGCGGCCGCTTCAGCCACGCGACGTCATCGTCGACCCGAACGTCGTGCGGTTCTTCGCCGACCGCACCCCGGAGGCCGCGGCACCCTCGGCCTAGCGCGGACCGACCGAGCCCATCCGCGCCGGCGTCGCCGGCGCGGGTGAGCCACGGCACTGACGTCACGCCGGCAGGAACTCGACGACGTCGCCAGCCGCCGTGCGAACGGTCAGCGCGAACCCTGCGCGCTCCGCGAGCCGAACATCGATCCCGCTCACGCCGACCTCGGCGTACTCACCCCGCAGGGCGTCGACGCGCTCCACACTCGACTCCAAGCGTGCGAAGTCGAGTAGCTCAAGGCTCGGGACTGTCGTCTCCCCTGGCTGCGGCGTTGCGCCCCAGTCAATCAGGAAGGGCACATCGTAGCGATCCGGTACTCCTGGCTCGCCCTTCGTGAGTCGCCACTCCAGCAGCTCCCCCTCTGGGGTGTGCCGGGAGAGACCCTCGACCGGTCCGGTAGGCCAGCCGACGGTGCGCGCCCGTTCAACTGCGACCGCGATATCCGACGGATGCACAGCGAACGCCTGGACTGCGGGGCCCGAAAGCTCACTGATCCCGAACTTCTCGGGAAGCGCGCCTGCTGCTGCGTCGGTATACGGCCCAATGAGTTCGATGTACTGCGGCCCACGGCGACCATCAATAGTGAGGGCGACAAGGGCGTTCTGCGTCCCAGTTGGGTGCCTGCCTCCCGGCTGGGCGGTGACACCAGTGCGCTCGGCGAACCATTCAACGAGCGCAGTGAGGTCTGGGCTCGCAATCACAATGTGATCGAGTGCGGCGGTCATGCGCGGCTCCTCCCTGCTGGCAGCTCGGGCTCGCCGATGGACAGCATGAGCCGGTTCGCCCAGTTAAAGAACGCCGCACCGTTCACTACGTCGATGATCTCCGCATCCCCAAGCCCAACCTCCCGGAGCGCGCGAACGTCTGCGTCTCCGAACTCGAGCGGGGTGTTTGTGAGCGAGACGGATGCGCTCACCACGGCGTTCCACACCGGGTCACCCAGGTCGGCGCCGACGCCCTCATCGAGCAGCCGTTGCACGCTTTCGCTGTTCCCAGATTCGCGTGTTGCTGCTGCTGAGTGGACCGAGGCGCAGAAGACGCAGCCGTTGTGGCGGGACGCAGCCGTTGCGGCGAGTTCACGCTCCGCCCTCCCGATGCCATCGTTCACGTTGAAGAAGATGTCGAGGTCGGTGAGCGTGCGGGCGTGGAGTGCCTTCGGGTCGCGCGCGAGCAGCCTGAAGTATGGCAGCTTGGCCCTGGCAGGCTCGATGAGCGCTTCAAGCTGCTCCTCGCTGAGGTCTGCCTCCGCCACTGGGGCGAGCCAGGGTACCCAGCCGAGGCCCTGCTGCGTGAACGCGTCTGGGCGGCTGAGGTCGGGGTAGCGGGTAATGAGCTCCTGGCTTTCCGCTGACAGCGCCGCCGACGGCGCAGCTTGCCCACCGGTGCCCTGTTCCGCCGTTCGCGAAGGTGTCTGCTCGGGCGCTGCCTCGTCGGCGACGCCGCCGATGATCCGCAGCCCCCACGCCGCCCTCAGCTGAAAGGCGAGGAACGAGACGAGCTGCGAGAGCGACACGATGTCGTCTGCTGACCAACCGGCGTCGATCAACGCGGCGAGGGCAGCTGGCGACGCTTCCCGCGGCCGGAACACGAGCAGGTGGGCGTGCGCGAGCGCTGCAGCGAGGTGCTCGCCGAGCGCTTCGGTAGCCGCCTGGTCTGGCGCCCAGGTGAGCGCGAGCACGCTCTCACTGTGCAGGCCGGGTTCGCGGTACGCACCAACAGGGCCGCGCGATGCGGCCTGAGTTGCGAGGTCGCGGATCACCGCTGCCAGTGCTGGGGCTTCGTCACCGAGAACGTCGGCGTAGAAGGCTTCAGCCGCACGAAACTCGTGGAGCTGCGCGACGAAGAGCGCGACGGCGTAACGCTCTGCGAGCGGGAAGCTCCCCGGAGCCTCCGGCTCGAGCAGTGCCGCGAAGCTCAGCTGAGCGTTCTCCTGGGCTTGGGCCCGCTGCGCGCGGAGTGCGGCGAGGGGGCTGCCTGGGGCGATGCCAGCGAGCAGATCGATGAGGTCTGCGCCTGTGGTTGTGGTCATTGCGTGTCCTTTGTGTGTCGTGGTTGGCCTGCGCGGATGCTGCGGTGCTGTGCGGCGTGGTGTGGTGGCGCCCCGTGCCAGGGGCGTGAGGGTGGTGTGCGAACAGGTGGTTTGCTGCCTGTTGCCAGACAACCTGCTCGTTTCCTACCCGGTGGCCGCCAAGCCGGTGTTCCCGTGCGGTGATGTGTGGTTCCGGGTACGCGAGCACTCGGTTGCGGAGCACCGGGTGAGATCACACCCTGCGGTTTCCCAACAGGTGCTTTGCTGCCTGTTGCTTTGCAGCCTGGTGCTTCGCTTCCTGGTGTTTCGCCCCCAGGCGCTTGGCCGCCCGGTGCTTCGCCCCCAGGTACTCGGCCGCCAGGTGCTTTCCAGCCAGACGCTTCGGCTCCTGGTGCTTTGTCGCCAGTCGCTTCGGCTCCAGGCGCTTTGCCACCCGGCAGGACGCCACCTAGCATCGGATCGCCAGGTTGTTTCCGCAGAGGCGGTTTTCGACCAGGTTGCAAACCACCTGATCGAAAACCACCTGGTCGAAAAGCGCCCGGCACAAAAGCGCCCGGCAGAAAAGCGCCCTGCACGAAAACCCCAGGTCGATCGCTCCCTGTCCGAGGACGAGCGCTCTGCGATCTCCCCCTCATGGACGCTTCCCGATCATCGGGGTGCGCCAGCGAGCTCGGCGTCGGCGAGTTCGGCGTCCGTGCGCGCCTCGGTGAGCAGACCCCTCGCGGACGCCGCGGCCTCCGCTGCAACGGTGCCAGTGCTGCGCGGGCCGCGGATGCCCGCCCCGGGGATCGCGGCGAGCAGGGCCCGCGTGTAGTCGTGCTCAGGCGCAGCAAAGACCTGGTCGGCCGTCCCGTATTCGACCTGCTTCCCACGCTGCAGCACCGAGACCGTGTCTGAGATCTGCCGCACCACAGCGAGGTCGTGTGAGATGAAGATATAGGTGAGGCCGAGGTCGCGCTGCAACTCAGCTAGGAGCCGCAAGATCTGCGCCTGCACGGTTACGTCGAGCGCGGACACTGCCTCGTCGAGCACGACGAGTTCGGGTTCGAGAATCAAAGCGCGAGCGATCGCCACGCGCTGGCGCTGCCCACCCGAGAGCTCATTCGGTTTCCGCGCCCCGATCTCGGGCGCGAGTGCAACGAGGTCAAGCGCGTGTTCGATGCGCTGCGCACGATCCGCCGCAGAACCGATACCGAAGTTGCGCAGCGGCTCGGCGAGCACGGCCGAAATCGTCTGCCGCGGGTCGAGCGAACCGTAGGGGTTCTGGTAGACGAGCTGGGTGCGCCTTCGGAAGTCACGGGCGAGTCGCTTCCCTGTCACTTCGGTATCGCCGACAACGATCTCGCCGGCGCTCGGGCGCTGGAACCCCGCGATCGCGCGCCCCGTTGTGGTCTTGCCCGACCCCGACTCGCCGACGATCGCGTGCGTGGTGCCGCGCGGCACGCTGAACGTGACGTCGTCGACGGCTACGAACGGCGCAGCGCGGCCAGGGGTTTTGAACTCTTGCCTGAGCCCGCTCACCCGAACGAGCGGCTCGGCGGCGAGCGCGAGGTCTGCCGCGCCAGGGCCAGCCACGCCAGGGTCAGCTGGCACGCGGTCTCGCACCACGACGCGCGCAAGCGACGGCGCGTCTGCGAGCAGCTTCTTCGTGTACTCCGACTGCGGCCGTGAGAGCACTGCCCCGGACTCACCGGATTCCTGCACTTCACCGCCGCGCATCACGACGATCGAGTCTGAGCGATCCGCCGCCACCGCGAGATCGTGGGTGATGAACAGTACCCCCATCCCCGTTTCCTGCCGCAGGCGGTCGAGCAGGTCGAGCACCGTCTGCTGGATGGTGACGTCGAGCGCGCTCGTTGGCTCGTCGGCGATCACCAGTTCGGGCTCCAACGCGAGCGCGGCCGCGATGAGCACGCGCTGCCGCATGCCACCAGAGAGTTCGTGCGGGAACTGCTGCGCGCGCCGCTCGGGGTCGTCAATTCCTACGCGGTCGAGGAGCTCGAGCACGCGCGAGTTGACGGCGCGCCGGTCACGCCAGCCGTGGATGCGGAGCGCCTCGCCGACACTCGTCCCGATCCGCGTGACCGGGTTGAGCGAGTTTCCGGGATCCTGCGGGATGAGGCCGATGCGCTCACCGCGCACCCCACGCCAAGCTCGTTCGGAGAGGCCGGTGAGGCGTTCTGTGCCGCGTGCTTCGCTCGCAAGGGTGATCTCGCCGCCGGTCACGCGCCCGTTGCCCGAGAGCAGCCCGATCACCGACTGGGCGACACTCGTTTTCCCCGACCCTGATTCACCAACGAGCGCGGTGACCTTGCCCGGTGCGACGTCGAGCGAGACACCGCGCACGGCATCCACGGTGCCCGAGGGCGTCGAGTATTCGACGCGCAGGTCGCGCACACTCAGCAGCTGGATTTCGCTCATGTTGGGTCTCCCCCTCTGATGAAGTGACTCAGTCGATTCGTTGCGAGAACGATCGCGACAACGACGAGGCCAGGCAGCACGGTCAGCCACCACGCGGTCGCGACATAGTTGCGGCCCTCCGCGATGAGCAGCCCCCACTCGGGTGTGGGCGGCGGTGCACCGTACCCGAGGAATCCGAGGGTGGAGATCTGCAAGATAGCGCTGCCGAGCTGCAGCGCTGCGAGTGCCAGCACCGGCGTGAGCGAGTTCGGGAGGATGTGTCGCCACAGCACCGTTAGGAATGTGCCGCCCGAGCCGTAGGCTGCCTCGACGTATTCGCTCACGCGAACGCTGACGACCTGAGAGCGGGCGAGGCGCGCGAACACGGCGATCGATGTGACGCCGACCGCGATCGCTGCGTTTGTTGTGCCGAATCCGAGGAGGATCACGATGCTCAGTGAGAGCAGCAGCGCGGGGATCGCAAGCAGCACGTCGACGAACCGCATGAGCACTTCGTCGACGAAGCCGCCAACTGCGCCCGCGAGCACACCGATGGACGTTCCCACCACGAACCCGACGAGCACCGCGACGAGTGCGCCGACGATGGATTCTGACGCCCCGTAGATCACGCGGGTATAGAGGTCACGCCCGGTCGCGTCGGTGCCGAACCAGTGCGCGACGCTCGGGCCCTGCAGGGCGGGTCCGACCGTCTCCGTTGGGCTGCCGTGCGCGAAGAGGCCAGGCGCGATCGCCCAGGCGAGTCCGATAAGAATCACGCCGGCTGGCACCAGGAGTCCGAACACCCGTGCTGCGTTCGTGCCGCGCAGTGGCGACCGAGTGCGCGGGGTCTGGCCGCTGCCGGCGGGATCGGCGCCGTCTTTCTCGAGTCGCGGTCTGGTGAGAATGCTCATCGCACGGCTCCCTTCAGGGACGCTGGGGCTTCGGTCTTCGCGCGCAGGCGCGGGTCGAGCACCGGGTACAGCAGATCGACCACGAGGTTGATAATGACAAACGTGAGCGAGGCGAACACGACGATCGCGAGCAGCACAGGTGTGTCGCGATTTGCGACGGCCTGCGCGGTGAGCTGCCCGATACCTGCACGCGCAAACACGGTCTCGGAGACGACTGCGCCACCGACGAGTTCACCGAACAGCACGCCGGCCATCGTGAGGGTCGGCAGCAAGGCGTTGCGCGCGACGTTTCGCCACAGCAGCCATGAGGTGCTCGCACCGCGGGCGCGAACCACGGCAACGAATGGTTGCGTGCGCACCTCGTCGATGGAGCGGAGGAGGACCTGTGCGAGGGGGGCGGCGATGGGGATCGCGATCGTGAGTACCGGAAGCACGAGTGCCTGGATTCCTGTCGCCCCGATGGCGGGCACCAGCCCCAGCTGGAATGAGAACACCTGGATGAGCATGATGCCGATCCAAAACACGGGAAGCGACACGAACAGTGGCGGAAGGCCACGGAAGAAGCGGCGCAACCACACCGCGCCGCCAAAACTTGCGGTGAACGCGATAGTCACCGCGAGGAATACCGCGACAACGAGACTCGAGATAGCGAGCACGAGGCTTGAGGGCAGTGCGGTGGCGAGCAGCGTGCTCACCGCCGCCCCGCTGTTGACCGAGTAGCCGAGATCGCCGCGCAGGAACGACCAGATCGAGTCGAGGTAGCGCTCAAGCGGCGGGCGGTCGGCGCCGTAGCTCTCGCGGATCGCGTCGAGCTGCTCGGGCGAAAGCCCCAGCTCTGGGTTGCCGTAGCGGGCGAGCACCGCGTCTCCAGGAAGGGCCGATAGCAGCACGTAGGCCACCGTGTAGGCGAGCAGCAGCACGACGAGCGCCTGCAGCACGCGCCTCACGATGTACGGCATGTGATCGTTCCTTCCTGGAGTCGGGTGTGCTCGTGGCTAGCGGTTCAGCCAGGTGCTGTAGAAGCTCGGCCGCCCGACCGACTCAGTCGCGAAACCCTGAACGGTGTCGGTGAGCCCGTACACCTGGGGCTCCTCGAAGAGCGGGAGGATGTACGCGTTCTCGGCAAGGTAGCGCTGGGCTGCCTCTGAGGCCGCTGCACGCTTGTCGGCGGTCGGCTCCGATGCGACCTTCGCCAGCAAATCATCGAGCTCCTGGTCGGCGTTCTTGCCTGTCGCCGTGTTGTAGTTCAGCAGCGTGTTGCGGTTCGTCGAGAAATACTGCGACTTGAGCACGTCGTAGTCGGCTCGGCCGACCATCGAGTGGTACACCTGAACGGTGTCGGGGTCGAGGCTCGCTGCGGTCTGCGCTGCCTGGTCACCGGAGAACAGGTTGACCTCGATGCCGAGTTCGCCGAGCTGCTCCTGGATCAGTGTCACGACCTCTTTGGAGCGCGGCTGTGGCAGCGCCTCGTTGAAGGTGAGGCTCAGGCGCTTGCCGTCCTTCTCGAGCACGCCGTCGCTGCCTGGCTTCCAGCCTGCCTCTGAGAGGAGCTCGGCTGCCCGCTTCGGGTTGAACTCGTAGTACTCGGAGGTATCGACGTAGCCGAGGGCTGCCGTTGCGAGCGCACCGGTCGCGAGCGGGTAGCTGTCGGTGAAGAGGGTGTCGACGATCTTCGCGCGATCGATGCCTGCGATGATCGCCTGGCGAACCTTGATGTCGTCAAGGAGGTCGTTCGTGAATCGGAAGTTCAGGCTGTTCGTCACACCGTTCGTGGGTGCGGCGAGGATTGAGAGGCCGTCGCCGGCGAACTGCGGCTCGTCCGGTGCGGGAATCTGCCGAGCAACGTCAGCCTGCTTCGCGACGACCGTGCCAACGCGGACGCTGTTCTCGCCTGCGACGGTGTAGGTGATGCCGTCAAGGTAGGCGCGGCCGTCGTGGGCGGCTGCAGCCGGTGCCCAGTCGTAGTCCTCGCGGACAGTGAGGCCGGTTTCGGTGCCGATCTTCTCCTCGGAGATCACGAACGGCCCGCTGCCGATAACCTCGGTGGCGCTTCCCGGGCCGAAGCCTTCGCTGTCGAGGTCGAGCGTTGCGTCTGAGACGAGGCCCGAGTTGATGGTTGACACCGCTTGCGCGAAGCCAGGCGACGGCGCGGTGAAGTGGAACTTCACCGTCTTCGCATCGACGACCTCACCGTGGTCGTAGTTATTGATGGCTTCTGAGGGGGTGAGGGCGCGATCCGCATCGCCCTTTCCGTAGAGGTCAAGATTCTTCACGACGTTTTCCGCGGTGAGCGGTGTCCCGTCGGAGTAGGTGACATCGTCACGAAGCTTGAAGGTGTACTCCGTCGCGTCTGCGTTTACCTCGGGGAGTTCGCTCGCGATCCATGGCTCAAGCTCCAGGGTTTGTGGATCCTGGTACAGCAACCGATCGGTGATGTTGTTCACGATGCCGCCGTTGGGGTAGAACCCACCGGCTGGTGGGTACAGCGTTGTCCATGCCTGGGGCTCGAGATAGCTGAGCGTTCCGCCCGTTACGGGGTCTCCCGCTGGGGCGTCGCCAGCGGCCGCGCCGCTTGAGCAACCCGCGAGGAGCGCGGTCGTTGCGGCGAGGGACAGCGCGGCAAGGGCCGTGCGACGTATGCGTGACATGGATTCGTTCTCCGAAGTTCGGTGGCGAGAACTCGCGAAACATATCTTTTGCTTTTGCGAGCTATTACAAATGGTTATCCTTGCACGTCGCACGATCGCCACGCAACGTGAGCCACACACCTCCCGTCACACTCCGTAACGCTCAGCCGCCGAACGGGTAAGCCTCAGGCGACCCAAGCTAGGCTTATGTGAGACATAATTCCGACACCTATATTGGGATCACCATCAATGCCCCTCACCGCAGCACAGCGCCAGCCCGACCACCGGGCGAGCATCGCCATCATCGGGCTCGGTCCGCGCGGCGCCTCACTCATTGAACGGCTTGGGGCGCACCTCGCAGTACTCCCGGACAGTCCGCAACTCCAACTCCACCTCATCGACGACGCCCAGCCAGGAGCGGGGCGGATCTGGCGCACGGACCAGACGCGCGACCTCTGCATGAACACCCTCGCCGACGCTGTCACGCTGTTCACCGAACCCGGCAGCACCGTCACGGGAACGATCATCGAAGGCCCCACCCTGTTCGAGTGGTGCGTGCTCGCACGGGAGACAAGCGCCGGGCCTGTCGGGGCAACGATCCCCCGCTCACGCACGGCCACGTACGCCGACTACCCAGCCAGGGACGGCCTCGTCGCCGATTACCGCGACGAGCTCGCGCAGCTGCGTCCAGAATCCCACCCAAGCCGCGCGCTCTACGGTGAATACCTCTCCTGGTTCTTCGACCGCGCAATCAGCGAGCTTCCCGACTCAGTGAACGTGATCCACCACCGAGCGCGGGCCATCGATATCACCCGCGTTGCTGATGTCGAGCACATCGCCCTCGACCGCCCATCGCCCGAGGGCACCACAGAGGTACTCGCAAACAGCGTCATCGCCGCAACCGGCTGGCTCCCGCGGAAGGCGACGCCAGCGGACGCGGCGCTCGAAGCAAAAACCGCTCAGCGCGACGAACTCACGTGGGTGCGCGAGGGCAGCCCGGTTGAGCAACAGCTCGACGCGATCCTGCCAGGCGAACGCGCGATCGTCCGCGGCCTCGGCATGGGCTTCTTCGACACCGTGACCCTTCTCACGCTCGGTCGCGGCGGCAGCTACGCGCCCCAACCCGACGCACCTGGCGGGCTGCGCTACGTCCCCTCCGGCCGGGAACCAGTCCTCCATGTCACCTCCCGGCGCGGCGTGCCGTTTCGCGCAAAGTCGCGCTACGGCGGACTCCCTCCGCGCGCCGCGCAAACCCTCCTGAACGAGGTCGACTGGAGCTCGGTGCGACGCCCCATCAATTTCGACAGGCTCCTCTGGCCACGCATCGTCGGCGACGCGTTCCTCGCGCACGCCACCACGCTACGCCGCGTCACCCCAGCGGCGCTCGGCGACGCCCCCGACGCCACGCTTACCAAGATCGACGACGCCGTGCGGCGTGCGATCGCACCCATCATCGACGGCTCCACCAACGCGGGCCTGGCCGAAACCGCCGACGTGGTAGCGGCAGCGGTCGCCCCACTGATCCCCTCACAGGCGGATCGGTTCGACCTCGCGGGCGAGATCCGCCCGGTGAATCGGCCATTTGGGGCGCCAGCGGAATTCAACGATTGGGTGATCGAACGCGTAGCAGCCGACCTGCGGGAGGTCGATCGCGGCGCAGCCAGTCCGGTGAAGGCCGGGCTGTGGTCGGTGAGCTCGGCGCGCGGCTTCGCCGCACAGCTCGGCACCCTCGGCGGCTTTGACGCGGAATCCCGCAGCAGCGGGGCAGCGCTGCTCAACTCGCTCGGCGGCATGGTTGGCTCGGGCCCGCCAGCGTTCCGCAACAATGAGCTACTCGCCCTCGCCGCAGCGGGGATCGTGCACTTCATCGGACCGGAGGCGTCACTCGACGTCAACACGAACGGCTTCGTCGCGAGCTCCTCAGCCGTAAGCAACTCCCAGGTGACAGCGCGCGTGCTGATCGACTCCTGGATGCACCTGCACGACGCGCGGTCGAGCGAAGATCCACTGACCGTGTCACTGTTCAATGCGGGACGGGCCCGCGTCTTCAATATCCGATCACGCGCGGGCGAGGCCCCGGTTTCTACCGCTGGGATCGACATCGACCCCGCAACAGGGCGCCTCATCGGCACGTCGGGCACACTCGACCCCGCCGTCCACCTCAGCGGCATTCCCGCCGACGACACCCTCCACGGCACCATCATTAGCCCAATGCCTGGAACTGATCCGCCCATGCTGCGCGAGACCGACAGGGTCGCATTCAGCGCGCTCGGGATCGCCACCCTGGCAGCAACACCACCGATCCGCGAAGGAGCACTCAGTGCCTGATTCCCGCCCAGTAGCCCTCGTGACCGGCGCGACCGGAGGCATGGGGTCCGAAATCGTTCGCGACCTCGTCGCGACGCACCGCGTCATCGCTGTCGGCCGCAACGGTGACCGGCTCGCCGAGCTCGCACGGGAGACCGGCGCAGAGACCTGGACAATCGACCTCACCGACACTGAGGCGCTCACCGCGAACGCCACAGCACTCACCCGGCTCGACGTGCTCGTGCACGCGGCAGCGCGGGGCGGATCCCTTCCGGTTGCGGTAGCAACGCCGACCGACTGGGCCGAGAACTTTGCGCTCAACGTCTCCGCACCAGCCGAGCTCACGCGACTCACGCTGCCGCTGCTGCGAGCCGCGGCAGGGACCGTCGTGTTCATTGGATCCGGCGCGAGCACGCGGCCCGTGCCCGGGTCGGCCGTGTACACCGCCACGAAGCACGCGCTCCGCGGACTCGCAGATGTGCTCCGCATTGACGAGGAACCGCATCGGCTTCGCGTCGTGACCATTGCGCCTGGACAGACCGACACCGCGATGCTGCGCGGCAACATCCCCGCAGCCTCCTACGAGGCAGACCGCTACATTCGGCCGGAGTCCGTCGCGTTGACGGTCCGCTTCGCCGTCGACGCCCCCGCCGACGTGCAGCTCACCGATCTGGCTGTGCGACCGCGCCAGGAGATCGCCCGGCTCTGAAGGGCAGTCTCAAGCCTCCGTCCCGGCCCCGTCCGAATCCGGAGCATGACTGCACCCCAGAACGCAAAGTGGTGGTGCGCCTGTCTGGCGCACCACCACTTTTTCAAAACGCGAGCAGCGCCCGCGGGCTACTACGCTGCGGCCAGTGCCTCTTCGATTGCCTCTCGAACTACCGGGTCTCCGGGTTCCGTCGACGACCGGAATCGCCGAATGCGGGGGGAGCCGCCTCCTGCCGGGTCTGGGTAGACGAGGAACTTCTCGAAGTTCCAGCGCACGAGGCCCGCCGCGCCAGACTCGTCCTTCCCTCGCCGCAGTTCTTTGAAGAGTGGCTCGGTGCCTCGACCATTGACCTTCCCCTTCGCGAGCAGCGGGAACGTGACGCCGTAGTTCACCGAGCAGAACTCGGCGATCTCCTCGTCACTGCCAGGCTCCTGCATGAGGAACTGGTTGCAGGGCATCCCGATGATGGTGAGGCCCCTCTCGCCAAACTCGCGGTGGAGCTCCTCGAGACCGGCGTACTGCGGCGTAAACCCACACTTCGAGGCGACGTTCACCACGAGTGCCGCACCGGGCGCCAGGTCTCCGAATGTTCGAGTTTCCCCGCTTGCCAACTGCACTTCAATGTCTCGCATGATGCCTCCTGTTCCCAAGGTACTCCCTCGCGGTTATGCCGTGGCCGGGAACTTGCCCAGTGTGCGCCGAAGGGTTTCCCGGTCAGCGTGCGAAGACCGCTACAACCTTGGGTCGACCGGATCGGACTCGAGCGCGAGCACCGCGGCGACCGCCTCGTGCACCCGCCACAGCGGCTCCCCGGCAACGAAGCGATCGAGGCCCTCGGCGCCGAGCGCGAACTCCCTTGCCGCGAGCGATCGCTTCCGCCCGAGGTCTCGCTCGCGCAGCCGACTGAGGTTCTTCGGCTCAAGGTACTCGGGCCCGTAGATGATCCGCAGATACTCGCGCCCGCGCACCTTCAGCCCTGGCGGCACGAGCCCCTTCGGCCCGCGCACGACCGAGGCCTCCGGCTTCACGACCATGCCCTCACCGCCGGCGCCGGTGAGTTCCTCCCACCAAGCGACGCCCTCGGCGACGCTCGCCTCGTCGGCGGGCGAGACGGTGAGGTTGCGTGTGCGGCGCACGAGTTCGGGGGCGGCGGCCGCGAGGCGGTCGATGATCTCGAGGTGCCAGGGATGCGGATCCGCGTACCGCGCACGCCCCTCCGTCGCGAGCACCTGGAACGGGGCGAAGCTCACTCCGTCGAGTCCCGAAGTTGGCCACACGTAGCGGCGGTAGGCCCGGGTAAAGGCCTCGGCGCCTTCAAGGCGTGTGGCGGCCCGGCTTTCGAGCGCGGCGACGTCGACGCCGCGGGCGGCTGCGTCCGCGAACCCGGCCACGGCCGCCCCAAGCCCCGCTCGGGCGGCCGCCCCCGCGGGCGCGTAGACGCCCGTGAGTAGCTCGCCGGCCTTGAGCGACCATGGCAGCATTTCGCCGTCGAACAGCACCCAGTCGGTTCCGAGTTCGTCCCAAAGCTCGACTGAGTCCGCCGCAGCGCGCAGCCCCGTGAGGAACGCCTCGGTGGTGTCGCGCTCAAACAGTGCACGACCGGTGCGGGTGTACACGATGCCGGTTTCGCCTGGCTCGCCGCCGAAGCACCGCGCGGCCGTCTCAGCATCGCGACAGAGCAGCACGACCGCGCGCGATCCCATGTGCTTCTCCTCGCACACCACGCGCTCGACGCCGGCCGCTGCAAACACCTTGAACGCCTCGCGCGGGTGCTCAAGGTAGCCGGGCTCGGAGCTCGTTGGCGAAGGTGACATCGTCGGCGGCAGGTACGGCAGCCACGAGGGTGCGACGGCGAAGCGGCTCAGCGTTTCGAAGCCGCCCGCCGCCTGTTCCGCACGCACACCGACCTTGCCGTGGAGGGACGTCTCGATGACGCGGCGCCCGAGCACGTCGGTCGCTCGCAGCTCTCCGGCGGTGCGGGGCGTGGCCCGTTGGTGCGCGGCCGCCTCGCCCGCGGCTCCTGCGCTAGCGGATCCTCCCCCGTCAGAGGGGGCGGCCGGAGCCGCGCTCTCGACCGGAGCCGTGCTCGCAACAACGGCCGCGCTACCGCGCGGGGCGGCGAGCGGACGGACGGGGTCAGCGTAGCGTTCGCGGGCGGCCACCTGCACGACCTCGCGCTCGGGGTACCTGAGCGCTGAGAGCTTTCCACCGAAAACGCAGCCCGTATCCAGGCACATGACATTGTTGCGCCACTCCACCTCTTGCACCGGGGTGTGCCCGTGGAGCACGATTGCCTTCCCGCGGTAGTCGGCGGCCCAGTCGAGCCGCACGGGCAGCCCGTACTCGTCGGTCTCGCCGGTCGTGTCGCCGTACAGCGCGAATGCCCGTACGCGACCCGAGCTGCGCCCGTGGAATGCTTCCTTCAGCCCGGCATGGGCGACAACAAGCTTGCCGTCGTCGAGCACAAGGTGCGAGACGAGTCCGTGCGCCCAGTCGCGCACCTCGCGCCGAAAATCGTCGCCCTCGCCCGCAAGCTCGAGCATGGTTTCGGCGAGCCCGTGGGTGAAGGTCTTTCGTTTGCCATCGAGTGCGGCGACGAGTTTCTCCTCGTGGTTGCCCGGCACGGCAAACGCGTGACCGGCTTTGTGCATGCCCATCGCGAGCCGGAGCACGCCGGCCGAGTCTGGCCCGCGGTCGACGAGGTCACCGAGGAAAAGGATGCGGCGCCCCGCAGGGTGGGTCGCGTCGACAGCGCGCCCAGCGTCGTCGCGCTGGATCGCGTACCCCAGCTCACCGAGCAGCTCCTCGAGCTCGGGCAGGCAGCCGTGCACGTCACCAATCACGTCAAACGGGCCGTGGTCGTCACGGAAGTCGGTGAGGAGCTTGCGCCGCGTGATCCGCACCGATGCGACCTCTTCTGGTGTGCTGAGCACGTGCACGCCGCGCAGCCCCTCGCGCCTGAGGCCGCGCATGGAGCGGCGCAGCTGGCTCTGCTGGCGGCGAATCACTTGCGCGCCGCGCGGGGTATCGGCGCGGGCGGCGTCGCGTTCGGTGAGGACCGTCTCGGCGAGGTCGAACACGATCGCGACGGGGAGCACGTCGTGATCTTTCGCGAGCGCGACGAGCGAGGCGCGGGCCGCGGGCTGCACGTTCGTCGCGTCGATGACGGTGAGCAGCCCCGCTTCGAGGCGCTTCGCCGCGATCGTGTGGAGAAGCTCGAACGCGGGTTGCGTCGCCGCCTGGTTGTTCGGGTCGTTCGACACGATGCCGCGGCACTCGTCGCTCGACACCGTCTCGTAGCGCCCGAAGTGCTCACGCGCGAAACTGCTCTTGCCCGAGCCAGACGCCCCGACGAGCAGTACGAGGGCGACCTCGGGGATCGAAATCTCGGTCATGCGGTTTCTCCTGGCTGTGCGGTGGCTACGGTGGCACCGGTGTCTGTGTGTCGCTGTCGGCTGAACACCGCGAGCTGCGTGGCGGCTCCAAGGTCAGCGTCTGCGGGTCCGACTCCCGACAGCTCGACCGTGTAGCCGTGTGCGCTCGCGACCCGTTCTGCCCATCCGGCGAACTCGGTGCGGGTCCACTCGAATCGGTGGTCGTGGTTGCGCAGTTCTCCCGCAGCGAGCCCGGGGTAGGCGGCGTTGTATTCGATGTTTGGCGTCGTCACGAGCACGTGCTCCGGCCGCGCGTCAGCGAAGACTGTGCGCTCGGCGACCGGGAGCCGTTCGAGGTCAAGGTGCTCGATGACCTCCATGAGCACGATCGCGTCGAAGCCCGCGAGCCGGTCGTCGCGGTAGGTGAGCGAGGCCTGAATGAGCCCCACCTTGTCGCGGATCGCGTCAGGGGCATCGTCGAGCCCCAGCCGGCGGGCCGCCTGGGCAAGCGCACGCGCCGACACGTCCGCTCCGACGAGCCTGGTGATGCGCCGGTCGCGGGCGAGCGGAGCGAGGAGCGCGCCCTGCCCGCAGCCCATGTCGAGCACGCTCGATACGCCGAGCCGCGTGAGCTCAGCGTGCACGGCCTCCCGCCGCTGCCGCGCGAGCGACTGCGGACGTGCCGGCTGCTCACTCTCGCTGCCGCCAGCGCGCGCGGATGCGTCAGCTTCCGACACCGCCCCGCCAGTAGCCGCACCCGCTGCCGCGATGAGGTCGCGCTGATGCTTGAGGAATCGGCGCAGGATGAGCTCGCGTTCGGGGTGCCCACCGAGCCAGTCCCCGCCGTGCCTGAGGAGCTTCTCTGCCTCCGTCTGGTCCACCCAGTAGTGCTTCGCGTCGTCCAGTACTGGCAGCAGAATCGTGAGCTGCTGCAGGGCGTGCTGCAGCACTGCCGTGCCCGTGAGTCGCACGTCGAAAATGTGGGATTCGCCCCACGCGGGAATCTCAGGGTCGAGCGGGAGCGCGGTCGCCGAGACCCGCCAACCGAGCGGCTCAAAGAGACGCTCGATCAGGCTCGCCCCGTCGACGCAAGCGACCGTTGGCAGGTGCACCTCGAGGTCGAGCGGTGCAGTGACCCGGTCTGGCCTAGCATCACAGTTGCCGGCGAGCGCGGTGCCGTATACGCCGCGGATTGCCCCGGTCAACAGCGACGATGCTACGTACGGTCGGTCGTTCACGTACTGCCCGAGCGTGAAGCTCTCGTGCGCTGCACCCTGCCCGCGCAGCAGCCCGATCGGGTCGACGTCGAGCATGAGCGCAACCGTGCAGCGCTCCTGGGTGAGCTCCGTGCATGCGACGCTGACCTCGCCAACCGACAGCTTCCGCGTGTGCGCGCGGCCCGGATGCTTGTGGAGCAGGAAGGTGAGGTCTTCGACCGGGGCGGAGGTGGTGCTCAGGGTTACGTACACACCGTCATTGTTGCACGGGCGGCCCAGCTTCGTGCCGCCCGGTATGGCGGTCGTTGCGCGGGTGCAGCACGCCGGAGCTCACCGTGCTGCACCTCTGCCCTCACCTCACCGACGCCCTGCGCATCACGATCCAGGTGCCCAGCAGCGCGAGGAGCGTAACAGCAAGACCCACTGCCGCGAGCAGCGGTCTGGTAATCGCGGCGATGATCTCTTGCGAGAAAGGCACGACGAGGAACAACAGGCCCGCGACCACAATGGCGAGCACGAGCGCCGTCAGCAGCGGACCCTTCGATCCGAAGCGAACCCACACCCCACCAAAGAACCCACCGATGGAGACTGACGCAAAGGTGAGCAGGAATGCGGTCACCACCAACACGAGCGGGTTGCCGTTGCCGAGCACGGACACATCCATCGCATAAATGTTCGCGAACCAGTGGTCGGTGGCGAGCTCAAGCCCGAGCAGCACGAGCAGCAGGAGCGCGACATAGGCAGACAGAATGATGTTCGCGAGCGCCGTTCCCCACACATATGAGCGGCGAGTGACCCCGAGCGCGAGCGCGAACGGGTAGGTCGTCGCGATCGCCTGCACGCCGTAGTAGATCAAGAAGCCGGGCAGCGCGAACACCAGGGCATTGTTTTGCTGCATAACGCCGAGATAGCCGCCCATCCCGCCGAAGACGTCGGCGCGTTGCAGAATCAGGGAGATGAGCGCAGTGACCACCATCACGGTACCGACGATCTGTGCCGGGGCGCTGAACATCATCTGCGGTTTATTCAGGTGCATCTTGGTGACATTCATGAGCGGCTTCATGCGCGTGCCTCCTTGGTCAGTGTCGCGGCCACGGGCGTGCTGTCCTGGCCCTGATCACGGTCGAAACCGTACGCCGAGACGAGTTCCTGCAGCGAGACGGGGCCGAGTTCAACGCCACCACGTTCGGCAGCCTGAAGATCCATCGCGCTTGGAGCGCCCTCAACAACGAGGGTTGCGAGCCCGCCGACCCGGTGCGTGCTGAGCACGTTCCGAGCCGCTGCATACGCGTCGACCGCCGCAGCCGGTCCTGCCACGGTGTGCGCGGCGCTCCGAAGTTCGTCAACATCGGCGTCCTGCACCACACGCCCCCGCTCGAGAATCACCACGCGCTCAAGCAGGCGATCCATCTCGTCAATGAGGTGCGTCGAGAGAACGATCGTGCGCGGCACCTCCTGGTAGTCGCGCAGCAGTGCGTCGTAGAAGTACATACGGGCGGTCGCGTCGAGGCCGAGGTAGGGCTCATCGAAGAACGTGATCGGGGCGCGTGAGGCGAGGCCGAGCACGATCCCCAGCGAAGATAACTGGCCGCGCGAGAGCTTCGCGACGTCTGTCTTCGCCGGGATCCGAAAGAGGGCGACGAGCTCGTCGGCCAGCTCTTGACTCCAGTTCGGATAAAAGATTCGCGCGGCACGCAGCGCGTGCTTCAAGCGATAGTTATCTGGGTAGCGCTGGTTGTCGCGGATGAAGCAGAGCTTTTCAAGCACCCTCGTGCGCTCGAACGGCTGCTCGCCGTCAATCAGCACCTCACCGGAGGTGGGGAGCACCTGCGCCGTTGCGAGCGCCATGAGCGTGGTCTTGCCCGCGCCATTTCGCCCGAGGAGGCCCGTGATGGTGTTGGCGTGGATCCGCACGGTCACGTCGTCGAGTGCGCGGGTGTCACCGTAGGACCGCGTGAGGCCGCGGGTTTCTATCGCGTAGGTCATTGGTTTCTCAATCTGTGTGGGGCGGGCCGCCGTCGGGGGCCCCGCCTGGTGTGCTCTCAGCGATGAGGCGGATGAGCGCCTCTTGGTCGAGGCCGATGGCCTTGGCCTCCGCGATGAGCGGCTGAATGAAGTCTGCTGCGAAGCGCTCGCGCCGTTCGGCGGAAACGCGCTCTGTTGCCCCGTCTGCGACGAACATGCCGATCCCGCGCCGCTTGACAAGGATCCCCTGGTCAACGAGGAGGCCGAGGCCCTTGCCCGCCGTGGCCGGGTTGATCCGCAGGTAGGCGGCGAGCTCGTTCGTCGATGGCACTTGCTCGCCCTCTGCGTACCGTCCGCGCAGGATGTCGTCGACGATTCCCTCCGCGATCTGCTGAAAGATCGGCCTTGAGTCTTCAAACATTGCTACCTCGTGTTTCGCGGGGTGTAGTTCCCTCTGCGCATCCTATCCACCTCTCTGGTTCATTACTTCACTAATGAACCTAGGAGGCTCCGGGATATTTGTCAACCCTGCCCCGCGCAGAATGCGGTCGACTGGGCGCGATTGCGGGGCCAGCGGGGTGGATCGCGCGGCGGTAACTCTGGGATCTGCAATAACCATGTCGCACCGGCCCGAAAACGGCAGAGCTTCTGCAGATCACAGAGATACCGCGGCTACGACTGGAAGAGCAACAACAGCAACAGCAACAGCAACAACAACAACAACAACAACAACAACAACAACAACAACAACGCCGACGCCGACGACCCGACAGTTGCACCACACTCAGCGCATGCCCCAACCGGGCAGCGCGCCGAACGCACTGATGGCCCCCGGGAGTTCCCGAGGGCCATCAGTGCCGAGCGTCAGGCAGAGCGCAAGGACTACCCCTTGATTGCCTCACTGAGCTTCACACGGGCACCGGTGCGCATGATGGAGTTCTCGTAAATGCGCGATCCGATCCAGAGCGCGACCGCAATCGAGACGAGCAGTACGGCGAGCGACACGATGGGCTCCCACCACGCAGCGTCTCCGAAGTACAGGCGCATCGGCATCGCGGTCGGCGCCGAAAATGGCACGTAGCTCATGATCGCGAGCGCCTTCGGGTTGTTGAAGAAGAAGATGATGAGGAAGAACGGGATCATGACGAGCATCATCACGGGGCTCGAGACCGAACCGATGTCTTCCTGGCGCGAGACGAGCGCGGCGCTGGCGGCATAGAGCCCGGCGACGAGGACAAAGCCGAACGCGAACAAGATCCCGAACCAGATGAGCGCGGTCCCGAGTTCGCCAAGCAGAATGTCTTGCCCGGTCGCGAGCATGCCGACGGAGGCAAGCGCAAGGGCAGCGACCACCGTGCTCAGCGCGAGAATACTGTTGCCGAGGATCTTGCCTGCGAGGAGCGTGCGGGCCGAGATGGTGGCGAGCAGAATCTCGACGATGCGAGTCTGCTTCTCCTCAACAACGCTCTGCGCGATGGTCATGCCGAACGTCATCGCCGTCATGTAAAACACCATGCCGAATCCCATAGCAATGAGGTACCCGAGCATGAAGCTCGTCTCGCTCGGGTCGAGCAGCTCGACCGCAGGTGAGGCGGAGAGCGCCTGCAGAATGTCGCCCGGCGGGCTGTCATTCGCGATCACCGTGAGCCCGACGGGGGTGTCACCGCCGGCAACAATCGCTGCGTCGGCGTCACCGTCGCGCACGAGCTCCTCGGCGGCCGCGCGATCCGCAACCTCCGTCACCTCGAAGGACTCCCCGAGGGCAGCCTCGAGGCCCGCGCTTCCGGCCGCCCCGGATGCCCCGGCAACCACGGCCACCTTCGTCGGCCCGCCGAAGCCGCCGCTCTGCGAGACGAGCCCACCGATCACTACGCCAGCGAGGACGACGAGCAGCAGGATCGCGGTGGAGATCACGAACGCCTTGCTCTTCAGTCGGGTCATAATCTCGCGCTCGGCGACGATCCACGCCCCCTGCGCTGGGCTGAGTTGGCGGTGCGTCGCGCTCGGGCGAAGCTGGGTAACTGGTGCGGCGCTCATCGGATGACCTCCTTGAAAATCTGGGCGAGCGATGGCGTGACCTGCGAGAAGCTGCGCACATCGGTTGATTCTTGCCTCACCGCGGCCGCGAGCACGGCCTGGGCGGCCTCATCGCTCTCTGCCTCGAAGCGGGCGAAGCCGCCGTCGAGGTGCGTGACGGTGACGCCCTGCTGTTCCCGCACCCAGCCGGCATCTGCTGCCTGGCCAACGAGGTCCAACTCGAAAACCTTGCCCGCGTGCTCTGCGCGCAGCCCCTCGCGCGATCCCTGCGCTCGGACCCTGCCGCCACCGATCACGACGACGTCATCGCAGAGGCGCTCGACGATGTCGAGCTGGTGCGAGGAGAACAGTACGGGTGCGCCCTGCGCTGCGTAATCCTGCAGCACGCCGAGCACGACCTCGACGGCCATTGGGTCGAGTCCCGAGAAGGGCTCGTCGAGCACGAGCGCGATCGGCTGGTGCACGAGGGCAGCCGCGATCTGTGCGCGCTGCTGGTTACCGAGCGAGAGGCTCTCAAGGTGATCGCCAGCTCGCTCTGCGAGTCCGAGGCGATCGAGCAGGCCGTTCGCGGATTCCTTCGCGGCCGCCGTTGACATGCCGTGGAGACGCCCAAGGTAGATCAACTGTTCGAGCACCGCCATTTTCGGGTAGAGCCCGCGCTCCTCAGGCATGTACCCGAAGCGTGCGCGGTCACTGGCGGTGATCGGCTTGCCGTCGAGACTCACGGTGCCGCTGTCGGCAGACAGCACACCGAGAATAATGCGCATGGTCGTGGTCTTGCCCGCGCCGTTGGCCCCAACGAAGCCGGTCATTCGCCCGCTTTCGACGCGGAAGCTCACCTCGTCGAGCACGCGGCGATCGCCGTAGCTGCGGGTGATTCCTGCAATGTCGATCATCTTGCCCCTTTCGTTACTCTCAGGCTATTTGCATACGATTCGTACTGCCTCCCCCAGACGGCGGATTCCACTGCGCCCAGCGCCGCCGCCCTCCCCCTGTGGGTGGATGCTGCGCGTGAAGCGGCCGATATACCCTTGGATCATGAGCGATCAGTGGCCTCCAGTTGCAGCAGCCGGCCCCGTCGCGCATGCCGGCCGCTCCGCTGAGTGGGCGCGCCCGCGCCCGGATGCGCCAGCGCTGCGGCGCGACATTCTGCTCGCGGCCGTGCTTGCTGTTGGCGCGACGACGACCTCTCTGCTCTACGCGCGCACGGGCATGTTTGGGGACCCGCCTGCCCTCTGGCTCTGGATCGTGGGGGTCGCGCTGTGCACGCTGCCGCTCGCGCTGCGCCGCCTCGCGCCGATTCCTGTCGCTGTGGTTGTCGCGGTCGGGTTCTTCGTGTGCGGTCAATTCGGGGTACCCGAGATTCTCGTGATCAACATTTGCCTGTTCATCGCGATCTACACGGTCACCGCTTGGGAACCGCGCCGAGCTCTTGCCGCCTGGGCTCTCCTCGGAATCACGACAGCGATGATCGCTTGGTTGGTGATCTCCCTCATCGTTGCTTCGTCCTCCACAGAGGACTTCCTTGGGGCGCCGCGGTATGGGATTTTTTCGGCCTACGCGACGTACGCGGTCATTCAGATCATCACGAACCTGCTCTACTTTGGCGGGGCGATCGCGTTCGGCCACCGGGCGTGGGTTGCCGCGCGCACACAGGCGAAGCTTGAAGCGCAGGGCAAGGAGCTTGAGCTCGAGCGGCAAACCAGCGCGGCCCAGGCTGTTGCGCTCGACCGCCTCTCAGTCGCTCGCGAGCTTCACGACGTCGTCGCGCACCACGTGTCGGTGATGGGAATCCAGGCTGCCGCAGCGCGCAGAAGCCTCGATCGGGACCCGGCTCAGGCCGCGCTCGCGCTCGGAGTCGTCGAGGAGAGCGCGCACACGACCGTCGCAGAGCTTCGAGCGCTCGTGCACACGCTCCGCACCCCGGAGAACGAGGACGGCAGGGTGACGGTTGGCATCAGCCAGATCCCCACGCTCGTCGAAGAGGCACAGGGCGCCGGCGTGCCGACGACGTTTATCGTTGTCGGTGAGCCGCGACCGATCCCCTTCCTCGTTGATGTCGCGCTGTATCGCGTTACGCAAGAGAGCCTCACGAACGTGAGAAAGCACGCCGGGAGGGGCGCTGAGGCCAACGTGCGGCTCCGCTTCGACGCCCAGGCGATCGAGGTGGAGGTAACGGACACCGGAGTCGCCCGCCGTTTTCCCCCACGGGAAGACAGCCCAACTGGAGGCCAGCCAGACGAGGGCGGCCTCGGGCTGCGCGGCATGCGGGAGCGGATCGGCGCAGTCGGCGGAACCGTCGCGACAGGCCGCCGCGAACGCGACGGGTTCATGGTTCGCGCACGGGTGCCGCTCTCGGCTCCGCAACCGGGTGGTGATGACGGCGCCGCGCGGGGGCCGGCCGCCGGGCAACCGGAACCGGTTGACAGCACTGCGGCGGGTGCGCGGGAATGAGCTTCGCGAACGCCGCACCGCGCATTCGCGTGCTCCTCGTCGACGATCAAGCGCTCGTACGATCGGGGTTTCGAATCATCCTCGAATCCGAACCGGATATCGAGGTCGTTGGCGAAGCGGAGGACGGCGAGCAGGCGGTCTCCCTCGCAGCGCAGCTCTCTCCCGACGTCATTTGTATGGACGTGGAGATGCCGCGTATGAACGGCATTGAGGCGACACGGCAGATCCTTTCCGCCCCACAGGCCGCAACCTCGGTGCTGGTCCTCACCACTTTCGGTCACGACGACTACCTGTTTGACGCGCTCAGCGCGGGGGTGAGCGGGTTTCTCCTCAAAACCTCACGGGCAGAGCAGCTAATCGATGCCGTGCGAGTCGTCGCGGATGGCGGATCGCTTCTCGGCGCAGAAGTCACCGGGGCAGTACTCGAGCGGGTGCGCAGCACCGCTGCCGAAGCGCATGCGCGCGCAGCTTCCCAGGGCGTGCCGGGTGAAACTTCCGGCGCTGACGGCGCCGCGCCGCCGCCCCAGGTAGACGAGAAGCTGGCTAGCGAACACTCATCGCTTGGGTCCACCCTCGAACTCGCGATGGACGAGGTCGGCCTCACGCCCCGCGAGCGAGCCGTGTTGCTCCTCCTGGCGCAGGGAAAGACAAACGCTGAGGTCGCTGGGGAATTGTTTCTCGGAGAGGCAACGGTAAAGACTCACGTCTCGAACGTGCTGCAGAAGCTCGGAGTGCGCGACCGACTCCAAGCCGTCGTGTGGGCGCACACCCGCGGCTAGCCGGCGTGCGCCACCCTGCGGGTTACGCCGCCGACTTCTGTGCGGCGAGGTCGACGAACACTGCGGTGTTGAACGCGTATGCGGCCCGCACCTCGTCCACCATTCGCTGCTGCTCGTCAGCGTCGAGCGTCTCGCCCAGCGCGTCCAACCCGTCGCGGTAAGTCTCCTTGAACGCCTTGAGATCGCCAAGCGCCTCAAAGTCGTAGAACTCGATCCCTGGGCCGTCGAAGCCGTGCTGGCGGGCGACTCGCTTTGCGATGATTTGCCCGCCGGAAAGGTCGCCAAGGTAGCGCGTGTAGTGGTGCGCGATGATGCCGGCGACCCATTCCTCTGCGGCAACTTCGCGAATGCGTGCAGCGTATGCCGCCGTCGCGGGAACGGGACGGATCTCGTTTCGCCAGTCAGCGCCGAGGAGGTGCTCAAGGTCAACCTTGAGCGTGCCGAGCCTCAGCAGCGCCTCTGGGTGCAGTGCCTCGTATGCGGGGTTGCCTGCAAGCTGCTCGCCTGCTTCCTCGAGTGCCTCGTACATGAAGAAGTGCTGCGCTACGAGATCAACGTAGTCCTGCTTGGAAGCGATGCCGCGCATGATGTTTTCCATGAAGCTCGCCCCCTCGCTGCTCGAGTGATCAGACCACGAGCTTTCTCGGACGACGCGCGAGAACGGCTTCGGGCCGTCCGATTCGCCCGCGTCGCCAGCGTTCGGGTTCGCAGCGTGCGGGTTCGCAGCGTGTGGGTTGTCGGCGCCGTGTCCATGAGCGCCGTGACCGTGTGCGCCGTGTGGGTCGGCTGCGGGCTCATGCTCGTCCCGCGCCGGAACGCCGAGCTTCTCGCAGGCAAGCTTGTACAGCTCGACAACCTGGCGACGGATCTGTGGCCGGTCGGAGATCGGCGCACCGGGCCACTCGACTCGAAGGTCATGCACCCCAGCAGCATCGGTCACCCGCCAAATCCCAGCGTTCGCGTCAAGACCGACCATCGTGCTTTCGGTCGCGTCCGGATACCCGAAGGCCCTCGCGATGAGCAAACTGTCATCGAGATGGTCATCATTCATGTGGCGCGTAAC
The DNA here is from genome assembly GCF_000834055.1 of Leucobacter komagatae. Classification (GTDB taxonomy): domain Bacteria; phylum Actinomycetota; class Actinomycetes; order Actinomycetales; family Microbacteriaceae; genus Leucobacter; species Leucobacter komagatae_A. Next base: position 97,719 of record NZ_JXSQ01000008.1, read on the forward strand.
GGCAGCGATCACTGCGGCATCAAAATTCATCACATCTTTCATTCTACGCGCCCTGCGCGCTCAGCGACACTGGGAGCCACACAGAGTATCATCGAGGGATTCGTGCTCCCGCGCGCCTGCGGGTCGAGATTGGCGGTTTCGTGTTTTCCAGAGTCAAACGAGTTGGCCCCGTGGCCGCGATCAGCATGCTTGCGATCGTCGGTCTTACCCTCACTGCCTGCACGGGCAGCAACGCGGGATCCGGCAACTCAGACCAGAGCACCGTGAGCCCAGAAATCGCAACGAGCATTGATGATGCTGTGGCGAATGCGCTCGCGCTCTCGGGCTCTACTGAGGCCGTTGTCGGGGTTTGGCAGGGTGACGATGCCGCCTACGTTCGCGGGTTTGGCGACGGTGTCTCGGCAGCAACGAAGTTCCGCGGAGCCCAAGCTTCGCAACCGGTCGTCTGCGCACTGCTGCTCGACGCGGTAGGCAGGGGTGAACTGTCGCTCGGTCGGAAGGTCTCGGAAGACCTCCCGCGCCAGGCCGGCATCCAAGACGTGACGTACGGGCAGCTCTGCGACCAGACCTCGGGCCTCGCAGACTTCAAGGCGGGCTTCACGGATCGATTCGCGAACAACCCAACCCGCCCCTGGCCGGAACAGGAACTCCTCGCCAACGGTCTCGCGAGCTCGCCGCTGCCTTGGCCGGGCGCAAACGTGTACCTCTCGGACACCAACGCGGTACTCCTCGACCGTGCCATCCGGCTGAACACGCGCGACGATTCAGCGGAGCTGCTCAAGCGACACGTGTTCGAGCCTGCCGGTATGGCAGCTACCTCGTACCCGACAAACTTTGGGAGCACGGAGCTGCCTGAGGGCAGCTTGAAGCCGCTCACGTATCCTGCCTCCGGCGGCGCCGCGGTATGCGAGGCAGGCGTCACCGAGGTGAGCGCCCTGTCCCCGTCGATGATGCGTGGCGCTGGCGCAACGCTCACCACCGTGACCGATCTGCGGGACTTTTACACGAAGTTCCTCAGCGGCGGCTTTGGTGACGAGAAGACCTCACAGGTCGTGACCGAGTTCCAGCCGGCGAAGAACCCCGAGCGCGATGAGGCCGGCGAACCAACCACCGAGCCAGACACCGAGGGCAGGCAGATCGGTTTCGGCGTCGAGAAGGTCGGGCCCCTTGTCGGCCGCTCCGGCGCAATGACTGGCTCACTCACTGCCGCGTACAGCGACCCTGCGACCGGGCTGACCGTCGTCGTTGCGCTGAATAACTCCTCAGCGGGGGCAGGATTCGCCCAGGCGCTTGCCTTCCAGCTTGCAGCCCTCACAGGCGCTGAACTCCCCTGGTCCGCAGACGACCAGGGTGCGCGCCTCACCGAGCTCGCCGTGTGCCAGGGCGAAGCGGAGGCAGCCGGCTAAAGATTCTTGGCGTGCCGCTCCCTGTGCGGAGCGGCAGCCGAGATTCTGCTACGCTCATACGGGTCGGGATTTCCTCCCGGTGAGCCCCTCGGGGCCGTCGTCTAATGGTAAGACATCAGCTTCCCAAGCTGAGAACGCGGGTTCGATTCCCGTCGGCCCCTCCACTTAACCGCGACGCAGTCGCGTCCTCCACACTCCTCGGCCTGCATGAGCCATGCCGGGATCCGCTGGCTTTTGGCGCACGGAACGACGATTTCCTTGGGGGACATCGCAGGGGTGCCTGGCCGCGAGGCATCGCACTGCAGCGAGTTCGACTGGACAGGCGTTCCCGTGACCGCATTACACTGGCGCCATGGGAACCAGGCACGGCTATTTTGAGACCTCTCTCGGCGAGCTTCTCTTCGTGGCTGAGGGCCACGCGCTTACCGGCGTCTATTTCCCCGATCACCGCTACCCGCCCGCGCGCGATGACATCGGCGAGAGCCTAGGCGCCGACCCCGTGGACGCCGTCCTTGTTGAGGCAGCCAGGCAGCTCAGGGAGTACCTCGGCGGCGAGCGCGACGCGTTTGACGTGCCCCTCGCTCCCCGCGGAGACGAGTTCTCACAGCAGGTCTGGAGCATGCTCGGCGACATTCCCTACGGGGCAACGACGACCTATGGGGAGCTCGCACTGGCGCTCGGCAATCGGGCGCTGGCACAACGCGTCGGTCAGGCAGTTGGGCATAACCCGGTGAGCATCATCATCCCCTGCCACAGGGTCGTTGGCGCTGACGGGTCTCTCACCGGATACGCGGGCGGCCTCGACCGCAAGCGCGCGCTCCTCAGCCTCGAGGAACCCGAGCCCGCGGCGGCGGGGAGGCTCTTCTAGCGTTGAGCGACGGCCCTGGCTAACTCGCTACGCCGCGCGGGGAGCGAGCGGCGAGTGGGCGGTCACCCACGAGTACATGGCCACCGCGGCGGCGGCCGACGCGTTGATTGAGCGGGTGGATCCGTACTGTGTGATCTCCACGACCGCTTCAGCGGCAGCGATCGCTTCGTCTGAAAGCCCCGGGCCTTCCTGCCCGAAGAGCATGACGCAGCGTTCTGGCCAGGCAAATGTTTCCATTGGGACACACCCTGGGACGTTATCGATCGCGATGATCGGGATCCCCTCGGCCCGCGCCCACTCTACGAGCGCTTCGATGCTCTCGCGGTGCTCGACGTGTTGGTAGCGGTCGGTCACCATCGCGCCGCGCTTGTTCCAACGCCGCCGACCAACGATCTGCACCGTGTCGGCGGCGAAGGCATTCGCACTGCGGACGATCGAGCCGATGTTCATGTCGTGCTGCCAGTTCTCGATCGCGACGTGGAACGCGTGCCGCTGCTCGTCAAGGTCAGCGACGATCGCTTCCATGAGCCAGTAGCGATACCGGTCAACGACGTTTCTGCTGTCGCCGTGCTCGAGGAGCTCGGGATCGAAGTGCGGCTCTGAAGGCCACTCCTCGCGGCCCCCGGGCCACGGCCCGACGCCGGCGGTGGTGCGCTCGGGGTGCGGTTCGGTCTCAGGCTTCGGGTTGTCGCTCCACTCCCCCATTCTCCCAGGCGCGGCGTCGCGCCCGCGCACGCTAAGGCTCACATGCTGCTGTAGCGGGTGCGCCAGTCACGCACTATCGCGCGCTCAGCGCCGCGCGCATCCGCTCAAGCGCCTCACGCATCAGTGGCCTGGGCAGCGCAAAAATAAAGCGCGCGCAGCCGCGCCCGGCTTCGCCGCACGCGCTGCCTTCGGTGAGTCCGACGCCTGCATGTGCCTGGAAGAATGCGGCGGGTTCCTCGATCCCGAGCTCGCGGAAGTCAAGCCACGCAACATAGGTCGCCTCGGGCGAGGTCACGCGCACCCCGGGAAGGTGCTCGGCGACAAACGCGACGAGCTCGTCCCGGTTCCCCCGGAGGTAGTCGAGCGCCTCTCCCAGCCACGCGTCGCCATCGGCGTATGCGACCGTCGCAGCGATCATGCCGAGGGTCGCGGTGCCGCGGCCTGCCCAGTGTTCAAGCTCGGCCATCCGGGTCCGGTCGACCGCGTTGGACACGACAAGCTGTGCGCACTTGAGGCCGGGCAGATTCCGCGCTTTCGAGGCTGCTGTGGCGGTGATCGTGTGCCCCGCAGTGACGTCGGTGAGCGTCGCGTACGGCATGAGCTCTGTGCCGGGGTAGACGAGTGGGGACCAGATCTCGTCGGAGAACACGCGGCCGCCGTTGCGGTCAACAACCTCGCTCACGGCGAGAAGCTCCTCTCGCGTGAACACCCGCCCGAGCGGGTTGTACGGGTTACACAGGGCGAGGATGCCACCGCCGGCTTCAAATGCCGCCTGCAGCCCGACGAGATCAAACTGCCAGATGCCGTCAACCTCCAGCATCGGCACCTCGATGACCTCGCGGCCAAGCGTTCCCGGCACCGTCAGGAATGGCATGTACGACGGTGTGGGCACGATGACTTTCGTTCCCGGGGCGGAAAAGTGCTGGATCGCCACCTCGTATGCTGTGATCACGTCGGGCACAGCGAACACGTCTTCGCCGGTCACATTCCAGCCGTGGCGACTGCGTAGCCTCTCCGCAGTCTGCGCTTTGAGCGCGCCGGTGATCCGCGGTGGCGCGTAGCCGAAGGCGCCTTCCTCAACCGCGAGGTGCAGCGCCTCTCTGATCTCGGGTGCCACCCCAAAGTCCATCTCCGCGACAAATGCGCCGATCATGTCGGGGTCAGCCCACTTCGTGCCGCCGATGCTGCGGAGCTCCGCAGCGGTCGTCGCATCGGCACGCTCCGCAAATGACTGGTTACTCATGTGACGTTCCTTCCGATGTGGCCGGTTCTTGCCCAGATGGCTCTTCTTCCTCGGCGATTTGATTGAGGTAGTTGTAGATCGTGAACCTGGTGACGTTGAGCTCATCCGCGATGAGTTGCACAGCGTCCTTGAGGAGAAACAGCCCGCGCGCTTTGAGGTCCCTGACCACTTCCACTTTGTGGTTCTTGTGCATGAGCGTCGTAGGGATACCGACGTTCCTGATGGCCGCTCCGATAAGAATTGTGGCAAGTTCGTCAACGTCATGCACGAATGTCTCGTGCCCTCTTCCCGGCTCCATGTGCTCCCGGTTAGCTGGTTCCACTTCTGCTGCTGCGATGCCCGTCGCCACTCCCGGCGAGGCGTTCATTGAGACCAACTGGTGGGCGATGCTCCGAAACTCTTCCCAGACGGAGACATCTGCGTTCATGCACAGTGCAGCAACCGGCCTACCGCTGACATCTTCGATGATCATCGTCGATGACCTGAGTCTCCGCCCATCAGCCAAACCCGTTTCGTAGTCGAGTCTGCTTTCGAAGTTTCCGGTCGCTGCTTGTTTGAGGAGCAGGTCGGTAGCTGGGTCTCCTACGGTGCGCGTCGTAACCTCGCCGCTAATCGCCACGATCGAGTTGGGCAGCTTGCTGAGGTCATGCAGGACGAGCTCGTAGCTTCGCGGCAGCGCGCGACCCAGTTGCTCAACAACAGCTGTAAAGACTGCTATGAGGCGCTCGCCGTCGATACTCTGTGCAACGCTCATACCAAGGTCTCCGCTCGAAATCTCGTTACGACACAATTGTAGGCGACTTCAAATAGCAGTTGCAATGGTTGTATTTCCGTTGATATCTTCAATCCCCAGCCGAAATGGGAACGGGATTATTGAGGTCCTTCCCGTTGCCTCTGGCCGAGTGCCCATCCGTTTCGCCATCGCAACTCGGAAGGAAGACAACGATGTCGACAGCAGAGCAACTCAACCAAAGCAACCTCAAAGCGCACAATTAGCACGCCCGGAGCCATAGGAGTCGCGTTCAATCAAATCGTGGGGGGTGGGATCGTTTCACTCACCGGGGTGGCGATCGCGCTCACTGGCGGCGGCGTGAGCATCGCCTTCGCCATCGCGATCGTAACGATTGTCATCGTCTCAATTCCTTACGCCGCGGTTGACTCAGCGATGCCGACCGTTGGAGGAGTGTATTCGTACTCAACCCGGCTCATTCATCCCGTCGTTGGCTACATCGCCCTCTTCGTGCACTTCCTCTCGCAGTCAAGTATCGGCCTCTACGGAATCTCGGCGGGCCAGTATATGAATAGCCTTAACTCGGTGTTCAACCCGACCGTCGTGGCTGTGGTCATCATCGTCGGTTTTTTCTTGGCGAACCTCGCCGGGGCGGTCATCGGATCCCGCGTAGGGCTCGTCATGAGCTTGATCATGTTTATCGGCTTCGCCACCTTCATCGCCGTCGGGATGCAGAACGTCGACTGGGTCAACTACCCACCCGTCTTGCCCGATGGCTTCGGCAAGTTACTCGAAGCCGCCGCGCTCCTCACTTTCGCAACGGGTGGTGCGATTGTGGTCGTAGAGCTTGGCGGAGAAATGAAGAATCCTGGCAAGGCCATACCCATAGCAATGATCGGTGGAACAATGCTTGCCGGCGTGCTGTACATCCTCATCTCGCTCGTTGCCGCAGGCGTGCTCCCGATCGCGGAGGTCGCCGACAAGCCCCTCAGTATCGTCGGGGGAGAATTCCTGCCGCCTGCAGCGTGGGCCTTCTTTATCCTCGGGGGTGCGATGATAGCGGTCATCAGCACAATGAACTCGCAGATGTTGACGGGGACGAAGAGCCTGCTCGCCGCTATCGACGATGGCTGGTTCCCCCGCGGACTCGGGGCCGTGAGCAAGCGCTTTGGCACGCCTCACTGGCTGCTGACAATACTGCTCCTCCTCGGGCTCGCCCCAGTGCTCGCGGGCGTACCCCTTGGCGAGCTCGCCAGCGCGGTCTCAGGGGTCGTGCAACTGATATTCGTGCTGGTGATAGTCGCCTCACTGCGCCTGCGATATCTACGACCGGATCTCCACGAGCGAGCACCGTTCAAACTCGGCCCCAGAACGCATTGGACGCTCGTTGTGGTCGGATCCAGTATCAGCATTTACCAGTGCTACCTCCTCCTCTCGAGCGGGGTGTCGACCCCCATGCTGCTCACGATCGGGATACTCGCGCTAACCGCAGCGATCTGGGGCTTCATCCGATACCCCCGGGTAAAGCTGGTGCTCGCAGCCAGAACTCGCGACACCGGATCCTCATGGGTGCAGAGCGGAGAAACCGCTGGCTGACCCCCGGTCTTCGCCCCAGACGCGGGGCGGGGCGGCGCCTCTCCAACGCCGCCCCGGCCCGCTTCACCATCTAAGACTTGACAGAAAGGCAAGTCACCCGTAACTTAACGTTATGCATAATTTCGTTCGCACCCAGTCCGCCTCCGAGGTGAACTTTGGGATGACCGGCATGATGATGGCCGGTCGCGACGGTATGCGCTGCCGAATGTGCAACTAACTGCCACACGCATTTTCTGTTTCTGGCGACAGGCACTCAGGATTTCTCGCGATTCACGTTTCGCGACAGAACTCCGGCCTGTGAACGCCTCCCCATTCGCAGCAACGCTCCCACCCGGAGCACATCAAAGGACTTCATCATCATGGCTACCATCGCCACACTTCCAACCCAGCCTTCCAACCAGCAGCGTCCGACCGACAACGAGGTACGAGGCTTCGCCCTTTACGTCGGCCTCTCTGAAGACAAGCTGACCTCGAACGATCCAAGCATCGGTGCGATCGTCACCGAGATCAAGCGTCTCGTCGCGCAGCTGGCGCCAAGCGCTGAAACCTACGCCGCAGTTGCGCTCGCACCGGAGGGAACCGGCGGTCGCGATGTCGACGTCGTTCGCCTCGCCCTCGGCGATCCAGCGGCTGCCCACGCACACCGAAAGCCGCAGAGCGACCCAGACCGGGCGGCGAGTGGCGTCGTGTTGGATCTCTCGCGAAAGCGTGTTCTGCTCGACAGCGTTCCGGCAAACCTCACCTTCCGCGAGTTTGAACTGCTCCAGTTCCTTGTGCTCCGCGAGGGCCGCACGGTGGCGCGCGAGGAGATCATTGAGACGCTCTGGGCAGATGCCGAGGGTGAAGAGATCCCGAGCGCACGCACCATTGACGTACACATTCGCCGGCTGCGCGTGAAGCTGGCCCACTACCAAGACATCGTCCGCACGGTTCGCGGCACGGGCTACCGCTTCGACCGGCACGCTGACGTGGCCATCCTTCCGTCATCGTCACCGAGCCCCGATTTCATCTAGGCGAAGCCATAGCTTCGGGGTAGTCTCGAAGAACGCCCGACGAGTTTGCCGTATGGCTTCTCGTGAGATCGCGCGTACCCCGCAACTTTAAAGGAGCAGACTCCGATGACCACGCTTCCACCCGAGGACGCCCGGCCCGCAGATGAGACGCCTGAGACGAACTCCAGCGCCCCCGGTTCCGGGGATGCTGAATCAGTCGACGCTGTCCCAGCCCCGGCCGCTGCAGAGGCCCCAGACGACGCTGCTGCCCAGGGAGATGGCCTCCCGGTTGGCGACCCTACAGCTCAGCCGAGCTACGCGCCGCCGCAGGCCCCAGCCGGTTTTGAACAGCCCCCATTCGGCGCACCGACGCCGCCACCACCTTACGGTGCGCCGCAGCAGCCATTCGGCGCTCCGCAGCCACCCCCCGGATACGCTCCCCAGGCCCCTGGCTTCGGAGCACCACAGCAGCCTGGCTACGGCGCACCACAGCAGCCAGGCTACGGCGCACCACAGCAGCCTGGCTACGGCGCACCGCAACAGCCAGGCTACGGCGCACCGCAGGGGTACTACCAGCCGCAGAACGGTGCGACGAACCCGCTGTCGAACCTGACGGCCAACTACTGGCTGTCAGTATTCTTCTTCTGGATTCCTGCGCTCATTTTCTTCCTCGTTGAGAGCCCCAAGTCTTCGCCGCAGGTGCGCGCGCTCCACGCAGCAAACTTGAACTTTGCACTGCTGCGCACCGCTCTGCTGATTTTCGGCTGGATCTTCGCCGTGATTCCGGTGCTCGGGCCGCTGCTTGTCGGCGTAGCCCACCTTGCCGGTTTTGTGCTTCACATCATCGCGGCAACGAAGGTGGCCGAGACCTATCGCCAGGGCGGAACCGACCCGTTCCTCTTCAACGCCCCGATGGTGCGATAGCACCTCCCCCTCAGCCGTCAGCTGAGGGAACGAGCACAATTGCAGGCGGTTCGGGCGAAGCCCGGGCCGCCTGCGGTGTGTTGGGCTCGCCCTAGCCGGCCAGCCTCTCAGGATCCTCGCCGCGCCGCGGTGCCGCCTCTCCCGCACTCAACGGCTCGCTCACCTCGCGTTCCACGTCAATTGCGGCGACTGCCCGGCCGTCGCCGCGCGCGGGAGTGTTCTCCTGAGACACCGGCTCGTGGCCCGAGCGCCTCGAGGCGCGACGCGCGCGCCATGCGTTCCACCGCTCCCAGAAGCGAGCCAGGGCCCGTCGCAGCCAGCCGAGTATGCGCCGAGCCCAGTGGTATTCCGAGCCAAGCACGGTCAGCCCGATGAAGACGATCAACCAGCCTGGGCCTGGGAGTGGGACAAGGATGAGGCCAATCACGACGATGAGCGCGCCAAGAACAGTGATCAGCGCTCGGTAGAGCACGTTGAGCCAGGGACGCTTGCGGATAGCGGACCGCCAGCGCGCCATAAACCGCGCGATCGGCTTTCCTAAGCGTTTCGCCTTGTCGGCATCGTCTTCTGGTCTCGTCACATTTCTCAGCGTACGGGGAGATTGCGGTGAATTCTCTCCATCTCAGGGTCGAGCAAGGGTTCTACCAGGGTTCGCGATGCCAGGCGACTCAGGCACTCGCCCTGCCATTAGTTGACGTACATCAACCATCGAGATATAGTTGACCGTTATCAACTTTGAGAGGATCCTCACACCCGCATGAGCCGTAGCACCCCCGCAGCACCTGCGGAAACCACACTTACAGAACAACCCGAGATCCTCACTGGTCGCGCCAAGAACCTTGCGCTGGCCGGACTCTTTCTCGCTAACTTCGTATCGATGCTGGCAATGAACGTTGTCGGCACGTCGATGCCGATTATCATCGCCGACATCGGCGGCACCCAGGCTGCCTTTACCTGGGTCGTCACCGCGACGATGCTCGCGAGCGCGATCGCAACTCCCATCTGGGGCAAGCTCGCAGACCTCACGAGCAAGAAGGTGCTGCTCCAGGTAGCACTCATCATCTTCATCCTGGCCTCAGCGATGGCCGGGTTCGCACAGGACGCCTCCTGGCTCATCACCTTCCGCGTGTTCCAGGGAATCGGCGTCGGCGGTCTTGGTGCACTCGCCCAGATCGTCCTCGCAGAGATCGTCAGCCCACGCGAGCGCGGCAAGTACATGGGTATCCTCGGCGCAATCATGGCCGTTGCAACCGTCGGTGGCCCCCTCCTCGGCGGGCTCCTCACCGACACCATCGGCTGGCGCTGGAACTTCTACGTTGCAGCCCCCATCGCAATCGTCGCGATCATCATGCTGCAGCGCACGCTTCACTTGCCGACGACCAAGCGCAAGATCAAGATCGACTACTGGGGCGCAACGCTCATCTCGCTTGGCTTCTCCAGCATCCTCATCTGGGTCACGCTTGCCGGCAGCAACTTCGAGTGGTGGTCTTGGCAGACCGTGCTGATGGTTGGCGGCGGCGTTGCAGCGCTCGTCGCGGCCGTCTTCGTTGAGCTGAACGTCGAAGAGCCGCTTATCCCGATGACGCTGTTCAAGAACCGCACCTTTACGATGGCATCAATCGCATCCATCGCGGTCGGCCTTGCCATGATGGGCACCGCGGTGTTCCTTGGCCAGTACATGCAGCTGGCCCGTGGCCGATCGGTGATCGAGTCGAGCCTGCTCACCCTTCCCATGATGGGCGGCCTGCTCATCGCTTCGACCATCGTGGGCCAGCTGATCACTCGCACCGGCAAATGGAAGCGCTACATGGTTGTCGGCGCGGTCGCGCTGCTGGCAGGGCTCTTGCTCATGGGCCAGCTCCGCTATGACACGAACTACTGGTACGTTGGCATCTCCATGGCCGTCCTTGGCGCCGGCGTCGGCATGACGATGCAGAACCTCGTGCTCGTGGTGCAGAACACGGTCTCGCCCACTGAGATGGGCGTCGCGAGCTCAGCAGTGACCTTCTTCCGCACCGTTGGCGGCACCGCAGGCATCTCGGTGATGGGCGCGATACTTGGCCACCAGGTTTCTTCCTATGTCGCGGAAGGGCTCAAGAAGCTCCCCCCGAAGGACCTGGTCGGAGCTGAGATGCTCGCCGACGGCAAGCTCCCGAAGATCGCTGAACTCACCGCCCCGATTCGAGACGTTGTTGAGTCTGCCTACGGGCACGCGATCGGCAATATCTTTCTCGCGGCATCCCCCGTCGCGATCATCGCGCTGATCGCTATCATCATGATCCCGAATATTCCGCTCAACACGAAGAGCAACGCCGAGCGGATCGCGGAACTGCAGGAGGCTGAATCCGCGCTGAGCGGGACGGGTGAGAACGGGGACAGCGGTACGATCAAGACGAAGCCGGCGAGCCGTGTGCTGATTGACACGACCGGGCCGATCATGCTCCCACAACCACCGCCCTGGTACGGACCGGACCCCCTGAAGAAAGGGACGATGAATCATGACCTCGACAGCACCAGAAGAGGAAATCGTCGCGGGGATCATCTCCGAGTTCTCTGAGGCGTTTGCCTTCTCACGCACCCGCTGGACCCGCTACGCCAACGAGGTAAGCACGGAAATCAGCGGCCTGAGCATGATCGTGCTGCAGATCATCTACCGACGCGGGCCCATTACCGCGACGGGTATCGGGCACTGGCTCGAGATGGACAAGTCTCTAGTGAGTCGACATGTTGCGAAGCTTCGCGACCTCGGGCTTGTTGAAGCTACGGAGTCACCCGAGGACCGGCGCGTGCAGCTGCTCACCGTGAGCGAGCATGCTTCTGGGCTACTGGGGGACGTGCGGGAGCGGTGGTCGAACGCGTATCGCGAGCGACTCGCCGATTGGAGCGAGGAAGAGCTCGAGTCGCTGCGCTCCGGCCTGCATCGCTTCAACGCGGCGGCGGACGCCGCCCCGTATGATGGGCCAGCTGCGCGGTGCTCGCGCCACGCAGCAGAGGAAACCAGGGAAGCGACGGGCTAACCCGCTCTGCTCCGATACCCGGCGGGCATTCGATGACGTTCACGTCGAATGCCCGCCGGGTTTTTCGCGCCTACTCCGCCTTCGGCATTGACCCCGCAGCCGCGTCGAGTGCGGCTCGGCTTGGCGGATTCGCGCCAGCTGCCGAGACCGCGATCGCAGCGGCGTGTGCGGCCCGGGAGAGCACCGCTTCGAGCTCAAGTTCGACGCCCGCGAGCGAGAGCTCGAGCAAGCTGGCGATCAGACAGGCCATGAACGAATCCCCGGCGCTGATCGTGTCAGCTACGACTACCGGCACGGCTGAAATGCGAGTCATTCCCGAAGCGCTCACAGCGAGCGCGCCCTCTCCACCGAGCGTCACTACAACAATGCGGGGGCCGAGTTCTCGTATCGAGCTGGCGGCCTGCTCCGGAGCACAGCCAGGGTAGAGCCACGCTGCGTCCTCGTCACTGAGCTTCACAAGATCTGCGACCTTCGCGGCTTCGACAAAGCGCCCGAGCGCGGCGTCACGGTCCCCGAGTAGCGATGGCCGAATGTTCGGGTCCAGCGTGATGAGGCAGTCGGCGGCGCGTTCGCGAAGCACCCGCAGCACCTCGGTGCCCCCGGGCTCGAGGAACAGTCCGATTGACCCTGCGTGCACGAGGTCGACCGCTCGCGTCTCCGCGGCAGGGAGCGTCCACGCGATATCGAATGAGTAGCTCGCACTGCCGTCAGAGGCGATCGTGGCAAGCGCCGTCGAGGTGGCGCCGGCATGCCACGAGGCCGGGAGCAGCTCGACGGACTCCGCTGCGAGAAGTGCGGCAATGCGCTCGCCCCTGTCGTCGCGCCCAACGCTCGTGAGGAGCTCCGCCCGCAGGCCGAGCCGCGCAACGCCGATTGCAGTGTTCGTTGGACTCCCCCCAACGTATTCCCGGCGAATCCCCGCATCGTCGATGATGTCAACGAGGGCCTCCCCGATGAGCAGCGCGCTGCCCGTCGTCGTGGCGCCTTCGCCCGGTCGCGTTCCACGGCGGTCAGTCGAGCTCACACGGTCTCCAGTCGTCTCACGGTGTCAGGTGCGTTGGCCGCCTGCAGCACGAGCCACTACTTGGCCTCAGCGCCTTCCCCACCGTACAGTGGGATGTGAACGTGCACAATGGCACGGAACATCAAACGAAACATGGGACCGGGTTGGTTCAGCAAGAGCACAGAGCACGGATGTCGAGCATCCGCGATGTGGCGCGCCTTGCTGGAGTTTCGCACCAGACGGTTTCTCGGGTGATCAACGAACACCCAAGCGTACGTGAGGGAACCAGGCAGCGAGTACTCGACGCGATCGCCCAGCTCGATTATCGCCCGAACGTTGCAGCACGCGCGCTCGTCACCAATAGCCTCAACCTCATCGGCGTACTGTCGGCTACGACTGGCGAGTTTGGGGCCACCTCATCGCTCACAGCGATCGAGGAGGCGGCTCGCGCCGCAGGCTACTCAGTGACAACACTCAACCTCCCCGACGTGTCAGCGGACTCGATCCATGCCGCGGTGCGTCAGCTGCAGAACGAGCGCGTGGACGGGCTCATCGCACTCGCGCCACAGGCTCGAGTGTCGCACGTGCTCGCGGGGATGCGCGCGGATATCCCAATCGTGACGCTGCAAACCGCCTCGGGTGCGACCGCGGAGACGCTCTCGGCAGACCAGGTCGCGGGTGCACGACTCGCCACCGAGCATCTGATTTCGCTCGGACACCGGGACGTCGTGCACCTTGCCGGCCCACAGGACTGGGTCGAGGCTGAGTCTCGAATGCAGGGCTACCTCGACGCGATGCTTGACGCCGATATCAGCCCATTTCCTCCGGTACGTGGCGACTGGACCGCTGATTTTGGCCACACCGCCGGCGTGGAACTCGCGCACCGCGGAGACATGACGGCGGTGTTCGTTGCCAATGACGTCATGGCGATCGGCTTGATACACGGCTTCCGCGACATGGGGCTCGAGGTGCCACGTGACGTGAGCGTTGTGAGCTTTGATGACATCCCTGTCGCCGCGCATGTGACGCCAGCGCTCACAACGGTGCACCAGGACTTCCAGGCGCTCGGGCGACGGGCTCTGCTGCTGCTGCTCGCGGAGATTCGCGGGGAGACGCCGCCGGTACTCGAACCGGCGCACCCGCGCCTCATCGTTCGCGACTCAACCGCCACGCCACACACCGTTACACAACCGTAGTCAACCTGCTGCTTGACAACTCGTCTTGCGGAGTCCATTCTCGAATGTGAACGTTCACATTATGTGTTCATCTTCGATCACACTGCATGACCATGAGGCAAAGAAGGCTCACATGAACTCCACTCCGGTGGCACCAGGCGACGCGCCCCCCATCCTTGAGATGCGCAACATCTCCAAAGAGTTCCCCGGGGTCAAGGCGCTGTCGCGAGTGTCTCTGAGCGTCAACGAGGGCGAAGTCCACGCGATCTGCGGCGAGAACGGTGCCGGCAAATCCACCCTCATGAAGGTGCTCTCCGGCGTCTACGGCTTCGGATCCTACTCCGGCGAGATCGTGCTCCGCGGCGAGGTGATGCGCTTTCGCGACATCCGTTCGAGCGAGCAGGCAGGCATCGCGATCATCCACCAGGAGCTCGCACTCATTCCTGAGCTCTCCATCGTTGAGAACATCTTCCTCGGCAATGAGATCGCGAGTCGCGGGATCATCGATTGGGATGCCGCCCGCCGCCGCGCCGTTGAGCTGTTGGAGCGGGTGGGCCTCAGGGAAGACCCAGACAGCGCAGTGAAGCAGCTCGGCGTAGGCAAGCAACAGCTCGTCGAGATCGCGAAGGCGCTCAACAAGAACGTGCAACTGCTCATTCTCGATGAACCGACCGCCGCACTCAACGAGACCGACTCGCAGCACCTACTCGGCCTCATCGCTGGCCTCCGTGACCGCGGCATCGCCTCCATCATCATCAGCCACAAACTCAATGAGATCGAGCAGATCGCCGACGAGATCACGATTATCCGCGATGGGCGAAAGGTCGAGACGCTCCAGGTCGGCGACAACATCAACGAGGATCGCATCATCCAGGGCATGGTTGGCCGCTCACTCGAGGCGAGATACCCAGACCGCAGTGCCGACATCGGCGAGGTGTTCTTCGAGGTGCGTGACTGGACGGTGCAACACCCGAGTGTTGCCGACCGGCTCGTCGTTAAGCACGCGAGCATGAACGTCCGTCGCGGCGAGGTCGTTGGCATCGCAGGCCTCATGGGCGCCGGCCGCACCGAGTTCATGCGGAGCATATTCGGGCGCAGCTACGGCACATACCTCGCCGGCAGCATTACCAAGGACGGCAGGCCGGTCGAGCTGCTCGACGTTGCGAGCGCCATCCGCGAGGGGCTCGCCTACGTTAGCGAAGACAGGAAGACCCTTGGGCTGAATCTCCTCGACACAATCAAGCGGTCGGTGGTCTCCGCCAAACTCTCCAAGATTGCACGCCGAGGCGTCGTCGATGAAGACGCGGAGATCCGTGTCGCCGAGGACTACCGCAAGGCCCTCCGCATCAAAACCCCGAGTGTCGACACGGGCGTGAACACGCTGTCCGGCGGAAACCAGCAGAAGGTTGTCCTGGCGAAGTGGATGTTCACCGACCCCGATCTGCTCATCCTCGACGAACCGACCCGCGGCATCGATGTCGGAGCGAAGTACGAAATCTACGCGATCATCAATCAGCTTGCGGCAGCCGGCAAGGGCGTCATTGTGATCTCGAGCGAACTCCCCGAGCTCCTCGGCATCTCGGACCGGATCTACACCGTGTTTGAAGGCAGCGTCACAGACTGCCTCCCGATCGCAGAAGCAACCCCAGAATCACTGATGCGGAGCATGACCTCGCTCACCCGGAAGGCACAGGCAGTATGACCACACAGCATGACTCAACAGGTTTTCACTTCAGTGACTTGAAGAAGATGTTTGGGGGCGGAAACTCCGTCGGTAGACAGCTCGGCATTCTTGGCAGCCTGATCGTCATCATCGTGATCTTCCAGGTGCTCACGTTCATGATCCGAGGCACCGGCCTCACCCTGTCGAGCGGCAACCTCATCAACGTCGTCAACCAGTACTCATACATTCTGATTCTTGCGATCGGCATGGTGATGGTAATCATCATGGGCCATATCGACCTTTCCGTTGGCTCCGTCGCCGCGTTTGTCGGGGTCGTCGTCGCGAAGTCAATGAGTGAGTGGAACGTTCCGTGGCCGCTCGCGATCGTCCTCGGCCTCGTGCTCGGGGCGCTGGTCGGAGCGTGGCAGGGCTTCTGGGTCGCCTACGTTGGCGTCCCAGCCTTCATCGTCACCCTCGCAGGAATGCTCCTCTTCCGCGGGGCAAACCAGTGGGTGGGTGATTCAACCACCATCTCCGTACCCCGCGAGTTCACCGTGATCGGTGCGGGCTATCTGCCCGAGCTGCCGATCGGTGTGCCGTTCAACGTCTTGACCATGCTGTTGGCGGCGCTCGCGGCAGTGTGGGTCATCTATTTCGAGTTCCGCCTCCGGAGCAAGCAGCAGCGGGCTGGAGCCGAGATTGCACCACTCTGGGTGAGCGTCACCAAGGTGGTCCTGCTCACTGCCGTGCTCCTTGGCGCAGGGTGGCTGTTCGCCACGGGGCGCACGGGCACCAGCTTCCCAATCTCGGGTCTCATCCTCGTCGCCCTCGTGATCATCTACTCGTTCATCACGAACCGAACCGTCGCTGGCCGCCACGTGTACGCAGTCGGCGGGAACCGCCAGGCTGCGCGCCTTTCCGGAGTGAAAGACCGCAGGGTTGACTTCTTCGTGATGATGAACATGTCAGTGCTCGCCGCGGTTGCAGGGATGATCTATGTGGCTCGCGCGACCGCCTCCGGCCCGCAGGACGGCAACGGCTGGGAGCTCGACGCTATCGCCTCAGTCTTCATCGGCGGTGCTGCCGTCTCCGGCGGTATCGGCACTGTGATTGGTTCGATTATCGGCGGCTTGGTCATGGCGTTCCTCAACAACGGTCTGCAGTTGCTCGGCGTCGGCGCCGACCTCGTGTCCATGATCAAGGGGCTCGTGCTGCTCCTCGCCGTTGGTATCGATGTTCTCAACAAGAGCCAAGGTCGCCCCTCGGTGATCGGGTTCCTCACCCGCGGGAGAAACCGCGGCAACTTCGATGCGGACTCCGCTGATCCCGGAACGTATCGTATCCAGACTCTCGGCAACGAAGCCGAGCTCGAAAAGACCGCGGAGCCCACTGGGGGCGGTCTTGACACAGAAAAGGGAAACAAGTGAACAAGAGACGATTCCTTCTGGCGACCCTCGCCCTCGGCGCTTCCGCCGCACTCGCGCTCACCGGCTGCTCCTCTGAGCGTGGCGGCGACACGGGCTCCGACTCCGGTTCTGAAGCAACTGGCGGGTTCGATGCCGGTGCAACCATTGGCGTTGCACTTCCCGACAAGACTTCGGAGAACTGGGTACTTGCTGGCCAGCTCTTCGAAGATGGACTGAAGGATGCCGGTTTCAAGGCAGACGTTCAGTACGCACCCGCGACGAACACGGTCGCCGAGCAACAGAATCAGATCCAGGCTATGGTTACGGCCGGCGCCAAGGTCATCGTCATCGGCGCGAAGGACGGAAAGCAGCTCTCGACGCAGGTCGAAGCAGCGCACGATGCTGGCGCAATTGTTATCGCCTACGACCGGCTCATCGAGAACACTGAGGCCGTCGACTACTACGTGGCATTCGACAACTTCAAGGTCGGTCAGCTCCAGGGGCAGGCCCTTCTCGAAGGACTCGACTCCCGCGCCGACCACGACGCACCGTACAACGTTGAGCTGTTCTCGGGTTCACCTGACGATGCAAACTCTGCGGTGTTCTTCAACGGGGCAATGGACGTGCTCCAGCCGAAGATTGACGACGGCACGCTCGTTGTTTCCTCGGGCCAGGTCGAGATTGCGCAGACTGCCACTGAAGGCTGGAAGGCTGAAAACGCCCAACGCCGCATGGACTCGCTGCTCACGTCGAGCTACGGCGACAAGACGCTCGACGGCGTGCTCTCACCGAACGACACGCTCGCTCGCGCCATTCTGACCTCAGCCGAGCAGGCGGGCAAGCCGCTACCGGTCGTGACCGGTCAGGATTCCGAGGTTGAGTCGGTGAAGTCCATTCTTGAGGGCAAGCAGTACTCCACCATCAACAAGGACACCGCGCTTCTCGTGGAGCAGACGATCAAGATGATCCAGGAAGCTCAGGAGGGTAAGGATGTTTCGGTGAACGACACCGAACAGTACGACAACCTCGTGAAGATTGTCCCCGCGTACCTCCTCGATCCCGTGATCGTCACGAAGGAAAATGCCGCTGAGGCCTACAAGAACGTTCCGAGCTTGCTCGCGATCGTAGAGGCAGCGAAGTAGCGCAGCGCAACGCTGGACTTGACGCCATCGGAGACGGTTTGGGAGCGCGGTACACGTGCCCCAACCGTCTCCGGTGGCGTCGATCCGCCACCACCCTCGCTGCCGCAGCATCACCGCCCGCCCCCAGCTGACCGCCTTGAACGAATTGGAAGACCCATGCTCCCGCTCCTGCTCCCCCCGAATCCTGTTCAGCACTTCTACCGTGGAGGCGACAGGATCGCGGCGTTGCGCGGCTTTGTCGCGACAACGGATCGGCAGCCCGAGGAGTGGCTCGGCTCGACGCTCACCCGCTTTGGGGAGGGAACTGTCGGCCTCGCAACGACGGCAGAGGGCGAGTTCTTACGCGACCTCATCGAGGCAGACCCAGCGCAGTGGACTGGCGGCCCTGGGCGTGACGCGGCGGACACGGGCATCCTGGTGAAGCTCCTCGATGCGCGCCAGCGACTCCCGGTCCACGTGCATCCAGGACGCGAGTTCGCGGCGGCTCACCTCGACTGCCCGTACGGTAAGACGGAAGCCTGGTACGTGCTCGATTCGGTGGATGATGGTGCTGTGTACCTGGGCTGGAAACACGCGGTGGATCGCGACGAGCTTGACCGTCGACGCGACGCTCAAGATAGCGAATGGCTGCTCAGCAACATGAACCGTATTCCGGTGACTCCCGGCACGGGCATTCTCGTGCCGGCCGGGACTGTCCACGCGATCGGCGAGGGGGTCTTTGTCGCGGAGGCGCAGGAACCAACCGACTTCTCTATCTTGCTTGAGTGGTCGGTGACGACGTCCACTCGCGAGGAGTCCCACCTCGGTATCGGCTTCGATGCGGTGATGCCGGCGGTTTCGATCGCTGCGATGTCGCAGCGCGAGATCGCCTCCCTCACCCGCCTGGCGGGCGAGTCGGCAGCTACCCCGCGCTCGGTGCTCCCGCTCGAGGCTGACCCGTATTTCCGACTGCTTCGCGCGGCTGCCGCCGGGGGCGTTACGGAGCCGTTCCCGGCAGGCTTTGCTGTGGTTATAGCGTTGTCGGGGTCTGGTTCCCTGGTGTCCGATGCCGGTTCTGTCGTCATTGAACGCGGCCAGGCCTTCGCTGTTCCGCTCGCGTTCGGACAGTGGTGGGTGCGGGGGGATGCGGATGTGCTCGCGTTTCTTCCCGGTGCGGGCTGGCCTGCGTCGCTCGGGTCGCCAGGGGTCGCATAGCCGCTCGCCCCGCGCGGAGTGCTCACCAGACGTTCACTCTCCGGGCACCAGAAGGTCGCCGGAGCTGTACAGACAACTTATACGCTGACGGGCATGACAGCGATTCAGCCGCTGCACTTGCAGCTCTACGAGGAAATGGCGCGGCGCATTCAGTCGGGTGCCTGGGAGACAGGCGATCGCGTGCCGAGCGAGAAGTCGCTCATCGCGGAGTTCGGCACGTCGCGTGGGCCGGTGCGTCAGGCGCTCGCTGCGCTCCGAGCCGAGGGGGTCATTACTGGTGGCCGAGGTGCGCCTCCTCGCGTCCAGCGTGCGGTGCCCTCGCAGTCGTTCGGCACGTTCCTCTCGTTCACTGAATGGGCGAAGCGCACGGGGTTCGTGCCGGGGCAGCAGGTTGTCGAAGTCGCCAAACGCCCTGCGAGCGAGCACGTGGCGCGAGAGCTCAATGTCACGCCCGAGGATACGATCGTCGAGGTCGTGCGCTTACGCACCCTCGACGGCGAGCCTGCGCTGTTCGAACGCACACACTTCGCATACCCAGTTGGGGTGCACATCCTCAGCGCGAGCTTCGATGACGGCAGCATTTATCAGACGCTCGCCCAGCACGGTATTGTTCCGGCGCGTGCACGCCACGTCATCGACGCAGTTGCGGCTCACCCGCTCGATGCCGAGTGGCTCCGAGTTTCGCCCGGTTTCCCCCTGCTGCGCGCGCGACGTGTCTCTACGACCGAGGATGGCACCGTCATCGAGTATGCCGATGACAGGCACCTGCCGTCGATGACGACGTTTGCGATTGAAAACACCGCGGCGCACAGAACACAGTTCACGCGTGAATCGGCTGGTGGTCCACAACCGCCAGTGTCCCCCGCGTGAGGCTTGCCACGCACGGCTCACCGCCGCGGCGCTCCGGCCACGGGCGGCACGACGCACACGTGCCGCGAGCTGCGGCTAGGCGGCGAGCGGGAGCACCGGTCGCAGTGCTTCGGCGCGTGCCGAGGTCACCAGGATCGGCAAATGGTCGGAAGAGCCCCGACCGAGGGTCTGCACGCCGGCGATGTCGAAGCCTGTTGAGGTAACGAAGTCGTAGTGGCCACGGAACAACAGGTACCTGTTGTAGGTGCGCTTGTCTGAGAAGTTGGTCGCGTAGCCCGACTGCTGCATGGTCGCCGTGAGGCGGTTCTGGAAGACGGGGTAGTTGTAGTCGCCCACCATGATTGTCGGCAGCCCGGGGCCGATCGCCCCAAGCTCGTCGATCGCGGTGCGGATCTGCGTGCGCCGCAGCGAGTTGAGCGCCGTGAGCGGGGCCGCGTGGAAGGAGGCCGCGATGAAGTCGGAGCCCGTCTCACGGTCGTGGATGCGCGCGCCAAGCAGTCGCTCGTGCGCGGGCGATAGCAACCGGTCGTGTAGCGACTTCTTGAGCTGAAATGCCTGCGCGGACTGCACGTCGAACCTCGCGGAGTCAACGTACATGGCGAGCCCGAGGCGGTTTTTCTCGGTCGCATGTACGAGCGAGAGGGATCCGATACGTGAGGGGAGGTGGAGTGTGTCTGCCTCTTGGAGACAGAGCAGCTCTGCCCCGTGAGTGTCGACGAGGTCGGCAAGCTCACCGACGGCGCGGTTCTTTCGCAGGTTGTAACTAATCGTCTTCACTCGCCCAAGCATACGTCGGGAATCCTATGGTTCAACCGTGGGCGCGATTTCTGTGGCATTTGCCAGGGAAGCGGCCTCGATCGCGAGCGTTTCACGTACGGCAAGCACAGCCGGGGATTCCGCGTTTGAGATACGCGCAGCCGTGAAGATGGTGCGGTGTGGATCGCCCGGCAGGTCGACCATGCGCAGCCGCTGCTCTGCACGTACGAGCCCTGGCAGGAGGGCTATGGCGTTGCCCGACTCGATGAGCCGCACGTGCGCCTGGAGGTCGGCCGTTTCGTAGCGCACGTCTGGTTCGAAGCCGGCGGTGCGGCAGGCCTGTTCGGCCCAGTGCCGCGAGGCGGCGCCGCGCGGCTCCATGACCCATGGCAGTGCGGCCGCATCTTCCAGACTGCGGACGAGGTCGAAATCCGCGTCGCCAGCTCCGAGCGGCGGGAGCGCCAGCTGGATCGGATCGTGCGTGAGCGGCTCGCGGTCGAGGCCAACGAACTGCGCTGTAGCGTGGCCGGGGTATTGCTCGGCGATGACGAGGTCGAAACCGCGCACGCGAGTCTCGTGCAGCGCGGTCTCTGGCTCGTGCTGCACCATCTCGACGCGCAGGTTCGGGTGCTCCGTTCGCAGCCGCCTGAGCGCCTGCGGCATGATCGCGAGCACCACTGTTTGGAACACGGCGACCCGCACCGACCCTGCGACCTCACCGCGCACCCTGTGGGCTGCGGTCTCAGCGCGTTCGAGGCCTGCGAGGAGTTCCTCCGTTTCTGCGACGAGCGCGTCGGCCGCGGCGGTGAGTTCGAGTGTGCGACCCACCCGCCTGAGCAGGGGCGTTCCGACCTCTTTTTCGAGCAGTGCGAGCTGCTGCGAGACTGCGGACGGGCTGTAATTCAGCGCCTCCGCGACCTGCACGACGGTGCCGCGATACGACAGCTCCCAGAGCAGTCTCAGGCGTTTCATTTCGAGCACACAGGCCTCCGTTCGTTCGTTAATCTCTACTTCACATTATTGCTCAGAAAGGATCGCTTTACTTCAAGCTTCCGAGCATCCACACTTGGCTCATCGGGCAAAGGGCCGCCGCATCCGCGCGCGCCCGCACCCATGTACGAAAGGAACGCCGTTGTCTCAGGCAACCCCACGCCCCCAGGACCTCGCAGAAGAGTCCATCGCGCTCGCACGCAAGTGGATCACCGAAGCCGCAAGCATCCCCGCTGACGCCTCGGCGGCACGCCTCGCAGGCGTGCTTCGCGACCCCAACGGCCTCGACTTCACGGTCGGCTTCGTCGACGGCGTAGTGCGCCCCGAGGACCTCGGTGTCGCAGGTAAGAAACTCAAGGAACTCGTCCCGCTTACCCCCGGATTCCTCCCCGGCGTCATGCGGGGTGCAATCGGTCTCGGCGGCGCGTTCGCGAAGCCCATGCCGGGCGTTGTCGTGCCGATCGCTCGCAAGGTGCTCCGCCAGATGGTGAGCCACCTCATCATCGACGCGAGCGACTCGAAGCTCGGCCCGGCAATCTCCAAGATTCAACGTGACGGCGTGCGCCTGAACGTCAACCTCCTCGGCGAGGCCATTCTCGGCCAGGGCGAGGCAGAGCGCCGCCTCGCCGGCACGCACAAGCTGCTCGCGCGCCCCGATGTCGACTACGTATCGATCAAGGTTTCGTCGACCGTGGCCCCGCACAACCACTGGGCCTTCGACGAAGCAATCGACCACATTGAGGCTCAGCTCGTCCCGCTGTTCGAGCGCGCGGCGGCAGCTTCGCCGAAGAAGTTCATCAACCTCGACATGGAGGAGTACAAGGATCTCGACCTCACCCTCGAGGTCTTCACCCGCATCCTCGACCGCCCCGAGTTCTTGGACCTCGAGGCCGGCATCGTGCTTCAGGCGTACCTTCCAGACGCTCTCGGAGCCATGATGCGCCTGCAGGAGTGGTCGGCGAAGCGCGTCGCGCGCGGCGGCGCCCCAATCAAGGTTCGCCTCGTGAAGGGCGCGAACCTCCCGATGGAGCTCGTCGACGCTGCTGTGCACGGCTGGCCAGCAGCCACCTGGGGCTCCAAGCAGGATTCGGACACCAGCTACAAGGCCGTCCTCGATTACGCGCTCACCCCTGAACATGTCAAGAACGTGCGCCTCGGTGTCGCGGGCCACAACCTCTTCGACCTCGCACTCGCCTGGCTGCTCGCAACGGGCCGCGGCGCAGAGTCTGGGCTCGAGGTTGAGATGCTCCTCGGCATGGCAACCGGCCAGGCAGAGGCAGTCCGCCGCGATGTCGGCTCACTGCTGCTGTATGTGCCCGTCGTGCACCCGGAAGAGTTCGACGTCGCGATTGCGTACCTCATCCGCAGGCTTGAGGAAGGCGCGAGCCAGGAAAACTTCATGTCGGCAGTGTTCGAACTGAACGACAACCAGCAGCTGTTCGAACGTGAGAAGACTCGATTCCTCGCCTCGCTCGGCGAGCTCGCAGCGATCACCGCCGATGGCGACCCCGCGAACTACGCGGTTCCTCCGTCGAACCGCGTGCAGGATCGCCGCACGTTCGACGAGGCGGGCTCAGCCGCACGCGTCGAGGCACTCGTCGAGCAGGGCCGCAAGGGCGAGTTCGACAACGCCCCCGACAGCGACCCGGATCTCCCCGGCAACCACATCTGGGGCCGCGAGATCGCAGATCGCATGGTGGAGTCGAAGCTCGGTGACGATCTCGTCGCCGAGGCACGCGTCGAGAGTGCTGAGGCGCTTGAGCAGATCGTCGCCCGCGGCGTCGCAGCGGCAGACGGCTGGCAGGCACTCGGCGCAGACGAGCGCGCGCGCATTCTGTACCGCGCGGGCGAGCGCCTCGAGGCACGCCGCGGCGAGCTGCTCGAGGTCATGGGCTCGGAGTGCGGCAAGACGCTCGACCAGGGTGACCCCGAGGTCTCCGAGGCGATCGACTTCGCGAACTACTACGCGATGCTCGGCCAGGTCATCGGCCAGGTCGATGGCGCTACCTACAAGCAGCAGAAGCTAACCGCCGTGATCCCGCCGTGGAACTTCCCCGTCGCGATCCCCGCTGGTGGCACGCTCGCGGCGCTCGCTGCTGGCTCCGCCGTCATCATCAAGCCTGCATCGAACTCCGCTCGCTCTGGCGCGATCATGATCGAGGCGCTGTGGGAGGCCGGCGTGCCCCGCGACGTGCTGCAGTTCGTGCAGTTCGCCGATCGCGCCCTCGGCTCGAAGCTTGTTGCGGATCCCCGCATCGACCGCCTGATCCTCACGGGCGCGTACGAGACCGCCGTGAACTTCCGCGAGCTCCGCCAGGATCTCCCGATCCTCGCCGAGACCAGCGGCAAGAACGCGATCATCGTCACCCCGAACGCTGACCTCGACCTCGCAGCGAGGGACGTCGTGCAGTCGGCGTTCGGCCACGCCGGCCAGAAGTGCTCGGCTGCGTCGCTCGTGATTCTCGTCGGCTCGGTCGCGACCTCGAAGCGTTTCCGCGGCCAGTTGCTCGACGCGGCTCGCTCGCTGAAGGTCGGCACCCCCGAGAACCTCGAGACCCAGATGGGCACCATCATCACGGCCCCCGACGGCAAGCTGCTCCGCGGCCTCACCACGCTCAGCGCCGGCGAGAAGTGGCTCATCGAGCCCAAGCCGCTCAAGAGCGACAGCCCGCTGGCTGCCGATAAGAAGGGCAACAACAAGCTGTGGAGCCCGGGTGTGCGCGAGGGCGTCAAGCGCGGCTCCGAGTACCACCTCACCGAGTACTTCGGCCCGATCCTCGGCATCATGACCGCCGCGACCCTCGACGAGGCGATCGACATGGTCAACGAGATCGACTACGGCCTCACGAGCGGCCTGCACTCGCTCGACCGTGATGAGATGGCGCTCTGGCTCGATCGCATCCAGGCTGGCAACCTCTACGTCAACCGCGGTATCACCGGCGCGATCGTACGCCGCCAGTCGTTCGGCGGCTGGAAGAAGTCGGCAATCGGCGCTGGCACGAAGGCTGGCGGCCCGAGCTACCTGTACGGTCTCGGCGAGTGGGAAGACGCACCGGTTTCGGCTGCGCTCACCGCGCCGCGCCCGGCAGCAGCCCCGATCCTCACCGCTGCGCAGCAGGCCGGTGTTTCGGGCGCTGAGCTCGAGTGGCTGCGCGCAGCCCTCGGAACCGACGCAACAGCGTGGAACACCGAGTTCGGGGTCGCACGCGACGCATCGGGCGTCGGCGTCGAGCGCAACCTCCTCCGCTACCGTTCCGTGCCGGTCACGGTGCGGATCGCGGCGGACGCGCCGATCCACCACGCGGTTCGCGTTGTGGCTGCGGGCATCGCGGCAGGGAGCAAGCCGAGCGTGAGCACCCCTGCGGCGCTTCCCGAGCCGATCAGCAAGGCGTTCAAGGCCGCAGGCGTCGAGATCCACTTCGAGGACGACGCGGCTTGGGCCGCCCGCCTCGGTCGCCTCGCCGCACAGGACGGCCCGAACGCGAGCGCGCGCATCCGCCTCGTTGCTGGTGCCAGCCGCGTGGAGGGACTCGCAGCGATCACCACTGCGACGGGTGGCAAGCCCGACATCGCCGTGTACGGCGGCGACGTCGTCTCGGCTGGCCGCGTTGAGATGCTGCCATACCTGCACGAACAGGCGGTATCGATTACGGCGCACCGTTTCGGCACGCCGAACAAACTCTCCGAAGGCCTGATCTAAGGCACATAGGTTGTGAGGGGCTAGGAGCCTGAAAGCTCCTAGCCCCTCACAACGTTTATCCCGCAACAACAGCCCGCCTTTGAAAGGTGAACATCAATGTCTGATCAGTTCTTCCTCTACCTCGCGCTTGGCATTTACTTCGCGGTGATGCTCCTTATCGGGTGGATAGCGTTCCGCCGCACTACGAGCCACGAGGGCTACATGCTCGCGGGTCGCGGGCTGCCACCGTGGGTCGCGGCGCTCTCTGCCGGCGCCTCTGACATGTCTGGCTGGCTCATCATGGGACTTCCCGGCGCGATCTTCGCAACCGGGCTCATCGAGGGGTGGATCGCAGTCGGTCTGCTCGTCGGGTCATACCTCAACTGGCGCCTCGTCGCCCCACGCTTGCGCGCCTACTCAGAGGTCTCGCGCAACTCGATCACGGTGCCGAGCTTCTTCGAGAACCGCACGCGCGACAAATCGCACCTGCTGCGGAGCGTCTCAAGCGTGATCATCCTTGTCTTCTTCACGCTCTACGCGTCCTCCGGCATGGTCGCTGGCGGCAAGTTCTTCGAGAGCGCGTTCGGCGGCGAATACTTCGTTGGCATGCTCCTCGTCACCGCGGTCACGCTCGGCTACACCCTCTTCGGTGGCTTCCTCGGCGCCTCCCTCACCGACGTTGTGCAGGGGCTCATGATGGTCGTCGCGCTCATCGTGGTTCCCGTTGTCGCGATCATCACGATCGGCGGCTTCGGCGAGACAGTATCAATCGTCGAGACCGTCGGCGCGGCTAACCTGTCTATCTTCGGCGGAGCCGAGCTCACCACCGGCGCGGTCGTGTTGGTCATCATCTCGGGCCTCGCCTGGGGCCTCGGCTACTTCGGCCAGCCGCACATCATCGTGCGCTTCATGGCGCTGCGCACCCCCGGCGAGGCAAAGTCTGCTCGCCGCATCGCGACGTCGTGGCAGTTCCTCTCGCTCGCAGGCGCGGTCGCCGCGGGCCTCGTCGGCATCGCCTACTTCGACAAGTTCGGCGGCGCCCCGAGCGACCCTGAGACGATCGTGCTGCTCCTCTCGCAGGTGCTGCTGCACCCGCTCGTCGCCGGGCTCGTGCTCGCCGCCGTGCTCGCGGCGATCATGAGCACGCTCTCGAGCCAGCTGATCGTCTGCTCCTCCGCACTCGTCGAGGATCTCTACAAGATCATGCGCAAGACGCCGCCTGCGGAGAAGACGCTTGTTATCCTCGGTCGCCTTGGTGTGCTCACTGTCGCCATCGCTGCTGCGCTCCTCGCGATCAGCCCGAACGACTCGATCCTCGGGCTCGTGAGCTTCGCATGGGCAGGCTTCGGCGCCGCGTTCGGCCCGATCGTGCTGCTCAGCCTCTACTGGCGCAAGCTCACGAACTGGGGTGCACTCACCGGCATGATCGTCGGCGCAATCGTCGTGTTCGTGTGGAAGGCATTCGACACCGGCCTGTACGAGCTGCTCCCAGGCTTCATCGCGGCGCTCGTCGCCGCGATGGTGGTGAGCCTGTTTACCTACAAGAAGAACGACGATATCGATGGCGAGTTCACCACGACGATGAGCCTCATCCTGCCCGGCGCGAAGAACGCCGTAAAGCAGTAACCACGCAACACCCCGGCCGGGGCGCCACCCGCTGGCGCCCCGGCGTTTCCTCCCCGCACACGAAAGACACGTAGCAATGACGCACGCACAGCCAGCATGGATCCACACCACCGACTACCACACGGCCGGTGAGCCGTTCCGTATCGTGCACGAGGGGGTTCCTGAGCTCCCCGGATCCACCGTCGGCGAGCGCCGCGTCGCCGCGATCGCGAACGCGGGGGGCGCCGATGAGCTGCGGCAGCTGCTCTGCAACGAGCCGCGCGGCCACGCCGACATGTACGGCGGGTTCATCACCCCGCCCGACGACGAGGGCGCGGCCTTCGGGGTGCTCTTCTGGCACAAAGACGGCTTTTCGACCGCCTGCGGGCACGGCACCATCGCGCTCGGCGTGTGGGCGACCGACACAGGGCTCGTCGAGAGCAACCCGAACGGCGTCACCGAGGTGACGATCGACGTGCCGTCGGGCCGCGTCGCCGCGCTCGTCGAGCGTTCGGGTGGCAAGCTCGTCGGCGCGACGTTCCGCAACGTTTCCTCGCACGCCATCGCCCGCGGCGTCACCGTGCAGACGTCCCGCGGCGACGTCGTTGTCGACCTCAGCTACTCGGGGGCGATCTACGCCTCGGTGCGCGCGGCACACCTCGGCCTGGCCGTCGAGCCGGAGCAGTACACCGACCTCATTGCGCTCGGCCGCGAGATCAAGTGGGCGCTCAACGAGTCGCCCGAGGCGCAGTTCGCCGACGACCCGCGGCTCTCGGGCGTGTACGGCACGATTCTCTGGGACGATCTCGGCAGGCACGACGGCGGCCCGGCGCAGCGCAACATCACCGTGTTCGCCGACGGCGAGGTGGATCGCTCCCCCTGCGGCTCGGGCACCGGCGCCCGCGTCGCGCTGCTCGCCGATAGCGGCGACCTCGGCTCCACCGAGACGCTCGAGCACCGATCGATCGTCGACACCGAGTTCGCCGCGCGCTGGGAGCCGGGCGCGCGC
>NZ_JXSQ01000009.1 GCF_000834055.1 Leucobacter komagatae
GTGGAACGTCCGCTCGGTGGGCGTCGAAGTGGATCGGGAGGTGCGCGGAGATCGCCGTTCCCTCCCCGGGCGAACTCTCGACGTCCAGGCCACCGCCGAGCTCGCGGAGGCGATCGCGCATGAAGCGCAGGCCGTAACTCGATGAGGCTGGTTGCCTGTTCCGCTCCCACGAGGAAGCGTCGAAGCCGGTGCCGTCGTCGATGATGTCAAGACGCACCGAGTCGCCCGCATCGATCAGGCTGAGCACGACCCGGGTCGCGGCCGCGTGGAGCCGCACGTTCGCGAGCGCGGACTGGGCGGATCGCAGCAACCCAACCTCGATCTCGGTTGGCAGCAGCGGGATGCTCTCGTCGACGTGGAGTTCGACCTGCAGCCCGGTCTCCTCGCCAGCGCGGTCGAGCATGCGCTGTAGCGCCGCGGCGAGCGCCCCGTGTTCGAGTTCCGCGGGAACGAGCTCGGCGACGATCCGCCGCACGTCAGCGAGGCTGTCGCCAGCGAGCGACTCGATCTGGGTGAGGGTGAGCTCGGCCGCTGGATCAGCAGTGCGGCTGCCGCCAGCGTGGGCGAGGAGGCGGATCGACGACAGCGCCTGCGCGATCGTGTCGTGGATGTCGCGCGAGATGCGGGTGCGCTCGGCGATAGCGCCAGCCTCCCGCTGCGCGGCGGCGAGCTCGTCTTGCAGCTCGGCAAGTTCGGCGTGCGCCTGGGTGAGCGAGGCGACGAGCCGCTCGCGTTTGTCGGCCTCGCGAAGCAGCTGGAGGTAGCCGCGGGAGATCCCGTACGCGAAGACCCCGCCGATGAGCGGGCCGAACACGTTCGCGTAGCTCGTGCCGCCGTGGTGCAGGATGGGCGCGACAACGACGACCGCGAACACGGCACCCGAGAACACGAGACCCCACCCGAGCGGCAACAGGTGACCCGCGAGCAGCCAGAGCAGAAACGCGAGCCAGACGAACTCGGGCGAGACGGCGACGGCGGCGATCCACACCGCGGCGAAGCCGACAAGCCACCAGGTGACGCTGCTTGCTTGGGCGCTCGCCGCGGTCGTAGCGCGGGCGCTCGCCGCAGCGGCCCGGCGGGGGATGAGCGCCCCTGCCGTGTGCCAGGCGAGGATCGCTACGCCGGCGATGATTGCAGCGGGGGCCGCGACGCCGTCGCCGAGCGCGCGGATGACGCCGATCACCGTGAGCGCGACCGCGATGAGGTGCTGGCCGATCGCCATCGCGCGAACTGTCGGCTCCGAGGGGCGCGCGGCGGAGACGTCAGCGCGCGCCAGCGGCGCATCTACGAGGCTCATGGGTTAATTCTCTCTCTTCGCTGGCACTCGGGTGAGCTTTCCCGGCAACCAGATGCCGTCGCCGACCAAGCTGAAGATCGCGGGGACGATCACGGTGCGCACGACGAGCGTGTCAACGAGCACGCCGATGCCGACGATGAGGCCAAGCTGGCCGAGCGTCACGAGCGGCAATACCCCGAGGGCCGCGAACACGGCGGCGAGCACGATGCCCGCGCTCGTGATGACGCTGCCTGTGTGCGCGACGGCCTCGACCATTCCGGCGCGGGTGCCGAGCTTCCGAGCCTCAGACCGCGCCCGGTGCACGAGGAAGATCGTGTAGTCGATGCCGAGGGCGACGAGGAACAGGAAGGCGAGCAGCGGCACCTGCAGGTCGAGCGCGTGCTGGCCAAACAGCACCCGGCTGAGCCAGGCGCCGGCGCCGATCGCCGCGACCGCGCTCGCGAGGTTCACGAGCAGCAGCAGCGCCGGCGCGACGAGGGAGCGGAGCAGGAGCATGA
Source organism: Leucobacter komagatae (assembly GCF_000834055.1). Classification (GTDB taxonomy): domain Bacteria; phylum Actinomycetota; class Actinomycetes; order Actinomycetales; family Microbacteriaceae; genus Leucobacter; species Leucobacter komagatae_A. The sequence goes on from NZ_JXSQ01000009.1 coordinate 1,795, forward strand.
GCACGAGGAAGCTGATTGCGAGCACGAGCGGCGCAATGAGCAAGAGATCCTGCTGGTTGCCGTCGCGCGCGTCGAGGTCAGTCGCTGTCGCGCCGCCGACGTGGGCTTTGTCGAGCTCCGGGCCACCCGGCACGGCGTGCACTGCGTCCCGTAGCGCGGAAATCTGCTCAAGGCTCGCTGTGGTGCTCGGCGCGTATTCGCTCGTCACCATGATCTTCGTGAGCGTGCCGTCTGCGGTCTCGCCGACGGGGTGGGCGCGCACGACGCCCTCGACGTCTTTCGCTGCAGCGACGACGTCGCCCGCGCTCCCGCTCGCCGACACGATGAAGATCGGTTGGGCCTCGCCGGGCGGGAAGTGCTCCGAGAGCACCTCGAGGCCGGCGGCAGACTCGGACTCGCCGCGGAACTTCTCGACCTGGTCGAGCCCGACGGAGGTGCCGATGAGACCCGTCGCCATCACGGCGAGCAGCGCGAGGCCGGCCGTGAGGCTGACTGCGGGGCGGTGCGAGACGCGGGTGGCGATCGACCGCCAGACGCCGCCGGTGCTGGTGCTGGTGCTGGTGCTGGCCTCGGTCGTGCCGCTGCCAGCGCCTGCCGGGCGGGGAATGAACGGCCAGAACACGCCGCGGCCGCACACGGCGAGGAACGGCGGCAGCGCGAACAGCACGGCGGCGAGCGCGATGACGAGCCCGATCGCCGAGGAGACGCCGAGGCCGTGCGTGCCGGGGATCGCAGCGAGCGCGAGCGTGAGCAGGGCAGCGACGACGGTGACGTTCGACGCGAGGATCGCGGGGAGCGTCTTGCGCCAGGCGGTGCTGAGCGCGGCCCGGTGATCCTCGGTGCGGAGGAGCTCTTCGCGGTAGCGGGAGATGAGCAGCAGCGCGTAGTTCGTGCCCGCGCCGAAGACGAGCACGCTGATGATGCCAGCGTCGAACTGGAGGTCCCATGCCGCACCGGCCGCCGCGGTCACACGCCCAGCGAGGCCGTCGGCGAGGGCGACGACGATGAGCGGAACGATCCACAGCACGGGGGAGCGATACGTGACGATGAGCAGCACCGCAACGATGAGGATCGTCACAAGCAGCAGCGTGAAGTCGGCGCCCTCGAAGGCCCCTGCGATGTCGGCGCCGAACGCGGGCCCGCCCGTCACCTGGAGGGAGAGGCCGGCGGGTGCGTGCCCGGCGATGTCTGCGCGGAGCCCCTTCACGATTTCTGCGGTGTCGGTGTTCGTGTCACCGACCTTGATCGGGGTGACGAGCAGCGCTGCCCTCCCGTCGTCGCTGACCATCGGGCCGCTCGAATCGGTGTCCGCGTGCGCGTCGAGCACGGGGAGCAGCTGCTCGAGCGCCGCGGTGTCGTTCGTGGTGAGTTCGCCGCCGTCGTCGCGGGAGGCAACGACGAGCACGGACTGGCGGTCGGCGTTCGGGAACTGCGCGAGGAGCTCGCTCGTGAGGGCCGACTCCGATGTCGCAGGCGCCTGGGCGTTGCGCGCAGGCGCCTGCGCTGACCCGAAAACGCCGAACAGCGCGACGAGCGCGATGAGTACGACGCCGAGGGAGATCCAGGCGCCGCGGCGGGACGTGAGCGCGTCGGAAAGATGTCTGCGTGAGGAGGAATCGGCCATGACATCAACTTCACCAGCGCGCGCCAGTTGCGGCATCGGGGGCGATGCTGAACTTCTCGTCATCCAAAAGGATGACGAGAAGTTGCGGGGGAATCGACCTGGCCGGGGGACCGGCACCACGGCAAACGCCAAGGTTTCGCGGGTACGTTCTGCCGCATGCGCATTTCGGTGCTGTTCGGTGGCGAGACGGAGGAGCGCGACGTCTCGGTAGCGAGCGCCGCCCAAATCATTCCCGCACTGCGGTCGCGCGGGCACCGGGTGCTCGCGGTCGACACCGTCTTCGGTGCCGTGCGCGAGGCCGATGAGCCTGAGATTCTCTCGGTCGGCGTTGGGCACGCGCCCCCTTCACCAGCGAGGCTCGCCCCGGCAAGGCGGGCGGGGGCCGCACTGCGGATCCCGCAGGCGGTGCGACAGAGCGACCTCGTGTTTCTCGCGCTGCACGGCGGGTCGGGGGAAGACGGCAGGCTGCAGGCGCTGCTCGACCTCGCAGGCGTCCCCTACACGGGCTCCGGGCCGCTCGGCAGCGGACTCGCAATGGACAAGGATGTGAGTAAGGCGCTGCTGCGGGCCGGAGGCCTTGCGACGCCTGACTGGCTCATCGCTCCCGTCGCGCCAGGGATCGTCGAAGCGCAGCTCGGCTTTCCCGTGGTCGTGAAGCCGACCGCGCAGGGGTCAACTGTCGGGTTATCGCTCGTGCGCAACGCCACAGAGCTGCCGGCGGCGGTCGAACGCGCGGCCGAACACGGCAGCGTGATGATCGAGCGCTTCGTTGCTGGCCGTGAGCTCACGGTCGGGGTGTTGGCCGGGGAGCCGCTCGCTGTTGGTGAGATTCACCTCGGCGAGCTCGGCGTGTTTGGCTACGCAGAGAAGTACCAGGCGGGCGCGGTGACCGAGGAATTCCCCGCTGCGCTGCCAAGGTCCGTGAGCGCGGGCGTGCGGTCCGCTGCCGCCGCTGCCCACCGGATCCACCGGCTCGACGGCTACAGTCGGTCGGACTTTCGGCTCGACGCGGCCGGCCAGGCGTGGATCATCGAAACGAACAGCCTGCCTGGCATGACGGCAACGAGCCTGCTGCCGCAGTCGGCTGCCGCTGCCGGGATCGACTATGCGGAGCTGTGTGAACGGATCTGCCAGGAGGCGCTCAAGCGACAGGGCTGAGAGCAGCGCGGCTGAGCGCAGCAGGGCTGAGCGCGGCGCGCGGGGTCGGAACTGCTGCGGAGACAGGTCTGCCCCGAATGTACACAACTGGAATCGCCTAACCGTACACTCGGGGCAGAACGCGCGTGGGGAGGCCCGCGCCAGGCTCGCCGCCCGCTAGATGGCGAGCGCCAGGTCGTCGAGGTCGTGCACCGAGCGGCCCTCAGCGAGCGCGATCTCGTATGCGGCGACGCGCTTCTCGTCGATCTGCGTGTTCGTCGTGCCGCGCTTCCAATAGCCGAAGACGGCGACGTCGTCCTTCGCGAGGCCGTTGTCGTTGCGGAAGAACGAGCGGATCGCCCGCATCTCGTCGCGCTCGCCGGCACCCCAGACGACCACGGAGGCTGGCTCCTGCAGTGTCGCGAGCTGCTCGGTGAAGCCCGTGCCAGGCGCGATGCGGGTGAGCGTGAGGCCAGGAAGCACGGGCAGCTCGGCGAACGCGCCCTCGTCGTTTGTCGCGACCCAGCCGCGGCCCGCGAGCTGCGGGTCGGCCTGCTCGAGGATCGCGTAGAGCGCGGGGAGCGACGTCGCATCCGCGAAGATCACCGCGTCGCGCCCGCCAGTCTCGGGGATATCGAAGTGGGGTCTTGGCCCGCCGAACTTGACGGTGTCACCGACCTGCAGCGTGTCGATCCACTGCATCATCGGGCTCGTCTCGCCGTGCTTGACCACGTCGACCTCGATCGTCTCGGCGGCCGCATCCGCTGAGCGCACCGTGTAGACGCGGGTCGAGGTGTCGAAGCGCTCGTCGAGGTAGAAGCGGATCGCGACGTTCGGCACCAGCCAGTTCGGCTCCGTAGCGAGATCCGGGATCCGCAGCACGACGCGGGCGAGCTGCGGGGTCACGTCGCGGAAGGAGACGACGGTCGCGCGGCCGAGCTGGAGCCCGCGGTTGTGGTCGTCGGACTGCGTCGCCTTCGGGGTGCCCTGCTGAATCGGCTCCGGGGCCTGTTCGCCGGTGGTGTTCGTCATGCTGACTCCTGTTCTGCCACGAGCTGTGACTCGCTGGCGGTTGGGGTGAGGGGTGGATCGGGGAGCGCGCTCGGCTGCGCGCTCGGTCGCGCGCTCGGCCGCGTGTCGCGCGGCACGATGAGGGGGCGGCCGGTCTCGGGATCGGGGAGCACGAGCGCCTCGAGGTCGAAGACCTCGCGAAGCAGCTCGACGGTGATGAGCGTCTCGGGCGGACCCTGCGCGACGATCGCACCGTCGCGCATCGCGACGATGTGGGTCGCGTAGCGGGCCGCGAGGTTGAGATCGTGGAGCACCGCGACGAGTGTCCTGCCGCCGTTGTGGAGCCGCGAGCACAGGTCGAGCACGTCGATCTGGTGGGAAATATCGAGGTAGGTTGTCGGCTCGTCGAGGAGCAAGATCGGGGTCTCTTGGGCGAGCGCCATGGCGATCCACGCGCGCTGCCGCTGCCCGCCGCTGAGTTCCTCGACGAGGCGCTCGCGGTGCGCGGTCATCTCGACCTCGGCGAGCGCCGAGACGACCGCGGCCTCGTCGGCCGCGCTCCACTGCTGCAGCAGGCTCTGATACGGATTCCGCCCGCGCGCGACGAGATCAGCGACGGAGATCGCCGTCGGCGTCGCCGGTGCCTGCGCGAGCGTGCTGATGCGCCGCGCGACCTGTTTGGTGCGGATACCAGCAAGATCCTTACCGTCGAGCGTGACAGCGCCCGTGCTCGGCTTGAGCATCCGCGAGAGCGCACGCAGCAGCGTCGACTTGCCGCAGCCGTTCGGGCCGATGATGACGGTGAAGCCGCCTGCCGGAACGGCGAGATCAAGGCCCTCGACGATGGTGCGCGCACCGTAGCCGAGTGACAGCGACTGCGCGGCGAGGCCTGCGCTGGCGGCGTTCGATGCTGCGGGTGTGCCGAGAAGCTGTGGTGCCCGTGGCCGTGGTGTTCGTGGCTGTGGTGTTTGCGATAGCGGCATGTGTGTTCCGTTCAGATGCGGCGGGCGAGAAGCCAGAGCAGGTAGACGCCGCCGAGCAGGCTTGTGACGAGGCCGACGGGGGTGCGCATGCCAACGTCGAGGTTCTGGGCGAGGAGGTCGGCGCCCGCGAGCAGCACGGCACCGACGATTGCGGACAGGCCGACGAGCACTCCTGGCACTGGCGCGAGGTGGCGGGCGATGTGGCCCGAGGCGAACGCGATGAACGCGATGGGGCCGGCGACCGCGGTCGCGGCGGCCGCCGCCGTCACACCGACGAGCATCGCGATGAAGCGGGTGCGTTCGACGCGCACGCCGACGCTGTATGCGGCATCGTCTCCCATCTCCATGAGCGCGAGCTTGCGGCCAAGGACGAGCATTAGCGGGGTGACGATGACGAGGGCTGCGAGCGTGAGCCACGCGTGCGTCCAGCCGCGGCCGAGCAGCGATCCCGACCCCCAGAGCTGAGCGACCATCGCGTCGTTGATGTCGGCGCGCGTGATGAGGAGCGCCGAAAACGCGCTCACCACTGCGCCGACCCCGATGCCGACGAGCACGAGCCTGAGCCCGCCAGTGACGCCGTCGCGCCGGGCGAGGAAGTACACGGCGAGGGCTGTGACCATTCCGCCGATGATTGCGGCGAGGGCCGTCGCGAGCATGCCGCCGCCGAACACGATGATCTGGAACACCGCCGCCGTCGCGGCGCCCGAGGTGAAGCCGATGATGTCGGGGGAGCCGAGCGGGTTTCGCGAGATCGACTGGAAGACGGCGCCACTCATGCCGAGGAGCGCGCCAACGAACGCTGCGGTGAGGGCGCGCGGCAGCCGCCTGCCGAGCACGCTGCGCTCGAGCGACGGCTTCGCGTCGCCGGCGAACACGGCCGCGAGGTCGCCGAAGCCGAGGCTGACGGTGCCAACCATGAGCGACGCGACGATCGCGGCGGCGAGCACGAGGAGCGCGATCGCGCCGACAACGATGAGCCGTGGGCGAATGCGGATCGAGGTGCCAGCGATGCGCAGCACCGGCGTCGAGATCGCGGTCACAGTGCGGCAACCTTTCGTGAGCGGACAAGGGCGACGAAGAGTGGCCCACCGAAGAGCGCCGCGGCGACGCCGGTCTGAAGCTCCGCCGGTGCGACGGCGATGCGGCCGAGGGTATCGGCGACGACGAGCAGCGTCGCGCCGAGCAGCACGGACGCTGGGATGAGGCGGCGGTGCTCATTGCCGGTGAAGAAACGGGCGATGTGCGCGGCGCCCAGGCCGATAAACCCGATGGGTCCGGCCGCCGCGGTCGCGGCTCCGGCGAGCAGCACGACGGCGAACGCGACGCCGATGCGCGCGGCAGTCGTGTTCGTGCCGAGCCCGGTTGCCACGTCGTCGCCGAGCGTGATCGCGTTGAGCGGGGCGACGAGGGCGAGGCTCGCGAGAATGCCGACGGCGATGAACGGCAGCACCGTGAGGATCACATCGAAGTCCCGGCCCTGGAGCGAGCCGATCGCCCAGAACCTGAAGGCGTTGAAGGCCGGCTCGTTGCTCAGCAGCACCATCTGTGTGAGCGCGCCGATGACGATGCTCACGGCCGTGCCGGCGAGCGCGATCCGCACCGGCGTGCCAGCGTTGCCGCGCGCGCTCCCGAGTAGGTAGACGAGGGCGGCGGCGGCACCCGCACCGACGAAGGCGAACCAGATGTACCCGCTGACGCTCTGCACGCCGAGGAACGCGATCGCGATGACGACGGCGAGCGAGGCGCCAGCGTTGACGCCGAGGATGCCAGGGTCGGCGAGCGGGTTGCGGGTGACCGACTGCATGAGCGTGCCAGCGAGGCCGAGGGCCGCGCCGACGACGACGCCGAGGAGAATTCGCGGTACGCGCGACAGCACGACGACGAGGTGGGCGTTGTTCATCGGGTCGTAGGCGAAGACCGCCTCGACGACGGTGGCCGGGTGGATCGGGTTCGAGCCCAAACCGATGCCGATCACGGCGGTGACCGCGAGCAGCGTCGCTGACCCCACCATGAGCAGGGCGGTGCGGCGCGCGGCGGAGCGCCGGGGGCGTGGTGCCCCGGCGCTCCGCGTGACCGCGGAGTGAGCGGTGTCAGCCGTGTCGGCGGTATCAAGCACTCGTTAGCCCGAGAAGGTGTCCACGAGCAGCTCGACGGTCAGCTTTGCGCTGTAGTAGTCGAGGCGGAAGGACTGCGGTCCCATGGTGAACACCCGATCGCTCGTGATGGCGGGGAGATTTGCGAGCAGCGGATCCTTCGAGAACTCGGCAACCGGGTCGCCGCCGAGCATCGCGACAATCATGATCGTCTCGGCGTCGGCGAGCCCGTCCGGCGCGTTCTCGCTCGTGAGGATGCCGACGCGGCCGCCCTGGCCCTCGGTGAGAAACTCGTCCTTCGGCGGCTGGTAGTCGAAGCCGAGCGAGCTGAGCAGCATCGCCTGCGGGCTGTCGGGTGCGAACGGCCACGACCCCTCCGCGCCCATGTAGATGAGGGCGGTCGTCGGCTGCGGCGGCAGCGTGAGCTTCTTCGCCTCGCCGGCGACCCACGCGTCGTAGTCGGCGAGCACCTCGGTGGCGGTATCCTCCAGGCCCGTGATCTCGGCGAGTTGGGTGGTGAGCTCCTGCCAGGTTGCGTCACCGTAGTCGAGGAGCACCGTTGGGGCGATCTCAGAGAGCTGCTCGTATGCGTCCAACGCGTTGTCGCCGCCGTTCGCTGAGCCGATGATGAGGTCGGGCTCGAACTGGTCGACGGCGTCGATGTCGAGCTCGAGATCCTTGTAGGCAACCTCGACGCCGCGTTCGACCGCGACGTCGGCCCACTGCGTGAAGAAGCCGTTTTCGTCGGAGAGCGGTGTGACGGGGGCCGCGCCCGTCGCGACGAGCGGCGCCTCGATGGAGAGCAGCCCGCCGGTGACGGAGGGCGCGACCGACACGATCCGCAGCGGCTGCTCGTCGATCGTTGTGGATCCGGCGGCGTGCTCGATCGTGCGCGGCCAGTCGCCGCCCGATTCGCTCGCGGTGTCTGCGGCCGCTTGCTCTGGGGCGGTCGAACTGCAACCGGCGAGCAGCAGTGCTGCCGCGGCTGCGGCGGCGACGAGAGTGGGCAGGCGTCTAGCCATGCGGAGGACCTCCGGGGTGTCTAAAGTTGAGTGACGGCACAGCGGTGCGCGCTATCCTCAAAGTTAGCCAAGCCTTACTTTCATCTGTTGATTGGAAACGACACCGTGTTACCAGCCGTCACGCTGCCGCCCGTTCGCCTCTCCGAGGCCATGCTCTACGCCGTGCTCAGGGGATCGGCCGCCGTGACAGTTGGCGGATCGGCGCACACCGTCAGCGCAGGATCGGGGCTGTGGGTGCCGGCAGGCGAGCTCGTCGGGGTGACGCCGGCCAGCGGCGCGATCGTGCTGCCCGTTCCCGCAGGTGGCTCAGGCCAGACCCTACCTGCCCTCGTGCGCGTCCCCGAGCACGGGAACGCGGGGCTGCTGCACGCCTTCGCGCACGCGCTCGGACACCTCGACGGGATCCGCAGCCCGACGCAGCTCGAGGTACGGGGCGCGAGCCCCGAGCCGTTGCCCGCTCCGCCACCGCCCCGCGATGAAGCGCTCCGCGCCATCGTGGAGCTGCTCGCGAGCGCCCCAGGGCTCGGCCTCGCGGCGGCCGTTGAGGCCGCGGCGCCCGGGTGGAGCCCGCGCACGGTGCAGCGCCGGTTCCAAGCGGAGACCGGGTGGACGCTCACCGCCTGGGCGCGGCGGCAACGGATCCGCATCGGCGCGGAGCTCATCTCCGACGGCCGCGACCTCGAGTGGGTCGCAAACCGCGTCGGCTACGAGAGCCTCGCGGCCTTCACCCGCGCGTTTGCGGAGGCCACCGGGCTGACACCAGGGCAGGGGCGCGCAGGTTCGAGCGCCGCCTGCATGTACGAGACCCTGGCAGAACTCGGGCGGCAGCCGGGCCAGGCTGACGGGGCGCGACGCACCTGGACCCGGGTGAACGGCGCGCACGTCGCCGTGTGGTCGGCGATCGGCTGCGCCGAGCTCGTCGTCGGAGGCCGCACGCTTGCGCTGGGCGCGGGCGAGGCCGTCGTGATCCCAGCTGGGACGCCGAACGAGTTCCGCATTCCCGTTGGCACGCTGCTCATGCCGCTCGGCTACCGCTCGGCCATGACCGGTCCCGTCGGCGCGCCGCTCAGGCCCGCCCGCATCGGCGGCGTCGAGCAGCCGGGCATGCTCGAGGCGATCCTCGCGACCTACACGCGCATTGGGGTCGTCGACGTGGATCCCGATCGCGGATTCGCCGCGGTGCTCGCGGGCTCGGAGCGCGCGGCCGTCACCCCCGAAAGCGAGCTCCTCGGCCGCGCGGCGAACCGCTTCGCGCGCGAGCCCGAGCTCGGCCTGCCAGCCGCGGCCGCACGCCTCGGCACGAGCGAGCGTGAGCTCTGCGCCGCCGTCGCCTCGCAGACGGGGGAGCAGTTCGCGGCCTGGCTCAGGCTGCTGCGCATGACGCGGGCCCGTAACCAGCTCGGCGACGGCGAGACGCCCACCGAAATCTCGCGCGAGCTCGGCTACGCGCACCTACCCGCGTTCTCGCGCGCCTTCCGCGCGGTGCACGGGGCCGGCCCGACCGTGCTCGGGGTGCCAAACCTGCGACCCACCCGCGCGGCGTGGGGGCGCGAGATGCGGGTGCCGGCCTCCGCGCTCTGAGCGCTCGGGCGGTTCACTTCAATCGCAGCAGCGTCTCCGTGTCAGTAACTTCGATGACGTAGTCACTGTTTTCAGGCCAGCCAGGGGATCGGTCGGTGACCGACGTATGCGGCGCCATATCCGCGCTGCACATCCGCTCCGAGTCTGGGATGTCGCTCGGCTTGGTGCCGAGGACGATGGTGGAAGGGGGCGGCCCTCGTAGCTCCGTGATCACTGCGGGGCAGGAAGAGCTGCCCCATGTTGTCACCTCGATCCTCCCGTCCGCCAGCCAGGACACCCCGAGCTCGCCCGGAAGCAGTCCGCCCTCTCGCAGCAGCGGGACGGGCTCTGCTTGGGGTGGATCCGTGGTGTCCTCGAGTGCGGGTGGTGGGCCGGCTCCGGTGAGGGAGCTGCAGCCGGAGACGGCAGCCGAGAGGAGCGCTGCCGCAGTGCACGCGACCAGCGCGTAGCGAGAGTGCACCATGCGTTTCATGAGAGCTGATCCCCGTACGTGACCGGTGTGTCAAGGTTGGACCGCCAGGGTAGCCCGCGTTACTGAGTGTGCCGTGAGACACGGGTGGGTATCGAGGGCGGGCCTGTCGAGAACAGGCCCGCCCTCGCCGCTAGGCCTCCGGCTTCTCTGGCGCCGGCTTCTGCGCGTGGGGGAGCGTGCCGTAGATCTTGCCGAGCACGAGCCGCTCGCACAGCGTCCACGTTGTCGTCGTGGCGAGGTAGAGGGCCGCTGCGAGCGGCACGATCGCCGCGATGAATACTGTGATGAACGGCACGAAGCTCATCATCTTCGTCATTCCCGAGAGGTCGGGCATGCCCTCCGGAAGGTTGGCGGGCTTGGGCGCGGGTGCCTGTGTCGGCGGGGTGAGGAGCCTGCGGGAGACCTGGGTGACGACCCCGATGAGCACCATGATCGCGACGCCAACGAGGGCGTGGGTGAGCGAGATGGTGCCGCCGAACAGCTGCGGGGCGAGCCCTGCATCGAGGGGGATCCCGAGGAACGACTTCGTGAGTAGCTCGTTCGGGTGGCCGTCGACGTCGGGCAGGATGAACAGGCCGTACACGGCCATGAGCACCGGCATCTGTGCGAGCACAGGCAGGCAGCCGGCGAACGGCGATGCCTTCTCAGTCTGGTAGAGCTCCATCGTCTTGCGCTGGAGCACCTCGGGGTTCTTGTACTTCCGCTGCAGCTCGGCGAGCTTCGGCGCGATCCGCTGCCGCGCGAGCGTCGCCTTCACCTGCGAGCGGCCGACGGGAATGAGGAGCAGTCGCACGGCGAGCGTGAGCAAAATGATCGCGACGGCCGCGCTCTGCGCGCCGGCGACGGGTTCGATGAGATCGCTGAGCGTCGTCACGAGCCAGTAGGCCCCGCGGATGAGCAGTTTGATGGGGAGGAACTCGTAGATGTTCATCGCGCACCTCCCTGTGCGTCTGCTGCTGCTGGCGTCGCTGACGACCCGAAGGCCGACTCCCGCCTGGAATGGGTGTGCATGATTCGTCTCGTTTCGTTCGCTGGTTCGGCGGCGTTGGTGCCTCGGGCGAACGAATTTCCGCGCGCTCGTGTGAGCTGGCCTGCGCGCGTAGGCGCCGGCGGGAATGCGCGGTCGGTCGCTCAGCCGAGGGCTGAGCGAGCGTGGCTGGGTGCGCGCGGCAGCGCGGCACCGGCGGTGCCGGGATCCTGCGGGAGGCTGAACGAGCGGAAGATGGCCGAACGCTGTCGGCGGAAACACTGGGGGAGGGCGAGCACAAAGACTCGTCTGCGCGCGCACACGAAGGCCGTGAGGGCGGGAGCGAGCGCAAGCACCCCGACGGCGCCGAGAAGGATCGCCTGAACGGGCGACTGCGGCTGCGAGGTGCCGAATACGACGAGGAGCGTGAGCAGCACGAACTGGGTCATCATCCAGAGCGATAGCAGCATGCGCAGCACCTCCGATCAGTTCGATCCGCGCGATCCGTGTGTTCCGGATCTAAGCCTACCCGCCAGGGGTGGCAGATGGCGCGCAGGCTGCCAACACAGGGCGGCCGGCCCACGCTCGTGAACCGGCCGCCCCGCGCTCTCACGCGGCTGAACTAGCTGCCGAGGTCGCCGCTCTGGCGGCGGCGGCCGTAGAGCAGGAGGCCCGCGGCGACGAGGAGGATCGATCCACCGGCGACCGCGATCGGCCAGCCGAAGTCGAGGCCCGAGTCGGCGAGCGGGCCGCCTTCCCCAGGCTTCACAACGGGTGGCGCGGTGGTGTGCTTCGTGTAGTGGTAGCGCACGGTCGATACGCCCGAAGTGAATTCGCCCGTGGTCGCGCCGTCGACCCGCACGAAGTCATAGCCATCGAAGGCGAGCTTCTCGGTCGTGTAGGGGTCTCCGATCTTGCCCTTCAGCGAGATCGGAGCGCGGAGCTGAGCCCCGTGCTCGTCGACGTACTCGACCTTCACCGTGCCCGTCTCGACGGGCGCTGCCTGCTTCTTGTAGTAGTAGCGCACCGTCGTCGGTTCCGCGGTGATCGTGCCGCTCGTCGATCCCTCAACCCGCACGTAGTCGTAGCCGTCGAAGGTGAGCTGTTGCGTCGTATAGTCGGTGCCAACGTCGCCCGTCGTGACCACGGGGTCGCGGAGCGGATCACCGTTCTCGTCGAGGTACTCAGCGGTGACCGTGCCGGTCTCGACTGCTGGCGCCTCCCAGATCGCGTAGAGCCGCAGGTTGCCAGCGGGAATCGTGATCGTGCCTGCCGGGTAGCTGTCCCCGCTGCCGTCGGCCTTCGTGTTCCATTCGACGAACGTCTTCCCCGTTGGTGGCGTCGTTGGTACTGGCTCGGTTGTCGTCTCCGATCCGACGGTACCGACGGTCCACACCATGGCGGCGTCAGGGCGCTGCACGATCCGCTCGCCGTCGAAGGGCGACGCGGTGTAGTCGGCCCAGTCGCCGCCGTTGGGGTCGTAACGAACGAATGCCTGCTGCAGTGCGCCTGCGTCGGCTGGGTCGTCCACCGGGAACTTGCGCTGGTCGGTCGTGACCGTCGACGTGCCGTCGCCAACGTTGTCGGCGAGGCCGGTGAGGAAGCCGTCGTCGGCCGGGTGGAACAGGAAGGTGCCAGGGGTCTGAGCTGTTCCCGTGCGCGAGTCTCCTGCGACCACGCCGCTGCCGTTCGCCGCTGGCACCGCATCGTCGGCACCGAGAATCGCCGCGCGGTTGATCACGCTGGGGTCGATCGCTGTTCCGTTGTCGACGCCGACGTTGGTCGCGTGCACGTCGTAGGTGAACGGCATGAAGTCCCCTTCGTCGCCGTCCGCCGGGAGCTGCGCGCGGTCGGCGAACAGCGGCAAGAGGTCCGCGCGCGTGAGGGCGGGGGCGCCAGGCGAATCGTCGATGGCCGACACCGTGTCCTCTTCGGCAGGGAGCGTCTCGATGCCACCGCGCGCGGAGACCTGCCTGTAGGCGCTCGACGGTGCGGGCGAGCCGTCATCAAGCCCGACGTCGTTGCCGACGAACAGGTTGTGCGAGAGCGTGAGCGGCTGTGCTTGGAGGAAGGCCGTGTCGCCGGTCGCCGAAACGGCCCCGCCTCGCTGGTGGCCGAAGAGCGAAGTGCCCTTGTGGGCAAAGTTGTTCACGAAGGTGTTGTGTTCAAGCGTGAGCGGTGTACCAAACGCCTCGATCGCTCCTCCGCCGCTCGTGTCGTCGTACGTTGCCTGCTTCCCCTCGGCACGGTTCGCGTAGAACGTGCTGTTCTGGATCGTGGCCTCTGAGCCGTTGCCCGACTGGATGAGCAGCGCGCCGCCCTCGTCCCCGGCCACGTTGTTGCTGAACGTGGTCCCCGTGATGAGGGTCTTGCCTGACTGCTGGCCCTCGATGGGCATCTCATTGACCGCGATCGCGCCACCGTCGTTCAGCGTGCTGTTGTTCGCCGCGATGGGTACCCGGTTTTCGGAAAACACGCTGTCGTGAACGGTGAGGGATCCCTCCATCTGGTGGAAGGCGATCGCGCCGCCGCGAGTGAGGGAGACGTTCCCGGTAAAGACGGAGCGTTCGATCGTGAGGTTCGTCTTCCGCTGCGGGCGGAGGGCGCCACCGGAGAAGCCCGACTGTGTGCCCCAGTTCTTGTGCATCGTCGTATCGGTGATCGTGGCGTTGATGCCGTTGGGCAGCTCGATGGCTGCGCCGGCCGCGGAACGGTTACCCATGAAGCTCGAGTTGCTGACGGTAAGCGTTGCGACACCACCGAGCGCGAGCCCGGAGGAACCGTCGATTCCGGCGAACGTGGACTTGCTCACGTCGACCGAGGTGACCTCGCGAATGCCAACGCCGCCGCCGGGGGTTCCCCCGGCCTGGCCTGCCGGGTCGTCGGAGTTGTGGCCCTTGAACGTGAGCCCCGTGACAGTGACGGTTTGCGACTTGTTGCCGACGAGGTCGATGTGTCGCCCGTCTGCGCCGGCCTCCTTGGTGACGGTTGTGCCCTCGCCCGTGCCTGCGAGGGTGAGGTCGACCCCGGCCGGGATCGTGATGGTCGGAGACGCTCCGACGGGCGCGAAGTCCGCCGCGAACGTGATCGTCGAGGGACCGGCCGCAAGGGCCTCGACGGCTGTCTTGAGCTCGCCAACGGAAGAGACCGTGGAATCCGCGGCAAGAGCGGGGCTGCTCGTGCCGAGCATTCCGGCGATCAGTGCCGCGGCGATCCCGCCTGCAAACAGTGTTCTTGAGGGTTTACGCTCCACGGTGACTCCAATGCCCCTACTCACTCGATGAGCGTCACTGCCTTTTACCCCAACGCAGGTGACGCGCACACTTCATGTGGCCGAGCGCGCGTGAGAGATTGCCCTCGGACTATGCCAACTATCTGACGAAATCAGCTATCAGTCAAGCTTGTGCATCGGAATGAGTTTCACTGGGTTAGCTATGTGCTTGAGATCGAGGGGGAATTAGACGATGCTGCGGAGGGCCCGCTTCACGATACGTGCGGTTTCAGGTGTCGGGCTCTCGCCGATCCACCGCGCGCACAGTTGCCGCGCCCACTCCGGCGCTGACTTCGACGCGTCGTTGATCCAGTTCGCGACGGAATCCTGCACGTAGCGCGAGGAGTCGGAGCGGAGCGGCTCGAGCAGTGACTCACCGAGGTGAGGATTGCTCTTGAACTCAGCGATGTGGGAGGCCCAGACACCGCGCGGCCTGAGCGACTCGCTCGCGAAGCGGCGCACGTTCGCCGAGGGGTCAGCAGTCCACGGGGCGAGCAACGTGATTGCGCCTGGAAGGTCCGCAACGAGGCGCGGCCGCGCCGCCATCCAGACCCACTCGCGCACCGTGAATCGCTCGTCGTCGGCGAGCGGTTTGAGCGCGTTGAGCAGTTCCGCCGCGGCCTGCGAGGTGTTCGCCGCGGCCGCGAAGCACCACCAGCCGCGAACGGTGTCTGACGGGTGGCACGCGAGGGTCACAAGCTCCTCGGGGGAGAGACGCCGCGAGAGGGCTGCGCCGATAGCCGCCATGCGCTTCAGGATCCCCAGCTCCTGCGCGCTCGCGACCGCCGCAGTCAGCTCAGGCGATGCCGACGGCACGGCAGCCACGAGGAGCACCCGGTGATCGATCGCGAGCGCCTCGGCGAGGGTTTTCGCCTGCGCGGTTCCCGCGTTGAGCGCCGCAAGGTGATCGCGCGCGATGTCGCTCATCCGGCTCGCGCCAGGAGCCGGTTTGGCGCTAGCCATGCGCTTGCCCGCTGTCTTGGAGGTTGCGCTGGATCACCGCGAGGGCATCAGCCGCCTCACCCGCTGCGGCGGGGGAGAGCCCGCTCGCTAGCTGCCTCAGCCACGAGCCGTAGACGGGACCGATGCGGACGAGCGCATCGTGACCTGCCGGAGTGAGGGTGATCGCGCTGGATCTCCGGTCGCCCGGTATCGTCCGCCGTGCAACGAGCGCCTGACGTTCGAGGCCGTCGAGGAGCCCGGTCACTGCGGCGCGGGAAACACTGAGCTGATCGGCGATTGCCGCGGGCGTCGCACCGGGCTCGCTCGCGACGACGAGGAGTACGCTGAGCCGCCCCTCGGTGAGGTCGAACTCATTGAGCTCTGCCGCGCACGCACGGTCAATGAGCGCGGCGGTGCGCAGCAGCGCCATGACGAGGGCGGGGCCGGCCTCGGGGATTGCGTCGGGCGGCGTCTGCTCAGGGTCGCCGGAAAGCCCAGCGTGAGCGAGCAGCAGCGCGTGCTTGTGGTCCATTAACGATTTCATTAATGGCCATACTATTCACCGGTTAACTACATCTCGCTGTGAGTTGCTTGCGCGCGGCGCGCGACGAACTCGAGCACCATCGAGGCGACCGGCTCAGGGCTCTTGATGATCGCCTCGTGGCCGCGATCGGGGATCTCCTGGTACTCGGAGTCGGGGAGCGCGTCAGCGACCTCCTGAACCCAGTCGCGGGGGCACACGTGATCCGTCTCGCCGCGCAACACGAGCGTCGGCGTCGTGACGTCCGGGCACACGTCCTCGATCCGGTGATCAAGCATGAGGCGCAGCTTGTTCGCGAACCACAGGGGGCTCGTCTTCGTGTACTCGAGGACACCCTCGAACAGGACCTTCGGCGACTCGCCGTAGAGATCCTGCACCATGCGGGCAGCCTGCTTGGTTGCACTGCGCTCGTGCCGGTTAATCGTCGGCGCAATGAGCACGAGCGTGTCGATGAGCTCCGGATGCAGCTTCGCGAGCTCCGCAACGATCTGCGTGCCCATGGAATGCCCAACGAGCGTGACCTGCCCGGTCGCATCCTCGGTGATGAACGCTCGGATGAGCTCTGCGCTCTCCTCGATCGTCGCAGCCGTCCCCGGTTCGGGTGAGTCACCGAAGCCCGGCAGGTCTGGCACGAGCACCCGGCCACGCAGCGAGAGCACCTGCGCGACCTCCTCGAAAACGATCCGCCCCATGCCAATGCCGTGGATGAGTACAAAGGTGCGGTCAGCTGGGCCAGCGAACTCCGAGTACGTCATCGTGTAGTCGCCGCGCTCGTACGTGCGATCTGCGTGTTCCATGCTCATACGCTACCGTCGAACCGGTCGCCCGCGTCGGATCCGCGCCCCCGAGCCTCGTCGCCCCGGGTTCCTTCCCCCAGCGCCACTCCCACGTCTTAGCGTCAGTTTGCGCCACGTTGTGGGCCGAAAGTGACCGATTCGCGGCGCAAAGTGACCCCAACTCGCTAGATCCTGCCTACCTGTCTCCCTTCCTGGCTTCTCGCCTGCGGGCGCGCGGGGCCCTTGCGAGCTCATGTCAGCTGGTGTGGAGTAGGGGACATGAACAACGAGCAGCACACTCCGCACTCGCCCTCGGCTGCAACCCAGGCCCCGAACGTCGGGGCAGAAGCGAGCCCCGGGTTTCGTGCCCCGGCTGAGCCCCCGAGGCTGAGCGCCGGCACCGGTAATCCCGCCCAGCACGCGGCATGGCGCGAGGTCGACGGCTACTTCAACGACGCGTTCCTTTCGGAGGACGCCGCACTCGTCGAGGCTCGGCGATCCGGAACGAACACGACAATGCCGGGCGCGGAAATCGCGCGCAACCAGGGCGCCTTCCTCAGCATGCTCACGCAGATTTCAGGGGCCCGACGAGTGCTCGAGTTCGGCACACTTGCCGGCTATTCGACCATTTGCTTTGCACGCGCGGTCGGCGAGCGCGGTGCCGTGACAACGCTCGAACTCTCGCCGGAGAACGCCGAGGTAGCACGCGCCAACTTCGTGCGCGCCGGAGTTGAGGCGCGGGTGCGGGTACTTCTTGGGCCTGCCGCCGAATCCGCGCAGCACCTCATTGACCAGGCGGTCGAGCCCTTCGACCTCGTCTTTATTGACGCGGACAAGCCGAACAACCCCAAGTACCTGGCGGCAGCGCTCGAGCTCACGCGGCCTGGGGCTGTCATCGTGATTGACAACGTCGTCCGCGGCGGAGCCGTAATCGAGCCAGGCAGCGTCGATCCGGCAGTGCTGGGCGTGCGGCAGGTCGTGAGCGATATCGCCGACGATGATCGGCTCGAGGCGGTCGCGCTGCAGGCCGTTGGGGAGAAAGGCTGGGACGGGCTTGTCGTAGCGCGCCGGCGCTGACGCGACACCCGGTTCTTCGTCGCCCCGGGTCGGCGCCGGGGCCGGGGCCGGGGCCGCGAGTCGGCTGCAACCCTGTCGCAGGCGACGGTGGTCCCCGTAGGGTGGGGGTATGGGGGATTACGTACCACAGGGGCTTTTCTGGTTTTCGCTCGCGCTCATTAACGCCGGACTCGCGGAGCAGAAGAACCGCTCCCGATTCTCGTGGTTTCTCCTGAGCCTCGTGTTGGGGCCGTTCGCGACGTTCTACGTTGTCGCAACCGCGGCCCCCGCGGCACCCGCCGGGTCGCCTGCTCCCACAGCTTCTGCTGCGGCCGCGGTGCCGGGGGCAGGAAACGCTGCAGGCTCCGGCGGCGAGGTCAACTAGCTGCCGCTACTTGGGGGCCTGCCCTTCGAACTGTCCGAGCGCGCCGCTTTGGTCATCAGGCTCCGGGGTGGGGGATGCGCGCGCCCCGCAAATTCTGCTGAGAGCAGAGGTGCAGCTCGGGCGGCTTACTGCGGGGTTACGATCAGGTATGGCTGAGCAAACACACGGTGACGCGCGCCCGGGCCCTCTGAGATCTCCGAGTTCTACGGGATCTCCGAGTTCCAGGCACTCCCCGGGTTCCGCAGTTCCCGAGGCCTCGAGTGACGCCTCGCCCGTGGGCGACGGTGAGACCGGGCAGCAGGGCTCGCGACGTCCGCTTCCACTATGGCGGCACATGCTCGGAGCGGAACTCCGTCGGCTCCGACACAAGCGGGGCGACACTCTCGGAGAAATCGCGTCGCGCGCAGGCCTCTCCCCGCAGTACCTCTCCGAGATGGAGCGAGGCGTGAAGGATCCCTCGAGCGAGATGGTCGAAGCCGTCGCGGGGGCGCTCGGCGTCACGCTCGTGGACCTCGCGCGCGCGGTCGCAGATGAACTCAGCGGCGCGCAAGCGCGGGACGTGCGCGCTTCGACCATACGATCCAGCGCCGCCGCTCATCCTCGCGCTGTTGGTACTGACGCTGTTGGTGCTCGCGCTATTGGTGCTCGCGCTATGGGATCGCCGGCCGTCGTGCTTCTTGCGGCACGCCCCCAGGCGACGCTCGCGCTCGCCGCCTAGGTGCCGCGAAGCCGCCAACCGCGAATGCTCGAAGTCGCCGAGCAGCTGCGAATCCGCCAACCGCCAACCGCCGAGCCGCCAAGCGGCGCTACTTCGCGACTATGACGTGGTCGAGCAGCCCATAGTCGCGCGCCTCGCTCGCCGTGAAAACCCGGTCGTGGTCGGTGTCCTTCCTGAGCCGCTCCACCGTCTGCCCGGTGTGGCGCGACAACACCTCCTCCAAGTCGGAGCGGATCCGCACGGCCTCGTCTGCCTCCAGAATGAGGTCCGGGATAGTGCCACGCCTGCCCTCGTTGCTCGGCTGGTGCAGGATCACCCTGGTGTGCGGGAGCGCCATGCGTTTGCCGGCGGCACCCGCCGCGAGCAGGGCAGCGCCAACTCCGACGGCCTGCCCAACGCAGGTCGTGGCGATGTGCGCACGCACGTACTGCATCGTGTCGTAGATCGCGAGCATCGCGCTGGGGTCGCCGCCCTCGCAGTTGATGTACACATTGATATCGGCGTCAGCGCTCGTCGAGTCGAGGTAGAGCAGCTGCGCGATGATCGCGTTCGCGACGCCAGCGTCGATGGGCGTGCCGAGGTAGATGATCCGCTCGCTGAGCAGGTGCGAGTAGACGTCCATGATCCTGTCGCCTCGCGGGCTCTGGGACACGACGCTCGGGATGGTGTAGCTCTGGCTCACAGCGTTTCCCCTTGCTGCGGGGTCGCGACGAACCCGCCGGCAGACACACTCGTCGGTAAAATCGTCGCGAACGAGTCGACGACGGAGTCGGCGAAGCCATACGCGATGGCCTCTTTGGCCGCGTACCAGTGATCGTGCAGCGAGTCTTCGAAGATCTTGGCTACGGGCTGCCCTGTGTCCTCGCTCGTGAGGCCGAGAACGGTGTCGCGGGTGTGCCTGAGATCTGCGGCCTGCAGCTCAACGTCGCCGGTTGATCCGCCGATTCCCGCCGACCCCTGGTGCATCAGCACGCGGGTGTGGGGGAGGACGTGGCGCTTGCCGGGCGTGCCAGCAGTGAGGAGGAACTGGCCGGCGCTGTACGCGATCCCGAGCGCGAGCGTCGCAACGTCGTTGGGTACGAGGCGGATCAGATCGCGGATCGCGAGCATAGCCGGCACCGATCCACCGGGCGAGTGGATCCACAGCGAGATATCGGCCTCGCTGTCGGCCGCGGCAAGCGCGAAGATCTGGGCTGCGAGCAGCAGGCCGTTGTCGTCGTCGAGAGCGCCGTCGAGCACGAGGATTCGTCGCTCGAACAGCTCCCGCCTGAAGGGTTCCGTGAATACGGGTGGACGTGTTTGTTCGGTCATGCACTCAGCTTGCCGCGGTGTAGTCGCGCAGTGGGGCGATGCTGCTCAGGGCAGCGCTGCCCTGGGCAGCAGTGGTGCGAGGAGCGGTGGTGCGGGGCGCAGCGGAGACGTCGGCGGCAGGCGAATACTAATTGACGAGTGTGGCGTAGCTGTGTAGCTTGGTGGGGTGTGCCGCTCACGGTGAGGGTGAACTGCGTACGCGCCGACTTGCAGGCGCCGCGCTGCGGGGCCGAGTAGTGCTCCTCGAGTCGCACTCAGTGTCGAGGCGAAAGGTCTGAGGTTCGTATGTCGCAGGCACATGACAACATCCCCGGCGATGGGGCTGACAGCACGCGTGCTTGGCAGGGGACGCCAGCTGGTGGTCGCGGATCGCTCGCTGCAGGCACGGCGTTGATCGCGTCATACACACGCCCGCACCTGCCACGGGTCTTCCTTGCGCTGCTCCTTGGCCTCATCGGCACTGCGACGCTGCTCGCGACCCCACTTGTCACCAAGTGGGTGCTCGACTCGCTCGAGTCGGGGCTGCACCTCGCCCGCCCGATCGCGTTGCTCCTCGGACTCCTCGTCGTCGGCACCGTTGCGAGCCTGCTCCAGGTCGCAATGCTCGGCAAGGTCGCAGAGCGCATCGTGTTTACCGCCCGAGAGACGCTGATTCAACGTTTCTTCCGTGCGAAATTGGAACAGATCCAGGCGTTTCGCACCGGTGAGCTCGTCACCAGGGTAACCAGCGATACCGTGTTGCTGCGCGAAGCGGCAACGACGAGCCTCGTTGGTCTGGTGAATGGTACGGTCGCGCTCGCAGGGACGGTCGTGCTCATGGCAGTGCTCGACTGGGCGCTGCTGGGGACAACGCTCGTCGCCATCGGTGTCGTCGGGGCGTTGTTCGCCGTGTTCATCCCGCAGGTGGGACGGGCCGACCGGCGCACCCAGGCAGCGATCGGGGATATCGGTGGCACGCTCGAAACCGGGGTGCGTGCCCTCCGCACCGTGAAGGCGAGTCGTGCCGAGGACCGGGAAATTGGGAGGGTTGTCGCGCGCGCCAGAGCAGCCGAACGCCACTCGGTGCGATCGGTGTGGTACTCCGCGCTGAGCTGGTCAATCGCAGACGGTGGGATGCAGCTCGCAATCATCGCGGTCCTCGGGCTTGGCGCCGGGCGCGTTGCCGGCGGCACCCTCGCGGTCTCCACGCTCGTCGCGTTCTTGCTCTACGCCTTCAACATCGTCACGCCGATCTCCGAGCTCGCCTCCGCCATCGCGACGCTGCAATCCGGGCTCGCCGCCGCGTGGCGGATTCGGGAAACCGAGCACCTCACGCTCGAGGACACGCACGCACGCCCACATGTTTCCCCGGCAACGCCCGCCCCTCAGGATGCCCCTGTGCTCGCGTTGCGGGGCGTGACGGCGCACTATCGCGACGCCGAGGAAGCCGCAGTAGCCGACCTTACTCTCGAGATCCCGCGCACCGGTCATGTCGCTCTCGTCGGCCCCTCCGGGGCGGGAAAGACGACCGTGTTTTCGCTGCTCCTGCGCTTCATCGAACCGGCCAGCGGCCAACTCGAACTCCACGGCACTCCGTTCGCTGAGGTGTCGATCGACGACGTTCGCTCGCGCATCGCATACGTTGAGCAGGATGCGCCGATAGTGCCTGGCACCTTTCGCGAGAACGTCCTGTTCAGAATTACCGACGACGACGCAAGTGGGGAGCAAGATGCGCCGCGGACCGGCCGAGGGGTTGCGTCGCTCTCAGGCAAGACAAGGAACGACGCGGAGGCGTGGCAGGCGCTCGCTGCGGTGCTACTCGAAGACAAGGTGCGCGCGCTCGAAGGCGGCCTCGACGCAGCGGTGACCGACACGAACCTGTCCGGGGGTGAACGCCAACGGCTGGCGGTGGCCCGAGCCCTCGTGCGCAGCCCAGACGTGCTTCTCCTCGACGAAGCTACCGCTCAGCTCGACGGTGTCACCGAAGCGGCGATCCAGCGCGCAATAGGCGCGGCTGCCCGCGTCGGTGCGGTCGTGACGATTGCGCACCGGCTGTCCACCGTGCTCGAGGCGGATCGCATATTCCTGCTCGACGGCGGTCGGCTCCGCGCGAGCGGAACCCACGAGGAACTCCTCGAACACGACGGGCTATACCGCGAGTTCGTCGCGGCGTTACGCATCGGGGCGAGTCGGGGAGAGCGCGGTCCGACCGTGTGAAGGTTCTGGAGGCCAGGGGAGGTTCGCGCCGCTGAATGCGGCTCGCAGAGCAGAACGGCCGATCCGGGCTGACCGGTCACCGCTAACCCCATGCATGGGTCGCTTGAGGCGGCCTATGAGGCTGCGGCCGCCGCACCGGTGCCATCGGCGGCGCCGTGGCCGTCAACGACACCGAAGAACTGAGTTCCGACCCCGTAGACGAACTCTCGATCCGCGCCGGGCGCTTCGGCGGGTAGCTCGTGAGCATCGTGTTCATCACACGCGAGGAAGGTGAACTCTGGCCACCACTTCTTCGGGCGCGCGTTCTCCTCACGGCCGCACACGACACACGTCAGCGTTGCCCACACGGGCTTCTTGCCTGTTCGATTGGAGCGGGACTGCAGCAACCACGCTGGCGGTGCTGCTTCGATCTTGTCGAGCTCGGCATTGCTGATCTGTGAGGGGATACCGTGGCGCTTCGCCATTTCGAGTGGAATATCGAGGCGGATCGCGGCTTCAAAGCGGGTGGGCATCACCCCAGCGTACGCGGTATTGCCCGTCTCGCGTTGCGCGATGGGCCCGGGCGGTGCTGCTGGAAGGGGCTGATGGAAGCTGCTGATGGCGGCGCACGTGCCGGGGCGCGCTAGCTTTCTCCGGGAGAGGCGAGGTCCACCTCGAAGCTCCTGGCCCGGCCCGTGAGCACCGCCGAGCACAGCTCAGCGTCCCACGCTGCGGTGATCTCCCCGGTGAGCGACGCCAGCACCGCGCGAATATCGTCTGCGCCCTCCTCGTGGAGGGCTTCGGCGACGATGAGCACGTTGTGTGAGTCCTGCCGCATCGCCGACGCGGCGCTCTGTCGATTTGTCCATCTTCTGGAGTGCGCTCGGTTCGCGTTGTCAGCGAAGATGATCTCGCCGGGCGCAGGGTGTTCGGCCTCGCCGGAGAACGACTCGTACGCTTCCGTCCCGGCAGCGTGGCGCACCTCGAGATCCCCCGTGACACGGTCGAGATCGAAGACCGCGATCGGCACGGCGAGGCTCGCTGAGACGTGGTTGCACAGGTCGACAAGCGGGTGGATCGTCGGCAACGATCCACCGCCGCTTATTCGCCGCAACAGCGATTCTGCCGCGCACCGGTACTTCGTTGGTTTATATCCCATCGCAGCGAACGCGCGTCGCCACGACCGGATCGCGGGAATCTCGCTGATCGCCCGCTCATCGAGGAGCTCGACCGCTTGCCGCAGGTAGGAGAGCGTACGAGACCCCAGGTCTGGGACGGCCGTGATTCCCGATGCGCCAATCACGCCAGCAGCGAGAGTCGGATGGTCAACCCAGACGGCCGACGAATGCTGAAATCTCATGGGTGGTTCGCCCTCCGCGCGGGAACTGTCAGGTGCATCCCAGCATGGCCGGGTGCCGGATCGATTGACAGCGCCAAATACTGCGGGGAACCTTGTACCAAATGTCTGGCTCGAATTTCCTCTCCCTCGACCCGACCGAGGCAGCAAGCCGGGGCCGCACGACGTGGCTCGCCGCCCGGCTGCGCTCGGCAATCGTCGAGGGCGAGCTGCAGGTGGGATCCCGCCTGCCAGCCACTCGTGCGCTCGCAGACGAGCTCGCCGTCGCGCGCGGAACCGTTGTTGAGGCGTACCGCCGGCTGACCGAGGAGGGCCTGCTTGTCAGCAACCGCGGAGGGGGAACAACGGTCGCCAGGGTCCCAGCGGTCCCGGCAGGCGTCACTGCGACCGGGGCGGCCGACGCGGCAACACCGAGAATGCTGGACATCTCGGCCGGCGTGCCAGACGTGAGCGCATTTCCCCGCGCAGCATGGCTGCGGGTGGAGCGGCGCGTGCTCGCCCACGCGACTGAACACGACCTCGGCTACTCAGACCCGCAGGGAGTGCTGCCGTTTCGACGAGCCCTCGCCGGGTGGTTGGCCAGAAGCCGCGGCATCGCGGTGCCACCGGAGCGGATCATCATCACTGCGGGCGTCACAGGGGCGCTCAGCACGGTATCCAACGTGCTGCGTGCGCGGGGAATCACTGAGTGCGCG
Organism: Leucobacter komagatae; assembly: GCF_000834055.1. Lineage (GTDB taxonomy): Bacteria > Actinomycetota > Actinomycetes > Actinomycetales > Microbacteriaceae > Leucobacter > Leucobacter komagatae_A. The sequence goes on from NZ_JXSQ01000009.1 coordinate 25,912, forward strand.
GTTGAGGATCCGGGCGCGGACGGCAACAGGCGCATTCTCGAGTTCTGGCTCGATCGGCTCCACCCCATTCCCGTTGACGCCGATGGGCTTGACGTGTCGGCGCTCGCCGCCACTGGGGTCAGGGTCGTGCTCGTCACGCCAGCGCATCACTTCCCGAGTGGCGTCGTGCTCTCGCCGACGCGGCGCAGGGAACTCATTGCGTGGGCCGAACGGACGGGTGGGCTCGTCATTGAAGATGACTACGACTCCGAGTACCGCTACGACCGGGCGCCGGTGCGAGCCATGCACGCCACGGCGCCCGAGCAGATCCTCCACATCTCCAGCCTGTCGAAGGTGTTGGCGCCGGCGCTGCGAATCGGGTGGATGATTGCCCCGGAGGCGCTCCACGAGCAACTCGTCCGCACGCGGTGGGCAACTGACCTGGGCTCGCCTGTGCTCCCGCAACTCGTCCTCGCCGAACTCATCGAGTCAGGTGCGCTCGAGCGGCACCTGCGAGTGCTTCGCACGCGGCACCGGCAGCGCCGGGACGCGGCCGTCGAAGCGGTGCGCCGGTACCTTCCAGGCTGTGAGGTCGGGGGGATCGCGGCCGGCCTCCACCTCGTCGTCACGCTCCCCGCTCATATTGATGAGACACGGCTGGTGGCGCGCGCACGAGAGGCGGGTATCGCCGTCCAAGGGATGTCGTCACACCGCCTCACCCCAGGCGCCTCAGGCCTGGTGATTGGCTACGGGCCACACCCAACGCAGCGACTCGCAGACGCGATCAGGGTCCTCGGCGCTCTCGCAGGGTTCTCGTCTGGAGGGAGCGCTTGAGCGGGACTCACTGACGCGTGATCGCGAGGATCCCCGCAAGCGCCACGAACGTAACAGCGAATGCGCGCTGGAGCCAGCGCATCGACACAGGCTTTTCAAGCAGGCGAACACGCAACCACGCGGCGCACGCACCGTAGAGCGCGAAGATCGCGAGCGTGATGCCCATGAAGAGCAGCCCGAGCACCGCCATGTTGGCGACGGGATGGCCGTCAGCTGGGACGGTGAACAATGGCAGGAACACGAAAAAGAACAGCGTGAGTTTTGGGTTCAAGAGGTTCACAAGCACTGCGCTTCCGATGACCCGCCACACCGCCGAGCCGGTGCCCGGTGAGGGGTCACCGCTCCCTGGGTCAAACACTCCCGTCTGCTGCCAAGTGCCCCACGCCATGTAGAGCAGGTAGGCGACTCCAAGCCACTTTATGAGCGCGAAGGCCGCCGGGAAGGTGACGAAGACCGCGGCGACTCCCGAGAGCGCGAGAGCGATGTGGGGGACTATGCCGAGCGTGCACCCGAGCGCCGCGATCAGGCCCGCCCTGACGCCTCGTGCGAGTCCCGCCGCGATGGTGAACAGGGCGCCGGTTCCCGGAGTTGCCGTTACGACGATAGAGGTCAGCCAGAAATCGAGACTCATGCACTCACAGTGCCGAAGTCATGGTCCTTTCCAAAGGCCCAAACTCGTCTCTTTTAGGTAAGCCAAGTTGCCCACGGTCATGGTGCCACGGTGGCTGACGTCGGGTCGTAACAGGGGGGAAGGAGCACGCGGTCGGGTGCAACGCGGAGTGGTGTGCGGTGAATTCCTTTCGATGCGCCCGCGGAGGCACCTACTTGCGGTTTCCCGAAGCCCACTGTACGTTTGGACACACTCACTGAACACTCTGTCCAGTGAAACGAACAGTGGTGTTCGACAAATTGGCCGAACTGGCCAGCGAACCCGCTCCGGAGTAGGAACAGGTTTCGTATGACTGAAGAGCTCGAACTCGGCCGTCGTGTCGCTCAATTCCGAGAGCTGCGTGGTCTGAGCCTCAGAGCGCTCGCCGCAGAAGCCGGCGTGAGCTCAAGCTTCCTCAGCCAGCTCGAGAACGGGCATTCCAATGCCTCGGTGGCCTCGCTCCGTAAGATCGCCGGAGCTCTCGGTGTTACCCCAGCGGCGCTGCTAGACGCCTCAACCGGGCACACCCGTGGTGTCTTGCGCGGCTCAGAGCGGCCAACGTTACCGCTCGACGGCGCGGAGAAGTTTGTAATCTCACAGGAGCCGCTGCGCAACCTCGAAATCTACGCAGGAACGTTTGCGCCTGGCGGAAGCACGGGGCCAGATGCCTACTCGCATGGCAATGCCCAAGAATTCTTCATTGTTGTCGCAGGTTCCATCACGCTCGAACTCGGCTCGGAGCGATACGTCATGTACAAGGACGACTCCATCGAGTTCTTGAGTTCGGTGCCGCACCGCATTGTCAATCAGTCCGGAGCCCCAGCCGAAGTGCTCTGGATTAACAGCCCCCCTACCGGAGCCGAGGAAGTGCATGCGCCTCTGCCCACGGAAAGCCCAAAATAGGAGCCTTTCTGGGCGAAGAACCCGCCAAGCCCCGGTTTCTCAGCAGACCTTTTTCATCCCACCCACGCAAGGAGATCAACAATGATCAAGAATCAGCGAACCGTGCTCACCACCGTCGGTGGGCTCGCACTCGCAGCGACCCTCGTTGGCTGTTCAGGCGGCGGAGCACCGGTCGAGGTCGACCTCGGCTCCGGCCCGGCCGTCGCTGGCACCGTGAAGGAGGGCGCGCTCGAAGGCGTTACGCTTACCCTCGCCTCGTGGGGCGGCCTGTTCCAGGAGGGCCAGGTTGAGGCGGCATCGGTGCCGTTCGCCAAGGAATCGGGCGCGACTATGCTCGACGACGGTCCGACAGAGTACTCAAAGGTGAAGGCACAGGTCGAGAGCAAACAGGTCACCTGGGACATCGTTGACAGCGACATCATTTGGGCCGACATGCAGTGCGGCGATGATGGGCTGCTCATGGATCTCGATACCACCATCGTCGACACCTCAAACATCCCCGAGGGCCTTGTTGGCGACTGCTACGTGCCCGCGATGCAGTATGGCTACGTCATTATGTATAACAAAGACGCGTATACAACGGCACCCACGGGCTGGGCTGACTTCTTCGACACCGACAAGTTCCCCGGAAAGCGCAGCATCGCTGGCTTCGAGGACATCGGCCCGGGCGTCTACGAAGGGGCACTGCTTGCGGAAGGCGTCGCACCCGACGAGCTGTACCCGCTTGACATGGATCGCGTTTACAAGAAGCTCGACGGGCTTCGCGACCACCTCATCTACTGGAAGACCGGCGCAGAGTCGCAGCAGATGATCGAATCCGGCGACGCAGACATGGCGCTGGTGTGGTCGGGACGCGGCTTTGGTGCAGTTGAAAACGGCGCGAACTATGCCCCAATCTGGGACCAGTCCCTCGTGGTTGCTGACGCGCTGAGCGTTCCAAAGAACGCGAAAAACCCTGACGCAGCGTTTGCGTACATCAACTACTATCTCGGCGCGGAACAGCAGGCGAAGCTCAGCGAGATCACCTCGTACTCGCCGGTGCACAAAGATTCCAAGCCGAATCTCACCGAGCTCGGTCAGGACTACCTCATCACGAACCCGGAGATCGCCGACGTCATGGTGCCGACCGATGCGGCGTGGTGGTCAGCGAACTACGACACCGAACTCAACCGCTGGCTCGATTGGATCCAGGGCTAATCCATGACTGAAACCGCTCTGATCGGAGGGGCGCGACAGCCGAAGTCGCCGCGCGCTTCCTCCGGTCGGGCGTGGCTGCTCCTGCTGCCCGCCTACGCCCTCCTAATCGGGGTATTTGCTTACCCCGTGCTGGACAGCGTCTGGCGGAGCGTAAGCGACCCCACGCTCGGCTTCGACAACTACGCTTGGGCGCTCGGCAACGAGAATAACCTCGGGGTCATCCTCCGCACGTTCAGCAACGGGCTCATCGCCACGGTGATCTGCCTTGCCCTCTCTTACCCGTACGCCTACCTCATGACGATCGTAAGCGCGAAGGCACGCATGGCGCTCGTGGTCATCGCGCTGATCCCCTTCTGGACCTCGCTTATGATTCGCACGTTCGCGTGGATCGTGCTGCTGCAGGACAACGGAGTCGTCAACAACCTCCTTGGTGTCATCGGCATCGGCCCGCTCGAACTTTTGCGAACGAACACAGGCGTGATCATCGGATTGAGCCAGGTGCTTATGCCGTTCATGGTGTTGCCGCTCTATGCGGTGATGAGCGGCATAGACCTGCGGCTCGTTACTGCCGCTCGCTCCCTGGGGGCTCGCCCCTCGGTTGCCTTCATGAAGGTCTTCGTGCCGTTGAGCATGCCTGGCGTGGTCGCGGGCTCGCTCCTCGTCTTCATTCAGGCGCTCGGGTTCTACGTCACACCCGCCCTGCTCGGTTCCCCATCCGACAGTATGCTCGCCCAGTCAATCTACGCCCAGGTCTCAGGCCTGCTTGCGTGGGGCCGAGGGGGAGCTCTCGGGGTGATCCTGCTCGTGATCACTGTCGTGTTGCTCGGCATTATTGGCCTCATCGCCAAGCTGAGTAGCCGCAAGGGCATCAAAGTGAAGGTGCTGTAATGCTGAAAACACATCCAGTCACCCGCGTGATCCTCTGGATCGTCGCGATGATCGTCGCAGTGTGGCTTGTCGCCCCCAGCCTCATCGTTATCCCGCTCAGCTTCACCGACAAGGCATCGCTCGTCTTCCCGCCGACCGGCTGGTCGCTGCGGTGGTACGAATCGTTCTTTACGAATCCGCAGTGGACCGCGGCACTCGGCAATTCCCTGCTCATCGGACTCCTTGTCGCGGCGCTCGCCACCCTGCTCGGCCTCTTGGCTGCGCTTGGGCTGCGGCAAATGGCGAATAAGAAGCTCATTGCTGGCCTCACGTTCGGGTTGCTCGCGCCGATGGTGGTGCCCGGAATCGTCGTGGCTATCGGCCTGTACGCTGTCTTCCTCAAGCTCGGCCTCGTTGGTACGCTGCTCGGATTCGTGCTCGCGCACACCGTGCTCGCGCTCCCGTTCACCGTGGTTGCGATAACCGCGGGCTTTGCGGGCTTCGACTCGCGCCTCGAGCAGGCCTCGATGAGCCTCGGCGCCGACCGAGTCACCACGTTCCTGAAGGTGACCCTGCCGAACATCGTTCCAGGAATGGTGTCGGGCGCGCTGTTCGCGTTCGTTACCTCCTTCGACGAAGTGATGCTCTCCCTATTCATCAAGAGCCCATACCTGAACACGCTGCCCGTGATGATGTACGCCAGTGTCACCCGAGACACGGACCCGACGCTCGCTGCCGCGGCCACCGTGATTCTCCTCATTGTTACCGCCCTCGTCATCCTGGGGCTCACCCTCTCCGGAAGGAAAAAGCGTGTCCGAGCAAAGTAACCGCGGTGCGGAGATCCGCCTCGACGGAGTCTCCAAGCACTACCCGAAATCGATCGCGCTAGACAAGGTCAGCCTGACGGTCCAGCCGGGGGAGTTCATGACCTTCCTCGGCCCCTCAGGCTCGGGCAAGACGACCACACTCAACCTCATCGCTGGCTTCACTGATCCCACGACAGGCAGCGTGCGCATTGATGGCAAACAGATGGACGATGTCCCCGTGCACAAACGCGACCTCGGCATCGTATTCCAGCACTACGCCCTGTTCCCGCACATGAGTGTCTTCGATAATGTGGCGTTTCCGCTGCAGCGTCGGAAGACACCGAAGAGTCAAGCGGCGCAGATGGTGCACGAGGCTCTCGAGACCGCTGGTCTCTCGGGCTTCGCGGATCGCTTCCCTGGCGAGCTGTCTGGTGGTCAGCAGCAACGCGTCGCGCTCGCGAGAGCCCTCGTTTTCCAGCCGAAGGTGCTGCTTCTCGATGAGCCGCTTGGCGCGCTCGATAAGAACCTGCGCGAGCGGCTGCAGCTCGAGCTGCGCCGGATCCACCGCGACGTCGGGCGCACCTTTGTGTTCGTCACACACGATCAGGAGGAGGCGCTCACGCTTTCAGACCGGATCGCAGTGTTCAACGAGGGGCGGATCGAGCAGGTCGGCACCGCGAAAGAACTCTACGAGAACCCGGCATCGAAGTTCGTGGCAGGCTTCATCGGAGAATCCACGATGGTGCCGAGCGAGACCGGTCGCGAGGTGACCGTCGTCCGGCCGGAGAACGGCGAGCTGTTTCCAGTCGGTGCTGACCTGCCGCTCGGCTACCGCGCGGTTCCGGTCACCGTCCGCCAGTCCGTCTACCTTGGCTCGGGCTGGAAGCACGAAATCGTGCTCGATAGCCAGGGGTCCGACGACGCAGCTGGCGTGATCCGCGGGGTAGAGCAGCTCGACTGGCTCGGCTCCGGCAACACACCAGCACAGCTCGCATGGCGCCCTGAACGCGTCACCGAGCTCGCCGCCTAGCGCCGCTCGCGTAGCGGTCGCACAACGTCATCGGGCATCACACCGCCCGGAACTACCCACCGGCGTTCGCGCCAGGAAAGAAGCATCATGATCAACGGCAACGTATCCCACTGGTGGCAACAGATCGGCGTTCCCAAGGCACGCCCTGAGCTTCCAGGATCGATCACCGCAGACGTCGCCATCGTCGGCGGCGGCTACACAGGCCTGTGGACGGCCTACTACCTGAAACAGCAGAAGCCTGAGCTGAAAATCGTCGTCATCGAGCAGCGCCATATCGGGTACGGTGCGTCGGGACGCAATGGCGGGTGGCTGACGAACGCGATCACGGGTGGCCGCGAGCAGTATGTGAAGACCCACGGCCGCGATGCGGCGGAACGCTTCCAGGTCGCCATGAATGAGACCGTCGACGAAGTGATACGTATCGCGGAAACCGAGGGCATTGAAGCCGACATCAAGAAGGGCGGCGAGTTCAACGTCGCCTACACACCTGCGCAAGAGGCGCGGATACGTGAGTTCGCCGCGGCTGAGCAGCACTGGCAGTCGGCGGATCTCGAGCTCCTCGAAGCCAAAGAAGCGATGGCGAAAATCAACGTCACGGGTACCCGGGCAGCAGTGTGGCACCCGCACGCGGCCCGGATTCAGCCAGCGAAGCTTGCGGCGGGTCTCGCAGAAGCTGTCGAGCGGCTTGGCGTCGAGATCTACGAGAACACGCGCGCTGTCGAGATCACCCCGCATACGGTGCGCACTACACATGGCACCGTGACTGCCGACTTTGTGGTGCGTGCGACCGAAGGCTTCACTGCAGGGTTGAAAGGCCTGAAGCGGCTGTGGCTGCCGATGAACTCATCGCTCATCGCGACCGAGCCGCTCGACCAGTCGGTCTGGGACGAGCTCAACTGGAACAAGGGGGAGGTGCTCGGTGACTTCGCGCACGTCTATATGTACGCGCAGCGCACCGCCGACGACCGCATCGCCATTGGTGGACGCGGTGTCCCGTACAAGTGGGCATCCGGTGTCGATCTCGACGGCGAGACTCCGCCAGTGACGGCGAAGACGCTCGCTGACATCATGCATCGTTTCTTCCCAGCGACCCGCGACGCGAAGGTCGATCACCTGTGGTCGGGTGTGCTCGGCGTGCCCCGTGACTGGGCAGCTACCGTTGGATTGGACCGTGAGACAGGTCTTGCCTGGGGTGGCGGATACGTCGGTACCGGCGTCACGACGACGAATCTCGCCGGACGCACGCTCGCCGACCTGATTCTCGGAAATGACTCGGATATCACCCATCTGCCATGGGTCGGGCACCAAGTGCGCAAATGGGAACCTGAGCCGCTGCGCTGGATCGCGACGAAGGGACTCTACACGGCATACGGCATCGCCGACCGGAGCGAGCTCAACGGACGCGCGAAGACGTCGCCGATCGCAAAGATCGCCGACGTCGTCACTGGGCGCGGCTAGCGCAACAGTGCTGCGCGCCGCCGCATGAAAACAAGAGACGCACTCACGAGAAAGCACAAGAAACGTTATGAGTAACAGCCAGACAGTAGTACTCCACGATGCTGCAAACGCGAGCCTCGGGTCCTTCGAACCGAAGCCGACCGCCGTCACCGAGGGGCTCCAGGAAGCAACACTTGAGATCTGGGAGGGCGGGAAAACCTCGACGGGACTCTGGGCGTCAGAAGTCGGTACCTTTACCGCAGAGCGGATCGGCTATTCCGAGATCTGCTACTTCATTGAAGGTTCAGTGACGGTTGAGGTTGAGGGTGAAGAGCCCGTGAAATACGGTGCTGGGGACGTCATGGTGATGCCGTCAGGTTGGAAGGGAATCTGGCACGTTCACTCACCCGTGCGTAAACACTTCACCGTCATTGAGGATTAGGCGTGCCGCATCTGCGCTGTGAAGAGTGCCCGCGGGGCAGCTTCGAGGGCGGCAGCGGGGACATGAGCGCACTTGGGGCCGGGAACCCCTGCGGGCTCGCTACCCAGCGAGCAGGCTCGGCTTCAGCGGCTCGCAGTCACAGCTCGGGGGCTCGTCGGCTGAACCTGGGCCGGCGAGTGCTGCGGCGCGTTCGCGAAGCAGCGGGAGTGCTTCGCTGAGGCTGTGTCCGAGCAGGTAGAGCGAGTTCATACCGCGAGACTCCCACACGGTGACCTCGCCGTGCTCGTCGCGTGATGAGGTGTCCCAGAGCAGCGCATCGCCGTTTTCGCTCCAACCGAAGACCGTAAGTGTCTCCGCGACCTGCCAGCTGCCGTCGGGTTCGATCATCCAGTCGAACTCCTCTGCCCTGCCGTCCACGTAGCTCGCGCGAAAACGCTCGGTGAGATGGCGGGAGCGCCCGCGCAATCCATCGGCGTACCCGGGAAGCACTGGCGGATAGATCAGCCAGATACCGAACGAACGCGCCCAGCCTGCCGCAGTGATGAACTCGCGGTACGACGGCGGGAATTCGTCACCGTCGAGCGCCGCGAGATCAACGTGGTCGTGCGTCGGGGTGCCGCTCACCGTGATCGGCGTCATGTCTTGTTCATCCCTGGGTCGGGGCGGCCAGATATCCCAGACTTAGCGTGTGCTTGGGAATCGCGAGCGCAGGGTCTCGATGCCCTGCTGCGCGCTGCGGCGTACCTCGAGCACGGGGTCCTTCGTAAAGGTACGAATGCCCTCAATGTCTTCGGGTGATCCGACGGCACCGAGCGCTCGCGCTGCGGCAGCACGAACGCGGGGCGTTCCGTCACCGATCAACGCAAGCAGCTCCTCCGCAGCTGGCAGTCCGCGGAGTGCAATAACTCGGCATCCCATTTCGCGGACGCGCCAGGCAGGGTTGCGGAGCGCGTCGAGCACGGGCGAAATGGCTGCGTCTGACCAGACGTGCTGCAACGCGCGAAGGCCCCAAAGCTCGGGCCAGTAAAGCACGGGTGCGCCGTTCAAGATTCCCTGTGCGTGCTCGCCGCCAACGTAGAGGAGGAAATCCTCGCCCTCGTATTTCCCGTCCATCAACGAGATCGATCGGGCAATCACTTCTGCCTCGCCGTAGTGCTCAACTGCCTGAGCGATCCGCTGCGCAACTGGCAGGTCAAGTGTGGTTTGGGGAAATGATGGACCTTGCTGAGAGTTTTCTGGCACGAGTCCAATCATAGGCACCCTGCAGCGATAGTTGCGGTGAACGCGCACAGGGGGCGCGGCGGCTGGCTTGCTACTGAGCGAACGGGGGAGCGACGGCTTCGCAGGACACTGGCTCGCCTGGCGCGCCTGTCTGGGTGGCGATTTCACGTTCGCCGTCGAGCAGGATCTTGCAGGTGAGACGATCCCCCTCTGCCGGAGTGGCGGAAATGCTCGTCGTGTCGCCAACGATCACGAGTGACTCCGTTGACCACAACGCGTGGCCGCCCTCGGCGCTCTTGGCCAGCACCTCGCTCTCCGATACGGTGCTGCGCTCGTCTGTGCGCGACGCCTGGTCCAGATACGAGACATCAGTCAGCGTGACTGGCGACTCAGAGTCGACGCTCAGCTCATAGGTGACCTTCCACGCGTCGGCAGTTGAATTCTTGATGTTTTCCAATGCGCTGCAGCCAGTGAGGGATCCACCGATGAAGATGGCGGCGCCAACGAAGGCGGCGGAGCGAAGGATGGTTCGTTTCGTGAAGTGCATGGTTCCAACTCTTCCAGCAGGATGAGCCGCTGCCATCGGCCCGCGGTACCAGGAGTGTGATGCTGTGGTTCCGCACTCATTGGTACCGGGGTGCCGTGCTGCGGGGTGCCGCGCTGCTGGGTGCCGCGCTGAGGCGAGCACCCGTCGGATACGCAGCGGCAGCGGCAGCGGCGAGCGTTCGCGTACGCCCTCTGTCGTGAACGCACGCTGGTCCACCTTTGGCGGCTACGCCCGGGTTTCGTTCACGGTTGCTTGCCGCCGCGCAGCGACTGCGAGGAACACTACCCACGCCAGGGCAGGCCAAATGACGAGCCGCTCAACGATTCCACCGAAGCCGTACACCCAGTCAGACGTGCTGAAGATGACGCCGAGGGCGAGGGCGACGATGCCCAACGTTGCTCCAGTGATGCGCACGCGGCCGGTGAACTGGAACGCGCCAACCAAGATCGCGAGGGGCCCACCGAAGAAGAGCGGCATCGACACGACCTGGTGAAGCACAGGCGAAGTGTCGAGCGAAATGAAACCCGTCGTGATGCTGCCGGCGCCCGCAAGGATCCAAAGAATCCCCGCAAAGCCAGCGAAGCCTCGCGAGCGTCGGAGGAGGAGCACGAGGAGGATCAGGCAAAGCCCGGAAAACACCATCGCACCGTTCATCACCCCTGCCAGTGGAGAACAGGCTTCGACGCCCTTGCGGGGGTCGAACTCGCTGGTGCATCCGCCTACGCCCAGCTCGCTGATCGTGTTCGTTACCCAGTTGTACTTGGGGCGAAAGGCGATTGAAGTGATGATTTCCGCGACGATGGTCGCCAGCTGGAGGACGGCGAGGGGTACTGCCAGGCGTCGAACGGCCCAGCCGCGAGGGTGCGCGGCTGTCTCGTTGGATCCTGAGATTTGAGGGGCAGTAAGCACGGAGCTTTCCTTTCGCCGAGGCGCGGGTGTTCTGGCCGCGCGGAGAGGCGCAGCGGTTCTCTTCGTATAGAGAGACAGAACGGGTGAGAGAGCTTTCGCTCTCTCACCCGTCGTGTGGTGCGCGAGGGGGGACTTGAACCCCCACGTCCGAAGACACTGGAACCTAAATCCAGCGCGTCTGCCAATTCCGCCACTCGCGCCTGCGCCGCGAACGGCACCGATCCAGACTACCGGGTCACGGCGGTCGTTGCGGACACGGCGAGTGAGCGAGGTAGCTCTGCGACGGGTACGACCCGCATTCTCTCCCCGTAAATGTCGGTGGTGTGTGTCTTAATTAACACATGGAATCTAACGGGCGCTTCGGGCAGACGCAGCTGACGGTAATCGATGCCGCGGTGAGTCGCATCGAGCGCCGTGAAGCGCGAAAGCGTGAGCTCGAAGCGGAGCAGCTTCTTGACTTCGCAGCAGCGATGGAAGCGGCAGTTGGGCGGGGGATCGGCGCCGGTGACGAGCGCGAACTGGCATACCGATCGTTGCGCCTAGAGCTCGCTACGGCGCTGCGTGAGAGCGAACGCACCGTGGATCGTTTGCTGACGACCGCATACCTGGCTCAGCAAGATTTCCCCGCTACGCTCGCAGCGCTCAAGCGTGGAGAGATCGCGCTGAGCCATCTGCGCGTCGTGACCGACGAAGGGGCACCGCTAGAGACCGGGCAGCCAGCGATCGATAATCCCCGCAGGGCGGCTTACGAAAGAGAAGTGCTCGTTATCGCGCGCGAGGAGACCCCGGCTCGTCTGCGCCCGATTGCTCGGCGACTTGCAGCGGCGCACGCGGAGAGTACCGTCGCACAGCGGCACGAGCAGGCGATGAAGCGGCGGGGTGTCCGCGTTGTTGATTGCGACAACGGAATGGCAGACCTGGTCGCGTCGCTGTCTGCTGAAGACGCCTACGCGATTCGTGACAGAATCGCTCAGCTGGCGAAGCGGGCAGTGGAGGGCGGGCGCCTTGACACGCGTGTCGGGGCTCCGGAGAGGTTGGCCCCATCGGATGCTGGCCGCGCTGATACCGCTAACGGTGAAGCCGTCAACAGAGATGCCGTCAACGGAGATGTCGTCTCTCAGCAGCAGCAGCAGGCGAAGCGATCGAGAGACGAGCTTCGCGCGGATATATTCAGGGATCTGCTGCTCTGTCGAGAGAGTGAGGAGACAGCTGAGCGGGAGCAGGTCAAGGCTCACATCCAGGTAGTTATTCCAGCGCATGGGGCTGCGGAGCTCATGGGATACGGGCCAATTGACTCGCTCACCGCCTCGCGGCTCGCCGGCGGTGCCGACGCGTGGGAGCGGATCAGGGTGAACGACGACGGCGGCATCGTCTCAGTTGACCGCTACCGCCCCTCGCAGCACATGAAGCGCTTGCTCGCTGCTCGCGACCTCCACTGCCGGGCGCCAGGCTGCCGCGTCCCTGCGAGTCGCTGTGACATCGACCACACAATCGACGCGGCGCACGGCGGGCCGACATCCACCGCAAACCTTGCTCATCTGTGCCGTGGTCATCACACACTGAAGCATCACAGTGATTGGACAGTTTCTCAGCAGGGCAACGGCGAAATGCGATGGACAAGCCCTACGGGACGCGAATACCTCGATAGGCCGGCGAGCAGGGTGCGCTTCCGAAGACCCGAAGCCGAAGAAGCATCACGGCCGTCTCGAACCTAGAACGAACGGGGCAGACAGCGCGCGCCGCTCTGCCCAACGCGCTACTCGTGTGTCGCCAGGGCTGCTCAGCCCGTAGCGAGGAGAGCAGGCTACCGCCCGCTTCCGCCCGCTACCGCCCGCTTCCGTCAACAATCTCGGCCCCCTCAGGGAGCGCTGAACCTGCTGGCATCCGCACGGTCACATACCCGTCCGAGATGACGGGTGCGCCCGCCGCGGCGCGGGTCGCTACTTCGCCCCCTGCTGAAACGCCGGTGGTAGCACCGTGATCTCCGGCGAGGCTCGCCTCGATAGCTCCCGCAGTGACCTCATCGCGTCGCACTGCTGGGTGGTGCTGCGACATACGGTCGATCCAGGCGAGTGCCAGCGCCGAAACGATGAACGCGAGGTGGATCATGACCTCCCAGAACACGCCGTCGTTCGAGTAGATCACCTGTCCGTCGGTGCCGCGCACAATTCCGTCGTCCATGCGGCCAACCTCGATGAAGGTCTTGAGTAGGTGGATCGACGAGATCGAGATGATCGAGACCGCGAGCTTCACCTTGAGGAGGTTCGTGTTCACGTGCGACAGCCACTCTGGCTCGTCGTGGTGGCCCTCAACCCTGATCTTCGATACGAATGTTTCGTAGCCGCCAATGATGACCATGATGAGGAGGTTCGCGATCATCACGATGTCGATGAGCGCCAGCACACTGAGCATGACGTCGGTCTCGGTGATCTTTCCCGAGATGATCACGTTTTCAAACAGGTGCCAAAGCTCAACGAAGAACAGTACGACGTACACGCCCTGGGCGATGATGAGGCCGAGGTACAGGGGAGCCTGCAGCCAGCGGCTTGCGAAAATAAACGCAGCGAGCGTCCGTGAGGCAGCGCCGGGACCCCGGTCAGTGCTGCGCTGTATCGGTGGCGTCAAGCGTTCGTCCACGTGTGTTCTCCCAAAGTGATGCTGCAAGCTAAAACGAAGAACCATATGTTATCCCAGTGAGACAGCTAAATACTGGGGAAGTGTGGCGCAGGTTTCGTCCGAGTCGCGGGGTCGAAACCCTTCGGTAACTTCACAGGGATATACTGGCGTCTGCGAAGGGGAGTATTCCACCTCGCTCGTGTCGTCAATACGCTGTGCGCAGATCGCGCGGCCGGTGCGAGCGCGGCGCCACCTGTGAGGGTGGCACCGGGGAGAGACTTTCGGAGTTTTGCGCACCCCGCGCTATCCCGAAGGAGAATTTCTCTACCGTGACAACTGCCCTACCGCTCTGGTTCGAGGTCGGATCAATGATCCTCCTCACCGTCATCCTTATCGTTGACCTGCTACTCATCATCAAGCGCCCACACGTGCCCTCGATGCGTGAGGCCAGCCTTTGGGTCGGCTTCTATGTGCTCCTCGCGCTCATCTTTGCCGGGGCTATCTATCTGCTCGGCGACGCACAGCACGCAACTGAATTCGTTGCGGGCTGGCTTACCGAGTACAGCCTGTCGATCGACAACCTATTCGTATTTGTGCTCATCCTCGGCGCATTCAAGGTGCCGAGCGCCTACCAACAGCGCGCGCTCATGATCGGCATCGTGCTCGCGCTCATCTTCCGAGGCATTTTCATTCTCGTCGGCGCAGCGATCATCGAGCGTTTCATCGCCGTATTCTTCATCTTTGGTGCATGGCTCATCTGGACTGCTTGGCAGCAGGTCAAGCCGGGCGGGCATGAGGACCAGGGCGACAGCTGGATCATCCGTCAGGTCAAGAAGGTCATGCCGTTCTCCGACGAGTACGACGGTGGGAAGCTCCGCACGACCGTTGACGGCAAGCGCATGTTTACGCCGTTCCTGCTCGTGCTTATTGCGCTCGGCGCGACCGACCTGCTGTTCGCACTCGATTCGATCCCCGCGATCTTCGGGATCACCCAGAGCCCGTTCATCGTGTTCACCGCAAACGTGTTCGCGCTGATGGGGCTCAGGCAGCTGTACTTCCTGCTCGGTGGCCTCCTCGAGAAGCTCCCGTACCTCAAGTACGGCATCGCCGCGATCCTTGCATTCATCGGTGTGAAGCTCATCCTCCACGCGCTCCACGAGAACGAGCTGTCGTTCATCAACGGTGGACAGCCGGTCCCTGTGCCCGAGATCACAACCGGAATGTCGCTGCTGTTCATCGTCGCCGCGATGGCCATCGCCACCGTTGCGAGTATCTGGAAGGCCAAGCAGGTAGCCCGCGCAACAGGCGAAACGCTGCACCTCGGTGCGGCTGAACCGCACGGCGAAAGCGAGCATCCTGCTGGAGATACATCGAGCGGGAATTGATCGAACGGGTGCGGTGTTAGACTCTTCAACATGCGTCAGCGGCACCTTCTTCTTCGTGGCCGCGACGGGATCTAGCCTACGGCCGCCCGTCGCGGGGTTCTTGCACGGCCGATCCACTCGCGTGTGTAGCACTATGGCTCGTTCACGCGAAGCAAGAGAATGAAGAGAACAATGACTGAGACGAAGCCCCGTACCCTGGCTGAGAAACTCTGGGACGACCACGTAGTCGTCAAAGGTAATGAGGGAGATCCCGACCTCATTTACATCGATCTGCACCTCATTCACGAGGTCACCAGCCCGCAGGCCTTCGATGGCCTGCGGGTTGCGGATCGGCCCCTGCGGCGTGTCGATCTGATGATCGCCACCGAGGATCACAACACTCCGACGCTGAACATCACGCGCGAGATCGAGGATCCAACGAGCCGCATTCAGATCGAGACGCTCCGCAAGAACGTCGAGGAGTTCGGCGTTCGCTCACACCCCCTCGGGGACAAAGAGCAGGGGATCGTGCACGTCGTCGGCCCGCAGCTGGGCCTGACGATGCCCGGCATCACGGTTGTTTGCGGCGACAGCCACACCTCGACACACGGCGCGTTCGGTGCCCTCGCCTTCGGCATTGGCACGAGCGAGGTTGAGCATGTCATGGCGACCCAGACTCTCTCGCTCAAGCCGTTCAAGACGATGGCGATCAACGTCGACGGCGAGCTCCGCCCCGGCGTCACCGCGAAAGACATCATCCTTGCGGTGATCGCCAAGATCGGAACCGGCGGGGGACAGGGCTACGTCCTCGAATACCGCGGGTCCGCTATTCGGAACCTCCCGATGGACGGTCGCATGACGATCTGCAACATGTCGATCGAGGCTGGCGCCCGCGCAGGCATGATCGCGCCTGACGAGACGACGTTCGAGTACGTTCAGGGTCGCGAGGCAGCCCCGACCGGCGCCGACTGGGACGAAGCCGTCGCGTATTGGAAGACGCTTCCCACAGACGAGGGCGCCGTGTTCGACGCCGAGGTGAACATCGACGCGAGCGAGCTCGAGCCTTTCGTTACCTGGGGCACGAACCCCGGACAGGGCGTTCACCTCAGTGACACTGTGCCGAACCCGTCAGATATTACTGACCCGAATGAGCGCGCAGCTGCAGAGCGTGCCCTCGAATACATGGACCTCGAAGCTGGAACTCCGATGAAGGAGATCCAGGTAGACGCCGTATTCATGGGTTCCTGCACGAATGCTCGGCTCGACGACCTCCGCGAATTCGCGAGCATCATCAAGGGCAAGAAGAAGGCGGACGGTGTTCGCCTCATGGTTGTCCCAGGCTCCGCGCGCGTTCGCCTCGAGGCTGAAGCCGAGGGCATCGACAAGATCGTCGAAGAGTTCGGTGGGGAATGGCGCTTCGCCGGTTGCTCGATGTGCCTCGGAATGAACCCCGATCAGCTCGCCCCCGGCGAGCGGTGCGCATCGACATCGAATCGTAACTTCGAGGGAAGGCAAGGCAAGGGTGGGCGCACCCACCTGGTCTCGCCGCTCGTTGCAGCGGCTACCGCGATCCGCGGCACGCTGTCGAGCCCCTGGGACTTGCAGGCTGACGCGACGACGAAGGTGGAGGCATAACCATGGAGAAGTTCATCACGCTCGATGCGACGGCCACGCCGCTGCGTCGTTCAAACGTTGACACCGACCAGATCATCCCAGCGGTGTTCCTCAAGCGCGTCACTAAGACAGGTTTCGAAGACGCGCTGTTCTACCACTGGCGTCAGGATCCCGACTTTGTGCTGAACAAGCCGGAGTTCGCGGGATCAGAGATCCTCATCGCGGGCCCAGACTTCGGTACGGGATCCTCGCGAGAGCACGCCGTGTGGGCGCTGCGTGATTACGGCTTCAAGGTCGTGATCTCGGCGCGTTTCGCCGACATCTTCCGGGGCAACTCTGGCAAGCAAGGGCTGCTCGCGGCTCAGGTGTCAGAGGCCGACGTTGAGCGCCTGTGGGCGGTCATCGAAGCTGACCCGAAGACCACCGTGACTGTGAACCTCGAGGACCGCACGGTCTCTGCGGGCGACCTTACAGTTTCATTTGACATTGACGACTACACTCGGTGGCGGCTCATGGAGGGTCTTGACGACATCTCCTTGACGCTGCGCAACGAGTCTGCGATTACCGAGTTTGAGGCACGTCGTCCGGGCTGGATGCCCAGGACCCTGTCTTCGAAAACCGCCTAGGAGGCAACCACGTGAGCAACGCAGAGCAGACGGACGCCCTGGAGATCCCGGTCGGCGTATCGAAGCCGAATGAGGAGGAGGCGGCACCCCGCACCCTCGAATACGACGCCGCGAATCAGGGCGCCAAGGTAGGCCTGAGCGCCGATGAGATCATCATCAAGGGCGGCAAGCCGCTCGAGGGGCGCATCGAGGTGCGCGGGGCGAAGAACCTAGTCACCAAGGCCATGGTTGCGACCCTGCTCGGCAAGACTCCGAGCGTGCTCCGCAACGTGCCGAACATCTCGGATGTCCGCGTCGTCGCCGGCCTGCTCGCGCTGCACGGCGTGCTCATCACGAAGGGCGAGGATGCCGACGAGTGGCATTTCGATCCCTCGAACGTCGAAGTTGCCCACAAGGCCGACATTGACGCGCACGCCGGATCTTCGCGTATCCCGATCCTGTTCTGCGGCCCGCTGCTGCACCGGCTTGGCGAGGCGTTCATCCCTGATCTCGGTGGCTGCCGGATCGGCGACCGCCCCATCGACTTCCACCTTGACGCGCTGCGCGAGTTTGGTGCCGTCGTAGAGAAGCTGCCGAGCGGCATCAGCCTCACCGCGCCGAACGGTCTCAAGGGCGCAAACATCGAGCTGCCCTACCCCTCGGTCGGCGCGACGGAGCAGGTACTGCTCACTGCCGTACTTGCGGAGGGGCAGACCGAGCTGCGCAACGCCGCTATCGAGCCCGAGATCATCGACCTCATCTGCATCCTGCAGAAGATGGGCGCGATCATCTCGATGGAGCCAAACCGCGTCATCTTCATCGAGGGTGTCGAGGAGCTCCGCGGCTACGAGCACAAGGCGATCTTCGATCGCAACGAGGCTGCGAGCTGGGCCGCTGCGGCGCTTGCGAGCAAGGGCGATATCTTCGTTGGCGGTGTCCGCCAGGAAGAGATGATGACCTTCCTCAACGCCTACCGCAAGGTCGGTGGCGACTTCTCCGTGCACGACGATGGGATGCGCTTCTGGCACCCGGGCGGTGCACTCAAGCCTGTGTCCATCGAGACAGACGTCCACCCGGGCTTTATGACCGACTGGCAGCAGCCCCTCATCGTCGCGCTTACGCAGGCGGAGGGCGTCTCCACCATTCACGAGACCGTCTATGAGGATCGCTTTGGGTTCACCGACGCGCTGAACACGATGGGCGCGAACATCGTGGTGCACCCGCAGGGCCTCCACGATTCCACGCGTCGGGTGAAGCGTCGCGAATTCGAGCAGGCGGCCGTGATCACGGGGCCAACACCGCTCACTGCGGCGGATGTTGTTGTCCCAGACCTGCGCGGTGGCTTCAGCCACCTCATCGCGGCGATGATCGCCGACGGTGAGTCGAAGGTGTCGAACATTGGCATCATTGCGCGCGGCTACGAGAACTTCATCGAGAAGCTTCGGCTGGTCGGTGCAGACTTCGTGTTCGAGGGCTAGGCCTTTCTTTTCGACGAGTCCCGCGCCGCACGGCTGCCTATGCAGTTGTGGGCGCGGGATTCCGGGATAATCGAACTATGACGAAAACGGTGAAGCTGCGAAGCCTCTCGGGCCCCGAGAAGCGCAAGCCCTCGATGTTCTGGGTGCTCGCGTCATTGACGCTCCCTGCGTGGTCGCTTATGGTGCGCTATCGATTCACCCCGAATTCCAAGCTCCCGAAGACCGGTCCGTTCATCCTCGCGCCGAATCACTTCAGTGAGATCGACCCCATCGCGATGGGCGCCGCGGTTTGGCACCTTGGCAGAGTTCCCCGC
The DNA here is from genome assembly GCF_000834055.1 of Leucobacter komagatae. Lineage (GTDB taxonomy): Bacteria > Actinomycetota > Actinomycetes > Actinomycetales > Microbacteriaceae > Leucobacter > Leucobacter komagatae_A. The sequence continues at coordinate 44,724 of NZ_JXSQ01000009.1, forward strand.
TTCCTCGCGAAGGAGAGTCTGTTCAAGATTCCCGTCTTCGGCTGGATGCTTCGCAAGAGCGGTCAGATCCCCGTTGAGCGTGCCGGTGCGGTCATGCGATCCACCGGGCTCGACAACCCACTGAGCTCGGCGAGCAAACTCATCGAGAGCCAGGGTGGCGTGATCGTCTACCCAGAGGGCACCCTCACCCGCGACCCTGACCTCTGGCCGATGCGCGGCAAGAGCGGCGCAGTGCGGCTCGCGCTTGAGAGCGGGATCCCACTGATCCCTGCAGCGCACTGGGGAACACAGGAACTGATGCCGCGCTACGGCAAGTCGATCCGCCCCTTCCCGCGCAAAACGATCGAGGTTGCCATCGGCGATCCGATGGACATGAGCGAGTTTCGCGACCGGCACATCGACCAGCGGCTCATCAACGAAGCGACGACGAAGCTTATGAATGAAATCACCAAGCTCCTTGAGGGGCTCCGCGGCGAAAAGGCACCGCCTGAGCGCTGGGACCCGTCCAAGCATCAGCAGAACGAAACGGGCCGTTTTTGAACGCCGTGGGCGGCGGAACCGCCGCCGCTGCGCGCCGAGGCGGAGCGCAGCCCCGTGGCGTGCGCCCGGGCGCTAAAGTCGCGGTGATCGGAGCAGGCAGCTGGGGGACCACGTTTGCGAAGGTGCTGTGCGACGCCGGGGCTGACGTCACCGTTTGGGCGCGGCGCGCAGAGGTCTCCGACGAGATCCAGGTCGCGAAGCGTAACAGCCAGTATCTGCCAGGCATCAACCTGCCGAAGACACTGAAGGCGACCGCGAACCTCGCGGAAGCGCTCAGCGGGGCGAGACTCGTGTTCCTTGCAGTGCCAAGCCAGTCACTGCGCCAGAACCTCCTCGAGATTGAGCCATTCCTCGACCCGGCGAGCGTGCTAGTCAGCCTGGTGAAGGGTGTGGAGCGCACCACGACGATGCGCATGAGCGAGGTCATCCATGACACGCTCGACCTCGAGCCCGAACGCATCGCCGTGGTTTCGGGCCCAAACATCGCACTTGAGATCGCGAAAGAGCAGCCGACCGGCGCCGTAGCATCCTGCGCATCCCTGGAGATCGCGCAGGAAGTGGCGAAGGCCTGCTCTGCGCCCTACTTCCGAACCTACGTGAATACCGACGTCGTTGGGACCGAGCTTGGCGGTGTGCTGAAGAACCTCATCGCGCTCGCGATCGGCATTGTCGATGGCGTCGGCTACGGCGAAAACACGAAGGCCTCGATCATCACCCGCGGGCTCGCGGAGATGACGGAATTCGCCGTCGGCCAGGGCGGAGACCCGATCACGCTCTCCGGACTCGCTGGCCTCGGCGATCTCATTGCGACGTGCCAATCACCGCTTTCGCGAAACAACACCGCCGGTCGGCTCATCGGTCAGGGATACTCCATGGAGGAGATCCGCGAACAGATGCAGCAGACAGCGGAGGGCATCACTTCGGTCGCACCGATCCTTGAGATCGCGAAGGCGCAGAACATCGTCATGCCCATCGTTCAGCAGGTGTCCATGGTACTCGACGGTGAAATGGAGCCGAAGAACCTCGGCCCCCACCTCGCGACAGAGGACGGCATCCCGCAGCGCGAACTCGTGCTTGGCGGAGAATCAACATCGGTGTGGCGGCGCCTTTTCCGGCGCCGGAAGGAGCGTTCCTAGTGATCGAAGTTCATGCTGAAAAGCGGACGATTGCGTTACTTTTCGGCGGACGCTCAAGTGAGCACGGAATCAGCTGCGTCACCGCTGCCGGGATCCTCCGCGCGATCGACCGCGAGCAGTTCGACGTCGTCCTCGTTGGCATCACCAAGCGTGGCGCGATGGTCCTCATGCAGGAGGACGACCTCGCCGACTTCCGCCTCGACGCCGCCGCGCTCCCTGAGGTGCGCGACAACGGCACCCGCGTCGTCTGGCCAGCGTCCCTCGACACTCGCTCGCTCACGCTGATCTCGAGCGACGGCTCGCTGAGCTCGCTCGGCCACGTCGACGCGGTGATGCCGATGCTGCACGGCCCGTACGGTGAGGACGGTACCGTCCAGGGCATGCTCGACCTCATCGATATGCCTTATGTCGGCTCGGGCGTGCTCGGCTCTGCACTGTGCATGGACAAGCACCTCGTGAAGGTCGTGCTGCAGAGCGATGGGGATCCCCGTCGCGCCGTGGCGCACAGTCACCCGTGGCGAGCTGGATCGTGACCCGTCGATCATCGACGGCCTCGATGCGGGCCTCACGTATCCACTCTTCGTGAAGCCCGCCCGTGCGGGATCCTCCGTGGGTGTTAGCCGCGTGACCGAGGCGTCCGAGATCCCCGCCGCACTCGAGGTCGCGTTCGCGGAGGATCGCACGGTGCTCATCGAATCCGGCATCACTGGCCGAGAGGTCGAGATCGCCGTACTCGAGGGGCGCGACGGCCAGCCGACGCGCACGTCCAGCGTGATCGGCGAGATCGTCGTCACCGGGCGGCCCTTCTACGACTTCGAGTCAAAGTACCTCGGCGCGGGCGGGGTCGAGCTCGTGCTGCCTGCGAAGGTGACCCCAGAGGAATTCGAGGCGATCCGCGATGCCGCAGTGCGCGCGTTCGAGGGCACACAGGCGCGCACCCTCTCACGCATCGACTTCTTCCTCACCGAGAACGGGCCCGTGCTCAACGAGCTCAACACGCTGCCAGGCTTTACCCCCGCGTCGATGTACCCGATGCTGTGGGAGGCCTCCGGCATGAGCTACACCGAGCTCATCACCGAACTCATCGAGCTCGCGCTCGAAAAGCGCCCGTCGTACTAGAGCGGATCGCCGCGCTGTACCGCCCCGAAGGGAGCGGTGGCGCGCGTGGTTGGCAGCTGCGAGTGCGGCACATGGCCGGCGGCTCTCACGGAACGAAGCGCGAGCGGACCGCGTTCGCAGCCCGCCTGGCTGCGTTTGTGGTGTGAATGCGGTGGCTTATGTTGACCTTGCTGGGTCGATAAGCCGATTCCAGGAGTCCAGTTCCACACTCAACCAGGCCTGCACGATGGTGTGCCGGCACTTCTGGGTCCGCAGTGGTCGCTGCACGCACGGGTAGTGCGGCGTCGAGACGGGCCGGCTGGAACTGCTCCACTGGTCAGGGCCGATCGCATCGGTTGACGACGGGCGACCGCTCTTCGAGAACGTGCGAATCAGGCGGCTGAAGGCGCGTCGCTCGAATCTGGGATTCAGTGTGTTTCGAAACGTAGTGATCGATGGAATCGATATCGACACTCACTCGTCGTTCCTCGACGCGAACGAGTACTACGGGGTGACGAATCGGGTCACTGGGACACGATTCTCGCGGCCGATGGCAATGCGGAGGATTACGAAGATCAAGTAGCGCTGATCCACCTCCTGCGCGAGAAAGGCATCGCAGAGTGACACGTCGGCATGGCTGACCGACCTGGCCCGGTGAAGTGCGCGGGCCGGGGAAGATTTACTCGCCTTCCGGCGGGGCCTCATCGGTATTCGGCGCGACATCGGTCTGAGGCACCTCTCCGAACTGCGAGTCATCGATGCTGTCGGTGATCGAAGTGCACTTGCGTTCCTGCGGCAGTTTCTTCACCGATCCGCTCAGCTCCGTGATCACGTTCGTGCCGCTCACTCCGTCTTCGAAGTTCACGATGACCTCAAGCCCGGGGCTGCGGCCGTAAGCCTCGAACCGGAAAAGCGGGGCGCGCGAATCATCAATGATCCAGTCAACCCCGTTCACCGTGACACAGCTATCGGTCGTCGGGCCGCTCGGCTCGATGCCGCAATAGAGCAGCACGCTGGCTGGGTCGCCCCAAGCTCCGGTCGACTGCGCGTTTGTGAAGCGCCTATCGAGCCCATCGACGGTGGCTGGGAGCCGCACAATCACATCTGCGCAGGCCGCATTGTTCGCGTCTGTGGCAGGCTCCATTGGCACGTCAGACGAACACCCGGTGAGGACCATCGCGATGGCCCCGGTCGCGAGGACAAGGGCGCCTGAACGGAGTGCACGAGCTTTCACGCACTAAGCCTATCCGTTGCGCTGCCTGGCAGTCGGGGAGGTGCCTGAGTGGCGCGGCGCGATGCTAGGTACGCGCGCGGGTAGATTCACGCGCCAGCGTTGGGTCCGCGGTACCGTAGTGAGGTGAACAGCGTTGGAGAACTTGGCGAATCAGGCGTGCTTGCACGTATCTTGGCTCAGCTCAGCGCGGCTGAGGCCGCGACGATAGGGCCGGGTGACGATTGCGCCGTGCTCGAACACGCAGGCGAGATCGCCATCACGACGGACACCATGATCGAGGGCCCAGACTTTCGGCTCGCGTGGCACGAGGGCTTTGATCTCGGCTGGAAGCTCGCTGCGACAAATCTCTCAGACGTCGCCGCAATGGGAGCCCGCCCGACGGCGTTGACGGTTGCGCTCGCCTGCCCGAAAAGCACGCAGGTGGCATTGCTCGAGGAGATTGCGCGTGGCCTCGACGCTGCGTGCCGGGAACTCGCTCCCGGCTGCGGTGTCGTTGGGGGAGACCTCGGGCAGGCCCCGGTGCTCACGGCCGCCGTTACAGCGCTAGGCGACTTCTCTGGGCGGGCGCCCGTGACGCGGTCGGGCGCAGCGCCTGGCGATACCGTCGCATACTCGGGATCGCTGGGTCTCGCGGGGATGGGCCTCGCCCTCCTGTTTGCGCACTGCGCCGACGCAGACGGCATCGCCCATTCGACAGGTCTCGCCGAGCTGCGCCGCTCGCACCCGAGTGAGCTCGCCGCGCAGTTCGCGCCGAGCGCTCCGATCCACAACGGCGTTGCGGCGAGCATCGCAGGGGCGAGCGCGATGATGGATGTCTCTGACGGGCTCGCGCTCGACGCTCAACGTCTCGCTGTGGCGTCCGGAGTGCGGGTCGAACTGCGCCCAGAGCTGCTCGAAGCGGGGTTTGGTGAGCAACTGGGGGTGACCGTCCCGCTGCGCGCCATGCTCGAGGGCGGCGAAGATCACGGGCTGCTCGCCTGCTTCCCTGCCGGTGCAGTGCTGCCGGCCGGCTTTGTCGCGATCGGCGAGGTGTGCGAGCGGGAGAGCGTTGTGGCCGACGGGCCGTCGGTCACAGTTGGGGGAGCGACCTATGCGCCGCACGGGTGGGATCCCTACAATAAGCTCACGACGCTGAGCGGGTTTGAAGCGACGCGCGCCCGAGGAGAGAGGCATAACGCATGACCAATATCACTGTCACCGGAGCGGCCGAGGCGAGAGTTTCCGCCGATCAGGCCGACGTGTTCGCTTCGGTATCGCGTCACGATGCGTCGCGTGAGACCGCCTTGCAGGGCGCAAACGAGGCGCACGGAAAGCTTGTCGAGAAGGCAAAATCCCTCGTAGCAGAGGGGATCGCGAGCCACTACGTTGCCGAACCGGTAGCCACGTACTCGAATTCATGGCGCGATGAACGAGGGAACAACGTCGTTGAACACCAGGCGCACGCAAGCATTCGGATCGTGATCACCGCGCTCGATCATGCCGGGCAGGTCGCGGCCGAGCTGACGGAAAGCGGCGCTGATGTTCGCGTGCAGTGGGAGCTTGGGGCTGCGCTGCGGGACGAGTGGACACGCAAGCTGCGCAGCGAGGCCGTTGCCGACGCGCGCGCGGCCGCTGAGGACTTCGCGGCCGCGATTGCCGCGGCCGATCTCACCCTGCTGTCGTTGCGCGATGGCCGCACCGGCGGCGGCCCGTCACCGGTCGGGGACGTACGCATGGCTATGGCAGCCGCTGCTGCGCCCGAGGTCACCGTGGGACAGATCGCTGTCGGCGTGCAGGTCGAAGCAACCTTTACCGCTGAGTAGCAGGAGGCGCAGCGATCCGCATCGCCGTCCAGAGCTCCGCCCGAGTGTCGGGTGAATCAATATCGCGCTGGAGCAGACTCGCGGCGGTGCGGATCCGCGCCCGCAACGTATGCCGGTGTATCCCGAGTTCTTCGGCTGCGGGGGAGAGCTGACCGTTGTGCCTGAGCCACGCTTCGAGGCTGTGCTCGATCTCGTCGCTGTGGCGCTGATCGTGTGAGCGCACGGGGGAGAGGAAGCCTGATGCGCGGCGACGCGCGTCCTGGCTCTCCCCGATGAGGGTCAGGAGGCCGGCGTGCATCGCTGGCCGGTACTCGACGATTTTCCCCGTGAGCATTCCTGCCGCGGAGGGGCGCGGTTCCCCTGCGTTCCCCTGAGATGCTTCGCCCGCGCCGGCTATTGCTGCAGCTCGCGCGTGCTCGAGGGCGCGGTCGGCCTGAGCGACGAGTTCCCCGAGGTCGTCCAGCGACCCGCGCTCCGAGAGCCCTCCTGGCAGGCCGCGGGTGAGCTTCCGCGCTGCCGATATTTTTGCCGCCTCTGCGACGAGCAACACCCGCCCGTCAACGACGCCGGCCGCCGTGCCCTCCCCGAGTGCCCCCAGCCCGTGATCGTGTTGCGTCGGAGGGAACGCAAACACGGAAACCTGCCCGCGCGGAAGCCGGGGAAAGAGCGTGCCGGCCACGTCTTCCGCGAGGGCGCGATTGCCTGAGATGAGTAGCTTGAGCACCGCGGTGGCTAGCGCCCCTTCGGAACGCGCGAAGCTCGACGATTTCGGCGAGCGGGATCGGGTGAGGCGATCGATGGTCTGCGCGTCAACGGCAGCATCGATGAGGCGAGCTGCGGCGCGGGTAATCGCGATGAACGGTGTGTCGTAGGGTACCCGGATGAGTGGCAGACCCAGTCGTTCGCACGCCTCAACGAGCGTTGGGGGGATCCTGTCCCACCGAATGCCGACGCCAACGCCGAGCGCGGTTGTCCCTGCGGCGACGAGGCGAGAGACGTACGCCTCTGCTGTGCGAATGCCGAGCGTGCCCTTGAACTGCTCGCCCGTGGTGAGCAGCACCGTGCGGGGGGTGAGGAACGGTGCGGGATCCGCGAGGTCGCTCGAGTGGACCCACTGCACGGTGCGGGAGCCCGTCTCGTCATCGCCGCCCGCAACGACGACGAGGCCGAGCTCGTAGTCCCGCAAGAGGGTGTCGAGGTCGATCCAAGAGTGGATTGCCGGTTCGGCGAAATATGGCATCATCAATCGCCATTATGGCATCTCCGGCTGAGGGTCTGCGCTCGTATCCTGGGAGGTATCAAGCGCACCGTCGGCAATCGGCTGTGCGGCAACACCACACCTCGTAAGGAGACATCCATGACTCTCACCGGCGGCCCTTCACTTCCGCAGGAGCGCAAGCTCGTCACCAGCATCCCCGGCCCGAAGTCGCAGGAGATGCTCGCACGCAAGAACGCAGCGGTTCCCGCCGGCGTCGGCGTTGCGCTCCCCGTCTCCATCGTCGCAGCAGGCGGCGGCGTCATGGTTGACATCGACGGCAACTCGCTCATCGACCTTGGTTCAGGCATCGCAGTGACCGGCGTCGGCAACTCGGCACCCGCCGTAGTCGAGGCAGTCACCGCGCAGGTCCAGCAGTTCACCCACACCTGCTTCACCGTCACCCCTTACGAGGGCTACATCGCCGTCGCCGAGAAGCTCAACGCGATCACCCCGGGCGACCACGAGAAGCGCACCGCGCTGTTCAACTCGGGCGCAGAGGCAGTAGAGAACGCGATCAAGATCGCTCGCCACTTCACCAAGAAGAACGGCGTCGTTGTCTTCGATCACGCGTACCACGGCCGCACGAACCTCACGATGGGTATGACGGCGAAGAACATGCCGTACAAGGACGGATTCGGCCCGTTCGCCCCTGAGGTGCACCGCGTAGCGACCTCGTACCCGTACCGCGACGGCCTCACCGGCGCAGAGGCAGCGCAGGTTGCCATCACGCAGATCGAAAAGCAGGTCGGCGCGAACAACCTCGCAGCAATGATCATCGAGCCCATCCAGGGCGAGGGCGGATTCATTGCTCCGGCTGAGGGCTTCCTCCCCGCGCTGCAGGAGTGGGCAACCGCCAACGGCGTTGTCTTCATCCTCGACGAGGTGCAGACCGGCTTCGCTCGCACCGGAGACCTCTTCGCTGCGAACCACGAAGGCGTCGTTCCTGATCTCGTGACGACCGCTAAGGGCATCGCGGGCGGCCTTCCGCTGTCAGCAGTCACCGGCCGCGCCGAGATCATGGATTCGGCGCACGCAGGCGGCCTCGGCGGCACCTACGCAGGCAGCCCGATCGCGTGTGCAGCTGCCCTCGCAACGATCGACACCTACGAGGCAGAGAACCTTGCCGAGCGCGCAAGCGAGATCGGCGCGATCATCAGCGAGTTCTTCACCGAGCTGCAGAAGACCGACGACCGCATCGGAGATATCCGTGGCCGCGGCGCAATGATGGCAGTCGAGTTCGTCGAGTCGGGCACCAAGACCCCGGCTGCCGCGCTCACCGGCGCGATCGCGAAGCACGCAGGGAACGAGGGCGTCATTCTCCTCACCTGCGGCACCTACGGCAACGTCGTACGTTTCCTGCCGCCGCTGTCGATCTCGGACGACCTGCTGCGCGAGGCGCTCCAGATCGTTGCCGACGCACTCGCAGCGAACTAACTCCCGGTAACCCGCAGCAACACCAGGCTGAAAGGACACCCAATCATGGCTCTCAAGCCCAACGAACAGGAACTCCTCGACCGCGTCCCATCAGGGCTCGCGATTGGTGGCAAGTGGGAGGACTCCACCTCCGGCGCGACCTTCGACGTTCGCGATCCAGCAACGGGCGAGGTCATCAAGACCATCGCTGATGCAACGGTAGAAGACGCGGTGCGCGCACTCGACTCGGCAGTTGCCGTGCAGGACGAGTGGGCAGCAACGTCGACGCGTGAGCGCTCGAGCATTCTCCGCCGCGCATTCGATCTCCTCATGGAGCGCAAGGAAGAGTTCGCGCTGCTCATGGCTATGGAGATGGGCAAGCCCATCGCTGAAGCCCGCGGCGAAGTGAACTACGGCGGCGAGTTCCTCCGCTGGTTCTCGGAAGAAGCTGTGCGCGTGCGCGGCGACTACCGTCCGAACCCAGAGGGAACAGGCAACATGGTTGTCTCGCACATCCCCGTCGGGCCGTGCTACTTCATCACGCCGTGGAACTTCCCCCTCGCAATGGCGACCCGCAAGATCGCTCCGGCCCTCGCAGCGGGTTGCACCGTCGTTATCAAGCCGGCAGCGCTCACGCCCCTCACGACTATGTTCTTCGCGCAGCTGCTCGAGGATGCAGGCCTCCCGGCCGGCGTCGTGAACGTGGTGCAGACGTCGAAGTCGAGTGCGCAGTCGAGCGCGCTACTCTCCGACACCCGCCTGCGCAAGCTCTCGTTCACCGGCTCAACCCCGGTCGGCGTGACGCTGCTTCAGGCCGCCGCACAGAACGTGCTTCGCACCTCGATGGAGCTCGGCGGCAACGCCCCGTTCGTCGTGTTCGAAGACGCTGACCTTGACAAGGCAGTGGAGGGCGTACTGCTCGCGAAGTTCCGCAACATCGGCCAGGCATGCACCGCTGCGAACCGCATCATCGTGCACGAGTCCGTCGCTGACGAGTTCGCTCGTCGTGTCGGCGAGAAGGTCTCGGCAATGTCGATCGGCCGCGGCGCGGACGAGGGCAACGACATCGGCGCGCTTGTCGAGGAGAAGGCAGTCGCAAACACGGCTCGTCTCGTCGCAGACGCAGTGGAAACCGGCGGGACCATCGTCACCGGTGGCGAAGCGATCGATGGCCCAGGCTACTTCTTCCAGCCGACGGTTATTGACAAGCTCAGCCCGCAGTCGGCGATCATGCGCGAGGAAATCTTCGGTCCGGTCCTCGGCATCATCCGCTTCTCCACCGAGGAGGAAGCAATCGAGCTCGCGAACGCGACCGAGTACGGCCTCGTCAGCTACGTCTTCACCGAGAACATCGCTCGGGGACACCGCATGATCGAGAAGCTCGAAACCGGCATGATGGGCCTGAACACCGGCATCGTCTCGAACGCTGCAGCACCGTTTGGCGGGCTGAAGCAGTCGGGCATCGGCCGCGAGGGTGGCTTCGAGGGCATCCACGAGTTCCTCTCAACGAAGTACACGCTCATCCCGCGCTAGTTCACAGCGCTGAGCGGTAATACGAGTGCGGCCCGGGTCAATGACCCGGGCCGCACTTGTGCGTTGCGGCCCGGGGCTGATGTGGGCGGGGCGCGTGAGCAGGGGGAGAGGATCCGCGATTCCTCTGCAAACGGCGGAAGTGAGGCCGTTTCCCTCGGATTTCGCACTAAGGAACGCCGTTAACCGAGATATCGCAGCGCGCCCGGGCCGAGATGCTGGCCGGGCACGCGGATCGATGCCTACGGAGTTGCTGGCTCCGACCACCACAGGACAGTTTCACCGTAGGCGCGATCTCGAATGGGTACGAGGCCGTGAGGGAGCGTCGGTTCGGGGGAGCGGCTGCTCCGCTCAACGAGCACGATTGCGTCGGGCTTGAGGAGCGGGGCGAGCGAGGTGAGGTTCGCGGTGAGCTCCGCCTCGCTGAGATCGTACGGCGGGTCGAGGAGCGCGACGTCCCACGTCTTGCGAGCGGCTGCGCCCGCATCGGGGCCAAGCTTCGACAGCTCGCGGTCGAGGAACGTCTGCACAGCGTGACGTTCGATTTTCACCGTCGGCGAAGGTGCTGGGGATGCATCGCGCGCAGCCTTTCCTGCTCCCCAGGCTTGAAGTACGGTGGTCGCGTTTCGCGAAGCGACTCCCGCAGCCTGAGGGTGTTTCTCAACGAGCGTCACCGCCGCCGCACCCCTGCTCGCTGCCTCAAGCCCGAGCGCCCCAGAGCCGGCGTAGAGGTCGAGCACGTGTGCCCCGTCGATAACTCCCCACGACTCCAGCGCAGAGAAGATGGCCTCGCGGACGCGGTCGCTTGTTGGTCGAGTGCCAGCCTTGGGTACTTCGAGCCTGAGTGATCCCGCCCGGCCCGCGATAATCCGTGTCACGGGTCAACCCGCCGAAACGAAGCGGTCGCGCAGCACCTCGAGGCGATGCGCGTCGAGGCCGAGACCACGCGTGAAGTACTCCTCGATGGTGCCGTAGCTTGCACGCATCGCGTCGAACGCAGCTTCAAGCATCTCGGGCTGCACAGTGAGTACGGGGCGGAGCACATCGGGATCGATCCCGTGTGCCTCGGCGCGTGCGAGCATCGGTTCGATCATTGGCAGGATGTCGGTGTTCGTGAGCAAGTAGTCCGCAACAATGGTCGCCTCATCTGCGCCGAGCAGCGCAAGGAAGGACGCAGCGGCCCACCCCGTGCGATCCTTACCCGCTGAGCAGTGAAAGAGCGTTGGAGCGTAGTCGCCCTCCTCGGTGAGCGCACTGTAGAACTCCCGGTATGCAAGCAGGGCAGAGTCGGCTGTGACAAAGTGCCGGTAGGAGTCCTGCAGCAGCGCGATGCCGCGGCCGCCGCCGATAGTTTCAGTGATCCCGCGCACGACCTCCGCGGCCTTCTCTGGCGAGAGTTCGCGCTGGCCTCGGTCACCGGGCATACCGATGTGCGCAAGGCTTGCAGCGATGCTGTTCGGCTGGTCGCCGAGCACATCAAAACTCACGCCCACGATTGCATCTGGGAGCACATCCGGTGCGCTCTTTCGTTCACCCGCGGTGCGGAGGTCAGCGACGCGCCGGATCCCGAGATCGATCAGCGTTGCGCTGTCTTCCTCGGAGAGTGCCCCGAGCGTCGCGGAACGGAAGATCGTGCCGTGAGCAACGGTGCCGCCCGCCACGGGGAGGCCACCGAGGGATCGAAAATTGGGAACGGTTGCGAGATGGACGCGGCGGTCTGAAAGTTCGGTCACCTCTTCAGACTACTCCCGGTCACTCAGAAACCGGGAGTAGTCTGCGGCAGGTTATCCGCGAAACCTGTTGCTGCGCCGTCCGCTCGCGACCATGAGTCCCGCACCGGCAGCGAGCAGGATCGCGCTTCCTGCAAGCAGCCCCCAGTTTGCGCCGCTGCCCGACACGCTCAGGTGATCGTCGGTGGCGGGTGCTGGGCTGGGAGGGCCAGCAGGACCGTTGGGATCCTCTGGGTCACCAAGATCTTCAGGATCGTTGGGGTCGTCAGGATCGTCTGGGTCGTCAGGATCGTCTGGGTCCTCCGGGTCGACAGGAGGAGCTACCTGGGCTACCTCGTATACGTAGCTGACCTTGGTCGCCTCAACGGCAAACACGCCCTCGGCGGCTCCGTCAATGCGGAGGAGTTCGTAGCCGTCGAACTCGAGGCGCTCGGTCGTGTACGGAGCCCCGATGGCACCGCGCAGCGTGAGCGGGTCGCCGAGCTGGTCGCCTGCGTCATCGACGTACTCGACCGTTACGCTGCCCTCGGTAATAGGTGGCTCGCGCTGTTCCCACTGGGCGAACAGTTGGATACGTTCCGCCTGGAGCGAGATGTCGCCCGGCTGGTAGGAAGTACCCGAGCCGTCGGCGCTCGTGTTCCAGCCGGTGAATTCCATATCGGCCGGTGTAGTTGTTGGGGGCGCCTCCGTCTGCACGACCGATCCGACTGGGGCGATCGCCCACACAATCGCCACCTCATCGCTGTTGCGCTGCACGATGCGGTTGCCGTCGAACGGCGCGTTCTCGTATGATTCCCAGTCGCCACCGTTCGGGTCAAATCTCACGATCGACTGCTGCACTGAGCCGGCGTGGGCGGGCTGGGCGACGGGGTAGCCGCGCTGGTCGGAGGCGATGCCAGCGGCAGCGGGGTATACGCCCCAGGCAATCCCGGTGAGTTCTTCCCCATCTGCCGGGTGGATCACGAAGGTGCCAGGAGTCTGCGTCAGGCTCGCGTTCGGGTCCCCAGCAACAACGCTGCTCCCGTTCGGTGCAGGGGCGGGTGTGTCGGTGCCGAGGACCAGGGCCGCGTTGATCACGGTCCTGTCGATGGCTTTCCCGTTGTCCACACCGATGTTGCTCGCCAGCGCCGCCGCCGGATCATCGGAGTCTGGTGAGATGATGCCAGCCTCAGCGTTCACCTGCCTGTATGCGCTCGTGGCTGGGGAGGCCCCTCGAGAGTCGAGCGTGTCGTTTCCGACAAAGAGATTGTGCGAGAGCGTGAGCGGCTGCACGGGGAGGGCAGCCTTGTCGCCGGCTGCGGAGACCGCGCCGCCGCGCTGCGTTGGCACAAGAACCAGATTGCCACGCTCGGCGATGTTGTTGATGAAGGTGTTGTGGAGCAGTGTCACCGGAGTGCCGAACGCCTCGATCGCGCCGCCGCCGCTGTTGTTGTCTACCGGGCTCTGCAGCCCCCGCGCGACGTTCTCAAAAAACGTACTGTTTTCGACGATGAACGAGGAACCCACCCCAGACTGCGCAAGAATCGCGCCGCCCTCGTCGCCTGCAGAGTTTCCGGTGAACGTCGTGCCCGTGATTCGGGTCTGCCCTGTCTGTTGCCCGGTGATCGGACGCTCGTTGACGGCGATAGCACCGCCGTCGTTGAGGGTGCTGTTGTTGCCAGCAATCGGCACGGTATTACGTTCGAATACACTGTCGCGGATGGTGAGCGTTCCGTCCATCTGATGGAACGCGATAGCGCCGCCGCGAGTGGTCGACAGATTGTCAGCGAACACCGACCGTTCGATGGTGAGGTGCGACTTGCCCTGAAGGCGGATGGCGCCGCCACTGTAGCCCGATGACGTTCCGTGGTTTTTCGCGAATGAGGAATCCGTGATTGTCGCAGCGATGCCGGTGGGCAGGCCGATGGCAGCGCTGTTGCCCGCGCGATTTCCGAGAAAGCTGGATCGTGTGACGTCGAGCGTTGCAACCCCCGCCAGGGCAAGTCCACTCGATCCGTCGATTCCAGAAAACTCGGAGTCTGACACCTCGACGGCGCCGATTCCTTCGATGCTCACACCGCCACCGCTCGTTCCGCCAGGAGCGCCAGCCGGGTTCGTTGGATTGTGGCCGATGAATGCGAGGCCATTGAGCGTCAGCGACTGGGCGGAGCTGCCCGAGAATCGGACGTGGGGGCCGGTAGTCCCGGCTTGGAGGGTGACCCGTGTCCGTGGAACCGCGCCCGTGAGGGTGAGTTCGACGCCGGCGGGGAGCGCGATGCTCTGCGTGCCGTCTGTCGCGGCGAAGTCCTCCGCAATCACGATCTCCGCCGGCCCGGGCTCGAGCGCTTCGACCGCACGTTTCAGTGCAGCCATGTCGCTCACCGCGCCGTCGTCGCTGACAGCGAAGCCTTCCGGCGCGGTGTCGTCCGCGCCGGGTGATTCGTCAGTAGTGTCGGTCGCTCCGCTTTCCAAGCTTTGAGGCTCCTCAGCGCGCTCTTGCGGGCTCACGGGCGTGCCTTCGGTCGCGGCGGATGCGGGTGGCACGGGCGATGTCGCGCCGAGCATGCCAACGACGAGCAGAGTGCTCAAGCCGCCGGCGAGTAGGAACGGTGACTTCTTGAGCATTCCGGATTCTCCATGGGTAGGAACTGTTGTGTGGCGTGGCGCTGTCATGCTGTCGAGGCTCTGATACTGGCGCTGCCGTGAAGTTGGCGCCGCCCCGTTGTCCCTACCGGTGAGCGCGGTCGAGTGGGCGACTACAGTTCCTTGGCAGCTCAGAGAGCCCGCCCGCATATCCGCCGTCCCAACACTGCGACACGAGCGAGCATAGGAGCCTCATGCGCGACTACTGCAGGATCGAGGCGCAGTTGAGCGGAGAAGCCGAGGAACAGGCGAAGAGGACTGCGAAATTGAGTATCCGCGGCGAACTACTCAGCCAGCGGATCTCCGCGCGCTTCCCCGGGAGTCACGAACTCCCCGAGATTTCGCCACCGAGTGTCTGCGGCTCGCGCTAGCCTAAAGGTATGACTCGCGTGACACTCGATACCCCACTGAGTGGGATTATCGGTGGGAAGAGCGCGAAGCCGTTCGAGAAGGCCTTCGGCGTCAGCACAGCTGAGGAGCTCCTCTGGCACCTCCCACGCAGGTATTCGCGTCGCGGTGAACTTACGCCGCTCACCGGGTTGCCGGTTGGCGAACAGGTCACCGTTGTCGCGCAGGTGCTTGACGTGCAGGTGCGCCGGATGCAGCGCCGCCCAGGGCAGATTGTTGAGGCCCGGATCACCGACGGTGTCGGCACGCTTACTCTCACCTTCTTCAACCAGGGGTTTCGAGCGAAAGAGCTTCGTGCCGGGCGGCAGGGCATTTTTGCTGGCAAGGTGTCGGAGTATCGGGGGGCCTACCAGCTGCAGCACCCCGACTATGAGTTCTTCGACGCCGACGAAGAGGTGCCGGGCGGTGCCCAACTCGAAGAAGCCGCAGCGAAAGCGTGGGCGGAGACGCCCGTGCCGATCTACCCCGCGACCTCGCAGCTGCCGAGCTGGACGATTGCTCGCTCCGTCGAGATGGTGCTTGACGCGCTCGCAGAAGTTCCTGATCCGCTTCCCCCTGAGCTGCTTCGCTCAGAAGACGTGTTGCCGCTCGGCGCGGCGTTGGAGAAGGCTCACCGGCCACGCAATGATGCCGACTGGCGCGCAGCGCAGCGCAGCCTGAAGTTCCGCGAGGCGTTTGACCTGCAGCTCGCGCTCCTGCACAGGAGAAGGCAGCAGTCAGCGGAGCCGAGTGCGCCGCGCGCTGCAGGGGTGCTGCTCGAACGGTTCGACGCGGCACTGCCGTTTACGTTGACGGGGGACCAGCTCGCCGTTGGCGGCGTCATTAGCGACGAACTGGCGCTCCCGCACCCCATGCACCGTCTGCTTCAGGGCGAGGTCGGTTCAGGCAAGACGCTCGTTGCCCTGCGAGCGATGCTGCAGGTAGCGCAGTCCGGTGGCCAGAGCGCGCTGCTCGCGCCGACCGAGGTTCTCGCGTCGCAGCACTTCCGTTCGGTCATTGAGGCCCTTGGCTCTGATCTCGCTGCGGCATTGAACCCGGTGCTCATTACCGGCCGAATGCCCGCCCCCGAGCGGCGCCGTGCACTGCTGTCGCTCGCTTCGGGAAACGCCCTCATTGCGGTTGGTACTCACGCGCTGATGAGCGAAGGGGTGACGTTCTACGATCTCGGGCTGACCGTCATTGATGAGCAGCACCGGTTTGGCGTCGACCAGCGTGAGGCGTTGCGGCAGAAGGGCACTCAGCCGCACGTGCTCGCGATGACCGCGACGCCAATCCCGCGCACCGTTGCGCTCACCGCCTTCGGTGACCTTGAGACCCTCACCATCAGGGAGCTGCCTCCCGGGCGGCAGGGGATCGAGACGTTCGTTGTGCCGGAAATCGAGATGCCACGGCGTGCAGCTCGAGTGTGGGAGCGCGCCGCGGAAGACGTCGTCGCAGGCCGGCAGGTGTATGTCGTGTGTCCGGCTATCTCCGGGGGCACATCGCCGAGCCTCGAAGAGGGCGTCGGAGAAGCGGCCGACCCGCTCCCAGCCGATGCCCCGGCTGCCGGGCCGCAGGCCGCGAAGCGACCGCTCGCGAACGTCACCGATTCGGTGGCGGAAATCCGCGCGATGCCGCAGTTCTCAGGAATGCGCGTCGAAGCGTTGAGCGGAGATCTACCCGGGCCAGAGAAGGACCGGATCATGAGCGAGTTCGCTTCTGGTGCGATCAATGTGCTCGTCGCGACGACGGTCATTGAGGTCGGGGTGAACGTGCCGAACGCGTCGATCATGATTGTGCGCGACGCAGACAGGTTCGGAGTCTCCCAGCTGCACCAGCTCCGCGGCAGGGTGGGGCGCGGTGCGCACAGCGGGTTGTGTCTCCTCATGAGCGTTGCGGAGCAGGGCACGACGGCGCGCGAGCGGATCGAGGCCGTCGCGGCAACGAGCGACGGTTTTGTGCTCGCAGAAATCGATCTCGAACTCCGCCGCGAGGGTGACATTCTCGGGACGCTGCAGTCCGGGGGAAGGTCCACACTGAAGCTGCTTCGCGTCACCCACGACGGCGACCTGATTGCGCACGCCCGCGACCTCGCTGGCGCGCTGCTCGACGTCGATCCGCAGCTGCTTGGCCATCCCGGCCTCGCCGCGACGATCGAACGGGAAGAAACGCACCTCGAAAACCTCGCAAAGTCGTAAGGCGCTACCTCGCAAGGCTGATGGGCAAGGCGCTGAGACGGTACCCAGGTACCACTGCATTAATACTCGAGTGGGATACGGTGCGAAGCAAGAGTTTCTAAGCTGAAGGCATACGCTCAACCTCTCTCGCAAAGGAGACACCATGATCGAGGCTCGCGGACTCACGAAGCACTACGGGGCGAAGAAGGCTGTCGACAACGTCAGCTTCACCATCAAGCCAGGCACGGTGACCGGCTTCCTCGGCCCAAACGGTGCTGGCAAGTCCACCAGCATGCGGCTCATGGTTGGCCTCGACAAGCCAACCGCTGGCACGGTCACGGTGAACGGTCAGCGGTACTCGGGGCTTCGCGCACCGCTCGCCGAGATCGGAGTGCTGCTCGATGCGAAGGGTGTTCACCCCGGTCGCAGCGCCCGCAGTCACCTGCGTGCGCTGGCTGCGACACACGGCATCTCGGATGCACGAGTGAACGAGGTGATTGCGCTCACCGGGTTGGAGACCGTTGCAAACAAGCGCGTTGGCGGGTTCTCGCTCGGCATGGGGCAGCGATTGGGGATCGCGGCTGCACTCCTCGGCGACCCAAAGGTACTCATCCTGGATGAGCCAGTCAACGGGCTCGATCCCGACGGCGTGCTCTGGGTTCGCAACCTCCTCAGGCACCTCGCGAGCGAGGGCAGGACGGTGCTGCTCTCGAGCCACCTGATGAGCGAGATGGCGCAGACCGCTGACCACGTGATTGTGCTTGGACGCGGCAGGGTCGTCGCCGACGCCCCCATCACCGATTTCATCCGGAACGGCGTTGAACGTGTTACCGTGCGCAGCCCACAGGCGGCACAGCTCGCCTCCCTCGTCATGACGGGGCGTGAGGGCATCGACCTGCAGCCCCTCAGCCAGGGCGAGGGCGCAGGGTTCTCAGCGACGGGCCTCACCGCAGCCGAAATCGGTGAGATCGCTGCGACCCACAAGATTGTGCTGCACGAACTCACGCCGGTCATTGGCAGCCTGGAAGACGCCTACATTCAGCTCACCCGCGATGAGCTCGAGTACGCCGCGGGCTGAGCCACGCACCCGGCAACTGACACTTCCGAAGACACTTCTGACGGACTGGAAACACCATGACTTCTGCACCATACACACCCCCGGTCGCGCGTGAGACTTTCGCTGGCTCGGGCGTCGCACCCAAGCTCACGTTCGGCGGCGTGCTCAAATCTGAGCGCATCAAGCTCAGTTCACTCCGCTCGATCCGGGTGACGCTCCTCGTGACGCTGCTCGCCAGCGCGGGCCTTAGCCTGCTCAGCGCTTGGGCGATGAAGAGCAGCTTCTCGTATGAGAACATCGACCCTGCGACGTTGCCGGCCGACGCGCTGCAAAACTACCTCCTCACGGTGTCGACATTCGCGTCCCCGTTCCTCGCGCTGATCTTCGGCGTCCTCGGGGTATTCGTGATGTCGAGCGAGTACTCGAGCGGCATGATTCTCTCGAGCCTCTCCGCCGTCCCTCGGCGCACGCCGATGTTCTTCGGCAAAGCCATCGTGCTCGCCGCCATCGCCGCCATCACCGCGCTGCTGCTCGTCGTCATCGGAGTGGGGATCGCCATCGCGTTCCTGCCGGACGCGGCCTCCGAGGTGTTCTCTGCAACCGTGCTTACCGGCGCAATCGGCGCGATCGTGTACCTCGTGTGCGTCGCCTTGCTCGGCTTCGGGCTCGCGGCTATTCTCCGATCCACCGCGGGCGGTATCTCGCTCATCGCCGGACTCATCTTCGTGCTCCCCATTGGCCTGCAGGTGCTCTCAATGACCGGCTGGGAGTGGGTGCCGACGGTGAGCAGGTACCTCCCGATGTCGCTCGGCTCTACGCTCGGAATGGGTGATATTGCGGCCAGTGTCGACCCGACTTACTGGGTTGCGATGCTCGCGATCGCCATCTGGGCTGCCGTTCCGGCCGCCCTCGGGCTGCTCGTGCTGAAGACGCGGGACGCGAAATAGCGCTTCACTACAGGTGTCGCACGAGCCGCCACTAGGCTTAAGAGCGTGACGGGGGGAACGCCGATGACTGAGGCCGCGAGAGCCGCTTCTGAGGCGATCCTCCCGAACCCGCCCGGTGCGATCAGGCGCTGGGTCGCCGCGCATCCGCGAGCGATCGACATGGCGATCCTCGTTTGCTACCTGTTGGGGGCGATCCCGCTATCGCTGCTTGACCTGTTCACGCTGCACTTCGACAGGGCCGACGCCACCGTGCTCGGGTCGGCCGCATACGCGCTCACTGTTTCGCTTCGCCTCGCGGCAGGCACGATCGCCCTGATCCTCCGCAGAAGGGCGCCGCTTCTCGGCCTCATAATCGTCACCGCTGCGCTGATAGGCGACGGCGGGCCAGTGGTCATTGCGAACTTCGTCGCAAGCTGGTTCCTGCTCTACGCGATTCCCGTGTACCGCGACGTTCGCACCGGGTGGATCGGCTACGCGATTGCCGTCGGCGGCAGCGTGATCAACTCCTACGTCCCGGCGGTAAACCCAAGCTTCCCCCAGACGAATCAGGGGGACAGCCCGTTCGGGTTCATTGTCCTTGATGCCATTTGGGCGCTTGCGGTACTCCTCATCGGTATCAACCTCGGCAACAGGCGTCGATATATCCAGGCCGTCATTGACCGTGCGCACCAACTCGCGCGCGAGCGTGACCAACTCGCCCAGCTCGCCGTCGCGGAGGAGCGCTCTCGCATCGCCCGCGAAATTCACGACATCGTTGCGCACTCTGTCTCCGTGATGATCGCGCTCTCGGAGGGCGGTGCGCGCGCCGTCAACACCGCGCCGGAGGAGGCCGTCAACGCGATGCAGCGCAGCGCCGAGACCGGCCGGACCGCTCTCACAGAGATGCGCAGACTGCTCGGGGCGCTGCAGATGAGTGACGCGGCAGACATGGCCCCGCAGCCCGGACTCACCGACCTGCCAGCACTGGTGTCAGGGTTCCAAGAGGCTGGCCTGAACGTGACACTCGAGGACGAGGGCATCGTCCTCGCTGACAGGCTCCAGGGGTTGGCCATTTTCCGCGCTGTCCAGGAGGGCCTCACGAACGTGCTGCGCTATGCCGGCGTCGGGGCCACAGCGCACGTTTCTCTCCGGCGGACCGAATCGGGCATCGAGGTCACCGTGCGCGACTTTGGTCGACCAGCGAACACGATCGGCCCGACCACGGGTCTCGGCTCGGGGAGGGGCCTCGCTGGTCTTGCTGAACGCGTCCGCGTGTTTGGCGGCAGCATCGAATCTGGTCCCGTACCCGACGGCGTCGGCTGGCGACTGCGGGCGTTCTTCCCGACTGGCGCAGCGTCCGCTGTCGCCACGCCACACAGCGAGAAAGGGTGATCGTGAGCGATCCACACCACATCAGAATCATGCTCGTCGACGACCAGGAGCTGATCCGCACCGGCTTCAGGCTCGTGCTGCTGTCGGAACCCGACATGAAAGTGGTGGCTGAGGCAGGTGACGGCGGTGCAGCGCTCGCTGAGCTCGCGCGGCTCGCCGGCGACGGTGCCGGCTGCGACGTGGTGCTCATGGATGTGCGCATGCCGGGAGTCAACGGTATCGAAGCGACGAAGCGGATCGTTGCGGAGTTCCCAGCGACGCGCGTCCTTGTGCTCACGACCTTCGACCTTGACGAGTACGCAATTGGGGCCATTCAGGCCGGCGCGAGCGGATTCCTCCTGAAGGACGCTCGCCCGACCGAGCTCGTTGACGCGATCCGCAGGGTCGCGGGCGGCGACGCAGCGATGGCCCCAGCGGTGACCGCGCGCATGATCGAGCGCATGCGCGAGAGCGGGCCGGGAGGCCAGCCCGCGATGTTCGCGGCGCAGGCAAGCGGCGCGGAGGCGGCAATCGCGCCCGAGCTCAGCGAGCTCACCGAGCGCGAGCTTGACGTCATGCGACTCATCGCGGACGGGAAGAACAACAGCGAGATCGGGGCCGAACTGTTTCTTTCAGAATCGACGGTGAAGACGCACGTTGGGCGAGTCCTCTCAAAACTCCAGCTGCGCGACCGTGTGCACGCCGTAATCTTTGCAAAGCAGCACGGACTTTAGGGGTTCTCGCACTCCGACCGCGTACTGTAGAGGTATGAGCAAAATCGCAGTGGTTCCCGGGTCCTTCGACCCGATCACCCTCGGGCACCTTGACGTAATACGCCGCGCCGCCGCGGTCTTCGATGAGGTCCACGTACTAGTCGTCCACAACCCAGGAAAATCGGCCATGCTGCCGATCTCAGAGAGAATGTCGCTGATTCAGCAGGCGCTCGATGAGGATCCGGAGACCCCCGACAACGTGATTGTCGCGTCATGGTCGGTCGGCCTGCTTGTTGACTACTGCACCGAGGTCGGTGCGTCGGTGCTGGTGAAGGGAATTCGGTCGCAGCTGGATGTCGCATACGAGACACCCATGGTGCTCATGAACCGGAGCCTCGCGAACGTCGAAACGATCTTCATGCTCCCAGAGCCCTCCCACGCACACGTGTCGAGCACGCTCGTGCGCCAGGTGTCGTCGCTTGGCGGCGATGTGAGCCCCTATGTTCCGCCGTCCGTTGCACGCTTCCTCGCGACGACGAGGCCAGCATAATGGCGCGGCTGTTCCAGGAGAGCGTCCGCGACATCATGAACCGCCCGGGGGAGATGCGCGAGCGCGAGCTCGACATCGTGCTGCCTGAGCGCTTTGGTGAGGCTCTGGCGTCGATTCCGGCAGGCGAAAACCTTGCGCTTGACGTCAGGCTCGAGTCGGTCCACGAGGGCATTCTCGTGTCTGCTACCGCCCATACGACGATGCACGCAGAGTGCGGTCGTTGCCTCGAAGATTTCACCGCGCCGTTCGAAGTCGAGTTTCAGGAACTTTTCGCGTATACTCCTACGGAGGCCGACGAGTATGGGGTTCACGGTGATCACGTGGATCTTGAACCCCCGCTCCGAGACGCGGTAGTGCTTGCACTGCCGTTCCAGCCTGTGTGTCGTCCGGACTGTCCGGGTCTCGATCCCGAGTCCGGCGAGCCCCGCGATGCCGAGGCTGTGATGGCGACTAATGTGGATACAGATCCGCGTTGGGCGGCACTGGCTGAATTCAAGGCTGTAGAATCATCTGGTTCGGGTGTGCCCGAATCTGAGAGTAACTAGGAAAGAGAGCATCATGGCTGTTCCCAAGCGCAAGATGTCGCGTTCGAACACCCGCCACCGCCGTTCGGCGTGGAAGGCTTCGGTACCGACCCTCGTAAAGACTGTCGAGAACGGCAAGACCGTGTACAGCCTCCCGCACCGCGCCCGCGTGGTCGAGGATTCGCAGGGCACGCCCCTGTTCCTCGAATACAAGGGTCGCCGCGTAGCTGACGCGTAAGACTTACCCGTGACGGGGAATGAATCTTCACTCCCGCGACACGAACACGAAGAGCCGTCGGGCGTGCCTCAGGGCGCGCCTGGCGGCTTTCTTCACGCGTTCGACGTTGCGGTGGAGCCGGAGCTGCTCGAGCTCGCACTGACTCACCGGTCGTGGGCGTACGAACACGATGCAGCCCCGCACAACGAGCGCCTGGAGTTTCTTGGCGACTCGATCCTTGGCCAAGCGGTCACGGTCAAGCTGTACAGCGACTTTCCTGAGCTGAACGAGGGCGAGCTCGCGAAGCGCCGCGCCGCACTCGTATCTACGGTGGCGCTCGCCGAGGTCGCACGCGGCCTCAGCCTTGGGGCAGAACTCAGGCTGGGCAAGGGCGAGGAGCAGACCGGCGGTCGCGACAAGGACTCGATCCTTGCCGACACGGTCGAGGCCGTGATCGGCGCGGTGTTCCTCTCGACGGACTCGGTGACCGCTGCGCGCTTCGTGCTGCAGCTCGTCGAACCCCTGCTCGACGATCCCGACCGGTTCTCAGAGGTGCTCGACCCGAAGACGGCACTGCAGAAGGAAGCGGCGGCGCGAGGACTGCCGCACCCGACCTACGAGACAGTGGGCACCGGGCCCGACCACGCCCGCGTGTTCGCTTCCACGGTGCAGCTCGAGAGCATCATCGGGCGAGGGGAAGGCACCAGCAAGAAGGTCGCAGAACTCGCCGCCGCCCGTGACGCTGCCGCGCAGCTGCGCGCTGTCCGCGCGGGGCGCACAGGGCGCACCTCCCGGATCGGCACGAAGACCCGCGGGCGCTAGGCCGTGCCCGAGCTTCCCGAAGTCGAGGTGGTGCGTGCTGGGCTCGCTCCAGCTGTCACCGGCGCGCGGGTGCTCGGCGTCGAAGTGATGGACGCCCGCGCACTGAAGCGGCACACGCCGCTCGGCGAGGTCCCAGGCTCCCGGCCAGGCGAGGGCGGCCACGGCCGCACCCTGTCGCTTGAAGCCGGGCGCAGCCGCGCAGCGGACTTCGAACGGCGGATGACGGGCAGCGTACTCGCCGCCCCGCTCAGGCGGGGAAAGTTTCTCTGGATCCCGGTCGCGGGCGGGAGCGAGCCCACCAGCGCGCTGCTTGCCCACCTCGGGATGAGCGGCCAGCTGCTGCTCCGCGCGACCGACGCGGCGGATGACAGGCACGTGCGGATCCGCACCTGGATCGAACACCCCGAGCACGGCGAGCTGCGCCTCGACTTTGCCGATCAGCGGCTCTTCGGCTCGCTCGCGATTGACGCGCTCGTTGCTGCGGCCCCCGGCACGATCCCGGCGCAGGCCGCGCACATCGCGCGCGACCCGCTCGACGAACACTTCGATGACGAGGCGTTCGTCGCTGCTCTGCGCTCCCGCTCCGTCGGCGCGAAAAAGCTGCTCCTCGACCAGCGGCTCGTGAGCGGCGTCGGCAACATCTACGCCGACGAGACGCTCTGGCGCGCCCGCGTGCACCCGGACACGCCTGGCACCTCGCTCTCGCAGCGAGGCGCCGTCACCCTGCTGCACCACATGCGCGAGGTCTTCGCGCAGGCGCTCGCCGAGGGCGGCACAAGCTTCGACGAGCAGTACGTGAACGTGAACGGGCAGGCCGGGTACTTCGCGCACTCGCTGAACGCCTACGGCCGCGGGGGAGAGGCGTGCCCCAGGTGCGGCACGCTCATCAAGCGGGTGCCGTTTGGTGGGCGTTCGAGCCACTTCTGCCCGAAGTGCCAGCGGAAGCGCTGATGACGCGTCCATGAGCCGGGGCGGCTGGAAGGTAAACTCGTGGCCATGGAAACCCTCGTAAGGACTGCTTGCCGACGAACGTGCAATCCCCTTCCGGGAAGACCCTGCGCCGCCGCGTGCTCACTCCCGTTGTCGCGCTGGCGCTGCTACCGCTCGGCCTTTCGGCGTGTGCTCCCTCCGGGCCCGTCGAAGTTGCGCCTCCCGGCGGTGAGGGGTCCGCAGGGAGCGGCGAAACACAGCACTCGGGCGACGGGTCGCGGGCGAACCCCTTCCCGGTGGGGACGAGGGCGAAGTTTTCCGCTGACTCAATATGGACGCTGCAGATCGGAGAAACAGACCCGAATGCGTGGGAGGCGATTTCTGCGCACAACGGGGCAGCGCGAGAGGCTGCGGACGACAAGATATACGTCACGGTTCCTGTGCGCGTCGAGGCGAATCAGGCCGACTCTGAGGGGTATGACCCGGCAACTACGATAGACATCGACTATGTGACGTCGAGCGGGAACACTTTCTCGGCAAAAACGAGTTGCTGGTTCGCGCTGCCTGAGCTGGGCTCAGTCTGGGATGTTGAAGACATGTTCGCCGGCGCATCGGCGGAGTTCTTGGGTTGTGTTGCGGTCCCAGAGGAAGACGTCGCGGGAGGCACTTGGCGGTTCTCTTCGGTTGGGATCGACGCAGACTCCGTCTTCTTCGCAGGTGCACCGTAGTCGAATGTGCGCTTCGGGGACGCGTCGTCACGAACCCAGTGCAGCATCGATGATGCTGGCAAGGTCGGCCGGGCGGCTCCACATGGGCCAGTGGCCGGTCTCGAGGTCGACGTAGTCAGTGTTCCGGTATTTGCTCACCTCCGAGAACATCGGGTGCCGCGCGCTCGCGAGCTCCCGCACCTTGTCACTCGGGATCGAGCAGCAGACAAACGACGTTCGGACGTCGTAGCGGGCGTCGTTGGTGAGGCGCAGAGGTTGCCGCAGCACACCTCCTGGCTCCGCGACCGCGTGCGCTCGGAATCGGGCGAGCGAGTCCGGGGTCAGGCCGGCGAGGCTAGCGTGCTCGCCCAGTGCATCAAATTCCGGTAGTGGCAGCGCCGGGGCGCCTTCGGGGTACCCCGGGGCGAACGCTGTGCCGGGGGCGACAGGGCCACTATCCACCCAGATCACCCGACGGATCAGCTCCGGGAGCCGATCCAGCAGCAGCGTCACAGGGCCATTCGCGCCGCTGTGCGCGACGAGCACGGGCTCGCTACTCGCCTTCACCGTGTGCTCGAGTGCGGCGACCTGGTCGTCGAGTGTCCGTGATTCTCGGTCTGGGTCCCCGGCATCGAGGCCGGGCAGCGTGAGCGGGACCGTTGTTCGGCCCGCGGCTCGCAGGTGCTCGGTGACCTCGTCCCAGGCCCACGCGCCGAGCCAGTGACCCGGGACGAGGATGAGTGTCGGGCTGCTGAGTTCTGGTGTCATGTGAAGATTGAAGCCCACGTGCTGGACAACAGCATGTCACTATTTCTGACATGATTTGGGTGGGGTGATGAAATGAAGCGAGTGGAACGGCTCCACGCCCTCTCTGAGATGCTGAGGCGGGGAGGCGCCCGCGGGTGGACAGCGGATCGCCTGGCGGCCGAGTTCGGTGTGTCGGAGCGGACCATCAAACGCGACGTCGATGCGCTCGAGAACAGCGGAGTGCCGATCTGGTCGCGGCCGGGTCCTGGCGGCGGGTACGGGGTCGCAGCGCAGGCCGCTCTGCCACCGATCACGCTGAGCCCCGCACAGGCCGTGGCGCTCCTCGCCGCGGTCTCTGCCGCACCGGATGCGCCGTATTCGGATCACGCGACGGTTGGTGTTCGGAAAATTCTTGGTGTGCTCGACCCAGCGACGAAGGCGAAGGCCGACCAACTCGCGCAACGCATCTGGGTGAACACCGAAGATACGGCAACGCGGGTCGTCCAGTCGGCGCTCGAGGAAGCAATGACCGATCAGTTGGTCGTGCGCATCCGTTATGTCTCAGGCGATGGGGCGGCGACCCAGCGCGACGTCGAACCGGTGATTTTCGGTTCGACAGCCGGGCACTGGTATCTCATCGGGTGGTGCCGGCTCCGCGACGCGATGCGGTGGTTCCGCATTGCGAGGATCCGGCAGGCAACGGTCACGCAGGAGCCTTGCAGTGGCCACAGCGTCGCGGAGGTTGGGGCACCGCCAGCGACGGCAAGCCCGTTGCGTAGCGAAGGCTAGCGCGGCTGGGTGGCGCGAGTGCCCTTCGATCCGACCGCCCCACCCAGCGCAGCGCTACCGCTTCCGCTGCACCCGCCCCTCGCCCCACACGGGCACGTCGGACTCGGTCACCTCGCCGTCCTCGCCGAACACGAGGAACCTGTCGAAGTCACGCGCGAACCAACGATCGTGTGTGACCGCGAGCACGGTGCCCTCGAAGGCACGCAGCGCCTGCTGGAGTGACTCGGCCGAGACCAGGTCGAGGTTGTCGGTTGGCTCGTCAAGCAAGAGAAGCGTCGCGCCCCCGAGCTCGAGCAGCAGAATCTGCAGCCGCGCCTGCTGCCCGCCAGAGAGCGCCTCGAAGACCTGATCCGAGGCGCCAGCGAGCTCGTAGCGGGCCAGGGCGCGTGCGGCCTGCTCTCGGGGGAGCCCCTGCCGGTGATCGTCGCCGCGGTGCAGGATGTCGAGCAGTATGCGCCCTGCCAGATCGGGCCGCCCCTGCGTCTGCGCGAACCAGCCGGGTCGCACGCGCGCCCCGAGCTTTGCGGTGCCCTCGTGGAGCACCGGCTCGATCACCACATCGGTGCCCGGCCGGTTCTCCGCCTCGGGGTCGGTGCCACCCGCGGCGAGCAACCGCAGCAGGTGGGACTTGCCTGAGCCGTTCGATCCGAGGATGGCGATGCGGTCGCCGTACCAAACGTCGAGGTCGAAGGGGAACATGAGCCCGGTGAGTTCGAGCTCGCGGCAGACGATCGCCTTCTTGCCTGTGCGTCCACCGGTGAGCCGCATCGCGAGATCCTGTGTGCGCGGCTGCTCCTCAGGCGGCCCGGCCGCCTCGAAGCGCTCGAAGCGCGTCTGGGCGGCGCGGTACCGGCTCGCCATGTCGGAGTTGTACGCGGCCTTGTCCTTGTACATTTGCACGAGGTTCTTGAGCTTTGCCCGCTCCTCATCCCAGCGCTTCCGGAGTTCCTCAAGCCGCGCGAATCGGGCATCGCGAGCGGCGTGGTAGCTGGCGAAGGAGCCGGGATGCGTCCAAGCCGTGTTCCCGGCTGCACCGAGTTCAAGCGTGACGAGTGCCGTGGCGCTGCGCGCGAGGAGCTCGCGATCGTGACTGATGAACAGCACGGTCTTCTCCGACGAGCGCAGGCGGCCCTCAAGCCATCGCTTCGCTGGCACATCAAGGTAGTTGTCTGGCTCGTCGAGGATGAGCACGTCGTCGCTGCCGCGCAGCAGCGCCTCAAGGGCGAGACGCTTCTGCTCGCCGCCGGAGAGCGAGGTCAGGTCACGGTCTCGGCAGCGGTCGTAGGGAATGCCGAGGGCCGCGATCGTGCACACGTCCCACAGCACTTCGGCGTCGTAACCCCCGGCGTCGCCCCACTCGGCGAGCGCCCGGGCGTACCGCATCTGAATTGCTTCCTCGCGCAGCGGATCGGTGTTCTCGAGGAGCGCGTTCTCGGCGTGCTCCACGCGCTCCGCGGCTGCCCGCACGGGGGCCGCGGAGAACGAGAGCAGGAGCTCGTGGACCGTGCCAGATGCGAAGAACTGGCGCATCACGCCGACGGATCCGCCGTGCGAGACGACGCCCTCGTCGGGGACGAGATCGCCCGTAATGATGCGCAGGAGCGTGGTTTTCCCGGCGCCGTTCGCGCCAATCAAGCCGACTTTCGCACCGTTGCCAACGCGGAAGCCGACGTCGTTCAGCAGGGGTCTGCCGTCGGGCAGCGTGTAACTGACGCCGGTGAGTTCAAGATGAGACATACGGGTACTGCTTTCTTCCCCACGCACGGTGGGGAACGAAGATGGGTGTGGATCTGTGTGCGCGGACCGCGCAGCTGGCAATGCCGCGGGCCGCGGGATCGCGGGCTGCGGGATCGCGTGCGGCGTAGGGGACGGCGTCGCGGGCGGTGGGATCGCGCGCGGGCGCGGTGGATCGATCCGGCATCGTGCGGCTTCGCCGAGCGTGCGGCGTGAGAGTGGTGGCCACGAGGCCTCCTGTACGGCGTGCCGCGAGCGAAGAGAGTGCTCGCGTTGGTCTGACGGGGGTCAGGAGGGGTCAGCGACGACACCCTCCGTGGGGAACCCTGCGCGGATGAGACGCAGGCCCGTTAACCAAACGACAGGCGGTACACGCTGCAACAGTACCGCGAAGGGGCCGCGAGCGCCAGGTTGACCTTGCCGTTACGGCAATGTTTACGCTCGGATGTATGACAATTTCAGTACTCGACAGCGCAACCGCGATGCGCCAGATCCTCACCGTCACGGCAGACGAGCGTGCCCCGCTCATCAGGGACATGTGGGCTCCGCTTTCCGGGATGTACCGCTTTGTTCCGGGCGGAGTGGACATGGCAGACGTCCACCGACAAAACTTCGGCTTCGACTGGGACTTGCCGACGGATCAGCTGCACGAAGGGCTCGACATGCTCATCGAGGCAGATGCGTGGAAGCGGGTGGCCGCGGCTCTCGAGGCGGGCATCAGTGCGCTGATATCCGCAGGCCAGGGCGGCGCTCTGTCGGCAGCCTTAGACCTGCCTGACACACCGATCATGCCTGTCACACCGATCCTGCCCGAAGTCCCCGAGATCCCCGACATCGCCGTGCTCCTGGTATTGGGCGACCCAAGCAACCCGCACTTCATGCAGGAAGCCCAGGGGCTGTCAGCGTTCGGCGGTATCAGTGGGTACATCACCATCACGCTGTGGCCCACTCCGCAGGTGCTGGAGCGGCTCGAAGCAATCGTGGTGCACGAACTGCACCACAACGTGCGGTACTCGCCCGGCGGCGTCGTGTGGGACCCAATGACGGTCACGGTCGGCGAGCAGGTCATCGCGGAGGGGCTCGCCGACGTGTTCGCCACCGAAATGTATGGCGAACTCGGCCACGCGCACTTCGTCAGCGACGAGACCCGCGGCAGCGACGAGGTGCTCGCGAAGGTCGCGAGCGGGCTGGGAATCACGGGCATGCAGCACTTCACCGCCTGGGTGCACGGAGACGCGAGCGCCAGGCTCTTCGGTGCTGAGCCCGTCGGCTTGCCAACCGGCGCGGGCTACGCAGCCGGGGCGCGGCTCGCGGCAGCGTACCTCGCTGAGCGCGGGATCACTGCCGCTCAGGCTGTTGCGGCCCCGAGCGGGGATGTTGTGTGCGTCGCGACGCGGCGGCTCGGGCTGGGCGGAAACCTGGAAGACTGAGTCTGCAAGACTGAACGAGCACGACGAGAGTCGAATTCTCGCGCGGGAGGGGCGTCATGGAGTGGACAGTGCAGGAGCTCGCAGAGCGGGCCGGCACGAGTGGCAGGGCGCTGCGCCACTACCACCAGATCGGGCTCCTCGAGCCGGACCGTGTCGGGACGAACGGCTACCGCTACTACGGCCCGGCTGCGGTCGCGCGCCTGCAGCGGATCCTGCTGCTCCGCGACACGGGCATGCCGCTTGCTGACATCGCGGAGGTTCTCGACGCGTCGGCGACGGGTGAAGCGGAACAGCAGGCGCTCACCGCGCACCTGGCGCACCTTGCGGAGGAGCGAGAGGCGTTGGATCGGCGCATGCGCGCGGTGGAGCACACCCTGTCAATGCGCCGCCAGGGGCTTGAACCCCGCATGGACGTCATGCTCGAGGGCTTCAACGATCGCTACGAGGCCGAGGTCGTCGAGCAGTGGGGCCGAGAGGCCTTCGATGATTCGAACGACTGGTGGCACGGCAAAACCGTGCAGCAGCAGAAACAGTGGAAATCCAACGCGGAGGCGCTGCTTCGCAGGTGGCGCGAACTCGAGGAGGACGGGCGCGAGCCGGGTTCGCAAGCTGCGCAGGATCACGCGGCCGCCCACATGCGGTGGTTTACAGAGATCCCTGGCACCCCGACTCATGCGGGTGACCGTTCGCGGTCGATCGGCATGGTGCTCGGGCTGGCAGACCAGTACGAAGCCAGCCCGGAGTTTCACGTCGCCTTCGGAACTCAGGGAGCTGCGCGCCTCGCTGCCGAAGCGCTGCGGATCCACGTCGCACAGCTTGACGCTTCGGGGGACTAGGGCGTGTCTGGGGAGTGCCGCGGTGCACTGGGCCGAGGCGCGGGTCGTCGCGGGCTGGACCCGCGCCTGCGCTTCGGGAGCAGCCGCGCTGCAACCTGGCTGAGGAGGGCGAGTGGGAGCAGCAGGCCAATGCCGAGTGCGTATTCCCGCGGGCGCAGCGGCGAGCCGCCGCGTTGGAGTTCCCGCCGGGCGGCAACCGCCCCGGGCAGCATGATCGGCAGCGCCGTCGCAACGCCTGCGGTGTAGCGCCGCTGCGCCACCGAGGCCGCGAGGTGCGTGTACACGTGTGCCTCGAGCCCGGCGACGGTTGCTCGGTAGACCCGTGACCGGCCATGGGTTCTGGCACCGCGCCAGCAGGCAGCGGCGACGAATATCCCCATCATTCCGACGGCGGTCCACGACTGGGCAGGGGTGATGCGCAGCCCCTCAACACCGGTGCGGTCTGCAAGGCCGTCGCACGTATCGGGAAACGCGAGGGCCTCCTCCACGTCGTGCGCAGCCCATGCGGCGAACAGGAGGGCGGGTCCTCGGGCTCTCATGGGCCGCAGTCTACGCCTGACGCCGGGACATGCAGAGGAGAGCAGCGGGGTTAGGCTTGTGCCTATGGGGGAGCAATCGGATCCACAGCCGGCGCAGAGTTCTATACCGCTTGAGATCGCAGTAGCGCTCGTGGCTGCTGGACTGAGCTGGCTCGCGGTTCCTCCGTCGGGCACCGTCATGCACTGGGACTTTGACGGTGTCGCAGGTTGGTCCATGAACGCCGCCGGCTACGCCACTGCCACCGCCGTCGTGACCTTCCTGCTCGGCCGTGTTGTCACCCAGCTCGTCGCCAGGACGTCAGGGTTCGACTACTGGTGGATTGCAACGGTTGCCGTTGGCGTGCTGATGGCCGGGTATCCGGCTGTCGGGCGAGTTGTGTCCGGGCCAGGATCGTTTGTTTCCGCAGCCGTGCTTGCCGTTGCCGCCTACTTCGCACTGCTCTGGATCGCGTTTCGACGCAGACGGTGAGCTAGCTTGTCGCTGCCGTTGTGCAGGAGTGGCTTGCGACGCACCGAATTGAAGTCGGCGTGCTCGGGAAAGCCTCACTTGCTGCGGGCTGTGAACTGAGCGTGTGCGTCATCGCCCGAGACTGGGCTCCGCGCCCGGATGAGAAACCGGTGTCCCTGTGCGGTGATCGGCCCCTCGAGCTGTACTCGGTCGTGCAGGGCTCGGAGCTGGTCGCGGTAGCGCTCGACGGTGAAGTCGGGAATCTGCCAAGGGATGGCCCGCAAAAAACCCACAAGTGCACCTACGTCGGTGAAGCGCGTCGCGACTCGGGCCTCCTCAGCGTGCTCGATCGAAAACCCGTTGTCAGTGAGTTGCTGCGCCGCTGAGCGCAGTGACCAGGCCGCGTACTCCGCAGGCGGGGCGGCCATGAGCTCGTTGAGTTCTTGGAGGTCCTCGCCGCCCACCTGCTGGGTGAGGAACGTGGCCTGAGGGCGCATGACTCGGTTGATTTCTGCAGCGTCGAAGGCCTCGTGGCGGTTGATGACCAGATCGAACGCTGCGTCAGCGTATGGGAGGGACGAGTCTGTTGTGATCTGGGAGACATGCACTCCCAGCAGGGCGAGCCGGGTTCGCGCGATGGGCACGTTTGGGTTCCAGGCCTCGGTCGCCGAAATCGATGCGGGGGCGCGAGGGCCCAGACGCGTGATGAGTTCATGGAGGAACTCTCCGCCACCCGTGCCCATGTCGAGTAGGTTCTCCGCATCGAGCGCGGCGTCGAATGCGAGCCTCGCGTAGTCCCAGGGAGGATCGGCCTCCTCGAAGCGGTCACCGAAGGGAGAGAAGTCCCAGCCCTCACATCGTGGCGAAGACGCAAGCTGCTCCTCGAAATCCATGCGTCGACTCTAAAGGAATGCGCTCGGAGACGCCTCAGCAACGGTGTGGAGGCGACGGGCTTGCTTCAGGCCGGATCGCATTCGGCCCGACCTGTCGGCTGAACGTCCATCGCGTCGAGCCCGATATGTACCCAGGGCTCTTCGGGGAAGAGGTGTCGCCAGTGATTTCGCGCAGTGCGGTGACGTGGCCGTCGAAGGCAGCAGGGCCCGAAGCGGTGGGCGAGAGCCAGGTGATTCGGCGGACGTCTTGTCTCTCGCGCGAGGCTGCCTTTGAAGAGGACACGTACTCCGCGTCGATGAGAGCCATGAGATGCTTCGAGAGCGTGGCGTCTGAAACGTCGACTGTTTCTCGGAGCACCGAAAAGTCCAGGTGTTCCACGGCTCGGAGGAGCCCGCAGACTCGTAAACGTATTGATCCGTGAATGAGCTCGTTGAAGACTGCCTTAGCCACGTGCCAGCTTTCTCGATGCTGAGCGGTAGTCGGCTCGGGCGAGCAACATCGTACCTATGAAAGCCAGCACGCTCGCGAGCCAAAATGAGTCGGGAGCCTCGTAGCCTGCACCCGGTTGGGTTCCTGCTGAAGCTGCAACGAACCAGGCGCCGACACCCCCTACGCGGTCGCGGCCTCGAGGAAAAGTAGACTCGCCATATGGAAGAGTGGCAAGGCGGCAGTCGAGCGACAGGCAGCAACGTGCGGGAAGCTGCGATCCTTGGGCGCGCTACGACCGCCGACCTTCCAAGCCTTGCGCGAGTGCTTGCTGATGCGTTTGCGGCCTACCCTTGGACGCGATGGAGCATTCCGACCGAGGGGTACGATGCTCGCCTCGAGGAGCTGCAGCTGCTGTACCTCGGCCACGCGCATGATCACGGCCTGGTGTTTACCGACAGCAGCCTGCGTGCGGTTTCGGCTTTCCTGCCGCCACAAGCACCCCAGCCCTCGGCAGCGCTACAGGAACGGGTGGCCGAGCTCCACGGCGATCGATTGGCTCAGGTGTACGCGGTTGCACTCCCGTCAGCTCCGGCAGGGGCATGGACGCTTGCCACTGTGGGAGTCTCGCCACTTCACCAAGGGCGCGGTCTCGGAGTGGCTGTCACTCGGGCAGGGCTCGAAACGATAGACGAATATCGCGCACCAGTTGCGCTCGAAACCTCGTCCGAGGGCAACGTTCGACTCTACCGACGCCTAGGATTTGCGGTCGACGCGGTCACGCAGATCCCCGATGGGCCCGTTGTTTACTCGATGAGTCGGGCCGCAGGTGCTGAGCCCAGCGACAACGCGTAGTTAGTCACGTCGCCCCGTATTACTCGACTCCTGGGGCTGACTTGGCGTGGGGCATCTTGCCGCTGCTGACCAGGCCCTTGGGTGCTCTGCTCGCCACGAGCAAGCCGTTGCGTTGGTGGGCTCACTGCCGCTGTCCAGCCGCCACTGCGGAGGTGACTCGCGGGTCCTGGGCCTTCAGCCGCGACCCGCGTCAATCTCACGCAGGTGGATGCGAACCAATCGCTCTGGGGGTCCGTTGGGAGTGGCGTCTGGGGGGAGAGCTGTAT
This sequence comes from Leucobacter komagatae, assembly GCF_000834055.1. Classification (GTDB taxonomy): domain Bacteria; phylum Actinomycetota; class Actinomycetes; order Actinomycetales; family Microbacteriaceae; genus Leucobacter; species Leucobacter komagatae_A. The sequence continues at coordinate 78,432 of NZ_JXSQ01000009.1, forward strand.
CGAGTGTTCAGTTTGCTTATGTGCAGAGAGCTCGACTTGGGGCGCCTCGATTGTCCAGGGGCGGGTAGAGGCGCAGGGGGCTGATCGCGGGCGTTTTGCTACAGTTGTTGTGTGGGTGGTCGTTCTGGGCTGTGTGACGTCGCCGTCGTGGGTGGCGGCCAGTCCGGTCTTGCGGTTGCGTACGAGCTCGCGCGCGCCGGGCTTGACTATCAGGTGTTCGAATGCGGGATCGAGATAGGTGCAAGCTGGACCACCCGGTGGGACTCCCTGCGGCTCTTCACCCCGAGCAGGTTCGCTGGGTTGCCGGGGCAGCCGTTTCCCGGAGCCCGATGGTCTCACCCCGGGAAAGGCGAGGTCGCTGAGTATTTGAGGGGCTATCGGGAGGTGAACTCGCTCAACGTGCGCACTGGGGCGGAGGTGAAGCGGCTCGTCGGCGCCCTCGGTCACTTTGCTCTCACGCTCGAGAGTGGCGAGGTGGTGCGAGCGAGCCGGGTTGTCGTGGCAACCGGGCCGTTCGCTGTGCCAGTGGTCCCGGCTGACCTGGGTCGCGTTGCCGCCGATGTCAGTCAAATTCATAGTAGTGACTACCGCAGGCCCAGCCTGGTTTCCGGGGAGAGGGTGCTCGTTGTGGGGGGCGGCAACTCCGGGTGCCAGATAGCCCGAGAGTTAGCAGGGGCAGGTCGCAAGGTCATGCTGGCAGAAGGGCGCCGATTACCCCGCCTGCCCCAGCGCGTCCTTGGACGAGACATTTTTTGGTGGCTTGCCACGTTTGGTCTCATGCGCGTTCCCGTCGGCTCGTGGCTGGGGCGGCGCATGCGGGCGGTAGAGCCGGTGATTGGGCAATCGCGGGTTACACTGCGCCAGGCAGGCGAATCACTGCGGAACCGCGTGGCTTCGATTGACGGTAACTGTGTCTCGTTTGCCGCAGGGCCGCCGGCTCGCGTGGACGCGATTATCTGGGCGACCGGATTCCGGGCCGATGATCGATGGGTCAAATTGCCCCAGGCGCTCGATAGCAGCGGAGCCCTGCGCGTTGACGGACTGCGCAGTGCTGAGCCCGGACTCTATGTGCTTGGTAGATCGTGGCAGACGAACCGCGGGTCTGCGCTCTTGGGGTTCGTTGGCCGCGATGCACACGCGCTCGTAAGACAGCTCGTGAGGGACGCGCAGCGAGACAAGTAAGGGCTCACGCCCCCTGAACTGGGGTCCCGAGAATCCCCGCGATGCGCGTGGCGGTCTCAATGTCGTTCACGACGACCTGCACATCGGAGCCCTCGCTCGTGTGACAGGTTACCGCTGCGGTCCCGCCCATGTTCACGCGGATGAGTGTGGTGTCACCGCTCCTCAGCGGCACTACGGGCCAGTTCAAGATCGAGGGATTCATGCCGTCGTCGCGCGCAACCGAAACGCCAGTGAGTGAGGTGCGGGAGATGCTCCTGCGGTACGCCGGTGCCGTGACACGGAGAGTGTGGTTCGTGATGGTGATCTCAATGCGCGCCGCCCAAAGCCACCAGCAGGCGACCAGTAGCAGTGCCGCAGGGCTGAGCCAAGCCCAGGGTGAACCGGTCGCGAATGCGATCATCGCTGCGAAAGCCGCTGCGATTCCGAGCGCCACAACCGGGCCGACACGAGCAGCGCCGCTCGCGCGCACAACGTGCGTGACCGTCGCGAGGGGATCGATTGATAGCGGATCCGTGGGTGTCAAGAGTTCTCCGAGTCGATACTCCGCGGCAGCACTGCGAATCTGCACCGCGCAACTCCAGTCTATGGGTGGGGCTCGCGAGCGAGTGTGCGAGGTCGCGGTTCTTCTGGTGAGCAGAAATACACGCATATTTCCCCCCTGGAATGTGCGATGCGGTGCCGCTGGAGGGGGCAGAGTGAGAACTAGCCCAGAAAGATCACCGCGACGTGATCTGGCAATCACTACAAAGGAGTCACCATGACTGCATTCAGCAACGACATCGAGGCCGTAGAAGCACTCAAGGCACAGCACGGCGCGAGCTGGGACAGCATCAACCCCGAGTACGTTGCGCGCATGCGGGCCCAGAACCGGTTCAAGACCGGTCTCGAGATCGCGCAGTACACCGCTGACATCATGCGCAAGGACATGGAGGAGTACGACGCTGACTCCTCGGTCTACACGCAGTCGCTCGGGGTTTGGCACGGGTTCATCGGCCAGCAGAAGATGATCTCGATCAAGAAGCACCTCAAGACCACGAACAAGCGCTACCTCTACCTCTCGGGTTGGATGGTCGCCGCTCTCCGCTCCGAGTTCGGCCCGCTGCCTGACCAGTCGATGCACGAGAAGACCTCGGTTCCGGCACTCATCGAGGAGCTCTACACCTTCCTCCGCCAGGCAGACGCCCGCGAGCTCGACCTGCTCTTCACGCAGCTTGACGAGGCACGCGTCGCCGGCGACGAGACCGCCGTCGAGTTCATTCAGTCGCAGATCGACAACTTCGAGACGCACGTCGTGCCGATCATCGCCGACATCGATGCGGGCTTCGGTAACCCCGAGGCAACCTACCTCCTCGCCAAGAAGATGATCGAGGCAGGCGCGTGCGCCCTCCAGGTCGAGAACCAGGTCTCCGACGAGAAGCAGTGCGGCCACCAGGACGGCAAGGTCACCGTTCCCCACGAGGACTTCATCGCGAAGATCAACGCGATCCGCTACGCCTTCCTCGAGCTCGGCATCGACAACGGCGTCATCGTTTCCCGTACTGACTCGCTCGGCGCTGGCCTCACGCAGAAGATTGCCGTGAGCCAGACCCCAGGTGACCTCGGCGACCAGTACAACTCGTTCCTCGACGTCGAGGAGATCTCTGACGCTGACCTCGGCAACGGCGACGTCGTCATCAAGCGCGACGGCAAGCTGCTCCGCCCGAAGCGCCTCGCATCGAACCTCTTCCAGTTCCGCCCGGGCACCGGTGAGGACCGCTGCGTGCTCGACAGCATCACCTCGCTGCAGAACGGCGCCGATCTGCTCTGGATCGAGACCGAGAAGCCGCACGTCGAGCAGATCGCTGGCATGGTGGATCGGATCCGCGAGGTCATCCCGAACGCGAAGCTCGTGTACAACAACAGCCCGTCGTTCAACTGGACGCTGAACTTCCGCCAGCAGGCATTTGATCAGCTCGCCGAAGAGGGCAAGGACGTGTCGGCGTACGATCGCGACCAGCTCATGAGCATCGACTACGACGGCACGGAGCTCGCTGACCTCGCCGACGAGAAGATCCGCACCTTCCAGAAGGACGGGTCGGCACGCGCTGGCATCTTCCACCACCTCATCACGCTCCCGACGTACCACACGGCAGCGCTGTCGACCGACAACCTCGCGAAGGGCTACTTCGGTGACGAGGGCATGCTCACCTACGTCCGCGACGTGCAGCGCGAGGAGATCCGTCAGGGCATCGCGACCGTCAAGCACCAGAACATGGCCGGAAGCGACCTCGGGGACAACCACAAGGAGTACTTCGCAGGTGACGCAGCGTTGAAGGCAGGAGGTAAGGACAATACGATGAACCAGTTCTAAGCACGTCTCCCGGGCACTCGCCCGCACAGACGATCAAATTTCCCGCAAACGGGGGTTCGGCTTCGGCCGGGCCCCCGTTTGTGTTGTGCGCTGTCGCGCGCTGCCCGCATGACCGGTCGTGCGGGACCTGGTCCCGCGGTTCTGGCGACTCGGGGCGCGGCAGGGGCGTGCGGCCGAATCTGGAGTACGCTGCCAACATGCACCGTTCTGTAGGCGCACGCGCCAAACTACTAGTGTCCATTGGTGTGCTCGCCCTCGGTGTCGCCGGCTGCGCGCCCACCCTACCCACGACTGGAACGGTCACCGCCGCGTTGCAGACACCGTCGGGATCGGAGGCTTCCGATCCCGTGGACATTGTCGTCAGCGTCGATGGGGCAGAGGTGGCATCATTCCGATTGAACGAGGGTGAGGGGCAATCAGTGGGCGAGATCCCGTTCGGGTGGGTCACGATTGACGCTGTAGGCCTCTGCTCAGGGGAGGCAGAACTCCTCGCGACGTCGCCGACGATGAGCCTCACTATTGGCGACACCTGCGCAGTCGGTGACTGACAACACCGGCGACGCGCCGCGTGCGGCATCCTGGCGCGCAGGGGGGAGCCGGGCATAGTCTGCGTTATATGAACGCCATTGAAATCCTCATAGACCTCGCTCGCAGGCCACAGCACTCGGCGGAAGCGCTCAGCGACGTCCTCACCCCTGAGCTGGTGAACGCCCACCCGCACCACGACAACTCGATCGCGTGGCTCCTGTGGCACGCCGCCCGCGAGATCGACGTGCAGCTCGCTGAGCTTACCGGCGGCGAATCGGTGTGGGTCGCGGGCGGCTACGCCGAGCGATTCGGGCTCGACGTTGCGCCGGGAGACCTGGGTTACGGGCACAGTCCTGAGCAGGCTCGGGCTATCGTCGTGCGCGATACTGACTTACTCGTCGAGCACCTCGCGGCTGTCGTTGAGGCGCAGGTCGCCTACATTGCCTCACTTAGCGAGACAGACCTCGAGCGCGTCGTTGACGATAACTGGGACCCGGTCGTCACACTCGGGGTGCGGCTTGTGAGCATCTCAGCCGACGCGCTCGAACACCTCGCCCAGGCGACCTACGTTGCAGGGATGGGAGCTCAGGCCTTCGAAGCCCGGTAGCTTGTCGGTAGCCGGGCAGCCAACTAATCGTGCAGAATAACTTGGAACAGGGCGTGATCCTGCCATTCGCCAGCGATCCGCAGGTACTTGGGTGCCATCCCGATACGCTCGAAACCGGCTTTCTCGAGCACCCGTTGCGAGCCAGCGTTGTGGAGGAGTGTACTCGCCTCGAGCCGGTGTAGTCGGAGCTCGGCGCGAGCGGAGCCCACGATGGCTTGCACGGCCTCAGACGCGAGACCGCGGCCGGCATGCTCATGGTCGACCCAGTACCCAAGGCCTGCGCTCTGGAACGGCCCGCGCGAGACCCCAGCGACATTGAAGCGGCCGATAATGGTGTCTCCATCAAAGAGCCCGAGCGATACGCCGAGGCCCGAGTCGGCTTCCGCCGTGCGGCGCGCGAGGTCGGCTGCCTGCCAGGCCTCTCCGTAGTAAGCCTCGGGACGGATCGGCTCCCACTGCGCGAGGTGCGTCCGATTCCTGACATAGGCGTCCGCGAGCGCCCCGGCGTCGGCCACAGACAGGGGGCGCATCGTGACACCGACACTGATTCGCCGTATTCCGAGCATGTCTTCACGCTAGCGGGTGCGTGACAGCTAGCCAAGCGTGCGTCCGCGCGTTGCTAGGCTTGGACGATGCCCATATCGACCCGAGAAGCGACGGACCACGACGCGGCACCCGTTCGTGTGGCGCTCGTCGGGCGTGCCTTCGACGAGCCCGCAGCTGCAACTCGCCGCCTGGGCGCAGTACCGGAGTCGTCTCGTCGCGGAGCGAGGGCGTTCGGTATATTGAACGCGGTGGGTCTCCGGTGAGGAAGCAGGGGCCCGCTATGCGCCCCGTGACGATCTTCGCCTGCCTCGTGCCCCTCGCCGGAGTAGTGGTGTTCTACCTGCTCGCGGCGAGCAAGTTCGTGGCAACCTCACCGGGCGATCTGGCCCATGCCCGCTTTGGGTGGCCAGCAGACTGGGTCGAGCAAGATCTGTCGCGGTACGCGCCGCGCACATTCCCATTCACCATCGACTTCAATTGGACACGATCCTGGGACGCCCCGATAGCCACAACGGTCTCCTGGGGCCACCTTGCAATGAACGTGCTGCTCGTCGCGACGGTACTGACGGCGATCCTGTTCGGGATCGTCGCGGCCGTTCGTAGCGCGCGCCGCGGGCGCCCCGCACCGGTGCCAACGTCCGACTAGCGTGGCACCGAAAACGCTGCGTGGCCGCTACTCGTCCCGTCGAAAGACGAGGAGCGCGTCAGCGACGAGGTCGTGCGGGAGCCGATCCCACACGACCTCGGTGCGTCCTACCGGTGAAAAGTGACGTTCGAGCATCTGCGCACAGTCAGCGATGAGCGGCGTCGTCTGGCCCATGTGGTGGATGTCGGCGACGTTCCACACGACAAACCCCCCTGGTACGACGAGCCTGGCGCATTGCGCTGCTACGAGCCCGAGCTCGGCGAGGTAGCGCCCGTAGTCACCGTTGTTGTGCTCGTATGCGGTGAGTGGATCGGCCTCGTGATCCTCAGCGGTCATGTAGGGCGGGGACGTCAGTACGAGGTCAACGGAGGCGTCGGGGATAGCTGGGGAAGCCGCGCGAACGAGGCGCAACAGCTCGCGGGCGTCACCCTCGATCACTGTCGCTGACGGGACGCGACGCTGCAGTTGCTCGACGCGCTCGGGCAGCAGTTCGATCCCGAGCGCCCTGCGGCCGAGGGCGACAGCCCGTTCAACGGTCGTGCCGAAGCCTGAGAACGGGTCGAACACGAGATCGCCGGAGGCGCTGCACCGCTCAAGTACGTGATCCACGAGCGCGGCGACCATGTGGACGTCTTCCTCGGCCTCGCTCGGGCGCTCCGCCTCAAACGTCGCGTGCGTCGTGGCGAGCGTGGGATCGAGCGGAAACTGAACAAACGGGCGGTCGAGCAGCCTCTCGGCAGTGATACTCACACAAGCAGTGTACCTCGGCTCGGATCGAGCGGCCGGCGGGGCCGGCTGGCTGGCGGGGCCGGGTTCGCGGGGCGCGGGGCGCGGGAACAAGCTCGCCGCGGGCCCCGGGCCAGCCAGCCCTACTCCGCGGATCGCGGCGCGAGCATGCCGTTGAGCTCGCCATAGGCGAAAGCCCCATCGAGGGAACCGTAGGTGCCCCCGGTAAGCAGCTCCTGCGTCGCCCGCTGCGCGACGGCGTAGGCGGCCCGCACGACCTCCGAGCCGAGACTCACGCGTGCGACCCCGAGCTCCCGCAGCGCGCCGACGGTCGGCCTCCCAGGGCCGACAAGGATATTTACGGGAGCCGCGATGCCGGCGACGAGTGCGGCGACCGTGGCCGGGCTGCTCGCGCCGGGCACAAAGATGCCGTCGGCGCCAGCCGCGAGATACGCTGCCGCGCGCTCAAGCGCGGCTTCCAGCCGCTCGCCCTCCTGGTTGCCGGCCTGCTTGCTGCCTGCTTGGGCACCAGGCTGACTGCTGGTCTGCCAGAAGACGTCGGTTCGGGCGTTGATGAACAGCTCGCTGCCCGCGCGATCGGCTGCGGCGCGGGCCGCCGCGATACGCTCGGCGAAGATGTCCGGCGGAACCGTGCCGTCCTCGATATTCACGCCGACGGCACCGGCCTCGATGACGGAGGTGATGCTGCGGTCGATCCCGCCAGGTGCCTCGGCGAAGCCGCCCTCAATATCGGCGGTGACGGGAACGCTCACGGCGGCGGCGATGCTGGCGATCGCGGCGATGGCCCGGTCGCGGTCGAGCTTGTCGCCATCCTGGGATCCAAGCGACCAGGCGATGCCGGCGCTCGTTGTTGCGACTGCCCTGGCACCTGCCCGCTCGGCGACGATCGCGCTCGCGACGTCCCACGCGTTGCTCAGCGCGAGCGGCTGCGCGGGATCGTGGAGTGAACGGAAATGAGCGGCTGTGCTGTTCGGTGCTTGCATCCTGCTATTACATCAGTTGGAGGAGGGCGCTCTCGCGAACATCGGACACGGTAGCGGATTTGGCACCGGCTGCTCAGCTCGCTCCGCCCCAACGCTCACGGAGCCCGGCGAACATGTTGGCGTGACCGAAGAGCGCCCGTAGTCACCGTTGTTGTGCTCGTATGCGGTGAGTGGATCGGCCTCGTGATCCTCAGCGGTCATGTAGGGCGGCGACGTCAGCACGAGGTCAACGGAGGCGTCGGGGATAGCTGGGGAAGCCGCGCGAACGAGGCGCAACAGCTCGCGGGCGTCACCCTCGATCACTGTCGCTGACGGGACGCGACGCTGCAGTTGCTCGACGCGCTCGGGCAGCAGTTCCATCCCGACCGCCCTGCGGCCGAGGGCAATAGCCCGTTCAACGGTCGTGCCGAAGCCCGAAAACGGGTCGAACACGAGATCGCCAGAGGCGCTGCACCGCTCAAGTACGTGATCCACGAGCGCGGCGACCATGTGGACGTCTTCCTCGGCCTCGCTCGGGCGCTCCGCCTCAAACGTCGCGTGCGTCGTGGCGAGCGTGGGATCGAGCGGAAACTGAATACGCGGGCAGTATCGCAGCTAGGCGCGGGGTTTCGGGGCGAGGAGCTCGTTGAGGGTGCCGTAGGCGAAGCCGCCAGCGAGCGCGTCATAGGTGCCGACTGTGAGGAGCTCCGTGGCGGCTCGCTGAACGACAGCGTATGCGGCCTGTGCAACGTCGGAGCCGAGGCTTACGCGCGCGACGCCGAGGTCCCTCAGCTCGTGCACGGGAAGGGCGCCTGCGCCAACCATGACGTTCACGGGGGCAGGAACGCCGTCGACGAGAGCGGCGATGGCGGTCGCGCTTCTCGCGCCGGGCACGAAAATGCCGTTTGCCCCGGCCGCGAGATAGCTGGCCGCACGGGTAAGCACCTCACCAGTCTGCTGCTCTTCGGTTCCCTCACCGCGGAGGAACACGTCAGTGCGCGCATTGATGAACAGGTTCACGCCCGCCCTGTCGGCTGCGTCGCGCGCCGCGGCGATCCGCTTCGCGAACTCCTCGGCGGCGAGGGATCCATCCTCGATGTTGACGCCGACAGCGCCAGCATCGAGGACCATCGCAATGCTCTGCGCGATGCCGCCTTCAGCCTCGGCGAACCCGCCCTCGATGTCGGCGGTCACCGGCACACGTACCGCTGCTGCGATGCGGGCAATCGCGGCGACGGCCTGATCACGGTCGAGGTGGTCCCCGTCTTGCGCCCCGAGGGACCAGGCAATGCCAGCGCTTGTCGTCGCGACGGCAGTGGCGCCGGCTTGTTCCGCGATGATCGCACTCGCAACATCCCAGGCGTTGCTCAGCGCGAGCGGGTGCTTGGGATCGTGCAGCGAGTGAAAGCGTTCGGCAAGAGAATTAATTGGTTGCATGATGCTATTTCATCAGTTCTGCTGAGGCTTGTCCCGCGGAAATCGGACGCGGCGGTGAACGAGCTCGTCGCGGTGCTGCCAGTGCGCTCAAACTGGGTATCCCGCCAGTACAGCGATAGATATGCTGGCTGCATGAGCAGGCCGCCCGTACGAGCAGCGCGCAGACCCCGCGCCGACTACGTGACCGGCCCCGTGACGAAGTCGCTGCGCTGGATCTCGCTCGGCGTGGCCCTCGCCATGAGCGTCGTGCTCCTCGCGAGCTACCCGAGCCTGCCGGAGACGATCCCGATCCACTTCAACGTTGCAGGGAAGGCTGACGGTTGGGGGCCGCGGAGCGCGATCCTCATGCTCGTCGGTGTCTTCACCGTCTTGGCGAGCGCCATCACATGGCTGTCGTTCCGGCCGCACGTCTTTAACTACCCGGTCGAGGTGACTGAGGAGAACGCTCAGGCTGTCTATCGCGAGGGTGAGCGCACGCTCGTTTGGGTATGCGCCGCGATGACGATGGCGTACGTTGGCATGGGATTGGGATCGCTCATCGACATCGACCCCGGGCTCGCGATCGCGGTCTCGATGGTTGGCATGCTCGCAGCGGCCGTCGTCGGGATCGTACGGTCAGTGCGAGCCGCGGGAGGTCGGCGGTAGGCTTCTCCGGTGAGATTTTCAAGCTTCGAGCGACTCCTCGCCCTGCGCCACACCGAGGCCGGAGGTGACGGCGGCACAGCCGCTGCTGTAGGCCCTACGGTGCCGGTCGAGGGTCCGTGGCCCGAAGAGGAGAGCAGCGGCTACGAATCCGGCACGGTGCGCATCGACGGTGAACTCTGGCGGATCCGCACCGCCCGCGTGACCCCAACCAAACCCGGCGCGTTCGTCGCGGTCTGGGAACGGGGCGAAGACGGGGCAACGCGACCGTTCGCGTCCGACGACCGCGCCGAGGGCCTCCTCGTGCTCGTCGACGAGGGGGAGCGCTTCGGGGTGTTCCGCTTCAGTCGAACCATGCTTGCAGAGCTCGGCATCACCCGCTCGAACGCCGCTGGCGGCAAGCGCGGCTTCCGCGTCTATCCCGCATGGAGCACCGGCCTCAACGCTCAGGCGACCCGCACGCAGCGGCTTCAGGCGCCCGCGTTCGAGCGGCTCGCGTAGCGGCCACGGATCTCGGACGGGAAGCCGCAGAAGACCTGGGATCTGCACAAGGTAGGTCGAATCGGGAAGCTGCTGTCCTCGCTATTGCAGAAATGAGAGATACGGGCCGAGCGCAGCGCCGTGAGGGCAGCGCGGGTCGCTGCGCACTCTGGCGCGCGGGCAGCCTGGGCGCCTGCGTGTGGATCGGGGCTCAGTCGTCAGCGATGAGGCGTTTGCCGTGCACGAGCACGTCGTTGGTCTCGTAGCCGAGGCCGGAGTAGAAGCCGACGGCGGCGGCGTTGTCCGAACGCACCATGAGCTGCGCCTTCGGACACCCCATGGCCTCGAGCCTACGTTCGGCCTCGGCGACGAGTGCGCGACCCAGCCCGATCCCGCGGTGCTCTGGCGCCGTTGCGAGGTAGTACATCCAGCCGCGGTGCCCGTCGTAGCCTGCCATGACGCTGCCGACGATCTCACCAGGCTCCCGACCACTGACCGTGCCCGCCTGTGCTCCTGGCGCGGTCGGCCCGACCTCAGCTACGAGGAACAGCTCCGGCTGCACGCTGAGCTTCCTCGCGATGTCCGCGCGCGGATCATTCCATGGGCGAGTGAGCCCGCAGACCTCCCACAGCGCGATCGTGCTGTCGGTGTCGGCCGCACAGAACTCGCGGATTGACGCTGCTCCCTCAGTGTTCATCCCAACAAGCTATCTCATGCTTTCGGCGTCGGAAGCTGCTGCCGCGGCTATTCCGCGGTTCTTGCGGGCCGGTCCATGGCGAATGCCAGATGCGGCATGTCGACCCCGCGGTAGTGCTTCACGAAGCGCCCGCGCACGGTCATGCCGAGGCGTATCGCGACGTTCATCGACGCGAGGTTCGTGTCGCGCACCTGAGCGTATACGCGTTCCGCGCCGAGGTTCTCGAACGCATACTCGACGCACGCGGCCGCTGCCTCCGTCGCGTAGCCCTGCCCCCAGTGTGCTCGGTTGAAGAGGTAGCCGACCTCGACTACGTCCTCTCCCATGACCCGCTGCACGGTGAGGCCACACTGCCCGACCATCCTCCCGGCGGAGGCGGAACCGGTGCCTGCGCTGCCCGGTTCACGGAGCGTGACGGCCCAGAGCCCGAAGCCGTCGGTTGCGTAGCGGGAGCGCATCCGCTTGAACCATGCGGCCACCATCGCGTCGTCAAACGGTCCCTCGTAGGCCGTCATTGTCGTCGCGTCTTGCAGGATCGCGGCGAGCTCTGGCACGTCCTGCTCGGTCATTTCGCGGAGCGCAAGGCGGGAGGTGGTGAGGATCACGGCTTCATTGTCGCAGGCGCTGATCGCGGACGCACCCCTTGAGAGGGCGAAGCTACGCGCGGATGAGCGCAGGCAGGTCGGTGAGCGATACCGGCTGTCTTTCAGCCGCTGACGCCCCAACATAGAAGGCGCGCATGCCGAGTGCCCGCGGACCTTCGACGTCTGCCGACCAGTTGTCGCCGACGAACGCAGCGCTGCCCGCGGCAATGCCGTCGTGCGCGAGCACCGCGCGGAAGATTTCGGGGTGCGGCTTGCGCCAGCCGAGTGCGATGGAGGTGAAGACTTCGCTGAAGTGCCCGGCGATGCCGAACCGCTGGAGCATGCGCGGGACGAGTGCCGCATCGTGCGTGTTGCTCACGACGGCGAGCGTGTGGTCTCGGCCGAGGTCAACCAGGCAGTCGACTGCTCCATCCGCGAGACGGATCCCAGCCGTCCAGACATCCAGGTACTCGGCGACGAGCCGCTCGAGCGCCTCCGATGTCGGCGGCAACGTCGTGCACCGGCCGCCGAGCAGCTCGGCGTAGCGCGCAGCAATATCGAGCATCGAGCATTCGCGGCCCGACTCCGCTGCCGCTCCGTCGACCTCGGTCCAGGCGCGCTGCCACGCTGCACTTGCTTCGCTTGGCGTTACAGCGCAGCCGTGACGTTCGGCGAAGTCGAAGGGGGCGTTTCCGGCTGACGGTAGAACGGACGGGTCGTAGTCGACGAGGGTGCCGAAGAAATCGAAGTAGACGTGCGTGGTCATGGGGTGCGCCGGGGCGTGCTCCTGTTCGATGCGTTGAATGGCCGGTTGGGTGGCTATTTCGCGTGGCTCGGACCAGAAGCGCGCAGGAGTGCGCGGATCTCGTCGGCGATGAGGCTGGGCATCGTGAACGGCGCATCGTGTGCGGCGTGCTCCGCGACGATGAGTGTGCTCTGGGGGAGCGCCGCATGAGTGAGCCGCGCGGATTCGTGCATGAGTTTGCGCTCGCGCTGACCGACAACCACCGTCGTCGGTCGTGCGTAGTCGGAGAACGCCCGCGGCAGCTCGAATGCGAGGTTCTCTCCGACGCTTGCGAGCAGCGTTGTTACGCTCAGCGCCTGGCTGTCTCGAACGTACTCCGCGAGATAGGAGCTGGGGACGCCTAACTGTTTGGCCTGCAACTTCGCGAACCACTCAAGCCGTGCGAGCGGGGCCGTGCGTTTGAGTAACGCGAGGGTGGCAGCCCTGGCGGGCGCTGGCCGGGTCTCTGCGCTGACGATGAGCACGGCGCGCACGAGCTCTGGGTACTCGCTCGCGAGCTTGATTGCGAGCTGGCCGCCGAGGGAGAAACCGACAACCACGGCGCCGCGGTGTGCCTGATCGCGAATGAGCTGAGCGATCCGAGCGACCGTTTCTGCGTGTGAGACGTAGTCGATCGATCCGCTCGTGCCGTGACCGGGAAGGTCGGGGACGATGCTTCGCACCTCGCCTGTGAGCTGGGCGAGCACCGGGCGCCACATCCAGCCGGACACGCCGCCGCCGTGGAGCAAGAGCACATCCGATCCGGTTCCCGAAATCATCGTGTTCATACTGCCGAAGCATAACAGCGGCCGAGGGGAGAGGCAGCGGCGCGCGCTTGCGGGCCCACGTGGCGAGCGCAATCGCATACTCGGGCGGGCCTTCCTGCGCAAGAAATCAACCCGCGTTGTGCCGAACATGACGTTGCGTAACGCCGCGTTTCCGAGTGTTTCGCGGCAGCGTGCGGCCGGACGGACGCGTGCGTAACGTTTCCGCCATGACTACTCTCACCGAAGCAACCATCGTCCCCGAGATCACCGCAGACGAGCGTGCCGAGCGGCTCGACGCCGCCGGCGCAGCCTGGATCGCGCGGATCGACGCGAACCGTGACTCATCAAAGCTCACCTACCGTGCCGACGGTGTCGGGGTGGGAAGCGTTGCGACGCAGGTGCGCGCGGGCAAGCACGAATTCGTTATCGACGAGCCAGCACCGCTCGCAGGCGACGACGTCGCCGCGAGCCCGGTCGAGTACGCGCTCGGTGCGCTGGTCGGCTGCCAGGTGGTCGTCTACCGGCTCTACGCCCGAGCCCTGGGGATCCAGGTCGACGACGTCCGTGTGACCGCGGAGGGTGACCTTGACGCGGCGCGCCTCCTCGGCAAGGACGAAACGGTGCGGCCGGGCTTCAGCGCGATCCGCCTCAACGTTGAACTCACCGGCCCGGAGAGCCAGGAACGCTACGAGCAGTTGCGCGACGCTGTCGACATCAACTGCCCCGTCTACGACCTCTTCGCGAACCCGACCCCGGTCTCCGTCACGGTGACCAAGGGAGCGTAGCCGCCGCACCCAGCGCGCACCCCGTAGCATTGGTGCATGGGCTATTCACGTGTGATTTGGGGCATGACTGCCGCGCTTTGGTTGGTCATTGCCGTGCTGTGGTGCGTGTGGTTCGGTTGGGGCGCCGCTGCCGTTGCAATCGTGTTCGCCATTCTGCCTGATGTCGCACTCATAGGAGCCTTCGCTGCGCCTGGCAAGCTCAGGCCCGAGCGCGTGTCCTTCTACAACACGATGCACAGTGTGCCGATCGCTGTTGGGGTACTCGCCATTGGCGTCGCAGTGTTCCTGCTGACGGGCGGGATCAATGGCGGAATCTGGGCGGTGGGCCTCGCCGGCCTCGCATGGTTCGTGCATATCGCGGCGGATCGTGCCTTCGGGTTCGGGCTGCGAGCGGCCGACGGGAGCATTATCCCCGTCGTGTAGTAGCCGCGCTCGCAGCGGCTGCTGCAGTGGTTTGGGGTGAGGCGACATCGCGCCACGCCCGGGAAGATCATCCCGTGGGTGGAGACGTGTCGTACCTGGGTACGACGCGCGGCAGGGGGCCAGGACGCCAAGCTTGATGGGTAAGAGCGTCCGCTCTGCCCGAAAGGCGTTATGACCCCGCTCACTCGACTGAGTCTAAAAAACCGTTTGATCGTTGGCCTCGTGACCCTTGCGGTCGCAGTGCTCGGCATAATTTCGATGGGGGCGCTCAAACAAGAGCTCATGCCCTCGATGAAGGTGCCGATGGCGTATGTCTCGGTGCAGGCAGACGGGCTCGCGCCCGAGGAACTCGTGAAGGCGGTCACCGAACCGACCGAGCAGGCGCTGAAGTCGGTGCCGGGTGTCACCCGCGTCACCTCCGACACGTCGAGCGGCTTCGCAAACATCATGGTCGAGTGGCCGTTTGATGAGGACGCCGAAGAGACGTTGCGCACGATCCGCGCAACGCTCGATGCGCTGAAGCCGAGCTTCCCGAGCGGCGCGCAGTCCGAGGTCTTCTCGGGCGGCGCAGACGACATGCCGGCAATGATGCTCAGCGCGGGAACGTCGGGCGACGAGACCGAGTTCGGCGACGCCCTCGAGCAGAGTGTCGTCCCGGCTCTCCAGGCGCTGCCTGGTGTGCAAAAGGCTGTGCTGTCGGGTCGTGAGGAGCAGCAGATCGTTGTGGATCTGCGCCCAGCCGACGTAGCGAAACTAAAAGTCGAGCCAGCCCTCGTGCAGGCGGCGCTACAGGCGAACGGCGCGAGCCTGCCTGCCGGCCAGGTTGATGGCGATGGGGGATCGATCCCCGTCACGGTTGGCACCGCGCTCAGCACGGTAGAGGAGATTGGCGCGCTGCCGATCGTCACCGAAGACGGCGTCGTGCGGGTCTCGGACTTCGCCGACGTGCGCACCGAGGCGATCCCCGCGCAGACAATCTCGCGGGTGAACGGCAACCCGGCACTCACGCTCCAGATCATGCCTGCGCGCGGCGCGAACGTCGTGCAGATCTCGCACGCCGTCACCGCCGAGCTCGACCGGCAGGCCCCAGGGCTGAAAGCCGAGTTCGTCACGATCTTCGACCAGGCGCCGTTCATCGAGCAGTCGATCCACGACCTCGCCGTTGAGGGTGGCCTCGGCCTCGCCTTCGCTGTGCTCGTGATCCTCGCGTTCCTCGCCTCATGGCGGTCGACGATCATCGCGGCCGTCTCGATCCCGCTGTCGCTGCTCATCACCCTCATCGGGCTACAGGTAACCGACAACACGCTCAACATTCTTACGCTCGGCGCGCTCACCATTGCGATCGGCCGCGTCGTCGACGACTCGATCGTGGTGATCGAGAACATCAGCAGAAGGCGCGGCACCGGCCCGCTCACCATTGAGGGCGTCGTCGCATCGGTGCGCCAGGTCGCGGGAGCAATCACCGCGTCGACGCTCACCACCGTCGCAGTGTTCCTCCCGATCGCGTTCGTTTCGGGCATGGCCGGGCAGCTCTTCCGCCCGTTCGCAATCACCGTGTCGATCGCGCTGCTCGCATCGCTCGTCGTCGCGCTCACGATCGTTCCGGTGCTTGCGTTCTGGTTCATGCAGAAGGCGCCGAAGCGGGCGCACGGTGCAGTTGGTGCCGGGGAAATAGGAGACCTCACCGACGGCGCCGACCCCGACCACGTGCCGTCAGAACTCGACGAGATCCACACCGCGCCAGACCGGTTGCAGCGCGCGATCATGCCGGCGCTGTCGGCGACCCGCCGGCACCCGGTGATCACACTCGTGAGTTCCGCGCTGATCCTCGGGCTCACGCTCGGAATGGCGACGCTGTTGAAGACCGACTTCCTCGGCTCAACGGGGCAGGAAAGCCTGCAGCTCTCGCAGACCCCCACGGAGGGGGCTACCGACCTCGTCGGCGAGGCGGAGCCAGTCGAGCAGGCGCTCGGCAAGGTTTCCGGCGTGCGCGACGTGATGACCACCATTCCCGTCGGCGGCGAAGGCCAGCCGACGATCTCGTACAGCCTGCAACTCGCTGACGGCGCAAACGTCGACACTGTCAGCAGCGCGGTTGAGAAGACGCTCGACGGACTCGACGATGCCGGCGAGCTGCGGCTCGAAACACAGGACGCGTTCGTCGGTGACGCGGGCGGCGGCGGTATTGCGCTCCAGATCCGCGGCAACGATCCGGCCGCGTTGCGCGAGGCGAGCGAACTCCTCGAAAAGGAACTCGCAGACGCGAAGGGTGTGCAGAGCGTATACAGCGACATCAAGGGCGAGCAGCCCATCATGCGGGTGCAGCTCGATGAGGCAAAGGCTGCGCGCCTCGGGTTCGACAGCACGAGCGTCGCGAAGGCGATCCAGGATGCGATGCAGGGCGAGACCATCGGCAGGATCATGCTTGCGGGCTCAGAGCGCGACATCGTGCTGCGCACCCCCGGCACGGAGTACACGCCGGCAAACCTCGGCGAGCTCCTGCTGCCCGTCACCCCGCAGCAGACCGCGCTCGCGCAGAAGGCCGCAAGCGATGTGCTCCAGGACAAGGCAGAGGCCGAAGCCGAAGAGGCGCGGCTGAAGGGGAACAACGAACTCAGCAATCAGATCGCCGAGGCCGGAAACCAGCGCGCCGAGCTCGTGCAGCAGCTCGGAGACCTCAACGCACAGCTCGCTGAGCTCTCGAAGCTGCCAGTCGTGCCGTACCCGCCGCTCGACCCGAAGGATGTGGGCAAGCAGAAGGCCGAGCAGGAACGCGCCGAGATGCTCGCGGGCATTCAGGGCGCGATCGCAGGCGCCGAAAGCGGGATCGCAGGCATCGACGAGCAGATCGCGGCGCTCCGGCAGAGCCAGAGCGATATGGCGCAGCAGCTTGTCGATCAGCAGGCAGCCGAAGCCGAGACGAAGGCCGCGACCGAAGTCAAGGGCACGCCGCTGAAGCTGTCTGAGATCGCGACCGTCGAGGAGGAACAGACCGCTCCGGTGATCATCCGTGAGGATGGTGAACGCCAGGTCGTGCTCTCAGTGACGCCAAAGACCGGCCAGCTCGATGCCGCCAACCGCGCCGTTGATAAGGCCATTGCGACGACCGACCTGCCAGCAGGCGTGAGCTTCCAGCTCGGCGGCGTGAGCGCTGAGCAAGACGAAGCGTTCGGCCAGCTCGGCATCGCGATGCTCGCGGCAATCATGCTCGTACTGCTCGTGATGGTCGCGACGTTCCGCAACTTCCGCGGGCCGCTCGTGCTGCTCATCTCGATCCCGTTTGCAGCAACGGGCGCGATCCTCGGGCTGCTCCTCACCGGGGTGCCGCTCGGGCTCCCGGCGCTCATCGGCCTCCTCATGCTCATCGGCATCGTGGTGACCAACGCGATCGTGCTCATGGACCTCATCAACAGGCTCCGTGACAGCGGCGCAACACTCGATGAGGCAGTCGAACACGGCACAAGACTCAGGCTCCGGCCGATCCTCATGACCGCCGCGGCGACGATCTTCGCGCTCGTGCCGATGTCGCTCGGGCTCACCGGCGGCGGTGTGTTCATCTCGCGCCCACTCGCGATCGTCGTCATCGGCGGGCTCGTCTCGTCGACGCTGCTCACGCTCATCCTCGTACCCGTGCTCTACACGCTGGTCGAGCGCAGGCGCGAACGCAAGGTCGAAAAGCGCGCTGCGAAGCGTGAAGCTCGAGAGGCCGCTCGCGCGGCCAAGCTCGAAGGCGGTGCAGTCAGTGATGGGCCCGACGACATTACCGAGGTGCTCGAGCTCGGCGATAGCTCGCTGCCCGAGCGCGGCGGCGAATAGTCGGACTCGGGGAAGATGTCGACCGAGGCTCCTCCTCTCCGCGGGCGCTCAGCCAGAGTCTGAGCCCTGCCTCCGAGTACGCACCCTGCTTCGGGATGGACGGTGCGTACTCGGAAGCGGCACATGTTCTCGCGAGGCCCTTCAGCCCAGGCCGGGTTAGCCAAGGTCGGAGAGCGCGGACATGACCCGCGACATCACCTGCCGCTGGGCTCCATTCAGCTGTTCAAACGCGAGCTCGGTGACAAGCGGGGTATCGACCGCCGGCCCCGTTTCGATCTCGGCGAGCTCGGCATGGTTGGGGTGCTCAGTAATAAAGGCGCGCATCGCCGAAGTGAGCACGGTAGACAGCTGCGTGATCTCTGACTCGCTGGCATCCGTAGGTAATCGCATCACCTCACGCTCTAGGCTGTGCATCTCGGGGGGCAGGTTCGCGAGCGTGTCGGCGATGGCCGAGATGTAGTGCGTCGGCGTGAGATGACCGAGCACGACCGCGAGGTCTCGGTTCACCCTTGCAGAGTGGACGCTGTCGTCGGGGCCCGCGCCGGTCGCCGGCTCCCTGACGGGCGTCACTTGGCCGCCCCGCAGCGCGCCATACAGGGCCGCCGCAGGTGGGGCGAGGTCGGGCGGGCCGCCGTCGCGCAAGATCGCATCGACCTCGGCCCGCACCCGAGTGAGCTCCGCGATACGCGCGTCGAGTTCGCTCCGCAGGTCGGTGAGGTGCGCCTCACCTGCGGAGGTGTGCGCTGGGGCGTTTTCGCTGGAACGTTCGTGGTCGATGATCTCTGCCACCCGTTCGAGGCCGAAGCCCAGCGCGGTGAGGCGCTTGATGCGCAGCACGAGCACGAGGTGCTGACCGGTGTACTCCTTGTACCCGTTCGCGCGGCGAGCGGGGGCAGGCAGCAAACCGAGATCGTGCCAGTGGCGGATCGCGCGGAGACTCACCCCCGCGAGCTCTGCAAGCTCCCGTGTGCTCCAAGGCATGGGGTTACACCTCCGTGTTCGGCGGTTGCGGCGAATGCGAAGACTGCTGCTCGGTGGGCGGCAAGCCCTGCGCTACGGGGAGACTACCCTGTGGAGTCGAGGGGGTGCCCAGTGGGACTGTATCGAGCGAGCGGAACGCCGGGGCAACGAGCGCAGCGAGCATCGCCAGCGTGACGAGCGCCCCAACCGAGAGGCCGGCGGCGACGAGGCCGAAACCGGCAGCAAGTGCGGCTATTGGCGTGAGGAGTACCGCCGGGGCTCCGAGCATGACCGCGTTCTGAGAGCTGAGCACCCTGCCGCGCAACTCGTTGGGGATTGCCTCGATCTGTACCACGCCCAGGAGCGCCGAGAACGGGCCGCTCGTGAGACCGATCCACACCGTCGCGGCGAGCACGACCCACGGCGAGGCGAGGGTGCCGAGGGCGAGGAAGCCGATCACCGATCCGCAGACACTCACGATGAACCACGTGCGTCGCGAGACGCGGCCAACCGTGGCCGCGTACACGCCCGCTCCGACGATGCTGCCGAGCGCGATACCGAAGATCACGAGCCCGGTGAGGCCGGGGAGGTCAACTTCTGTGAAGTACGCAGGGAGAACCACGACCTGCAGCGCGGTCAGCACCACGACAGAGAGCGCCGATAGCGCCGTCGCGCCGAGCACCAGCCGGTGACCGAGCAGGAACTTCCAACCCTCGAGTAGGTCGTGCAAGACGCCAGTAACGCCAGCGGCGCCCGGGCGCTGTGACGGGTCAGCGGCGTCCGGTGAACCGCTCTGCCCGGCGGTGCTCGCGAGCACAGTACCGATGTCGCGCGGGAGCGTGAGCGTCACCAGGGCGGCCGCGAGACTGGTGCCAGCGGTGATCCACATCGCCGCAGAACTCACGCCGGCCAGCCACACGATCAGCCCACCGAGTCCCGGGCCCACGATCAAGAGCACTCCGCTCAGCGCCTCACGTACGCCGACCAGGCGATCGAGTGCTCCCGACTGCGCGTGCTGGTGTGCGACAAGCCGTGGCAGCATGCTCTCGCGTGAAGTGAGCCCCGGCACGTCCCCAAACGCCCCAAACACCCCGAGCGCGACAAACCAGGTGAGGTTGAGCCCCCATACCGCGTCGACGATGGGAAGCGCCGCGACCGACAACGCGGACAGCGTGTCGCTGATGATCGAGACAGTGCGACGATTGAAGCGATCAACGATGACGCCCGCAAAGACGCCAATAACCGCGCCGACGCCCGTAGTTGCGGTGGCGACAATCCCGGCGGCAAGCACGTCACCGGTCTTCGCGAGTACGAGCAGCGGAAACAGCACCGAGGCGATGCCGTTACCAAGCAGGGAGAGGCAGTAGGAACCAAAGTACGCGAGAGTGTGTCTTGTCATACACCCATCAAAAACCGTGCCGCCGCGGCACAGTCAAGTGGGCACAGTCAAGTGGGCGCAGTCACGCGGTCGCAGGACTGTGCCCCTGCCACGCACCGCGCCGCCGGTAGTGTTGCCCTCATGTCTCTCCCACCGCCTCGCGCACACGCACAGCCGCTCCGCCAGCAGCCCATCGCGGGTGAGTACGGCGGCTCCGTCGCGGCGGGTTGGCGGCAGCTCACCGTGTGGGGAAGGGCATGGCGGGTCGCAGCGGGGATGCTCGCAGCGCTGGTGGCGGGGAGGGCGCTGCAAAACCTTATCGTCTGGCAGTGGCTGGGCAACGGATACTACCTGCCGGGGTTGGCCACCCTCATCATCTCGCTGCTCCTCCCAGTGATTGTCTGCGCGGCGCTCGCCGCAGTGCTCCAACGCTGGCTCGCCCGTTTCCAGCCGCTCACGCAGGTGGCACTGTTCGGCGCGAGCGCGTGCGTGGGAGCCGTGCTGCTGAACGCATTGCTCTGGTCGCCGATGCTGCTCTCGGGGGCGAGCCAAGGAACCGGCGGGTGCGGGGCTGCGGGGGCCTGCTTCGAACAGTTCTGGCAGATGACGGTCTTGTTTGCCGGGAGGTCCCTCCCGATCCTGATCGTCGCTGCGCTGGGCTACGGCCTCGCACTCGCATCCCTTGCCCCGCGGGGGCGGTGGCTCGCGCTCGCCGCAGCGGTCGTCGCAGCACTGCTTGGCGCGTGGGCCGTAGTGGGAACACTCGTGCGAGCTGGCGGCGCGGGGTAGCGCAGCGCAGAACGGCGCGGGCTAAGGGATCGGAAACGATCCACGCGGTAGTGTGTGGGAATAATCTGCGCGAGCTTTGCGAAAACGGGAAGGATACGGCGTGCACCTGAAAAGCCTGACCCTCCGCGGCTTCAAGTCCTTCGCGCAGCCGACGACCTTTCAGTTCGAACCCGGGGTCACCGCGATCGTCGGGCCGAACGGCTCGGGCAAGTCGAACGTCGTTGACGCGCTCGCGTGGGTCATGGGCGAGCAGGGAGCGAAGACCCTGCGCGGCGGCAAGATGGAAGACGTCATCTTCGCCGGAACCTCGACCCGCGGGCCCCTCGGCCGCGCGGAGGTGCGGCTCACGATCGACAACTCCGACGGTGCGCTCCCCATCGAGTACACCGAGGTGACGATCAGCCGGATCCTGTTTCGCAACGGTTCGAGCGAGTACGCGATCAACGGCGAATCCTGCAGGCTGCTCGACGTGCAAGAGCTGCTGAGCGACTCCGGCCTCGGCCGCGAGATGCACGTCATCGTCGGCCAGGGCCAACTCGACACGGTGCTCAGGGCCACGCCGGAGGATCGCCGCGGCTTCATCGAGGAGGCCGCGGGCATCCTCAAGCACCGCAGGCGGAAGGAGCGAACGCTCCGCAAGCTCGACGCGATGGAGACGAACCTCACGCGGCTTAATGACCTCGCGGGTGAGATCCGCCGCCAGCTCAAGCCACTCGGCAGGCAGGCTGAGGTCGCGAGGCAGGCGCAGGGCATCGCGGCTGAGGTGCGCGACGCGAAGGCGAGACTGCTCGCCGACGACGTCACGCGGCTGCGAACCGAGCTGGCGAGCCTCGCCAAGGACGAGTCCGAGCGCCACTCTGAGCGGATCGTGCTGCAGGAGCAGGTCGAGCAGAAGCAACTGCGGATCGAACGCCTCGAACACGAGCAGCAGGGAGACGAGCTCGATGCGGCCCGCCGCGTCACCTTCGCGCTCGAGAGCTCGCAGTCGAAATTGCGCGGGCTGTTCGCCCAGGCGCAGCAGCGACTCACTTTCCTCGCGACGCAGTCAGAAGCGCCCGATCAGGTTTCCCTCACGAGCCGATCCGCCGTCGACGAGGCGCGCGAGGAGGCCCACGAACTCGCAGGGCTCATCCCAGAGCGCGAGGACGCGTGGCGGGCGGCCGAGCAGGCGACGCGGCGCGCGCAGCAGTCCCTCGACGCGGTCGACGAGCACATCCAGGAGCAAGCTGAGCTCGTCTCGAAGCACGACCTCGAGCTCTCCGCGCTCAGGGGGCGCGTCGACGCCGCCGAACAGAAGCGAACGACGATCGCGGCCGAGCTTGAGCGGCGCACGCAGGCGGTCGAGCAGGCCGAGACGCGAGCGGCAGCGGCGCAGGCCGAACTCACGGCGTTCGAGGCCGAGAGCGAGTCCGCCGAGCTGCCAGAGGGCGGCCTCGACGGCGCGTACCGCGCAGCCCAGGAACGAGAGACGGCAGCCGACGCCGGGGTCGACGAGCTCCGCGGCACGCTCCACGCGCTCGAGCAGGAAGCCGCGGGTCTCGAAGCGCGAGTGAGCGCACTCGCGCGATCCCTCGACCAACGCGACGCCTCTGGCGCGCTGCTCGCCGAGTCTCAACCGGGAATCATGGGCCGCGTCGCCGACCACGTGCGGGTGCGTGAGGGGTACGAGGCTGCGGTTGGGGCGGCGCTGGGCCAGTTCGCGGACGCGCTGCTCGTCGACACCGCTGAGATCGCAGGATCCGCCGTCGAGGACGCGAGGGATCGCGATCTGGGCCGGCTGCGCGCCGTAATTGCTCGCGCGGGTTCTGCTCTGGAAGACGCCGGGCGTGCGCCGGCGGACGCTGCGAAGGCGCCCAAGGCGGCGCCGGTGATTGACGGCCTCGTTGCGGTCGCCGACGTGCTCCTCGACGCGCCCGCTGGCGTGCGCGGCCTGCTCGCCAGAAGCTTCGTCGCGCGCGACACGGCGGCCGCGGTGCGCGGCGCCGCCGAACTCGCGCGAGCCTTCGCTGGCGGGGGATTCACCGTCGTCACAGCCGAGGGAGACGTGCTCACCGAGCACACGCTCTCTGGTGGATCGGGTCTCGCGCCATCGCGCATCGAACTCACCGCCGACCTCACCGAGGCCAGGCGGCGCATGGCAGAGGTCGAGACAGAGGTTGCAACGGCAGCCGCCGCGCTCGCCGAGCAGCGCGAGCTCGTCGCCAGGTTGAAGGCCGAGAGCCGCGCCGCGTACGCCGAGCTGCGCGAGGCCGACGCGCGCCTCGCCGAGCACGCGCGCCGCCGCCAACAGCTCGTTGTGCGCGCGGAGGCGACGCGCTCCGAAGCTGAGCGAGCGGCGACGGCGCTCGCGGGCGTCAGCGGCTCAGAAGACGAAGCCACAGAACAGGCCGCCAGCGCCGTCCGCGCATTCCAGGAAGCCGAGTCGAAACCGCGCCCCATCCTCGACGCGAGCCAGCGTGATGGTTTGCTCGCCGAGGTGGACCAGGCGCGCTCGCTCGAGATAGAGGCGCGACTCGCCTTCGAGACCGCGAAGGAGCGGGCCCGCGCAGCTGAGAGCCGCAGCGTCGCAGTCGCCGAGCAGTTCGAGGCCGAACGCCGTGCCGCAGAGGAGGCCGCGAGGCGCGCTGTGCTCCGCGCCAGGCAGGTCGCGCGGGCCGAACGCGTCGCGGCTGCGCTCCCCGACATCCTCGACGCCTGCGACCGCTCACTCTCGGAAGCGCGCACCCAGCAGCAGGCAGCCGAGCAGGAGCGCGCCCGCAACAGCCAGGAGCTCACACTGCTGCGCTCTGAAGAGTCCGAGGTGCGCACTCGGCTGCAGTCACTCACCGAGCTCGTGCACGGCGCAGAGCTCAAAAGCTACGAGCGTAAGCTGCAGCTCTCTTCGCTACTCGAGCGCGCGGGCAACGAGCTCGGACTCGTCGAAGACGTGCTCGTCGCGGAATACGGGCCGGACAACGGTATCCCCGTCGAGCGCGACGGGGATCCGTCGCAGGCACAGAGCGAGAACGGTGCAACGTCGAGCTCTGTTTCCCCCGATCCTGGCAACGGTGTCGGGACGCTCGAAGAGCAACTGGCCGCAGAGCTTGGCCTGACCGAGCCAGCAAGTGGCGACGACGATGCAGCGGGGGAGCATGCGCAGGCTGACGGCGTGCCGGCACCGACAGAGACCGGTGCGCGCCAAACGATCCCGTTCGTTCGTGCCGAGCAGGAGCGCAGGCTCGCAAAAGCCGAGCGCCGCCTGTCCGAGCTCGGGCGCATCAACCCGCTCGCACTCGAGGAGTTCGCGGCCCTCGAACAGCGCCACAAGTTCCTCGTAGAACAGCTCGGCGACCTCACGAAGACGCGCGCCGACCTGCGCCAGATCATCGAAGAGCTCGACGAACACATGCAGGGCATCTTCGCCGCAGCCTTCGAAGACACGCGCGCGGCGTTTGCCGAGGTGTTCCCGATCCTGTTCCCCGGCGGAACGGGCGAGATCGCGCTCACAAACCCCGACGAGCTGCTGACGACAGGCATCGAGATCTCCGTGCGGCCGGCAGGCAAGAAGGTCGAACGGCTGTCGTTGCTTTCCGGCGGTGAGCGTTCCCTCGCGGCCGTCGCCCTGCTCGTCGCGATCTTCCAAGCGCGACCGAGCCCGTTTTACATCATGGACGAGGTCGAAGCGGCGCTCGACGACGCCAATCTCGGGCGTCTGCTGCACGTGTTCGAGCGGTTGCGGGAGACCTCGCAGCTCATCGTCATCACGCACCAGAAGCGCACGATGGAGATCGCTGATGCGCTCTACGGTGTCTCGATGCGGCGCGACGGAATCTCGGCGGTCGTCGGGCAGCGCCTCGGGGCAGAGGCATAGCGGCGCCGTCGCGCGTCAGCCCGAAACGTAACCAAACACCCGTGTTGCAACTCTGCAACATTACTGCGCAAATCTTCTGTTGCGGGCTAGCCTTCGATGCAAACGGCCCGAACGGGCTCAAACGCAACTGAGAGGTGCTGGTGATGAGGTTTCACGCACGCAAAACGACCGCTGCGCTCGCGCTCCTGACAGTCGCCGCGCTCGGCCTCGCTGGCTGCGCAACGGACGACGGCGACGCTGGTTCGACTGGCGACAGCGCGAGAGACACAGGCCCGCTGAAAATTGGGACGCTGCTGCCGCAGTCGGGGACACTGGCGCACCTGATCTACGGCCCGCAGGCAGCAGTCAAGCTCGCCATGGCGGAGATCAATGAAGCGGGTGGTGTGCTCGGCCAAGACGTTGAGCTCGTCGTTGAGGGCAACGAGTTTGATCCATCGGATCCCACCATCATCAACAAGAGCATCGACGACATCATCGCCGCAAGCCCCTCCTTCGTGCTGGGCGCCATGGGCACAGGCAACACGAACGCGGCGATGCCGCGGCTGAGCGAGGCCGGCATCCTCATGGGGTCGCCCTCGAATACCGGCGTCCAGCTCTCCGGGATCAACGACTACTACTTCAGGACAATCGCCTCGGACATCATTCAGGGCAAGGCGCTCGCCAATCTCGTGTTGCAGGACGGGCACACACGAGTCGCCATGCTTGCGCAAAACAACGACTACGGGATCGGGCTTCGCGACAACTTCCAGGAGACGCTCGAGGCGGCCGGTGCAGAGCTTGTGTATGGCGCGAAGGGGGCAAGCGAAGAATTCCAGGAGACCCAGACCGCGTTCGCGCCCGAAGTGACGGGAGTGCTCGCGCTCGACCCGGAGGCGCTTGCGATCGTCAGCTACGAGGAGGCCATGCAGATCATTCCCGAGCTCGCGGCGCAGAACTTCGACCTCACGAAGCTCTACCTCGTCGACGGAAACACAATCCCGTACCCCGAGTTTGACGATGGGCTGCTCGAGGGAGCGCAGGGCACCACGCCTGGCCGTGCGACAGAAGGTGACTTCCTCGACGCGCTAGTTGCCGCGGACAGCAACGCGACTCGGAGCACCAACTTCGCCCCAGAAGCCTACGACGCCGTGCTGCTCGTCGCACTCGCGGCCGAACGTGGCGGCGGGACAGACACCGAAACGATTCTCGAGAACCTGAGGTCGGTGTCGGGCGCTGACGGTGGCGCGACCTGCGGAACCTACGCCGCGTGCCTCGAACTGCTGCAGGACGGGCAGGACATCCACTACGAGGGACAGGCCGGTGGCGGGCCACTCACAGCAGAGAACGAACCAGAGTCCGCCCTCATCGGCATCTACCGGTTCGACGAGACCAACACGCCCATCGCCGTCGGGGAGATCGAGGGATAGCGCGACGGAACCCACACCGCGACCGGTCATCGCTACATCGCTACATCGCTACATCGCTACATCGCGGCACCGCGCACTCGGTGGTGCCGCGATGTAGCGTTGCTTGGAGGTCGCGATACCGCCTGATCTGGCTTTGTGACGTCGCAAATCTCCCGCACAGGGATAGTCGAAATCTAACAAGTTAGTCTCGGGCTGGTTGATAGTCTCCACAAGGAGTTCGCGCGGCATTACGCTACGAAAGTACGGTCCCAAAGGTGGGGCCTACCAAAACGTATGGAAAGGCGTAGCCAATGAGGGTTTACTCCAAGAAGACTGCCGGTGCGGTCGCACTGTTTGCCGGCGCAGCACTCGTGCTTTCAGCGTGTGCCACGGGCACCGACACCGCCCCCGACGACACTCCATCGGGGAGCAGCGACGGCGCACTGCGCATCGGCACACTGTTGCCACAGACCGGAACGCTCGCGCATCTCATTTTCGGCCCGCGTGCGGCGGTAAAGCTCGCGATGCAGGAGATCAACGACGCCGGTGGCGTGCTCGGCCAGGATGTTGAACTCGTCGTCGAAGGCAACGAACACGACGCCTCAGATCCCACGATCATGAACAAGAGCGTCGACGACATCATCAAGGCAGACCCCGCGTTCGTCCTCGGAGCGATGGGCACAGGCAACTCGAACGCTGCAATGCCGCGTCTCACCGAAGCCGGGATCCTCATGGGGTCGCCCTCGAACACCGGCATCGCAATGTCAGGGATCAACGACCTGTACTTCCGTACGATTGCCTCCGACATCATCCAGGGCCGCGCGCTTGGCAACCTGGTGCTGCAAGACGGCAACACCACCGTCGCAATGCTCGCGCAGAACAATGACTACGGCATCGGGCTGCGCGACAACTTCCAGGAGACGCTTGAGGAGGCTGGCGCTGAGCTCGTCTACGGCGCGAAGGGGTCTGGCGAGGAATTCCCAGAGGGACAGACGACCTTCACCTCTGAGGTCACCGCAGCGCTCTCGAAGAAGCCAGACGCCATCGCGATCGTGAGCTACGAAGAGGCGAAGCAGATCATCCCAGAGCTTGCGTCGCAGAACTTCGATCTCTCGAAGCTTTACCTTGTCGACGGCAACACTGTTCCGTATGAAGAGTTCGACGACGGCCTCCTCGAAGGCGCTCAGGGCACAACGCCCGGCCGCGCATCGAAGGGTGAGTTCCTCGACGCACTCGTCGCTGCAGACAGTACTGCCACGCAGAGCACGAACTTCGCGCCTGAGTCCTACGACGCCGTCATGCTCGTCGCGCTCGCAGCCCAGAAGGGTGGCGGCACCGACACCGACACGATCATTGCGAACCTCGCAGCGGTCTCCGGAGCTGACGGTGGCGAAACCTGCGACACCTACAAGGACTGCCTCGCACTGCTCGAAGACGGCAAGGAGATCCACTACGAGGGCCGCGCAGGCAGCGGCCCGCTGACCGACAAGAACGAGCCGTCGTCAGCGCTCATCGGTATCTACAAGTACGACGCGACGAACACGCCAGTCGCGGTTGGTGAGATCGAGGGATAACCCAACGCTCAACCCACACGCAACAACGCCGGTGGCCCCGGCTCCTTGATTGGAGTCGGGGCCACCGGTGTTGTGCCGCGACGCAGGCGCCTGTGCCTTGCGCACGCGCCTGTGTCTCGTGCAGGCGCCTGAGACTTGCGCACGCGCCTGCGCCTCGTGCACGCGCCTGAGACTCGTGCAGGCGCCTGCGCCTCGTGCACGCGCCTGAGACTCGTGCAGGCGCCGCCGTCACTGTGACGGCGACGCCTGCAGATGAGAGCGCGTTAGTGCGGCTATGCTTCCCCAGGAAGCACGACGCGCTGCGCCGCGGTGTTCGACTCCACGTCCGTGGCGAGTGTGCCGAGGTAGAGCTCGATCACCTTTGGATCGTTCGCGAGTTCCCGGCCCGTACCCTGGTGTGCGTTCGTGCCCTGATCGAGCACATATGCGCGGTCGCAGATCTGCAGGCAACGCCTCGCGTTCTGCTCGACCATGACGATCGTCACACCGGTTTGGTTGATCTGCCTGGTACGAATAAACGTCTCGTCTTGCCGCACAGGGGAGAGCCCGGCGCTTGGCTCATCAAGCAGCAGCACGCTGGGTTCCGTCATGAGCGCTCGCGCCATCGCGACGGACTGTCGCTCGCCGCCAGACAGTGAGCCGGCGAGTTGCTTGCGTCGGTCGGCGAGCATCGGGAAGAGATCCCAGATCTCCGCGATGCGGCTCGCAAAGCGCTTTGGCTTGAGGAACAAGCCCATCTGCAGGTTCTCTTCGATCGACAGCGTTTGGAATACGTTGTTCGTTTGGGGAACGAAACCCACTCCCATACGCACAAGATCCGTCGTCTTCGCCTTCGTGACGTCGTCTCCGTCGAGTACGACCGAGCCGCCGCGAATATTGACGAGACCGAAAAGCGACTTCAGTAGCGTCGACTTTCCCGAGCCGTTCGGCCCGATGATCCCGACGAGTTCTCCCCGGTGTGCGGTGATGTTGCAGCCGTTCAAAATGTTGATCCCGGGAAGATATCCGGCGACGAGATCCGTGGCCTGCAACACGACCTCATCTGAGATCGTAGCTCCGGCCCCGAATGCTCCTGCTTGTGTTTGGCCCGTTGGCTCCACACCGCTCATCGTGCCTCCTCCTTGATTTCGTCTTCGATCGTTCGCATCATCTCGGTGTTGATGACGTCGCCGAGATCCTGATCGTGGTGCGCGCCGAGGTAGGCGTCGATCACCGCTCGGCTCCCCATGACATCCTCGGGGAGTCCTTCCGCGATGATCTTGCCCTGGGCCATCACGATGACCCAGTCCGAGATATGCCTCACCATGTGCATGTCGTGTTCGACAAACAGCACCGTTGTGCCCTCATCGCGCAACGTCTCAATGTGCTCAAGCAGGCTCTGCGTGAGCGCTGGGTTGACGCCAGCCATCGGTTCGTCGAGCATGATCATCGAGGGGTTCGACATCAGCGCCCGCGCCATTTCCAATAGCTTCTTCTGCCCACCTGAGAGGCCGCCGGCCATGTCGTTGCGCTTCGCATCGAGCTTGAACCGGCGGAGAAGCTCCTCCGCCCGCTCAATGTTCTCCCGCTCCCGCTTTGCCCACAGCGGCTTCACGAGCCCGACGAACAGATTCTCACCCGGCTGGTTCGCAGCACCAATGAGCATGTTCTCGAGCACGGTCATGCGTGTGAGCGCCTTCGTGAGCTGAAACGTGCGGATCATGCCGCCACGTGCGACCCGTGTCGCACTCGTGCGGGTGAACGACTTGCCGTCGAACGACCAGCTCGCCCGGTCTCTGCCAGACGCTGGCGTTGGCTTGTCGAAGCCGGTGAGGAGGTTAAAGAACGTAGTCTTCCCTGCACCGTTCGGACCGATGAGCGCCGTAATCGTTCCCCGCTGAACTTCGACGTGATCCACGTCAACCGCTGTCATGCCTCCGAAGCGGCGCACCACGCTATCTGCGACGAGGATTGGATCGGGCTTCTTCGCCCCGGGTCGCTGTTCGAGACCAGCGAGATTCGCGCGCAGTTCAGCGCGGTCATAGGGATAGTTAGTCATTGAAGGCCAACTCCTTCTTGTTGCCGAGTATGCCTTGCGGTCTGAATATCACGAGCAGCATGAGCATGAAGCCGATGAGGATCCACGCAAGGATCTCCGCCTGCTGCGCGTTCAGGATGCTCGCTGGCACGAACTCAGAAGCGACGCTCGTGATCACCAAGCGCACGACGAAGAACAGAATCGCGCCAAGCAGCGGGCCGAGAATGGTGGCCGCGCCGCCAAGCAGCAGGATCATCCAGAGGTTGAACGTAGTCGCGCGCGACATCCCGTCTGGGTTGATGGTCGCCGGCAGCGACATGATGATGCCGCCGAAACCGCCCATGACTCCGCCGATGATGAGCGCCTGGAGCTTGTACGAGAAGGGGCTCTTGCCGAGGCTGCGAACCGCGTCTTCGTCTTCACGGATTCCCTTGAGCACGCGGCCCCACGGGCTACGGATGAGCAGCCAGGTGATGAGGAGGAAGAGTGCGACGAGTGCCCACGCGACAATTCGAGACCACCAGTCGTCGACGCCGGTGTTGAAGTAGTCGAGCCCCAGGACGGTGGTTCGGCCCTCCGGCAAGGGGGAGAGCGCGTTGAACTGCTCACGGAACCGTGTGCTCTGGATTCCGCTTGGCCCACCAGTGATGTGGCTGATGTTGGCGAGGCGGGCGGTCATCCGGAGAATCTCGGCCGCGCCGATCGTCACGATGGCAAGGTAATCACCCCTGAGCTTGACCGTCGGGATGCCAAGAAGGAGCGCGAACGCGGCTGACGCCGCCATTGAGATGAGCAGCGCGGGAAAGAGTCCCACCCCGTTCATGACGGAGATCACGAAGCCGTATCCGCCGACTAGCATGAAGCCCGCCTGGCCAATGTTCATGAGCCCGGTGAAACCAAAGTGGATGTTGAGCCCGATGGCGGCTATCACGAAAGCCGCGGTTACGGGAGAGAGCGCAGTCTGCAGCATTGCCTGCAGGAGTCCTGTCCAAAAGTCCATGGCGTTATCCGATCCGTTCCTTGCGACCGAAGAGGCCTTGCGGCCTCACCAGCAGTACCACGATGAGAATGAGCAGCGCGGCAGCGTGCTTGAGATCGCCGGGCAGCCAGATGTTCGCCATCTCGATGACGAGCCCGATGATGAGCGCGCCGACGATCGCCCCAAAAGTCGTGCCGATCCCGCCGAGAATGACGGCGGCGAAGAGCAGCAGCAGGTAGTGCCAGCCGGTGTTCCAAGCGATTCCGTTAAGCACGAGCCCGAGCAACATGCCCGACAGGCCTGCGAGCGAGACGCCAACGGTCCAGACGGAGCGAATGACGCGATCCACGTCGATGCCCGATGCCTCTGCCAGTGGGCGGTTGTCTGCCACCGCACGCGTTGCCCTACCAAACCTCGTGTACTTCATCACCAGTGCGACGGCGATGATCGCGACGAGCGCGATGCCCATTGCGATGTAGGACTGCACGGTGAGAGTGACGCCGAGCAGCGTGACCGTCTTCGGAGTGGATGGGTCGATCCGCAGGATGTTCGCGCCGAAGAAGAACTGGAAGATGTTCTGCAGCACGATCGAGAAGCCGATCGAGACGATCATCATCTGGGTGAGGCTCAACCGTTTCTTCCGCAACGGTTTCCAGAGCACCGCGTCTTGGAACCACCCAAATGCTGCCATCACGATGACCACGATGGCTCCGGAGACCCAAATGTTTCCGGTGAGCTGCATCGCCAAGAACGCGAGGATGCCGCCGAGCGAGAGCATTTCGGCGTGGGCGAAGTTGGAAAGCCCGGTCGTGCCGAACACCAGTGACAGGCCGACGGCGCCGAGTGCCAGCAGGAGTCCCATGCGCAGGCCCGAAGCCGCCTGTTGCCAGAACCGGGGCCAGAAGCTGTTGCCAGAGGCGCTCGGCGTGGTCTCGGGGTTTGCTTCTTCGCCCGCCCCAGTGCCGGTTTCGGTTCCGGTTTCTGTGCCGGTGGTGGGTGGCGTTGCTATGGCAGCCTCGTCGGGGTTATCGGTCAGAGGGAACAGGGCGCTTGCTGATTCAAAGAGCGCGACCCGAACGTCTCGGGTTGACGTTGCTTTCGCGTACTGACCGTCTGGGAGCGAATCAGTATTCACGGTCACCGTGTATTCGCCGGCCTCGGTGATGGGAAAGCTCCAACGACCGTTCGCGTCTGTCGACGCTGCTTCTTGCACCCCCTTACCGGTGAGTTCAAGCTCGACGTCGACAGCGGGGTCACCGGCTGTTGTTTTGATGATGCCCTGCACACAACCCGTTGTCGCGTCTGGTGTGCAGTCCGCGGCGTGAGCCGGCAGTGCCTGAAAAGACAACGCAAAGAAGCTCATCATGAGAGCAAGCAGTGCGATGGCGGAGGCGCGCATGGGTATGCGGCTCCGAATTGTTCCGTGGTTCACTTGACCTCCATTGGTCCGCGCATCGCCACATGCGCGTGTGTTCAAGCTTCGTTGCTGTCTCCACAGAATATACAAGGGAGATGCCTGTCTGCGGGGCTTTTTGCGACACCGAACGGCATCGTTGCCGATACGCAACATCGGGGGACTGCGTTCGCAGGTTGTACTTGTCGCTAGTCTTAGAGGCATGGCAGAAAAGGCTTGGTCGTTTGCTCGTGCGTTTCGCAATGTCTTTGGTGGCGCCTCCGAGACGATCACCGAGGAAACGTGGGATGACGTAGAGACCGCGCTGCTCACGGCCGACTTCGGACCGGAGATCTCCGATTCGATCCTCAGCGACGTCCGTGCATCGGTCGAACGGCACAGAGTGAGCGAGGTCTCCGAACTCCAGCGCATCCTCAGGGAGACGCTCGAGGAGCGCCTCGCGGCCTTCGATCCGACCCTGAAGCTGACCGAGCATCCTGCGGTGATATTGGTCGTCGGGGTGAATGGCGTCGGGAAGACAACAACGATCGGCAAGCTCGCGAACTACCTCACGCGATTCGACAAGCGGATCATTGTTGGCGCGGCCGACACCTTCCGTGCTGCGGCCGTCGAGCAGCTCTCGACCTGGGCGGAGCGCGCCGGGGTCGCTATCGTGAAGCCGCAGCAGCAGGGGCAGGATCCAGCATCCGTCGCGTTCCAGACCGTGCAGCGCGCGATCGATGAGGACCTCGATATCGCGATCATCGACACCGCTGGCCGGTTGCAGACCAAGGGTGGGCTCATGGATGAGCTCGGCAAGATCCGCCGCGTCATCGAGAAGCTCGCCCCCGTATCCGAGGTGCTGCTTGTCCTCGATGCTACGACCGGGCAGAACGGGCTGGCCCAGGCGCAAGCGTTCATTGAGCACGCCGGGGTTACGGGCCTCGTGCTCACGAAGCTTGACGGCTCAGCAAAGGGAGGCTTCGTGCTTGCGGTGCAGGAACACACGCAGCTCCCGATCAAGCTCGTGGGTCAGGGCGAGGGGATCGGCGACCTCACCGGCTTTACGCCCCACGTGTTTGCGGCGCAGCTCGTCTCTTAGTCGCACTAAGGGCTGCTAGAGCGAGGTACGCGACGCGCCCGATCCGCCCCGAGCGAAAACTGACCGCTGAGTACAAAGAAGTGGGCTATGGTTACTGGTGAGGCCTGACGGCCGAGCCACAGCGCGACCGCCGGACCGAAACCGTGCCCTAATGGGTGGGCACGAATCTCGAGAAAGGCAGAACCATGCAACAGCTCACCGTGCTCGGCACAGGAGTACTCGGCTCGCAGATCATCTTCCAGTCCGCATACGCGGGCAAGGACGTTGTCGCCTACGACATCAACGATGAGATCCTGCAGAAGCTTCCCGAGCGCTGGGAGTACCTCAAGGCCGCCTACCGCAGGGACATCGCCGATGCGACCGACGAAAAGCTCGACGCAGCGGTTGCCCGCATTCGTGCGACGGCTGATCTCGCCAACGCTGTAGGCGACGCAGACCTCATCATCGAGGCGGTCCCTGAGCGCCTCGACATCAAGCAGCAGACGTGGGAGGCCGTCGCAGCGGTCGCCCCAGAAAAGACGATCTTCGCAACGAACTCCTCCACGCTGCTTCCGAGTGACATTGCTCCGTTCACCGGCCGCCCCGAGAAGTTCCTTGCGCTGCACTTCGCGAACGAGGTGTGGAAGTTCAACGTCGGCGAGGTCATGGGTCACCCCGGAACCGACGCAGACGTGTTCGAGCAGGTCGCAACATTCGCTGAGGAAATCGGTATGGTGCCGATCCGGATCCACAAGGAGCAGCCGGGCTACGTGCTGAACTCGCTGCTCGTCCCGTTCCTGAACGCAGGCGCGCAGCTCTTCGTGAAGGGCATCGCCGAGCCGGCTGACATCGACAAGACCTGGAAGATCGCGACCGGCGCGCCAGCTGGCCCCTTCGAGATTTACGACGTCGTCGGCATGATGACGCCGTACCACCTGAGCAAGGACTCCGACGATCCCGTGATGCGTGAGTTCGCCGAGATTCTGAAGCGCGATTACATCGACAAGGGCTACCTCGGGAAGGGCGCGGGTCGCGGCTTCTACGACTACCAGTAGTCCCCGCGCTGGCGGCTAGCGGCCGCGGCCCTCGCTGCCACTGGCGGATAGCCGCCGCTCAACGAAGTCCGTGTCAGTTTGGGCGCATTTTCCCCGGAAACTCCGGGTGTTGATGGCCAAACTGACACGGACTTTTGGGTGTCCGGGGTTGAAGCAAGAGAGAATCAGCCCACAGGGATCCTGTCCGGTCCCGTGCGCCCCGAAGTGTTGTGCACAGGCGCGCTCGGACAAGAGATTTATCCCGGAACGTTGTCTGGAGCGCCACGGCGGGTGCGCAAGCCTCACCCTGGAGTGATGGAACCTCCGCAGTCGCAGTCGCAGTCGCAGTCGCAGTCGCTTGCGCGTCTGCCCGCTGTGTTCTCGGCGGCGCAGGCCCGACGAGCGGGCGTGCGAGCGGACCGGCTGCCGGCCTCGGACGTGACGAAGCTTGCCAGGGGTGTCTATACGCGCCTTGATGACTTCGAGAGTGGGCCGGGTGCCACCAGGTCCTACGGTGCACGCACATTTCTGCGGCGAGGAGCGCACCAGCCGGACTCAACTCCCTTGAGCGAGCACCCGGATGTGGCCTGGCGCCGAAGCCAGATAGAGCGGGCGCTTCTCCTGAGCGACGTCCTTCCCACTGGCGGCTTCTTCTGCCATCACACGGCCGCAGCGGTCTGGAATCTGCCAGTTCCCGCGCGCCCGACCCCGGCGCTCGACCTCGGCTACCTCAGCCCCGCACGCGGAAGCCGAAAGCGCGACTTTCTTGCGCACCACTTCGTCGCGGGCTCCGTCGGGGTGACAAGCCACCAGGGGGCTCCGCTGACGGACCCAGCCACAACCTGGGTCCTTCTTGCCGCCGGGCTGCCACGCCGTGCCGCGGTCGCGCTCGGTGATGCGGTGATCCACACACCGCGGTTCCCGGGCACAACGCGGCTCAAGCGAGCGCCGCTCGGCACGCTCCAGGAAATTCAGCGATTGGTCGAACGGCCGCACCGGCGGGGAAGAGCGCGCCTTTCAACGCTCATGGGGCTGCTGTTCGAGGGTGCGGCTTCGCCTCCCGAATCGCACCTGCGGCTGCTGCTCCACGACTGGGGGATGCCGCCGCCGGAACTCGACTACGACGTCTGCGATAGTCAGGGGAGGCTCCTCGGGTGCAGTGAACTCGCATTTCCTGGCGCTCGGCTCGCGCTCGAGTACGAGGGCGACCACCACCGGGTGGACGCGCGCCAGTGGAACCGGGACATCGAGAAGTACCGTGCCTACGCCGAGAACGGCTGGGAGGTGCTGCGGGTGACCGCTGAGCTGCTCTACCGGCAGCCGGAGAAACTGCGGGCGCAGATTGCGGAAGCACTCGCGCGCAGAAAAGCCCAGTAGCGGCGCGCGCCCCCGTCGCGCGCCCCCGCGCAGCGTCGCGCCGAACTTGCTGTCACTTTGGGCGCGGAATCCTGGAAACCGGCCGGGTTTGATGCCCAAACTGACAACGAGTCGCGGGGGAGTCCGTGGGGGAGTCCGAG
>NZ_JXSQ01000010.1 GCF_000834055.1 Leucobacter komagatae
AAGCCGCGGGAGAGGCCGAAGGCCTGGCCCGCCTGTGCATGACGACCCGATGCAGCGCGAGTTCGTGACCCCTGCCCCGAACGAGTTATGGTTCTCGGACATCACCGAGCACTGGACGGGTGAAGGCAAGCTCTACCTCTGCGCGGTGAAAGACGTCTTCTCCAACCGGATTGTCGACTACTCCATCGACGCGCAAATGACCTCTTCGCTTGCGGTGAGTGCGTTGAACAACGCCGTACTACGCCGCCGAGACGTCGCAGGGTGTGCGCTGCACACAGATCGTGGATCCCCGTTCCGAAGCCGGGAACTACAGCGCGCTCTCACCGGTCACAGGATGACCGGCTCGATTGGGCGCGACGGTGCTGCGGGTGACAACGCGGCGATATAGCCGTTCTTCAGCCTGCCCAAAAAGAACGTCCTGTCCGCAACACCCGGGGGCACCCGAGACGAGCTCCGATCAGCACTCGCGGCATGAATCGAACGCACCTATCATCGACGCCGCAGACAAGACCGGTTGGGCCGTTTGACGCCGATCGAGTACGAGACCATCATGAACAAACAGATCGCACTGGCTGCCTAACCAAGCTGTCATCTGAACGTATATCCCCCTACAGGCGGGCCGAACGCTCGCACCTGGTGGAACTCAGCACTTAAGGCTGCGGGCCTGCCCTACATGCCCGTTCACGACATGAGGCACACCGCAGCGTCACTCGCCGTGAAGTCTGGCGCGCACGTCAAGATCGTTCAGAGAATGCTCGGGCACAAATCGGCTGCGATCACGCTCGACACCTACGCGGATCTCTTCGAGGATGATTTAGAGACGCTTATCGAGCGCTTGGATTCAGACATTGATACAGCAATTGTTGCCAAATCTGTTGCCATGGAAGAATCTGAGAAGAAATAAGGCCGATCCTGCCGCAGAATCATGCGGAAGTATCGGCCTAATTGTGTTGTGCCCTGGAGAGGAATCGAACCTCCGACACCTTCTTTAGGAGAGAAGTGCTCTATCCACTGAGCTACCAAGGCGGGAAGCGCCCGCTGGGCGCCAAGCAACGAGTCTAGCGCACTCGGCACCCCGGGTGCGGGGTTGCGGCGGAAATTCGCGCACCTCAGACCGGCGGTGTCGGTGCGACCACCATGGGTCGCCATGCGCACGCGCGTCGCGCACCCGCGCTGCCATGAAGAACGGGGGTCGGCGGCGGGGCCTGAACGCACAAGAGGGGCGCAGCTCGAAAGCTGCGCCCCTCTTGGATGACAAAGTGTTAGCTCATTCGCACGACCTGCGAGGGGAGCTGGCCCCACACGCTGATCGCGTCTACGACGGTGGTGCCACCGCTCCAGCCACCGTGAACTGCCTGGCCGCCACCGATGTAGACGGCGACGTGGGGCAGACCCGGCCACACGAGCAGGTCGCCCGGAGCGAGAGCAGTGGTGCCGTGAACGTAGCTCACGGTTGCGCCGTAGCGGCCGAAGTCGTTTACGCCGTGGTCGTAGCCACCTGCGTCGCGGCGCTCGGTCTGACCGATTGCTGCGAGCGAGTTCTGCACGAGGTCGGTGCAGTCCTGGCTGACGCCAACCTGCGCGAGCGCTGCAGCTACGAGGCCGCTTGCGCCCGACCCGGCTGGAACCTCAGGCGCGGCCGGAGCCTCAACCTTTTCGTCCGACTTCGCAGCCTCGAGCTCCTTCGAGCGCTCCTCGGCAGCAGCCACGAGCCTCTCGCGACGCTCCTGATCGGCGACGCTGGTGTCGACCTCGAGCGGGATGTCGTCAATCTTCGTGAGCGACGGGCCAGCGGTGACCTTGATCGTCTGCGTCTCTGCGACGGCCGCCACGGGCGCTTCCTGCGTGCTGTTTGCGTATGCGGGGAGAGCGAGCGTTCCGAACATCGCGAAAGTGAACACGGCAGCGCCGCTCACACGTGCGATCTTCTTGACCTTCGCCTTGGACGATGCTGCGGAGTCGGTCGCAGCTACGACCTCGGTACTGGGCTGTGAATTCACGAAATATCTACCTCACGTTTGCGCTTATAACCGGCCAGGAAACGGCCGGAAAGCTAAGACTTGGACAAGCCTAACCGAACATCACGAAATTGTCACGCTTAGATTACGCGGGCTAAATGACGCCCTGCTCGAGCATTGCCTGTGCCACGGTGACGAAGCCAGCTGAGTTCGCACCGAGCACGTAATCGCCTGGCTTCCCGTAGCGTTCAGAGGCCGAATAGCAGAGCTCGTGCACGTCGCGCATGATCTCGTGCAGGCGGTTTTCGCTCTTGTCGAAGTCCCAGCGGGACCGCGCGGCGTTCTGGCTCATTTCCAGCGCAGACGTTGCAACGCCGCCAGCATTCGCTGCCTTCCCAGGCGCAAACAGCACCCCGGCCTCCTGCAACAGCTCGATCGCCTCCGGCGTCGCGGGCATGTTCGCGCCCTCGGCGACGGCGCGTACGCCGTTCTTAATGAGCTCGCGCGCCGAGGCCTCATCGAGTTCGTTCTGGGTGGCACACGGGAAGGCCAGCTCGCCGCGAACGTCCCAAACGTTTCCGCCCGCGACGTAGTGTGCTCCCGGTCGGCGTTCAGCGTACTCGGAGATTCGTGCGCGCTCAGTTTCCTTGACCTGCTTGAGCAGCTCAAGGTCAATTCCAGCTTCATCGACGATGTAGCCGCTCGAGTCGGACGCGGTGATGGCACGCCCACCGAGCTGCTGCACCTTCTCAATGACGTAGGTGGCGACGTTGCCTGACCCCGAGACCACTGCGCGGCGACCCGCGACGCCTTCTCCCGCGCGAGCAAGCATTTCTTCCGCGAAGAACACTGCGCCGTAGCCAGTGGCCTCGGTGCGCACCTCTGCACCACCCCAGCCCTTACCCTTGCCGGTGAGCACGCCAGACTCGTAGCGGTGAGTGAGACGACGGTACTGCCCGAAGAGGTAGCCGATTTCGCGGGCACCAACACCGATATCGCCGGCGGGGACGTCGGTGTGCTCACCAATGTGGTGCACGAGCTCCGTCATGTAGGCCTGGCAGAAACGCATGACCTCTGCGTCGCTCTTGCCAGCCGGGTCGAAATCGGAACCGCCCTTGCCGCCGCCGATGCGCTGCGAGGTGAGGGCGTTCTTGAAGACCTGCTCGAAGCCGAGGAACTTGACCACGGACAGGTTGACGCTCGGGTGGAATCGCAACCCACCCTTGTACGGGCCAAGCGCAGCATTGAACTGCACGCGGTAGCCACGGTTCACCTGCACCTTGCCGTTATCGTCTACCCACGAAACACGGAACAGGATCTGCCGCTCGGGTTCGACGAGGCGCTCAAGGATGCCGGTTTCAATATATTCGGGGTGCTCTTCGAGCACGGGAGCGAGGGTGTCGAGCACCTCGCGGACGGCCTGGAGAAATTCAGGCTCGCCCTGGTTACGACTTTCGACGGCGTGAAGGACAGTGCTGAGGTGCGCCTCAGGTGTGGGAAGTGACAAAGCTGTCTCCTCTGGGTATCAGCTCCATTGCATAATGGGCTCGCCAAAACTGCGGGTTCGAACGCCTGCGAAAATGCATCGCATATAGACGCCGTCTCATCTATGAGACGAAAATGTGTGCCGCCACCTCCACTGGAATGTCGATAGCACCACTATTTCCCTCCACCTCGACGCGAACAGAGTCGCCAATGCGGGTGAAAGAAGCTTTGTTGCCGGGGACGACGCCGGCTGCCGCGAGCTGCGCGAGCAGCTCTGGCTCGTACTGCGCTGGTTCCGCGAGGCGGCGGATCGTCGCGCTCGGGGGGTTGTGCGGCTGGGCGATCCAGTCGGTCATGCCGCGCTCGCCACGGTTTGCCGATGGCGCGGCGACCGCGCCGAGCTCTTCAAGCCCGGGGATGCGGTTGCCGTAGGGGGAGACGGTCGGCTTGTCGAGGATGCTCAACAGCTTTCGCTCGACCTGCTCGCTCATCACGTGCTCCCAGCGACATGCCTCTTCGTGAACGAACTCCCATTCGAGGCCGATCACGTCAGCGAGTAGCCGCTCTGCGAGGCGATGCTTACGCATCACGCGAATCGCTCTGGCACGCCCCTCCTCGGTGAACTCGAGTTGCCTGTCGTCTGTGACGACGACGAGCCCCAAGCGTTCCATGCGCGCGACTGTCTGCGAGACCGTTGGTCCCGAGTGTCCGAGCCGTTCTGAGATGCGCGCGCGGAGCGGCACGATGCCTTCTTCCTCGAGTTCGAGGATTGTTCGAAGGTACATCTCGGTAGTGTCAATCAGATCCGTCAATGTATACCCCACCAGCTGTCTGCTTAGCCCCAGCTTACGACATCTCTGCGCCTCACTCACGCAAGACTTCAGCCATGCGGCAGCAGGATCGGGCCATGCGGCCCCGAATCGCGGACGACGCATGGCGACGCGGGCGTGCTTTACTCTCTAGAATTAGCCCATGCCAGCGATTGAATTGCCCTCCTCTCTTATTCCCGCAGACGGACGTTTCGGCTGCGGGCCCTCGAAGATCCGCGACGAGCAGATCGCGTTCCTCTCGAGCCTCCAGCCGAGCGTGCTTGGCACCTCGCATCGGCAGGCACCCGTAAAGAACCTCGTTGGCAGCCTGCGCGAGGGCCTCGCTGAGCTGTTCCGCGCGCCAGAGGGATACGAGATCGTCCTGGCGAACGGCGGGGCGACATCGTTCTGGGACGCTGCAGTCCATTCGCTGATCTCCCGCAGGAGCCAGCACCTCACCTTCGGTGAGTTCGGGGCAAAGTTTGGCGCGGCCGCCGCTGCGGCGCCATTCCTCGAGGAGCCGGTCATTCGCAAGGCGGAGCCTGGCTCACGTTCAGAGCTACTCCCCCAGACCGGCGTAGATGTCTACGCATACCCGCACAACGAAACGTCGACCGGCGTGATGACCGACGTGCGTCGGGCGGCCGGAGCCGATGTGGATCCTGGCGCGCTCACCGTTGTCGATGCGACGAGCGCCGCGGGCGGCATCGACTTCGACGCTTCCGAGACTGACGTTTACTACTTCTCGCCGCAGAAGAACTTTGCTTCGGATGGCGGGCTGTGGTTCGCACTTGTCTCGCCCGCGGCTATCGAGCGAATTGAGCGGCAGACGAACGGTGACCGTTACATCCCGGAGACACTGAACCTCGCTGGAGCCCTGTCGAACTCGCGCCTGAACCAGACGCTGAATACGCCTGCCCTGTCGACGCTCGCTCTCATGGATGAGCAGGTTCGGTGGATCAACGGCAACGGCGGGCTCTCGTGGGCCTCCGCCCGCACTGCGGAGTCCTCGGGCGTGCTCTACGACTGGGCAGAGCGCAGTGAAGTTGCTACCCCGTTTGTGACGGACCGTGCGCACCGCTCGCAGGTCGTTGCAACAATCGACTTTGACGACTCGATCGACGCGACGGCAATCTCGAAGGCGCTGCGCGCGAACGGCATCGTCGATACCGAGCCCTACCGCAAGCTCGGCCGCAACCAGCTTCGTGTGGCGACGTTCACGGCTATTGATCCGGACGACGTGCGCACGCTCACGGGCGCGATCGACTACGTGCTCGAGCGCCTGTAACAAGGCACCTCCACGACCGAGGGGGCCTCCTGCGTATTCGCGGGAGGCCCCCTCTGTGTCTTGCGTCGGAACAGAGCTGACACGGGGTGAGCGGAGTGCTAAACTGAACGCGTTCACTGAACTCGTTCACCCACTCCATCCGGACGGAGGCTTGAATGCTCTCACGCCGGCTTCAACGCCGCACGTCAGTTGCTCAGGTGCTCGATGCGGCCGAACGACTCTTCGCAACATTCGGGTTCGCCGACACAACAGTAAAGGACATCGCAGTTGCCGCCGGCCTCAGCGTCGGAACAGTCATGTCCGTCGGCGATAAGAATGCCCTGCTCGTTTCGGTGTTTGACGGCCACATAGCCAAGATCCACACTGCCCGGCCAGTGGAGGCTGCTACGAGTGCAATCCCGTGCGCGGAGCGACTCACGCTCCTTTTCGAGCCATTCG
This sequence comes from Leucobacter komagatae, assembly GCF_000834055.1. GTDB lineage: Bacteria > Actinomycetota > Actinomycetes > Actinomycetales > Microbacteriaceae > Leucobacter > Leucobacter komagatae_A. Next base: position 5,979 of record NZ_JXSQ01000010.1, read on the forward strand.
CAGAACTCTTCACCCAACAGCCTGCGCTCAGCCGCAGCTACGCGAGCATCCTGGTAAGCGGGCAGCACTCTTCCCGAGTGTTCTCCGAGCTCGCAGATACTCTGACAGGCGAGATCACCGAGGAACTGGCTCGCTGCGACCGAGCGGGCGGAGCAACGGACGCAACTTTGCAAACTGCCCGCGCAAGGGCGATCTACCTTGCCTACCTCGGGCTGCTGTTTACTTGGCCACCTGAGTTAGATATGGACACAGACGCACTGGTAACTGCGCTCCAGCGGCTCTCGGAATCGCACCTCCACACCTGCCGTTGCCCGGCTGGCACCGAAACCCCAGCGTGAAAAGACTCTGTCGCCTTCCCGCCTCGTCTCACACAGTCGGGAGACCCCGCGAAAGGAACAGCACATGACCTTCGTCCCCGCACCGTGGTGGGCGACTGCGCTGCTCGCGGTCGTCCTCATAGCCGACGCAGCGCTCTCACTGCGACCGCCACGGTTTATCAGCAGCTGCCTGTCGGGAGTCGGGTTTCCGCGAGACTGGTGGTGGACCCTCATCGTCATCAAGCTGCTCGCGGCGACCGGTCTGCTTGCGGGCATCTGGGTTCCTGGGGTCGCACTCGCCGCACACGTAGGGGTGATCGCTTATTTCGGCTGCGCCGTCGCCGCACACATACGGGCCAAGTTTTTTGGCGTTGCCTTTTGGTTCAACTGCCTCGGTATGCTCGCGCTCGCCATCGGAACAGCTGTGCTCGCCTTCGCAGCCCAGCTGTAGCGTTCCGACGCAGCACAAAGCCCCGGCCCGCGCGTGTAAACGCGCGGGCCGGGGCTTTGTAAACAGCTGGAGTTACTCGGCGTCCACTGCCTGGCCGGCGCGGAGCTTCGAGACCTCGTAGAGCGCAACGGACGCGGCGATGCCGGCGTTGAGCGACTCGGTCGCTGCTGAGATCGGGATCGAGACGATCGCGTCACAGGTCTCCGTGACGAGGCGGGACAGGCCCTTGCCCTCGCTACCGACGACAATCACGAGCGGACGGCCAGCAAGGTCGAGACCGGGCAGGCTGACGTCGCCGTCGCCGTCAAGACCAACAACGAAGAGCCCCTGCTTCTTGAGCTCCTTGATGGTCTGCGTGAGGTTTGTTGCACGTGCAACGGGGATCCGCGCCGCGGCGCCAGCGGAAGTCTTCCACGAGGCCGAGTTCAGGCTGGCCGAGCGGCGCTGCGGCACGATGACGCCCTGTCCGCCGAATGCGGCGACGGAGCGGATGATCGCACCGAGGTTGCGCGGGTCGGTAACACCGTCGAGCGCGACGAACAGCGGGGTCTCACCGCGGTCGAGGGTCTCCTCGAGGAGATCCATCGGGTGCGCGTACTCCATGGGCGGCACCTTGAGCACGACGCCCTGGTGCACGGTGTCCCGGTCCGTCATGCGGTCGAGCTCTTGGCGCATGACCTCAAGCACTGCGACACCGCGGTTTGTCGCGATGCGCATGATTTCACGCGTACGGTCGTCCATCTCGATGCGCGAGGCAATGTAGAGGGTCGTAGCGGGGATCTTGGTGCGCAACGCCTCGAGCACAGCGTTGCGACCGGTCACGAGTTCAGACTCGTCGGTCTTCTTGTTGCTCGGTCCACGACCGCCGCCTGATCCGCCTGCGCCGCCCTGATGGCGTGCCTTCGCAGCCTCGTAACGCTCGCGCGATGCTTTGGCCTTTGCCTTCGGGTGGTAGTCGCGGTCTTCGGCGCGCGGGGTCGGGCCGCGGCCCTCGAGTGCCTGGCGACCCTGACCTCCAGAACCGACGCCCTTACCGAGCCCCTTCTTGCGTACGGCGCCTGGGCGCCCCTTCTTGTTCGTCATATGAGGCTCCAGCGGGTTCCGTTCGGACTGTCTTCTAGGATGATTCCAGCACCAGCAAGGCGATCGCGGATCGCGTCACTCGTGGCGAAGTCTTTGTTTGCGCGTGCATCGGCACGCTGCTCGATGAGGCCGGTAATCAGCGCATCGAGCGCCGTATCGGCGGCGGCGTCTCCCGAAGCCGCGCCCCATACACTATCGCGTGGATCGAGTCCAAGCACATCGAGCATCGCGACGACCTCGATTGCGCGGTTCAGCAGCGCGTCACCATCACCGGCATCGATCGCGGTATTTCCGGCGCGAACGGCCTCGTGCAGGGCCGCGAGCGCCTGTGGGATCGCGAAATCGTCGAGCATCGCCGCGGTGAACTCAGCCGGCAACGACTCGGTGGTCGCTGCGCCGCCGAGCGGTCCGAGGTACAGCTGGGCTGCTGCCTCGCCTGCGAGCGTGTCCTCGGCTGCACCAACGATGTATTCGTGAGCGCGTGCGAGGAAGCCTTCGATCCGGTCGAAGGCGGCTGCCGCCTCTGAGAGCGAATTGGCCGAGTAGTCGAGCACGGAACGGTAGTGCGCAGCACCGAGGTAGTAGCGGAGCACGATGGGCCGGGCCTCGGCGAGTAGATCCGCTGCGAACAGCGAGTTGCCAAGCGACTTTGACATCTTCTGGCCGCCCGTGTTCACGAGGCCGTTGTGGATCCAGTACTTCGCGAACGCCTGCCCGGCAGCTGTGGACTGCGCGAGCTCGTTCTCGTGGTGCGGGAAGCGCAGGTCGAGCCCACCGCCGTGGATGTCGAAGGCGTCTCCGAGGTACCGCGCCGCCATCGCCGAGCACTCAATGTGCCAGCCGGGTCGCCCATCGCCCCATGGCGACGGCCAGGAGGCCGACTCGGGTTCGGAGCCGCGGTGCGCTTTCCACAGCGCGAAGTCGCGCGGGTCGCGCTTGCCGACGGGCTCAGAGTCCGCGGCGTCCTCCATCTGGTCGCGCTTTTGGCGCGTCAGGGTGCCATATTCTGGCCAGCTCGCGGTGTCGAAGTACACGCTCGCCGAGCCGTCGTTCGCCTGGTACGCGTGACCGCGTTCGATGAGCCGTTCGATGAGCGCGACCATCTCGCGAATGTTCGCGGTAGCGCGCGGCTCGTAGGTCGGGGCGAGGATCCCGAGCGCGTCGTATGCAGCGGTGAACTCGCGCTCGACACGGTAGGCGAGCGCCCACCACTGTTCGGTGCCGCCCGCCTCGGCCGCGAGCTGCGCGTTCGCGAGAATCTTGTCGTCAATGTCGGTGACGTTGCGAATGAGGGTGACGTCGTGGCCGGTTGCCCGGAACCAGCGCCGCATCTGGTCGTAGACGAGCGTGCTCCGCAAGTGGCCGATGTGCGGCGATGACTGCACCGTCGGCCCACAGACGTAGAGTCCGACCTTGCCCGCGTTCTGCGGGACGAAGTCGACTACTGCCTGTGCGTGCGTGTCGTAGATGCGTTGTGTCACGCCCCAAGTCTACCGTTTGCATTACCGGGGCCCCGCGAATGTTGCAAATCGGAGAGCGCTATGCGATCTCTCCCGAGAAGAAGAACTGCATCTGCTTCGCAACGCCAACCGCGTGATCACCAAACCGCTCGTGGTAGCGGCTCGCGAGCGTCGCGTCAACGAGGCCGAGCGCGTCGGCATTCACCTTGTCGCTGAGCATCTTCGTGAACACCTTCGCGTGCAACTTGTCGAGATCGTCTTCGAGGTCGCGGATCTCGATGATGATCGCGGGATCCTGTTCGCGCAGCAACCGGACGACTGCCTCGGCCATCTCCACGTCGAGCGCCCCCATTCGGGTGAAGGTCTTACGCAGCCCCTTCGGAATCGCGCTGTCCGGGTACCGGTACCGCGCGAGCTCTGCGATGTGCTCCGCAAGGTCGCTCATCCGCTCGAGCTCCGCGCTCATGCGCAGCGAGGCGACAACGAGCCTCAGGTCCGACGCAACGGGTGACTGCCTGAGCAGGATGTCGAATGCGAGCTCGTCGAGCGAGAGCGACAGCGCGTCGATCTCCTCCGAGCGCTCAATGACGTTCTCGGCGAGTTCTGCGTCAGAGTTGCCGAAGGCGGTCGTCGCCTCGCCAATTGACGCTTCGACGAGCTCTGCCATCAGAGTGAGTCGGTCTTGCAACTCGCTCAGCGACTGCTGGAATACTGCGCGCATGATGTCCTTTCGTGGCCAACCTCTTGCGTACTTACTTTCGCCGGTTACTGTGAACTAGCCGTCACTACAAGGTAAACAGTGAGCGAACTCTTCACTACCGTGTGCGCGGATGGTTCGCTCCCGTTTACGATGAAGACATGCTCCCGCTTGCCGAGCTTCCACAGCTCCATGGCCTTCCCGAGACCGCCACTGCGATCCTCGATGGTCTTGACGCGTTCGCCGTCATCCTCGACCGAGACCTCACCGCCGTCTACGCCAATGATGTCGCCAGACGGAGCGAGACCCCCACCGAGCTCGGTCTGCTCCGCACGATCGAGTTCCAGATCCGCGCACGCCGCGTTCTCGAGACAGGCACCCCCTCTCACCGCGACCCGCAGCCGGCTGACCCGGGAGCCCCCGTACGCACCCATGTCGTGCGCATCGAGCACGACTTTCTCGTTGTCATCGCGGAAGACCTCGGAGAGGCGCAGCGGCTCACCGCAATGCGGCGTGACTTCATCGCCAACGTCTCGCACGAGCTGAAGACCCCCATAGCCGCCGTCGGCCTCCTCGCCGAGGCGGTCAAGGAAGCCGCCGACGACCCCGAGCTGGTGCGCGAGTTCGCTGCGAGCCTGGTGAAGGAATCCAAACGGCTCGCCGACCTCTCGCGCGACATCATCCAGCTTTCAGAGGCACAGTCCACACTGCGCCCCGAGCACCTCGAAGAGGTCGATCTGCGGGCCGTCGTCGACGAGGAAATCGACGCCCACGAGAGCTTCGCTGAGCGGCGCGGCGTGAGCCTCTTCTTCATCGACAGCTCCAACCTCAAACGATCCGCTGCGATCCACGGGCGAGCGAGTGCGATCTCGAGCGCCGTCGCGAACATCCTCAGCAATGCGATCCGCCACTCCCCCGAGGGCGCCTCGGTGCGGATCCGCATCGCGCACAAGAAGCGTCACTTCACCATCACCATCACCGATTCCGGGCCGGGCATTCCACCCGAACACCTCGAGCGCATTTTCGAGCGCTTTTACCGCGTCGACGGCGCACGCAGCCGCGAGGACGGCGGTACGGGTCTTGGGCTCAGCATCGCCAGGCACTCCCTGCGCGCACACGGTGGCGACGTCACGGTGCGCTCAACGCCCGGCGAGGGATCCCGGTTCACGCTCTCATTCCCCCTGAACGATATTCCGAAGAAGAAACGTGCCAAGCGAGTGAAACGCACGCGCAAAGCCCTCCAGCAGCTCACAGACACGAAAGGACGCTCGTAGTGTCCCCAAATATCCTCCTCGTCGAAGACGAAGAGTCAATCTCCAAGCCGCTCGCCTTTCTGCTCGAGCGCGAGGGATACAGCGTCTCAGTCGTCGACGACGGCAACAGCGCTGTGCGGGCGTTCAACACACACGGCGCGGACCTCGTGCTGCTCGATCTCATGCTCCCAGGGCTGCCGGGAACCGAGGTGTGCCGAGAGATTCGACAGCGCTCGCAGGTGCCCATCATCATGCTCACAGCGAAGGACAGCGAAATCGACATCGTCGTTGGGCTCGAGCTCGGCGCTGACGACTACGTGACAAAGCCATATTCGACGCGCGAGCTACTCGCACGCGTTCGCGCTGCGCTGCGCCGAGCGGTGCCCGTCGAGGATCAGGCAACGGATGACGACGAGGACGGTGGCGCACTCGAGTCAAACGGGGTACGTCTCGATACCGACAGGCACACCGTGACCGTGCGCGGTACGGAGATCGCTATGCCGCTGCGCGAATTCGAGCTGCTCGAGCTCCTCATGCGTCACAGCGGTCGGGTGCTCACCCGCGGCCAGCTCATCGACCGGGTATGGGGCTCTGACTACTACGGCGACACCAAAACGCTTGACGTGCATGTCAAGCGTGTCCGCTCACGCATCGAGGAGGAGCCGGCACAGCCCAAGCTCATCTCGACCGTCCGCGGCGTCGGCTACCGCTTCGGCTAACCCAGCTGAGACGCGAAACGGGCGCCAGGCGAGATTCTCGCTTGGCGCCCGTTTCGTGAGCCTGTCGGCAAAGCCGAGTAGTGCTGCTAGTCGGACTTCGTCGTGGCGGAATCCTGCAAGCTCAAGCGCTCAGTGAATTCGGCGACCGACTCGCCTGCAGCCTCAGCTGCGGCTTCGATCTCTTCCTCGGTCATCGCGGCGAGCTGCTCTGCGGTGATGTCGCCGAGCTGGCCGACGCCGGCCGGGAGCACGTAGTCCTGGTATTCCTTGAGCGTGCCATCGAGCAGCGGGATGTACTCGACAAGGTCGCCCGTGCCGTTGATGGTGAAGTACGTCTTCACCGTCTGACCGGCCTGCAGCCCACCGAGCGTTGCGACGATGACTTCCTCATCGCTTGCCGGGTTGCCGAACGAAGTAGTTCCGTCCGGGGCGACGAACTCGACGGACGCGTCTGCGCCCTCGCTGTTCATGTTGAGCGACACCTGCGCGGGAGCTCCCGTGTTGTTCACCGCGGTGAACACCAGGTTGAAGTTTTCGCCCGTCTCGTCTGCGACGAGGATGATGTTCCGAAGCGCAACGCCTTCAGAGGTGACCTGCACGCCGTCGCTTGGGGCGTATTCGACGCCTGTTGCGTTGTGGGCAATGAGGCTGCACCCGCTCATACCGAGCGTGAGCGCTGCTGCAAGCGCGAGTGAAGCGGCGATCCGATTCTTCAAGAGGGCCTCCGAGCCGTGGATGAACTGAAACGTGCGCGCCCGAAGCACGCAGACCTGTGTCAATACTATCCCCCGAGAGGGTCACTTGCGACCCGACAGCACCGCATCGCAAGATACACCAGCCTCCGGGCAGCGAGCTGTGGTATTCTAGTGGTTGGTTTAACACAAGGAGCAACTCGATGCAATTTGAGGTCGGAGAGACCGTCGTCTACCCCCACCACGGCGCAGCCAAGATCATCGAGGTGAAGAAGCGCAAACTCGGAGGCGAGGAGAAGCTCTTCCTGAAGCTTCAGGTCGATCAGGGAGACCTGACGATCGAGGTGCCTGCAGAGAACTGCGACCTCGTTGGCGTTCGCGACGTCATTGACCAGGAAGGCCTCAAGGAGGTGTTCGAGGTGCTCCGCACTCCGTTCACCGAGGAGCCGACGAACTGGTCACGTCGCTTCAAGGCAAACACCGAGAAGCTTGCCTCTGGTGATGTCATCAAGGTTTCCGAGGTCGTTCGCGACCTGTGGCGCCGCGACCAGGAGGTTCGCTCGCTCTCAGCTGGAGAGAAGCGAATGCTCGCCAAGGCCCGTCAGATTCTCGTGTCAGAGCTTGCGCTCGCCGAGAAGACCGACGAGGAGAAGGCTGGCCTGATCCTCGACGAGGTACTCGCTTCCTAACCAGAGAAGTTGTGCGCTGCGCGCACCCAGATGGCCCCGATCGTGCACCGCACGGCCGGGGCCATCGGCTTATGCGCGCGCTGCGCGCTGCGCAGGCCGGGCAGCATCACGCCCCGCCGCACCCCACCCCTGACAACCAGCACTCCGCCCGCCCGGGGATTCAGCCCATGCGAAGCTCACTAGGGCTCGGTTGCGTGAGTGTCCTGCGCGAGTTGAAGAGATCCGGCCGCCCGTAGTCGGCGTAGCTCACGGTGACCTCACCCGGACGCGCCTCGACGATCCGCACGGTCACCCAGTCCTCACCCTCGCGAGCCTCCCAGCGCTCGGCGAGGTATCCGAGGCCGTTGCCCAACAAGAACGCTTCGGCAGCGGCTCTGGATCGCGGCGTAGCGAGCGGCGACCCGAACACCGCGCATGGCACCCAGAGGCCCGGCTCGGATTCCCGGAGCTGGCCAATCAGTTCGCCGTCGTCACGGTACACCTCGCCTGCGCGGCCTGCGTGTTCAGACATGCTGCTCCTCCGATCCACTTACGCAATACCTACTCCCTTACGTGTGTTCGCTCGCATTCGGCTCCGCGCGGCCTCCCAATGCGCCGCCGCGGAGCCAGTCGACCGATGGCGCCCACAGCGAATCCCTGAACCGATCGTGGAAGACGCCGAGGTGACCGATCTCTTCGACCCCGAGCTCCGCGGGCGAAACCGAGCACCGTTCGATGCTCGCGCTGCGCAAGTAGCCGAGGAGCCGTTCGGTGGCTGCCCCCGTCGCGAATGGATCGTCGGTTGCGGCAACCGCGAGGACATCGAAGTCGAGCGTTGACACACGCTCCATCACCTCGCGCCCACCCCGCCCTATGGTGTCAGCAAAGTTCGCCCGGCCCCGAGCCCAATCGAAGGCAACACCACGCGGCATGTCCTCCATCCAGCCGAGCCTGCGCCCGGGCAGGTAACCTGCGGCTGCCGCAACTGCCGGCATCGCGAGGTGCCAGCGAAACAGTGCCCGCGGGTTCCGTGCCGCGTAGTCCCGCCAGTGCGCATGCTGCGCACCCACCATGAGGAGGCGCTCGACCGCGGCAGCACGCGGCGCAATACACACCCCGATCCCTCCGAAGCTGTGCCCAACAGCGACGATCCTTCTGCCCGGCCCATCGCCCTCCGCCCAGGCGATAACCGCATCGATATCGAGGGTGCCCCACTCGTGCCACCGGGTGCGCATCGCTCTGAGGCCTGCGGAGCCGCCAGCCGGGGCGGACCGGCCGATCCCCCGATAGTCAGCCACCACCGCTGCCACACCCCGCGACGCGAGGTAGTCGGCGTAGCGCCAATAGTACGACGCCTTTGCGCCGGTCGCCGTTGTGATGACCGCGGTGACACCGAGGTCCGTCCCCGCGTGCGGCCTGAATACGCGACCGGCAAGGCGGTAACCGTCGGCGCAGGGAATCGAGACGTCGACGCCCGGCTTCTTGGCCTGCCGCGTGTGCTCCGCGGGCTCGTTCACGCTCATGCTGCCCCTCCGTCGGTGTGGGGCAATCGTAACCCGGTGTTGCGCAGCACAACAGAACGGCTTGGGTGTGCGACTAAGTCACACACCCAAGCCGTTCTGTACAACCGGGTGCCACCGGGGCCCGCCGGGTCCCGCCAGCGCGAGGCGAGCTGCCGCCCTACGCGAAGAGCGCGGGAACCTCCGACAGGGCGACCTTCTCCTTGGTGCCGGCGGCGCGGTCCCAGACCTCGGCGAAGCCCTCGGCTGCGTCGCGGCCGACGACGACAACGCGTGGCACCCCGATGAGCTCGGCGTCGCCAAACTTCACGCCTGGCGAGACCTTCGGGCGGTCGTCGAACATCACGTCGACGCGAGCGTCTGCGAGGGTCGCAACGAGCGACTCGGCGATCTCGATGATCGCGGGGTCCTTGCCGGTCGCCACAACGTGCACGTCGAACGGCGCGATCGCGCGTGGCCAGAGGAGGCCGCGCTCGTCGTTGTTGAGCTCAGCGAGCGCCGCGAGGATGCGGGTGACGCCGATGCCGTACGAGCCCATGGTCACGGTGACAAGCTTGCCGTTCTCGTCGAGCACCTTGAGGCCGAGCGCGTCGGCGTACTTACGGCCGAGCTGGAAGACGTGGCCGATCTCCATGCCGCGCGCGGTCTCGATGGGGCCAGAGCCGTCGGGTGCGGGGTCACCCTCGCGCACGGTAGCGATCTCGGCGACGCCGTCTGCCGTGAAGTCGCGGCCGGCGACAAGGAAGGCGACGTGCTTCTCGTGCTCGTTTGCGCCCGTGATCCAGGTGGTCCCTGGCACGACGCGGGGATCGAGCAGGTACTGCACGCCCGAGGAGCCCTCGAGGCCGAGTACGGGTGCGCCGGCGGCGCCAGGCCCGATGTAGCCCTTGACGAGGCCGGGGTGCTTCGCGAAGTCTGCTGCCGTTGCTGGCTCGACCTCGCAGTTCGGGAACGCAACCTCGACGCGCTTCATGTCCGCGTCGCGGTCGCCCGGAATACCGACGACGACGAGCGAGCGCTCGCCCTCAAGGTCGGTGACGGCGAGCACGACGTTCTTGAGCGTGTCGGCGGCGGTCCACGCGCGACCGTCCTCGCGCGGCAGCACGGCGTTCGCGTGCGCGACGAGGGTGTCAATCGTTGGGGTGTCTGGCGAATCGAACACGACGGCCGCTGGCTGCCCCTCAATGGGGAGCGACTCGGGGATCGGGGTCGCGTACGCCTCGACGTTGGCCGCGTAACCGCCTGCCGAGCGCACGAAGGTGTCCTCGCCGATCGCGATGGGCAGCAGGAACTCCTCCGAGCGCGATCCACCCATTGCGCCGGCATCAGCGGCGACGATGACGTATTCGAGGCCGAGGCGCGTGAAGATGCGCTCGTACGCATCGCGCTGCTTCTGGTAGGCGGCGTCGAGGCCCTCGTCGGTGGTGTCGAACGAGTACGCGTCCTTCATCGTGAACTCGCGGCCGCGCAGCAGTCCTGCGCGGGGGCGTGCCTCGTCGCGGTACTTGTCCTGGATCTGGAAGAGCTGCAGCGGCAGGTCCTTGTACGACGTGACGATGTCCTTCACGAGGGTCGTGAAGACTTCCTCGTGGGTGGGCGCGAGGAGGTAGTCGGCGCCGTGCCGATCCTTCAGGCGGAACATGTTGTCGCCGTATTCCTCCCAGCGACCGCTCGCCTCGTACGGCTCGCGCGGCAGCAGCGCCGGGAAGTGCACCTCGTGGGCGCCAGCGGCGGCCATCTCCTCGCGAACGATCTGCTCGATCTTCGCCTTCACCCTGAGGCCGAGTGGCAGCCAGGCAAACACGCCCGGCGCCTGGCGCCGGATGTAGCCCGCCCGCAGGAGCAGTTTGTGGCTTCGGGCCTCCTCATCAGAGGGGTCCTCGCGCAGAGTCTTAAGAAAGTATGAGCTGAGCCGTGTGATCACTCTCCCATGCTAGCCGTAGGCTGAGCATATGCCGGGCAGATTGCACAGGCGTTCGCGCGTTATCGCCACCATCGGTGTCTTCGCTGTGCTCGCACTCGCAGCGCTGTTGCGGTTCTGGGCGCTCGGCAGGCCAGGCACGCTCGTGTTCGACGAGCTCTACTACGTGCGCGACGCCGTCACACAGCTCGCCAACGGATTCCCTACGTCGTGGCCAGACGACGACCCGAGCATGGCGACCCCATTCACGGACGACGCTTCGTTCGCGGTTCACCCGCCACTGGGGAAGTGGATCATTGCCCTCGGACTCCTCGTGTTTGGCGATGGCAGCTGGGGGTGGCGCGCTGGAGTGGCACTCACGGGCGTGGTGACGGTCGGGCTCACCATGCTGCTCGGGTGGCGGATCAGTCGAAGCACGGTTGTCGCACTCCTCGCGGGCCTGTTTCTCGCGGTCGACGGCGTCCACGTGGTGCTGACCAGGGTCGGATTGCTCGACGGCATTCTTGCGGCGTTTGTCGTGCTCGGCGCGTTGTTCATGTGGCGCGACCATGAGCGGGTCGTGGATCGCACTCGGCTCACCGCCTCCGGAATCGCGGTGCAGTGGTCGAGGCCGTGGTTGTTCGCTGCCGCGATTGCGTTCGGTTGCGCCGCGTCGGTGAAGTGGTCTGGGCTCTACCCACTCGCTGCATTCCTGCTCCTCACCGCAGCGCGCGACCTGCTGGTGCGGGTTGTTGCCGCGAGGGAGGCAGCGCGGACGCTCGGGGTCACCGCCGATCTTGCGCTGCACCGGCACGCGAGCACAGCCCGAGCGCTAGGGCGATGGACGCGGCAGGCGTTCGCGACAGGTGTGATTGCGTTGCCAACCGCCGCGGCCGTGTACGTCGCGAGCTGGGCCGGGTGGATCCTGACAACTGGCGGCTGGGGCCGCGCGGACGGGCCGTGGCCAAGCGCGCTTTGGCAGTACCACGTCGGCATGTTCGAGTGGCACTCCACGCTGTCTGCGCCCCACCCGTATCAGGCGCATCCGCTCTCCTGGCCACTGGGGCTCCGCCCCACCGCGATGTACCACGAGGTCCTTGACGGCGGGCTCACCGCAACCATCTCGCCGCTGCCGAACATCCTCATCACCTGGGGCGGCGTTGCTGCGCTCATCCTCCTCACCATCTGGGGCTTCAGGGCACTCATGCGCCCACGGGAGCTCGTGCGACGGAGCCCGGTGCTCGGGGCAGGCGCGTTCGCTGCCGCGTTCGTCGTCACCGGCTACCTGTCTGGCTGGCTGCCGTGGGTGCTCACCCTTTCCCGTTCGGCCGTGTTTCAGTTCTATGCGGTGGTGCTCACACCGTTCTCCGCGGTCGCCCTGGCGCTCGTGATCGGAGTGATTTGTCGCCGTCGCGGCGGTCGCGACGAGGTCGCCGGCAGGCGGATCGCTGTCGGGATCTTCGTCGCCGCAGCAGTGATTGTCTCGGTGCTGTTCTTCCCCGTCTGGTCGGCCATGCCCGTCCCAGAGTGGTTCTGGCGCTGGCATCTGTGGCTCCCTGGTTGGGTCTAGCCAGGTTCGGGTGTGCGGCTACAGCAGACGCTTCGAGAGCGCCCAGGCGGTGAGCTCGTGTCGGTTCGAGAGCTGCAGCTTACGCAGCACGCTCGACACGTGAGTCTCCACGGTCTTGACGGAGAGGAAAAGCTCCGCCGCGACCTCCTTGTAGGCATAGCCGCGTGCGATCATGCGCATGACCTCCTGCTCACGCGCGGTGAGCCGGTCGAGCTCGTCATCGGCAGCGGCAGTCTCTCCGAGTCCCGTGCCGAACGCGTCGAGCACGAATCCCGCGAGGCGAGGTGAGAAGACCGCGTCGCCGCCCCGCACGCGGAGCGCGGCGGCCGTGACCTCAGCGCCGGAAGCTGTCTTGGTGAGGTAGCCGCGCGCTCCGGCCCTGATCACGTTGACGACGTCGTCCGCAGCGTCTGAGACGCTGAGGGCGAGGAACTTGGTTGCCGGTGTGACTGCGGCGAGGCGCTGCAGTACCTCGGCACCGCCCCCGCCAGCGCCTCCCGGAAGGTGCACGTCGAGCAGCACGACGTCTGGCGCGACACCCGGGATCAATGCGACGGCCTCGTCGACGGTAGCGGCTTCGCCAACGACCTCGATCTCTTGGCCGAGCTCGGCACGCAGGCCGGTGCGAAAAATCTGGTGATCGTCGACGATCACGACGCGGATCGCCGCGGGGCTCTCTTCGGTCACGGTGACACTCCTGCCCCTGCGTCTCCGGCAGGCTCTGGTTTTTGCTCGCGCGGCATCTCCAGCCGCACGGAGGTCCCGGTTCCACCCGGACCAGGGACAATCTTCGCAGTTCCACCTGCGCGGGCCATTCGACCGAGGATCGAATCGCGAACACCCATGCGTCCCTCTGGGAGGTGAGCGGGGTCAAGCCCTGGCCCGCGGTCCGTGACGTCGATCGACACTCGCGCTGCCGTAACCTCGGCGAACACCGTGACCTCTCCCCCGGCGTGCCTTGCCGCGTTGAGCATGGCTTCCCTGGCCGCTGCGACGATCGGCTCAGGGACGACGACCTCGGCGCCGACACCGACGGTCTCAAAACGAACCGGGTGCGCGTCCTCCAGTGCAGCTGCGTGCCCGCGAAGCGCTTCCAGTGCGGTCTCCTTCGGGGCGGCGCTGCCGCCGTCCGCCGCACGGAACAACCACTCACGAAGCTCACGCTCCTGCCCCCTGGCGATGCGCGAGACCTCACTGCCAGGGGCCGAGCGCTGCTGAATGAGCGCGAGCGTCTGGAGCACGGAGTCGTGCAGGTGTGCGGCGATCTCCGAACGTTCCGCCTCGCGTTCGCGGCCAGCGCGCTCAGCAATGAGTTCACGATTCAGGCGCAACAACCACGGGGCGATTGCGAGGGCCACGCCGGCCAATGCGGCGAGCGCTGCGGCCATCACCGTCCAAATGTTCGGGCTCTCTGCGGTGACGAAGAACATCAGCACGCCGACGGCGACAAGCGAGAGCGCGCCAAGCACTCTCGGCACCTGGTTGCGGTCAGGCCGATTGCGGTCGGCGATCTGCCACCAAGTGAGACCGACTCCGACGAGTACCGCGAGACCCGGCAGGATCACCGAGAGTCTGAGCGCGACCCCGAGCTGCTGTACAACGAGAAGTATCCCGACGATGAGCAGGCATGCCCCAAAGAGCAGTTCTGCGACGGGCAAGCGTGGGCGTTGACGCCCCTGTTGGCCCGGCGCATCGCCGGTGTGCGCGGCGGCTGGGTCAGCCTTCGGCGGTGATTGTGCAGGGCCCAGTTGCCGGGTTAACGCTGGTTGCGGCACCGCCGACTCCGCCCTTGCCGGCGGCACCGGCTGTGGCCCCGCCTGCGCTTGCCCTGCCTGCGCTGGTCCTGCAGGCCTTGGCGGCGCCAGGTACGGCGCTGACGGCGTTCCACGGGGCACGGATCCCGCCGGTTGGGCTGTTGGTTCTGGTCGAGCCCGCCCGCCGCGATCGCCCTGGGTGCCGCTCGGCCGCGTGAGCGCGCGCCGCATCGGAGCGACATTGGGTTCGGTGCTTTCGAGCGGCACTGTCACCCAGAGCCAGGCGTACAGCAGCACACCGGCGCCACCGGCGAGGACCAGCACGGCCATCGTGATCCGCACGGCGATCACCGGAACGCTGAGATGCTCAGCGAGCCCACCGCACACCCCTGCAAGGAGGCGATCCGTCGCCGAGCGCGTGAGCATACGCGGTCGCGGCTGTGTACTCATCATGTGTCCATCAAAGCACCCGCGGGGCTCGCTCGCCTCCCTCAGGGGTGTCATTCAGGGTCAGATCAGGGTGAACCCTTATGGCCGCATCTGTGGGTTCAAGGCAGACTCAGAGTATGAACCACACACCTCCTCCCAGCGGTGCCCAGCAGAACACCCCGTTCGGCGCCGGATTCTTCACGTGGATCCGCGGCCTCGGCATTGGCCGCGGCACCGACCGCTGGTTCGCCGGCGTCGCGGGCGGCATCGCCCTTCGGGCCGGTATCGACCCCATCATCGTGCGCGGTATCTTCATCGTCCTCGCGCTACTCGGCGGACCGGGCATCGTGCTCTACCTCGTCGGGTGGCTCCTCCTGCCAGACCAGGGCGGGCGCATTCACCTTGAGGAGGTCTTCCGGGGGCGAGCGGGGGCCGCGGCCATAGTAGCTACGGTCGCGGCTGGCATCTTCGTCGTCTTCCCCATGCTGTTTAGAGTGTTCGGCATTGGCGTGTACGGCGGGTGGAGCCTGTGGAACGTCATGGGCATGCCGCACTGGCTCTCGACGACGATCTCAGTGTTCGCCTGGATCGCGGTCATCGCGGGTATTGCCGTGCTCCTCAGCCGCGTATTCCTCGAACGCGGGCGCCGTGTGAACACGGAAACCGCTGGCGCAGCCAGCCCGCAGGCAGCGCCGTTCTCAGCGCCCGCAGAGCCGACAGCCGGGCCAACTCCGGCACCCCCGTACCAGGCGAGTCAGTTCGCTGCCTCCCCCACCTCTGGGGCATGGCACCCAGCCCCGTCGAACACGGCTGACGCTCCTGCCGCAGCCGACACCGCCTTCGCCGACACCGCACCGCCGACGACCAGTGCGCCAGGCGATGGCACCCAACCGCCGCACGAGCAGCAAGCCGATTGGGCGACGCGCGTCGCAGCGAGTGCCGACCGGGCCGGCGAGAAGGCCGTTCGCTGGAGCGAAGACGTTGGCAAGCAGGCGGACGAGTGGAGCGCACGGTACGCGCAGCAGCACGACTTCACCCGGCTCGGTGCGGCGCACGTCGTCATCACGCTCGCGTTCGCACTGCTCGCAGCCGGCACCGCAGCGTTCATCGCATTCGACAGGCAAGTCGGCTCAGATTTGGTGCTCACCGCAGCGCTGCTCGGAGCAACGGGAGTGCTCGCTGTCTCGCTCATCATCGCTGGCGTTCGGGGCCGCAAGACCGGCTGGGTCGGGTTGCTCGCGATCTGCGGAGTCATCGCTCTGCTCTTCACGTCGGTGCTCCCCGCTGGTACCCGATTCCAGCCGTTCGGCAGCATGAACGTGAGCACCACCGCCCCGAGCAGCGTGATCATCGCTGGAAGCAGTGAGCTCGACCTCACGGCGCTCGATGGCAGCGGCACCACCGAAGATCTCGATCTGTGGCACCTCACCGGGGTCTCCGTGATTACACTCCCCAAAACCGAACCGGTGGTCCTCACTATCCGCATGTTGGCCGGCGCCATCGACGCCTCGGAGGCAAAGCCCGACGGAGAACGATCCGCAGGGCCGCTGCTCTCCCGCACGATCGACACCCGCGTCGATGCCAGCGAACCGGCGACGCGAGTGAACGTGTACATGATCGCGGGCAGTATTCGGGTCGAAGGGACTGCAACCGGTGCCACACGGGCGCAGCTCCCCGAGGCTCCCGGCACGACTCCTGAGCTGCGCGCCGAGCTACGTGATGAGCTCTCGGCGCTCCGTGCCGAGGAGGAATCGCTCATCACCGAACTCGAGGGGTCGGAGCTCTCCGCAGCACACGAGGCACGGCTCGAAAATACGCTTGAATTCACGCGCGACGAGATCGCCAAGCTAGAAAAGGAGCTCGTACGATGAGCACCGAACACGCGACAGGGCCAGAGCCCGAAGCCACTCCTCCCGTGCCACCGGCGCCGGAAACGGCACAGCCCACAGAGACGGCACAGCCCGCAGAGTCGGCACAGCCCACAGAGAAGGTGGACCCGACAGCAACTGCACCGTTAACGGAAACGGTGCAGCTGACAGAAGCCGCACCGGCCGTAGAGGGAACACAGCCGCTGCAACCGGCTCAGCCGGCGGGCGACGTCGCGCAGCCGTGGCTGTCCGCGCCCCCGGTGCCACCAGCACCATCTGGCCCACCCGTCCCACCCGTTCAGACGCAACATCAGCAGCCTGGGCAGGTAGCAGCGCCTCAGCCTGCGGGGCGCGTCAAGAAGCCAAGCCCGCGCACGAGCCCCATCGTGTGGGGAGCGCTCATCCTGGTGTTCTGCGCCTACGTCGCGGTCGTCGCCGTCGGCGGGTACATTGACCCGGTCGGGTGGATCATCACCACGATCATCGGCCTTGGCGCGCTGCTGCTGATCGTTGGCGTCGCGGTACTCGTGCGCACCTCACGCGAACGCGACTGACGCCCGCCACGCTGGCTCGCTAGCGCTCGACCTTCGGAATCGGCCTGGTCTGCGCTGCGAGCCAGTGAAGCGGAATATCGATCGACACCTTGGTGCCACCGGCGACGTCTGCACCCCAGTGAATCGATCCACCGAGTTCACCCTCGATGAGGGTGCGTACGATCTGCGTTCCCAACCCGTCGCCCACGGTGCCACCGGGGAGCCCAGTGCCCGTGTCGATGACCTCAACGGTGAGTCGTTCTGGGGTGCGATCCGCCTTGATGAAGACCTCACCCTCGCGGCCCGCGAGCCCGTGCTCTACCGCGTTCGTGACAATTTCGGTGAGCGCGAGCGCGAGCGGCGTCGCGTACTCAGACGGGAGCTCCCCGAAGGAGCCCTCCTTGCGGGGATGCACGGTGGTGCCGTGCAGGCTTGCGACCTCAGCGGCGAGACCGAGCACCCGTTCGAATACGACGTCGAAATCGACGATCTGGGCGAGCCCCGTTGAAAGCGTGTCGTGCACGACCGCGATCGCCGCAACGCGACGCATCGCCTGGCCGAGCACCTGCTTCGCTTCCTCGCTGCGGGCCCTGCGCGCCTGCACGCGCAGCAGCGAGGCCACCGTTTGCAGGTTGTTCTTCACGCGGTGGTGGATCTCGCGGATCGTCGCGTCCTTGGTGATGAGCTCCTGTGCCTGCTGCCGGAGCTCACTCACGTCGCGGGTGAGGATCACTCCCCCAACTCGCTCGCCGTCGCGGTACACGGGGATGGAACGCATCGCGACGGTGAGGCCACGAGCAAAAATCTCCGTGCGCTTCGCAACCTTGCCCTGGCTGATGATGGGCAGCGACTCGTTCGTGTCGAACTGGCCCTTCAATACTTCTGAGAGCACTTCCGAGAAATTCTGATCTTCGATCTCATCGCGGTAGCCGAGCATGGTGAAGGTCGTCTGGGTGTTCGGGCTCACGAACGTTGCGATGCCCTCGAGGTTCACCCGCACGAGACCGTCGGTCGCCCGCGGCGCGCCCTGCTGCCCGCCGACACCGCCGGGGTTCGGGAACGCGCCCGTCTGGATCATGCCGAGCAGGTCGCTCGCGACCTCACGGAACGCGGCAGCAATACGTGACGCATGCTGTGTGTCGTGTGCGCTCGTATGCACCGTCGCTACCGCAAACGGACCAAACACGTTGCCCTGGCTGTCGCGCCTGCTGATGGAATACGCGGTGAGCTTCATCGGGTTCTCTTCGTACCAAGCCGGCGAAGTTGAGGCGGCTGGTTTGCCCGTCTCGAGTGCCTGCTCAACGACCTCACGCCACTCGGGCCGGAGGAAGTCGCCGATCACGTCACGGTAGAACAGCGTGATGTACCCGGCAGGTCGGCTGTGCGCGACCGCGAGATAGTCACCGTTGTCAGACGGTACCCACAGCACGATGTCGCTGAGCGCGACATCGGCGAGCAGCGGAAGATCAAGCGCGAGCAGTTCAAGCCACTCGAGCTCCTCTTCCGTGAGGTCCGAGTACTTCGTTGCAAGATTTCGAAGGGTTGCCACGCACATAAGCCTAGGGCACAAGCCCACCGTTCAAGCGACGCCAGGCGGTCTGCAACCTGTAAGCACACCACCGCCGCGAATGCGACGCTTGACCTGGGATTATGAGGGCCACGTAACGTTGGGGCTCAACATCGGCCGCGAGTGGGGGTCGCGGACAGGCAGGTCCGACACAGAAAGTCCACACTATGGGTGCGCCGCTCTCCTCCCCAACGCCTCTCGCTCACCAGGGCCGACCCCAGCCGCCCCGGCTCCGCGCCGTGACAGCGGGGCCGGAGCCACCAGCAGAGGCGACCGGTGCGGGCGAGCGCGTCCCGAAGCTCACCGCAGCCAAGCCAGGCGCGCCGGACGTGCCACGTCTGGATGCGCGCGCGATTGGCGCCGTCGCTGTTTTCGCGTTCGAAGCGGTCGAGGGTACCCGTCAGATCGGGCAGCTCGGTAAGTGGATCAGCTCCGCGGTCGCCGAGGAGCTCGCGGAGGTCAGGCAACTCAATGTTGAGCGCCGCTCGCTCTACCGCGACCACAGGCGGATCGTGCCGGTCGTGCAGCGCGTTCGCGCAACCCACCCCTCACCGAGCGCTACGGAGGCCTCCGTCGTACTCACGACGCCGAGCCGTTCGCGCGCCGTCGCCCTCCGGTTCGAGGTACTTCGTGGACGCTGGCAGGCGACTTCGATTACCGTGCTGTAGCGAAGCGGTTTCCGCCCACCCAAGTTCGCCACACCGAACTCAAAAAACACGGGTATTCGAGTTCGCGAACGGGCTTCTCCCTCACGCAAAATCCCTGTTAGCGTTGCCCTTTGCGTTGGAATTGGCACATCGATTCGAACGCTCGAACCATTTGAGAGGGCACCGTTGAACACCCCGCCACAACCGCGCGACATTTCCCGCCCGCACGAGTACGACCACCGCCACGCCGACGTTTCGTCAGGCTGGCTTCGCGCCACAGTATTTGGCGCGATGGATGGCCTCGTATCCAATATCGGCCTCATTGCTGGCATCGCCGCAGCTGGCGCGTCAAACAGCATCGTAGCCATCACGGGCATTTCTGGGCTCATCGCAGGCGCAATCTCGATGGCGCTTGGCGAATACACCTCCGTGCGCACGGCGAACGAGCAGCTCGACGCCGAGGTGCGCACTGAGCGTGAGGCTCACTCACGCAATCCCGTTGGTGAGCAGGCCGAACTCTCCGCACTGTTCGCGCGTCTCGGCATGCACGAAGAGACCGCGGACGTCGCGGCTTCGCAGGTGCACGCCAACAGCGAGAGCGCGGTGCGCGTGCACCTCGCGCACGAGCTCGGCCTCAGTCTCGACGATCGTCCCTCGCCCTGGGTGGCAGCCTTCTCCTCGCTGCTGTCCTTCGGGGTCGGCGCGTTCATTCCCATCATCCCGTTCGTGTTTGGCTTCGGCAATCTCTGGGTCGGCCTTGCGTTTGGCGGTGTCGGGCTTCTCGTCGCTGGCGGGCTCGCCGCGCGGACCACGAAGCGCAACTGGTTCGCTGGCGCCGCAAGGCAGCTCCTCTTCGGCGGAATCGCGGTTGCGGCGACGTACACCATCGGAATGCTCCTCGGCGTCTCGAACATCTAACAGCCGCTCGCAGCAGCGCCTCGCAGTCGCCAACGGCCGCCCGCGAGGCGCTGCTGAACGAATTCGGGCGCTGCTGGCACCCGCGCGGGCGTAGGCTTAAGCTGTGCCAGATCCCGATTTCACCGAAGCCGTACTCGCGGTGGTCGCACGCATCCCGGCTGGGCGCGTCATGACCTACGGCGACGTCGGCATCGCGGTTGAATCGGAGGCGCCCCGCGCGGTTGGCCGCGTGATGGCACTGTTTGGGCACAGCGTCGCGTGGTGGCGCGTTGTCCCCGCAAGCGGCCTCCCGCCGCAGGGTCACGCACGACTCGCGTACCCGCACTACCGCGAAG
This sequence comes from Leucobacter komagatae, assembly GCF_000834055.1. Taxonomy (GTDB): domain Bacteria; phylum Actinomycetota; class Actinomycetes; order Actinomycetales; family Microbacteriaceae; genus Leucobacter; species Leucobacter komagatae_A. Next base: position 26,360 of record NZ_JXSQ01000010.1, read on the forward strand.
AGGGAACACCCCTCAGGCACGTCGAATCTGCCGAGGAGTACCGCATCGCACTCTCCTCAGCCCGGCTGCCATACACCCACGAAATCTACGCAGACGTGATGCTGTGAACGAGGCTGACATGAACGACAATGCGCAGGGCACCCCCGAAATCACACTTGGCTTCACCCGCGGTGTAGCGCCGAGCAAGTGGGTACGCCGCTGGCAGGCGGTGTCTCCCGAGCAGCCGCTCACGATCATGCCCTTCCCCAAGCCGTACGGGCGCCCGGGGAACGCGGCCGAATTCGACATGCTGCTCGAACGCACTGCGCCGGGAGCGAGTCCCGTTGGCGCCGTGGCAGACGGCGAGCGCACGCACCACGCGCTCCGGCTGTACACAGAGGCAGTGGCGCTTGTGCTCCCCAAGGGGCACGACCTCGCCGGCGAGGAATCGATCTCCCTCGCCGTGATCGCCGAACGCTCCGACATTCGCCTCCTCGACCACCCGAATCACGCTCCGGAGTGGCCGGCGGCGGAGCCGTGGGACGACCCGTCCTGGATGCCAGCCGATCTGCGTGGCGCGCTCGAACTCGTCGCGACCGGGCTCGGCGGAATCCTCATGCCAGCCCCGCTCGCTCGCCACATCACTGACAAGCGCTCACATATCTCGATCCGCGTTTCCGACCCGATTCCCGGCGGGGAGATCTGGGCGAGCTGGCTGGTCGGGCGTGACGCTCCAGACGTGCAGCACCTCGCCGGGGTTATGCGCGGCCGCACCGCCCGCTCCTCACGCAGCAGCGAGCACAACGCTGAGAACGCTGCGGCCGCCGCCGCCCGCGCGCCAAAGCGGCAGCAGCAGCCTCAGAAGAAGCAGCCGAAGCTCAACCCCAACTCGCGCGGCGCGCAGCTCAAGGCTGCACAGGAGAAGCGGGAGCGCGAACGGGCAGAGCGCAGGCGCGCGAAGCGGCGCTAGTCGCCGAATCGGGGTTGCGCCTCACTCGGGTGCGGCAGGCCGACCTTGGCGGTTGGGCAGCGCAAACAGTGCGAGCGAGATTCCGATCAGCACAACGCCGACCACGCCCCCACCGGTGAGCCGTTCACCGACGATGAGCGCGGCGAAACCTGCCGCAATGACGGGCTCCGACAGTGTGAGCACCGTCGCGGTCGTCGCGTCGATGTGCCGAAGCGCGAAACCGAAGGCCAGGTAGCCGAGGAACATCGGAACCAGTGCCATGTACGCCCCAACGCCCAACGTGCGCCACGATGCGAGGAACGGGGCTCCCGTCGCGATGAGCACCGGGATGAGCGCGAGACCACCGCAGCCGAAGATCGCCCCCATCGCGACGCGCGAATCGACCCCTGGCCCGATGAGCCGGTGGGCGGCCCACGCGTAGCAGGCGTAACTCACGCCGGCGAGCAGGCCCAGCCACACTCCGAGCGCTGTCTGCCCCGTACCGCCAGCGGCCGCGTGGCCGCCAAATAGGCTGAGTACCGTCATCCCTCCCAGCCCGAGTCCCGCGGCGGCGAGCCATCGCCTCGTCGGCACGCGCCGGTCAGCTGCCCACTCGAACAGGGCGGCAAACACCGGTGCCGAGCCGAGCGATACCACCGTGCCGATCGTCACGCCAGCGGTGTGCATGCTGCTGTAGAACGCGAGGGGATAGGCGAACACGGCAAGCCCCCCACAGGCTACGAGCTTCCACTGCCGCACGAGCAGCGGCGCTGAACGCACGAGTCCTCTTCCTGCGACGACCGCTTGCAGGAGCCCGCCGAAGCCGAGCGCGACCGCACCGATCGCGATCGGGCTCACCTCGGGTGCGAATGTGGCAGCTGTCCCAGTGGTTCCCCACAGCACGGAGGAGACGAGCACGAGGGCGATCCCGATGCCGGGTCGAGCGAGCGGTGAGTTCTGCATCCCCTCACCCTAGTAGACAGATCGGTCTAGTTCGCTACACTGGGAGAAAATCCGAGCACGGGAGGACAGCATGAACACCACGCACCAGCGACGCGCACCGGCGCGAGAACGCCTCCTCCGCGCCGCGGCAGAAGAGTTTTACGCCGCCGGGGTCACCGCGACAGGTATCGACACGGTCATCGCCTCCGCGGGGGTCGCCAAGGGAAGCCTGTACAACAACTTCGATTCGAAAGACGCACTCGTCGCGAGCTACCTCACGGACCGCCACGAGGAGTGGCTTGGCCTCTATCGAGCACGCCTCGAGACTGCCGCCTCACCCGTTGAACGCGTGCTTGCCGTATTCGACGCCTACGCCGACCACGCGAACTCCGCATACCGCGACGGCTGGCGGGGCTGCGGCCTCCTCAACGCCGCCGCTGAGCTCCCGGTAGGCCACCCCGGTAGGGCGACCGTTCGCGCCCACAAAGACGAGGTGCAGGCGATCCTCACCGCCCACCTCGCCGACCTCACCGCCGAAGCCCCAACGATCGCCGAGCATCTCTCGCTGCTCCTCGAGGGATCGATGGCGAAGTCCGGGCTCGAGGGCAGCGACGCCTGGGTGCGCACGGCGCGCAGGCTCGCCGCTGGGATCCTCGCCCCGCTCGCGCCGCAGGCGGTGCCTGCGGTACCCGCGGCTGCCAGGTAGCGACGAGCCACCTGGCGCACCGCGAGCACCGACTGCGTTATTCGGTGTGACCTGCGAGCTCGGGCTCGGCCGCCGCCGCCGCAACAAACGCGTCGACGCAGGCACGAATTTGCTCCTCCGTATGCGCTGCCGACAGCTGCACGCGGATCCGCGCCTCACCGCGCGGCACAACAGGGAAACTGAACGCCGTGACGAACACCCCGCGCCGCTGCAGCTCAGCGGCGACCCGAGCGGTGCGCGCCGCATCGCCGAACATCACCGGCACGATCGGGTGCTCGCCAGGAAGCAGTTCAAAGCCCGCAGCGGCCATGAGTGAGCGGAAGAGCTCAGCATTCTCCCGCAGCCGCACCCGCTCTCCCCCGGCCTGTTCGACGAGGTCGAGCGCCGCGATGGAACCGGCAACAATCGCGGGAGCGAGGGTGTTCGAGAACAGGTACGGGCGTGCGCGCTGGCGCAGCAGCCCGACGATCTCACTGTGGCCAGACACGTAGCCGCCTGACGCCCCACCAAGCGCCTTACCGAGCGTGCCGGTGAGGATGTCGACCCGATCAGCGACCCCGCAGAGCTCCGGGGTGCCAGCGCCGGTCTCGCCCATGAAGCCGACCGCGTGCGAGTCGTCGACGAGCACGAGCGCGTCGTACTTGTCTGCGAGATCACAGATCGCCTCGAGCGGGGCAATGAAGCCGTCCATCGAGAACACGCCGTCGGTGACGATCACGCGGAAGCGCGCGTCTGCCGCCTCCTGCAACCGCGCCTCGAGCTCCGCCATGTCGCAGTTCGCGTAGCGGTAGCGGCGGGCCTTCGACAGGCGGATGCCGTCAATGAGGGAGGCGTGGTTCAGCGCGTCGGAGATGATCGCGTCTTCCGCGCCGAACAGCGTCTCGAAGACGCCGCCGTTCGCGTCGAAGCACGAGGCGAAGAGGATCGTCTCCTCCGTGCCAAGGAACTTCGACAGGCGAGACTCGAGCTCGAGATGCTGATCCTGCGTGCCACAAATGAAGCGCACGCTCGCAAGGCCGTAGCCCCACTCATCGAGCGCCGTGTGCGCGGCCTTCACGATGCTCGGGTGGTCGGCGAGGCCAAGGTAGTTGTTCGCGCAGAAGTTGAGCACCTGCGCATCGTTGACCGTGATCTCGGGTCCCTGCGGTCCGGCGATGCCGCGCTCGTGCTTGAAGAGCCCCGCCGCCTCAATGGCCTCGAGTTCGCCGTTGAGGTGTGCCTTGAATGCTCCGTACATTACAGTTCCGTCCAGTCGAGGATGATTTTTCCGGTGGTCGCGGACTTCGCCGCTTGAAATCCCTGCTCCCAGTCGCGCGCCGGGATCGTGTCGGCGATGACCGAGGTGATGCGTTCGCGCAGCTGCTCGCTCGTCTCAAGCATCGCAGCCATCGCGTTCCAGGTCTCAAACATCTCGCGACCGTAAATGCCCTTCAGCGTGATCATGTGGGTGACGACCTTTGCCCAGTCGACCGCGAATTCCTCGGTTGGGAGGCCGAGCATGGCGATCCGCCCGCCGTGGTTCATGTTCTCGAGCATGCCGGGGAGCGCGGCACTCGCGCCGCTCATCTCAAACCCAATGTCGAAGCCCTCGCGCATGCCAAGGGCCTGTTGAGCGTCACCGATGGCCTCGCGAGCTACATTCACCGCGGCGTGAGCACCCAGCCCACGCGCGATTTCAAGCCTGGCATCGCTGATGTCGGTCGCGACGACATAGCGGGCCCCGACGTGCCGCGCCACCGCGATCGACATCAGCCCGATCGGCCCGCAGCCGCTTACGAGCACGTCCTCGCCGACGAGCGGAAAAGCAAGCGCGGTGTGCACTGCGTTGCCGAGCGGATCGAAAATCGCACCGAGCTCCGGTGTGATCGTGTCTGAGTGCACCCAGACGTTGCTCGCAGGCAGCGAGAGAAACTCCGCAAATGCGCCGTCGCGGTGCAGCCCGAGGCCCTTTGTACGGATGCACATCTGGCGGCGGCCAGCGCGGCAGTTTCGGCAGGTTCCGCAGACGATATGGCCCTCACCAGAAACGCGGTCGCCGACGCGCACGTCGCGCACCTGCTCGCCGATCTCAACGACCTCGCCGTAGAACTCGTGGCCTGCGATGAGCGGGGCGTCGACGTTTGACGCGGCCCACGCATCCCAGTCGAGAATGTGGAGATCAGTGCCGCAGATGCCAGTGCGCATCACGCGGATGACAACCTCGTCGGGACCGCACTGCGGGTCTGGAACCTCGGAAAGGGTGAACCCTGGGCCGGGTTCGGGTTTGAAGAGTGCTCGCATATAGCTATTTCGTCACGAAAAATAGTTCAGAACAAGATCGTCTTTCTATAGATTTGTTTAAGCTGGAGCTAAACAGTTGCGCGACGCGCACGAACGAGAGGGGCGACGCGTGGAGATCCACCAGCTCGAAATTCTGCGCGAGCTCGGCACGCTCGGCAGCGTGACGGCCGTCGCAGACAGCTTGCGTGTCACTCCCTCCGCAGTCTCGCAACAACTCACCTCACTGCAGCGGGGGTTTCGCGCACCGCTCACCAGGCGCGACGGGCGCACCCTTGTGCTCACCGAAGCCGGACATGCGCTCGCCAGGGCTGGCGCGGAGGTCATCGAGGCCATGGCCGCCGCCGCCGGCGCCGTAGCGGCATTCGAGCAGGAGCCTTCCGGGGTCGTCAAGGTGAGCGGCTTCCACAGCGCCTCGCAAGCGATCTTCGGCGGCCTCCTGAGCGAGCTGCGCGGCGTCGCCGCTGCCCCTGACCTCCGCCTGTCTGACGAGGACGTTTCGCAGGACGAGTTCCCGCTGCTCACCGCGAGCTACGACCTTGTCATCGCACACCGACTCGAACACAGCCCGCCATGGCCCACCGCCGGCCTGCGGGTGATCAGGCTCGCGCAGGAGCCCCTCGATATCGCGCTCCCCACTGGTCATCCGCTCGCCGATCGCGACCGCCTCACCCCGGCAGATGTCGCGGGCGAAGCCTGGGTGACCAGCCGCAGCGGCTACTCCCCCGACGACCTGCTGGGCGCGATCGCCGCGGTCGCCGACCGGCCGGTCAACGTCGTGCACCGCATTAACGACTACGGGTCGGTCGCAGCGATCGTTGCGACGGGAGACGCGGTCGGGATGGTGCCGAGGTACACCGTCGGCTCGGCACTGCAGGGCCTCGTGCTCCGGCCACTCACGGGTGTGAACGCGACCCGCGCAATCGATCTGCTCACGCGCCCGGAGACGCTGCATCGACGGTCGGTGCAGGTGACGGTCGATGCGCTGCGCACCGCGATGGGCAGACTCGTGCGGGCCGGAGAGGCGAAGGTATCGCTCTAGGGTTCACGTAGGATCCTCACCGGTCGCTACGCCTCGTTCGTGAACGTTAGAGCTGATTTGCGGGCACCTCGAAGGTGCCGCACGACGTGGGTCCCTGCTCGTAACCCGTCATGAACCAGCGCTGGCGCTGCTCGGAGGTGCCGTGCGTGAACCGCTCGGGATCGACCCGAACCCCGGAGGATTCCATGATGTGATCGTCGCCGACGGCCGCGGCGGCGCTCAGTGCGTCGTTGATCTCCGAGCGCGTGACTGGCTTGAGGAACGGCACGCCGCTGTCGTCCGTGATCGTCTGCGCGGCCCCGACCCAGGCTCCAGCAAAGCAGTCCGCCTGCAGCTCAAGGCGCACGGATCCCGAGGTCGCGCCCGACTCGCGCCCGGCCTGGTTGAGCGAGCCCGTGATGTTCGAGATATGGTGCCCCCACTCGTGAGCGAGCACGTACATTTCGGCGAGCGGGCCGCCAGAGGCGCCGTAGTCGGAACGCAGCGTGTTGAAGAACGCGGTGTCGACGTAAATGCGCTCCTCTGGCGGGCAGTAGAACGGCCCGGTTGCTGCCGATGCGGTGCCGCACTGCGACTGCGTCTGGCCGCTGAACAGCGCGACCGGCTGTGGCCCGCGGTAGTTGCCGACCTGCGTGTTCCAGTACCGGTTCAGCGAGTCGCTCGTCGCGGTCATGCGGCACTCGACGTTCGCGTTCGCGTCTGCCCCGGTCTCGCAGTTCTCAACGGCGACGACCTGCTCGCTCGACGAGCTGCCGCCACCGGCAGAGCTCAGTGCCGGGGCGAGCCCGGTGAGATCCACACCGAGCAGCTGGGAGCCGAGAAACAGCACGATCATGAGCCCGATACCGCCGCCGCCAACGGCGAGCCCGGTGCGGCGACCGCCGCTGCGCTTCTGCACCTGACTCGTGTCGATGCGAACGTTCTCGTTGAAAGTCATAGTCGAAATAGTATCCCGTCAGCGGCGCATCGCCCATCGAAGCGTGTCGAGGCCCAGTGTGCCCATGCTCAGCGCAGCGCTGTGGAACGCCCGAAGGTCGAATCCGCTGCGGCGCTCGGCGTCCTCGCGCAGTTCAAGCCAGGCGCGTTCGCCCACCTTGTACGAGATCGCCTGCCCGGGCCAGCCAAGGTAGCGGAGCACTTCAAAACGCAGCGCTTCTTCGCGCATCGTCACGTTATCGATCATGAACGCCAGCGCACCCGCAGCGGTGAACCGCTCCCCGTTCGGCATGCGTTTGCCCAGGTGCACCCCGATGTCCACGACGACGCGCGCAGCACGCAGTCGCTGTGCGTCGAGCATGCCGAGCCGCGCGGCGGGATCCTCAAGGAACCCGAGCTCCTCCATGAGACGCTCGGCGTACAGCGCCCACCCCTCAAGGTGCCCCGAGGTCCCCGCCCGCGTGCGGCGCCATGCGTTGAGCGTTCCGCGCATCGCTACCGCGCCCCCGAGCTGGAGGTGATGGCCGGGAACACCCTCGTGATAGACCGTCGTGAGTTCGCGCCACTTGCGAAACTCGGTCACGCCAGCAGGCACGGTCCACCACATGCGACCGGGCCGCGCGAAGTCCTCACTCGGGGAGGTGTAGTAGATACCGCCCTCCCGCGTCGGAGCGATGCGGCACTCAAGCCTGCGCAGGGCATCGGGAATGGTGAACACGCGACCGGCGAGCGCCGTGATAGCTTCGTCGCTGCGCTCCTGCAGCCAGTGCTGCAGTGCTGTCTCACCGTGGATCAGCCTGTCCGGATCGGCGTCGAGGATTGCCACGGCTTCTGCAACACTGCCGCCAGGGCTGATTTCGCGCGCGGTGCGGCGCTGCTCAGCGTCAATCCTCGCGAGCTCGCTCACTCCCCACTCGTAGCACTCGTCAAGGTCGATCTCTGAGCCGAGGAACTCACGCGATGCGAGCGCGTAGTGCTCGCGCCCGACCGCGTCCTGGGTTGTTGCGATCGGCGCGAGTTCGTCGCGGAGGAAGCTCGCGAGTTCGGCATATGCTGCGCTGGCGAGCTGCGCGCCGCGCCCGAGGTCCCTTGCGAGCGGTTCACGCAGCTTGGCGGCGCCGGCAAGCGCGGGGAAATAGTCGGCAGCGAAACGCTCGGCCTGGCTCGCGACGGCGAGGAGTTGGCGCCGTGCCGGTGTTGTCCCGGTCGCCGCACCGAGCCGGAGGGTCTCCCGGTAGCCGGCGAGCGCCCGCGGCACCTCCGCCAGCCGGCTCGCGACCGCATGCCAGTCCGCTTCGGTCTCACGTGGCATGAGGTCGAAGGCTTGTCTGATGAGCTGCGCGGGGGTCTCGAGCACCGTGAGATCGCGCAGCTCTAAGCCGGCGGCGGCTCGGTCGAAGCGAAGCGTGAGTCGCTCGGTAAGCTCGCGCACGGTGACCTCGTCGACCGCGTCCTGCGGGGCGAGCTGCGTGAGCTCGCTCAGCACACCGCGTGCGGCTGCGTTGCCGGCCGCGATGCCCTCGGGCGAGTAGTCCCCAAAGGTGAGGGCTGAGCTTTCCCTCCCGAGTTTGGTGCCGAGGACAGGGTCGAGGCGCACCTCGGTGTCGAGCCACCGCTCGGCGAGCGCGTCGATAGCGGTGACTTGTCGATCATCGGCAGCGGCGCCTTGGACGGGCAGGGTGGGAAGCATCGTTGGTTACCTTTCTGCGCGCTTCGCCTGGGCAAGGCCGTGCGCGGTGATTAGTCTGAGGGGGTGAGTAAAGACAGAGACAGCGCCAACGATGACGTCGCGGCGCTCGGCAGCGAGTTGCGTGGCGAGCGCCAGCGTCAGGGGCTGAGCTTGAACGCTCTGAGCCAACGCTCGGGCGTGAGCTTCGGGCTCATCAGTCAGCTTGAGCGCGGTCTCGGAAACCCCTCTTTCCTCGCGCTGAAACGACTCGCCGAAGCGCTCGGGATCCCGCTTGCGCGCTTCGTTGAGGGCGGCGCTGATCGCGACGAGCTCGTGGTCCGCTCGCACGAACGAACGCTGCTTCCTGTTCTTGAGAGCGAGCCGGCGAGCCAGCTCGTGGTGCGGGAGCTCCTCACCCCCGGCAGGCGGTCTTCCCTGCAGGTGATTCGTAGCACCCTCCCGCCAGGCTTCACGAACGAGGGCAAGGCGTTCAAGCACCTGGGAACCGAGTGTGTCGTGGTGGAGTCTGGGACGCTCACGGTCGTGCACGGCGACCGCCGTGTTGAGCTGGCGCCCGGCGATGCAATGACGTATCCCTGCTCCGTGCCGCACTGGTGGGCGAACACGACTGAGCAGCCGTGCGTGGTGCTCGGGGCCGTGACGCCGTTCGAGCAGTAGCGGCCGGCGGCCAGTCACTCAGCGGCTGCTCGGCGCTCGGTGATGGCGAGCTCGAGCAGCCGGCCGAGCTCTGCGATCGGGGCGGTGTGGTCGTCTGCGCGAAGGTCGATGGCGAGCGGCGCCTCCCCGCTTTCCGGGCGCTCGCCAGCGCCAACGAGGAGGGCAGCTGACTGTCTGCCGCGGCTGTCACCGCCAGCGGCGTCGCCTGCGGCGAGCGCGGCAAGCACCCGGCTCGCAAACGCGGCGAGCGCGGCCTCGGCGGCTCTTTTCCCATCGGTGTCGCCTGCACCGGCGTCCGCGCTGTCGCCCTCGGTGCTGACCACACCGTCCGCTTCCGCGAGGAAGGCAGCGGACATCGCTGAGAGCACCTCGGGGCCCGGCAGCAGGTTGCCGGCGACGACGAATCCCTCACCGAGCTCGCTCCCTGCCCAGGCGCTACAGGTCGCGCCGGTGTGCGCTGCTGCCTCACCGTCGGAGCTGATCACCGCTGCCTGGCGCTTTTCCGCTTCCCCGTCCCATTCCGGGATGCGTTGCAGGGCGCTCGCTGGTGTCTCCCCGCCCTCGAGAGCGTCGAGCAGCCTGCCACGCAGCGCACGGTTCGTGTATGCCTGGCTCGCTGCTGCCCCCACACCGACCCGGATCGCCGGAACTCCTGCGCCGACCGCGAGTGAGCGACTCGCGGTCGCGGCCGCGAGTAGACCCCTCGTTGGGTCACTCGCCAGGATGGTAAATGTCATGTCTGTCACTTTCTCAGGTTGACGCGAGCGGATTTTCGCTGTTGACTATCGCAATAATGATGATTCCATCATAAAAATGATATTTCCGCCCACTCGAACAGAGGATCAGTGCCGATGAAGTCACGCACACTACTCCCGGGAGTCGCCCTGATCGGCGCGCTCACCCTCTCAGCATGCTCGACCGGTAGCGCGGTCGACCTCGACGGCGGCGACGGTGCGCAGTCGGGCGCCGTGCTCTCCGCAGCGATCGCCGGAGAGCCAGACCAGCTCGATCCCCACAAGACCACGGCGTACTTCTCGTTCGAGGTGCTCGAGAACGTCTTCGACACGCTCGTGCAGCCAGACGAGAACCTCGAGATGCAACCGGCACTCGCCGAGAGCTGGGAGCTGAGCGACGACCAGCTCACCTGGACATTCACGCTGCGCGAGGGCGTCACGTTCCACGACGGCAGCCCGTTCACCTCAGCCGACGTCGCATACTCGCTCAACCGCATCATCGACGAGGAGCTCGCGAACGCGTGGCGACTCAGCGCAATCACCGACATCTCCACGCCAGACGACACGACCGTTGTCATCACGGTTGGCCAGCCAAGCCCCAACCTGCTCTCGAACCTCGGCGGCTACAAGGGCATGGCCATCGTGGAGCGCGACAACGTGGAAAGCGGCGACATCACCACGAAGCCCGTTGGCACCGGCCCCTTCTCGCTCGCGAGCTACACGCAGGGCGACACCATCAAGCTCTCCGCAAACGCTGACTACTGGGACGGGGCGCCGAAGATCGGCGGCGTCACCTTCTCGTTCCTCTCCGAGGGCAACACCGCTGTTGCTGCGCTGAAGAGCGGGGAGATTCAGTGGACAGACTCGATCCCCACCCAGCAGCTCGCCCAGCTCCAGGACGACGCGTCCCTCGAGGTTGGCCTCGAGCCGAGCACCGACTACTGGTACCTCGCCCTGAACGAAAAGCGGAAGCCGTACGACGACAAGCGGGTTCGCCAGGCCATCGCCTACGCCATCGACCGCGACGCGATCGCACAGGTGACGAGCTACGGCACCGCAGCGGTGAACCAGCTCGCGATCCCAACGGAAAGCGCCTGGTACACCGAGTTCGACGAGTACAGCACAGACATCGCGCAGGCCAAGCAGCTGCTCGCTGACGCGGGAGTCGCTGACGGGTCGCTCACCCTCGACCTGCTCGCATCCTCCGACTACCCCGAGACCGTGACCGCCGCACAGGTAATCGCAGACAACCTCGCACCGCTCGGCATCAAGGTCTCGATCCGCCAGCCCGACTTCGCCACCTGGCTTGACGAGCAGAACAGCGGCAACTTCGACATGCTCATGATGGCGTGGCTCGGCAACATCGATCCAGACGATTTCTACTACGCGCAGCACCACTCAAGCGGCGCGAGCAACGCACAGGGGTTCAGCAACGCCCGCGTCGACGAGCTCCTTGACGCAGGCCGCACCGAGACCGATACCGCAGCCCGCAAGGCACTCTACGATGAAGCCGCAACGCTCATCGCCGAGGAGGCGAGCTACATCTACCTGTACAACCCCTCGGTCATCCAGGCGTGGCAGCCAACCGTTGAGGGCTACGCCGCCCGCAGCGACCGTGCGGTGCGATTCAAGGATGTGAGCATCACCGAATGACCACCACGCTCACCGCTAAGGTGACGGGCTCCCCGACACTGCGCTTCCTCGCGAAGCGCCTGCTGCACACCATCGTGGTGCTGCTCGGCGTGCTCGTGCTCGTCTTCACGCTTATCCACCTCGTGCCTGGCGACCCCGTACGGATCGCCCTCGGCACGCGATACACGCAAGAAGCGTACGATGCGCTCCGCACAGCCTCAGGGCTCGACCGACCGCTCGTTGAGCAGTTCTTCGGGTACGTCGGGCATGCGGTCACCGGCGACCTTGGCGTGAGCTTCAGGAACGGCCAGCCGGTCACCGAGATTCTGCTCGAACGGCTGCCTGCGACGCTCTCGCTCGCGGGTGTTGGGATGCTCATCGCGCTACTCATCTCCATCCCTGCCGGCACGTTCTCAGCGCTGAAGGAGGGCACCGTCGGTGACGGTATCGTGCGCGTCTTCAGCCAGTTCGGCGTCTCGGTGCCCGACTTCTGGATGGGCATGCTCCTCATCACTCTGTTCTCGACGATCCTCGGCTGGCTTCCGCCTTCGGGGTACGTCGCGTTCGCTGACGACCCTGGCGAGTGGCTCCGACGGGTGTTCACCCCCGCGCTCACCGTCGGGCTCGTCGCCGGCTCCATCATGACCCGCTACGTTCGCGGCGCCGTGCTCGAGGTTGCAGAGGCCGCCTACGTGCGCACCGCACGCTCGAAGGGCCTGCGCCCAGCGGTCGTCACGGGCGTACACATCGCCCGCAACGCGTTCATCCCGATTCTCACGATCACGGGAATCCAGTTGGCCACGATGCTCGGCGGCGTACTCGTCGTCGAGGTCGTCTTCGCTTGGCCAGGACTCGGGCGCCTCGTCTACGACTCAGTCGCATCACGCGACTATCCGGTCGTGCAGGGCGCGGTGCTCCTCATCGCCATCGCGTTCCTCGTCGTCAATCTTGTTGTCGACGCACTCTACGCACTCATCGACCCGAGGATCCGACTGTCATGACCGCACCGGACACCATCGCCATAGCGACCGCGCCCAAGGGCGCAGACGGTCGCCGCCCCTCCGCGCTGCGGCTCTTCCTCCGCAGCCCGGTGAGTCTCGTCGGCAGCATCGTGCTGCTGGTGATGATCGCCGCAGCGCTCATCGGCCCGGCTCTCGTCCCATACGGCGTCAACGAAACCGACATCGCAGGCGCCCTCCAGGGACCGAGCGCAGCGCACTGGTTCGGCACGGACGACCTCGGCCGAGACGTCTTCTCGCGCGTGGTGCTCGCCGCGCAGGTGTCACTGCGTGTCGCCGTCATCAGTGTCGCGATCGCACTGGTGGTCGGCGTCCTCCTCGGCATCGTCTCCGGCTACGCTGGCGGCTGGGCAGACGGGATCCTCATGCGGATCGTCGACGTAATGTTCGCCTTCCCGATGCTCATTCTCGCGCTCGCGATTGTCGCAGTGCTCGGGCCGGGCGCGAACACGGCCACCATCGCCATCGGCGTCGTATACGTGCCAATCTTCGCCAGGGTCGCACGCGCGAGCACCCTGAGCGTGCGCACCGAGCCCTTCGTCCGCGCATCGCAGACCATGGGCACGGGCACTGGCCGGATCCTGGTGAAGCACATTCTCCCGAACATTTCCGGCCCAATCATCGTGCAGACTTCCCTGTCGCTCGCGTTTGCCATCCTCTCGGAGGCGGCGCTGTCGTTCCTTGGGCTTGGCGTGCAACCGCCCCAGCCTTCATGGGGGCGCATGCTGTTCGAGGCGCAGTCGTTCCTCGGGACCGCATGGTGGCTCGCAGTGTTCCCCGGCCTTGCCATCTTCCTCACCGTGCTCTCATGCAACCTCGTCGGTGACGGCCTCCGCGACGTCCTCGACCCGAAGCAGCGCAGCGTTATCGAATCAAGGAGTGCTCGCCGATGAGGCAGACTGACACCCCCATCCTGTCCGTGCAGGACCTGCGCGTGCGTATCGGCGCAGCCGACCTCGTGCACGGCGTCTCCTTCGACGTCCACGACGGCGAGACCGTAGGTATCGTTGGCGAATCCGGCTCAGGTAAGTCACTGAGCGTGCTCAGTGCGACGCGGCTCCTCGACCTGCCGCATCAGCAGGTAACTGGCCGGTCGCTGCTCAGGGGAAAGGACCTGGTTACCGCGTCGAAGGCCGAGCTGCGGCGCGTACACGGGCCCGAGATCGGGTTTGTGTTCCAAGACCCGAGCACCTCGCTCAACCCGCTCCTCACCCTCGAGCGGCAGCTCACCGAGGGGCCGGAAGCGCACCTCAGACTCAGTCACCGTGCTGCTCGCAGCCGGGCGATCGGGCTGCTCGAAGCCGTCGGGCTCCCCGACCCCGAGCAGCGACTCCAGTCGTACCCGCACCAGCTATCGGGCGGCCAACGACAGCGGGTCATGATCGCGATTGCGCTCGCATGCGACCCGTCGCTCCTCATCGCGGACGAGCCGACGACCGCGCTGGACGTCACCACGCAGGCGCAGATCCTCGAACTCGTTCGCGAGATGCAACGCGAGCGCGGCATGGCGGTCGTGTGGATTAGCCACGACCTCGGCGTCATCGGCCAGGTCGCCAACGAGGTCACAGTGCTCTACCGCGGGGAAGCCGTTGAGCAGCGACCCATCCTCGAGCTGTTCGACCGGCCGGAGCACGAGTACACGCGGCGGCTGCTGTCGAGCCGGCCGTCGCTGTCGAGCGAAGGCCCGAAGCCTGCCCCGCCGAGCGCACAGCCCATTCTTGAGGTCGCAGACCTCAACGTGCGGTTCCCCGTGAAGTCGAAAACAGGAACCACGTGGGTGCACGCGGTCCGCGACGTGAGCTTCACCGTCGCGCGCGGCACGACGCTCGGGCTCGTCGGCGAGTCGGGTTCAGGCAAATCGACGATCGCGGGCGCACTCACCGGCCAGGTCGTGCCAGAGAGCGGCTCGGTCACACTCGACGGCGGTGACGTACTCGCGTCACGCGGCGCGGCGCAACGCAGCATGCGGCGGCGCATGTCGATGGTGTTCCAGGATCCCTTCTCCGCGTTGAACCCGCGGATGACGGTTGCCGAGTCGATCGCGGAGCCGCTGATCGTGCACCGGCTCAGGGACGGCGCGCAGGCGCGAACGGATCGCGTGAACGAGCTACTCGACCAGGTGCAGCTCCCCCGCACCTTTGCGGCGCGCTACCCACACGAGATGTCGGGCGGGCAGCGGCAGCGGGTGTGCATCGCACGCGCGCTCGCCTGCGAGCCGGAGCTGCTGATCCTCGACGAATCGACCGCGTCGCTCGACGTGTCCATCCAGGCCGAAGTGATGGCGCTACTCAAGCAGCTGCAGCTCGAGCTCGGCCTCGCCTACCTGTTCATCGCACACGACCTTGCCGTCGTGCACGAGATGAGTCACGAGGTCATGGTGATGCGCCGCGGTGAGATCGTCGAGGCTGGGCCGAGCGGCGACCTCTACGCGAACCCGAAACACGAGTACACACAGTCGCTCCTCGCCGCGATTCCCCCGAGCCGCCCCGTCGCGGCAACGCGCTGACGTTTCAACGCGCGCGAGCCGTGCAGCGCGCGGGCGATGAGCCTCCCTGGCCCATCGCCCGCGCACTGCGCGCTTGGCGCTGAGGACTGAGCGCTTGGCGCTGAGAGCTACTGCGCTACTGCGCTACTGCGCGAACCGGTCCGTCGCGCGCACGAGCGCGTCGACGATGCCGGGCTCGCTGGACGCGTGGCCCGCGTCGCCGATCATCTCGAGCGCGGCCTCGGGCCAGGCGCGGTGCAGATCCCACGCGGTGCGCGCCGGGGTACAGACGTCGTAGCGGCCCTGCACGATCACCCCTGGAGTGTCCGCGAGCTTGCCTGCGTCGGCGATGAGCTGCCCGTCCTCGAACCAGCCGCCGTGCGAGAAGAAGTGGTTCTCGATGCGGGCGAACGCGACGGCAGCCGCTGCGTCGGCGCGCGCCGCTGCGATCGCCGCTTGGTTCGGGTGGAGTCGCACCGTCGAGTTCTCCCACACGGTCCAGGCGATGCCCGCCGGCACGTGCACGTCGGGGTCAGGGTCGCTGAGCCTGTCGTTGTAGGCCGCGACGAGATCTCCCCGTTCTGCCTCAGGAATCACCGCGAGGTATTCCTCCCACGCGTCGGGGAAGATGTGCGAGGCGCCGTCCTGATAGAACCAGTCAATCTCGCTCTTGCGCAGGGTGAAGATCCCGCGCAGCACGAGCTCGGTGACTCGCTGCGTATGCGTCTGCGCATACGCGAGTGCGAGCGTCGAGCCCCACGATCCGCCGAACACCAGCCAGCGTTCGATGCCTAGGTGTTCGCGCAGTCGTTCGATGTCGGCGACGAGGTGCCACGTGGTGTTGGTCGACAGGTCGGCGTCCGGGTCGCTCGCGTGCGGCGTCGAGCGCCCGCAGCCGCGCTGCTCGAAGAGCACGATCCGGTACTGCGCTGGGTCGAAGTAGCGTCGGTAGTCGTCCGCGAGGCCGCCTCCGGGGCCGCCGTGCAGGAAGACGGCGGGCTTCCCGTCTGGGTTCCCGCACACCTCCCAGTAGATCTCGTGGCCATCACCCACGGCGAGCATGCCGCGGTCGTAAGGTTCGATCGGCGGGTACAGGGTGCGCAGTTCGGTCATGATTCCAGCATATGAGGCGCTGCCGCGACAGCGGTCACCGGACCTTCCGAAGCTTGAAGTAGGTATCTCAAAGGTAACGAACGGGCTGAGCGTCGGAAAAACCTAGATATCTGCTGTGTCGCTGTGTATCGTGTTCGACAAGTCCGCATTGGACTAGCCGTGTGGGGGACGCCGGCAAGGGTGGCTTTCCTCCTGGTGACTCCCCGTACGCCTCCGAGCATCATTTGCCGGGTCTGAGACAGCGCTGCCTCTGGACAATTGAGGAGAGCGTTCTGCTTGTTCCTACCTCTGTGATGTTCGTGCAGAAAGGAACACTCTCTCATGAGTCCAGTAGTGCTGATGCTCATCGGCCTCGTCATATTCGCCCTCGGGTTTTTCGTCTATTCGAAATACCTCGCGAAACGCGTCTACAAACTCGACGAAAACTTCCAGACCCCCGCCCACGAACTCAACGATGGCGTTGACTACGTGCCGACGAACAAATTCATCCTGTGGGGGCACCACTTCACCTCCGTCGCTGGCGCGGCTCCCATCGTGGGCCCGGCAATCGCCGTCATCTGGGGATGGCTCCCCGCCCTGCTCTGGGTGACGCTCGGAACCGTCTTCTTCGCCGGCATGCACGACATGGGCGCACTCTGGGCGTCGGTACGCAACAAGGGCCGCTCCATCGGCGCGCTCTCCGGACGCTACATCGGCAAGCGCGGCGCGAATCTCTTCCTCGTCGTGATCTTCTTGCTCCTCCTCATGGTCATCGCTGCCTTCGCAGTCGTCATCAAGAACCTGCTCATCGGCACCCCATCAGCCGTGATCCCGACGTGGGGAGCGATCATCGTCGCGCTGCTCGTCGGTGTGGCCGTGTACCGCATGAAATGGCCGCTCGTGCCGATCACCATCGTCGGCGTTGTAACCCTCTACGGACTCATC
The DNA here is from genome assembly GCF_000834055.1 of Leucobacter komagatae. Taxonomy (GTDB): domain Bacteria; phylum Actinomycetota; class Actinomycetes; order Actinomycetales; family Microbacteriaceae; genus Leucobacter; species Leucobacter komagatae_A. Next base: position 43,445 of record NZ_JXSQ01000010.1, read on the forward strand.
ATCCTCGGCGACATGTTCCCCGTCGTGCTCCCCGAGCAAACCCTCGGCATGAGCCCGGGCACCTTCTGGATCGTCGCCCTGTTCGTGTATGGGGCGATCGCCTCCCTTCTGCCAGTGTGGGTGCTGCTGCAGCCACGCGACTACATCAACGGCGTGCAGCTGTTCGTTGGCCTCATCCTGCTGTACGGCGCCGTCCTGGTCGGCGCGATCTTCTCCGACGTCAAGCACAACGTCGTCGCCCCGATGATCAACGACGCCGTGCCAGCCGGGACACCGTCCCTCGTGCCGCTGCTGTTCGTCACGATTGCGTGCGGTGCCATCTCGGGATTCCACGGCATGGTCTCCTCCGGTACCAGCTCGAAGCAGCTCGACAAGGAGACCGACGCCCGCTTCGTCGGCTACTTTGGGGCCGTCGGTGAGGGCCTCCTCTCGCTCGGAACCATCCTCGCCGTCGTAGCAGGCTTCCGCACCGTCGCGGAGTGGGAGAACGTCTACTCCGAGTTCGGTGCTGGCGGCGTGCAGGCATTCGTCGACGGCGGCGGAATGCTCATGCAAGACGGGATCGGGCTGCCAGCGTCGCTCTCTGCCACCGTGCTCGCCACCATGGCGGTGCTCTTCGCGGCAACAACCATGGACACAGGCATGCGCCTCCTCAGGTTCGTCGTGCAGGAGATCGGTGAGGCCGCGAAGATCAAGATCGGGAAGGTGCCGGCAACGCTGGTCGTCGTCATCGTCGGTCTCGGCCTCACCTTCTCGCAGGGCCTCGACGGCTCGGGCGGCCTGCGAATCTGGCCGCTGTTTGGCACGACGAACCAGCTCATGGCTGCGCTCACCCTGTCGATCCTCGCGGTCATGCTCATCCGCAAGCGCTCCTCGCCGTGGCCGGCGCTGATCCCGCTCGTGTTCGTGTTCGTGATGTCGTTCTGGGCGGCAATCGAGCAGCTCTCGACCTTCGCGGACCCCAACAACCCGGACTGGCTGCTGTTCGCAATCGACCTCGTCATCATCGTCGTGAGCATCTGGGTGATCATCGAGGCCGTTCTCGCCATGCGCAGGGCTGCGCTCGAGCCCCCGGAGCCTGTCGACGCTGACGCGAGTCTCACCGCGGTGAGGGAGACGGTCTGACCGCGCAGACAGTCGGCGCGCGCCAGCGCCTAGCGGCAACTCTCGCTCGGCGCTGGCGCGCATTCCGTGACGGACTCACCGAGTTCTACCACGCCCCGTACCGGCAGACGCTGGCCCGCGAACAACGCACCGAGGACGACTTTTTCACGCTCGTCGTGCTCGGCGAGGCACTCGGCGTGCCAGACCCCGCCGCCTATTACACGATGGAGCTCATGCCATACCTCTACGAAGATTTCCATGCGTGGCACCGCCGCATGGGGATGCCACGGTCGCCGCTGGAAAACGTCTCATGCTGCTAGCCGCCACCAGCACTCAACGGCTGCTCTTCGTCGGCGGAAAGGGTGGCGTCGGGAAAACCACGATTGCCTCCGCCCTCGCCTACGCGCGCGCCGAGGCAGGCGAACGGGTGCTCCTCGTCTCCACCGACCCGGCGCACAACCTCGGCCACCTCTGGGAGCAGCGATTCGGTGACGAGCCGCGGACCGCGGCCAGGCTCGCCGCGGGCGAGGTTACTGCGGTAGAAATCGATCCAGCAGCGACGGTCGCGCAACACCTTGCCGCGGTATCGACAACGATGCGCGGCGTGCTCCCCGAGCGCATGCACGGCCAGGCTGCCGCCCACCTTGAGCTCGCTAGGAACGCCCCGGGGAGCCACGAGTCGGCGATCCTTGAGCGGATCGCCGACCTCGCGATCGAGCAGGGAGCGACCTACGACACCATCGTATTCGATACCGCGCCGACGGGGCACACGCTCAGGCTGTTGAGCCTGCCGGCGCAGTTGGGCGGCTGGGTGGATCAGCTGCTGCAGAACCGCGGCCGCTCCGAGCGCTTCGCCGAGGCACTCCAGGGCCTGGTGCCTGGGGGCGGACGCAGCGGAGCGCCCGCCGAACACCCGCTGACCGCCACGCTCACGCGTCGGCGGGAACGGTTCGCGCACCTTGAGTCAGCTCTCACTGACCCGGAGCGCACCGCGTTCGTCGCCGTGAGCGTCGCCGAGCCGGTGCCCGTGTCTGAGACGATCGAGCTCGCCTCCGAGCTCGCGAGTTCCAGCATCCGGCTCGCCGCGACCGTCATCAATCGGCGAACCACTGTGGTGGCGGACCATGAGCGTGCCGCACTCGAGTCGGAGCAGGTTGCCCGCCTGGCGGCAGCTCTGCCAGCCATCCCGATAGCCGAGGTGGCCCGGCTCGGCGGCGCCCTGAGCGGCGTCCCGATGATCGCTCGGGTCGCAGCACTGCTCGGCTAGCGAGTTCTGGGAGCGGCCGGCCGGGCGCACAACGCAGGAGGGGTGCGGCCGCACCGGCCGCACCCCTCCTGCGTCGGGGCTAAGCCCGCGCAGCAGCCTTTTCGGCTGCCTTGGCCTCAGCCTTCGCCTTCGCCCGGAGTTCCTTCTCGTGGACGGGCCAGGTGCCTGCCGCGCGCTGCGCGTCGACGTAGTTCTGGGCCTCCTCCTGGCGCTCCTCCTCGATGCCAGTGGCGATCTCGGCGCGGAGCAGAGCATCGTCCAGGCCGAACGCGTCGACGAGCTCGAGTGCGTGCTCACGAATGCGGCCGAGCAGCCGGTCTACATAGGCGGTCACTGCCTCGGCACGCTTGCCAGACATCCGGCCGTGCACGAGGTACCACGTCATGTTGCGTTCGATCACGGTGAGGCCGAAGAGGTCGCGCAGCCAGGTCATGATCTGCTTCGTGTCCGGGTCGCTGAACTTCTCGACCTCTTCGGTGAACGCCTCCCACTGCAGCAGCTCGGCGTGCGCGCGTGCGGCCTCGATGAGCTTGTGCTGCTGGGCGTTGAAGGCGTCCTCGTTGCGTGCGGCGCGCTCTTCCTTTGGCGCGTCCTTCCCAGCGTCGCGCAGCGCGGAGGCGACCTCGGCAACCATGGTCTCGACGCGGTCGGTGAGCAGCTCTCGCTGCGCTTCTGCCGAGCGGAAACTCTCGACCGAGCGTGCGGTCTGCCCGAGGTCGGCGATGCTCTGGCCGAGCTGGCGGAGCCCGAAGCGGCTCACCCGGTCGCCAAGCTGGCTCGCTGCGGCGCGGGCGATGGCAGCCTTGTCGCCGTCCTTGAACTGGGCCGCGTAGTCGGTGAGCAGGCGCTTGCCGACGAGCTGCAACAGAATGGTGTTGTCGCCCTCGAAGGTGACGTAGATGTCGAGGTCAGCGCGGAGCCCGGTGAGCCGGTTCTTCGCGATGAAGCCCGCACCACCGCAGGCCTCCCGCGCTTCCTGAAGCGTGTCGAGCGCGGCCCACGTCGACAGCGACTTCAGGCCGGCTGCGAGCGTCTCGAGATCCTCGCGGTTCTCGTCGGTGTCTTTCGCGCCGGAGAACACCTCGTCGAAGACGGTGAGCAGCCGCTCGTGGGCGAAGGCCATGGCGTAGGTCTCAGCGAGTCGCGGGAGCAGTCTGCGCTGGTGCTGACCGTAATCCATGAGCACGGTCTCGCGGCCGGATGCGCCAGGGAACTGGCGGCGCTGGGTGCCGTAGCGGATCGCGATGGAAAGCGCTGCCTGCATCGCGCGGACCGCGGAGCCGTCCAGCGAGACGCGGCCCTGCACGAGCGTGCCGATCATCGTGAAGAAGCGCCGGCCAGGGCTCTCGATGTCTGACGTGTAGCTGCCATCTACCGCGACGTTGCCGTAGCGGTTGAGCAGGTTCTCGCGCGGGATTCTGACGTTCGTGAAGTGCAGCCGACCGTTGTCGATGCCGTTGAGCCCACCTTTGACGCCGTCGTCCTCGCTGCCAACACCGGGCAGCAGTTCGCCCTCTGGCGTGCGGATCGGCACGAAGAACGCGTGCACGCCGTGGTTCACGCCGCGCGTGATGAGTTGTGCGAACACGACGGCGGCCTGCCCGTGCAGGGCCGCGTTGCCGAGGTAGTCCTTCCAGGCACCCTTGAACGGTGTGTGGATCTCGAACTCTTCGGCGTCGACGTCGTACGTCGCGGTCGTGCCGATCGAGGCGACGTCGGAGCCGTGGCCGATCTCGGTCATCGCGAACGCGCCGGGCAGCTTGAGGCTCATCACGTCTGGCAACCACTTTTCGTGGTGCGTCTGGTTGCCGAGGTGCAGAATTGCCGAGCCAAAGAGCCCCCACTGCACGCCGCCCTTGATCTGCATCGACGGGTCGGCGAGCACGAGCTCCTGGAACGCCGCGACGTTGCCGCCGTGGTTGTCCTGGCCCCCGAGCGATGCGGGGAACGCGCGCTGGATGGCGCCTGCGTCAACCAGCTCGTGCAGCTGATTGAGCACGCGAATGCGATGCTCATCCATCGGCTGGCCCGGGATCGTGTGCAGGCTCGGGCTGGTGCGCACGAGCTCGCGCGACTGCAGGCGCTCTGCCTTCCACTTGCCGAGGAGCGCATCGCTCACCTGCTGAACGTTGAGGCGGGGGGTGGGATGAGCCATCGATATCTCCAATTCGATCCTGACGGCGGTGGCAGAGACGAACCTTGATCGCGCGGATCAGCAGCTCACCGCTGTGCCCTGGGTATGGAGTCAGAGTATGCCGGGTCGGCAGAAGCCTCAAGCGTTCGCGGTGCACTCGACAATCTGTCCCGAGCGCGCCTCGACAGACGTTGTGATATCCCTACAATCTGGAGATGGGTTCTCTGGCAGTTATCTCTATTTGTTCGGGGTGGAGCGTCCCCGCTGCTTCGGCTCGAACGCATCGAACACGAGCGGCTCGATGCCTGCCTCGTCAAGCATCTCGCGCGTGCGCTTCTGCCAGGTCCGCGGAATGAGCGTCACAACCTGACCACCGCGGCCTGCGCGGCCGGTACGACCGGAGCGATGCACGAACGTCTTCGCCTCCTGCGGCGGATCGAGCTGCACGACGGCGTCGACGTCGTCGATGTGAATGCCGCGCGCGGCGACGTCTGTGGCGACGAGCACCCGAGCCTTACCGGTTGAGAACTGCTTGAGGTTGATTTCGCGGCGGGCCTGACTCAGGTTTCCGTGCAGCGAAGTCGCAGAGATACCAGCCCCCTCGAGCAACTCGGTGACGCTCTCCGCCGACGCGCGGGTGCGGCAGAACAGCATGATGCGGCCCGGAATACTGGCGAATTCAAGAATTGCCGCTTCCTTGTCCTCACGCATGACCATGTACACGCGGTGCGGCACCGTTGACTCCGCGCGCTCGATCTCGTGCGCGGCCGGATCCACAAGGAACTCGGCAACGAGCTGCTCGACGTCGCGGTCGAGTGTCGCCGAGAAGAGCATGCGCTGCCCCTCCCGTTCGGTCTGCCGCAGCGTCCACTGCGTCTCCTCAAGGAAGCCGAGCTCGCACAGGTGATCAGCCTCGTCGATCACCGAAACCTGCACCTCTCGCAGGTCGAGCTTTCGCCGCTCTACGAGGTCGCGGATGCGACCCGGTGTACCAATCACGATGTCGATGCCGCGCTCGAGGGCGTGTACCTGAGGCTCGATGGGTACCCCACCGACGAGCTGCGCGGTGTAGAAGCCGACGGCACGGGCGAGTGGTTGCACCGTGCGGTCGATCTGCAACGCGAGCTCGCGGGTCGGCGCGAGAATGAGCGCCTTCGGGTTGCGCGTCGGGGTGCGCTCACCGCGTGCAGAACGCTCGCCACGCTTTGGCTGTTTGAACTTCTTCGAGGTGCTCTCTCCGAGCTTTCCCTGCGCCTTCAACACGAGGAGACGTTCCACGAGGGCAGCGCCGAAGGCGATGGTCTTGCCGGAGCCCGTCTCGGCCCGCCCGAGCACATCGCGGCCCTGAATTGCGTCGGGAATCGTCGCAACCTGGATCGGGAAGGGTGAATCTGCGCCGAGCTCACCGAGGGTCCGTACGATGTTGCCGCCGAGGCCGAGCTCCTTGAACGATCTGCCCGCGGCGTCTTCGGCCGTCCACAGCTTCGCCGTGTACTTCTGTGGGCGTTCGCCGACCGGACGGATCCGCTTCGCGCCTCGCTCCGCTCCGCCTCTGCTCGCCTGCTGGTCGCGCCCGTGGTCGCGCTCGCCGCGCTGGCCGGCCTCGCCGCGCTCGCCTCGCTCGCCGCGCTGTCCCCCGGCAGAAGCTCTGGGATCGACGTTATCTCTGCCAGATTTGCGGGAATTCGGCGTATCTACCGCGAATCCCCTTCCTTGTGCGTCTCGGCGCTCGCCCGCGGCGCCGCCCGTGCGGTCACCACGGCCGCCAGCGGCAGTACGGCCGCCACGGGGTGCGCGGCCGTGCGGATCAACCCTGTCCGACCGGTCGCCCCGGTCAGCGCCCTCGTCGCGGTTCGCTTGACGCGCCGAACCGTCAGGCGCGCCACCGTACTTTCGTTTGGGCGCGCGCGTGCGATTCGGATCGTAGTTCGCGGGGGCTTTGAAGCCCCGCCGCTTCTTCTGGGCCATGAGTTAGAGTCCTCGGGGCTCGTGCCCCGCGTCGCCTTCAGTGTCGTTTTCGTTGTCGTCTTCATTGCCGGCGTCACGCGAAGCGCTCCACGGCCTGTTGGCGCGCGTTGGGCTCCACGAGACCGGTGGAGCCGTCGGCTCCTCGGGTACGTCGGGCTCTGCGGGCACGACTGGCACGTCGGGCTCTGCGGGCACGAAAGGCTCCGCGGGCACGGCGGGCACGGCGGGCTCCGCGGGAGCTGAGGGCTCTACGTGCACCGGGGGCGCAGCACTCGCGACGGATTCCGCACCAGTCACAGACTGCTCGCCAGCCACGGATTTCTCAACAGCCACCGATTCCTCACGAGCCACAGACGCGTCGCCAGCGACCGGGGCTGCACCGCTTGCGGACTCGCCGTCCGCAGGTGACTGTTCCGAAGCGTCCGACGCCGTGGCGCCTGGCGTGATGCCGTGCTCGGGATCGTGGCTGACAGAGCCCTGCTCCCCCGGCCACGCTTCCGGTGCGCCAGCGTGCAGCGCGCCATCGTGGCCGGAAGCGACCGCGCCGGCCGCAGCGGGAGCGAGCGCGCCTGCGCGCTTCTTCGCAGCGCGTGCCTGGCGCCGATCACGCCATTCCTCGCGCTTGCGCTCGACAAGGTAGTACAGCGTCGGCAGCACGACAAGCGTGAGCACCGTCGAAGACAGCAGTCCGCCGATCACGACGACGGCGAGCGGCTGCGAGATGAACCCGCCCTTTCCGGTGACGCCGAGCGCCATCGGGGTGAGCGCGAGAATCGTCGCGAGCGCGGTCATCACGATCGGCCTGAGACGCTGCAGCGACCCGTGCAGGACAGCGTCGCGTAGCGCGTCGCCGCGTTCTCGATACTGGTTGACGAGGTCAATGAGCACGATCGCGTTCGTCACGACGATACCGACGAGCATGAGCACGCCGATGAGCGAGGCGACGCCGAGTGGGATCCCCGTTGCGATGAGCAGCAGCAGCGCGCCGGTAGCCGCGAACGGCACCGAGACGAGCAGCAGCAGCGGCTGGAGCAGGCTGCGGAACGTTGCAACCATGACCACGTAGACGATGAGGATCGCTGCGAGCAGTGCGATGCCGAGCTGCTCGAACGCTTCCTCCTGCTGCGCCATGACGCCACCGATGCTCGCCGAGGCGCCAGCGGGGAGATCAACGGAGTCAAGCGCGGCTGTGACCTGCACGCCTGCCGCTCCGAGGTCGTCGCCCTTTGGCAGCGCCGACACAGTGACCATGCGGACGTTGTTCTCGGTGCGGACGGTCACCGGGCCGTCTGCGACCTCAACGGTCGCGAGCTCGTCGAGGCGCTTCTCGCCTGTGGCGGTCTGCAGCTCGAGCGCCTTCACGCCGTCGAGATCGGCCGGCGCAGTGCCGAGGTCGAGGTACACGTTCACGGTCGAGTTCTCGATCGTGATGCGCCCAACCTGGCTTGGCTGCATGCTCTTCGCTGCCATGCCGCCGACCGCGGCCTCGCTCAGGCCTGCGTCTGCGGCCTTCTGGCGATCGACCGTGACGCGCACGTACGGCCGCGACATCGCGAGGTCGCTCTCGATCTGTTCGAGGCCGTCCTGCTGCTTCAGCGCCGCAACAATGCTGTCGCTCGCGCTCGCGAGCGTCTCCTGGTCTGGTGCGGTGACGTTCACCTGGATCGCGCTCGACATCGACATGCCGCCACCGGCCTGGCCGATCGCGAACTCTCCCGCACCGTCGAGCTTGCCAACGGCAGCCCGGATATCGTCCTTTGCCTGAGCCTGGTCCGCGTCGGGGTCGAGCGTGAGCGAGTAGCTGATGGCGCCGTCGCTGCCCCCGCCGAACATTGCGGCCATCCCGCTGTCGCCTGAGCCGATCGTGACCTGAACCGTCTCTACGGCGTCGAGACCTGCGAGTGCGTCCTCGACCTGCTCGGCCTGGGAGAGCTGCTCTTCGAGGCTCACGCCAGGCGTGAGCGTCTGCGTGAGGCCGACCGAGTTCTGCTCATCTTCGCTCATGAACGTTGTCTTCATGAGCGGCGTAGCGAGCACGGTTCCGCCGAGCACGAGCACGGCAAGCAGGAGGGTGATCGCTGGCTTGCCGAGCGTCCAATCGATGATCGGGCGGTACCCGCGGGCGAGCCAGTTGGTACGGAGCGATGCGTCCTCACCACCGGCGTCCTTCGCCTTGCGCGCCTCTGGTTTGAGGAACCAGTAAGCGAGCACCGGCACGATGGTGAGCGATACGAGCAGCGAAGCTGCGAGCGCAATCGACACGGTGAACGCGAACGGCCTGAACAGCTCGCCAACCATGCCGCTGACGAATGCCATCGGAAGGAACACTGCGACCGTCGTGATCGTTGCGGCCGTGATCGCGCCCGCGACCTCGCGGACTGCGCGCAGGATCGCCGCGCCGCGGTCTTCACCCTCGACCAGGTGCCGCTTGATGTTCTCAATGACCACGATGGAGTCGTCGACGACGCGGCCAATCGAAATAGTGAGCGCGCCGAGCGTGAGCATGTTCAGCGTGTAGTCGGCGAAGTTCAGGCCAACGAATGCGAGCAGAACCGAGGTCGGGATTGAGATTGCGGTGACGAGTGTTGCGCGCACCGACATCAGGAAGACCAGGATCACGAGCACCGCGAAGAGGAGCCCGAGCAGGCCCTCCGTCGTGAGCGACTCGATGGACTGCTCGACGTACGGTGCCTGATCGAAGATCACGGTGAGCGATGCTCCGCCGAGTTGGCTCGAGAGCTCGGAGATCTTTTCTTGCACGAGGTGGGACACCTCGACGGTGTTCGCCTGGGACATCTTCGTCACGGCGATGGTGAGGGCTGGTTCGCCGTTGATGCGCGAAATGCTCGTCACCGGGTTGGCTTCGAGCGAGACCGTTGCGACGTCGCCAATGGTGACGACCTTGGGCGGCTGAGGCGCCTCTGCCTGCTCTGCCTCTGGCTGCCCTGCCTCTGGCTGCCCTGGCGGCAGCGTCTGCGGCAGTTGCGCGCCCCCTGGGGTCTGGCCCTGCGCCGCCTGCTCTGCGAGCTGCTGCTGCGCCTGGAGCGCCTGCTGGTACGCCATGAACTCGTCGGCGCTCAGCGGGATCGGGAGCGCGGCGATGTCCTCGGCAGAGTTGAGCTCCGATCCGAGCTGCACCGCGAGCGTGTTCTTGTCGTCATCGACGGTTCCGCCCGCGATGAGCACGCCGCTCTGCTGCAGTACGTCTGTGATTCGTTGCTGACTGATGCCGGTGTCGCTGAGCTTGTCCTCGTTCGGCACGATGGTGACGCGGTCGCCCCTGGCGCCTGAGAGCTGAGCTTCGCGGACCCCGTCCAGCTCCCCGATCTCGGGCACGGCGATGCGCTCGATCAGCTTTGCGGCCTCTTCGGGGTCATCCCCGTTTGCCGGCGCTACCGCGATTTGAATCACGGGGAGGTCGTCGACGCTGCCTGCGACCACCTGGGTGTCGGCGGTGTCTGGCAGCATTTGCGAAATGCGGCTGACGGCGCGTTCGACCTTTTGTTCGGTCGCAGCGATATCAACGCCGTACGTGAACTGGGCGAGCACAACGGACATGCCGGTGTTGGACGTTGCCGTTGTGCTCTCGAGCTTCGGCACACCCCTGAGCGCGGTCTCGACGGGGCCGGATACGTCGTTGTTCACTACGTCTGGCGAGGCACCCGGGTACGTTGTGATGACCGCGATAGCCGGAAACTCCACGGACGGCATGAGTTCCTGCTTGAGCGAGGACATTCCGAGGAACCCGAAGACGGCTGCAACAACGGTTACGAGCGCAATGAGTGCCCGGTTTTTGAGGCTGAGCACTGTAAGAAATTGCATGGTCTGAATTATCTCATGGCTGACTGATAGCGTCACCGGGATACCTCAGGTCGCATAATGGAGGGGTGCCACAGTTCAACCGACGTACGCTCGGAGCCGTCACCCCAGCCGACTTCGACCGTTTGCACGCGCTCAGACGCATGCAGGGGATCGCAGTCGGGCTCCTCATCTTCATGGCAGTGCTGTTTGTCGTTGCCTTTATTCTCCAAGAGCGGATCCCGTGGTTTGGCTACGTCCGAGCCGCGAGCGAGGGCGGCATGGTCGGTGCGCTCGCCGACTGGTTCGCCGTCACCGCGCTGTTCCGACACCCGCTCGGCGTGCCGATCCCGCACACGAACCTCATCGCGAACAAGAAGGACGAGATTGGTGAGGGTCTCGGATCCTTCATCGAGGAGAACTTCCTCGCGGACGAGGTCGTCCACGACAAGCTCTCCCAAATCAGCGGGGCACGCATGGCCGGGTCATGGCTGCGCGAAACGGGAAACGCGAAGCGCGTCAGCGACATGGCTGCCGGCATTGGCCTCGGGGCGCTCACCGTACTCGACGACCGCGACGTCCAAGACCTCATCGAGTCGCTCGCCCGCAGACACGTCATCGACCCCGAATGGGGCCCGCTGCTCGGCCGCGCAACCGAGTCCTTCATCTCTGGCGGCCACCACGAGTCCCTCGTCGATCTCGCCGCGAACCGCGTCAGGCTGTGGCTCGTGCAGCATCCGCAGGCGTTCGACAACGTCATTTCCTCGCGGCTGCCCCAGTGGATGCCGAGCATCGTCGAGAAGTTTGTCGATCAGCGGCTACACACGGAGGCCGTGAAGTTCCTCGAGAACGTCTCCGCTGACCCGGAGCATCCGGCGCGCATCGCCATCACGAAGTTCCTCCACGACCTCTCCCGTGACCTGCAGGAGCAGGAGTCGCTGCAGGAGCAGCTCGAGTCGTTCAAGCGCGAGGTGTTCGACAGCCCGCGGATCCGCTCGCTGGCCGCGAGTACCTGGCAGACAGCTCGTGCAGCGATCGTCGAGATGCTCGAGGATCCGGAGAGCGAACTGCGCGAACGCATCACCGCTGCAGTGACCGACTTCGGGCGGAAGCTCGAGGAGGACGCGACGCTGCAGTACAAGATCGACGTGTGGGTGATGAAGATCGTCGAGTACCTCGTGCACACCTACCGCCACGATCTCGCACAGGTGGTGTCCGACACCGTGCAGCGCTGGGACGCGAAGGAAGCCGCCGAGAAGATCGAGTTGCAGGTCGGCAAGGATCTCCAGTTCATCCGCATCAACGGCACGGTTATCGGTTCGCTCGCCGGGCTCACGATCTTTACGATCGCGGAGCTCGTGATCGCTCCGCTCGCCTTCGCCGGGTAGCTGCTGCGAACGTCTCCAGCCACGCTGAATACGCGTGACGCGCCCGGAGCGCATTCCACTCACGGAAGATTCTCAGCTGACTTCTGCGGCCGGCTTAGGGAGCGGGCCAATGCACGCGCAGCACGCCACGCCAGCGCCCAAGCGTGCCGCGACCGAGCAGCTTCGGCCTAGCGGAAAGCAAACGGAAGGAGCATGTCTTGCACGCGATCCTTCATCGCCGTGTGGTCTGAACGCGTTGCGATTGCGCAGCGCGTCACGGTGCAATCGAGCCCCTCGACCGTGGGCTCAGGGACCGTGAGCCGCACGGAGAAGCTGCCCCGAGCAGCGTCGTCGTAGCCCTGCGTAGCGAACGCCCGCCAGGCCCAATCGTTGGTGATCCACGCGCTCGAAAGCGCCTCCGTTGCGGCGGCTTCGCCGGTCTCTGCGCCCTCCGGAATTCCGCCAAGACACGGGCCGGGCTTCACCTCAGCGGACTCCGGCACCGCACAGAACCCCACGTATATGCCGAGACCGGCATCGAAGCCTTCGCCGCTCACCACGAGCTCATCGCTTGGTGTGAGCGAGTCAAGCTCAGCCGGGCTGCCGTCAACGTTTGTCACCTCAAGCGCCCGCGTTCTGCCGTCTGCGCCAGCCGCCGTCGACTCCGAGACGAATCCGTCTGGGATGGCCTGGCCGGAACTGCCCGTGTTTGAGTGCGTAAGGATCGGGACAATAATCGCAGCGACTACGCCAAGAATAATGAGCGAAAGTGCGAGCACTATGAGCAGAACAGTGCGCTTTACTGAACGGCGAGGTGCGGACGATCTCATAACCTCATGTTAGCGCCGCAAACACCGGTTCCCAACGTGCTAAGATCATGCCCATACGTCCATGTTGTATTGAGTACTGCCTCGCGGGAGAATATCCTGCGGGGCCCGAAATGTGTAAGGGGGTCACGCATGGGGCGCGGCCGTCAGAAGGCAAAACACACTAAAGTCGCTCGGGAGCTGAAGTATTTCAGTCCAGCTACCAACTACTCGGAGCTTGAGCGAGAGCTCGCTTCGGGGCACGTCTCCGACGAGGAACGTTGGGCAGACCTTGCCGACAAGTACAACGTCGATGACGAGGACTCCGAGGAGGAGGACGACGACAGCTAGTCGTCTCCGACTCACCAGCACCAAAAGTTCTGGCCGCCTCAGTTAACTGAGACGGCCAGAACTTTTCGCTTGGGGGTTACTTGCCCTGTGCTGCGACAGCTGCTGCACCGGCAGCTGCTGCTTCAGGGTCGAGGTAACGTCCGGCACCCGTTGGGGTTCCGTCGTCGTTGATTTCGTAGACGAGCGGCATTCCTGTTGGGATGTTCAGCGCGGCGATGTCTGCGTCGGAGATGCCCTCGAGGTGCTTCACGAGTGCGCGCAGCGAGTTCCCGTGCGCGGTGACGAGTACCGTCTTGCCGGAGTTCAGCTCGGGGAGAATGTTGCCCTCCCAGTACGGAACCATGCGGGCAACGACGTCGCTCAGGCACTCGGTACGCGGTGCTTCGCCGTCAATAGCTGCGTAGCGCTCATCGTTCGCCTGCGACCACTCGCTCGCATCGTCGAGCGCTGGCGGAGGGGTGTCGTACGAGCGACGCCACTCCATGAACTGCTCCTCGCCGTACTTCTGCAGCGTCTCAGCCTTGTCGAGGCCCTGCAGTGCACCGTAGTGGCGCTCGTTCAGTCGCCACGAACGCTCGACGGGGATCCACATGCGATCGGCGCTTTCGAGCGCGAGGTTCGATGTCTGGATCGCCCGGCTCAGCAGCGAGGTGAAGAGCACGTCGGGGAGCAGCCCCGATTCCTTGAGCAGCTTGCCGGCAGCCGCCGCCTCGCCACGCCCGCGCTCAGTGAGTCGAACATCGACCCATCCGGTGAACAGGTTCTTTTCGTTCCATTCGCTCTGGCCGTGACGGAGCAGGATCAACGTGTTGGTCATGTTTCCAGCTTAGCGAGGTTCTCCCCGAACGCGTGAGGGTTGCTCGCTACAGTCGCTTAAGCTTCGGAATGTTCCGCGTCGCGCCAGCATCCGTCGGCACGATCATCTCCTGGGCGGCGGCGATGGCACCGGCCACGGGCGCCTGCGGGTCAGCTGCCGCTGATCCGCTCCGAACCGCGAGCGTGAGATCGCCGGGCACCGATCGCTTCAGCAGTGCGAGCGCGATGCCACCCCACTCGTGGTGGAGCGCTGCGCGGGTGATTCGCCCGACGGGTCGCGCATCGGGATCCGCGGCCTCACCCTCTCGGAAGACGAGCGCGCCGGCGATGGGCAGTTCGCCCTCCGAGCCATCGAGGTGGAGCAAGACAAGCCGTCGTGGCGGGTGGCCGAGGTTGTGCACCTTCGCGACGGTCTCCTGCCCGCGGTAGCACCCCTTGGTGAGGTGAACCGCGCTGCGCAACCAATCAAACTCGTGTGGGATCGCCCGGTCGTCGACGTCGGCGGCGCGGGATGGGCGCCACGCACGAATCTCGAGCGCGTCGAGCGCCATCAGGCCAGCCGGTGCGGCGGCGCGCGAGACGGCAGCCAACGCAGCGGCCGGGAAGACAAACTGTACGGCGCTCCAGTCGGCACCAGCGTGCTCGCCGTGCGCGTACTGGGTGCCGCCGCGCGCGACCTCAGCCCACGGGTCGGCCCATTCGACAACGGGCTCGAGCGCGCGCAACGCGGTCGTTGCGCTCCCGCCCTCGAACGCGAGTACCGCTGCGAACCGCTCTGAAACGTCCTCGACGACGACGCGCAGCGCGAATCGCATGCGGTTGAGGTATGTGGCGAGAGACTCGGCAGAGTCCTCGTCGACGAGCAACCAGGCGGTCTCGCCATCGTCGACAACGCGGATTGCGTGTTGGATTCTGCCATTCGGGTCAAGCAGCAGCGTCTCGGTTGCCACGCCGGGGGCGAGCCCGAGGAGCTGCTGACTCGTCATCGAGTTCAGCCAGCTCAGGCGGTCAACGCCGCCGACGGTGATGATGCCGCGATGCGAGAGATCGACGACAGCGTTACCCGCGTCGAGGGCGCGCTGTTCGGCGACTGGCGAGCCGTAGTGGAGCGCGACTGGCTCCCCGACCGCCCCAGGCAGTGTGAGGAACGGGCTCGACATGAGGGAGCGAGCGACTAGCGCTGACCCTTGAAGAGATTGTAAATAACGGCGCCGGAGACCCAAGCGATCGCGACGCCCGCGAGACCAAGAAGGCCAAGGAAGAAGAGTTCAAGAGCCATAAGCATGGCTCCAGTCTAGCAACTCTTGCTGGAGCTAGCGGATGAGCGTGCCGAAGATGTCGATCACCGCGATAATCACCACGGAGCCGGCGATACTAAACGCGAGGCGACTGATGAAGCCCTCACGCTGGGCGGTGCCGAGCTGGAGCGCGAAGGTGACAAGCGTCGACACGCCGACGGCGAGCGTGAGCCACTGGAAACGTGCGCCGTCGACCAACACCGTCACGAGCACTCCGAACACCACGGCAACACCCCACGCGATGATGAGGCGCGGCAGGTGCCAAGACACTCGCGTGACCTCGCTCGTTTCACTTGCACTCATTTACATATCTTCCCACACTGCCGCAGTTGCCGCCCCAGTAAGATGAACCCCTAGACAGTTCGGGAGGTCAGCCATGCACCTACTGCTCCTCACCGCGGCTGATTTCGCCGGCAACCGCGACGACGGGCGGCAGCCGCAGCGCGGCTCAGGAACGCTCAGCGATCCGCCGCCGCACACTCAGCTGACACCGCTGCCCTCGCTCGACGTGCTTCCGCACGAGGTATCGATTGCGAGCATTGCGTCTCCGCTGCAGGCCGCACTCGCGCAGGAGGGGGCGACGCATCCGGCAGACGCCATCCTGCTTGACGGCACGCGCGACCCGCGGGCTGCCCGCGCCGCAGCACTCGCCCTCAGCGAGCGCACCCGGCTGCCGCGCGTCGCGATTCTGCGCGACGCAGCGCTCGCCGCGCTCTCCCCTGAGTGGGGCGTCGCCGATTTCCTCACCCCTGAGGCAAGCCCAGCCGAGATCGACGCGCGGCTGAAGCTGCTCGCCGCGGCTCACACGGCTGGCGCGCCAACCGGTGCAGGTGCAGCCGTGGAAGTGTCTGGCGTGGAGATTGATGAGTCGAACTTCATCGCGACGGTGCACGGGCGCACTCTCGATCTCACCTACAAAGAGTTTGAGCTGCTGCACTTCCTTGCGCTTCACCCGGCACGGGTCTTCACGCGCGAACAGCTCCTCACGGAGGTGTGGGGTACCGACTATTTTGGCGGCGCGCGCACGGTCGACGTGCACGTGCGGCGGCTCCGCGCGAAGCTCGGAGAGCACGAGTTGCTCATTAGTACGGTGCGCGGGGTCGGCTACGGCTTCGCGCGTGGCAGCCAGGGTTAGCCGTCACGAACAAGCGGTAAGAGATAGGAGCACGGGATGCGGGCAGACAGTCGGGACAGTGTGAGCGGTGTCATCCTTGAGGCGGGCTCGGCCGAGCACGCAACCCCGATCATCGAACGCGCGGAACGTAGCGACAGGGTTCCGCCGGTCTCCGACCAGGCGTTGCTCGCTGCGGCGCAGGGCCAGCGCGAGCTGCTGCTGATTTCTCGCGCGGCAGACAGCGGCCACGCTGCTGGCGAGCCGGTGGCCGTCGGTGTACTCGGCCAGGGCGAGCTCGACCTCGTTGTGGATCCCGCCGCGCGCGGGGCTGGGGTGGGAACCGCAGCGCTGCACGCGCTGCTCGAGCGGCACGCGGCGGCCGCTGGTGCTGCAGGCGGGGAGCCCGGGTTGCTTGCCTGGGCGCACGGCGTCAACCCAGCGGCGACGGCGCTGCTCAGCGGCGCAGGTTTTCGCCCGGTGCGTTCACTGTTTCGGATGGCGCTGGATCCGGCGCTGCTGCCGGCGGCTGGCAGTGACCCCATGAGCGTCGCGCTGCCCGAGGGGTTCGCGTTGCGAACATTCGATACGGATCGCGAGGCCACCCCCGATGCCCCCGACGATGCGAGCGCGTGGGTTGCCGTGAACGCCAGAGCGTTTGCGAGCCACCCTGAGCAGGGACGAGTGACGCTCGCGGACTTCGCCCTCATGCGCGAGGAGTCGTGGTTCGACGCGTCGGACCTGCTGTTGCTCGCGTCGGTGAACAGCACGCAGCTGGCTGGTTTCACCTGGGTAAAGACGGTACGCGACGGGGAGCTCGTTGAGACGGAGCTGTACGCGATCGGCGTTGACCCTGAGCACGCTGGGCGGGGTCTTGGCAGGGCGCTGCTTGAGGTGACGCTTGCGCGGATGGCGCAGCACGGGCCTTCCAAGGTGACGCTCTACGTCGACGGCGAGAACGAGCGGGCCGTCCGCATGTACGAGGCCGCGGGGTTTACCGTCGATTCACGAAGCACACAATGGCGCGGCCCAGCCGGACACTAGGTGCCAGAATAGAACCATGAGCGAAGAGACCCGCGAGATCACCATCGTCGATGACGGGGCTTTGCCCGCCGATCGGTACATCGACCGCGAACTCAGCTGGCTCGCGTTCAACC
The DNA here is from genome assembly GCF_000834055.1 of Leucobacter komagatae. Lineage (GTDB taxonomy): Bacteria > Actinomycetota > Actinomycetes > Actinomycetales > Microbacteriaceae > Leucobacter > Leucobacter komagatae_A. The sequence continues at coordinate 60,622 of NZ_JXSQ01000010.1, forward strand.
AGCGCGTCCTCGAGCTCGCGGAAGACGAAACCGTTCCGCTGCTTGAGCGAGCGAAGTTCCTCTCCATTTTCGCGACGAACCTCGACGAGTTCTTCATGGTCCGCGTTGCCGGCCTGAAGCGCCGCATCGTCACAGGGCTTGCGGTTCCGACGAACGTCGGGCGCGCCCCGACCGAGGTGCTCGCTGAGATCAACCGCACCGCCTCCGAGCTGCAGCTGCGGCACGCTCGCTGCTTCGCGGAGAAGGTCAAGCCGCAACTCGCTGACGCCGGGATCCACATCGTCGAGTGGGAGGCCCTCGACGATGCCGACCGCGAGATCCTCACCAATTACTACGAGCAGCGCATCTACCCCGTGCTCATGCCGCTCGCCGTCGACCCTGCGCACCCCTTCCCCTACATTTCGGGCCGCGCGCTCAACCTGTCGATCAGGGTGCACAACCCGAACACCGACAAGATCGAATTCGCGCGCCTGAAGGTGCCGCAGATGATCCCCCGTTACGTGCGTGTGGATCGCCGCGAGTCCGACGACAACGTTCGCTTCATCGCGCTCGAAGAGCTCATCGCGAACCAGCTCGACGGGCTCTTTCCCGGCATGAAGGTTATCGACGACCACGTCTTCCGCGTCACCCGCAACGAGGACGTTGAGATCGAGGAAGACGAGACAGAGAACCTCATCCAGGCGCTCGAGAAGGAGCTGCTGCGCCGTCGCTTCGGCCCGCCGATCCGCCTCGAAATCTCCGACGACATGGACGAGGCAACGCTCGACCTCCTCATCCGCGAATTCGACATCGACGAAGAGCAGGTCTACACGCTTCCGGCGCCGCTCGACCTTTCGGGGCTGTTCGGGCTTGCGAGCCTGCGCCGGCCAGACCTCAAGTACCAGCCGCACATCCCCGTCACGCACCCGGCGTTTCGCACGAGTTCGCCGAGCGATAAGCCAGACATGTTCGCTGCGATCGCCAGGCGTGAGGTGCTCGTGCATCACCCGTACGAATCGTTTGCGACCAGCGTGCAGGCCTTCATTGAGCAGGCGGCCACCGACCCAGACGTGCTTGCGATCAAGCAGACCCTGTATCGCACGTCGGGCGACAGCCCCATCGTTGCCTCGCTCATCAAGGCTGCCGAGGCAGGCAAGCAGGTGCTCGCGCTCGTCGAGGTGAAGGCACGCTTCGACGAGGAAGCGAACATCACCTGGGCTCGCAAGCTCGAACAGGCCGGGGTGCACGTCGTCTACGGCATCGTCGGGCTGAAGACGCACTGCAAGCTCGTGCAGGTGATTCGTGAGGAGAGCGGAAAGCTCACCCACTACTGCCACATCGGTACGGGCAATTACAACCCGAAGACAAGCCGAATCTATGAGGACTTCGGGCTCTTCACGACGTCCTCCGAGATCGGCCGCGACGTCACGAAGCTGTTCAACGTGCTCTCCGGGTACGCGATCGAAACCGACTACGACCGGCTCCTCGTCGCGCCCCTGCAGCTGCGCAGCGGGCTGCTCGAGCGGATCGAGCGCGAAGCGGAGCATGCCAGGGCTGGCCGGCCAAGCGGTATCCGCTTGAAAGCGAACTCCATGGTTGATGAGGCCATCATCGATGCGCTGTACCGCGCGAGTCAGGCCGGTGTTCCCGTCGACGTCTGGGTGCGTGGCATCTGCTCGATCCGCGCGGGCGTCCCAGGGCTATCCGAGAACATCCGCGTGCGTTCCGTACTCGGACGCTACCTCGAACACTCACGAATTTACTCGTTCGAGAACGACGGCGAGCGAGACGTGTTCATCGGCAGCGCCGACCTCATGCACCGCAACCTCGATCGGCGCATCGAGGTGCTCGTGAGCCTCGCCGAGCGCGAACATCTCGCGCGCGTTGACCGGTTCTTCGGCTTCGCGTTCAGCGACGACGTCTCGTCGTGGCGCATGCTCCCCGACGGATCGTGGCAGCGCCGCGTCGTCAGCGAAGAGGGCGAGCCGCTCCCCGACCTGCAGGATCTCGTGATGACAGACCGCACCCAGGCGAGGAGAGCACGGTAACTTCGTGACGAAACAGATCTTTGCCGCGGGCACGATCCCGTGGCGGCGCGTACTCACCCCTGCCGGCGCAGAGGAACTCATGGTGCTGCTCATCCACAGGAGAAAGCAGCGGGACATCTCCTTCCCGAAGGGCAAACTCGACGCAGGCGAGAGCATGCCGGAGGCTGCGGTGCGCGAGACCCGTGAGGAGACAGGCCTGCGGGTGAGGCTCGGAGCGACCCTCGGCACGATCCACTACGAGCTGCCAGGCGGCAACGCGAAGATCGTGCAGTACTGGGCTGCCGAAGTCACAGCAAAAATGGCGCTCGCTTCGACGTTCAAGCCAAACTCCGAGGTGCAAGCACTCGAGTGGGTGCCGGTCGCCGCGGCACGCGACCTCCTCAGCTACGAGGCCGACCGCGAACTGTTCGACGTCTTCCTCAAGCTCGCAGCCCCCGGCCTCCTCGACACGTTTTCGGTCACGCTGTTGCGGCACGCGAAGGCAACGGCACGCGGCGAAGAAGCAGCGGAGGATTACCTCCGCCCGCTCACCCCAAGCGGCGAACGCCAGGCGCACACGCTCGCGCCGATCCTTCGCAGCTTCGCTCCGCGCCGAATCTACTCCTCCACCGCGACGCGGTGCCTCGCCACCGTTGCGCCCCTCGCGGAGCGCATCGGCAAGGATGTGCGGGAACGCGATTGCCTGAGCCAGGATTTCTGGGACAGGGGCGACCTCACCGCGACCCGCAGGCTCATTGGGAAGATCGTGAAGCGCGGCCGCTCGACAGTCGTGTGCAGCCACCTACCAGTGCTACCCGATCTTGCTCGCGAACTCATGTTGGCAAGTGGTAGTCTGCCTGGCGAGTACGTCGAGGACGCGGCTCGCCTCCCGCCAGCCGGATTTTCGGTCTTTCACTTCTCCCGCACCCGACCGGGCGCGGGCATCCTCGGTGTCGAAACGTATCCGCTCAAGCACTAGCTCTTTCTGAGCTGTCAGGGGTTGTTCATGCGCAATGAAGCGCCGTACGGCGTGGTGGTAAATCCGAGGTCAGCGCTCGGCCGGGGTGCTCGAGTCGCGAAGGTGGTGCTCGCCGAGTTTGCGTCGGCAGGGGTGCACGCGATTGAGATCACCGGCACCGACGGCGCAGACTGTCAGGCGAAGGTGCGCGCGGCATGCGCCGATGGCCTCCGCGGGCTCGTGCTCGTCGGCGGCGACGGGCTCATTGGCCTCGTGCTCCAGGTCGCTGAGGCGAGAGCGCTGCCGATCGGCGTGGTTCCCGCAGGCAGCGGCAACGACTTCGCCCGCCAGTTCAACCTCCCCAGCAGCCCGGCGGCCGCCGTCGCGCGGGTGCTCGCCGCGGAGGGTGCGCCGCTCGCAGTGGATCTCGGTGTGGTCGAGCGCCCAGGCACCGCGGAGCACTGGTTCGCCGGCGCGCTCTCCATCGGGCTCGACGCGGCGGTCAACCGGCGCGCCAACGCGATCCGCCTCCCGCTCGGGCCGCTTCGCTACCACCTCGCGTTGCTTGCGGAGCTCCCCGTGCTCCGCGGGCGCCGCTTCACCGTGCGCTCTGGCGACCGCGAGCGGTCGTTCATGGGGGTAATCGCGACGGTGATGAACACGCGGGCGATCGGCGGCGGCATCCGGCTCGCGCCGCTCGCCTCCGTGCACGACGGCTCGCTCGACATTGTCGAGATTGCTGACGGCCCGAAGCTGCGGCTGCTTCGGGTGCTCCTCCTCCTCGCGCGGGCACGGCACGAACGCCTGCCCGAGGTGACGATCACCCGGGTCGAACGGGTGCGGATCGACGCTGCAGACGAGATCGCGTTCTCTGACGGGGAGCAGGTGGGTACGGGCCCGTTCGAGGTGCGTGTTGAACCGGGCGCGCTCATGCTGCTCGCCTAGCGGCGGCGCATCATTCTTCGGTGATGAGCCACTCGTGTAGGCCATGCTCGGCAGCGCCGAGCGATTCGACCGTCGCCCGTGTGCGCTCGCGCACGTCGGCGTCGAACTCTGGCCACTGGCACACGCCCTGCGGCGCATCGCTCGCGACCGAGCACCACCGGTAGCCCTGGTTCTGCAGGTTCGTCGCGGCAGCCCAGGCGAGATCCACGGCCTCCCACGAGCCATCTGGGTGCTGCGCAAACTGCACCCGCGAGAGCAGGAACTCGTTGTTCACGCGGTTCGCCGGCGGCGCGCTCTCGCTCACGAAATTACCTGTGCCGTAGTGGATCCACTTGCCGTTGTGCATCTCGAACGGCTGGATCGAGTGCGTGTGATTCGAGTACATGAAGTCGAACTCGCCTGAGTCCATGAGCGCGTGCGCATCGGCGGTCTGTTCGGTGGTCGGCTGCGACCAGTATTCTGCGCCGTTGTGCTGCACGCCGATAACGATGTCGGCGCCGAGTTCGCGCGCGGTCTTCGCCTTCGCGATCGACCGTTCGATATCGAGGTCGAAGTCGGTTCCGCTGAAATCCACCTGCCAATCGAACTCGCTGAAGTTGCCGTTGAGCCCGTATGTCGAGGTGATGACCGCGATCCTCACACCGTTCGCTTCGACGATGAGGGGCACGTCGCGTTCGCCCTCTTCCCGGTACGTCCCGGTGTGCTCGAGCCCGGCGGCCTCGAGGGTGTCGAGCGTGCGCACGAGGCCCTCGGTGCCCATATCGACGCTGTGGTTCGAGGCCGTCGTCGCAACGTCAAACCCGATCGCTTTCGCCGCAACCGCAACCTCTGGTGGCGTGCTGAACAGGGGAAACCCCGCGTACGGGCCGCCCGGCGCGGCGAGCGGGGTCTCCTGCTGGTAGATCGCAAGATCACTCGCGTCGAGGTACTGCTTCGCGCCGTCGAGGAGCGGAAGGAAATCGAAGTTGTGGCCCTCTTCCGTTGTCGGAATCGCGAACGGCCGCCACAGCCCGGGGTGGAACAGGAAGTCGCCAGCAAACGCGATGCTCACGCAGTGATCGGTTGGGCAGGCTGGGCCAAGGCCTGGCTGCGGCGTGACCACCTGCTCGGGCTCCTCCTGCGGTTCCTGGGGTTTTACTGGCGCTGGCGGAGCGGGCGCGTCTTGCTCCGGCTCATCGGCGCAGCCAGCGGTTCCGACGATGAGTGCGAGCGCCAGGAGTGCCGCGCCCGAGCGGAACACGGCGCGTGCCGACCGCGCGGCAACGGCTGAGTGCGTCATGGCCCTGAGTCTACGGTGAGCGTTTCGTCCGGCGTGCAACGATTTGAACCTGACGCCGGCCGGCTCGCCGCGCGACTGTCGCATCGAACGAAGGCCGCGCAATCTGTTAGCGCCAGCGCACAAGAACCCCTGCGTTGCAGACCATAGGATCGATACAGCCGCTATCCGCGGACGGGTCGCATTTCTCGATGGGGAGGATACCAATGACGGAATCACTGGATCAGGTTGGCGCTTGGATTGCAGAGCAGCTGCCAGAACTCCTCCGCAAGCACCGCGTTCCAGCGGCCTCCATCGCGGTGCTCAGCGGCGACGAGATCTTCACGACAGCGAGCGGTGTGCTCAACAAGCTCACGGGCGTTGAGGCGACACCGGATTCGGTATTCCAGATCGGTTCCATCACCAAGGTATGGACGGCCTCCCTCGTCATGCAGCTCGTTGACGAGGGGCTCGTTGAGCTCGACGCTCCGCTGCAGCGCTACATGCCAGAGTTCGCACTCGCCGACGAGCAGGCGGCGACCCGCATCACCGTCCGTCAGCTCCTCAGCCACACCTCCGGCTTCGAGGGCGATGTGTTCACCGCGACCACCCAGGGCGAAGACGCAGTCGAGCGCTTCGTCGAGGTACTCAGCGACATCCCTCAGCTGTTCGCACCCGGTGAGATGTTCTCCTACAACAACGCCGCCTTCGCGGTGCTCGGCCGACTCGTCGAGGTTGTGCGGGGCACCCGCTACGACGTCAGCCTCCGCGAGCACCTCATCACTCCGCTCCAGCTCGACCGTGCTGCGACGAGCGCGGCGGAGGCGATCCGCTTCCGCGCAGCGCTCGGCCACCTCACTCGTGAGGCTGGCGGCGAACCGCAACCAGCCAGCGAGTGGTCACTGATTCGGGCCCACGCCCCAGCGGGCTCGATCTTTGGCATGAGCGCTGAGAACCTGCTTGGCTTCGCGAAGCTGCACTTGAACGGCGGCGTCGGCCCAGACGGCACCCAGATCCTCAGCGCCGCGAGCGTCGCCGCGATGCAGGAGGAACAGGTCAAGCTTCCCGTGCTCGGAACCGGCCGCGACGGGTGGGGGCTCGGCTGGCGCATCTTCGACTGGGCTGGTGGCAGGGCGATCGGGCACAACGGCGGGACGCTCGGACAGGCCGCGTTCTTCCGCGTGTTCCCCGACCACGGCGTCGCGGTCGCCCTCCTCACGAACGGCGGAAGTGGGCAGGGGCTCTACACCGACCTCGTGTTGCCCGCGGTGGATCGCCTCACCGGGATCGCACCGCACCCCGCTCCGACACCGCCAGCCGACGCTAGCCGCATTGACGCGTCGCGCTACGTCGGCACCTACCGGTCGCAGGCCGCAGACATTCACGTCTCGCAGGACGATGACGGGCGCATCTGGATCACGCATGAGCTGCAGGGAATCTTCGCGGAAATCGGCCCGAAGCCGGAGCCGGCTGAGCTCGTGCACTGGCGGGGCGACACCGTGCTCTCGCTCACCGTCGACGGCGTGACCACCCCGCAGTACGAGTTCGTTGGCGACGACGGTGCTGGCAAGGCGACGCACCTCCACAACGGCCGCGCGAGCCGCCGCATCTCGCAGTAGCCGAAGCACGCTCCGGGACCAGCCAGGGTTGGCGGCGTCGCAGGCGACACCGCCAATCAGGTGCCGCCCAAACCGCACACCAGCCGAACAGGAGTTCCCTTATGACGCAACGGCGCATTCTCACTGACGAGTTCATCGCGCAAGCGCTCCCCGAACAGCCGTCAATTTCGCCTGACGGATCGCAGATCGTCTACGTCCTGCGCACCGTGAACCGCGCTGCCGACCGGGATGAGCGCTCACTCTGGGTGGTCTCGGCGGCTGGCGGGCAGGCGCGTCGCCTGACCTACGGCACCGCAGACACCGCTCCTGCTTGGAGCCCTGACGGCAACCACATCGCGTTCCTGCGCGTGCAGGAGGGACCGGCTCAGCTTTGGGTGCTGCCGCTCGCGGGTGGGGAGCCCGAGCAGGTCTCGTCGCAGCCGCTGGGTGCAGGTGCCCCGGTGTGGAGCACAGACAGTTTACGGATCGCGTTCACGGGCCCGATAGATAGCGCGGCGCTACCCGGGGACGGCACAGCAGAGTCCACGCGCCGCCGCACGGCGCCACTGGTCACCGACCGGCTCGGCTACAAGCTCGATGGCAGGGGCTTCTTCGGCACCGTGCGCTCCCACGTCCACGTCGTCACCCTTGCCGACCGCAGCGTGCTGCAGCTGACACGGGGCGACTGGTTCGCTGGCGCCCCAGTCTGGTCGCCAGACGGCGAGCGGATCGCGTTCTCCGCTGGCATGGAGGAGGACACCGACCTCACTCTTGCGAGCGCGGTCTACGTCGTACCGACGCACAGCGCGAAGGGGACGCCGCAGCTCGTGAGCGCCCTCGATGCGCAGCTCACAGCTGTCGGCTGGACGCCGGATGGCACGGGCCTCCTCGCGGTCGGCCGCGCAGATACAGAGATCGGCAACGCGAGCGTGTTCCTGCTGCCACTCGACGGCTCGGGCCACACGAACCTCACGGCAGCGCTCGACAGAAACGTCATGCCTGGGGGCCCCGGCTACCCTGGCGCGCTGCCGCAGCTCACTGGAGCGGCAACCGAGCTGGTGTTCTGCGCCCGCGACAACGGCTACACGCACCTGTACGCCAGCGACCTTGCCGGCACCACGGTGCGCCCGATCCTCACTGGCGATGCCAACGTATCGGGGATGGCAGTCGCCGGTTCGCGCGCGGCCGCGATCGTCGCACACGACACCCGCTTCGACGAGGTCGTCCTGGTGGACCTTACCTCCGGCGAGATGACAGTACTCACCGCGTACTCACCGGAGGAGCCGGGGGTGGTCGCGCCGGAATCGCGCAGTTTCACGATCTCAGACGGCACCGTCGTGCACGGCTGGCTGCGCCGGGATCCATCGCTCTCGGGCCCGCTCCCCCTGTTACTCGACGTCCACGGCGGCCCGCACAACGCCTGGAATGGCGCCGCCGAACCGTTCCACGCGTACCACCACGAGCTCGTGAGCCGCGGCTGGGCGGTGCTCATCCTCAACCCGCGCGGCAGCGACGGCTACGGCGAAGACTTCATGCGGGCCGTGCTTGGGGTGTGGGGCTCAAGCGACGCCAACGACTTCTTGGAGCCGCTCGACACGCTCGTCGCCGAGGGTATCGCCGACCCGGATCGGCTCGCCCTCGCCGGCTACAGCTACGGCGGCTACATGACCTGCTACCTCACCTCGCGGGATCAGCGCTTCGCTGCCGCGGTGACCGGCGGCGTCGTTGCCGACCTCACGAGCCTCGCAGGCACCTCAGACGTCGGCAATTTTCTGTCGCGGCTCGAGCACCAGGCGATGCCGTGGGAGGATCCCGAGGCCACGATGCGGCAGTCCCCGTACACGCGCGTTGGCGATGTGAGCACGCCGACACTCATCGTGCACGGCGGCGACGACCAGCGGTGTCCTGTCGGGCAAGCAGAGCAGTGGTTCACTGCCCTGCGCGAACAGCGCGTGCCTACGGAGCTTGTCGTTTACCCTGGCGGGGCGCACGGCTTCCTCCGCAGCGGAAAGCCCTCGCACCGGGCAGACTGGAACCGCCGCATCGTTGACTGGGTTGTGCGCTACGCGCCGCCCGCCGGGTCTCCCGCGCACGGCGCGGCGCTCGATGCGGCGCACTGGCAGCAGCGGCTGAGCGAGCTCGCCGAGCTCCACGGGATCCCTGGCGCGACGCTCGGCATCCTCCGCCTCGGTGATGAGCCCGCGCTCGCCTGCCACGGCGTACTCAACGCCGATACCGGCGTCGAAACAACAACCGACTCGCTCTTCCAGATCGGTTCGATAACGAAGCCGTGGACGGCGACCGTCGCAATGCAACTCATCGACGAGGGCGCGCTCACGCTCGACACCCGCGTCGTCGATGTGCTGCCCGGCTTCACGCTCGCGGATGCGGACGCAGCACAGGCCATTACCGTGCGGCACTTGCTCACGCACACCAGCGGCATTGACGGCGACGTGTTCACCGACACGGGCCGCGGCGACGACTGCATCGAAAAGTACGTCGCGTCGCTCGCTGAAGTGGCCACCACGCATCCCGTCGGTGCGACGTTCTCTTACTGCAACTCGGGATACGTGATCCTTGGCCGAGTTATTGAGCAGCTCACCGGCCTCTCATGGGACGAGGCGTTGCGCCAGCGCATCTACGCCCCGCTCGGCCTGCAACGCACCGGGACGCTGCCGGAGGAAGCACTCAGGCACCGCGCCGCATTCGGCCACCTCGGGCGTGACGAGCACGGGCCGCTCGTCGCCAAGCAGTGGTCGCCTCCGCGATCCCTCGGACCGTCAGGCATCATCAACTCGACAGCCGGCGAAGTGCTTGAGTTCGCGAGAATGCACCTCCTCGGCGGGGTCGCAGGAAACGGCACGAGGATCCTGTCTGAGCAGAGCACAACTCGCATGACGGAGTTCCAGGTCGGGCTGCCTGACCCGAGCGCGTTTGGCGATTCGTGGGGGCTCGGCTGGATCCGTTTCGACTGGGGCGGAACGCGCCTCTTTGGTCACGACGGTGGCACCATCGGCCAGTCGGCGATCCTCCGCGTGCTACCTGACTCCGGTCTCGCCGTCATTCTCATGACGAACGGCGGGAACACGAAGGATCTCTACCAGCAGCTGTTCACCGAGATCTTCGACGAGCTCGCCGGGGTGACCGTTCCGGCGCCGTTCGCACCCCCGACCGTGCCGTATACGGCTGACGTGGCCCGCTACGTTGGTAGCTACCGCCGCACGGACGTCCTCATGGAGGTCTTCGAGGAGGATGGGTCGCTGCGCCTCCGCAACACCGTAAGCGGTGCCGCAGCGAGCTTCATGGCGAACGCCGTCACCGAGTTCGAACTGGTGCCAGTGCGCGAGGACGTCTTCGCGATCCGCCCCGAGGGCGCCCAGTCGTGGGCGTCGGTGCGGTTCTACTCGCTCCCGAGCGGGGAGCGGTACATCACGTTCGGCTCGCGCGCGACGCCCCAGGCCACGCGCTAGGCCGCGCAGCAACGAACACGCGCACGCGCGCCACAGGGGGTTCACGCCGGAAACGGCGGGAACCCCCTTTCGTGCTGCTGCGGCGAGCGCAGTGCCCGCGGCCGCACCGCAGCACCCGAGTCTGAGCGCTGCCGCGCCTGGCGGCTTAGCGACGCCCGAGCATCACCGCGAGTTCACCTCATGTTTACCCTCCGGTCGGATCCCAGTCACACCCGCTCCTTAGCGTTGAGACCGTTGGGCACTCGCCCCGCACTTCAGGATCACACCACATCAGAATGGACACGACACTCGTGAAGTTCTCATCCACGATGAAGGCAGCCGCTGTCGGCGGCGCCGCCCTGCTTATCCTCACCGGCTGCGCTACCAATGAGGGCGCACCCGACACTGGCGAAGAGACCGCATCGTCGCTCTCCGGCACGATCTCCGGCGCTGGCGCTTCCTCACAGGACGCGGCTCAGCAGCAGGGGTGGATCGCTGGCTTCCAGACCGCGAACGCTGACGTCACCATCAACTACGACCCCTCGGGTTCGGGTGCCGGCCGCGAGTCCTTCCAGAAGGGCGCAGTAGCGTTCGCTGGCTCGGACCGCGCGTTCAAGACCGACGAGATCACCGCGGGCCCCTTCGACGCGTGCACGACGAGCGACATCGTCGAGATCCCCGCGTACATCTCCCCGATCGCCATCGTGTTCAACGTTGACGGTGTCGACAAGCTGAACCTCGACGCTTCGACTGTCGCGAAGATCTTCACCGGCGAGATCACGAAGTGGAACGACCCTGCTATCGCAGAGGCGAACGCTGACGCGACCCTCCCCGACCAGGCGATCGTGCCGGTTCACCGCTCCGACAAGTCGGGCACCACGGGCAACTTCACCGACTACCTTGCAGCTGCAGCCCCCGAGGCGTGGACCGCAGGCTCGGTCGAGGAATGGCCAGCAGAGATCACCGGCGGCGAGGCAGCCCAGGGCACCTCGGGTGTCGTCGAGGCAGTGAAGGGCGGCGTCGGCACCATCGGCTACGCCGACGCTTCGAAGGCAGACGATCTCGGTACCGTGAGCATCAAGGTTGGCGAGAAGTACGTTCCGTTCACACCTGAGGCCGCGGCAGCAATCGTTGACGCATCGCCGCTCGAAGAGGGCCGTACCGCGCACGACCTCGCGATCGCCCTTGACCGCACCAGCACCGAAGCGGGCGTCTACCCGATCGTGCTCGTGAGCTACCTCGTCGGCTGCGAGAAGTACGAGGATCCGGCAAACGCCGAGCTCGTCAAGTCGTACTTCGACTACATCGTGAGCTCCGAGGGCCAGGAAGTCGCCGCGAAGGCGGCAGGCTCGGCGCCGATCTCGGACACGCTCCGCGAGCAGGCCGTCGCCGCTGTAGCGTCGATCAGCTAGCCACCGCCTGGCAGGATCGGCGGCTCACCCGGTGAGCGCCGATCCTGCCAGGGCTTCGGCCCCAGTCAGGTCGCAACCAACCACACATCGGAAGGCACTCCCCTAGTGACTGCACCCACGACCGCGCCGCGCCAGGTTCTCAGCCGCGGCGACCGAGTGTTCTCGCGCACGGCCATCGCATCAGGCAGCATGATTCTGGTCATCCTCGCCGCCGTCGCAATCTTCCTCATCGTGCAGAGCCTCCCCGCGTTCGTCGCAACAGGCGACACCGCGTCGGTGCTCACCACCAACTTCTGGGCCTACGTTGGCCCGCTGGTCTTCGGCACCGTCTGGGCCGCTGTCCTCGCACTCATCATCGCGCTCCCCCTCTCTATCGGGATCGCACTCTTCATCTCCCACTACGCACCGCGACGGCTTTCCGCGGTGCTCGGGTACATCATCGACCTGCTCTCGGCGGTGCCGAGCGTGGTCTACGGCCTCTGGGGCATCCTCGTCCTCGCACCGGCCGTCCGCCCCCTCTACGTGTGGCTCAACGAAAACCTCGGTTGGATCCCGCTCTTCGGCGGCACTGCGACGGGAACGGGCCGCACGATTCTCACCGCGGCGATCGTGCTCGCAGTGATGATCCTCCCCGTGATGACCGCAATCTCCCGCGAGGTCTTCCTCCAGGCGCCAAAACTCAACGAAGAGGCCGCGCTCGCGCTCGGCGCCACTCGCTGGGAAATGATCCGCCTTTCCGTACTTCCCTTCGCGAAGCCAGGCATCATCTCGGGCGCGATGCTCGGCCTCGGCCGCGCGCTCGGCGAGACCATGGCCGTCGCGATGGTGCTCTCCGCGAGCGGCGTCGTCTCGTTCAAGCTCCTCACCGCTGACAACCCGTCGACGATCGCAGCGAACATCGCGCTCACCTTCCCAGAGGCATACGGCGAGAACGTCAACGTGCTCATCGCAACGGGCCTCATCCTCTTCATCGTCACCTTCCTCGTGAACGCGCTCGCGCGGTGGATTGTGAGCCGCCAGACCGCACGGACCGGAGCGTAACCATGTCTCTCTCTGCAGCCTCCTCCGCGGCAACAATGCGCCGCAAGATCACCGACCGGCTCGTCACCGTGCTCGTCTCCGCGGCCTTCGTCGTCGCGCTCATCCCGCTCATCTCCCTCGCGATCACGGTCGTCTCCAACGGTGTCGCCCGCTTCGACCTCGAGTTCTTCACCTCGTCGATGCGCAACGTCACCGGTGAGGGCGGCGGCGCGCTCCACGCGATGATCGGCACCCTGCTCATCACCCTCGCCGCGACCATCATCGCGGTGCCGCTTGGCCTCATGACCTCGATCTACCTCGTCGAGTACGGTCGCGGCCGGCTCGCGAAGATCATCACCTTCCTCGTGGACGTGATGACGGGTATTCCCTCAATCGTCGCCGGCCTCTTCGCATACGCAGCATTCGTGCTCATCCTCGGCCCAGGAGCCCGCATGGGCATCATCGGCGCCGTCGCACTCGCGGTGCTCATGATCCCCGTCGTCGTGCGCTCAAGCGAGGAGATGCTCCGCCTCGTGCCGAGCGAGCTCCGTGAGGCCTCATACGCGCTCGGCGTGCCGAAGTGGCGCACGATCCTCAAGGTGGTCCTCCCCACGTCGATGGCCGGCATCATGACGGGCGTGATGCTCGCGATCGCTCGCGTCATCGGCGAGACCGCGCCGCTGCTCATCACCGCAGGCTTCACCGCGAGCATGAACTACAGCCTGTTCAGCGACCGTATGCAGTCGCTGCCCGTGTACGTGTACACGCAGTTCGCGAACCAGGGCAATCCGGCCTCAGCGTTCATCGAGCGCGCGTGGGCAGCAGCGCTCCTCCTCATCCTCATCGTGATGGCGCTCAATCTCATTGCCCGCCTCATCGCCCGCCGGTTCTCCGCCGTCGCGCGCTGATCACAGACCACACCCACAGAAAGCAGCACATGTCGAAGCGCATCGAAGTTGAAGACCTCAACGTCTACTACTCGAAGTTTCTTGCAGTCGAAGACGTCTCACTCGCGATCGAGCCGCGCTCGGTCACGGGCGTTCATCGGTCCGTCGGGCTGCGGGAAGTCCACCTTCCTCCGCACGCTGAACCGGATGCACGAGACGATCCCAGGCGCACGCGTCGAGGGCAGCGTCATGCTTGACGGTGAAGATCTCTACGGCGCCGGGGTCGATCCCGTGCTCGTACGGCGCCAGGTTGGCATGGTCTTCCAGCGGCCCAACCCGTTCCCGACGATGTCGATCCGCGACAACGTGCTCGCCGGTGTGAAGCTCAACAACAAGCGCATTTCCAAGGGCGACGCCGATGCCCTCGTCGAGAAGTCGCTCCGCGGCGCGAACCTCTGGAACGAGGTGAAGGACCGCCTGGAAAAGCCGGGCGCTGGCCTCTCCGGTGGGCAGCAGCAGCGCCTCTGCATCGCGCGTGCGATCGCGGTCTCCCCCGAGGTGCTCCTCATGGACGAGCCCTGCTCGGCGCTCGACCCGATCTCGACGCTCGCGATCGAGGACCTCATCTCAGAGCTCAAGCAGGAGTACACGATCGTGATCGTGACCCACAACATGCAGCAGGCATCGCGCGTCTCCGACCGCACCGCGTTCTTCAACATCGCCGGCACCGGCAAGCCGGGCAAGCTCATCGAGTACAACGACACCGCGACGATCTTCGGTGCGCCAACCGTGCAGGCGACCGAGGACTACGTCTCGGGCCGCTTCGGCTAGGGAGGCTTCGGGGCTTCGGGGGCTTCGGCAGGGAGGCTTCCGCTAGGAAGGTTTCGGGCTGCTTCTGCTCGTCCGCTGCTCGTGTCCGTCCCCTCTGCTCGTGCTCTGTTCGCGCTCGTCCGCTCTGCGGGCGGGCGCGTTGGCATTTGGCGCTGAGCCGCCGCGCGGGCTGGTGCTCGGGCTGGTGCGCTGCAGAGCGCGCTGGCGAGTGCGCTGCAGAAGATATCGGATCCACCGTAACAAGGAAGAATTGCGCGAAAAGCTGCAGAGGATGCGCAGATCCAAGAGTTACTGCAGCTGCGTCCGGGAAACCTCACCGGAGAGCGCCGAAAAGAAGAGACCGAGCCGCAGAACGCCTCTCGGCGGAAGGCCGCTCGAAGCGGCAATTTTTGGAGCCCGGGGAACTGCGGCCCGGCACTCATAAGTGTACCCGGAGTTACTGAATCTGCTGTCCGTTAGCCAAGTGTTCCGTCGCGCCATCTGCGCGCAGCTCCGTCAAGTTCACGTGCGATCGTCGTGTACCGAAGCGCGCGCGTGGTGAGCTCGCTGCCGTGTTCTTCGTCGTGTGGATCCCTGTCATCTGCGAGTTCCGCCGCTCCGGCCGCCATCACGCGAGAGTAGGCCGCTGCGCGGTCGAGCGTCACCCCGAGGTCCCCGACGAATGCGCCACGCAGAATCTTGTCGCAGAGTTCAGCGATGGTCTCGGGCGTGGCGGGCTCGACCGCTCCCACCACGACTGGGTCGATCGTGCCGATGCGCTGCGAGCCGCGGCGGAATAGGTCTGCGGTGCCCTCAGGGTCTGCGAGTGGGATCCGCCTGAGCAGGTAGAGCCGCCAGAGCACGCCTGCCAGCGAGTTCGGGCTCTCGCGGGCCCACAGCTCGGCAATGTCGTTGATCCCGTCGCCAGCCGCGACCTCGACAACGCGTCGCACGGTCTCGGGATCGGCTACCTTGCGCACGCGATGGAGTAGTGCCCACGAGGTTTCCTGGGCTATTCGATGAGCTGCCTCGGGATCGTCTGAGCCGATGATTCCGTCGAAGGCTGCGGATGGTTGCAGAATGGGGCGCTGATGTTCTCTTGTCATACGTGCAGCTACGTTACCGTTCGCCGCGACGCAGTGACACAGCAGCCCAGATAAGCGAGCCACCGATGAGGGTCGTGAGAAGCCCTGCGGCGAACGCCGCGAGGATAAGCGCGAGTGAGGGCCACAGCAGTGCGGCGACGCCGAGCACGATGAGCACGGCGGGTAGCGCGACAAAGATCCAGTGGATCCCCTGACGCATCCGCACCGCGATCGCCAGCCACAGCACGCCGATGAACAGCATGGTTGCGGCGACGAAGCCCACCAGCAGGCTCACCGTCAGCTCGGGGAATGCGATAGCGACGACGCCAAGCACGATGAACAAGACTGCCGCTGGGGTGCTGAAGCCACGGCCCCGAGATCCAACGATCGCGGCGAGCCCGTTGCCGATGAGGGCGGCCCCGATCAGGAATGCGAGGATCCTGCTGCCTGCGAAAAACGGCCAGATGAGCAGCGTAAGCCCGAGCAGCGCAGTGACGACGCCGAGCGCGAGCGGGACACCCCACGGGAATCGGCGCGCAGGCCCTCTGCCCGGCTCTTGGCCGCCTGGAATCAGTTCCCAGCTCATTGTGCTTCCTTCCCGCATCGCCCATGGCCCCGACCGCGAGGAGCCGTGTGCGACCGCGGATACGTGCCAATTTCGAGCGAATGCACTCCCCACTGTAAACGTAGGCGCCTGAGCGGGCCTGACGGTTCGCTTTGGGAGCAATCCAGGCGTGTCGCAAAAACTGTGACATTCACCAAAACCCTTGACTCGCATTGTCAACAGAGAATAATTGGACACCCAAGCGAAAGGGGAAACTCATGGGATTCTTAGCTTTCATTCTGCTCGGGCTCATTGCCGGGGCAATCGCAAAGGCGATCATGCCGGGCAAAAGTGGTGGCGGCTGGTTCGCGACGCTGATTCTCGGCGTCATTGGGGCAAACATCGGCGGCTGGCTCGGTTCACTGCTGTTCAATGCTCCACTCGAGGACTTCTGGTCGCTTCAGACCTGGGCCCTCGCAATTGGTGGAGCACTCGTCGTGCTCCTCATCTGGGGGATGATCACGGGACGCCGAAAGGCTTAACCGGCGAAAAACGTCGCGAACGCCCGGCCAGGATTCAGTTCCTGGCCGGGCGTTCGGTGTTTTCGGGGGCGCAAACGGCACGCTTCAACGCCTGGGGGCAACAGCCCGCGAGAGTGCGCAACCGTGTGAGGGTGCGGCCTATCCCCCCGCCGCAGCGTGCGGGGTATACAGCCATACCGGAACGGTCTCCTTGATGATCTGAAAACACAGCTCGGGCTCTCGCGCACCAGGCATGCGCAGCCAGGCTTCGATCGCTCCCGCCATCGAGTGCGCGAATACCTCGGCGGCCACCGCCTGGATCTCTGGTCGGCTCGCGCCTGCGATGTCGCTCTGCCAGTAGTCCGTCGGGTGATACTTCCCGAGGAAACCGCTCAGCGTTCCGGCGAAGTGGCTCGCCAGCATTTGATGCCACACAGCGCCAACACTCCCCGAGCCAGTTTGCTCGTAGATGACGCGGTGACCTGCGACGTGTGCGAGCACCGCGCGAAGGCCAACTTCGAACGTTTCCGCGGCGGATCGCGCCGAGTAGCCCGACTCCAGTTCTTCGCGAATGCTCGTCAGCTCTTCCGACAGGAACCGAAACAGCAGCTCTTGCGGGCTTCTTCCGTGGTTATAAACGGTCCTCCGCGCCACCCCCGCGAAGAGAGCGAGCTCCGTCGTAGTGACCTGCGCAATATCGCGCTGCGCTGCGAGCTCAAATACCGCGTCCCGCAGGGCATTTGCGGTTCTGAGTTCTCGGGCGTCCATTGGCCAAGTGTACCCATTTCCGCTATTGCTCAAGTGAGCAATAGCGGGTGTAGGCTGGGCGCGTGACACCGAGGCCAACACGAACCTCGCGCCTCGAAATCTGGGGAGACGGGTGGGGGTGTCTGTCCTTGCGACGTCGAGATTCTCCAGAGTGCCACGATCATCTATTCACTACAGAAAGAGAACGTCATGAAAGCCTGGAGACTTGATAGTGTGCCTGGTGAGCTGAAGCGGGTCGAGGTCGACATTCCGCAGCCCAACCCAGGTACCGTCATTGTGGAGACCAAAGCAGTGGGGCTGTGCCACACCGACGTTGGGTACATGGAGGGCAAGATTCCGTTCGCCAAGCCACTCCCCATCATTCTCGGCCACGAAGCCGCAGGCGTCGTATCCGCGATCGGGGAAGGCGTGGAGAACGTGGCAGTGGGCGATGCGGTTGCTGCTGCGCTCATCATCGCCGACGCCCCGGGCGCGACCAGGGACGGGGCATACGCAGATTTCTTCGAGGTGACAGCGGCGCAGCTCGTACACCTGCCAGCAGGATTCGACTGGGGACAAGCTGCTGCTGCGACCGACGCTGGGGTGACCGCGTACACCGGCGTCGCCGTCCACGGCGCGGTCAAAGCGGGAGACCGTGTTGGCATCGTCGGGTTGGGCGGGCTCGGAATGACCGGCGCACGAATCGCGAAGGTTCTCGGGGCAACGGTCTTCGGCGTGGAGCCCAGGCAGTCGTCATGGGAGGTCGCGAAGGAGCAGGGAGTCGACGAGGTGTACGCCGACGTCTCCGAGCTCGAGGGCAAAGACCTCGACGTGATCATTGATTTCGCGGGTTTTGGCACCACAACTGCTGGGGCACTGCGCGCGGTAAAGTACGCAGGCACCGTTGTGCTCGTCGGGCTGGGGAAGACCGAAACGGAGTTCACCTCGTTTGATCTCGTGTCGCGATCGATCACGCTGAAAGGCTCAACGCCCGACGGCAACCCCGAAAACCTCAGGGCCGTGCTCAAGATGATCGCCGACGGGGATCTCAAGATCCGCGCAACCGAGATCGGTTTTGAGGAGATCCCAGACGGTCTTGGGCGGCTCCAGCGCGGCGAAGCCGACGGCCGCCTGTACGCGACCATCTAAGCGGAGAGCTTCCGACACCACCACAAAGGCCCGGTCAGAATGGAGATTCTGACCGGCCTTTGTGCTGTGTTGAGTTGGTGCCCCCAGTAGGGATCGAACCTACGACCTGCGGATTAAAAGTCCGTAGCTCTACCGCTGAGCTATAGGGGCAACAGCTTCCAATGCTACACGCCTGGCAGGCCAGTCTGTGGACACTCCGGAGGTGTCGGCAATCAGGTCGACGTGATCGAGGCTCCATTTCGTAACCCCGTTCAGCCTTTGACTGAACTTAGAGACTCCAACCCGACTCGCCAGTGAGCGCCGACAGTGTCGCGCGACCAATTGGCGTCATTTGGTGCGCTGGCGTGAGTTGCGAAGACCTCCGAGTCAAGGGCGTGAGTGGGTGACACACATCCTTGCGGAGGTCTTCGCTACCTGAGCTGTTCACATCGTGTGTGGGATCCTACAACTAGTGCGCGTCCCTTCGAATGCGCCGGCGCAGCAGCAACACGCAACCGAGCAGCAATAGCGCCACGGCAGTGCTCCCCAGTGCGACGGCCGCGGTCCCGCCTGTAGCGACCAGCCCCTGCGGTTTCGAAGCGACCAGCCCCTGCGGTTTCGAGGCGGTTTTCCCTGGTCGAACTTCGATTGTCACTGACGTTTTGACGTCGCCGTAGGTCAGGGTGACGACGTGCCGGCTCGCACTAGGGAACCGCATGGTCATTCCTGTCGCGACGTCGGTGTCTACGTCGGAGGTGAGTTTCGCTTGCGCCGGATCGAGTTCGATGGAGTTGCCATATTCGTCATGGCCCACAGCCGTGAAGGTAAGCGAGCCGCCCTGATCCACGGTCGTTGCAGAAGGAGTGAGGGTGAGTGAGTCGACCGAGGACGGTCCTACTGTGACCGTGGTCCGTGCCACAGCGCCGTCAAACACACCCTCAAGAACATGCGCACCCGCGGTCGTCGAGACCACCGAGCCGTCCGTAAACGTTGCGACGTCGTCGAGAGAGCTAAACTCTGTTTCAGCTGTCGCGTCGGTGGTCGTGCCGAACGAACCGTTCGCCGTTGCGGTGATCGTAGCGGCTTCGCCAGCGGCCACTCGGTCTTTCGAGAGCGAGAGCTCGAGCGTGCGTCGCTCCCACCTCGCGTACAACGTGACGTTCGGGCCGTCTGCGATATCTGCGAGTGGGGTGCTGGTCGTCACCGGTGTTCCGTCGCCTTGCGCTGCGGTGTTCCAGCCAGTGATCACCCAGCCGGCAGCGGAAGGATCAGGGAGTTCGACGAGGGTGTCGGCGGAGACAGTGTCGGACGACGGCGCATCCGCATCGGGCCAGTTCTCGTCCCAAGTCACGATATACCGCGGAGATGCGGTCACCTCGACAGTCCCGCTCACGCTACCGACCGTTGCGGTGACTGTTCGCGTGCCAGCGGTATCGAACGCCATGCTGGTGCCAGTCCCCACGTCGCGCCCGACGGTGCTTCTCAGCTCCACATCTTCAGGCGCAACCGGGAGCGGGTCCCCGTACGTGTTTGCTCCGGTCACCGTGAACTGCGCTGTGTCGCCCTGAACGACCGGGGTGAGCGGATCGCTGAGACTCACGGTGAGCATTGCGAGCGTTACGTCGGGGGTCGTGGTCACCGAGGCGGTCTCCGAAGCGACGCTCAGCCCGAATGAGTTCTGTGAGTGCACGACAACTTCATATGTTCGGCCGGGGAGAAGTCCGTCGATCTGTGAGTCGGCTGCCTCAGACCATTCGAGATCCCCGGCCTTGCGGTATTTGATGGGGTTGCCGGTGATCGCAGACCGACCGGTGTATGCCGGGTTGTTCCACGTGACATCGATCGAAGTCTGAGGTGATCCAGCGGAAGGGACAGCGGTGAGTTCGGTTGGCGCATCGGGCACATCCTGATACGTGTATCCGCCGACAACTGTTTCGGTGCGTCCTTCGAACGTTGCGGTCACGTCAACGACGCCGGGGGCGTGAGCGGGCACAGTTCCACGGCGCTCCGCATCGAGCGCAACCGGCACGCCATCAAACGCGTAGCTGGCCACAGACATTGGGCTGCTCGGCGTAGGCGAAAACACTTTTGTTCCGTTGCCGAGTTGATAGGAGGCGTTGTACCCCCAGGTGTACATGGAGCCGTCAGAGGCGAGCACAAGTCGATGCAGGCCTGTTCTGAATTGAGTGATGTGCTTTCCTTCCAGCGAAGTACCCGCTGTGTTCACCAGCACCGGGACCTTCCACATCGCAGACTCTCCCTCGTAGTAGTCGGTCGTCGGGTTGGAGCCCCAACCGAAAACAGAACCATCTGAGGCTACGGCCCCCATCGTGTGTCCAGATGCCCCAATGTGGACGATCGTTTTCCCGGCCATTGGAGAACCTGCGGGAGTCGGCACGGGCGTCGGAACAGGTGAATCTACGTAGGTGCCATTTCCGAGCATCCCGTACTTGTTATCTCCCCAGCTGTAGACCACGCCTGATGAATCGAGCGCAAGCGTGGTCGTTGATCCTGCGACGACCTGCGAAAGCGTCTTTCCCTCGAGCGCAGTGCCCTCGGTCCTGAGAGCGATGGGCGTGAGAGCGCTGGCCGTAGTGCCGTCGCCGAGTTGGCCTACGTGGTTGAGTCCCCACGCGTAGTACGAGCCATCCGAGGTGCGGGCGATGACGTGCCCACCGATCGAGATATCGACGACCTTTTCCCGGCCATTGGGGTGCCTACGGTTGTGACCTGAACGGGGACGGCCGAATTCTCGGTGTCACCATTGCCCAAAAGACCGTTGGGGCCCTGTCCCCACCCATAAACGGAGCCGTCCGAAGCAACTACCACCGTGGTATAGGTCGCTGTCGCAATCTTTACGATCGTCTTTCCCGCCATCGGGGTGCCAGCGGTGGGCACTGCGACAGGTGAAATCGTGGATGACTCCAGCCCATGGGTGCCATTGCCTAGCTGACCGTACGAGTTATTTCCCCAGGTGTAGACGACCCCATCAGTGTCGAGTGCGACCCCGTGCATGAGGCCCCCCTCGGCTTGCGTGAACTTCTTCCCGGCGAGAGGAGTTCCGTCGGGCGTGGGAATTCGAGTGGGTGTTTGAGCGTATTCGGAGCCAGAGCCAATCCCGAGTCGGCCTTGGCGGTTGCTACCCCACGCATAGATAGAGCCGTCTCTGGTGACGGCGAACGACTGGTAGTCTCCCCTCCCAACGTGCACCCACTCGCGATCGAACTGGCTCGGCGCAATGGCGACGCGTTCGCCGCCAACGCTCGTTCCCTTCGCCGGGCTCACCGTCATGCTGCTGTCGGCCGCCACCTCATCGGCGGGGTCTGCGAGCGCTGCCGAGACCGGGGCGAAAAGTGTCAGTGCGATCGTGGCGGACGCGAGCATGGCCACGAGACTGCGTCCATTCCGGGGTTCTCTGGGGGCCGACTCTGTTCGAGGAGCGGAGAGCAACATGCGAGATTTCCTTCGAGATTGGAGCGCCCACACCTGGGTATCGGCGCTCGTTGGGGTATAGGGGCTGATGCACGTATAGGTCCAGTCGGATGTCACCTATCCACTGCGTACCTCTGGCGACGAGGCCGCGCCGATGGCGGAGAAATGTACGACGACTTCTTCAAGACCCCGAAGTCCTGAAGATGCGGCGATCTCCGCCCCGATACGCGCGCTAGCGGCCCGGAATCTGTCGTTTGCTAAGACTCGGCGAACAGCCCGCCGTACCTGTTCGGGCTTGGGCGCATTCGTTGCGAGGTTCACTCCCGCACCGCTCCACCCGACCCTGGCAGTGACCTCGGCCTTGTCTTCGGTCTTCCCAGCAACCACGAGCGGAACTCCATGCTCGAGTGCGTAGTGCACACCCCCGTACCCGCCGTTACTCACGAATACATCGGTGAGGGGCAGCAGCTTGTCGTGAGGGAGATACGAGGCGACTCGAACGTTTGCGGGCAGCGGCGACGGCAACGTCTCGACCGGGCGCCCCCCGGTTGAGACGACGACAAGCACGTCCTCGCCCGCGAGCCCGGCGATCGCAGGTGCGATGAGCTGCGAATAGTCCCGGTTTGCGACAGTTCCCTGGCTCACGTGCACCATCGGCTTGCTCCCGTCAAGCTCACCCCACCACTCCGGCAATTCACCCGAGGAGGGCACCGTACGCGACAGTGGGCCAACAAAACGGACGTGCGACGGCAGGTTTGCACGCGGATATTCAAACCCGGGCACTGAAAACTGCACGATTGCATCGGCGCTCTCCTGTCCGTTCATGAAGAACCCTTGAAGCGGCTCACCCGTCGCTTCGAGGATCAGCTGCTCAGCTTCTTTCTGAACCCCGCCAAAGATGACATTCTGGGCGAGGAACCGGAGCATCGAGTTTCGCAACCTTCCGACCGGGCCACGCATCGGAGCAATCCCGAGCCCGTAGGGCGCCGTGTCTGGGCTCGAGAGCCCAAGCGGGATGATCCCAAGCGAGATCACAGCCGGCCTGGCCTCGCGCTCTACCCGAATGAGCCCGAGTGTCCCCATAAACATCGGCTCCACAAGCACTGCGTCCGTTGGCTCCGCCGAGAGGGCGGCCTCGACCGCAGCAAGCTGGCTGAGCGCCGGTCGCAAGAAGATTGCTGATATGTCGTATCGGATTCCTGCTGGGCCCTTCAGCCCAACTCGTTCGGGGAACGCGGCGTCCATGTCAGAGTCGTCGTAATCGGCATCCGCAGGGAGCTGAAGGAATTCTGCCCCGGTCGCCTCGATCGCGTCCCTATACTTCGCGCCGCTCAGAAAGCGGACGCGGTGCCCGTTCTCACTCAGGTGACGGGCAACCGCGAGAAGCGGGGTGACGTGCCCGTAAACAGGGGTGCTACAGAGGAGGACAGCGGACACGAGGGTCCTTTCAGCGAATAGTGAGGGGCAGCAAATAGAATCTCCCCCGTTGAAGTTTTCATTAAACCATAGAGGTGGCCAAATGTCTGTAGTTCCTGACGCCACAACCCCGACGCGTGGGTATCGGTCACCGCTGCGAGACGAACAGGCTGCGGAAACACGATCCCGGATCCTGAGTGCAGCCGCGGAACTTTTCGCATCCAACGGGTACGGAGGCACCTCTCTGTCCCGAATCGGTGAGCTCGCTGGAGTATCAGTTGAGACAGTAAAAGCCAGCGGCTTCAAACGAGACCTGTTGCTCGCCGCGTTCGAGAACAGCTTTGCCGGAATGGAAGGCATCGAATCGCTCGCAACCCACGCCCCCGTGGCTGAGATCACAGCAGACCTCGACAACGCCCGCTACCTTGCAGGCATCATGCATTTCCTTGCTGAGTCAAACAGGCGCAGCAGCCGCTTGTGGACAGCGTTGGTTTCTGCCGCCGTCTCTGACCTGGAACTCAGCACGAAACTCGATGGCCTCCAAGAGCGCCGCCGAGCGGACATTCTCGTGCTTGTCGACGAGCTGCAAAACCGCGGCATTGCGACATCAAGCATCCCGCCCGAAACGCACGCCGACACCCTCTCATTCATCCTGTCTCCCGAAGGCTACAATCAGCTCGTCCACGACTCCGGCTGGAGCCAAGAGGCATACGAGGGATGGCTCATCCGGACAGTCCCAGCGCTTTCAGGGCACAGCGCCCAGATTAGCCAGACCCAAGAGTAAGATCCCGCCAGCGGGTGAGCCCGGCTCGCCACTCCGAGCACGGCCCAAACTTCGCGAAAATAGGGCCGCGCTCGGAGGCAAGGACCCGGATCGGGGAGGCAAGGTCCCGGATCGGGGAAGCAAGGACCGGGGTCGGGACCGGGGACCGGGCCCAGGCCCAGGCCAGAAGGGCAGGGCCGCGCCCGCTACAGCCAGCGCCGGATCGCCGCCCCTAGTGGATCACGAGCAGCAGTGCAGCGACGGCGACGAAGAGCGCCCCAAACACGCCGTTGAGCACGCGCTGTCCGCGGGCCGTCGAGGCGAAGCGTCCGAACGGGCGCGCGGCCGCGGCGAAGAAGAACCACATGACGAGCACGTCGACAACGACCGTGGTTGCCGTGAGCACGAGGTACTGCGGGAGCTGCGGCTCATCGAGCCGCACGAACTGGGGAATGAACGCGAGGAAGAACACGATCGCCTTCGGGTTCAGCAGGTTCACCCACAGCCCGCGAAGCAGCATCGCGCGGTTCGTGACGTGCGGCACGACGGCGACGGGCGCGTCAGGGTCGGCCTGCCTTGGCGTGCTGAATATCATGCGCAGGCCGAGGTAGACGAGGTATGCGGCACCGACGTAGCGGATCGTCGTGAACAGCACGGGCGACCGCGCGACGAGCACGCCCACGCCGGCCGCGACGATGATCACGTGGATGACGATCGCGAGCTGCTGGCCGATGATGCCCCACAGCGATCGCCGCCAGCCGCGCGCGAGCGCGTTCGACATCGTGTTGATCGCGCCGGCACCCGGGGTCAGGCTAATGACGAGACACGCGGTCAGGAGCGAGAGCCAGAGCGAGAACGACACCAGGTCAGTGTATTGCCGTTCGAGCCCCGCTCAGGCACGTACTAGTACCGGGTCCGGCCGGGCCCGGCCTCGCACCGCCGACAGCCAGGCCCCGCCGAAAGCCAAGCACCGCCGACAGCCGGGCCCCGCCGCGCCCCGCTACCAGCCCGGCTCACCTCGGCGAACTACCAGCCGCGCTCGGCCAGCCTGTGCGGCGCGGGGAGGTCCGCGACGTTGATCCCGACCATCGCCTCGCCCAGCCCGCGCGAGGCCTCGGCGATCGCGTTCGGGTCGGTGAAGCTCGCGGTTGCGCGCACGATCGCGTCGGCCCGCCGCTCGGGCTCGTTCGACTTGAAGATGCCCGAGCCGACGAACACCCCGTCGGCCCCGAGCTGCATCATCATGGCCGCATCGGCCGGCGTCGCGATCCCACCGGCGGTGAAGAGCGGCACGGGAAGCGCGCCTTCGCGTGCGACCTGTGCGACGAGCTCGTAGGGCGCGCGCAGTTCCTTTGCCGCGACGTACAGCTCCTCCTGCCCGAGCGCCTTGAGGCCCGCGATCTCGCCGCGGATCGTGCGGATGTGCTTCGTCGCTTCCGACACGTCTCCGGTTCCCGCCTCGCCCTTCGAGCGGATCATCGCGGCACCCTCGGCGATCCGTCGCAGCGCCTCGCCGAGGTTCGTCGCCCCGCACACGAACGGCACTCCGAAGCGGCGCTTGTCGATGTGGTGCACGTAGTCGGCGGGCGAGAGCACCTCGCTCTCGTCGACGAAGTCCACGCCGAGCGCTTCGAGCACCTGGGCCTCGACGAAGTGGCCGATGCGGGCCTTCGCCATGACCGGGATCGAGACGACCGCGCGGATCCCGTCGATGAGGTCGGGATCGCTCATCCGGGCGACGCCGCCCTGCGCGCGGATATCGGCCGGTACTCGCTCGAGCGCCATCACGGCGACGGCACCCGCCTGCTCGGCGACGCGGGCCTGCTCGGGCGTGACGACGTCCATGATCACGCCGCCCCGGAAGCGCTCGGTCAGCGCGGCGAATTCGGTGTTGGTGGATGTGGTCTGCAGTGCATTTCTTGCGTTCATAACTCAACCCTCTCGCCCATTTTGGTTTATCTCAAGACCCACTATTGACCAATACAAATAGACCACTTTGCGTCACTGCGCGCACAGCAACGGGCATCGACCTCGCCCCCTACGCAACCCCCGCCCCTGCCCCGACGCAGCCGTGTCCAGAACCCTGAAGGCTCAGCACCAGGCCTAGACTTCTGGGTATGCAGCACCGCAGCAGCCAGGCCGGCACCCGCCAAGTCGCCACCGGCCTCACCGCCCTCGTAGGCATGGCGGTGCTCGCGGCGATGAGCCTCGCCGGGTGCGCGCCAGAGCCGCCGGCCGCCCCGACCGCGCCCCTGAGCAGCCCCTCCGCGAAGCCGCCCCCACCCACGCGCGAAGAGCTCCGGGCAGCAGAAGCGGAGGCGTGGGTTGCGACTGCCTCCACCCGCGAGCTCGCCGGTGCCGTCATCATGGCGACCGCCCCGACGACAGACGCCACCCAACTCCGCGAGCTCATGACCTCGACGGGGCTCGGCGGGTTCATCATCATGGGGGCGAATGTGCCAGGCACGCCCGACGAGCTCAGCGCGCTCACCGCGCAGCTCACGGTGGATCAGGATCTGCCGCCGCTCGTCGGCATCGACGAGGAGGGCGGTCTCGTCGCCCGGCTTCCCTGGGACACGCTGCCGGGCGCAGACGCCCTCCGTGGGGCACCCGCGGCCGACGCCGAGGCAGCGTTCGCGGAGCGGGCCGCCATGCTCCGCGCGGCCGGTGTCAACGTAAACTTCGGGGTGGTCGCAGACGTGACGGGGTCTGAGACGAGCTTCATCTATCCGCGCACGCTGGGCAACACGGGGGCCGATGCGAGCCCGCGCGTAGCGGCAGCGGTTGCGGGCGAGCGCGGCGTCGTAGCCTCGACCCTCAAACACTTCCCTGGGCACGGAGCGACCCCCGACGACTCGCACACCGCGATCCCCCGCACCGACATCACCCTCGACTCCTGGCGCGCAGACGCGCGGCTCCCCTTTGCGGCCGGGATCGATTCCGGGGCCGAACTCCTCATGTTCGGGCACCTCGCGTACGGTGCAGTGAGCGAGAAGCCCGCCTCGCTCGCCCCGGAGTGGTACGAGATCGCTCGCAACGACCTCGGCTTCGAGGGCGTCACGGTGACCGACGACCTCGGCATGCTCCGCGCGAGCGGCCTGCCCGAGTATCAGGATCCGACGAGCACGACAGTTGCCGCGCTCAACGCCGGAGCCGACCTGGCGCTCACGGTGATCGGCATGGACGCGGCCGGGGCAACGGCGCTCGTCGACGGCGTCACTGCCGCCGTCGAGAGCGGCGCGCTGCCCGAGGCGAGGCTGCGGGAGGCGGCGACGCGGGTCGTCGAGCTGCGGCTGCTGCTCGCGGAGTGAGTGCGGAGACGCACACGTCAACCACCGCACGCACACAGGCCGAGCAGAGACCGGATGGGGGGAGAATTCGTTGTGGATCCTAGGGGAATTGAACCCCTGACCTCGTCATTGCGAACGACGCGCTCTACCAACTGAGCTAAGGACCCGTGCGGGCGTTGCAGCCCGTACAGCGAACAACTTTATCAGCCGTTACCGGCCCACGCGAAATCCGCCTGCGCGGAAATTACGCGGATTCGCTGCGACGCGGCAGCACGATCCTGTGCCCGGTCACCGGGTGCCGGATCACCTCGACGGGCGTGCGGTACACATCGGTAAGCACGTCCGCTTCAAGCACCGCTTCTGGGGCGCCATTGGCGACGATCCGCCCCTCCCGGAGCAACGCGATCCTGTCGGAGTACGCACTCGCAAGGTTGAGGTCGTGCAGCACCACGAGAACAGCGTCACCCGCGGCGGCGCGCTCGCGCGCAAGCGTCAACACGGCCTCCTGGTGACCGAGATCTAGCGCGGCCGTCGGCTCGTCAAGCATGAGCACACCCGTGCGGCCAGCGATCACGCGGGCGAACGCTGTGCGCGCCCGCTCCCCACCAGACAGCGACGGTACACGCCGATGCCCAAGGTGCCCGATGTCGGTGGCGGAAATCGCCTCGCCAATCGCCTCGTTATCCTCGTCCTCGTTCGGTGTGCGCCGCCACGGCGCACGCCCCATCTCCACGACCTGGTGCACCGTGAATGGGAACAGCAGCTGATTCTCCTGCAGCAGCACCGAGCGGCGCCGAGACAGGTCGGTGAGCGACCAGTCTCCGAGCGGACGCCCGCCGAAGTCGACGCTCCCTGCATCGGGCTGGAGGTCGCCAGAGAGCAGGCTGAGCAGCGTGGACTTGCCTGCGCCATTCGGGCCGAGCAGCGAGAGCACCTCGCCCGCACGCAGCTCGAGCGAGACATCGTCGAGCAGCTTCTTCCTGCCACGCTCGATGACGACCGAGGATGCCGAGCACACGACGGAACCGTGCATCGCTACTGAGGGGAGCGCAATGTGACGAGCGTTCATTATCCCCAACCTCCCGAGCGCTTGCGCGTGCGGCGAAGCAGCCAGAAGAAGAATGGGCCGCCGACGAGCGACGTGAGGATCCCGATGGGGAGCTCCGCCATCGGCACCAGAGTACGTGCTGCGAGATCTGCAAGTGTCATGAGGAGCGCGCCAGCGAGCGCAGAAGCGGTCACGAGCGGAAGGTGGGCCGGCCCGAGGACCATGCGCATGAGGTGCGGGATCACGAGGCCGACAAACGAGATGATGCCGGCAAACGCGACAGCGGCCCCAACGAGGAGGGAGACCACAAGGATCATGCTGATTCGCAGCAACTCAACGTTGACGCCGAGATGCCTGGCGTTGCGTTCGCCGAGGGAAAGGAGGTCGAGCTTGCGGGACGTAACGTAGGCCGCGATTAACCCGACCGCGATGATCGGTGTCACTATCAGCACTTGCGACCAGCTCATGCCTTTGAGACTGCCAAGCTGCCAGAACACAATCGCCTCGCGCGACTGCGAGTCGCCGACGAACGTCAGCGCAGCGATCGCCGCGCCTGCGATTGCGTTCACCGCGATGCCGGTGAGCACGAGCGTGACCACCTCGGTACGCCCCTCAGCTCGACTCATCGAATACACGATGAGCGTAGCGATGAGTCCGGTAACGAAGGCAAGCACCGCCGTGGTCCACTGCCCGAAGACGGTGAGCCCGAAGACGATCGAGATGCCAGCTCCGACTGCGGCGCCTGAGGAGATACCGATCACGCCGGGCTCCGCGAGCGGGTTGCCGAAGATCGCCTGCATGATGAGACCAGACACCGCGAGCCCAATACCGATGAGCACCGACATTGCGACGCGTGGGAAGCGGATCGCCCAGAGCGCGTCGTCACCAGCCGGAATGCTCGGCAGCGGCAACCAGTCGATGCCGATGCGGTGCAGCACAGAGCCGAGCACCTCGTGCGGTGGGATCGCCAGCTGCCCCGTACCTGCGGAGATCAGCACGCTGAGCACCAGCAGGATCGTGAGGACTCCGAAGAGTAGGGGTGCGCGACTCCCTCGTCGTGACAGCGAGGTGCGGTCGGGGTTTTTCATGCTCGCGCGAAACGCTTTCTAGGAGATCCAGACGCCTTCATGCGCCGTGTGCGTGTGCAGCTTCGAAGAAACTCACACTTCATCATACCTTTGTGAGGTTAAGCTTGGTACCGTCAACCTTGAGAAGGAGACTGATGCTCAAGCCTCGCACATCTCGCACTCGGGCGGCAATCGCCCTCGCCCTTGGTCTTGCGATCGCGCTGACCGGCTGTCAGCTCAGTGGACCCAATTCCACGGGCGCTGCGGGCGAAGCCGCGGCGCTCCCTCCGCTCGACTCCCTCACCCCGCTCGACGACCCCATTGCGCACGAGGGCCCGTCCACCGCCGTGGTTGGCCCCCCGAGCGTCACGCCGCTCGCCGAGAAGCCGCAGGCTGAGCTTCCGGTGACCGTGCAGTCGCACGATCGCTCGGGTGATGTCCCCGTCGAGGTCACCGACACCTCCAGGGTGCTCGCAATCTCATTGACCGGGACCTTGAGTGACATTGTCTACAACCTCGGGCTTGGCGACCAGCTCATCGGACGCGACGCCACAACGTCATTCCCCGGCGCTGAAAAGCTGCCACTCGTTGTCACAGGCGGGCACGATGTTGAGGCGGAGTCCGTGCTCGGGCTTGAGCCGAGCGTGATCTTCACCGACCTCAGCGTCGGCGGCATCGACTTCGTGAACATGATGCGTAACGCGGGTGTCCCGGTGATCGTCGTGAATCGCTCGGTGGACCCTGCGTCGGCGGAGAAGGCGACGGAACAGGTTGCCGCTGGCTTGGGTGTGGCAGACGCAGCAGCGGCGCTCAATCAGAAGGTGGCTGAGGCGATCGCGGCCAAGGAGCAGGAAGTTAAGCGCCTCATCCCAGCCGACGAGTCGAAGCACCCCAGGGTGGCATTCCTCTACGTTCGCGGCGGGGCAGGCGTCTACTACCTCTTCGGCGAGGGCAGCGGGATCGATACGCTGCTGAAGTCCCTCGGCGTCATTGACGTGGCCGAGGAGGTCGGGTGGAAGGGTGAACGCCCGATGACCGACGAAGCGCTCGTAAAGATGGACCCGGACATCATCCTCGTAATGTCAAAGGGATTGACGAGCACTGACGGCATCGACGGGTTGATCGAGGCCCAGCCGAGCATCGCGCTCACCACCGCCGGAAAGAACCGAAGGATCATCGACATCGACGATTCCCTCCTCTTCGCAAGTGCTGGCCGCACCCCCGACGTCATCGACGCCCTCGCACGCGCAATTTACGCACCGGACTCGCTCTGAGCCACCCGCAGCGGTGCTCGATCTGTGCTGCTCGGAGCTCGTTCAGCATGGGCTCTGCTAGAGCGAGGTAGTCTTATCCGGTGAAACTGTCGACGGCCGCTCGGGCGCTCGACGATATCTGAAGGAATCTGGGAGACACGGGTGGCGAAGGAACACGAAGCTGCGCACGGAACACGGTCGCGCCGCTCACCCGCTTCTGAGTACCCAGAGGATCGCTTCGACGGCCTCCCGAGCGACGGGCCGGTCGGCAGCCACCGCGTTACGGCGCAGCCGCGGGTGACACGCCACTTCGTAATCGGGGGCCTCATCGGCGCCGCGCTGTTGACGACCGTTGGCATCGTCGGCGTGACGATTGCAGGCTCGTCAGGCAAGCTTCCCCTCCTTCCAACTTCCGGCACGTCCGCCGAGTCAACGAAGGTGAAGCCGGTTCTTGACCCCGAGGCTAAGGTCGCCGTGCTCGACGGGACGACCACTGACGGTGATGCAGCGACCGGCGTCGCGGCAGCCATCACGTCGGAAGACTGGGGCGTGATTGTGCTCGCTGGCCCCGCTGCCACCGCCGACGTCGAGATTTCCGCGGTCTTCTATTCCGACCAGGCACATGAGGCAGCCGCGCTCGCCCTCGCTGAGCGACTCGGCGGTGTCTCGACCTACCAGCGCGACGAATACGCGAACGGCGAGGCACAACTCACCGTCTTGATCGGTGACGACTACGCCGGTCCGAGCGAAGCGTAGTCAGTTACGCTCGCAGCGTTCGCTCCGGGCGAGCGCCTCTCCTTGCACTCTCAGCACCAGAGTGCCAAAATTAGAGTTAGCAGTCGGATCGACTGAGTGCTAAACCTGGCGCAGAACCCTCGTGGTCTCTGCAGCTTTCCCTAGACGTCCGGGAGGGGCGAATTACATGGCAAAGATGATTGCGTTTGACGAAGAGGCACGTCGCGGCCTTGAGCGGGGTTTGAACATCCTCGCTGACACTGTCAAGGTGACGCTGGGCCCGCGCGGCCGCAACGTCGTTCTTGAGAAGAAGTGGGGCGCCCCCACGATCACCAACGATGGCGTTTCTATCGCCAAGGAGATCGAACTCGACGACCCGTACGAGAAGATCGGCGCTGAGCTCGTCAAGGAGGTCGCTAAGAAGACCGACGACGTTGCAGGCGACGGCACCACGACCGCAACCGTTCTCGCTCAGGCGCTCGTGCGCGAGGGCCTCCGCAACGTTGCTGCTGGCAGCGACCCCATTGCGCTGAAGAAGGGCATCGAGAAGGCTGTCGCTGCGGTAATCACCGAGCTGCACGCGAACTCGAAGGAGATCGAGACCACCGCCGAGATCGCTGCTACCGCTTCGATCTCCGCTGCGGACGATCAGATCGGCGCACTGATCGCCGAGGCGATCGACAAGGTCGGCAAGGAAGGCGTTGTCACCGTCGAGGAGTCGAACACGTTCGGCACCGAGCTCGAGCTCACCGAGGGCATGCGCTTCGACAAGGGCTACCTCTCGGCCTACTTCGTCACCGACGCAGATCGCCAGGAAGTCGTGTTCGAGGATCCCTACATCCTCGTCGTGAACAGCAAGGTCTCGAACATCAAGGACCTGCTCCCCGTAGTCGATCCCGTTATCCAGTCGGGCAAGCAGCTCCTCATCATTGCTGAGGACGTCGAGGGTGAAGCTCTCGCTACGCTCGTGCTCAACAAGATCCGTGGCATCTTCAAGTCGGCCGCTGTGAAGGCTCCTGGCTTCGGCGATCGCCGCAAGGCAATGCTGCAGGACATCGCTATCCTCTCCGGCGGCCAGGTCATCTCGGAAGAGGTTGGCCTCAAGCTTGAGAACGCGACGCTCGACATGCTCGGCACCGCACGCAAGGTCATCATCACCAAGGATGAGACGACCATCATCCAGGGTGGCGGCGAGAAGGAAGCCGTTGAAGGCCGCGTGCAGCAGATCCGCCGCGAGATCGACAACACCGACAGCGACTACGATCGCGAGAAGCTCCAGGAGCGCCTTGCGAAGCTCGCTGGCGGCGTTGCAGTGATCAAGGCTGGCGCAGCGACCGAGGTTGAGCTCAAGGAGCGCAAGCACCGCATTGAGGACGCAGTCCGCAACGCGAAGGCAGCAGTCGAAGAGGGCATCGTCCCCGGCGGCGGCGTCGCACTCATCCAGGCAGCGACGAAGGCATTCGCAACCCTCGAGCTCGAGGGTGACGAGGCAACCGGCGCAGCAATCGTGAAGGTTGCTATCGAGGCTCCGCTCAAGCAGATCGCACTCAACGCTGGCCTCGAGCCGGGCGTTGTTGCACACAAGGTGTCGGAGCTCCCGATCGGTCACGGCCTCAACGCCGCAACCGGCGAGTACGTCGACATGCTTGCTGCTGGCATCAACGACCCCGTAAAGGTCACCCGCTCGGCGCTGCAGAACGCGGCTTCGATCGCTGGCCTCTTCCTCACCACCGAGGCAGTCGTTGCTGACAAGCCTGAGCCGGCTGCTCCCATGGCAGCTGACCCGGGTGCAGGAATGGACTTCTAAGTCCTGCGCTTCAGCTAGCTGAGGTTTCTGAAAGCTGGGTCGCACCTTCTGGTGCGGCCCAGCTTTTTTGTTTGCGTCCGCCGATGAGTAGGCCGATGGTCAGCCCGGTCACGAAGATGGCCACGCCTGCCACGGTGATCGGTGCCCAAGGCACGGTTGGCGCGGCGACGGCAGCATCAGTCTCGAGTGGGGTGTCCCGTGGGGCCTCTGCGGTGGGCGGGGCAATGGCGTTGGCCTCGCACTCCCCCGCCCGCAGATCGAGCGTGATCGGGTCCAGCTCTGCGCCGGCTTCATAGAACCCTGCGAACGCGACAACGCCGGAGTTCGTGAGCTCGGTGGGAAGGTCCGTGAGCGACAGGCTCCCGTCGACCGGGGTCAACGGTTCAGCCACCGTGATCGCCCCCACCCACTCTTGGGCTTCGTCCACAGCAACATCGCCTTCCATGTCTGTGCTTCTCGAGTCCAGCAGCAGCGCCGCCTTGCCATCGCCCTCGAACTCGATCGTCGGTTGTGCGAGTGTGAGATCGAGCACACCATCGTGTCCAGTGAAGTGCACGGTTCCTGGGAACGTGACCGAGCCGGTGCCAGTGCTGAGGTCGATGCTTCCCGTAGCGCCACTCCAGACAAAAGCCGGGGACTCGTAGGCGAGACCGTCGCTGGTCTCCCAGGATCCGTTGGCGATGGAGCCGCTGATGTAGGAGCGGAAGCTGGCCTTGACCCCCCAGCGCATGGTCCCGTCAGTAATTTCACACATCCCCCCAGTGGCCTGTGCGGTGATCGGGGCGGCTGCGGTTGCGGTTGCGGTTGCGGTTGCGGCGAACGTTCCCGCGAGCATGGCGGCGACGCCGGCGGTGGTCAGGCAGCCGACAAGGCGGCGCAACATACGGTGGTTCACGAATTATTCTCCTCGAGCTTGCTCGGCCTGCAACGCGCCGAACGGTTGACCGGTGCACTGCACTTCGCACCGGGTGTGGTCACAGTCGTTGGCGGATCGCGAGGGCAGAGGTGCTGCCAGCGATGAGGCTCATACCCCCGGCGATCACCCACCACTCCCACAGCGCCATCCCCGCCCCAACCCCCGCGGTGCGCAACCCGCCCTCGGCTGCGGCGAGTGCCCCTTCGACCGCGCGCACCGTCCTCGACGCAGCAGCCGCCTTCTCGGGAGAGAGCACGTCGATCTCAGCGCCAACGTTCGCACTGCCCTGCATGGTGAGCGTGTAGGGGCCTGGGGAGATATCGGCTGGCAGGCGCCCCGCCCACGTCACTCCGCCGGAAGAGTCTGCCTTGACAGTGTCATCGAGCACATGCTGGCCCGGGTAGAGCACCACGAGCACGCCTTCGTCCTCGGGATCGAATCCTGCCGCGCGGACTTCGATCCGCCCTCCAGGCACGATCTTTTCCGGGTCGGTGAGCACCTCAAGTCCGACTGTCGCTGGCGGATGCTCCGCCGCGGTGTAACGCGACTCGGCGCTGTCCTGGCCCTGCGTTGTGGAACTGTAGGTCACCCTGCTCGACGAACCGACGGTGAAGGTCAAGGGTTCGAAGGCAATCCCCTGATCCGCGGATATCCCGACAAGGCTCCCCCGGACGGGAACGTTGCTCCACGTGACCTCACCACCGGCCCCGATGCGCTTCGTGGCCGCAGCGAGATCCAGGGCTACCGTGCTTGGGCCGTACGACCCGGAATACCCTGTCGTCAGCGTCGCCGATGTCGCGCTCGTCACGGTGATCGTTGGGCTGGCCACCCGGAACATTGTGATCCCGTAGCCGTTGAATGCGACGCTACCCGAGTAGCGCACGGTTCCCGTATGCGACGTCTCGTTCCACGTGGAACCACTCTGCGGAAAGAGGTAGCCCGCACCAACTCCGGCCGTAGAAATACTGCCTCCGGCGCAGTGCCCACTTGGCGTTGGGCAGGCCGCGGTATTCGATTTCGCGGTCGTGTACCCGGCGAAGTAATCTGAGACGCCCCATCGCAGCGACCCCGCGCCAACGCCACCGTTCAACGGAGCCCTGCCCGGCGCACCTCCGCCGGGCGACTTCGCCGCGTCGATGCGCAGCGTCACCGAGTTGGAGTTCGCATGGTGGTAGCGCTCGCTCTCTTGCGGCAGGAAGAGAGCCTGTGCGGTGTAGACGCCCTCTGGGAGTCTGGTGGTGTCGAGCACCGCCGTGCCGCCAGACACCCGAACGGGGCTCCCGATCGTGGTGCTGCCGTAGCTGAAGGTCACTGTCCCAGCGATCGACGGCGAGACGTTCGCCGTGAACTTCACGCTCTCCCCGACGGTTGCGGAGGTCGGCGAGGCGGAGAGCCGCACCGATGTCGACTGCTTGTCGGCCACGGCGAAGTCACCGGGAAGTGTGATGTTCAGGGGGTCGAGCTCCTCGCCCACCCCGTAGAAGCCGCCAAAGGCCACCGCTCCCTGCGCGGTCAGGCGGGCTCCAACATTCTTGAAGGTGAGGTGCGTGTTCGCGCTATTCATCTCGGGGATGCCGAGCGACAGCGTGGCGAGGGGAGCACCAACGAATGAGAATTTCTTGCCGACCGAGTTCATGTCCTTGAACTCGTAGCCCTCGACGTCTGCGTAGAGCGTCCCGCTCGTCGGCGAGGTAATCTGCACGCGCGGGTTCGTGAATGCTAGGTCGAGAGCGTAAACCGATGCGTTGCCCACCTTCATCGGGTGCGACTGAAAGTGGACCCCGTTGCCCTTCCCGAACGAGATATCCGCGCTCGTCCCGTTTGTCGCAGCGCGGCCGGTCCCGCCGCCCCACTGGTAGGTGCCCTTCGGCTGCGCCTGCTTGGTCGCGCCGAGCAGCGTTGTCTTCCCGCCGAAGGCAGGGGCGTTGTAGATGTAGTTCCTAAACGACGCCTTGACGCCCCAGTCGAGTGAGGCACCCTTGACCTCGATGACCGTCTTGCTTGGTTCGGAGACGCGCACAGGGAATGCGGGCGTGCTCGACGCCCCAAATGCATCGACGTCCGTGGGGGTGAAGGTGGCCGTGATCGAGTGCGCGCCAACCGGGAGCGTCTTCGTGCGCAGCGTGGCCGTGCCGTTCTGCAGCGCCACAGGGTCGCCGAGAGCGGCGTCGCGGTTGAAGAACTGCACCGCTCCCACCGCGTCAGCGGGAGTCACTGTGACAGTGAACACCGCCTCCTGCCCCACCAGAAGTGCGCCCGTGCTCGACGAGTCGAAGACCACCGTCGTCGCCACGGCACCGGTTTCCTCCCCTGCGTCGTCACCCTCGAGCCCCGCCGTCGGGAGGGAGAAGCTGACCGGGTCAAGATCTTGGCCGGCCTCGTAGAATCCGGCGAACGCGACTGCGCCCTCAGCTGTGAGCTCGGCTGCAGCGTTGCTCCAGCTTCGCACACCACCCTCAACCGTCGGTTCGGGGAGCGTGAGACTGGCGAACAGCGTATCCGGGCTCTCGAACCACTCACCCACCGTATTCGTGTCTACGAACTCACGGCCCTCGACATCGACCCGGAGCTCACCCGCCGTCGGCGAGATAACGACAACCCTCGGGTTCGTGAGCGTGATATCGAGGGTGTCGGGATCCTCCGTTTCAGGCCCACTCTGGTGCCCGCGGAAGTGCACGCCGTTGCCACCACCGAACAAGACGTTGGCCGTTGACCCGTCGAGCTCTGCTTCACCCTGGCCGCCACTCCACCGGTACTGGTCCGTGACGTTCCCGAGGTACTCGATCGACCCCTTCGCGATTGGCCCGACAATGTAGTTCCTGAAGGATTCCTTGACGCTCCAGTCGAGCGTGGCTCCGCCCACCGGAGCCGGGGCGTCATTGGTTTCGACTGCCGCCCCGGCGAGCGCGGGAGCGATCAGGGTTGCCCCCGCGACGAGGAGGGTGATGAGCGCACTCCCCATCGCTCGGCCTGCGAGGCGGAGGGATGGTCGACGGGGCAGACCGAGCGAAGCTCGGCGACGCCGGCTGTCGGCATAGTGCGCTGAGAGTGCGCTCATCAGAGGTTCCCCTTACTCGGTGGCGCTGGCGATCCGGCTGCGAACCGCAAGCCCACGGCGAGCCGCGAGCAGCGCCCCGCCAAGGAGCAGCAGCATGCCTCCGGCGGCCGCAAGGGTCAGAGCGACACCGTCGCCGGCGCCGGTCTTCTCGAGGGCGTTGCCCGATCCCTTGTCGCCGCTGCCAGCGCCGCCGCCACCGCCGCCTTCACCGCCGCCGCCAACACCGCCGCCATCACCGCCGCCTCCGGGGCCGGGTGTCTTCGCCTTTTCGACGAGGAAGGCGTCAGGGAACGCGAATTCGCGGCCCGTATCCGTGTTGGTGACCACGATCGTGTGTGCACCGAGCACAGCATCGGTGGGGACCGTCCAGCTCACGTTCACGAAACCGTCTGCGTTCGCCTCATGCACGCCGAGGATCGCCTCGACCTCCGACAGCACCTCTACCCCGAATTTCTCGCCCGCGCCGAACGCGCCGATCTTAAGTTCGACCTCGTCGCCCGGGTTCACCGTGACGGTCCCGGCTGGCTTGCCGTTGACGAGCGCCGCCGGAAGCGGCGCGACCGCGATCGCGACCTCAGCTGACACTGAGCGCGCGTGGGTGTCGGTGTTTGTCGGAACGAACTCTGCGGTAACCCGGTTCACGCCAACGGCGAGCTCCGTCGTCGCCAGCGCGGCTGCGCCACCGACAACTTCGATGGGCTCACCGAGCGACACTGCGCCGCTCTTGAACTGGACCGAGCCCGGGACGTCGGGAGTGACCGTGGCGCTCAGCTCAACGCTGTCGCCGAGAAAAGTCGAGGTCGCCGACGACTCGAGCGTCGCACTTGTGCCCTCCGCGGGCGCAAACGCGATCGGTGTGAACGTCTCGAAGGGTGCATAGGTCGCCCCACCGGCCCCATAGGTGTAGACGCCGTAGCGCCCATCAGCGAGGGCCTTCGCGCTGTCTTTCGTGAGCGTGAGGGTTGTTTCGAATGTGCCGTCGGCGTTCAACTCGGTGCCGCCAGGCACGGAGGCGATGAGCTCGAGTTCCGCCGCCTGAACGGCCCACCGCGAGGCGAGTGTGCTTCTGGCGGCCGATCCGATGCCCTGCGAGGGCTGCCACTGCTCGGCGAAGGATCCGAACACCACGTAGGTGCCGGCGAACTTCCCTTCGAGCGGCTGGTACCGACCGGTCGTGTGCGGCGCATTCGGCAGGAACCCGCTGCCCCTCACGGTCACGGTCTCGCCGGCAGGGTTGATCCCCTCGACCTTGTCGACAGTGACCGTTGCTCGCGTGAGCATCGTGACGTCAACGGGCTCCGAAACGGAGCCGAGGAAGGCAGAACTGACCGTTGGAACGAACTCCGCGGTGACGCTGTTGGTTCCAAGGCTGAGTGCGGAGGTCTCGAGGGTTGCCACCCCCGCGACCACGGGCACGCTCTCTGCGAGCTCGACGCCATCCGCCCTGAACTGGACCGTTCCGGCCGCCTCCGGGGTGACAGTCGCCGTCAGCGTGACCGGGTCGCCCTCGGCCGCCACGGCGATGGATGAGGTGAGCGTCGTTTGGGTCGCTTCCGCGGCGACGCGCTCCGTAATTGGGAGCGAGAAGGTTACGGGGTCAAGCGATACCCCAGCAAGGTAGAACCCGCCGAACGCGTCGGAACCTTCCTCGGAAAGCACGGCCGGCGCCGCTGTCCAGGTCATGACGTTGCCGGCGACGCTCGGCTCCGGCAACTCGACTTCTGCAAGCAGTGCATCCTTCATCGAGTACAGCTCACCGACGGTCGTCGCGCCCAGGTATTCGCGGCCCTGAACATCCACGCGGAGCTCTGCTGTGCTCGGGGAAAGCACCACCACCCGCGGATTGGTGAATGCGATGTCGAGAATGTACGGATCCTCAGCGGCCGAACCGCTCTGGTGCCCGCGGAAGTGAACCCCGTTCCCTTCACCGAAGGACACACTCGCGGTCGACCCGTCGAGGGCCGCGGTTCCAGCCCCTCCGCTCCAGTGATACTCTCCCGTCGTGTTGCCGAGCAGGTCGATCCTGCCCTTCGCCATCGGCCCAACAACGTACGTCCGGAACGACTCTCGGACGCCCCAGTCGAGCGTCGCGCCAGCGACGACCCCGTCTTCCGATTCCGCGGGCTCAGCGGAGGCAATTGTCGGTGCAGCGATGAGACTGCCCGCTACAAGCAGGCTCGTCGTGAGTGCGCCGAGCAGCGCACCAGACTTTCTGCGCTCAGTGATTCTCATACGTACGTACTCCTTGTCGAAACAGGCAGAGAACGCCGAGACGCGCCCTCATCAGATCAAAGTAAGGTAACCCTAAACTTCGATGCACGTATCAGTTTGGCTACATTTATCGCACTGCGCAACCCTTGTTGTCTAAATACCCGAAAGCGCTGCACCTGGAGACGCGCCGCTTGGCGCATCCGGCGGGCGTCAATACCGGCCACTTCAAACGAAAACCGGCCGGGCAGTAAAGCCGCCCGGCCGATTTCAGAGACTTGTTATGACGTACTACTCGCCCGAGGGCTCCTCGGGGGTGTCTACGACTGCTGACTTCTTCCCTCGGCCCGCAATGAGCATGCCGCCGGTAACACCGATCGCGATCAGGGCGACTCCACCGATGACAATCGGAATCCACGGGATCTCGGGAGAGGCTTCCGGAGCAGCCGGCTCAGCCTCAGGGGTCCCGGTTTCCGGAGCGTCCGGTACCGGGGCAGTACCCGTTGAGACGCCAATCTCACACCCGGTGGTCTCGACTGAGAGCGAGAGCGGATCAAGGTTGCTGCCGGCAACATAATCACCGTAGTCCCCGTTCAGAGCCTTCGCCCCGTCAGAAGTGAGGAGCACCGGCGCATCAACGACGGAGAAACCGTTGCTCGTATCGGCGCCAGCGAGAGACACCTTACCCATGGTGACGCGTTCAAAAACGAGTTCACCGCCCTCAACGTCGGTGGAAGCAACCCCAACGACGAGCTGCGCGGATTCGGGATCAGTGAAGACTATCTCCGGGTTCTGCAGGTCAAGCTTCATCAGCCCACCGTGCCCGGTGAAATGGACGTCACCCGTGAAGCTCACGGAGCCAGACTCGAGATCTGCACCGAACTCGCCAGTGCCATTCGGCCAGCTAAACGCTGGCGTCTCATAGCTCGCCCCGTTCTCGGTCGTCCACTCACCGTTCGCAATGCTGCCGCTGATGTAGTTGCGGAACCGCTCGAGCACGCCCCAGCGGAGCTCAGCCGAGGTGACGGTGCACGCAGTAACGTCTCCGTTCCCGGCTTCTGTCGAGGCAAACGATGGGCTGACAGGCCCGAACAACACACCGGCCGCAAGGCCGGCGGCAACGACCGCCGTCGCGCCACGGCGCACGATACTTCGATTCACAAACGTCTCCTTGTAGCGCATTCGTCTAGCGGCTAGTGCCGGTATCGACCGTAGCATTTGCTGAGTTGCGCCGCTGGTTCACAACCATGGCACCCATAGCTCCCGCAAGGGCGATCAGCGCACCTGCGCCCACCCACCACATCCACACGGGACCATTGGTCAGGTCCGCGACCACCGCTGCTGTCTGCTGCGGCTGCGCGCTCGCCTCAACGGCGTCCTGCTCGATGACAGGCTTGGCCTTCTTCTTGGCCTTTTCAACGACCTTGATAATCGCGCCTGCGTCCGTGCTTCCCTGCAGGGTAATGGTGTGCTCGCCAGGCTCGATGTCATCCGGGAGAGTGCCGATCCAGCGCACCTCACCAAAGGAGTTCGCACCTGCCTTGTCGTCAAGCACGATTGGGTCTGAGTAGAGCACCACGAGAATGTCTCGCTCGTCGACCTCGAAGCCGGGTGCTGCGAATTCGATCTCGCCGCCGGGAACGATCTTGTCAGCAGGGGTAATCACCCTGATCCCGGTCGTCGCAGGCGGGGTCGGCGCTGCGACCCGGGCAGCCTTCTGCTCGGTCTTCGTAGTCGAGCCATACTGCACACGACTCGGCGCACCGACGGTGAAGCTGAGCGGATCAACACCGAACGAACCGCCACCGGCGGCCCCGGATCCTGAGCTTCCGCCGCCCGAGATGACACCGTTCACGGGCACGCCGCTCCAGGTCACCTCGCCGTTTGCGCCGACGGTCTTCGAGGCAGCCCCGAGGTTCAGGCCAAAGGTGCGCCCGCCAGCCGTGATCGTGCCCGACGTCGCGCTCGTGACATTCACCACGGGGTTCGCAAACGACTCGGTCAGCAGCCCCTTGTGCCCGGTGAAGGTCACCACGCCGGAGAACTGCACGCTGCCAGTCTGCGCTTTGGCGTCCCAAGAGCCGCCATCGGCCTGCGGGAACGTGTACGCTCCCCCGCTGCTACCAACACCGTTCGTCGAGATTGCACCCTTCGCAATGCGCCCGGTTACGTAGTCCTTGAAGCCAGCAGAGATCCCCCAGGAAAGCGACCCAGCCTGCTGAGAGTTTGAGGTGCCAATTGGCTTCTGGTTCGGCTGTGGCTTCGGCTTAACGACCGGCTTGGTGGGCGGGACAGGTGTGGTGGTGCCACCGTCTTTGCCTGCGCCCACAGTGAAGCTGACATCGTCAAATTTCTCGCCTGCTGGGTAGTTCTGGAAGGCGACAACGGACTCCGCTCGGAGCGTCGCGGTCGCCTTTTTCC
Source organism: Leucobacter komagatae (assembly GCF_000834055.1). Taxonomy (GTDB): domain Bacteria; phylum Actinomycetota; class Actinomycetes; order Actinomycetales; family Microbacteriaceae; genus Leucobacter; species Leucobacter komagatae_A. The sequence goes on from NZ_JXSQ01000010.1 coordinate 102,401, forward strand.
AGGTCACCTCACCGTTCTTGCCGGTACTCTTCGTCGCCCTCGAAAGGTCGATGTCGACTAGCGGCTGCACCTTGCCGTTGACTGTCGCGGTCATCACTGCTGCCTTGGGCCCAGTGATCTTAATCTTTGGGTCGAGAATCGACAGCTGGAGCGCTCCCTGATGCGCCTCGAAGCTCACTCCACCAGCGTAAGGAACCGTACCTGTTTGGGACTGCGCGTTCCAATCACCACCCTTCACCTGTGGGAAGACGAACATGTTGCCCGACCTCGATGCGGCTCCCAACACCTGCACCTTGCCGCCGGCAAAGTTTTCGATGTAGTTTACGAACCGACCAAAAATGCCCCACTGTAGATCACCATTGCCAGGCTTGACCTCGACTCCTCCGAACACTGCGTCCCACTGCGCCGGCGTCACCGCGATGTCAGCCTGACCCAGGTAACGCGAGTCGTTCAGCAGACCATGAGCAAGCCACGACACCGCGACGTACTCCTTCGAGCGGTCAAGCTTGTCGGCAGGAACCTCAAGATTCCGAGTCACCTTACCGTCCTTGATGAACGTCTTGTAAGCGAAGTCCTCTTTCGCCCCAGCGTCAGCGCTCGAACCGTATTCCTTGACCCGGTCCTTCTCGATGATCCCGACGTACACGCCCTGATCATCCTTGCCGGTATCAGGAACATCAGCCGCAGCACGCAGCACGATGTTCTCGATCGTCGTCGACACCTGCAGACCCTTGGCAGAAGC
>NZ_JXSQ01000011.1 GCF_000834055.1 Leucobacter komagatae
ATGAGTCTGTTATGTAACGATGTTCGCGTCTACTTTGTGGTTCTTGACGTACGGCCACAACCCCCCGAAAGTGCATCCGTGTGGTGCTTGTCTGGGTGGGTTGTTGTTTGTCAATAGAGTTTCGGTGGTTATAGCGTCAGGGAAACGCCCGGTCACATTCCGAACCCGGAAGCTAAGGCTGACAGCGCCGATGGTACTGCGAGGGGGACCTCGTGGGAGAGTAGGACACCGCCGAACAATTATTGGAAAGCCCCGGAGCAGTTATGCTCCGGGGCTTTCGTCATTTCAGGACACATTCCGAGCCCGGAGAGGCCCGGAATCACGGTGTTTTTTCTGCAACGCACAGCTTTATGAATTTGGCTCTAGCGCTGCACCCTGATGTTTGCCATTCTGTACCCAGCATGTGTTCGCTATCAAACATCTAGGAGACTGGTTCGTATGTTCGAAGCAGACGTACAAGACGTGGCCCAGTTGGTTGCCACGGGGTCCATCCCCTCCTCCGCAGAGATCGACGCGCTGCTTGCCACGGCGCACGAGCGATACGCCGCAACGACTGACGGCCGCGTTGCCGATTACATTCCCGTTCTTGGCGCCGCCGATCCCTCGAAGTTCGGAATGAGTCTCGTCACGGCTGACGGCAGAACCCACTCGCTTGGCGACAGCGCACACACCTTCTCGATCCAATCGATTTCGAAGGCGTTCGTCTACGCGCTTGTCTGCGATGCCCTCGGCCACGAGGTGGTTCACGACCGGGTCGGCGTGAACAATACCGGTCTGCCATTTAACTCGGTGGTCGCCCTCGAACTCAACGGTGGCAGCCCGCTCAACCCGATGGTGAACGCCGGCGCAATCGCGACCACGGCGCTCGTCCACGCCGATCCGACGCTCCGCTGGGAGGCCATCCACGCGGGGCTGTCTGCGTTCGCCGGGCGTGAGCTCCAGCTCGACGAGGAGGTGTTCGCCTCGGAGATGCTCACGAACCACCGCAACCGGGCGATCGCACACCTCCTCACGAGCTACACGCGGTTGGACCCCGAGCCGCTCGGCGTGGTCGAGACGTACACGAAGCAGTGCTCGCTTTCCGTGACCGCTGCGGACTTGGCCGTGATGGGGGCGACCCTCGCTGACGGTGGTGTGAACCCGGTCACGGGTCAGCGCGTCGTTTCCGAGCAGGCCGCTCGTGACACCCTCGCCGTGCTTGCGTCGTGCGGGATGTACGAACGATCGGGGGAGTGGCTCTTCGAAATCGGGCTCCCAGCGAAGTCAGGGGTGTCGGGCGGCATCCTTGCCGTCGCACCCGGAAAGGGAGCGCTTGCGGTCTTCTCGCCTCCCCTCGACGAAGCGGGCAACAGTGTCAGGGGTCAGCGCGTCTGCGCGTACCTCTCGCGGGCGCTCGCGCTGAATCTCTTCGCGTCCGCACCACGTGTGAAGGAGCAGTCATCGCTGGTGGCTCCGGGTTCGCATCGAAAGGAACTGTAGATCATGGTCGCTCACAGTACGTCATCCATCGCAGGCGCGGCGAACGCGAACGGACCAGGCGCGAAGGGCGCAACCGAACGTCGCTCCTGGGCCCCAATGGTTGGGCTCTTCCTCGCGCAGGTGCTTATGTCGTTCAACGTCGCAGCACTCCCAATTTCGCTTGGCGGGATGGGGCAGGACTTTGGGGTTCCCCCCACCACGGCGAGCTCGACGATCGTCGTTTACGGCCTCGCAGTCGCCGCGCTCGTGATGACGGGCGCGAAGCTCGGCCAGCGCGTGGGCTGGGTGAAGATCTTCCGCGTTGTCACGGTTGTCTTCGCCGGGTCCTCGGTGATGATGATGCTGTCGCAAACGGTCGCTTGGGCAATTGCTGGGCAAGCACTCGCTGGCGCAGCAGCCGCGATCATCGTGCCCGCGCTCGTAGCTCTCATCGCTGAGAACTATAAGGGCGAGCAGCAGGCAACAGCGGTTGGCTCGCTCGGCTCCGCACGCGCCTTCTCCGGGATGAGCGCATTCCTCATCGGCGGTACCCTCGGCACTTTTGTTGGGTGGCGGCCCGTGTTCGGGATCACGCTCGCACTCGCCATCGCGGTGTTCATTCTGAGTTTCACTCTGCGTTCCGATCGCGGTGACAAGAGTGTGCGGATCGACGTCGTAGCCTCGCTCCTCATCGGTGGCGCCATCGTGTTGCTCACGCTCGGGTTCAACAACCTCAATGGTTGGGGAATTGTGCATGCGAGCGAGTCGGCACCGTTTTCGCTGCTCGGCCTGTCGCCTGCGCCAGCGTTTGTGGTTGTCGGGATCGTGCTCGGTCAGCTGTTCTTTGTTCGCACGCGTGGAAGGAAACGGCAGGGCAAGGATCCGCTCGTTGACCTCGACGTGCTGCGCAACCCGACGGAGCGGGCAGCGGTCTACGCGATGTTCGTGATCGTGGCAATGGAAGCCGCAATCAACTTCACGGTGCCAACATATATTCAGGTGGTGCAGGGGCGCACCCCATTCGACACGTCGCTCGCGATGATGCCGTTTAACCTCACCGTGTTCGTGACAGCCACACTCATCGTCCGTTTCTACAAGCGATTCCAGCCACGCACTATCGCACTGTTCGCTTTCGGCCTCACAACGGTTGCACTGCTGTGGCTCGCACTCGTCGTCACGAACAACTGGGAGACCCTGCCGACAATTCTTGGGCTGATCGCGTTCGGGATCGGTCAGGGTGCGCTCGTCACCCTCGTCTTCAACGTGTTGGTTACGGCTGCGCCAAAGGAGCTTGCAGGCGACGTCGGATCGATCCGCGGTACGACGCAGAACCTCGCATCGGCCGTCGGTACCGCGGTCATGGGGGCCGTGTTGGTGACGACACTGAGCTTCGGGGTGACCCAGTCGGTTGAGAAGCACCCGGAGTTGCCCGCCGAGCTCGCGGCGCAGGTCGACCTTGGCAACGTGAACTTCATTAACAATGATGATTTGCGAGAGCTGCTCGCCGAGACCGACGCGACGCAAGCGCAGGTGGCTTCGGCCATCGAGCTTAACGAGGGAGAGCGACTGCGTACGCTCAAGCTCGGCTTTCTACTGCTTGCCGGGGTAAGCGCGATCGCCGCACTGCCCGCATCACGGCTACCCCGCTACCGCCCTGAGGAGATCCCAGAGTGAGGAGGGGGAGCCTTTTACCTGGCGCTGGAAGGCCGACTGGGGACGACGAGTGTCTCTGGTGTGACCGACACGCAGTTCGGAGGGGATTCCTAGCTTCGGTATTTGGAACAGTCATATTCCGATAAACTGTAGGTTGGGACGACGGCAGCACAAGAAGCGAAGGTAGGGAGCCAATGGGCGCGATGATGGGTGTAATCCTTCTACTCGCGTTCATATCACTGGTTGCTCATCCCTTCGTTAAGCGCGTTGGACGACGCGGCTTCCTCGTGCTCGGCGCGCTCATGGCCGCAGCGTTCGCGGTCTTTGTTGCACTCGCGTTCCCCGTGTTCGCCGGCGACGTGCTTGTCGAGCACATCGAGTGGATCCCACAGCTGGACGTTGGACTCACGCTCAGGCTCGACCCGCTCTCAGCGATGTTTGCCCTGCTCGTCACTGGAGCCGGCGCTCTCGTGCTGCTCTACTGCGCCTACTACTTCGACGACACCGAGCTGGGTGTACCCAGGTTCGCCGCTGTTTTCATGGGCTTCGCCACGAGCATGCTCGGCCTCGTCGTGGCCGACAACGTCTACCTCCTCTTTGTCTTCTGGGAAGCGACTACGGTCTTCTCGTTCCTCCTGATCGGTCACGTTGCCAGGCTGCGAACGGCGAACTCTGCCGCGCTGCAGGCCCTGATGATCACCACGCTCGGCGGATTGTCGATGCTGGTCGGATTCGTCCTCATCGTGCAGACAGGCGGCACGCCGCTGCTGTCTGAGATCATCGCAGATCCGCCACAGGGATCGCTCGTCACCGTTGCCGTGTACCTCGTGCTCCTCGGTGCGATCTCGAAGTCAGCGATCTTCCCCCTCCACTTCTGGTTGCCAGGCGCGATGGCGGCACCAACGCCGGTGAGCGCATACCTGCACGCCGCGGCGATGGTCAAGGCCGGTGTGTACCTCATCGCCCGCATGAGCGAGCCGTTTTCCGATGTGCCAGGGTATCGCTGGACGCTCGTCATTCTCGGTGGCATCACAATGCTCATCGGTGGGTTCAGGGCGCTGCGGCAGTTCGACATCAAGCTCATCGTTGCCCACGGAACGGTCAGCCAGCTCGGTCTGCTCGTGATGGTGATTGGCGTGGGGGACCCGCGAGCGACGTTCGCCGGGCTCGTGCTTCTCTTCGCGCACGCGGTCGCCAAGGCGCCGCTGTTCCTCACCGTCGGAATCATTGACTTCTCCACCGGCGTTCGCGACCTCAGGCGGCTCAGCGGCGTTGGCAGGCGATTCAAGTTGCTGACAACCGTGGCTGTCATCGCCGGCGCGTCAATGGCCGGCGTCCCGCCGCTTTTCGGCTTCGTCGCTAAGGAGTCCGCGTTCGCGGAGCTCCTCGAGGTCGGGCACACCGAACCCGCGGCCTATGTCGCGCTCTGCGTAGCGGTCGTCGGTAGCGTCCTCACGGTCGCCTACATGGTGCGGTTCATTTGGGGTGCGTTCGCGCGCAAGCCAGGCGTCCCAGACACGCCACTCGTGACCCGCGTCTCGCCGAGCATCGTCATCGCGCCCGCGCTCTTCACCGCTGTAGCCGTGTTCTACGGGTTGGCGTCGCCGCTGCTCGATCCACTGCTTCGCGCCTCGGTGCCAGGCACCCCGCTCGGAGACCCGGAGAAGCTGAGCCTGTGGCACGGATTCAGCCTTCCGCTCCTGCTCTCCGCAGTGATCTTTGTGCTTGGTGCGCTCATCTTCTTCCCCGCCCGCAGGCTCGCGACAACCATGTCGCCGCCCTCCGAGCGGTTCTCCGGATCGCACGCCTACTGGTACGCGACCCACATGCTCGACACGATCGCGGTGCGGTTTACGTCGATCACGCAGCGCGGCTCGCTGCCGTTCTACCTCGCGGTGATCCTCACCGTTGTCGTGATCACCCTCGGTGGCACCCTGCTCTCGGTCCAGCAGTGGCCAGACGAGATCGCACTCGTCTCGAGCCCGGTAGACATTCCGATCGCCGTCGTGATGATCGTTGCGGCACTGTTCGCAATGCGGGCGAGGACGCGATTCCAGGGCGGCCTCCTCGTTGGTGTCACCGGTTACGGCATGGCGACGATCTTCGCACTGCACGGCGCACCCGACCTCGCCCTCACACAGCTTCTCGTCGAGACGGTTACGCTCATCGCGTTTGTCCTCGTGATTCGACGGCTCCCAGCACACATGGCCGAGCGGCCGAAGCGTGCGACACGGTTCTTCAGGCTCGCACTCGGGCTCGGCGTCGGACTCGTGCTTGGCGCGGTCGCTGTCGTGTCGCTCGGCGCCCGCGTCGCCGACCCGATCTCGCTCGGCCTCCCGCAGCTCGCGGTCGAGGGTGGCCACGGCTACAACGTCGTGAACGTCATGCTCGTCGACATCAGGGCCTGGGACACGATGGGTGAGCTGTCCGTGATCCTTGCGGCGGCGACCGGCGTCGCCTCGCTCGTGTTCTTGAACACCCGCGTGGATCAGAGCCCGCATCTCAGCCGACGTGAGGCACGAAACGCCACACGCGCGCACCTCTTGCGGGTCGCTGACCCAGAGGATCCGGCACGCCGCATGAACTGGCTGCTCGCCGGTTCGAACCTCCGACCGGAGCGACGCTCGATCATTCTCGAGGTCGTTGTTCGGCTGGTCTTCCACGGCCTCCTCATCCTCTCGGTATTCCTGCTGCTTTCCGGTCACAACGCGCCAGGCGGCGGCTTCGCCGCTGGCCTTGTTGCGGGGCTCGCACTTGTTGCCCGCTACCTCGCCGGTGGCAGGCACGAACTGCGGGCGACGGTGTCGCTCGACGCTGGCCGGATCCTCGGCATCGGTCTCGCGCTCGCGGTGACCATGGCAATCATTCCGCTGTTCTTCGGCCAGCCGGCGCTGTCCTCGAGCTGGGTCGACGTTGACCTCGGCCCGTTCGGAACGCTGCCGCTTGTGACGTCAACGCTGTTCGACATTGGCGTGTACCTCGTCGTGTTCGGCCTCGTCCTCGATGTGCTCAGGAGCCTCGGCTCTGAGATCGACGAGCACGAGGAATCAGATAACGCTGAGTTCGCAGAGGAGGCAGCACAGTGACCATGCCACTTGTCCTCGTAGCCGTGATGGTCGTCATGTACGTTGCGGGTGTGTACCTCCTGCTCGACCGCAGTTTGACGCGGATCATGCTCGGCTTCCTCCTGGTGGGGAACGCGACGAACCTCCTCATCTTCTTGATGTCAGGCGAGTTCGGTGCGGCACCACTCGCCGGCGGCGACGAAGCGATCAGTGATCCGCTGCCGCAGGCCTTCATCCTCACGGCGATCGTGATCACGTTCGGTGTGAGTGCGTTCCTGCTTGCCCTCATCTATCGCTCCTGGCGCCTTGCTCGCGTCAGCGACGACCATGTCGAGGACGACGAGGACGATCTCGCTATCGGCAGCGCCGAGACTCTCACCGCCGGGCAGGTGACGGACGAGGATCTCGAGGTCGCCCCCGAATACGACGAAGAAGATGTACTGCCAACTGACGCCGAGGAGACCCGCAAGTGACATTCCTCGTGCCCCTCGTTGTCCTGATCCCGCTCGTCGCGGCCGCGCTTGCGCTCGCCATTCCCGGCCATCGGGAGGTGCAGCGCGGCATCACTCTCGTGGCGCTGACGGTGAGCTCGGTGCTCGGCGTGACGCTCATGTTCGTCGTGGATCGCATGGGCCCGCTCGTCATGCAGGTCGGAGGCTGGGCTGCCCCGTACGGCATCTCGCTCGTGGTGGATCGCGTGTCCGCGCTTATGCTTGCGGTTTCCGCTGTCGTGCTGCTCGCCGTCTTCATCTTCTCGATCGGCCAGGGTCTCGCCGACGGGGATGAGGAGACGCCGGTCTCCATCTACTACCCGACCTATCTGGTGCTCGGCGCCGGCGTGTTCAACGCCTTTATCGCCGGTGACCTCTTCAACCTCTACGTCGGGTTCGAGATTCTGCTGGTGTCGAGCTACGTGCTCATCACCCTCGGCGGCACCGCCCCGCGCATCCGCGCCGGCGTGACCTACGTCGTCGTCTCGCTCGTGTCCTCGATCCTGTTCCTCGCGGCGATCGGTCTCGTTTACGGCGCGACTGGCACCGTGAACATGGCGCAGCTGCAGTTCAGGATCGCCGAGCTGCCGAGCGACCTGCAACTCATTTTGAATCTCGCGCTGCTCATTGCTTTTGGTATCAAGGCGGCGGTGTTCCCGTTAGCGTTCTGGCTACCGGACTCGTATCCGACCGCGCCGGCTCCGGTCACCGCCGTGTTTGCCGGGTTGCTCACGAAGGTCGGCGTCTACGCGATTATTCGTACGCAGACGATGCTGTTTCCCGAGTCCAGCGTCGACCCGTTACTCATGGTCGTCGCCGCGCTCACGCTCATCGTCGGTATCCTCGGGGCGATATCGCAACTCGACGTCAAACGGATGCTCTCGTTCACCCTCATTAGCCATATTGGCTACATGATCTTTGGCATTGCCATCGCGAACGCGGCGGGGTTCTCCGCGACGATCTACTACATCGCGCACCACATCATCGTGCAAACGACGCTGTTCCTCGCGGTAGGACTCATGGAGCGCCAGGGGGGAACGACTTCGTTGTCGGGGCTCGGCGGGCTCATGCGAAGCGCGCCGGTCATAGCGGTGCTGTTCTTCGTGCCAATGCTGAACCTCGGCGGCATTCCGCCCTTCTCCGGCTTCCTCGGGAAACTCGGATTGTTTACCGCTGGCGCCGAGTTGCAGACGCCTGGGGCCTACTGGCTCATCGGCATCGGCGCGCTCGTTTCGCTGCTCACGCTGTACGCCCTTGCCAGGGCGTGGGTGCTCGCGTTCTGGCGGCCGAAGACGGTCACCGCACCCGCTGCTGGGCCGGCGAAGGCCCCCTCAACCGAGGCGCTCATGCTTCGTGAGCGTGAGGAGGCCATGATCGAGCGCTTGCACGACGCCCCCGACGCAGCACCGACGCAGGAGAAGCGCGGCATCCCGAAGCTGATGATTGCGGCGACTGCTGGCATGATCGGGGTGAGCCTGGTGCTCACGTTCGCTGCAGGCCCCCTGTTCGCCTACGCTGAGCGCGCGGGTGAGGAGCTCGCGTCTCCAGAGAAACTGGCATCGCTCGTGCTCGAGGGATCAACCCCGAACGGCGGAAGTGGCTCGACGGCAGCCCCTGAGGAGGCTTCAGATGGGTAAGCGCGCACCCCGTACGGCGACGGGTCTTGAGATCATCGTCCGCTTCCACGAGCTCCCGCTGCTCGTTGGCCTGGTGGTGCTGTGGATGATGCTCTGGCAGGAAGTGTCGCTGCTGTCGTTTGTGAGCGGGCTCATTGTCTCGATTGTGATGATGCGTGTGTTCTACCTTCCGCCAGTGTCGCTCGCGGGACGCTTCAACCCCTGGTACGCGCTGCGCTACCTCGGATACTTCCTCTGGAACCTCTCGTGGGCTTCATTCGAGGTCGCCTGGCTTGCCGTGCGTCCCGGGCCTGTGCCGAAGACGTCGATCATTGCGGTTCGGTTGCGCACCAGCTCCGATTTCATTCTCACGATCGTCGGTCTGACGATCTCGCTCATCCCTGGTTCCCTCGTCGCCGAGGTGGATCGATTTGGATCCACGCTCTACCTGCACGTGCTGAATACCCCGTCGCAGAAGGCGATCACGAAGATGCGGCACGACGTTGCGACGATCGAGCGGCTCCTCGTACTCACGCTCGGCTCGCGCGAAGAAGTGAAGGCGGTGCGCAAATGACACTCGAAGTGGTGCTATTCATCGTGGTTGGCGTCGGGCTGACCTTTACGGCGCTCGCTGCGCTCGTGCTCATCGTCCGTGGCCCGACCATCCTCGACCGTATGGTCGCCTCTGATGTGCTGCTCACGACCGTGGTGCTGTCGCTCGGAGCAGACATGGTTGCGCGCAATCACACCGACTCGATTCCGATCATGGTTGCGATTGCGGCGACGGCAACGTTCGCGACGATCGTTGTGTCGCGGTATGTGAAGCGCAGAACCGATTCGGATCTGCCGCAGGCAACGGAGGAGGCAGAACATGTTTGATCAGATTCTCGACATTGCCGCGCTCGTCTGCCTCGTGCTTGCTGCCTTCCTTTCCGCTGCGGCGGGCATCGGACTGCTTCGCTTCACGGATTCGCTGAGCAGGCTGCACGCGGCGACGAAGCCACAGATCTTCGGCCTGCTGCTGGTGATCGCGGCCGTCGCCATTGACCAGCGCTCGCTCGGGGTGTTCCTCGCGCTTGTCCCAGTATTTGTCTTCCAGGCGCTGACCGCTCCGACCGCGGCCCACATGGTCGGGCGTGCCGCGTACCGTACCGGCGAACTCGACGACAACATTGTGCTGGTCGACGAGCTCGGTCCCGCCGTCGCCCGGGCGACGGCCAAGGCCGCCGAGCAGGACAGGCTGCAGGCGATTGCTGAGGAGGAGCGGGACCGCGAGCTTGAAGCTCTCGCCCTCGCTGAGCGTGAAGAGGAACAGCAGGCTCGCGCCGCGAAAGAGCTTGCCGCGCGCAAGCCGAGCGCCCCTGGCCTTGCAGAGTCGCGCGGCGACCGCGACTAGTTCGTGCCGTCTCGGCCGGTGACGGTCCACGGCAGCAGCAGCTCGAGAGCGCAGCAGCAGCTCAACAGCACAGCAGCACACAACACAGCAACAGCACACAGCACTGTGGGCCCCTCCGAGGAGGGGCCCACAGTGCTGTTGCGGTCTACCCGAGCGTGCGTGCGTCTCGGCTAGCCTTCGACGAGGTACCGGCTGTAGGCCGGTACGGTGAGGAACGTCGGGAACGTGTCACCGAGCGCGACGTCTGCGAAGAGCTCCGCTGCGTCGTCGTACCGGTCGCCCTCGAAACGCTCGAAGCCCCGTACGGTCTCCGCGAGGATGCCCTCGACCCAGCTGCGCGTGATGGGCGTGCCGTCAGCGGTGCGCTGATCCTGGTGGATCCACTGCCAGATCTGCGAGCGGCTGATCTCGGCGGTCGCAGCGTCCTCCATGAGGTTGTCAATCGCGGCGGCGCCGATACCGCGAAGCCACGACTCGATGTAGCGCACGCCGATTGAGACGTTGTCGCGCACGCCCGCCTCGGTGATGTCGCGGCCGATGTGCACGTCGAGCAGCTGAGCTGCGGTCACCTCGACGTCGTCGCGCTGGCGGTCGACCTGGTTCGGGCGGTCGCCGAGCACTGCGTCGAACTCGGCCTTCGCAACGGGAATGAGGTCGGGGTGGGCGACCCAGGTGCCGTCGAAGCCGTCGCTTGCCTCGCGGTGCTTGTCGGCGCGGACCTTCTCCTCGGCCAGCTGTGTAACCTCCGGGTCGCGGCGGTTCGGGATGAAGGCGCTCATGCCTCCGATCGCGTGCGCACCGCGCTTGTGGCAGGTCTTCACGAGCAGCTCGGTGTATGCGCGCATGAACGGCACCGTCATCGTCACTTCGCTGCGGTCGGGAAGCACGAAGCGTGCGCCGCGGCCGCGGTAGTTCTTGATGATCGAGAAGATGTAGTCCCAGCGGCCGGCATTGAGCCCGGCCATGTGGTCGCGCAGCACGTAGAGGATCTCTTCCATCTCAAACGCGGCAGGCAGCGTCTCGATGAGGACCGTCGCGCGGATCGTGCCGTGGGCGAGCCCGAGACGTTCTTCGGTGTAGCTGAAGATGTCGTCCCAGAGCTTCGCCTCTTCGCTCGACTCGAGCTTCGCGATGTAGAAGTAGGGGCCCGCGCCGTTGGCGATGAGCTGCTGCGCGTTGTGGAACGCGTACAGGCCGAAGTCGACGAGGCTGCCGGAGGCTGCGCCCGACTGCCCCTGCGCGTCGGTGAAGCGGATGTGCTTTTCGACGAGGTGCCAGCCGCGTGGGCGCATCACGATCGTCGGTGTGCGCTCGGCAGTGACGCGGTACTCCTTGCCCTCTGGGCTCGTGTACTCGAGCTGACCGCGGATCGCGTCGTAGAGCGAGAGCTGACCGCCGATGACGTTCTTCCACGTCGGGCTGGTCGCGTCCTCCTGGTCTGCGAGCCAGACTCGCGCACCAGAGTTCATGGCGTTGATGGTCATCTTGGGGTCGGTCGGGCCGGTGATCTCGACGCGCCGATCCTCGAGGCCGGGGGCTGGGGCTGCGACCTGCCACGTCGCGTCCTCGCGAATGTGGCGGGTGTCCTCACGGAACTTTGGGTCGCGGCCATTGCCGATCTCGTAGCGCCTGCGTTGGCGGTCTGCGAGGCGCTCGTGGCGCGGGCTGGCAAAGCGCTCGTGCAGTTCGGTGAGGAAGGCGAGCGCTTCGGGGGTGAGGATCTCGTCGCTGCGATCGAAGGGGCGGCCGTTGACTTCGAGGCGGGGCTCGTGGGCGGGGGAAGAGAAGGTGCGCTGCCGTTCGGCTGTCGCGGTTTGGGTGTTCATGATCGTGTCCTTCGAATGGGTGAAGCCGGTGTCGTGAAGCCGCTGGGTGTGCTGCTGGGGCTGCGGGGAGGCAGTGCGTCTGGGGACGCGGAGGCCGTGTTCCGCAGGTGAATCGGTTGTGTGCTTCTATCTTCGGCCCACCGAACGGGCTAATGCGGGCGTTTCTCGCGTGAAATTTCGCACTATTTCTGCTTGCCGAAAATTTGAAGGTCTGTCACGATGGGGGCATGACCATTGATGCACTCGACCTCGCGCCCGTCGAGACCGAATCGGAGGGCAGCGACGCGCTCACCCTTGGCCGGCGCATTCGTGAGCGCCGCATTGAGCTCGGGATGACGCTCGAGCAGCTCGCCTCCGCGGTGGATCGTGCGCCCTCGCAGCTGTCAGCACTCGAGAACGGGAAGCGGGAGCCGCGGCTGCCGCTGCTGCGATCGCTCGCGAGCGCGCTGCAATCGACCGTTGACGAGCTGCTCATCGACGAGGCGCCGAGTGAGCGAGCCGCTCTCGAGATCTCGGTAGAGCGGGCCCAGCGCGGATCGGTGTTTCGCTCGCTTGGGCTGCAGCCGATCCGCGTGTCGAAGACCGTGAACGACGAGACGCTCCGCGCCATCATCGGGCTGCATCAGGAGGTCGAGCGCCTGCACAGCGAGCGCGCCGCGACGCCGGAGGAGGCCCGCCGCGCGAACACCGAGCTGCGGGAGGGGATGCGTGTCGCGAACAACTATTACCCCGACCTCGAGCGGGCGGCGGCGCAGCTGCTCGACAGCGTCGGATACTCGGGCGGCCCAGTGCTCCAGCAGACCGTCGCGCGCGTTGCGGAGAAGCTTGGCTTCACGCTGCACTACGTGACGGACCTGCCGCACTCGACACGTTCGGTGATTGACAGGCGAAACGGCCGCATCTATCTCAGCGCGAACCTCCCGTCGCGTGACGCTCGCGCCCCGATCCTCCGCGCCCTCGGCAGTCTCGTGTGCGGTCACGAAGAACCGAGAAACTACGGGGACTTCCTGAAGCAACGCGTCGAAGTGAACTATCTCGCTGGTGCGGTGCTCCTGCCGGAGGCCGCTGCCGTTGACTCGCTCAAAGACGCAAAGAAGCGCAGGGAGATCTCGATGGAGGACCTGCGCGACGCCTTCGCCGTGTCGTACGAGATGGCCGCGCATCGCTTCACCAACCTTGCGACCGAGTGGCTCGACCTCAACGTCCACTTCATGAAAGCCCACGAATCGGGCACGCTCATCAAAGCCTACGAAAACGATGGCGTGAGGTTCCCCTCCGATGCGTTGGGGAACCTTGAGGGCGCTATGGTGTGCCGAAACTGGACGGCGCGCACCGTCTTCGCGCAGCCCGACTTCTTCAACCCCTGGTACCAGTACACGGACATGGCTTCTGGCGGAACGTACTGGTGCACCTCGCGTCTCGAGAACGCTAAGGAGGGGCAGTACTCCGTGAGCGTCGGGGTGCGGTTTGAAGACGTGAAGTGGTTCCGCGGGCGCGAAACTCAGCACCGCTCGCAGTCGTTCTGCCCCGACGAGCGCTGCTGCCGGCGTGCCTCGACCGAGCTCACGCAGAAGTGGCAGGCCTCCGCGTGGCCCGAGGCTGCGACCCCGACGAGTTTGCTCGCGGCGCTGCCGACGGGCACATTCCCCGGCGTTGACTCGCACGAGGTCTACGAATTCCTTGAATCCCACGAGTAGTGGCGGGGTGCGATGAGACCCGGCGCTTCCCTCCGCAGGTCGTGCCGGCGATGCGCGCGATCCCGCCACGCGCGGACGGAATTGCGCGGTCCGCGAATAACCCCTGAGTATTACGATTTCGACGTGCGCTGGGGTACCGCACTGCGGTAGCGTAGGGGGACAGTATCGGGGCGTAGCCCCATCGAGTATGAAACGGGTGATGCAGTGGTGAGCGAGAAGCGGAGCAAAGATACCGAGGTACGCGCCACGGAGCAGTTCCGTGAGGATCTCAACGCGATGATTCGTGCCCAGGTCACCGACCTGAGTATCGACGAGCTTGAGGCAGTGCAGTCGCTGCCGTCTGGAGCGGCACTACTTGTTGTCCGCCGCGGGCCAGACCTTGGGGCACGTTTCCTGCTCGACCAGAACGTCACGGTTGCCGGGCGTCACCCGGCCGCTGACATCTTCCTCGATGACGTCACCGTCTCGCGCAAGCATGCCGAGTTCAAGCGCAACGGCACAACGTTCTCCGTGCTCGACCGCGGGTCGCTCAACGGCACCTACTGCAACGGTGAGCGCATCGACGGTGAGGTTGTCCTCGAAGACGGGGTAGAGGTGCAGGTGGGCAAGTTCCGCTTCACGTTCTTCGCCTCGCGCTTTGATCTTCCAGGCTCGTTCTAATGGCGGCCGCGCCACTTCGTGCTGTTCCCGCAGGGCTGCTGAGTATTGGGCAGGTGCTTGCGACTCTCCAGGAGGAGTTTGCTGACCTCACGCCCTCGAAGCTGAGGTTCCTCGAGGACCAGGGTCTCGTTGCTCCTGAGCGAACGAAGTCCGGGTACCGGAAGTTTTCGCAGGAGCACGTGGAGCGGGTGCGGCTGGTGCTCACGCTGCAGCGCGATCACTACCTGCCGTTGAAGAAGATCGCTGAGGTGCTTGAGGAGCTCGATGCGGGGCGCGACCCCGTCATTCCCGGAGCCTCGCAGCGCAGCGCTTCGACGATCCTGTCGTCGAAGCAGGTGCTGTCAAGTGATGAGCTGTGCCGCGCAACGGCAACGAATAAGCGTTTCCTCGGCGAGGCAATCGCCGCCGGGCTGCTGCCAGCGACCGAGGTCTTTCCGTTTGACTCGATCGCCCAGCTCACAGCGCTGGTGAAGCTCGCGCAGGCCGGGCTCACACCGCGTCACCTTCGCTCGCTGCGGATCGCGGCGGAGCGCGAAGCTGAGATGCTCGCGCAGGCCGTGTCGTCGCGGGGGGAGAAGCAGGGTTCGCCGAGCGCTGTTGACGGCTCGCTCGAGCTCGTCGAATACCTTGAGACGGTGCGCTCCGGCGTGTTGCGGCGGAAGTTCGGCGTGCTCTGATTTGGCGTCATTCCGCTGATTTCTCACCTTCAACTAGAACCTTAAGGTGGAAGAAGCGAAATCGGTGTCCGCGGTCGTTGCCAGGGAGCCCCCTCGCCGATAGCGTTAGGTGAACTGAGCACAGCGCGAAGAGAGGGACGTCATGGAGCACATCGAACCGCCATCCGGCGGTAGCGGCAACGGTACACACGAGTACCTGGATTCCGCAGAGATGCTGTTCAGTGACGGCCTGCCGCAGCCGAACATCGACGGCGGTTTCAAGGGTGCAGTAGCCGCGCGCGCAGCGGGCATCACCTACCGTCAGCTCGACTACTGGGCGCGAACTGGGCTCGTTGAGCCAACCGTTCGCGAAGCGAGCGGCTCGGGCTCACAGCGCCTCTACGGCTTCCGCGACATCCTCGTGCTGAAGCTCGTGAAGCGCCTGCTCGACACCGGAATCTCGCTGCAGCAGATCCGCACCGCGGTCGCGCAGCTCCACGCGGCCGGCGTACACGACCTCTCGCAGACCACGCTCATGAGCGACGGTGCGAGCGTCTACCTATGCACGTCCAACGATGAGGTCATTGACCTCGTGAGCCGCGGCCAAGGCGTCTTTGGTATTGCCGTCGGCAAGGTGCTCCGCGAGGTCGAAACCTCGCTCGTCGATCTCGACGACCACCGCGAAAAGGGCGCCGACGACGCTGGCGCAAGCGATGAGCTCGCGGCCCGCCGCGCGGCACGCAAGACCTCCTAGCGATCCCGGCTCGGCGGGGGAGCCTCACCGAGCCTCCCCGCTGCGGTTGCGGCGCGACGCATCGCGTGCCACTGCTGGCACATTCGGAGCGGACATTGAGCGACATTCCAGTGTCTGCCCGCAGAATGGTTACCCGAACCAGAAAGCGGGTGAATCATGTATGCAGCAGCGAGCATGGCGCGCATCTATCTCGATGGTGTCAGTTCTCTTGAATATCTCGTCAGCGCGATGCGTCCTGGCGATGAAGAAGCCCGGGTTCCCGCGACGCCGCTCTGGAGCGTGCGCCAGCTCTTCAGCCACCTGGCAGGCGCCTCAACCGACACGCTCGAGTCCCGCCTCGACGGGTCTCCTGGGCGAGGCTGGACGCAGCGCCAGGTAGACGAGCGGGCGTCCTACTCGGTGGCGCAGAGCATGGCCGAGATCCGACGCAACGCAGACACCCTCGCCCCCATGCTCGATGACGTCCGCGGCCCCAATCCGGCGTGGGACGTGCGCGTCCACGAGTACGACCTACGTGAGGCGCTCAGAATCGATGCGGAGCAACGCCACACCTGGCAAGACGTCGCGTTCGGTGCGATCGAGCTCTACAATCTCCGTGACGACGCACTGGGGGAGCTGCGGATCAGCGAAACCGGCGTCGTGCTCGAGGGCACAGAAGAGTCGATGTTGCGCGTCGACATGTACGAGCTATTTCGCGGAATGTTCTCCCGCAGGTCGCAGGCGCAAATCCTTGCCTGGGACTGGTCACCGCGTGCGCCACGCGAACTCGCCGACGACATTCCGCTGTTCTTCGGACCGCGTCTGGACGCGCAGCCCACAATTCGCTGACACTCGAGCCACGCCGGTGTGGCGCTGGTGTGGCGCCGGCGGGTTACTTCGCCTGAGCGGCTGCCGCGCCCGCGGAACGCAGTACGCGGTCGAGTACGAGGTCGAAGTGGCCAGCCATCTCCTGTGCGGGCTCGCCTGGCCACAGGTGAACGGGCTTCGCCGCGCCCTGCGCCTGCTGCAGTGCCGGACGCTCGGGGAGCTGCGGGTTGAGTACCAGCGGGCCGAACATCTCGCGCAGCTCGCGGATGCGGAACTGGTGCTCCATCGACTGCGGCTGGGTGCGGTTGATGAGAATGCCGAGGGGCTGGAGACGCGGGCTCACGCCGCGGCGGATCTCCTCGATCGCGCGCAGCGCGCGGTCCGTGGCGGCAACCGCGAAGAGGCTGGGCTCGGTGACGATGAGTACGCGGTCGCTCGCTGCCCACGCTGTGCGGGTCAGGGCGTTCAGCGACGGCGCGGAGTCGATGAGTACGAGGTCGTAGTCGGCTTCAACGGTTGCGAGGGCTTCCTCGAGCTTCCAGATGTCGCGCGCAGACGGGTGCGGTCCATCGAAGTTGATGGCCGAGGGGCTACCGACGAGCAGGTCGATCTTGCCGCCCTCGTGGAACTCGTTCCAACCGCTCGGGGCGATCGCTGACCGGACCACCTTTTCCTTGGGTGACTCGAGCACGTCCGCGATGTTTGCGTAGCCGTCCGGGTTCACCGCGAGGCCTGTCGAAACATCCGACTGCGGGTCGAGATCGACCACCAGGGTGCGGAGACCGCGTGAGAACGCCGCCGACGCGATGCCGAGGCTCACGGTTGTCTTTCCTACGCCACCTTTGAGGGAGCTGACACTCAATACATGCACGTTTCGAGCTTAGTGGATTCCACCTGGAAACTGGTGTTTGATCTCAGGGAAGCGTCAAAGAAGTGTGGCAGCCGATAGCATCGGTGCATGGCAAAACGCGAGATTCGGCTGTTTGGGGACCCGGTACTGCGGACGGTGTGTGATGAAGTCACAGACATCAATGCGGGCATACACGCACTGGTCACGGACCTGTGTGAAACGGTTGACGAACCCGGTCGCGCTGGCCTCGCCTCGACGCAGATTGGTTACACGCAGCGCGCATTCAGCCTGCACATCGACGGCGTCATCGAATATGTCATCAACCCGCGGCTCGTTGCAGTCTCGGGCGATCCGGTGCTGACTGGGGAGGGTTGCCTGTCGGTGCCCAACCTCTGGTTCGAGGTGCTGCGGTACCCCTACGCGAAGGTCGTCGGCATCGACCTCGACGGTAACGAGATCACCATCGAGGGCGAGGGCCTCAAGGCCCAAGCGCTACAGCATGAGTGCGATCACCTCGACGGGAAGCTGTATATCTCCCGCCTGGACCGGGAGGCTCGCGGCGAAGCGATGCGCCAGATCCGCACCTCGGATTGGTTCTAGGGTGCGGCCACGGGCGCCCATGAGCTGGGCAAGCTATTTCCCTGCCACGAGCGAGATTGAACTCCCTCCGGTGCTTGGGGATGTGCCTGACAACCGGCGAGCTGCCCGCAACGTGTGGATCGCGACGGCCGCAGCTGTAGCGGTCATCGTGCTTACGCTGGTGCTGCCGCGGCTGCTTGGGGGCAATAGCTGGCAGTTCGCGCTCGACCTCGCGGGGGCAACCGCGCTCGGCGTTTGGCTGCTCCTCGTCTTCCCGCAGATCATCGCCCATCGGCGCGCTGCTCGGTGGCAGCGCGAGTTCGTGCGGCTCTGCGCCGACCCGCAGCGCTTCGATGGTGAGCTCAGCGACGTGAAGCTCAGCGTGCGCGGCGACCGCGTCACCGTCACGGGTGGGGAGGTCACGTTTACTTCGACTGACGGCACGCGCGTGCGGGTGCCACTCGTCTCAGGGCTCGGGAAGATCCAGCCGAGCTTTCAGGTGCAGTTGCCGCTCGCGCTCGCGCCCTCTGCTGCGTCGCGTGCGGTTGTCTGGTGTACCGCGGATGGATCGGTGATCCACACCCGCGTGCACGCAGACGGCAGCGGCGCCGCCTGAACCTGAGTTCAAGCGGCGCCGCGCGTGCCGGTGTGCCGTATCCGTGGCACAGGCAGCCTAGTGCTGAGTCTGCACGAAGTCCGTCTGCGGGTTCTCGCCGTAGATATCAGCGACCTCAGCGGAGAAGTCCCTGAGGATGTTGTCTCGCTTGATGCTCATCTTCGGCGTGAGGTGCCCGTTCGCTTCAATGAAGTCGGTCGGCAGGATCACAAACTTGCGGATCGACTCGGCGCGCGAGACGCGGGCATTTCCGCCGTCAACGGCCCGCTGCACCTCCGCGAGCACCTTCGGGTTCTTTGACGCCTCGAGGATCGACATGCCGGGATCCTCGCCCTGGTTCGTGAGCCACGCCGGGAGCATCTCAGCGTCGAGCGTCACGAGCGCCGCGATGAACGGCTTCTGGTCGCCGACAACGACGACCTGGCTGATGATCGTGTTTGCGCGGATCGGATCCTCGAGCGCGGCCGGGGCTACGTTCTTGCCGCCGGCCGTGACGATGATCTCCTTCTTGCGACCGGTGATCGTGAGGTAGCCGTCGGAGTCGAGGGAGCCGAGGTCGCCGGTGCGGAAGAACCCGTCCTCGGTGAACGTGGCGGCCGTGGCCTCTGGGTTGTTCCAGTATTCCTTGAATACGTCGATGCCCTTGACCTGCACCTCGCCATCTTCTGCGATGCGCACGGTATGGCCGGGAAGGGGCGGGCCGACGGTTCCGATCTTGAACTTGTCTGGCAGGTTCACGGTGACGGGAGCCGTGGTCTCGGTGAGCCCGTAGCCCTCGAGGATCTTGATGCCGAGGCTCCGGTAGAAGTGCCCGAGGTACGGGCTCAGCGGGGCGGAACCCGAGACTGCGTAGCGGGCGCGGCCGCCGAGCTTCTCGCGAAGCTTGGCGTAGACCAGCTTGTCGAAGACCTTGAACTTCAGCCCAAGGACAAACGGCACCTTGCCGGCGTCGAGGGCTTCAGAGTGGGCGACAGCTACCTTCGCGGCGGCGATGAAGATCTTTCCCTTGCCGTCCGCTGCGGTGCTCTGCTCGGCCGAGTTGTAGACCTTCTCGAACACGCGGGGTACCGCGAGGAGGAACGACGGATGGAAGGTGCTCAGCGCCGGCAGCAACTGGCTGGTGTCTGACTGGTGGCCGACGCGGACGCCGGCGTGCACGCTGAGGATGGAGATGAAGCGCGCGAAGACGTGCGCGAGGGTAACGAAGAGCAGCGTCGACGTACCAGGCTCCTGCACGACGTGCGAGAGCGCCCCAGCTGAATTGCGCGACAGGTCGACGAAGTTCGAGTGGGTGAGGACGCAGCCGCGTGGGCGGCCGGTTGACCCCGACGTGTAGATGAGCGTCGCCATGTCTGCGCCGACCGCGATATTCCTGCGCCGCTCAATCTCGGCATCTTCAACGGCTGAGCCCTGCTCGCTGAGGGTCGCGAGCGCGCCCTCATCAAGTCGCCATACCTGGTTGACGCCATCAAGCTGGTCCTGGATTTCCGCGAAACGCTCGTACTGCTCCTGTGTCTCGATCAGGAACGCGTTGGCGCCTGAGTCCTCGAGGATCCAGTGGATCTGTAGCGCCGACGACGTTTCGTATACGGGGACCATGACGGCGCCGGCATAGAGGATGGCGAAGTCTACGAGTGTCCACTCGTAGCTGGTCTTGCACATGAAGGCGACGCGGTCACCCGGCTGCACGCCAGCGGCGGCGAAGCCCTTGGCGAGCGAGACGACCTGGCGGCGGAATTCTGTCGCGCTGATATCGCTCCAACCGCCATTGGTTGGTGTCGCGAACAGCGTACGGTCTGGGGTAGCGGCAACCCGCTGTTCGAGGAGGTCTGTAATGTTGTCCTCGGGGATCGGGGGGACGAGCAGTGGTGTTTCTGACAGCTTCACGGCAACTCCTTTGTACCTCGTGTCGGGCGCAATGCACGGCCGGAAGGCGGCATGCATGTATGCTCACAGCCTATCTCTATGCGCCTGTAGATGCGCGGCTCCGATATCCTGAAGGCCTACGAAGGGAACCAGCTCACTTTGCTCTACTGGATCTTTAAACACCTGATCGTCGGCCCTTTTTTGAAGGCAGTCTATCGACCATGGGTGGAGGGAGCCGAGAATATTCCGGCCACGGGCCCCGTAATCCTTGTCGGGAACCACCTATCGGTTATTGATTCTTTCTTCCTTCCGATCATGATCGAACGCCGTGTCTACTTCCTCGCAAAGAGTGAATACTTCTCGGGCAAGGGCCTCAAGGGGTGGCTCGTGAAGACGTTCATGCTCGGTGTCGGGCAGCTCCCCATCGACCGCTCAGGCGGCAAGGCCTCGGAGGCGTCACTGAACACCGCACTGCAGGTGCTCGACCGCGGGGACGTGCTTGGCATCTACCCCGAGGGCACCAGAAGCCCAGACGCGCGGCTCTACCGGGGGCGAACGGGCGTCGCTCGCATGGTGCTCGAATCCGGTGTGACCGTCGTGCCTGTCGTCATGATCGATACCGAGAAGGCGATGCCCATCGGCGCGAAGTTCCCGCGAGTTCGCCGGATCGGCACGGTTATCGGTGCGCCGCTCGACTTCAGCAGGTTCGAGGGCATGAGCGCCGATCGCTTCGTGTTGCGGAGCGTTACGGACGAGATCACGCTCGCGATCCAGGAGCTCAGCGGCCAGGAATACGTCGACGTCTACGCATCGAGCGTGCGCCAGCGCTAGGCCCCGCATAGCGTTCGCATCCCACAGGTGCGGAACGCCCGCTGTTCCCCGCTGCGTTACCGCGCTCGTTCGCTACGGGCATGGCCATGGCATGCGCGCCGGTCCGAGCGCGTTCGGTAGGCTTATGTGGGGCCGTCACACCGGACGGCACGTTTGAGATACACACGGGATGGCCATGAACGCAGTAAGCGTAGAGACCCTGACGGCGCAGCAGACCTTCGAGCAGCTCGATACCTATCGTGCACTCGTTGCGAAGCAGCAGCCGAGCTGGCCCGACGCTGCCGCCCTTGAGTATGCCAAACAGGAGCTTTCGACGCAGCCGCCGCTCGTGTTTGCCGGCGAGGTTGACCAGCTGCGTGAGCGGCTCGCGAGCGCCGCGCGCGGCGAGGCCTTTCTGCTGCAGGGCGGCGACTGCGCTGAGACCTTCGAGGCTGCGACGGCCGACAAGATCCGCGACCGCGTGAAGACGCTGTTGCAGATGGCTGTCGTACTCACCTACGGCGCTTCGATGCCGGTGATTAAGGTCGGTCGCATGGCTGGCCAGTTCGCCAAGCCGCGCTCGAGCAACGAGGAGACCCGTGAGGGTGTCACGCTGCCCGCGTACCGCGGCGACCTCGTCAACGGCTACGACTTCACTGAGGAGTCGCGCACCGCAGATCCGAGCCGCCTCGTTCGCGGTTACCACGTGTCGGCTTCGACGCTCAACCTCATCCGCGCGTTCACGCAAGGGGGGATGGCTGACCTGCGCCAGGTGAACTCCTGGAACCAGGGCTTCGTGTCGAACCCCGCGAATCAGCGGTACGAGGCACTCGCGACCGAAATAGACCGTGCGCTGCGGTTCATGGACGCGTGCGGTGTGGATCACACGGCGCTCACACAGACCGAGTTCTACGTGAGCCACGAGGCGTTGCTGCTCGACTACGAGCGGCCACTCGCGCGGATCGACTCGCGCACCGGCGAGCTCTACGGCACGTCGGGGCACATGCTCTGGATCGGGGAGCGCACGCGCGACCTTGACGGCGCGCACGTCGACTTCCTCTCGAAGCTCCGCAACCCGATCGGCGTGAAGCTCGGCCCGACGGCGTCAACGGACGATGCGCTGCGACTGCTCGACAAGCTCGACCCCGAGCGCGAGCCCGGCCGGATCACCTTCATCACCCGCATGGGTGCTGAGAAGATCCGCGACGTGCTTCCCGGCCTGCTTGAGGGCGTCCGCGACGCTGGCGCACAGCCGCTGTGGGTCACCGACCCGATGCACGGCAACGGAATCACAACCGCGAACGGCTTCAAGACGCGCCGCTTCAACGACGTGATGGACGAGCTGCTCGGCTTCTTCGAGGCGCACCGCGAGGTCGGAACGTACCCCGGCGGCATTCACGTTGAGCTCACCGGCGACGACGTCACCGAGTGCCTCGGCGGGTCCGAGAATATTGACGAGGAAGCGCTCGAGCAGCGCTACGAGTCGGTGTGCGATCCGCGCCTGAACCACATGCAGTCGCTCGAGCTGGCGTTCCAGGTCGCCGAGGAGCTCAAGCGCACAGTGGGCGGCGGCCGCTAGGCCTCAGACACCGCGAGCCAGGGCAGAACGACCATAGTTTCTGCCCTGGCTCGCTGCGTTTCACCCGCTGCGCTGCAGGGTGCTGCTCTGCAGGGTGCTTCGCTGCCACCGCGAGGGCAATGCGCGGTGGTGCGTTCTGGTGCTAGAGCGAGAGCTGCGAGGTGACGCGGATCTCGGTGCCCGCCTCAACTCGTTCGCCGGCTGCCGGGTTCGTTCCCGTCGCCTTTGCGAGGCTGCGCAGCGCCTCCGGGACGAGTGTGGTCGGCGAGAACCCAGCGCTCTCGAGCGTGTCCATAGCTTCTTGGAGCCCCAGGCCGGCAATGTCTGGGATTTCGAAGAGCTCCGGGCCAGACGAGATCTGCAATCCGACTGAGTCGCCAGGCCGAACCGGGTCGGTCAGCCAGACCACGCCGACGACCTTCCCTCGCGGCACGTCGTCACTGATGACCTCGGTGTTGCTCGCACTGTCGACCGTGAGCTGCCTGTCCGCGAGCGTCTGCGTTGCCTGCTCGACGCTCATGCCCGAGACGCCGGGCGCGGGCCCTGCTGAGACAACCAGGTTGATCGTGCTGCGCTCCGGGAAGGTGTCGCCGAGCTCGGCTTCGTCAGCGTCAAGAGCGGCGAGTACCTCGTCGGCTGGGGCGTCGGAGAATCGGGTGTCGGTGACCTCACCGAACGTGAACCGGCTTTCTTCGATGCGCGCGATTGCGTCGTCGAGGGAGAGGCCGACGAGAGTGGGCACTGCGAGCAACTCTGGTCCGGTGGACTGGCAGAGTGTGACTTCGCTGCCACGGTCGAGCCGTGTGCCAGGCTCAGGATCCACACCGGCGGCGAGTCCGACTGCGACGTCAAGGCTCGCGCACTCGCCCGTGTTCACGACCAGGTCGAGTTCCTCGAGGGAAAGCTGCGCCTCTTCCATTGGCGTGCCGGAGACGTCGGGAACGGTGACCGCTGATCCGGGGCCCTGCCCAAACCAGAGCGCGACTCCGGCCGTTGCCGCCAGCAACAGTGTGACAACGCCTGCGGTGATTCGTCCGTTGCGTGAACGCCTCGCACCCTGCTCGCGCGCGCGGTCAGCGTCGCTGCCCGGCTGCTGAGGAGTTTCGGATCCGGTGCTTTGCAGCGTCGACTGCTCGGCGCGGTTGAGTACCGTCGTTGACGGGGTGAGGTGGGTGGTCGCCGCGTCGTCAGGCAGCGCGGAGGCGGGAAGCACCGTCGTTTCGCCCGGGACTGCGCCCGCCGGGATCACTGCGGTCGCGAGCGCCTCAGAGACGCGGTAGGGATCCTGCCTCAGCTCACGCATGTGCACGAGGGCTTCACCGGCATTCGCGGGGCGCAGCTCGGGGTTGCGCTGGGTGAGCCACACCACAAAGTGGTCGATCGCGGGGGTAGAGACGTCTGCGGCGTCTGACGGTGGCGGAACATCGGAGTGAGCGTGCTGGTAGGCGATCTGCATCGGCTGTTCGCCGGTGAAGGGCTGCGCTCCAGTGAGCATCTCGTACAGCATGATGCCGAAGGCATAGAGGTCGCTTCGCTCATCTGCAATGCCGCGGGTGACGAGCTCGGGGGACAGGTACGCGATCGTACCGAGGAGCGCCTGCCCGGTCGTGGTGTTTGCGCTCACGGCGCGGGCAAGCCCGAAGTCGCCGATCTTGATGCGGCCGTCGTCAACGAGCAGTACGTTTTCTGGCTTGAGGTCGCGATGGACGATGCCAGCGCTGTGTGCGGCTGCGAGGCCAGCGAGGATGGCGTCGCCGATTTCGAGGCTCTGGTCGAGTGTGAGTCGCTGCTGCTTCTTGAGGAGCTCGCGGAGGGTGATGCTCGGCAGGTACTCCATCACAAGGTAGACGCGGCCGAGGTCCTTGCCCTGATCGAACACGTTCACGAGGTTCGTGTGTGACAGCCGCGCTGCGCTGCGTGCTTCGCGGTCGAAACGGCGGGTGAAGTTTTCGTCTTCTGCGAGGTGCTCGTGCATGACCTTCACCGCGACTCTGCGCTCGAGCCTGAGGTCGTGAGCGAGGTACACCATCGCCATGCCGCCGCGGGCAATACGCGACCGGATCACGTATCGGGCGTCGAGCGTCTGCCCGATGAGCGGGTCGATGGGGGGAGCGGTCACGCCGAAAGTCTACGGAAGTTTGCGCCTGGGAGTCTTGGCGCGCGCCGGTATCGCACGGATTGCGCTTCTCGAAACACGCTGGCAGAGTTAGGGTGTGCCAGAAAACAGCGGAGCAGAACGCTCCTATTTCACCATCAACGAAGTCGCAGAGCGCTTGGAGCTTTCCCCGAGCAAGGTGCGCCGCCTTATCGAGGAACACTCCCTCGGCGCGGTGCGCATCGACGGTTCGCTGCGCGTGCCGACCGAATTCATTCAGGGCAACGAACCGCTGCCCTCGCTGCGCGGGACGCTGCTCGTGTTGCTCGACGCAGGGTTCTCGGACGATGAGGCAATGGATTGGCTGTTCAGCGTGAGCGAAGAGCTCGGCGAGTGCCCCATTGATTCGCTCGTCGACGGGCGAAAGAGCGCCGTGCGGCGCGCGACCCAGTCCCTCGCGTTCTAGTGCTTACCCGCGCCGGTCGGCGCGGGTAAGCATAGATTTCACATTGCTTTTCCTTGCCCTGCTGCCTGAACCTGCCTAACATGGCAGAAACTATGGTGGGGTCGGGGATGACGAAGTCTACTTTGCGTGCTGCTCAAAGGTCTCGTGTTGCCCGGCGGGTGAGCGCGAAGGCGCTCAGCCTCCTGGCCGCGGGTTCGCTCGCCGGTTCGGCGCTCGTTGCCGTGCTCGGCGTTCCTGCGCAGGCACTGGACGGCGTCGTTCCCGATCCGGGATTCGCGCAGTGTCTGAACTATAGGATCGACAGCTCCCGCCCCGCCGACACTCCGATTACCGAGGCGGAGCTCGCCGGAATGTCGAATCCGCTCACCTGTAACGCGAACACGCAGGCTGGGGCGGAACCGATTCGGAGCCTCGAGGGGCTGCAGTTCGCAAGCAGGGTCTACACTGTCTCGATGGTGCAGGGCACGGCTCAGCTCGACACCGCCGAATCGGTCGCTCGCCTCGCCGATGTCACGAGGCTGAGTGGGCTGTCACTGCGGGATGCTGGAGTCACCGACGACACGTTGACGGGGCTCTCGACGTTGACTGGGTTGACCCGGCTCGAACTGCTGGAGAACCCGGGACTCACCACACTCGAGCCGTTGGCGCCACTCGTGAACCTCACCCACCTCGATGTGCAGCACGTTGGGACAATCACGTCGCTTCGTGGTGTCGAGAACATGGCAAACCTTGCGCTCCTGTTTGTGACAGGCAATCCTGTGAAAACGACAGCGCCGCTTGCGGGGCTGAAGAATCTCCAACAGATCGCGATGCAAGGAACCTCGCTGTCCGATCTCGATGGACTCGCGAATTCAAAGGGTCTCAAGAATGTCGTGTTGTCGGACAACCCGGATCTTGCCGGCAAATTTGAGAGCATCGCGGGGAACCCGGATCTGAGGATCTTCCGGGCCGATAACACGGGCCTGAAAGACGTCCGGTTCCTCGCTGGGGCCTCGAATCTCGAACTCGTCGAAGCGTCGGGCAACGCAATCTCGACGATCGAAGAGCTCCCAGATCACGAGGGGCTGCGTATGCGCCTCGCACTGCAAACGATTGAGTTGCCAGACACCTACTACTCGCCGGTAACGGCAGGCCGGCTCGTGCTTGACGCAGCCGGTCAGCTTTCGCTGCGCGACGGCACGACGTTCCCGGGCGTGAATGCGACCGTGGTTGACCCTGACGGGCCGACTCTGAGCGTGGACCTCCCTGCCGCGGGCAATCGAGCCTACTATGCGTTCGAATACCGTCCAGCCGAGCACGATATTTTCGGCGGCTCGGTATGGTTCACCCACGAACGCGTCGACCTTGACGCAGCAGGCTTCCCAGGGCTGGCGCTCGTTGGCGATAAATACGCGGGCGAAGCCTCAGTGATTAACGTCACGCAGGGTGGTGCACCCGAGCCCGGGTTTGTTGTTGAGAAGTACGAACTCGCAGACGGCGCACCTGCATGGCTCTCGATCGATCCGAAGACGGGCGCGGTGTCGGGGACTCCCACTGCGCGGGGCGAGGTCACGTTCACTGTCTACGCAAGCGATGCACTGGGAAACCGGATTGAGAAGACGGTAAGCCTGCGCGTCGCAGTCGCCCCGAAGATTACCCTCGAGGGCGGCCTCCCTGGTGGCACGGTGGGAACGGCATACCCAGAATCCGTTGTGACCGCGACGGGTGACCCTGAGCTCACCTGGTCGGCAACGGGGCTGCCAGCCGGTCTCTCCATTGACCCGGCAACGGGCGCGATTAGCGGCACGCCGGAGCGCGCGGGGGACTTCACAGTGGTTGTGACCGTGACGAATGCCTTCGGCTCAGCGACAGCGAGCTACGCGGTGAAGATTGCTGCCGCGAAGGTGCCCGTCGTCCCGACTGAACCGGGAGGCGAAAAGCCCCTGAAGCCGGGCACCTCCGGTGGCGGGGAAGGCACAATCGCGGCAACCGGTGCCACGGGGGAGCAGCTGACGCTGTTTGTGGCAGGAGCGCTCACGATGCTTCTCGGCGGTGCCGTGCTGCTTGTCCGGCGCAGGCGCACCGGAGCCGCCCGGTAGCGCCAGGGGCACCACGGGTTCAGGCTAAACGCGCCTACTGCTAGGCGTCGCGCCGGGCGGCACGCTCCGCGAGCCGCGACAGCGTGGCGATCGCGTCCGGGCTGAGATCCGAGTTCGTGAGTGCGCGCTCGGCGCGTTCGATGTTGCGGCTGATCATCGACTCGACCTGCTGCTCGGCGTCGCTGCCGCGGATCGTTCGCTGCAGCATTGCAACCTGCTCCTTATCGAGGGCGGTTCCGAGGAGGTCGTCGAAGATGCGGCGTTGCGTGCCGGGGAGTGCCTCACGAGCGAGCGTCACGAGCACGGTGCGCTTGCCCTCGATGAGGTCGTCGCCGCTTGGCTTACCCGTCACCTCTTCATCGCCGAACACCCCGAGCAGGTCGTCGCGCAGCTGGAACGCAACGCCGACGGGAAGCCCGAAGCCTGCGAGTGCGTGCTCCTGCTCGCTGCTCGCGCCAGCGAGCGCCGCGCCGATGAGCAGTGGTGCCTCCACACTGTACTTCGCTGATTTGTAGACGAGCACGCGCGTCGACCGGTCGAGCTGCTCGGCGTGCTCTGCGAAGCCGCCGCGCTGCTCCTCGAGCACGTCGAGGTACTGGCCGAGTGCGACCTCGCTGCGCATGCGGTTGAAGTGCGCGCGTGTCGCGCGTGCGGCCTCGCGGTCTGGGATGGTGTCGCAGGCGTTCGCCATGAGTTCGTCCGACCACGACTGGAGCAGGTCGCCCAGCAGGATCGCACTCGACGTGCCGAAGTGGTCGGGGGCGTTGCGGTAGCCATGCCGCTCGTGCAGGCCGGCGAAGGTGCGGTGAACGGAAGGCCGCCCCCTGCGCGTGTCGGAACGGTCGATCACGTCGTCGTGGATCAATGCCGCAGCGTGGAAGAGTTCGAGCGCGCATGCGACGTCAAGCAGCGCACCAAATTCTGCGTCGATGTCGCCGTCGATTGCGATCGGCTTCACCGAGCGATAGCCGTGCACGGCGAACAGCGCACGGAATCGTTTGCCTCCGGTGAGAAAGCTCGTGGCCTCATCGAGCAGCGGTGCAGCATCGGGACCGAGGGGTTCAAGGTCAATGCGGTGCGCGTCGATGGTGTCGTTCAGTCGCTCCTGTATAAGGCCTGCGAGTCTCGTCGTTTCGTCCACCCGACTAGCCTATCCGGGAGCAGTAGCCGTAAACTGGTAGGAAAGACTTTTCTTAAAGGTGAAGGGGGCATCATGGCGCTGTCAGAACACGAACAGCGGCTGCTCGACGAGATGGAGCGAAGGCTTTATCAGAGCGAGGCCGATTTGCTTCCCGCGTCGACCGGAGTCCCACGGCGGTTTAACTACCGCTCGTTGGTGCTCGGAACGCTTCTCGCACTTGCCGGCATTGGGTTCCTCATTGGAGGGGCCGCCATGCAGCAGCTGTGGCTTGGGTTGCTCGGATTCGCGGCGATGCTCGGGGGTGTTCTCGTGATGTTCTCGAAGCGCACGGAGATCGAGCCCGAGCAGTTCACCTCGAACTCGCGGCAACAGCCCGAGTCGAAAGCGTCGCTTGCTGATCGCATGGAGCGTCGCTGGGACGAGCGAATGGGCGGGCAGTAGCCGCCTGGGGGTCGCACTCCACATTCCTCCACGCGGGGCAAATGTGAACGGGTCGCAGCTTATGCTGCGGCCCGTTTTCGTTTTCCCGCGCGGGTGCGGGCTTCGATCAGGCTCCGGCGCACACACGCGCTGCACCTGAACTCGATCGCATTCGCCACACAAGGGCCGCAGCATCTGCTGCGGCCCTTTTTTGTGCGCCCGAAGGGTCGGCCGCGGGCGAAGCAGTGACCCGAGTCGCGCACGCGCCACTGCCCGTCGGCCACTGCAAAGGCTCTCGTTTGCCACTGAGGCCTGGAATCACTCCACTTTGCTCCACCACTAAATAAAAGGGGTATCACTGCGGTTTACGTGATGTTGCCGCCGAATGTCGTGAAAAGTGGAGGAAAGTGGAGTACCGTGGGAGAAACGCAACGGTTGAGGAAAGGAGTGGACCATGTTTCTCGGCACGTTCACTCCACGCCTCGACGAAAAAGGGCGGCTGATCCTCCCCGCAAAGTTTCGTGACGAGCTCGCAGACGGCCTGGTTATTACGCGCGGCCAGGAGCGCTGCCTCTACGTGTTCAGCGAGAGCGAGTTTGAGTCCATGCACGAGCGAGTGCGGCAAGCGCCACTCACCTCGAAGCAGGCACGCGACTACCTTCGAGTTTTTCTCTCCGGGGCTCACCCGGAAACACCAGACAAGCAGCATCGCGTCACCGTGCCGCAGAGCCTCCGCGACTACGCGGGGCTCGGGAGAGAGCTCGCCGTCATCGGCGCAGGCTCCCGCGCGGAGATCTGGGACGCAGCGGCGTGGGAGACGTACCTCACTGAGCAGGAATCCGTCTTCTCCGACATTGAAGAGGAGGTGATTCCCGGCATGTTCTAGCCGGGAACACACTATGAACGAACCCACGCCACGCAACCCAGCCGAGCTGCACACTTCGGTGATGCTCGAACGCTGTGTTGAGCTACTCGCACCCGGGGCTGAGCGCCCCGGCGCGCACGTCATCGACGCGACGCTCGGCATGGGGGGCCACACCGAGGCCTTGCTCGAGCGGTTCCCCTCGCTCACCGTTATCGGGCTCGACCGCGACACTGAGGCGCTCGAACTCGCGAGTGCGCGCCTTGAGCGCTTTGGAGCGCGCTTCGTACCGGTGCACGCGGTCTACGACGAGATTGACTATGCGCTGCGCGAGGCCGGAGCACAGAGCCTCGACGGTGCGCTCTTCGACCTTGGCGTGTCTTCGTTGCAGCTCGACGACGCCGACCGCGGCTTCGCCTACGCCCAGGACGCTCCGCTTGACATGCGGATGGACCAGACTCGCGGACGGACAGCTGCGGAGATCCTCGCGGAGGAGCCGGAGGGGCGCCTGCGCGAACTCTTCGAGCGCTACGGTGAGGAGCCGCTCGCTGGCCGCTACGCGCGGGCGATCATCGCGGCACGCAAGCTCGCCCCGCTCGAACGCTCCGGCCAGCTCGTCGACGTGCTGCAGGCTGCAACACCGGCGGCGGTACTCGGCAAGCGCCACCCCGCGAAGCGCGTCTTCCAGGCGCTGCGGGTCGAGGTGAACGGGGAACTCGCGACGCTCGAACGGGCGATTCCCGCCGCCATCGACAGGCTAAACCTCGGCGGACGACTCGTCGTGATGTCGTACCAGTCGCTCGAGGACCGCATCGTGAAGCGCGCCATCCAGTCGCGCGCCAAGTCGACGGCCCCGCAGGGCCTGCCCATCGAACTCCCAGAGCATCGCCCGGAACTCAAGATCATCACCAAGGGTGCAGAGCTCGCAACCGAAGCAGAACGCGCAGTCAACCCGCGCGCCATCCCAGCACGGCTCCGTGCGGCAGAACGAGTAAGGGACGTGTCATGAACGCAACAGTTCCCGTCGAGGTGGATCAGAACCGCCTCTTTGGCGCACCCGCTCCAAGGCCGGAGCCAACGCGCGAGCGCGGTGACCGCCTGCGGCCGGTCACCGCACCAGCTGCCGCACCGCGCAAGAGCCCTGTGGTTGGCGCAATCGTTGCTGTGTGCGTCATCCTCGGCATCTTCGCGGCGCAGCTCGCCCTGAGCATCCTCGTCTCGCAGGGCGCGTACGAAAGCCGCGCGCTGTCGATCGAGGAGCGCGACCTTGGACGCGTTGAGCGGGTGCTCTCGCAAAACCTCGACAAGCTTGCCTCGCCACAGAACCTCGTTGAGAATGCAGGCGCGCTTGGGATGGTGCAGAACGTGTCGCCGGCAACGATGCGCCTGAGCGACGGCGCCATCAAGGGCTCCCTCGACTCAGCAACGCGCGACGCTGGCGAGAACCTCGTTCCGAACGCGCAACTCGATACCCTCCCAACGATCGACGCCAAGGGGCTCCTCGGCGCGCAGACGGCCGCGAAGGCCCCGGTCACCGACGCTGCGGCAGCAGTTGCCTGGAAGGGCAAGCTCCCAGCACCCGAAACCCGCTAGCTGCGCGTAGTGGCACGGAAAGGAGACGAACGAGTGCTGTGGCAAACCCTGCGCGGGCCGCGAGGCCGCAACCTCGTCGTTTTCGCAATCGTGCTCATCGCCGGGCTCGCCTTCATGGTGCGGCTGGTCGACCTGCAGATGATTTCGGCACCGCAGATGAACGAGGACTCGCGCGAGAAACGCGCTGTCCCCATCACGCTGCCGAGCGTTCGCGGCGACATCGTTGACCGCAACGGCGATGTGCTTGCCACAACCGACGAGCGATACGACGTGCAGCTGTCGCCAAAGAACGTTGACGCGAAAGGCACAAGGAAGTTCACGCGCCCCGACCTCGAGCGTGGAGCAGGCACGGTGGATGTCACCGCCGACGAAGCGTTCGCGGAGATCGGCGCAATCACCGGGCAGAGCGGTGCAGAGATTAAGAAGATCGTCGACGATGCGCTCGCGGAAAACGAGAAGTCGGACTTCGCCTATGTGAAGCGCGGCGTCGATCTGAGCCAGCTCCAGGCGCTCAAGGAGCTGTACATTCCGTGGCTCACGTTCGACAGCCAGCACAAGCGGGTGTACCCGAACGGCGCGGTCGGCGGCAACATTGTTGGCTTCGCAGGCCAAGACGAGGTCGCACAGGCAGGCGTCGAACTCTCGCAGGACGAGTGCCTCGCCGGTGTTGACGGTGCTGAGACCTACGAGCGCGGTGCGGACGGCGTGCAGCTTCCAGGTAGCGTCGTGCAGACGAAAGCCGCCGAGAACGGCGGAACCGTTGAGCTCACGCTGGATCGCGACCTGCAGTGGGCGGCACAGCAGATCATCAACGAGCAGACGCAGAACGTGGGAGCGGAGTACGGCTACCTCGTGATTCAAGACGTGAAGACCGGCGAGTTGGTCGCCGTGGCCGAGGACGACTCGGTCGACCCGAATGATGTGAATGCGTCAGACTCAAGCCGGCACAATGCCCGTGCGTTTGTGCAGTCGTACGAGCCCGGGTCGACGTTCAAGGTGATCACTGCGGCCGCACTCATCGACCAGGGAAAGGCGACTCCCCAGAGCACGGTGTCTGCGCCTGGGAGCTGGCAGCCGCAGGATGGCGTGTCCTTCAGCGACTGGTTCCCGCACGGCACCCAGGACTGGACGCTCACCGGCACCCTCGTCTACTCATCAAACGTCGGCATTTCAATGCTCGGCAGCAGGCTCTCGCCCGAGGTGCGCTACGACTACCTCCAAAAGTTTGGCGTCGGACAACCGACCAATGCTGGGTTGCCGCTCGAAGACACGGGCCTGCTGGCCGACGTGGCGGACTGGGATGCGCAGACGAGCTACGTCACCATGTTTGGGCAGGGGCTATCGTCCACGATCGTGCAAACCGCAGGCGTGTTCCAGGCGATCGCGAACGACGGCGTGCGGATACCGCCGTCGATCGTGAAGAGTTGCACCTCTGCGAGTGGCAAGGTGACTGAGCCCGATCATGGCGACCCGGTGAAGGTGCTCTCGCCTGAGGCGGCCATCACCACGCAAGACATGCTCGAGACCACAGGAACCGATGGTCTCGTGAAAGACCTGGTTACGATCCCCGGCTACCGCATCGGCGGGAAGACGGGAACCGCGGAGCAGTCAGACGGGCAGGGCGGCTACCGCACCGACTTCGTTCACAGCTTCGCGGGCGTGTTCCCAATGGACGACCCACAGTACGTGATCGTCGCTACCATCGGCTTCCCGCACGGCGGTGACGGCACAACAGCAGCCGTGACAGCGTTCCACGATGCGGCAGAGTCCACGATCAGGAAGTTCCGCATTCCGCCGTCTGAGGGAACCTACGAGAAGCTCCCAATTGGCGACGAGACCGGCACGGCTGGGTAGGATGGATTCACGTGACCAGCTCTCATGAGGATCTCACGATCCGCCCTCAGCATCCACAGCGGGTAACGCTCGCAAACCTCGCGGAGCACATTCCGTTCGTCATCGCCGAAGGATCGGGCGAGGTGATCGTGACGGGCGTCACGATCGACTCCCGTGACGTGCGGCAGGGGGACCTCTACGTTGGGCTCCCCGGAGCACGCCACCACGGTGCGAGTTTCGCGGCGTCAGCCGCTGAACGCGGCGCTGCTGCGATGCTCACGGACGCCGCTGGCAAAGACCTCGCGGCTGCCGCGGGCGTTGATGCGCTCCCCGTGCTCGTCGTCGACGGGCACCCGCGGGCGCTCCTCGGCGAGTTGTCAGCGCGCGTGTACGGCACTGATGCGCTGGCTGCCAAGACGTTCGGCATCACCGGCACTAACGGGAAAACCAGCGTGGTCTACTGCATCGCAGCGCTGCTCGAAGCGGCGGGGCTGCGGCCGGGACTCAGCTCGACCGCCGAGCGGCGGATCGGCGACGAGGTCATCGTGTCGAACCTCACGAGCCCGGAGGCCTCTGAGCTGCACGGCCTGCTCGCGAGAATGGTTGAGCGTGGCGTTACCGGCATCGCGATCGAGGTGTCTGCGCAGGCGATCGGCAGACACCGCATCGACGGTGTGCACTTTGACGTCGTCGCGTTCAATAACTTTTCGCAGGATCACCTCGAAGAGTACGGCGACATGGAGACGTACTTCCAGGCGAAGGCTGCGCTGTTCGCTCCCGAGCATGCCGCACGCGGTGTCGTGGTCGTCGACAGCCCCGCGGGGCAGCGGCTCGCGAAGCAGTCAGCGATCCCGGTGACAACGCTTGCGACGGAGTACGGCCGAAGCGCCGACTGGCATCTCGCAGTCA
The DNA here is from genome assembly GCF_000834055.1 of Leucobacter komagatae. Taxonomy (GTDB): domain Bacteria; phylum Actinomycetota; class Actinomycetes; order Actinomycetales; family Microbacteriaceae; genus Leucobacter; species Leucobacter komagatae_A. The sequence goes on from NZ_JXSQ01000011.1 coordinate 33,777, forward strand.
CGGCGCAGACCCTCGATGGTGTCTCGTTTGTGTTGCAGGGCCCCGCCGGCGCACACTTTCGTGGACGGGTGCCAGTCTTTGGCCGGTTCATGGCAGAGAACGCAGCACTCGCGCTGATCATGCTCCACGAGGCTGGGATTCCGATTGAGCAGGTAGCGGATGGGCTCGAGAACGGGCTCATCCCGCTGCACATCCCAGGCAGGCTCGAGGAGATCACTGCAGGCGGGCCGGGGCCGCGCTTCTTCGTTGACTACGGTCACACCCCCGGAGCGTTTGAGGCGATGCTCGACGCGCTCGGTGAGGTGACCGACGGCAAGATCATCTTCATGTTCGGTGCAGACGGCGACCGGGACACCACGAAGCGCGCCGAGATGGGGCGAATCGCTGGTGCGGGGGCCGACACCGTGATCATCTGTGACTACCACCCAAGGAGTGAGCCGCCCGAGCAGATCCGGGCGCAACTGCTCGACGGCGCGCGCGCTGCGCGGCACGCAGAGCTCATCGAGGAGGCGGATCCTCGCGCGGCCGTTCGGCTCGCAATTTCGCTCGCGGAGCCAGGGGACGTAATCTTGTATGCTGGCCCCGGTCATGAGGATTATCAGGAGGTTGCCGGTGCGTATCTGCCGTACTCGGCGCGGGATGAAGTACGCGGGGCTCTCCGCGAGGCAGGATTGCTTGCGTGATTGAACTCTCATTGTCCGAGATCGCTGCGGCAACAGCCGGAACGCTTCTCCTTGCCCCAGGCGACACCCCCGAGACCACGGTCTCGGGTGAATCGCAGACCGACTCACGTGAGGTGCGCGAGGGGCAGCTGTTCTTTGCTCGGCGCGGCGTCGACACCGACGGTCACCTGTTCGCAGGCAAGGCCGCTCGTTCTGGCGCCGCTGCGCTCGTGGTCGAGCGTGAACTCACGGCGGCAGAGCTTGGTTTCGATGACGGCGCTGTCCCCGTGACACAGATCGTCGTCAGTGACGCGACGGAGGCGCTCGGAGCGCTGGCGAGCGTCGCAGTGCGCAAGCTGCGCGAGCGCGAGACCCTCACGATCGTCGGCATCACCGGTTCCAACGGGAAGACCACGACGAAGAATCTTGTTGCGGCTATGGCAGCGAGGCTTGGCCCGACGGTTGCGAGCGAGAAGTCGTTCAACAACGAGGTTGGCGGGCCGATCACGATGCTTCGCGCGACCACGGAGACCGAGACCCTCGTCGCCGAGATGGGCGCGAGCGGAGCGGGCGAGATCGCGCGGCTCACCGCAATGGCGCAGCCGCACATTGGCGTGGTGCTCTCCGTCGGCCTCGCGCACGCTGGCGAGTTTGGCGGTATCGAGGCGACGTTCCGTGCAAAGAGCGAGATGGTGCAGAGCCTCGATGCCAGTGGCGTCGCTGTGCTCAACCGTGACGATCCGCGGGTTGCGAAGATGGCCGAGCTCACGAGCGCCAGAGTGCTCTGGTTTGGCCAGCACCCGGAGGCCGATGTCCGCGCGAGCGGGATCGAGCCGTCCGCTGCCGGGACGACGTTTACGCTCCACGCTGGCGGTGAGTCACGCGACGTGGCCTTCCGCGTGCTCGGTGAGCATCACGTCATGAACGCGCTAGCAGCGGCCGCGATCGCTTTGACGCTCGGGCTGAGCCTCGACGACGTCGTTGCAGAGCTTGAAGCGGCGACGCTCGCAGCTCCCGGGCGCATGCAGGTGCTCGGCGGGCGTGACGGCATCACGATCATCAACGACGCGTACAACGCGAGCCCCGATTCAATGAGCGCAGCGATCCGCACGCTCGCCCAGATCGGGAAGCCCTCTGGCAGAACGGTCGCCGTGCTTGGCGCGATGACGGAGCTCGGCGAGTACGCGATCGAGGAGAACCGCCGGATCGGCCTGCAGGCCGTGCGGCTTGGAATCAGGCAGCTCGTCGTGGTTGGGCGCGACGCGCGTGACCTGCATATCAGCGCAATCAACGAGGGATCGTGGGACGGCGAGAGCGAGTTTTTCGAAACTCAGGACGAGGCATACGCATACCTCGTTGGGATGCTCAGCGCCGACGACACGGTACTCGTGAAATCATCGAATGACGCCGGGCTGCAGAAGCTCGGTGACCGCCTTGGGGAGGCCTACGCATGATCGCGATGCTCATCGCAGCAGGATTCTCGCTGCTCTACTCGCTGCTGTTGACGCCGCTGTTTGTGCGCGGCTTCAACAGCTTGCGCTGGGGGCAGCCGATCCGTGTTGACGGCCCGAAAGAGCACGAGGTTAAGCGGGGAACGCCGACCATGGGCGGCCTCATCTTTATCTCAGGCTCCGTGCTCGCGTACTTCGTTGGCAAACTCGTCATGGGGGAGACGCCGACACCGTCAGCGCTGCTCGTGATCCTCATGGCCGTCGGTGCTGGCACGGTCGGGTTCATCGACGATCTCATGAAGACCCGCATGCAGAACTCCGCCGGCCTCGGGGGCTGGGCGAAGATCGTTGGCCAGGTGGTCATCGCCATCTCGTTCGCGCTCCTCGGCCTGCAGTTCGCCAACGAGGCTGGGCTCACGCCGGTCTCCACCCACGTCTCGATCTTCCGCGACCTGCCGTTCGACTTCATGAGTCTCGGCATCATCGCCGGCACAATTCTCGTCATCCTGTGGGTCATGGTCATCGTGACCGCCACGACGAATGCGGTCAACGTTACAGACGGCCTCGACGGCCTCGCCGCGGGGGCATCCATTTTCGCGTTCGGCTCCTACCTCATCATCGGCTTCTGGCAGTCGGCGCAGAACTGCGCGACGACCGCTGGCGAGGCCGGTTGCTACGAAGTGCGCGACCCGATGGACCTCGCGGTCATCGCCGCGGCCTTCCTCGGCGGCGTCGCAGGCTTCCTCTGGTGGAACACGAACCCGGCTCAGATCTTTATGGGTGATACCGGCTCAATGGGCATTGGCGGCGCGATCGCCGCGCTCGCTATCCTCACCCGCACCGAGGTACTGCTCGTACTCATCGGCGGACTCTTCATCATCGAGACCGGCTCCGTGATCCTTCAGCGCATCTACTTCAAGGTGACGAAGGGCAAGCGAATCTTCCTCATGAGCCCGATTCACCACCACTTCGAGCTCAAGGGCTGGGCTGAAGTGACGATCGTCGTGCGGTTCTGGATTATCGCCGGGATCTTCGCGATCGTTGGCATCGGTGCGTTCTACGCCGAGTGGGTGTTGAGCCAGTGAGCGCCGTTCAGGAGCGGCTCGACGCCCTCACGAGCTGGCACCACGACTGGTCGGGCCTGCGAGTTGCCGTGCTCGGGCTCGGCGCGACCGGCTTCTCCGTCGCCGACACGCTCGTTGAGCTTGGCTCGCGTGTGCGCGTCGTCTACGGCGCACAGGACGCCGATCGCGAGCGGCTACTCGACGTGATCGGGGCTGAGCGCGCCCTCGCGGCATCCGACGAGGAGCAGCTCGCTGAGCTTGCTGCGTTCGACCCGGAACTCATCGTGATCTCGCCTGGGTACCCGGCGCACCACCCCGTGAACGCGTGGGCTACGGAGCGCGGAACTGCGATCTGGGGCGACATCGAGCTCGGGTGGCGCTTGCGCGACAAGACCGACAGCATCGCGGACTGGATCTGCATCACCGGGACCAACGGCAAAACGACGACGACGCAGCTCACCGCGCACATGCTCGTTGCGGGTGGCCTCAGGGCCGTACCCGTTGGGAACATCGGCACCCCACTCCTCGATGCGCTGCGCGACCCCGTCGGCTATGACGCGATCGTTGTCGAACTCTCAAGCTTTCAACTCGAGCGCGTGCAGACCGTGTCCCCATACGCGAGCGTCTGCCTGAACCTCGCAGACGATCACCTGGACTGGCACGGCGGCGCGGACGGCTACCGCGATGCCAAGGCAAAGGTCTACGAGAACACGCAGGTCGCCTGCGTCTACAACCGCGGTGACCTGGCGACTGAGCGCATGGTCGAGGAAGCGGATGTCGTTGAGGGTGCCCGCGCCATCAGCTTCGGTCTCGACTCGCCGCCGCCGAGCGGCTTCGGCGTCATCGACGGCATCCTCGTTGACCGTGGCTTCCACGCAGATCGGCGTGACGAAGCCTTCGAGCTCGTCACCGTGGAGGAACTCGAGTCGCGCGGGATCGGCCAACCGCACATGGGGTTGAACATTCTTGCCGCGGCAGCGCTTGCTCGCTCCCGCGGGGTTGCCCCGGCGGAGATTGCCAGCGCGGTGCTCAGCTTCACCCCCGATCCGCACCGCGCGCAGCAGCTTGGCGAGTGGGCTGGAGCGCGGTGGGTTGACGATTCGAAGGCGACCAACGTGCACGCCGCTGACGCATCGCTCCGAGCGATGTCCGGCGTGGTGTGGGTGCTTGGCGGTCTGCTCAAGGGCGTCGACATTGCGCCGCTCGTCGCGCAGCACGCGGCGCGATTGCGTGGCGCCGTCGTTATCGGTGCCGATCGCACCGAGGTACTCCGGATTCTCGCGGACAACGCCCCGGGCGTGCCGGTGAGCGAGGTGCTCGCGGAGCGCGGCCTCGACGTGATGCGTGAGGCAGTGAACGCTGCCGCAACGCTCGCGCAGCCGGGCGATACCGTGCTGCTCTCCCCGGCAGCAGCATCGATGGACCAGTTTGACGACTACGCGGCGCGTGGGCGCGCGTTCCAGGACGCGTTCCGCGAGCTCTCTGCTGGCAAGGAGTAACCCGATGGCCGGGCGAGCAGGGGGGCAGGGCGCGGGCGGCGGAACATCGCGGCCCCCCGTCTCAGGTACCCGGATATCGCTCGGCGCCAGTGTGAAGTCCGGCAACGACCGCACGGTGGCGTTGCTCTGGGGGATCACCCTGTTTCTCACGGGGCTCGGCCTCATCATGGTGCTCTCGGCTTCGTCCATCACCTCCTACACGCAGGACAACGGGTTCCTCGGGGTGTTCTGGCGGCAGATGCTCTTCGCGGCGCTCGGTCTGCCCCTCATGGCGTTCGCCGCGACCCGCAAGCTCGACTTCTGGAAGCGTTGGGCGTGGTGGTTCTTCGGCGTTGCGCTCTTCCTGCAAGCCCTCGTGTTTACGCCGCTCGGCCTCGCCGTCGGCGGCAACCGCAACTGGATCCTCGTCGGCGGCATTCAGGCGCAGCCATCGGAGGCGCTGAAGCTTGCGCTCGTCGTGTGGATCGGCGCGGTGCTCCTCAAAAAGGAGAAACTGCTCGGTCAGGTCTCTCACGAACTCATTCCGATTGTCATTCCAGGTGCGCTGTTGGCGCTCGGTCTCGTGCTCGCGGGGCACGACCTCGGAACCGTGATCATCATGGCCGCGCTCGTCATCGGCGCAATGTTCTTCGGCGGGGTGAGCTGGAAGTCGCTCGGGCTCATCATCGTCAGCGGACTGCTCGCTGTGGTGTTCTTCGTCGTCACAAGCGAGAACCGTATGGACAGGCTGTTCGAGCACTCAGCTGGCGGGTCTGACTATTCGAACCTCGGGTGGCAGCCCCAGCACGGGCTGTGGGCGCTGGCAAACGGGGGAGTGTTCGGCGTCGGCCTCGGCGGGTCCAAAGCGAAGTGGAACTGGCTGCCGGCGGCCGACAACGACTACATTTTCGCGATCATCGGCGAGGAGCTTGGGTTCGTTGGTGCGATGCTCGTGATCGCACTGTTCATCGGGCTTGCTGTGCTCATGCTCCGCGTCATTTCCCGTGCTCGCGACCGGTTTGGGCGCGCGGTTGTCGGCGGTGCACTCGTGTGGATCGTTGGTCAGGCATTCGTGAACATCGGCGTTGTCATCCGGTTGTTCCCGGTACTTGGCGTGCCGCTCCCGCTCATCAGTTACGGCGGAACAGCGCTTGTTTCGTGTCTGGTCACGATGGGCGTCGTGATATCGGTTGCGCGCGACGCGAAGGCGCACCAGGAGGAACTCGCGAGCTCCGCATCCGTGGCACGATAGAGGGTATGACGACCTATCTCCTCGCTGGTGGCGGCACTGCTGGCCATGTGAACCCGCTGCTCGCCCTCGCCGACCGGATCAGGGCGCGGGAAGAGGACGCCGAGATCGTCGTGCTTGGCACGAAGGAGGGCCTCGAGGCCCGCCTCGTCCCCGAGCGCGGATACGAGCTGTCGACCATCGAGCGTGTCCCGTTCCCGCGCCGCCCGAACGCGTACGCGCTGCGGTTCCCCGCGAAGTACTTCGGCGCGATCCGCGACGTCCGCAAGCTCATCAGGGACCGTGGCGTCGACGTCGTCGTCGGTTTCGGTGGGTATGCCTCTGCGCCGGCGTACCGCGCGGCGGCGAAGGAGGGCGTGCCAGCCGTGATCCACGAGGCAAACGCGAAGCCTGGCATGGCGAACAAGCTGGGCGCCCGCTCGACCGCGTTCGTTGGGGTGACCTTCGCAGGCACGCCCATCGCGAACGCACGCGTGACGGGGATGCCGCTGCGCCCAGAGATCGAGACGCTCGACCTCGCTGCCCTCCGCGGTGAGGCGCGCGCGCACTTCGGGTTCGACGCGGATCGCCCGACGCTGCTCGTCACGGGCGGATCGCTCGGCGCGCGCGCGATCAACCGTGGCGTTTCGGGCTCCGCGCAGGCGATCGTCGATGCCGGTGTGCAGGTGCTGCACGTGTGGGGCGGACTCACCGAGATCGAGGATCCCGGTGTGCCTGGCTACACAGTTATCGAGTACTGCGACCGGATGGACCTCGCGTTCGCCGCGTGCGACCTTGCGATTTCGCGCGCGGGATCGACGACAGTGAGCGAACTGTCAGGCCTCGGTGTGCCAGCCGTGTTCGTACCGTTGAGTCACGGAAACGGCGAGCAGCGAGCGAACGCCGCCGGCGTCGTCTCAGCTGGCGGTGCGCTGATGGTGGACGACTCTGAACTCACTCCCGAGTGGGTCACAGCGACGCTCTTGCCGCTGCTCGGCGACCGGGCGCGGCTGGCCGACATGGCCGAGCGCGCGCGCGGAGCCGGTTCACTCGACGGTACTGCCCGACTGTACGACCTCGTGCGCGAAGCACATGGAGACCGCTAGCCGCGCGCCCATTGCGGCGCGATCGTGGGCAATGCTCGCGGTGATGGTGTTTGGCCAGGCCGCGACCACAGTCGTTACGGTCACCCCGGCCTTCCTCATCCCGTACCTCCACGCCGAACAGGGCATGAGTCTCGCCCGTGCTGGCGTGCTTGCCGGAGCACCAAGCCTCGGCCTGGTGCTCACACTGATCGCGTGGGGTGCCCTCACGGACCGCTTCGGTGAGCGGCGGGTGCTGCTCTCCGGGCTGACACTCACGGTGCTTGCCGTCATCGGCTCACTGCTCGCGCAGGGCTTCGTCTGGCTCGGGCTGGCGCTCGTCGCGAGCGGAGCGATGTCGGCGTGCATCAATAACGCGAGCGGCCGCCTGATATCCGGGTGGTTCCCCGCCGATCGGCGCGGGCTCGCGATGGGCATTCGGCAGACGTGCCAGCCGGTCGGCACCGCCGTAGCCGCGCTCGCCGTGCCGGCGCTCGCGAACGAGTTTGGGATCCACGGAGCGCTCGCATTCGGGGGCGTGCTCACCCTCATCAGCGTCATCGCGTGCGCATTCGTCGTGATTGACCCGCAGATCACCGCGAAGCAGCTCGCAGCGGTCTCGAGTAACCCGTACCGGGAGTCCGGCACGCTCGCCCGCATTCACGCGGTCTCCGTGCTGCTCGTGATCCCGCAGTTCGTGCTCTCATCGTTCGGGCTCGTCTGGTTCGTCATCGGCTTCGGGTGGAGCGAGCTCGCGGCGGGAACACTCGTCGCAGCCGCACAGCTCCTCGGCGCAGGCGGGCGCATCGCTGCCGGAATCTGGAGTGACGCAGCCGGGTCGAGGCTGCGCCCCATCAGGCTCATCGCCGTCGCCTGCGCTGCGCTACTGCTCATCTCTGCCGCTTTCGGGGCCGCAGACTGGGCCATCCCAGCCGCGATCGCCTATGTGCTCGTGAGCTGTGTGAGCGTCGCAGACAACGGACTCGCGTTCACCGCGGTTGCTGAGATCGCAGGCCCGCGCTGGTCTGGCAGGGCACTCGGCACGCAAAACACCGGCCAGTTCCTCGCCTCCGGGCTGCTGCCACCGCTCATTGGCGCAATGATTGCCGCCGTTGGCGTGCCCGTGACACTGGCGCTCGTCGCCGTCGCTCCGCTCCTCGCAGCACCCATCGTGCCGAGCGAACGCGACGCACACGCGACCGCGAACCGCACCGCGCGCACGCGGCGTGACGGTGGCGCACCCCGCAGCTGAGCCGGGTCTGCACCCCGCCCCGCCGCGCGGGGCGACCTGCTTCACGGCGTGCGCGCGGTACGCTACATGTGGCCCAAACGTACGGTTCGGCGAGGCCCGGCCGTGCGGCTGCGCCACCCCGACGCGCTGAGGAGGCACCCAGATGATCTACCCCGATCTCGAACTTGAGATTCCCGCGAACCTTGGGCGCGTGCACTTCGTTGGCATCGGCGGGGCTGGCATGAGCGCGATCGCGAGCATGATGCACGCGGCAGGCGTTACGGTCACCGGATCTGATCGCGGCGCGAACTACAGCACCCAGGCACTCGAGCAGGCCGGCGTGCGGGTCGCAATTGGTCACGCTGCGGAGAACGTTGGCGACGCGGACACGCTCGTCGTGACGGGCGCGCTCTCCCCAGACAACCCCGAATACCTCAGGGCCGTCGAGCGCGGTATCCCCGTGCTGCACCGCTCGCAGGCGCTCGCGTGGCTTGCTCGGTCGAAGCGGCTCGTCGCGGTCGCCGGAGCACACGGCAAGACGACGTCGACAGGCATGCTCGCGACGGCGCTGCGCGGCCTCGGACAAGACCCCTCGTTTGTGAACGGCAGCGTCATTGCCGGCATCGGTGCGGCGTCTGCAGCCGGTTCCGACGACCTGTTCGTGATCGAGGCAGACGAGAGCGACAAGTCGTTTCTGATCTACGACACGCAGGTCGCGCTCATCACCAACGTCGACCCTGAACACCTCGACTTCTTCGGGTCACGCGACAACTTCATGGCGGCCTTTGAGGAGTTCGCGCGCGGGGCGAGCGAACTGCTCGTAACCTCGGCCGATGACCCAGGCGCGCTCGAAGTGCTTGCGCGCCTGCGCGGCGACGGCGGGGTGCACGCGCCGGTCCGTACCTTCGGGTTCGATGCCGACGCCGACGTGCGCATCGTGTCGGTCGATACTGCGGGGCACGCGATCCTCGAACTCGAGATCGCGGGGGAGCGCTTTGCCGAGCAGCTCGGCGTATTCGGGCGCTACAACGCTGTGAACGCCGCCGGGGTCGTCGCGGTCCTCACCGGGCTTGGCTTCGACGCGGCCGACTCGCTCCGGGCGGTCGCTGCGTTCACCGGAACTCATCGCCGCTTTGAACCGCACGGCGAACCCGGCGGGGTTCGACTCTTCGACGATTACGCGCACCACCCGACCGAGGTGGCAGCGCTCCTCGAGTCAGCGCGCTCCGTTGCCGGAGCAGGGAAGCTCATTGTCGTGCACCAGCCCCACCTGTACAGCCGCACCAGGCTGTTTCACCGGGAGTTCGCTGCGGCGTTTGCGGCGGCCGATCACACCATCGTGCTTGAGATTGACGGGGTGCGCGAGGCGCCTGACCCGACGACCACGGGGGAGATGGTGACCGCGGCGTTCGCCGACCCGAGCCGGGCGAGCTACATCGACAGCTGGGATCGCGCGACGCAGGCCGTTGTGGAGCTTACCGGCCCCGGGGACCTCGTGCTCGTCGTCGGAGCTGGCACCGTTTACAAGATCGTCCCTCAGCTCGCCGAGGCGCTCGGCGGGGCATTCGGAGCGGCGTGAAGCGGCCAGGGGGCTTCGACTCGGGGGCTGACCAGGAAGCCGATCCCGAGTCCACTGGCGCGCCAAAACGGCAGGGGAGGGTGCAGCGGCCCGCTCCGGCTCCGGAAGCACCGCCACACACGACCGAGCCAGAGCAGCCGGTCGACGCCGCTCAGGAGGACGAGCGTCCACCCGCACCAGCGCGGCGCGGAGTCCTCGACCGGCTGAGCCAATCCAGGGGCAGCGCGGGCGCTCGCGGGTCTGAGAACGTGCCAGCAGATGGCCACACCACGCAGGCTCAGAGCCCAGACCCTGTTGCCTCGCGCCGCGGCGTCTCCCGGCCCCGTCTCGACGCAGGATGACCTCGCCGAGACGCAAGAGCTCGCCGCAGCCGGCCGCGGCGGCATGCTCCGGTTGCAGCGCGAGGCGAGAGAAGTCGACCCTGTGCGGGCAGCGCAGAAGCGCCTCAGGGCAGCAGAGCGGCAGAATAAGCGGCGATTGAAGCGCGAGACACGCCGCTTTACCGCTTCGTCGCGCCGCCGCCGTCGCCACACGCTGATCGTGCTGGGAACCGTTGCAGGCTTGGTGCTCTTCGTGCTGGTCGGGACGTTGACACCAGTGATGGCGGTCCGTGAGGTGCGGGTCGAGGGCGCAACAAGCGTCAACGCTGAGGAGATCGAGAAGGCACTCGCCGAATTCAGTGGCGTGCCGCTCGCGTTGGTCGATGAAAACGACGTACTCAGGTCGCTCGAGGCATTCCCGCTGATCCAACGTCTCGCCGTCGAGCGGGTGCCACCGAGCACCCTCGTCGTGCGGATTCAGGAGCGGATTCCGGTCATCGCGCTCGAGGCGGGTGACTCGGTGAAGCTCTACGACGCCGCAGGCGTGCTCGTCGGAGACGTTGCCGAGCGGCCTGAGGGTGTGCCACTTGGCGGCGAGGGGATGCGAACGACGTCGTCCAAGGGCTTTCTCGCCGCGTCGCAGGTGGTCCGCGACATGCCAGGGAGCCTGCGCGCGCAGCTGGTCTCTGTGAGCGCAACGAGCGGCCAAGACGTGACCTTTACGCTGGCGAACGGTGTGGAGGTGTTCTGGGGCAACCCGGAGGAGACGAAGCGGAAGTCGCTCGTGCTCGAGACGATGCTCGCCTCGCTCGAGGGTCGTGAGGTGAGTCACATCGACGTCTCGTCGACCGAGTCGCCTATCTTCAAGTAGCTTCGCGGCGTGTCGGCGGCGCCTGGCGGGCTGTGCCCCATACCGTTATGACGAAAGCGTATACGGCGATACTAACTTTGAAGTTCAACTAGAACTTTAATGTTGCTAGTACTTTAGAGTTTGAGGGGACCAGGTGGCCATGAACCAGAACTACCTCGCGGTGATCAAGGTTGTGGGAGTCGGCGGAGGCGGAGTCAACGCCGTGAACCGCATGATCGAGCTCGGCCTTCGCGGAGTCGAATTTATCGCGGTGAATACCGACGCACAGGCGCTGCTTCTCAGTGACGCCGACGTGAAGCTTGACGTTGGGCGCGAGCTGACTCGTGGACTCGGCGCAGGCGCGGATCCCGAAGTTGGCAGGCGCGCAGCCGAAGATCACGCCGAAGAGATCGAAGAGGCGCTCGCCGGCGCCGACATGGTCTTCGTGACCGCTGGCGAGGGTGGTGGCACCGGCACAGGAGCCGCGCCAGTCGTCGCCCGCATCGCGAAGTCGATCGGTGCGCTCACCATCGGTGTCGTGACGCGTCCGTTCAGCTTCGAGGGCAAGCGCCGCGCTGCGCAGGCAGACTCGGGCGTGAACACGCTCCGCGAGGCTGTCGACACCCTCATCGTCGTCCCCAACGACCGTCTGCTCGAGATCAGCGAGCCCGGAATCAGCATGATCGACGCCTTCGCCGCCGCCGACCAGGTGCTCCTTGCCGGCGTTCAGGGCATCACCGACCTCATCACCACCCCCGGCCTCATCAACCTCGACTTCGCGGACGTGAAGTCCGTGATGCAGGGGGCAGGCTCGGCACTCATGGGTATCGGCTCGGCCCGCGGCGCCGATCGCGCGATCAAGGCAGCAGAGCTCGCCGTCGCGTCACCGCTGCTTGAAGCGTCCATTGAGGGCGCGCACGGCGTACTTTTCTCGATCCAGGGATCCTCGAACCTCGCGCTCAGCGAGATCACCGAGGCCTCCACGCTCGTGCAGGACGTCGTCCACCCAGAGGCCAACATCATCTTCGGAACCGTCATCGACGAGACGCTCGGCGACGAGGTCCGCGTGACCGTTATCGCAGCTGGCTTCGACGAAGAACCTAACGGTCAGAGCAAGGCGAACGCAGACCGCGGCCGCCGTGCTGGACACGTTGAGAGCATCGAAGAGGCAACCGCGGTCAGCGCTGCCGCGCTCGCGGGCGCTGGCGCGTCCGAGCAGGCGCGCACCGCCGAGGCCGTCGAGTTCGGTGGGGCGCTCGCGCACCCCCCGGTCGAGGAGCAGCTTCGCGATCCAGCGTTCGACGGCGATGACGACGACGATCTCGACATCCCAGCGTTCCTGAGGTAGGCGAGTCTCGTGAGCGCTACCGAGGCGTTAGTTGCGTATGAGGGGCTCGCGGATCGCCTGCACCTCGTACAGGCGGGAATTGCCGATGCGTGCAAGAGCGCTGGGCGGGACGTGTCTGAGACAACGCTGATCGTTGTCACGAAGTTCCACCCAGCGAGCCTGGTGCGCGCTCTCGCTGAGCTCGGTGTGACCGATGTTGGCGAGAACCGGCACCAGGAGGCGCAGCAGAAGTCGGGCGAGCTCGCCGACCTCGACCTCAACTGGCATTACATCGGCCAGTTGCAGACGAAGAAGGCGCGCCAGGCGGCGCAGTATGCCTCGGCGATCCACTCCATCGACAGGGCGAGGCTCGTCGAGGCGCTCGCACCGATCGACAGCCGGCTCGACGTCTTCCTGCAGATCAACCTCACGGACGATCCGGGCCGAGGCGGTGCGGCGCCGACAGAGATCGAGCCACTCGCTGAGCAGATCCTCGCAACCGAGACGCTCACCCTGCGCGGAGTGATGGCAGTTGCGCCGCTCGAAGAAGCTCCAGAGGCGGCATTCGCGAGGCTCGCGGGCTACTCCGAGCGGGTGCGCGCGCTCGACCCTGCAGCGTCGGCTATTTCAGCCGGGATGACACACGACTACGCAGCAGCCATTGCAGCAGGTGCGACACACCTGCGAATCGGCAGCGCAATCACCGGAAACCGACCCGATGCCAGGTAGTCTCAAGGCAAACAACCGTTGGGAGAACAGATGAGTAACCCGTTGAAGAAGACAATGGTGTTCCTCGGGCTGGCCGAGGAAGGCCTCGAGGAAGAGCCGGTCGTTCAGGCAGCGCCAGAGCGCGAGCCGGCGCCAGCCGCCCAGGCCACGAAGCCGGCCCAGGCAGCACGTCCCGCCGTCGCGCCGCTTCGACGGGTTACCCCTGTTCGCAACCAGGCACCACAGGCAATGAACGAGATTTTTACCGTCCACCCGACCGCTTACCGTGATGCGCAGGTGATCGCTGAGAGCTTCCGCGATGGCATCCCTGTGATCATGAATCTCTCCCGCATGAGCGACGACGAGGCCAAGCGCCTCATCGATTTCTCGAGCGGCCTCACGCTCGGCCTCAACGGCCGCATCGAGCGGGTCACGAGCAAGGTCTTCTTGCTCACGCCCGAGCACATTGAGGTTGGGAGCGATGAACCGGTGAGCGAAGCCGACGGCTCGTTCTTCGTGGCACCCACCGCGTAGTGGAACTCCTGTTTATCGTCGGAACCGTGGTGGTTATTGCACTGCGGTTGTTCGTGCTGCTCCTTTGGGCAAGATTCGTTCTTGACTGGGTGACGGTCCTCGCACGGGGATTCCGCCCGAAAGGCGTGCTCGCAATCGCTGTGGAGGCCGTATACACGGTCACCGATCCACCGATCCGGATGTTCCGCAAGGTGCTCCCGCCCATTCGACTCGGCCAGGTCGCACTCGATCTTGGCTGGTTTCTCACCATGTTCGCCTGCATTATCTTGATCCGGATTATCCCGGGCTACGTGTAAACCCCGTAAGCTCAATGAGAGTTTGCTAGCGTTGACGTGATGATCGCGCGAGCGATCCTTCCCACAGAAAGAGACTTAACGATGGCCCTAACTCCTGAAGACGTTGTGAATCAGAAGTTCACGATCACAAAGTTCCGTGACGGCTACGATCTCGATCAGGTCGACGACTTCCTTGATACCGTCGTCGAAGAGATCCGCCAGCGTGATGCTGAGAAGCAGGAGCTTGAGGCGAAAATCGCCGAGCTCACCGCGCAGCTCGAAGAGCGCGGCTCGGTCAATCCCTCGGAGGAGACCATCGTCGTCGACGCTCCGGTGGCGGCTGTTGCCCCCGAGCCGCAGCCGGCTGCGCCGGTGGCCGACGACGAGGGCGCCCAGCGCCCCGACGCGATCAAGTCGAGCGCAATGCTCCAGATGGCGCTCGAACTGCACGACAAGTACGTGAGCGAGGGTGAGACCACCCGCGACGAGCTCATCACCGCTGCGAAGACCAAGAGCACGCAGATGGTCGACGACGCAGAGCGCACCGCTCGCGACCTCGTCGAGGAGGCGCAGAAGCGCCGCACCGATGAGCTCCGCGCACACAGCGACGAGATGGAGAAGCTCAACCAGGTCGTTGCCGAGCTTCGCGGCTTCGAGAGCGAGTACCGCTCGACGCTGCGCTCCTACATCCAGTCGCAGCTGCGCGAGCTCGACAGCTCACCCGAGCCGCTCGTGAGGCCTGAGGGCCTCGAGTAAATCGAGGGTGATGACAGAAACTCCCGCAGCAGCGGCACCGAGTACCCGTCGCCGGGTGCTCGTGCCGCTGCTGCTGCTTGGTGTGGCGCTCACGGTGCTCGTGAGCGATCAGGTCGTCAAGAACTGGGTCGTCGCCAACCTCCCGGAGGGCGAGACGGTTCCCGTCCTTGGCAACTTCCTCCAGTGGCACTTCGTGCGCAATCCCGGCGCCGCGTTCTCGATCGCGAGCGGCCAGACCTGGATCTTCACGATCCTCTCCGTGATCGTCGTCGGGGTGATCGTCTGGCAGATTCGCAGGCTTCGCTCGGTGCCGTGGGCACTGTTCCTCGGGCTCTTGCTCGGCGGCGTGCTCGGTAACCTCACGGACAGGCTCACCCGTGAGCCTGGGTTCCCTGAGGGCCACGTCGTCGACTACATCTTCACCCCGTGGATGATGCCAGCGATCTACAACATCGCAGACATCGGCATCGTGAGCGGCATGATCCTCTTCGTGCTCATCACGATCTTCGGCTTCTCCATCGAGGGTGGCAGGGAAAAGCGCGTGCGCGACGCACCCGATGCAGCGTCTGCGACTCCCGAAGAAGACGCAACACCCGAGTCACCCGAACAGCCAACCGCGGGCGAGACCCCCGCCACCCCCGAAGAAAGGCTGATGGTGGAACACCGTAGCCTCCCCGTACCCGAGGGGTTGGCCGGTGAGCGTGCAGACGCTGCCCTCGCCAAGCTGCTCGGCCTTTCTCGTAGCTACGCGCAGGAAGTGATCGCTGCCGGCGGCGTCGCGCTCGACGGTGAGCTTGTCTCGAAGTCGGAGCGGCTCACGCCAGGCGCACTGCTCGAGGTGAGCTGGGAAGAAAAGGCGGAACCAACCGTCGTTCCCGTGCACCTCCCAGAGCTTGGCATCGTCTACGACGATGACGACTTCGTGGTCATCGATAAGCCGGCAGGTGTCGCAGCACACCCCTCGCTCGGCTGGACGGGGCCAACGGTGCTCGGCGCGCTCGCCGGCGCTGGCTACCGCATCGCGACCTCGGGCCCCCCGGAGCGGCAGGGGATCGTCCACCGCCTTGACGCAGGAACCAGCGGCCTCATGGTCGTCGCGAAGAGCGAGCGCGCATACAGCCTCCTCAAACGCGCGTTCCGCGACCGCGAGGTGAAGAAGATCTACCACGCTGTCGTGCAGGGGCATCCCGACCCGTTCTCGGGAACGATCGAGGGTTCGATCGGGCGCCACCCGGGGCACGAGTGGAAGTTCGCCGTGACGAGCGACGGCAAGCCGTCGATTACACACTACGAGACGCTCGAAGCGTTCCCGTTCGCAACACTGCTCGAAGTGGAGCTTGAGACCGGGCGTACGCACCAGATCCGCGTCCACATGTCGGCGCAACGCCATCCGTGCGTTGGCGACACCATGTACGGTGCCGACCCGACGCTGTCGGATCGATTGGGGCTGACACGCCAATGGCTCCACGCGATGCGACTCGGATTTCGGCACCCTGGTTCGGGGGACCCTGTCGAGTTCGAGTCCGTGTATCCCGCGGATTTGCAGCACGCAATCGACGTGCTCGACTCCTAGTCTGCTGCCGCGTCGGCGCCCGTATTGCGCCGCACGCTGAGCGAGGCTTCGCCTACGAGGGGGTACCCTTGAGAAGTCTGCGAAAGGGGATCAGTAGTGTCAGATTCTGACGGTTTCGTTCATCTCCATGTGCACAGCGAGTACTCGATGCTCGACGGTGCTGCACGTGTGAAGCCACTCGTGCAAGCGGTCGCGGAGCAGGGAATGCCGGCGGTGGCGATCACCGACCACGGCAACACCTTTGGCGCGTTCGACTTCTGGAGTTCGGCAAACGATGCTGGTGTGAAGCCAATCATCGGCATCGAGGCCTACGTGACGCCAGGCACGCACCGCAGCGAGCGGACGCGGGTGCGCTGGGGCGACGGCGGCGGCGACGATGTCTCCGGTTCGGGCGCCTACACCCACATGACGATGCTCTCGGAGACGACAGAGGGCATGCACAACCTCTTCAGGCTGTCGAGCTACTCGTCGCTCGAGGGCTACTACTTCAAGCCGCGCATGGACCGCGAGCTGCTGCAGACCTACTCGAAGGGGCTCATCGCAACGACGGGCTGCCCGTCTGGTGAGATTCACACGCGCCTGCGACTCGGGCAGTACAACGAGGCCCGCGCGGCCGCGGCCGAGTTCCAAGACATCTTCGGCAAAGAGAACTACTTCGCCGAGATCATGGACCACGGCCTCGAAATTGAGCGGCGCGTGCAGAACGACCTGCTGAAGATCGCCAAGGACCTGAGCATCCCGCTGCTCGCGACGAACGACCTCCACTACGTGCACGAGCACGACGCTGAGGCGCACTCCGCGCTGCTGTGCGTGCAGTCGGGGTCGCGGCTCGACGACCCGAACCGCTTCCAGTTCTCTGGCTCCGGCTACTACCTCAAGAGCGCCGCCGAGATGCGGCACATTTTCCGCGACCTGCCAGAGGCCTGCGACAGCACGCTCCGGATCGCAGAGCGCTGCGACGTCACCTTCAACACCTCGGCGAACTACATGCCGCGCTTCCCGGTGCCCGACGGCGAGACCGAGGACAGCTGGATGATCAAGGAGGTCGAGACCGGCCTCCACTACCGCTACCCGGGCGGGATCCCTGACGACGTCCGCAAGCAGGCCGAGTACGAGACCGGCGTCATCATTCAGATGGGCTTCCCCGGGTACTTCCTCGTTGTCGCCGACTTCATCAACTGGGCGAAAGACAACGGGATCCGCGTTGGCCCAGGGCGTGGCTCCGGCGCGGGCTCCATGGTCGCGTATGCGCTCCGCATCACCGACCTCGACCCGCTGCAGCACGGCCTCATCTTCGAGCGCTTCCTCAACCCAGACCGCGTCTCCATGCCCGACTTCGACGTCGACTTCGATGATCGTCGCCGCGGCGAGGTCATCCGGTATGTGACCGAGAAGTACGGCGACGAGCGCGTCGCTCAGATCGTGACCTACGGCACGATTAAGTCGAAGCAGGCGCTGAAGGATGCCTCGCGTGTGCTCGGCTTCCCCTTCGGCATGGGGGAGAAGCTCACCAAGGCGATGCCGCCCGCGGTGATGGCGAAGGACATTCCGCTCGCCGGAATCACCGACCCGAAGCACGAGCGCTACAAGGAGGCCGCCGAGTTCCGCGCGGTGCTCCAGGAGGATCTGGACGCGAAGAAGGTGTACGACACCGCGCTCGGCCTTGAGGGCCTGAAACGCCAGTGGGGTGTGCACGCGGCCGGCGTGATCATGTCGAGCGATCCGCTCATCGACATCATTCCGCTCCAGAAGCGCGAGCAAGACGGCCAGATCGTCACGCAGTTCGACTACCCGACCTGTGAGGGTCTCGGCCTCATCAAGATGGACTTCTTGGGCCTGCGAAACCTCACGATCATCTCGGACGCGCTCGAAAACATCCAGCTCAACCGCGGCGAAGAGCTCGACCTCGAGCGCCTTGAGCTCGACGACCAGCCCTCGTACGACCTGCTCGCCCGCGGTGACACACTCGGCGTCTTCCAGCTCGACGGCGGCCCGATGCGCGGGCTGCTGCGCCTCATGAAGCCGGACAACTTCGAAGATATCTCGGCGGTCCTCGCGCTGTACCGCCCCGGCCCCATGGGCGCGGACTCGCACACCAACTATGCGCTGCGTAAGAACAACCTGCAGCCGATCACGCCGATCCACCCCGAGCTCGAGGAGCCGCTGAAGGAGATCCTCGGGACAACGTACGGCCTCATCATCTACCAGGAGCAGGTGATGTCGATCGCGCAGAAGGTCGCCGGCTTCTCGCTCGGCCAGGCCGATATTCTGCGTCGCGCAATGGGCAAGAAGAAGAAGTCCGAGCTGGATAAGCAGTACGAGGGCTTCTCTGGCGGCATGCGCGAGCGCGGGTTCTCCGACGCGGCCATCAAGTCGCTGTGGGACATCCTGCTGCCGTTCTCCGACTACGCGTTCAACAAGGCTCACTCCGCGGCATACGGCGTCGTGAGCTACTGGACCGCTTACCTCAAGGAGCACTACCCGGCCGAGTACATGGCCGCGCTGCTCACGAGCGTCGGCGATTCCAAGGACAAGCTCGCGATCTACCTCAACGAGTGCCGTCGCATGGGCATCAAGGTGCTGCCACCGGCGGTCAATGAATCGTTCGCGAACTTCTCGGCAGTTGGCAACGACATTCGCTTCGGCCTCGGGGCGATTCGAAACGTCGGCGGGCACGTCGTCGAGGCGGTTCGCGAGGCCCGCGAGAAGCTCGGAAACTTCGAGACGTTCCACGACTACCTCAAGAAGGTCGGGCTGCCAGCGCTGAACAAGCGCACCATTGAGTCGCTCATCAAGGCCGGCGCATTTGATGGGCTCGGGGGCACCAGGCGTGCACTGCTCGAGATCCACGAGGGCGCCGTTGAGGGCGCGGTCAAGGAGAAGCGCGCGGAGGAGAAGGGCGATGTCGGGTTCGACTTCGACAGTCTCTTCGCCGAGGCAGCTGAGGACGCAGGATCGAGCGCCGAGGTGGTGTCGCTCGTGCCAGAGCGCCCCGAGTGGACGAAGAAAGACAAGCTCGCATTCGAACGCGAGATGCTCGGACTGTACGTTTCGGATCATCCCTTGCGCGGCCTGGAGACGACACTCGCAAAGGAAGCCTCTGCGACGGTGGAGCAGGTGACGAACCCCGACGCAAACTTTGACGGCGAGACCGTGGTGATCGCTGGGCTGCTCACGAGCGTGCAGCACCGCACCGCGAAGTCGGGCAATCTCTACGGGATGGCGACCATCGAGGACTTCACGGGAGAGATCCAGGCGCTCTTCATGGGCAAGTCGTACCAGGAGTTCGGTCCGATGCTGCAGCCTGATTCGATAGTCGCGCTGCGGGGCAAGCTGAACTCGCGTGATGATGGCATGTCGATGCACGCCTACGGGGTGCGCGGCATCGATGCATCCGCCCAGGACGAGGTCGGCACGCTGTCACTCACACTGACAGAGGCTCGCACAACGCAGCCACTCATGGAAGAGTTGCAGACGACGCTAAAGCGTCACCCAGGGGATTCCGATGTTCGCCTGAATCTCATTACGCCGCACGCCGTTCGGGTATTCGAACTGCGTGAGCGGGTGAGGATCTCGTCGGACCTGTTTGGTGAGCTCAAAGGATTGTTGGGGCCGCGATGCCTCATGGACGTAGAGGAGCTGGTGTAGTGAGCACAACTATCAACGCGTTGCAGGAGCGGATCATCCGCGAGCTCGGCGCGGTCCCGGAGATCGATGTCGCAGCGGAGATCGAACGCAGGGTCGCGTTTCTCGCGGACTATGCCGCGAGCATCCCCGGCGTTCGCGGCTTTGTGCTCGGGATCTCCGGCGGGCAGGACTCGTCGCTCGCCGGGCGACTCGCGCAGCTCGCAGTGGAGCGGCTGCGGGAGCGGGGGGAGCAGGCTGAGTTCTGGGCGATGCGCCTGCCGTACGGCGTGCAACGCGACGAGGACGATGCGCAGCTCGCGCTCTCGTTCATCCAGCCCGACCACGTTGCTACGGTAAACATTGCCCCCGCCGTTGACGGCATGGTTGCTGCCCTCGGCGAGGCAACGGGCGAGGCCGTGACCGACTTCAACAAGGGCAACGTGAAGGCGCGCGCCCGCATGGTGGCGCAGTACGGGCTCGCGGGGGATCGCGGCCTGCTCGTCATCGGATCCGACCACGCCGCGGAGGCGATCACCGGCTTTTTCACGAAGTTCGGTGACGGTGCGGCAGACGTTATCCCGCTCGCCGGTCTCACGAAGAGCCAGGGAGCGCAGCTGTTGGAGGCCCTCGGGGCACCACAGCGGCTGTGGGAGAAAGTGCCGACAGCGGACCTGCTCGACGGCGCGCCCGGTGAGACGGACGAGTCGAGCCTCGGTGTCACCTATCAGGAGATCGACGCGTACCTCCGCGGGGAGGCCGTCTCGGACGCGACAAGGGCGAACCTCGAGCGCCGCTATCTCGCGACAGACCACAAGCGCCGGGTCCCCGTTGGCCCGAACGATGCCTGGTGGAACAACAAGGAGGAAACGCGATGACTACTACATTCGTACTTGGTGGGGGCTGCTACTGGTGCCTCGACGCCGCATACCGCGCACTGGGTGGAGTGAAGGCTGTGCGCTCAGGGTTCGCCGGTGGATCGACGCCGAGCCCGACATACGAGGCGGTGTGCACGGGGATGACCGGACACGCCGAGGTTGTCGAGGTCGAGTTTGACGAATCCGAGTTGCCAGCCGAGGTGGTGCTTGATGCGTTCTTCACCATGCACGACCCCCGCCAGCTCAATCGCCAGGGCAACGACGTTGGCACGCAGTACCGTTCGGTGATGTTCTACGCCGACGAGGCGCAGCGCGAGCTGTTCGAGGCTGCCCGCGAGCGCGCAGACGAAGCATGGGGCGGCGGTGTCGTCACCGAGCTGTCGCCGCTCGGGGAGGTCTTCCCCGGCCCGGAGGAGCATCAGGACTTCTTCGCCAAGAACCCAACGCAGGGCTACTGCCTCGCCGTTGCGGTGCCAAAGGTGAACAAGATCCGCGCGGGGTTCGCTGCGTATCTCGTATGATTTCCTCATGACAGAAACCTCCGCGGTCGCGGGCCACACGAACGATCAGGCCACGCCGGCAACGGACCACGCGCGGGGGAGCAGGTTGCTCCGCGCCGGTGCGTTGGCCTGGCGCCCGGGCGCGCTGGCGTTCCGGATTGTGTCGCTCGTGCTCATCGCGATGGGGATCATCCGGATCACGGGGATATTCAGCGCGAACCCGGGGTGGGCATCGTTCTCGTTCTACACGGTGCAGAGCAACGTGCTGTGCCTGGTGTGGATGGCACTGCTGGTGGTTGCAACCCTCCGCGACCTCCGGCGTGAGGGGACAAGCGGCTATTCGACGCCGTCACCGCGGTTCAGCGCTGCGGTCATGATGGCGATCACCGTCACCATGCTCGTGTATCTCATTGTCCTCGTGCCAGCGACGTTTGTGCAGGACAGCGATTACGTTCCCTTCTCGCTCACCGACAACCTCATCCACATCATCACGCCCTGCCTGCTCATCGTGGATTGGCTGTTGTTCGTGCCGAAGGGGCGGCTGCGCCGACTCGACCCGTTCCTCTGGGCGATCATCCCGCTCGTGTATCTTGTCTTCGCGTTCACCTATGGGGGCCTTGGCGGGGAATTCTCGCCCGGGCAGCACTACCCGTACCCGTTCTTGGATATCGACGCGCACGGGGTTGGCGGCGTCGCGGCTCGTGTTGCGGGGCTTGCGGTCGCGCTCATCGCTGTCGGCTACGTCTACTTCGGGCTTGACCGCCTGTTCTCGCGCCGTTCGCGGGCCTAGGCTTCGCGGCCGGCGCGATCGTTTGCCAGGAACGCGTTGGTGCTGGCAGGTCGCGTACCCGGGGTGAAGCGGCTCACGACGCTGACGCGAGTTTCGGCGTGAAGCCGTCGGCTGCCAGCCCGCTCCCGTCGTCGCTCCGGTCGTCGCCATTGCTTGCCGCGGGCGCCGCTGCGGCGCCGGGGCCAGCAGTCACCTGCGAGGGGGCCTGGGCGGGAGCGGTAGGCAAGCTGCCCGTGTCGGCCGTGTCGGCCGTGTCGGCCGCGTCGCCCGTGTCAGACGTGTCGCGCGAGCCGTTCGCCTCCGCTTTCTGGGTGGCGCCTGGCTCGACGCCGATCGTCTTCGTGAAGTAGGAGACGCCGAAGCGCATGTCGTGGCCGATCCCGTCGGCATCAATCTCAACCGACGTGCCCCGTTTCTCCTCGGTCTCCCACTGCCGCACGCGCAGCCTGCCAGCGACGACGACGCGGTCACCCTTGCGCAGCGACCGCTGCGCGTGCCTCGCGAGGCTGCGGAAGGTATTCACGGTAAACCAGTTCGGGTCTGCGTCGACCCATTCCTGCTTCTCGGCGTCGAAGCGCCGTTCGCCGCTCGCGAGTCTGAACGTGCAGAACTCGGCTCCTCCGGCCGGGGTGAAGAGCTTCGGGTCGGTCGCGACCTGGCCAATCGTGCTGAAGTGGTGTGACATCTCTGCTCCTGTTCGCTTGGGGCCGCTTCGAGGCGGCGCCGCCGTCGCCGGGACCTGGGGATCCGCTGCGTGTGCTCAAGCTTGCGTCACGTCCCGCCTGGCGCCGGGCAACGACCGCGCAGTGTGGACAAGATGGGGGCCGTCGCCTACGGCAGCGGCGTTGTGGAGAACATGCGCGCCAGCTGTGCCTCTGAGCTTCGGGTGCGCCAGGCAGCAGCCTGCCCATAGACTTGGGGTCATGGTTGTGAATCGAGCCCGCCGCGCAGGAGTAGCTGTAGCCGGATCCGTGCTTCTCGTTCTCGGGCTCGCCTCGTGCTCATTACTCGAGGGCCCAACACCCGCGACCCCTGACCGCCCACAGATCGAAACTCCCGCAGAACCCGCGGTCTTCGTCCCTGGCGGTTCAGCGCAGGAAAACCTGCCGTTCTTCCAAGAGCTCCTCCTCGGCTACGCCGCCGGCGAGCAGCCCATCCAGGGCCAGCCCATCGTTGAGGCGGTCGCGGCTGGCGGGTTCGACAAGGCCGACATGCAAGTGTCGTTTGACCAGTCGAAGACGAACCTCGAAGCCGATAGCATCTTCGTCGCCGTCCGCTCGGGGGAGACCTGCCTCATCGGGCAACTCATCCCCGAGACACGCGAGGTCGCAGCTCAGGCCGTCGACGCCGTCGGCCCAGAGCGCAACGTCTGCCTGATCGGGCAGACGCGCCCGATCGACTGGTAGCCGCCCGGGGCTCCTCCGCCCAGCGTTTGGGCCGGCCGCCGGGGCAGAAGAGTCCCTAACCGAGGTCCCACAGCAGCCGGTAGTACGAGATGCGCTCCTGGTCGGGCTCGATGCCATACCCCTCGTAGACGAGGTGATCAAACCCTGGCCCGTGGTTCCAGTCAATGCTCCACGCGGCCACAGCGAGATCCGCCCAGCGATCCGCCAGACCGAGCGAACCGAGATCGACGTGCGCCGCGAACTCGCCGTCAGCGCCGAGCAGCGTGTTCGGCGCGCAGGCATCGCCGTGGCAGACAACGAGGCGATCCACCGCCGGCGGGTCGTGCAGCAGTGCACGCGCCGTAGCCACAGACAGCTCCCGGTAGTCATCGCTCCAGTCGGCCGGGCTCTCGCCCGAGGCGACGCGCTCCTCGAACCTGGCGATGCGTGCCGGGATGGCCCACTCAAACGGGCACTCCGCGACGGGGAGCAGTTCGTGGAGCGCACGGAGCCCAGCGCCGATCGCACGCGCAGCCGTTGCTGGCTCGGCGATCCACGTGGGCGCGACCGCAGACTCGCCGCTGAGCGCGCGGGTGATCAGCCAGGATCCACTGGCGTCTGCCCCGTGCGCGAGCACCTCGGGCACCGCGGCGCCGTGTCGGCGCGCCCAGGCGAGGCGCTCGGCCTCCGCGGCAAGATCGAGTTCGGGTGTGCCGGCAGCAACCCACTTGATGTAGCTCGCCGCAGCCCCGTCAGCGCCGCCGTCGCGAAAGGTTAACCCGCCGAGCCCGTTCACCCAGACGGGCACGAGCTCGCGCCCACCGGTGAGCGCGGCGACCCGCGGCGGAACGGCAACGGGGCCGGTGGGGATCTCAGCGACGGGTTCTGGGTACTCACTCACGCAGGCGAGCCTACGCCACAGACACCGAGCGGCAGGAAGATATCTCAGACACCGCCGAGCCACTGACCGGGTAGAGTAGTCCGCGATACATTCCACTTTTGTGAAACAGGGAGTTCGGGGCGCTCGCGCCCGGAAAACATATGGCTGAATACATTTACCAGATGAGCCGCGCGCGCAAGGCAGTCGGCGAAAAGCTGATCCTTGACGACGTATCGATGTCGTTCCTGCCGGGAGCGAAGATCGGCATGGTCGGCCCGAACGGCGCCGGCAAGTCGACGATCCTCAAGATCATGGCAGGCATGGACACACCGTCGAACGGCGAGGCGATGCTGTCGCCCGGCTACACGGTTGGCATCCTCATGCAGGAGCCAGTGCTCGACGAGACAAAGACGGTACTCGAGAACATCGAAGACGGCATCGCGATCAAGGCGAAGCTCGACCGGTTCAACGAGATCTCCGCGCTGATGGCCGAGCCAGACGCAGACTTCGACACCCTGCTCGCCGAGATGGGCACGCTGCAGGAAGACATCGACGCCGCTGACGGCTGGGATCTCGACAACCAGCTCGCACAGGCCATGGATGCGCTCCGCACGCCCCCAGGCGACGCCGAGGTTGGCCCGCTCTCCGGTGGTGAGAAGCGCCGCGTTGCCCTCACCAAGCTGCTGCTCCAGAAGCCAGACCTGCTGCTCCTCGACGAGCCAACTAACCACCTTGACGCCGAGAGCGTGCTCTGGCTCGAGCAGCACCTGCAGAAGTACCACGGCGCCGTCATCGCGATCACGCACGATAGGTACTTCCTCGACAACGTTGCTGAGTGGATCGCCGAGGTCGACCGCGGTCGCCTCATCGGCTACGAGGGCAACTACTCGACATACCTCGAGAAGAAGGCCGAGCGACTCGACGTCCAGGGTAAGAAGGACCAGAAGCTCGCTCGCCGTCTGAAGGACGAGCTCGAGTGGGTTCGCTCGAACACGAAGGGCCGCCAGGCGAAGTCGAAGGCGCGTCTTGCGCGCTACGAGGAAATGGCGACGGAGGCCGAGCGCACGAAGAAGCTCGACTTCGAAGAGATCCAGATCCCCGCTGGCCCGCGCCTTGGCAACATCGTCATCGAGGCGAAGGATCTCAAGAAGGGCTTTGGCGACCGCGTGCTCATCGACGGTCTCTCGTTCAGCCTCCCGCCGAACGGCATCGTCGGCGTCATCGGCCCGAACGGCGTCGGTAAGACGACCCTGTTCAAGACGATCGTCGGCCTCGAGCCGCTCGATTCCGGCGATCTGAAGATCGGCGAGACCGTGAAGATCAGCTACGTGGATCAGAACCGCGCGAACATCGACCCGAACAAGTCGCTGTGGGAGGTCGTGAGCGAGGGCCTCGACATCATCACGGTCGGCAAGACCGAGATCCCGTCGCGCGCGTACGTCTCGAAGTTCGGCTTCAAGGGACCTGACCAGCAGAAGAAGGCCGGCGTGCTGTCGGGCGGTGAGCGCAACCGGTTGAACCTCGCGCTCACGCTCAAGCAGGGCGGCAACCTGCTGCTCCTCGATGAGCCCACCAACGACCTTGACGTTGAGACGCTGCAGTCGCTTGAGAACGCGCTGCTCGAGTTCCCCGGTTGCGCCGTGGTCATCACCCACGATCGCTGGTTCCTCGACCGCATCGCGACCCACATCCTCGCCTACGAGGGCACGGATGAGAACCCGGCCGACTGGCACTGGTTCGAGGGCAACTTCGAATCCTACGAGGCCAACAAGGTTGAGCGCCTCGGTGCTGATGCGGCGAAGCCGTCGCGCAGCCACTACCGTAAGCTCACCCGCGACTAGGTTGCGCTGCTGTGCCCGCGAGCTTCGGCCCGCGGGCACAGCTGTTTGTGCGCCGCGAAGGATCGGTGCGAACGGGTCGCTGGCCTGGAAGGATAGAGATCATGGCACGAGCACACGTTGAGCTGCAGCTGCGCTGGGGCGACCAGGATGCCTACGGGCACGTGAATAACGTCGCATACGCGCGCCTGCTCGAGGAGGCGCGCGTTCGCGCGCTGTGGATGGGTGCAGCGGTCGAGGAAACCGGCCTCGAACGGCACTTCAATGCTGGTGGGGCGGGTGACCAGAAGATGCTCGTTGCGAGCCAGCACATCGAGTACGTGCGCGTGCTCGACTACTCGGTGCGCCCGGTCGTCGTCGAGATGTGGATCGGGAAGCTCGGCGGAGCGAACCTCGAGATCCACTGCGAGATCCTCGACGGTGCCGCAGCCGACCGCACGGTCGTCGCGCGCGCGATCACGGTGGCCGTCATGGTTGATTCGGTGACGATGCGCCCGTCGCGCATCACGGATGCCGCCCGCGACGCCGTCGCGGCGTGGACGGATGAGCCGCTCAGGCTGCGCCGAGGTTAGCGGGGGAGCCGGATCATCGACTCCTGCGAGACGCTCGCAACGAGGTCGCCTGCCCTGTTGTAGAAGCGACCGTGCGCGAGGCCGCGACCGCCCTGCGCGGTCGGGGATTCCAGCTCGTACAGCAGCCACTCGTCGACCCTGAACGAGCGGTGGAACCACATGCTGTGGTCAAGGCTCGCTGCACTCATGCCTGGTGTTGCCCACGGGATACCGTGTTGGCGTGCAACCGGCTCGAGCAGGAGGTAGTCGCTGGCAAAGGCAAGCGCTGCGGAGTGCAGCGGCTGACCGCCGTCGAGCGGCTCGCGGCTGCGCAGCCACACGCGCTGGGTGTTCGTGCGCTCACTCACCGCCATGATGAGGTCGGATTCTGCGTAGCGGAAGTCGAACGGCCGGTTGAGCACCCAGGAGTTGCGTGGATCGCCGGTGAGGTGCCCATACTTTTCCCACACGGTGGGGAGGTCTTCTGGCTGCGCAACGGTGGACATGTCGAAGGACTCTTGGTGTTCGATGCCCTCCTCGACGCCCTGATACGAGGCGATGAGCGACATGAGTACGTTGCCGCCCTGGTATGCCTGCGCCCTGCGCGTTGAGAACGAGCGCCCATCGTGGAGCCGCGCGATCTCAAAGGTCATGGGAACGTTGCTGTCGCCGGGCCGGACGAAGTAGCCGTGCATGGAGTGGATCTCGCGCCCCTCTGGCGCGGTGAGGCCCGCGGCGACGAGCGCCTGACCGAGTACCTGGCCGCCGAACGCGCGGCCGTGCGGCGTCGGCATGGCCGGCCCGGTGAAAATGTCGTAGTGGGTGCGGGCCTCGGTGGAGGCCAGCGCGAGCATCTCAGCGAGGTTCGGCGCAGGAAAATCGAGCACAGGAGTGTTCTTCACCGTGTCAGTCATCCTGTCAGTCTAGGGCGCGTCAGTGGAGCCACTGCCAAACATGCGGGGCTAGGCTTAAAGCGATGACTGCACACACCCTCACCCTAGGCCTCGCCGATCAGGCAACCCGAGACGACCTGCAGAACTATCTTGGTCGACTCGCCCGCTTCGGAGAGCCGGAGGTACGGCTCCAAACCCGTGGCAGCGTGCTTGCCGTGTATGGCTGCACGCAGGCGCCGCTCGGGATTATGGACGAGTCTCCCGTCGTGCTCGTGATGCGCGCATTCCCGCTGTCTGACACGCCCGAATCCCCTGTGGATACCGTCGTCGAGGTGCGCTCGCTCACCGACCGGCTCGCCAGAGCCGAGTCGGGGTTGGCGCTCGCCATGCCCGACGTGACCGTATCCGCTGCATGGAGCGGCGTGCTTCCGCCGCTTTCCGGCTGGGAGGCGCGCGGTGAAATCGACGCTGGATCGCTCGCCGTTGTCGCGGCTGAGGGCATGGCCCGAGTCGCTGAGGGTGTCCCTGCCGACGCCGGCGATCCCGTCGTGCAGAAGGTGCGCAGAGCGGTGTGGGGCAGCGAGATTGCCCCAGGGATTCCCGCTGCTGCGGCCTTCGCCGCAGAGGGGCTAGGGTTCCTCGCCGGCGTTGACCGCCTGACGGTTTCGGGGAGCAGGGCGTGGACGCGGATGAGTAGCCGTAACGGTCATGTCATCTTGCGGCGGGGTGTTGGCCTCATGGGCTAGACTGAATGGGTCTATCTAGAGGAGTTATTTCATGGCTAATGTCAACGGCATCATCGACCCACCGATCGACGATCTGCTCGCCAAGGTGGACTCGAAGTACGCCCTCGTGGTTTTCGCTGCTCAGCGCGCGCGCCAGATCAACGATTACTACACCGATCTGCACGACGGAAACCTCTTCGACAACGTCGGCCCGCTCGTTGACTCGTCTGTCGACGACAAGCCGCTGTCGATCGCTCTCCACGAGATCGTCGAGGGCAAGCTGCAGATGACGCCAAAGGCGTAACTGCGTTCAGTGTCGGTGGCGCCGGATACCCTTACTGGTACCGGCGCCACAGCTATTCTTAGGCCAGCATTTTTTTGGCCGTACCGCTTAACTATTCGAGGAGCATCCGTGCTGCGACAGTTCACGTCCGAGTCCGTCACCGAGGGTCACCCAGACAAGATCTGTGACCGCATATCTGACTCGATCCTTGACGCGATGCTCGAGCAGGATCCCGGAGCGCGCGTGGCCGTCGAAACCCTGGTGACGACGGGCCTTGTGCACGTCGCGGGCGAGGTGTCGACGAGCGGCTATGTTGAGATTCCGCAGCTCGTACGTGACACGATCCGCGAGATTGGTTACACGAGCTCCGAGATGGGCTTCGACGCCTCTTCGTGCGGTGTTTCGGTGTCGATCGGGCAGCAGTCGCCCGAGATTGCCGACGGCGTTGGCGTCTCGCTCGAGGTGCGCGAGGGCAGCGACGATGATGCGCTCAGCGCGCAGGGCGCAGGCGACCAGGGCATAATGTTTGGCTTCGCAACCGACGAAACCCCCGAGCTGCAGCCGCTCCCGAGCTGGCTGTCGCACCGCTTTGCTGAGCGCCTCACCGAGGTGCGCAAGGCCGGGATCATCCCTGAGCTTCGGCCCGACGGCAAGACCCAGGTCACCATCGGCTACGACGGCGACCGCCCAGCCGCGATCGAGGCCGTCGTCGTTTCGACGCAGCACGCCGCGAGCCTGTCGGTGCCTGCGCTGCGCGAGGTCATCGCGCGCGAGGTCATCAAGCCGGTACTCGAGCTTGTCGATCTGCCGAGTGCTGATGCCGAGTTCTTCATCAACCCTGCAGGCCCGTTCGTCGTTGGCGGCCCGATGGGTGACGCTGGCCTCACCGGCCGCAAGATCATCATTGACACCTACGGCGGGGCGAGCCGTCACGGCGGTGGCGCGTTCAGCGGCAAGGACCCGTCGAAGGTTGACCGCTCGGCCGCCTACGCGATGCGTTGGGTAGCGAAGCACGTCGTGCGTGCCGGTCTCGCTCGCCGCGCCGAGCTGCAGGTCGCCTACGCGATCGGACGCGCGCGTCCGGTTGGTCTGTACGTTGAAACGTTTGGCACGGAGACCGTTCCGACCGAGCGAATCGAAGCCGCGGTGCGTGAGGTATTCGACCTGCGTCCCCTCGCCATCATTCGCGACCTGAACCTGCTCCGCCCAATCTACGCGCAGACAAGCGCATACGGCCACTTCGGCCGCGAGCTGCCAGATTTCACCTGGGAAGCGACGCCACGGGTAGCGGAGCTCCGCGCAGCAGCCGGCCTGTAGGCCGCGGGAGCCGAGGTGGGGAGTGATCGACGAGGCAACGCCTGGCGGGGACGCTACAGCGCAGTCGCACGCCGCTGATGCGGTGGGCGCGTCCGCCGCGCCCCCTGAGGCTGCCACCGAGCGATGCAGCTGCCTCGACGCTGAAGCGCCCAACGGCCGCCAGGTGGCTGAAGTGCTGCTTGACTCAGCGCTCCCACAACTCGACCATCTCTTTGACTACGCCGTACCCGAGGAACTCGCGGGGGAGCTGCGTGTCGGTCAACGGGTCCGCGTGCCGTTTCGAAATCAGCAGCGCAAAGCCTTCGGGTATGTCATTGGGTTTGCTGAGGCGAGCAGCTTCGGGGGCGAACTCTCTCCCATCGCCGACATCGTGAGCCCGGTGCCCCAGCTCGCGCCAGAGATTTGGCAGCTCGCCCGAGCGGTTGCCGACCGTGCTGGCGGATCAGCGGGCGACATCCTCAGGCTGGCGATTCCCGGGCGCCAGGTGCGTGTCGAGAAGCAGCACCTTGCTTCGGCGGGCGCCGAGCCAGGGGAAGCCGCGGCGGCTGCCGAAGCTGCGGAAACTGCGGAGGCAGCGGCGACTGCGGAAACTGCGGAGGCAGCGGCGACCGCGGAGGCAGGCGCCCAGACGACTGCGCCGCACCTTCCCGAGGCTGACGCGCAGGCTATCGCGGTGCAGCTCACCTCCGGAGAGCGGCTCGCGTTCACCGCAACACACTCCCCGGAACGGCTCCCGACGGGGGAATGGGTCGGCGGCTGGGCGGCACGGCTTGCGCACCTCGCACTCGCGGTGCACGCTGCGGGCCGCAGCGTCATTGTCGTCTCTCCCGACTACCGAGACCAAGACCAATTGCAGAGCGCACTCGCGGCGTTCGGTGCGCACGACGTGGTGCGCGTTGACGCACGCCAATCCAACGGCGAGCGGTACGCGAGCTTTCTGCGGGCCCTCGACCGGAAGCCCCGAATCATCCTGGGCAACCGATCCGCAGTGTACGCTCCGGCGCACGAGCTCGGCGCGATCCTCATGTGGGACGACGGCGACCCCGTGCTCGCGGAGCCGCTCGCGCCGTACGTGCACGCGCGCGACGCGGCACTCGTGCGAGCCGAACAGTCCGGCGCTGGGCTCTTCTTCGCGGCGCATGCGCGCAGCGCAGAGATCGAGCGGCTTGCCCTCATCGGCTATGTGAAAGACCAGGAGAACCCGCCGCGGCGCACGCGCGTGTTCCACGCGGACGCGTCGGTCGCCCCTGACGCATTCGCAGGCCGCGTGCCAGACTTCGCGGCGCGCACGATCCGTGAGGGCCTGCGCACCGGCCCGGTGCTCGTTCAGGTAGCGACCCCGGGGTACGCGCCCGTCTCGGTGTGCGGCGACTGCGGCGACCTTGCGCGCTGCACCGCGTGCGGTGGCCCGATCGGGTTTCGCGTTGCCGGACGCGCAGCGTGCCGCTGGTGCGGGGTGCACGCAGGCGGGTGGGCGTGCACGGGGTGCGGTGGAAACCGGCTGGCGGAGCGTGGCATGGGTTCCGCGCGCACCGTCGAGCAGTTCGAGAAACAGTTCAGAGGGTTCCGCGTGCTGCTCTCCGACGGGGACCATCCCAGGGAGCGCGTCGACGCCCGCCCAGCGCTCGTTGTCGCAACACGCGGCGCCGAACCGATCGCGGCAGGCGGCTATCGTGCCGTGATCCTGCTCGATGCGGAGCGCCTGCTCGGCCTTGAGCACCTCCGCGCCGGCGAGGACTGCCTGCGGTGGTGGGAGAACGCCGCGGCACTCGCCGCGCCAGACGGGATGTGTCTCATGGCTTCTGGCGGCGGGCCCGTCGTCCAGGCCTTCGTGACGGGGCGTATCGACGAGTGGCTGCACAGCGAGCTGCGCGACCGGCAGGCGCTGCGGTACCCGCCGGCGGTGCGCGTCGCGAGTGTCACTGGCGGCCCGGCCGAGGTGGACCGTGCACTCGCGGCGCTCCGTGCACCCGACACGCTCCAGGGCGTTGAAGTGCTCGGGCCGACGCCGATCGATCCGAAGGATCCAGCAGCACGCGGCGCAAAACTCGTCCGTGCGATTGTGCGCTTCGAGTACGCGCGCGGGAGTGACGTCGCCAAGCGGCTCCGCGGCGCGCTCGTCGCCGACGCGGCTGGCGCCTCCTCACGGCAGAAAGGGCGGGCGCCCGGCCGCGCGCGGCCCGAGGCGCTACGGCTCCGCTTTGACGACAGGGGAGTATTCGATGGGTAGTGCGGCAGGCCCGCTCGCGTCGTGGGAGTTCGCCGGCACGTTCAGGCGGTCGCAGGTCACGATTTTCGAGGCGCTCGGAGCTGAGCCCGCGAGCCCGCTGCATATCGTCGCCCCGCCAGGGTCGGGGAAGACCCTCGTCGGGCTCGAGCTCGCCAGGCGCAACGGTGCGCGCGCCCTCGCGCTCGCGCCGACCACGACGATTCGCTCCCAGTGGGCGCGCTCGGCGGCCGAGCTCGCGGCTGGAACGTGGGGCGGGGCAGCAACGAAGAAGGCTTCCGACGCTCCGTCCCCGGCCACGCCACCCGAACCGCTCACCCCGGCGGTTTCCGAGGATCCCCAGGCACTCGGCGACTTCACCGCGCTCACCTACCAGATGCTCTCCGTGCTCGAGACGAGCAACCCGTTCGATGAGCTCGCCCGCACCGAGTGGGCCGCCGAGCTCGTGGAGGCTGGCCGATCCACCGCGGACGCCGAACGCTGGCTGGCCGAGCTCGCTTCCTCCAACGGGGCGAAGTACAAACAGGGCCTGCGTCGCAGGGCGGGGCGCCTGCGGAAGGACGTCGTGCGCGCGGATCCCGCGCAGCTCGAAGCGGCGCTCCACCCGAACGCGCGAGCGCTCATCACACGCATCGCAGACCACGGCGTCACCACGCTCGTGCTCGACGAGTGCCACCACCTGCTCGACCACTGGGCGATCGTGGTGCACTGCCTCGCCGCGCGCATCAGGGAGCGCGGCACCGAGCCGCTCATCATCGGGCTCACCGCGACCCTGCCGTCGGAAGACGATAAGACGCTCTACGAGAACTACACTGGCCTGCTTGGCGACGTCGACTACGAGCTGCCGACGCCGGCGGTGGTGAAGGAGGGCAACCTTGCCCCCTACCGCGATTTCGCCTGGTTCGTCACCCCGACCCCGGACGAGATGACGTTCCTCCGTACCCAGGATCGCGAGCTCGAGCGCCTCGTCGGTGAGACCCTCGCGGGCCCCGAGGGCGTCGAATTCCTTGAGCACACCCTTGCGGGGTCGGGCTCAGGCTCCGGCTCCGGCTCGGGCTCGGGCTCGGGCGCCGGCTCGGGCTCCGGCTCGGGCTCCGGCTCGCCGGCTGGTGCCGGACCCGCTGCGCCACCCCGCGGCGGCCGCGAACTCGAGCAGCGGATCGCCGAATCGTTCAAGGCTGACTTCGCGTTCGCCGAAGCCGCCGTGCGCGTGCTCGCCGAGCTCCGACCCGGGCACGACATCGTGCGGGCGCTCGGCCCCGATGCGCGGGCACGGCCGAGCACCGAGCAGCGCATGCGGGTGCTCGCGCGGTTCGCGCTCGAGCGGATCCTGCCCGACCCAGAGCGCGGCGAGCTCTGGCAGCGAACCCGTGGCGTGCTCGCCGATTTCGGCTACCACCTCACCGACCGCGGGGTGCGCCGCGGCCGCGACCCGATAGACCAGATCCTCTCGACGTCACGGTCGAAGGACGCGGCCGTCGGAGAGATCCTGCGCCTCGAGCTCGCAACCGACACCGGCAAGGACGTGCGCGCGGTCGTGCTCGTCGATTTCGCGGTGCACGGCCATGGGACGGCCTCGCGGGGTGACAGGGCCGGCGCGCTGCGCTGCTTCGACACCGTTGCAAGCGACGAGAGCCTCGCCGAGCTGCGGCCCGTACTCGTCACCGCGAAGCACCTCCGCATCGCCGCACGCGACGCGGACGCACTGCTGCCACGCTTTGCCGAACTGCTCGGGCGGGAGGCGACCGTCGCAGAGACACCCAACCCCGACGTTGTCGAGCTTGAGATCGCCGGTACCGGGCCCGCAGCGATCGTCGCCGCCGTCTCGCAGCTCGTCGCGGACGGCAGCGTGCGGCTACTCGTTGGTACGCGCGGGCTGCTCGGCGAGGGCTGGGACTGCCCGGCGGTGAACACGCTCATCGACCTGTCCGTCGCGGCGACCTCTGCTGCGACGCAGCAGCTGCGGGGGCGCACCCTCCGGCTCGATCCGGCATGGCCAGAGAAGGTCGCCCACAACTGGACCGTTGCCTGCGTGCTCGAGTCAGACACGAAGCTCGACGGGTCGAGCGACGTAGCCAGGCTCGCGCGCAAGCACGCGCAGGTGTGGGGCATCGCGCTCGATGAGACCGGAGCCGTCGTGCGTGGCCTGCCCCACACGCTCAGCACGCGGCAACTCGCGCAGCTCGACGCCCTCTTCGCGCCGGGGCTCCCCTTCACGCGTGCGGAGCACATCAACCGGGCGACCGAGCGGGAGCTGCCGACCCGGGCCGAAACCATGCAACTGTGGCGGGTAGGGGAGGACTACCTCGGGGAGGAACACGCGGCGCTCGCGGTCGCCGACCCGGCCGCTGCGAAGCGTCGCCCCTTCGTGAGCTCGTTCACGCTCGCGTTCGTGCTCGTGACGTTTGCGTTCATGCTGCTGTTCCTCGCCATTGAGCTTCTCGTATATGCGCCCCGGCTTCGAGACTTGCCTCCTGCGCTGGTGGCACTGATCCTCGGCGGCGGGCTGGGCGCAGCCCTGTGGGCGCAGCGCGACCTACTCGGGGAACTCTGGCGGGGAGCGAAGCAGCGCGCGCTGCCCGCGAACGCCTACCAGGGGGCGGCGCTTGCGATCGCCCGCGTGCTTAACAGCAGGGGGTTTGTGCGCAGCCTCGGTCGCGGCAACATCGCTGTCGTGCCGCAGCGCGCGTCGGAGCACATCGTCGCCAACTACGAGGTGGAAGTTCACGGCGGTTCGCTCGAGGAACAGCGGCTCGTGCTCGACAACCTTGAGGAGTTGCTGTCACCGGTGCGGACGCCGCGTTTCCTGCTCGAGGTGGGGGCCGCACCGCTTGGCTGGCGAAACCCGTTCACCTGGTTGGCGACACGCGTCGCGTCGGTGTTTGGGTTCCGGAGCCGGTTTCTGCAGGTGCCGACCATGATTGGAAAGCGGCGGGCGGACGCCCAGCTCTTCGCGCGTGAGTGGATGCGGCAGGTCGGCCCGTGCACGCTGCACGAGATTGACTCACCCGAGAAGCTTGGGCTGCTCACGCGGGCGCGGAAGCGGACCGCCGTGCCCGGAACGCGAACGAGTCGGCGCGAGGTGTGGGCGTAGGGCGGATCCGGCGGGCGGGCTTCGCCCACCGGGCGGGCTTCGCCCACCGGGCGAGCCTCACCCACCGGGCGAGCCTCACCCACCGGGCGAGCCTCGCCCGCCAAAGCATACGGTTTCTGCAAAAGCACCCGGTTTCTGCGCGTAGAAAGCATATGCTTTTGCAGAAACCTAGTGCATTCGCCAGGAGCCGCGGCGGCTACGCCTGCTTCGCGAGGAGCTCGGCGACGTAATCGACGTCCTTATCGCCGCGGCCCGAGAGGTTCACGATGATGATTTCGTCGGTGCCAAGGGTCGGTGCGAGCTTCACCGCGTGCGCGACGGCGTGCGATGACTCCAGCGCCGGGATGATGCCCTCCGTGCGGGTGAGCAGCTGGAACGCGTCGAGCGTCTCGGCGTCTGACGCCGTCACGTACTGCGCGCGGCCGAGCTGCTCGAGGCGCGCGTGCTGCGGCCCGACGCCCGGGTAGTCGATGCCAGAGGCGATCGAGTGCACGGCAGACGGCTCGCCGGCCGCATCCTGCAGCACCTTCGTGTGCATGCCGTGGAGCATGCCGGGGGTGCCGAGCGTCATCGTTGCAGCGTGCCTGGTGCCATCGAGCCCCTCGCCCGACGGCTCGACGCCGATCATGGCGACGCCCTCGTCCTCGAGGAACGCGTCGAAGAGGCCCATGGCGTTCGACCCGCCGCCGACCGCGGCGATGAGGTAGTCGGGAAGCTTCCCCTCGGCCTCAAGTACCTGTGCGCGGGCCTCGCGGCCGACGACCGACTGGAAGTCGCGCACCATCGAGGGGTACGGGTGGGGCCGACGACGGATCCGATCGCGAAGAAGTACTCGTCGGGGTGCGCGGCGTACACACCGAACGCGGAGTCGACTGCCTCCTTGAGGGTCTTGCCGCCCTCCTCGACGGAGACCACCTTCGCGCCGAGCAGCTCCATGCGCACGACGTTCGGGTGCTGCTTCGCGACGTCGATCGCGCCCATGTGGATCTCGCAGTCAAGGCCGACGAGCGCCGCCGCCGTTGCGAGGGCCACGCCGTGCTGGCCCGCGCCGGTCTCGGCGATAAGCTTCGTCTTGCCCATGCGCTTTGCGAGCAGCGCCTCACCGAGGCAGTGGTTGATCTTGTGCGCGCCGGTGTGGTTGAGGTCCTCGCGCTTGAGGTACACGCGGGCGCCGCCGAGCTTGGTCGTGAGGTTCTCCGCGAAGTACAGCAGCGAGGGGCGTCCGACGTACTTGGAGAGCAGCGCCTGGTACTCCTCTTGGAAGGCAGGGTCGGCGCTCGCCTTCGCGTACTCGCGGGCGACCTCGGCGATGGGCTCGACGAGGAATGGTGGCAGCGGGGCACCGCCGAACTCGCCGAAGAAGCCGGCCTCGTCGGCGCGGTAGGGGGAGAGGGTTTGCTCAGTCATGAGAGTCCTTAGTGTCAGTGATTGGGTGCCGCTTCGCGCCGCTCGGAGACAAAAAAAACACCGCCTCCGGGAGGCGGTGTCGAGGTGCATGCAGATGCGTGAAGAGTGACCGCCCTAGGCGGCCCACCACTGAATCACGATATGCATGCGCCGAGTGTATCACCAGCGAAGCCAGTGTGTATTCGATGCTTCTTCGGCGCGTGGTGGATCGGTACCATCGACGTATGACGGGAACGCAGCACGCCGCACGCACCTTCACCGCGGCGACCCGCTCGACGGGGCTCACGGCCCAAGCAGCATCGCCGGCCCAGGCGGGAACGCCGGCACACGCACCATTGCCGGCACCCGGGGGATCCGCCCACATCTCCCTCGCGCTCGCCCCGGCGCTCACGCCAGCGGGCATCGACGCCACCCCGAGTTTCTTCTCCGGCTTTGCGACGCAGCCGCTCGTGCTCGCGCGCGGCCTCCTCGCGCTCGGCGACATCACGGCGACGCGCTACTTCCAGTACGTCCCAACGACGATGCGTGACCCCGTCCTCACCGCGAACGGCGACCGGTTACGGGCCGAAACCTTCTCGGCGTGCAACGGCGTCTACGCCAGGCTCGACCTGCTCGCCGCTGGCTTCGACGGCGGCGATATCGCGCTCGGCACCACCAACGTTGACCTCGGGCCCGAGTCGCGTGAGGTGCTCACAGCAGTCCGCCGCGCGGAGCTCCTGCACGTTGACGTCGGGGGAGACGGCCTCACACTTGCGACGCCCGTAGCCCACAGCGTCGAGCGCCCGGTGAACATGCCCGACCGCTGGGTGCGCGCGCTCGGCAACATCGCCGAGATCCACCGCCGTCTCGTGCCGCGGATCACCCTCGACGCCGCTCAGGCGCGCGCGTTTCTCACCGCGGTCCCTGCGGCGACCGCAACCGGCCGCACCGTCTGGCTCGTGCCGTCCCGCGAGGGGGTGCGGATCGGCTCCCGCCCGGCACCTGCAGCGGTGAGCGTCGCGGGGCTGCATCGGCTCAGCGCCGCGAAGCGCCTCCTCACGCACGTCACCGGGCTCACCGTGTACGGGCCGGAGCCCGGCACACCCGAGACCGGGGCGTCGGCGGTCGTGATCGAGCTGCCGAGCGCCAGGCTCACCCTCGGCCTCACGGCAGAACCGTGGCGGGGTCACTCGGGCGAGGGCGCGCTGCTCGCGGCGCTCGCGGCCGACGAGGTGCTCGCCGACGCCGAGCTCGTCTCCGCGCTGCTCGGCTTCGAGCCGGTGCTCGACGTCGCGCGGCTCGGGCGCGACACGGGCCTGAGCGAGCAGCGCGTGCGCGGTGCGATTGCGGTGCTCGCGGCGAGCGGCCGCGTCGGCTGGGATCTTGCGGATGCCGCGCACTTCCACCGCGAGCTCCCCGACGACCCTGGGCGTGTCGACCGCGACCAGCCGAGGCTCGTCGCTGCACGCGCGCTCGCTGCGGCCGGCCGCGTGGAAGCCGCTCGCACGGACAAGGCACCGGGCCGTTCCTGGGTGGTTCGCGGCGCAGAGACCGGCCAGGATTCGGTCGTGCGCGAGGTCGAAGGTGAGTTGCGCTGCGGGTGCACGTGGGGTCTCACGCACGGGAGCGGGCGCGGCCCGTGCAAACACATTCTCGCCGTACGCATCGTCACGAAGGAGCTCGCGTGAGCGCATCACCCGCACTCGAACAGGCCGTCGCCGTGTTTACCGAGCTCGGGTGGCCGGGAGCGGACCCCGCTACCGCGCTCAGCCTGCCGCTCGGCAGTCCGGAGCAGCAGCGCACCGCGGTCGCGGGCCTGAGCCGCGGCGAGTGGGGCGCGTTCGAGACGGTCGATCCCTCGACATTCGGCTGGCGCAGTTGGCTCGGCGACGGCATCGACGCGGGCCTGCTTGCGCTGTTCGCGATCCGCTGCGGGGTGACGGCGAAGCGGGCGGTCGCGATCCTCCCCGGTTCCGGCCGGCTCACCGACGAGCTCGTCACCGCGGTGGTTGCGGATCGCGGGCCCGAGTACGCCGCAGCGTTCGTCGCGAACGCCGAGCGCGGCGGCGGCAGGCTGTGGATCGACGCGAGCTCGCGCTTCGCTGGGGTGACTGTGCGCCTCGTGCACGACTTCGCGCTGCCCGTGCCGGACTCGCTCGACTACCTCCGCGACTGGGCCGTGTACGCGTTCGGTGCCCCGGCGAACGAGGGCTGGTTGCAGCCGCGCGGGCGCGGAGGCATCTCGCCCGAGGTGCTCGCGCCGCGCTTCGCCGAGCACGCGCGGGTCGCCGTCGCGAGCGGCCTGAGTGTCACGGGGCCGTTCGGCGGGCTCCTGCCTGCGGCTCTCGAGCGGGGGTGGATCAGCGAGCCCGAAGCGCTCGCACTCGCAATAGCCGGTCTCGACGCAGCGCAGCGGCCCGGCGACCGGAAGGTGTGGGCCGAGTTCCTCACCGGCCCGCTCGCGCTCACGAGCGAGGCGAATCGCAGCGAACTCCTCGACCGCGCGGACGCGCTGGTGTCGGCGATCGCCACGGGCGACGCGGCGCTCATCGAAGCCTTCGGCCCGGCCCTCATCTCCGCGGGCGATGAGCACACGCTCGGCGAGGTGCTGCAGCTTGGGCTCTCGGCCCGCACGAAGAAGGCGCGCCGTGCGCTGCTGCTCGCCGCCGCCGAGAGACCCCGCCCGAACGCGGCAGCTGCGGCGAGCGCCGCCGAACTCATTGCTCCGATCGCCGCTGGCAACGATGCGCCACTCGCCCGGGCGGCCGCGCGCGTGCTCGAGGCGTGGGGGATCGCCGGGCCCGCCGCTGGGTCGGCCGCTGAGTCGGCTGCTGGCAATGCAGCGCAGGCGGCCGTCGGCCCGGGCAGCGAGGCCGGTGGCACTGGCGACAGTGTCGGCAGCGGTGGATCGCCGGCCGCAATACTCCGCGGGCGCTGGGAGGCGACGCCTGAGCTCTGGAGCGTGCCGAGGTTCACCCTCGGGAACACTGGGTTCGACGCCGCAGCCGGGCTTGACGCGGCGGCGGGACTCGCCCCGGTATCAGGCCAGGACGACACAGCGCGCGGCGACACAGGGCGCGGCGACACAGAACACAGCGAAGCGAGTCTCGAGTCGCTGGCCGCGGCGCTCACCGAGGCGGCAGCCGAGCTCACGGGAAGGCCCGAGGGTGGCCCGTTGACCCAGCGGCCGAGCGGCTGCTCGCGCTCGCGAACCTCGTCGCGCACCGAGACATCGCCGCGGCCCGCACCGCGCTGCGCGGCGTGAAGCCCCGCTGGGTGCCAGGCCTCCGCGGCGTGGCCGAGTGGGTCGGCGGCGACACGCCCCTCACGCTCGACCGGCCGGCACGCGAAGACTTCCCCGGATCGAGCCCCACCGTGTACGGCCCCGTGCCCGCGCGCGACGCGGCAGTGTTGCAGCGCCTCGGCGAAGTGCCCGTGCTGCTGTCGACCCCTACGTGGGAAGACATGCGCATCGATCCAGCGGACCTGCTCGACCGCCTCGCCCGGTATAGCGCGGGTGGCTTCGCCGCGAGCGAGGCCGACCTGTTCCTTGCACTGCTCCGCACCGACCTCACGCGCGTCACCGGCGAGCATCTCGCCGCGTTCGCTGAGCTGCTGGTGCCGGTGCTCACGCAGGCTGGGACAGCGATGCCAACTCCAGCGGGCCCAGCGATCGCCCGCTACGTTGCCGACCCACTCGTGCCACCCGCCCGTGTCCTCGACCGCACTCGGCACTGGTGGGCGCCTACCCCGTTGAAGCTTCCCGAGTCACTCACCGAGTTCCCGCCAAGGCTCAAGCTCGACACCCCCTACAGCGGCCTCGAACTCGGGGCGCTCGCAGCAGGCGGTGTCGCCGGCGGCGCTGAGGGTGGCTCCGACGCCGGAGCCGAGTTGGCCCTCGAGATCGCCCACTCCGACGACGCGGGGCTCGGCCTGCAGCTGCGCCAGCTCGCGCGCTCAGCCACACCGCTGAGCCCCGGACTCGCCATGAACCTCATCGGGGCGCAGCGCGGCTTCCACGAGCGCGCCGTGCACGACGGTGCCCTCGCGATCACTGAGGCGTGGGAGCGCGGCATCCTCCTCCCTGGGGTCGCAGACACCAGGCTGCTCGACTGGCGTGAGACGCCCGGAAAGCTCGCAGCCCTCGCCGCCGCGTGCGTCGCCCTCGCCGAGGACGGCATGCTCGCTGTCGTGTGGCCGCTCCTCGACGACCTCGTCCGCGTCTCCCTTGCATCGACCCGTCGCCTCGCCGGCACCGCGGAACTCGTCGAAGCGATCGGGGAACTCCTCCCCGCAGTCACGGACGCGGTCGGTCGGGGCGTCGCACCGGGATCCGCCCGCGCGCTCCCAGGAACGCGGGCGCTCGCCGCAGCCGGTGGATCTTCCCGTGCGGTGCAGCTGGCGCGCGCCGTCGTGGGCGCACTCCCGGACGAGGCCGCAGCTAGAGCGGCCGAAGGGGCAACCGCCGGAGGGGCAACCTCCGGAGAGGCAGCCGCCGAGGCCGCACCGGGGGCAGCGGCACCGGGGGCACCGCCGCAGGCGGAAGCGGCAACGGCCGCCCTGCCAGGCGCCGCACTGCCGGACGCCGCGCTTCTCGACATGGTGCTGCCCGACGCCGAGTTCGCCCACTTCTGGCCCGACGGCCGCGGCACCGCGCCAGCGGTCGATGACGGCGCGACCGTGCGGGCATCCTGGCACGACCCGAAGGCGTCAACGCGTCTACTCGAGATCGAGCTCGAGTTCGCCCCCGAGCGGCTCGCAGACCCCGCGGCCGGGCCGCGGCGGTTCCGCACCCGCACGTCGTGGTTCTACGACCTTGAGCGCGAGGGGCAGTGCGGCATGTCGGAGATCCACACCGCGGATGACGCGGCTGATCCGGTTGCCGACGCGTGGCTGCGGTGGGACGTCGAGGCTGGCGGCGTGCGCGTCGCCGAGCACCGCAACTGGCGTGACGCGAAGAACGGTCCGCTCCGCCACGACGGCCAGGTGCCGCCGCTCACGGTTGGCATGCTCGCGGTGCTCATCGGCAGCCTGAACCACGACAACGCGCACGGCTACACCCTCCTCGCGGCGGTGCGCAACGACCTGTTCGGGGCGGCGGGGGTGCGGCTCGCCGTCGCGCGACTCCTCGAGAGCACCGACTATTCGCCGGTGAAGCTCGCCGGCATCATCGAGGCGGAGCCCGACGCGATCGCGACCCTGTGGCCAGCGCTCGTCGAATCGATCCGCGTCGCAACGAGCGCGAGTGCACCACCCCGCTGGCTGAATCGTGTGCTCGACGCCGCCCTGCTCAGGGCCCAGGTGCTCAGGGCAGCCGCCGAGCGCGGGCTCATCCCCGCCGATGCTGCCGCGTGGCCGGGTCTCGCCGATCTCGCGGGGCGCAAGGGCAGCCAGGCGGCGCTTCGGAAGGCCCGCGAGCTGCGGGTCGCGCTCGGGGTGCGAGAATAGACGGATGCGTATCGTCTTTGCCGGAACCCCCGAGTTCGCCGTCCCGAGCCTCAACGCCCTCGCGGCCGCTGGCCACGACATCGTCGGCGTCATCACCCGCGAGGACGCCCCGCTCGGGCGCAAGCGCGTGCTCACGCCGTCGCCCGTCGCGGTCGCGGCCGAAGCGCTCGGCATCGACACGCTTAAGGCGAACCGTCTCGGCGAGGACGCGACGGCATGGGTCGCCGAGCGCGCGCCCGAGCTTGGCGTCATCGTCGCCTACGGCGGCCTACTCCGCGAGCCGTTCCTCTCGCTGCCGGGGCACGGGTGGATCAACCTGCACTTCTCCGACCTCCCGCGCTGGCGTGGCGCCGCCCCCGTGCAGCGTGCACTCATGGCTGGCGAGCAGGAGCTTGGCGTCACCGTGTTCCGCCTCGTCGAGGCCCTCGACGCCGGCGACGTGCTCACCCGCGACTCCACAACCTTCGCGCAGGGCACGTCGGCTGGCCAGGCGCTCACCGAGCTCGCGAGCACGGGAACAGGGGCGCTGCTCGCCGCGGTCGAGACGCTCGCGGCCGACAGTGAAGCGGGGGAGCCGCAGGTCGGCGAGGACACCTACGCGCACAAGCTCACACGCGAGGACGGGCTCATCTCGTTTGGCTCCGGCACGACCGCCGACGCCGCGCTCGCGCACTGGGCGGGCGTCACCCCGGAGCCCGGCGCGTACGCGCTGCTCGGCGACCAGCCGGTGAAGCTCACGGAGCTGCGCCAGTTCGCGGGTGAGGTCCCTGAGGATCTCGCCGCGGGCGAGGCCAGGCTCGTCGGGAAGGTCGCCCTGCTCGGCTGCTCCGACGGTGCCCTCGAACTTTCACGGGTGCAGCCAGCTGGCAAACCCGCAATGGATGCAAACGCCTGGCTTCGCGGCCGCGGCGGAAAGGCGGAGCTCGCATGAGCCCACAGAACAGCGGCGACCGGGGAACCGGCGGATCGCGCGGCGGCAACCAGGGCGGCAACCACGGCGGCGG
This sequence comes from Leucobacter komagatae, assembly GCF_000834055.1. GTDB lineage: Bacteria > Actinomycetota > Actinomycetes > Actinomycetales > Microbacteriaceae > Leucobacter > Leucobacter komagatae_A. The sequence goes on from NZ_JXSQ01000011.1 coordinate 76,718, forward strand.
CAATCGCGGCGGCGGATCGCGCGACGGTCAGCAGCGCGGCCAGGGTCGCGGCGGGCAGGGTCGCGGCGGGCAGGGTGGCGGCGGTCAGCGCGGCGGCCAGTCCCGTGGCAACGGGCATGCTCGTGGGCAGCGCGACCGCGCCCCACGCCCGCGCATTTCGGGCGCGCGCATCGTCGCTTACGACGTGCTGCGCGACGTGGTGGATCGCGACGCCTACGCGAACCTCGCCCTCGCCTCACGGATCCGCACCGCGCGCCTTGACTCCCGGGACGCTGGCCTCGCGACCGAGCTCGCTGCCGGTACGCTCCGTGGCCTCGGCCGGATCGACCGGATCATCGAGCTCGCCGCTGGCCGCCAGGCAGCGGAGATCGACCCCGTCGCGCTGAACGTACTGCGGCTCGGTGCGCACCAGCTGCTCTCGATGCGCACCGCGGCCCACGCCGCCGTGCACGAGAGCGTTGAGCTGCAGCGACGCGTCGGCAACGAGCGAGCCGCTGGTTTCGTGAACGGCGTGCTGCGCGAGATTGGTCGCGCGACGCCAGAGGAGTGGGACGAGCGCATCGTCGCCGAAGCGAAGACGCCAGACGACGCCCTCGCCGCGCGAGCCTCGCACCCTGCATGGGTGCTGCGCGCGCTGCGCGACGCCCTCCGCGCAGAGGGCCGCGAGGCCGAGATCGAGGCGCTGCTCGACACGAACAACGCCTCACCGCGGGTGAACCTTGCCCTGCTCGAGGGGGCAGGCATCACGAGCCAGGAGCTTGCCGCGGTCGAACCCGACCTGTTTGATGCCGTATGCGTTTCGGCGATCGGCCTTGAGCTGCTCGGCGGTGATCCCGCCCGCGCGATGGCCACGGCGGAGGAGCAGGCGAGTGTGCCCGCGGGGCTGCTGCGCGTGCAGGATCAGGGCTCGCAGCTCGCGGCCCTCGCCCTCGTGCGGGCGACGCCCGTCGCCGAGGGGGAGCGCTGGCTCGACCTGTGCGCTGGCCCCGGTGGGAAGACCGCTATTCTCGGGGCCGAGGCGCTCGTTGAGGGTGCGACAGTGCGAGCGAACGAGGTGTCGGAGCACCGCGCTGACCTCGTGCGCGATTCGGTGAGCGGCGTCGACGCGCTGCCAGGTGAGGCGATCGAAGTCGTCTCCCATGACGGCCGCGAGGAAGAAGCGTTCGGGTGCGGCCCCGGCGGGCACGAACTCTACGACCGCATCCTCGTTGACGCACCGTGCTCGGGCCTCGGCGCGCTCCGCCGCAGGCCGGAGGCTCGCTGGCGCAAGCAGCCGGGCGACCTGCCAGAGCTCACCGCGCTGCAGGCGGAGCTGCTCGACGCAGCCGCCGCGCACCTCAAGCCGGGCGGGGTGCTCGCATACGTGACCTGCTCGCCGCACCTCGCGGAGACCCGGGTCGGTGTGGATCGCGCCCTGAAGCGCCACCCCGAGCTGCGCGAGCTCGACGCGAAGGCCGCAGTGCGTGCGGCTGCCCGCGAGGACGAGCAGCCGGAACTCGCCGGCGAGCAGCTCAGCGCCCAGCTCTGGCCGCACAGGCACGGCACCGACGCGATGTTCGTGTCGCTGCTCACCCGGGAAAGCTAAGCGGCGGGGAGGCGACTTTCGGGCGGGGTGGCTGCCTCGCAGGCTGGCTCGTCGGCTGGCTTGCTGCGCGCTCCCCGGTCGATCCACCGCTCGATCGCGCCCTGGCTCGCAAGGATGCCGAGCACGACGATCGCGCCGCCAACCGGCTCGTTCCAGTGCACGGTCTCCCCGAGGAACAGCGCACCAAGGGTGACACCGACCACGGGCGTGAGGTAGGTCACCGTCGACGCGCGTGCCGGCCCCCACGTGCGGATGATCCCGGTGTACAGGATGTACGCAATGCCGCCGCCAAGGATGCCAAGCGCTGAGATCGCTGCGACAACGGTTGCGGTGAGCTGCATGGGGCCCGTCGAGATGAACGGCGCGGCGATGAGCGCGAGGCCCGTCGCCAGCACGAGCTGCATGGCAGCGATCGTGATCGAGTCGATCGTGGTGTCGGTGAGGAAGCGTCGCATGTACAGCCCGCCGAAGCCGTAGCACGCGGTTGCGCCGAGCGCCGCGAGCACACCCGGGAGGGAGATTCCGTCGCCGGTGAGCACCATTCGCCAAGGCCCTACGAGCACGACCACCCCAAGGATCCCTACGACGAGGCCGATGGTCTGCGCCCGTGAGAGTCGATCCTTTGGCATCACCAGCGGAATGAGGAGCAGCGTCATGATGGGTGTTGTCGCGTTGACGATGCTCGCGACCGTGCTCGGCACCATCGTCTCGGCCCACGCGAAGAGGGTGAACGGGATCGTGCAGAGCGTGGCCGCCACGACCGTCATGTGCAGCCAGACGCGCCGGCTGCGCGGCCAGGCGCGCTTCGTCACGAGCATGATGACGACGAGCGTGAGCGCACCAAACGCCAGGCGGCCGAGCGCCACCTGCCCCGGCGACAGTCCCTCGAGGCTGAGTTTGATGAGGAAGAAGCTTGACCCCCAAATGAGCGCGAGCACGCCGAACGCGATTGCGGTTCCGGGGGCCTTGCGTCGCTGAATCATGCGGCTAAGCTTAGAAATCACGCTAGCATGAGGCAAACACATGAAGCTCATGTAGATATGAGGAGGGCTCATGGGGGTCACCACGCAGCAGCTGCGCGCATTCGTCGCCGTTGCCGACAGTGGATCCTTCACGGACGCCGCAGCCGACGTCGGCGTGAGCCAGTCGGCCGTGTCGCACGCAATAGCCGGGCTCGAGCGGGAGCTCGGGGGCGGCGTCATCGACCGCCGAACGCTCACGCTCACGCGGCTCGGCCAGCGAACCATCGTGCAGGCTCGAGCAGCCGCCGCCGCGATAGCGCAGCTCGAGGCGATCGCGCGAGGGGACCGCTCAATCACGGGCACCGTGCGACTGGGCGCAGTGCCGACCGTGTGCAGGGGACTGCTGCCCGACCTCATCGACGAGTGGGTGAGCGCACTACCCGACGTGCGTGTCGACGTCTTCGAAGGCGACGACGCCGAGATGCCGGAGTGGCTCGACAACGGCTTCGTTGACGTCGCGATCCTCGTCGATCCCGAGCGGCAACCTGCCGAATCGAAAATCATCGACGTTGACGAATACGCGGCCGTGGTGCGCGAGGATCATCCCCTCGTCGAGCTTCCCGAGATCGCACTCGCCGAGCTCGCCGACGACGGCATGATCGTCTCGGGCGGCGGCTGCGAGGTGCACGTCCGGTCCATGTTCGACACGGCGGGTATCGAGTTCTCCGCCCGGCATCGGGTGCGGGAAATGAGCACGCTCCTCGCCATGGTGGAACAGGGGTTCGGGGTGTCGATCGTGCCGACGCTCGGGCGCGAAATGCTTGCCGACACCCTGCGCATGCGGCCGCTCGTCGAGCGGCGCGCACGGCAGCTCGTGCTCGCGCTCCCCGACAACCGCGAACCGCACCCCGCCGCGCGCGCACTCCTCGAGCACGCGAGCTCACGGAGGGCGGCATCGAAGGGGGCTGATCGCGATGCGGCCCGCGATGCCGCCAGTGATGCTGCGCCTCATGCTGCGCCCCATGCTGCGCCTCATGGTGCGCCTCATGCTGCGTCCGATGCTGGGCCCGGTGCTGTTGAGCGCGCGGCGGGCAGGACCGTGCGGATCGCGTAGGCTTTGGGTGTGACCGCGCAGCGCATTAACCCCAGCATCCTGTCCGCCGACTTCGTGAACCTCCAGGCGGAGCTCGAGGCGATCCGCACCGCGGACCTCGTGCACGTCGACGTGATGGACAACCACTTCGTGCCGAACCTCACGATGGGTCCGCCCATCGTTGAGCGCATTCAGGCGGTGTCGCCGATCCCGCTCGACATGCACCTCATGATTTCGGACGCTGACCGGTGGGCCCCAGGCTACGCCGAGATGGGCGCGTTCTCCGTCACCTTCCACGTCGAGGCGTCCACCGATCCGGTCGCCCTCGCGCGTAAGATCCGCGACATCGGCGCCCGCGCGGGTATCGCGCTGAAGCCAGGAACCGACCCCGAGCCCTACCTTGAGCTGCTGCCCGAGTTCGATCAGGTGCTCGTGATGACCGTTGAGCCAGGCTTCGGTGGCCAGTCGTTCATGCCCGACATGATGCCGAAGCTTCGCCGCTTCGCCGAGGCGCGCGCGAAGCACGGCCTCGACGTCTGGCTGCAGGTCGACGGCGGCATCACCGTCGACACGATCGGGATCGCCGCTGAGGCAGGCGCAGACACCTTCGTCGCCGGTTCCGCCGTCTATGGCGGTGTGCCAGAGGAGCGGATCGCCGACCTCCGCGTCGCCGCCGCGCAGCACGCGCACTAGCTGGTACCCGGCGGGGCCGCTAGCTCTCCGCCCGCTAGCTCTCCGCCCGCTGCCATGCACTAGCTATCCGCGGGCGTTTGCGCGACACTTGTTGTGATGCGTCGTCGCCTGGCGGCGCGGCAGCAGCAGTTGGCCCCGGAGGTGTTCCGTGCCCGTGACGCAGCGAGGCGCAGTGATTGAGGCGCTCACCGTTAGCAGCCCGTCAGTGATGCGGGGTGTGCGGGCGGAAGCGGCGTCTGCTCGGGAGCAGCTTTCGGATTCGGAGGGTTGGCATGACTGATCTTGACCTTGTCGGGGCCCAGCACGTCCTCGACGCGCAGCCCTTCAGCCAACTGCTTGGCGCGCGCCTCACGCGCTGGGACGCGGACGGCGTGACGCTCGAGCTCGACGTTCGACCCGACCTGCTGCAGCAGCACGGCTTCGTGCACGGCGGGGTGCTCTGCTACCTGGCAGACAACGCGCTGACGTTCGCAGCGGGCCAGGTGCTCGGCCCGAACGTGCTCACGGCGGGGGTGAACCTGCACTATCTGCGACCCGCAAAGGGGGAGCGTGTCATCGCGCGCGCGACGACGCAGGCCCGCACGTCTGGGCGGGCGGTCACCCTCGTTGAGATCTTCGTTTCCTCGGAGGGTGACGAGTACCTCTGCGCTGCGGGCTCCGGAACGGTCTCCGCGATCAAGAAGTAGGCTGGCGCTCACCGCGGTTCAGCCGGTGTTTCCCTTGGGTGTGCTCGGCGCGGGCGGCCGCCGGTCCTCGACGCGCGGATCTTTCTAGCATCTCGGGCAGATAGCCTTGGCTGGTTACGTCAAAGACGAAAGGACCCCTTCGTGATTCTCGCGTTTTCCGTTGCCCCGAGTGGCGGACAAGAACACCCTGATGGATCTGTTGTTGAGGCGGTGGCCGAGGCGATCCGCGTAGTGCGCGACTCAGGCCTGCCGTACCGCACGAGCAGCATGTTCACGGAGATCGAGGGCGAGTGGGACGAGGTCTTCGACGTGGTGAAGCGCGCGACCGAGGCTGTCATGCCGTTCGGCTCGCGGGTGTCGCTCATCATGAAGGCGGATATTCGCCCCGGATTCGAGGGCGAGATGGACGGCAAGCTTGAGCGGCTGGAGGAGGCCGTCGCGCGCTCTGAGGGTGAGGCGAAGCCCGACGTGGTTCGGGGTCGTGCCCGCCACGTGCGCACCGCCTAAGCGCCAACCCCCTAGGACGCAGCACGGAACGGGCTGTCCCTACGCCTGAGCGGTCCAGCTCCTAGGGCCCTGCCGCCGTCCCGCGGGGCGGCCGGCGGTAGCCTGCGGCAGTCGGCGGCAGCTTGTGCCCGTGCGGCGGCAGAAGAGCTGGGATCGGCGTTATCTCTGCGGAAAACCTGGGTTTCGTGCAGAGATAACGCGGATTTCAGAGATAAGTGCGGCGCAGGGGGAGATGCGTGCCGTTCTTGGGTGTTCGTCCGTGGAATCGGGCACCCCAAGCACGCCGATGTTAAGGAGTCTTGACGCTTCGGGGGAGATCGCCTAGCCTGACGTAAAGGAAAGTTGACGTCAGGGGGTCCGGTGCTCACGAAGACCAAGCGCCGCGCATTCCGGGCCCTCGTCCGCACGGATGCGAGCGACCTGTTCCGCGAAAAGCTCACCGTGGCCTCGATGCTCACGATGGTGCTCGTCCTGCTCGTGATCCACACCGCTTTGTGGCTCGCGTTCGCGGTGACGGGATCCGCCCCGCGTATCGCGCAGGCCGACCTTGCTGCCCTCACCGCGTCTCCCCACACGGCAAAGATCGCAGCTCAGCTCGCACCCCTCGCCGCGGGCCCGCAGGACGATCCGAATGCGACGCTCGCAATGAACACAGGCGCCAGCACTGGCAACAGCACAGGCGACAACGCGAACACCGACGCCGCGGCGGTGACCGTCACGCTGCTGGATTCGCGCGTTGGCTGGGATGTACTCTGGCAGACGCTTCGCGCCGCGGGCGTACCGGCGGGAAGCATCACCGTGATCGGCGTCGACGGCGACCCGGCCCCCGACTTTCTTCGGCTCAACCTCGGCACCGAGTTTCTCGCGGTGCTCGCCTCGATCGCACTCATCGGAACGACGGTACCGCTCGTCGCGGCACGCGAGCGCGGGATGCTCAGGCTCCTCGGCACGACCCCGCTCCCGCGCCGCCTGTTTCTTGCCGCGCGCATTCCCACGCGCCTAGCACTGCTGCTCGCCTGCACGGCCGGCTTCATCGCGATCGGGATCGCCCGCAGGTACACCGAGGTGAGTGCGCTGCCGCGCTTCGCGGTCACCGTCAGCTGCGCCGCCATCATGCTGTTCGGGCTCGGGGCTGTGTTCTCTGCGAGGGCGCGCAACGCCGAGGCCTCTCAGAACGTCATGGCTGGACTCTCGCTTGCGCTCGTGTTCAGCGGGGGCGCGGTAATCCCGACCGCCGTGCTGCCGGCTCCGATGCGCACGGTGGTCGGCCTCCTCCCCGGCAGCTGGGTGACGGAACCGGCAAGCGCGGACCTCGCTGGCACGACCCCGTTGCTGCCGGTGCCCGTGTACTGGGCGCTCATGCTCCTCACGGGAGTCGCCTGCTTCGTACTCGCCGCCAGACGATTCAGCTGGGATGCCGCACCGACCCCAGCGAGGCGCCGCAAGGATCCGGAGGCCACAGCCGCCGCCCCATCTGACGCGACTGCATCTGAGACCACCGCATCTGAGACCACCGCATTTAACACCCCACCGGCAACCTCCCGTGAAGGAGCCATCACATGACCGAACTCACCAGGGGCGAACGCGCGCACGCGCGCCGCTACACCCTCCACATGGCGGGCGCATCGGTGCTCTTCCTTGTGCTCATGCTGTTTCTTCCCCTCGAGCCTGAACCAGGCACGCCGCTCGCGCTCGTGATCGCTCTCGTGCCGCTCGTCGCGGTCGCCTGGATGGTGTTCGCCGTCGTGCAGTTCGTGCGCAGCCTCGACGAGTTCATGCGCCCGCGCGCGATGACAGCCGCCGCGATAGCGTTCGTCGCGGCGATGGTCGCCTCGGTCGTGTTCGGCATGCTCGACGCCGAGATCGGGCCGTTGCCCCTTGCCACATGGGGAGTCTTCGTCGTCGGCATGATCACCTGGGGTGCAGCGATGCTCGGCATGAACCTCCGAGGGAACAAGTGAGAAACGACGTGCGCGCCCTCCGCAGCGAAGCAGGGTGGACGCAGGTCGAGTTCGCCGAGATGCTCGGAGTCTCCAGGCAGACAGTGAACGCACTCGAGTCGGGCAAGTACGATCCATCGCTGCCGCTCGCGTTCCGCGTCTCGACCGCGTTCGGTAAACCCATCGAGCAGATCTTCTTCCCAGGGGAGGAAGACGCGCCACCCTCAGGGGGAAAGAAATGACCTCAGTCATCGCTCTCCACGGGGTAACACGCGCCGTCGGCGAGGCACAGATCCTGCACGGTGTTGACCTCGAAGCCAGGGAGGGTGAGATCGTCGGCCTCCTCGGCCCGAACGGTGCGGGCAAGACGACAACGGTGGATCTCATCGCCGGGCTCGAGCGGCCGAGTTCGGGAAGCGTTACGGTGCTCGGTGTGGATCCCGAGCGACAGCGATCCACCATCACCGAGAACGTCGGCGTGCAACCGCAGGCGGCGGCGCTCTTCCCAAGTCTCACCGTCGACGAGACGCTGCGACTCTTCGCATCCTTCCACGACGACCCGCTCCCGCTCGCAGAGCTTCGCGGCAGAGTGGGGCTCACTGAGCTGCGGCGCACGCGCGTGAAGCACCTCTCCGGCGGGGAGGAGCGGCGGCTGCGCATCGCGATCGCCTTGGTCGGTCGTCCCACTCTCGTGCTCCTCGACGAACCGTCCGCCGGGCTGGACCCCGAGATGCGGCGAGACATCGCCCAGCTCATCCGGGAGATCCGCAGCGCAGGAGCGACGGTGCTCATGACGACGCACCACCTCGACGAGGCGCAGCAGCTCTGTGACAGGGTAGCGATCATGGCCAGGGGGAGGATCGTGCTCGCCGGCTCACCCGATGACCTGACGCGAGCACTCGTCGCACCGAGTCAGGTGTGCTTCACCGTCGCGCAGGACACGGATCCCGAGCTCCTCACAGCGGCCGTCGGAGAGCAGCGTACGGAGCGGGCGCTCGCCGCAGGGAAACGGATCACCGCGCCAAGCGACGACCCCGACGCGACACTCAGACGCCTCACGTTCACGCGTGGGCTCCACGCAACCGGCGTCGCCGTGCACCACCCAACGCTCGAAGACGTCTACCTCGCTGCCGTGGAGGAGCCGGGAGCCGGGAGCGGGGAGCGGGGAGCCGGACACCGGGGGACGGGAAGCGGAGAGCCGGGCCGCGCCGCTCGGACGACGGCTGACGGCTGACGGCTAATGTTCCAGACGCGACCGCTTCGCGGTGTTCCCGCACTCCACCGGGCGGCACTCACCGAGATCCGCCGCCGTCCGCTCGCAACAGTGCTCGGCATCGCGATCCCTCTCGGCACCATCCTCCTCGTCGCCGCAACCGACCTCCTGCTTGGCGTAGGCGGTGAACTCACCAGGGGAGCGATACCCGTCCTCCTTCCCGTGCTCCTCGTCACCGTCACCTTCGGAGCCATCGCCGTACCAGTAGTCGACGCAAGAGAACGCGGCATCCTTCGCGCCCTCGACACCGTCCCGGCGCATCGCGGCGCGCTCCTGCTCGCGCATACGCCCGTCGCGCTCGCCGCAGCTGCACTTGTCGCGGCCGCTGGACTCGCCGCGACTCGGCTACCCCTCGCGGCAATGCCCGGGGCATTCGTCGCCTGTGCGGGCCTCTGCGTAGTCGGGATGGCCCTTGGCGCGGTGATCGGAGCCTATGCGGCGCGCGCCTCGCAGGTGCGGGCGCTCGGCACGATCGTGCCTGCCGTCGTGCTGTTGACCGCGGGGGCGCTGCCGTTCGACGCGATCCTGCCCGGGGCCGACAGGGCGCTCGGGTTCGTCCCAACGACGGCGATATCCCGCACGCTCGCCGGGGAGCTCGCCGGAAACGCACCGGGTCTTGCCACGACACTGTGGATCGCGCTTGGTGGGGCGCTGCTGTTCGGCTTCGGTGTTCTCCGCTGCCGGCGGTAGCCTGCGGCAGCCGGCAGTAGCCGGCAGTAGCCTGCGGCAGTCGGCGGCAGCATGCCCCCCCGTGTGGCGGCAGAAGAACTGAGATCGGCGTTATCTCTGCGGAAAACCTGGGTTTCGTGCAGAGATAACGCGGATTCGAGAGATAAGTGCGGCGCAGCGCGTTGGGTTCGAACCCAGCACCGCGCATCGGCCAGCGCAGCTCGGTGAGCGCGGCAAGCGCAGTGCCGCGCTGCCGCAAGAAGCCCGAGTTCTGTGCCGGTCGCGCTGACGTGGCAAGCGGCGCCCGCGCACCCTGATAGTCTTGACCCGTGAAAACCTTCGACACGCTCTTCGCCGAGCTCGCCGAGAAGGCCGCATCGCGGCCCGAAGGCAGCGACACTGTCGCCCGGCTGGACGCTGGCGTGCATTCGATCGGCAAGAAGATCGTCGAAGAGGCAGCAGAGGTCTGGATGGCGGCCGAGTACGAGTCGTCAGAAGCCTGCGCCGAAGAGATCAGCCAGTTGCTGTACCACCTGCAGGTGCTCATGCTCGCAAAGGGCATGTCGCTTGAGGATGTCTACACGCATCTGTAGCGTCGACGCTCGGCTTGAGCCCTGCGTTGGCGCGATCCGCTGACTCAAAATCTCACTCGGCCGATCCACTTGCGTGCCTCGGCCACGATGGAAGGAAATTTCCACATGCTGCGTATCGCAGTTCCGAACAAGGGCTCGCTCTCCGAGATCGCTGCCGAAATGCTCGCAGAGGCCGGCTACTCGGGGCGTAAGGATGCGCGGAAGCTTGTCCACGCTGACCCGAAGAACGACGTTGAGTTTTTCTACCTTCGCCCCCGCGACATCGCCACCTATGTTGGTTCGGGTGCGCTCGACGTCGGCATCACGGGTCGTGACCTCTTGCTCGACTCGGGTTCTGAAGCGCACGAGATCGCAGAGCTCGACTTTGCTGACTCAACGTTCCGGTTCGCGTCGCCCGCCGACGGCGACATCACCGAGCTTGAGCACCTCGCCGGCAAGCGGGTTGCGACGAGCTACCCGACGCTCGTAGATACGTTCCTGCGGAAGCGCGGCGTCGAGTCGACGCTCGTGAAGCTCGATGGCGCTGTCGAGTCTGCCGTGCAGCTCGGCGTCGCTGACGCGGTTGCCGACGTTGTGTCAACCGGGGCGACGCTGCGCGCTGCGGGGCTCGACATCTTCGGGCCAGTGATCCTCGAGTCGACCGCTGTGCTCATCGGTGGGCCGAGCCAGCACGCAGGCCTTGAGCGGCTGATGCGCCGCCTCCGCGGTGTGCTTGTCGCGCGCAAGTTTGTGCTCATGGACTACGACCTCCCGGTGGATCATCTCGACGACGCGATCGCGGTCGCCGGCGGCATCGAGTCGCCGACCGTGTCGCCGCTGCGCGACGAGAAGTGGGTCGCGGTGCGGGTCATGGTTGCTGCGGACGACGCGAACCAGATCATGGACAGGCTCTATGACCTCGGTGCCAGGGCGATCCTCGTTACCGCGATCCACGCCGCACGGCTGTAGGGGGCGCGCACGATGACTGTTTCAGTGCGTGTGATTCCGTGCCTCGACGTTGCGGGTGGGCGCGTCGTGAAGGGCGTGAACTTCCTCAACCTGCAGGACGCGGGTGACCCCGTTGAACTCGCGGCGAAGTACGCTGAGCAGGGCGCAGACGAGTTGACGTTCCTCGACGTCACGGCAACCGTTGATGGCCGCTCGACGACGTATGACGTGGTGCGGCGCACCGCTGAGCAGGTGTTCATTCCGCTCACCGTTGGTGGGGGAGTGCGCGAGGTCGACGATGTCGCCCGCCTGCTTGAGGTTGGCGCAGATAAGGTCGGCATCAATTCCGGCGCGATCGCGCGCCCGGAAGTGATCGGTGAGATCGCCGACCGCTTCGGCGCGCAGGTGCTCGTGCTCTCGCTCGACGTGAAGCGCAGCGAGAAGCAGCCCAGCGGTTTCGTCGTGACGACCCATGGCGGCAAGCGCGAGACCGAGCTCGACGCGCTCGAGTGGTGCCGCGAAGCGGTGGATCGTGGTGCTGGCGAATTGCTCGTGAACTCGATGGATGCCGACGGTACGCAAGACGGGTTTGATCTTGAGCTCGTACGCAAGGTGCGGGCGATCGCGACGGTTCCGGTGATCGCTTCGGGCGGCGCCGGTGAGCTTGCGCACTTCGCCCCGGCGGTTGACGCTGGCGCAGACGCAGTGCTTGCCGCGTCCGTCTTCCACTACGGCAAGTTCACGATCGGTGAGGTGAAAGAGGCGCTTGCGTCCGCAGGCCATCCTGTGCGGCTCGGCGGCGCACAGGCGGAGGGACAGGGATGAGCTCGCAGGCGAATGGTGGCCAGCACACGGATCGTGTCGGAGCTCAGCGGGCCGTCGCTGCGGAGCACTCGCACGCAGCAGATACGGGTGCGGGCGCGGCTGTTGACGTGTCGGAAACGATCGCGTCGCTGAAGTTTGGTGACGATGGGCTTCTGCCCGCGATCGTGCAGGACGACGACGGTGGCGACGTGCTCATGCTGGCGTGGATGGACGCTGAGGCTGTGCGACGCACCCTCACCTCCGGCCGCGTGACGTATTGGTCGCGGTCTCGCGGCGAGTACTGGCGCAAGGGCGACACGTCGGGGCACCGGCAGTATGTGCGCTCGGTCGCCAGCGACTGCGACGGCGATACGCTGCTCGTGCGCGTCGTGCAGCTCGGGGCAGCGTGCCACACTGGGGAGCGCACCTGCTTCGACGGGCGCGCACTGCCCGTGGTCGTTGGAGACCCAGTAACCGATTGATGAATGTGACAGTTCAGCCTCGCCAACTACGGCGGGGCTGAGCTGTCTCTTGCGCATGAGAATGCCCAACGCAGGGTTCATTCTGGCACTGAGAGATAGGCTGAGACAGTGAGCAACACGACCACCCGTGCCGAGTTCGAATCTGAGCGCATGGCACACGCCGTCATCCCCGTCAGGCGAGAGATCTTCGCTGACGCGGACACGCCAGTGAGCATCTACCGGAAAGTCGCCGGATCACGGGTGGGGACATTCCTCCTCGAATCCGCTGAGCAGGGCGGCGTGTGGACGCGGTTTAGCTTTGTTGGGGCAGGCAGTTTTGGTGTGCTCGGCGAGCGTGATGGCCGTGCGCAGTGGACTCCGAGCACGCACGCATTTGGCGCTGCGGACGCCAACGGTGCGCAGCCCCTCGGGGAGCCGCTCGCAGAGGATCGCCTCTTGCCAGGCGGTGTGTCGACGTTGCAGCCCGTCGCTGCGCTGCGCGCAGCGTACGAGCGTTGGAAGGCGCCGCAGATTCCCGGACTCCCGCCGCTCGCGAGCGGGTTCGTTGGCTACCTCGGGTGGGAGACCGTTCGCCAGTTCGAGCGCCTCGAATCGCCTCCAGCTGCGGGAACCGGCCTGCCGACGCAGGGCCTGAGCTTTGTTTCTGAGCTCGTGGTGATCGATCACCGCGAGGGTGCTGTGATCCTCATCGCGAACGTTCTTAACGACGGCGTCATCCCCGGCGCGAACGGTGGCGAGCACGGCGACGCGACGCACAGTGGGCTGATGCGCAGCGCCGGCTCGACGCCTTGCAGGCGGCACTCGCTGCGCCTGAACCGTCGCCCCTCGGCACGCTCGACCGGGACGCCATCCCAGAGCCGACACGGTTGACGACCACGCCCGAGTACATGGCGACGGTCGATGCGGCGAAGCGCTATATCGTCGACGGCGACATCTTCCAGGTCGTGCCGTCGCAGCGATTTGATCAGGAGTGCACGGCCGACCCGCTCGATGTGTATCGCGTGCTCAGGCACCTCAACCCGAGTCCCTTCCTGTACCTTGTGCAGCTCGAAGGCAATGACGGGGTGCCGTTCGCGGTCGTCGGATCGAGCCCCGAGGCGCTGGTGACGGTGCAGGAGCACGGGCACGTGATGACCCACCCGATTGCCGGGTCGCGGCCGCGCGGGGCGACGGTTGAGCAGGACAAGCAGTTCGCGAAGGACTTGCTTGCTGACGAGAAAGAGCGTGCTGAGCATCTCATGCTCGTCGATCTCGCGCGCAATGACCTCGCCAGGGTGTGTGAGCCAGGCAGTGTCGAGGTGACCGAGTTCATGATGATCCAACGGTTCAGCCACATCATGCACATCGTCTCCTCGGTTGAGGGTCAGGTGCGTGAAGACCAGAACCCGATTGACGTGTTCAAGGCAACGTTCCCTGCTGGGACGCTCAGTGGTGCGCCGAAGCCGCGCGCCCTCGAAATTATCGACGAACTCGAGCCAGTGCAGCGGGGCGTGTACGGGGGAGTTGTCGGCTACTTCGGGCTCGGCGGGGCAGCGGATCTCGCGATCGCGATCCGCACGGCCACGATCCGCGACGGCGTTGCGATGGTGCAGGCGGGCGCGGGAGTTGTGGCGGATTCGGTCCCGGAGACCGAGGACGCCGAGTGCCAGAGTAAGGCTGCGGCGCCGCTCAGGGCTATTGCGATCGCGAACTCACTGACCAGGGCAGCAGTACATGGCTGACCGGGGACCGAGCGCGCACGAGGAATCACTGAGTTTGCCTGAGGAGCCAACACGCATGTCTGAAGTACGCACCAGCAAATTCACGAATAAGGCGACTCTCATCGGGTTCGTCGTCCTCACCGGCGCCGTGGCGTTGCTGAGTTCTGTGCAGGAATGGATCGATATCGCGTTCCATCCCGGAGCAGCAACGATTGAGCACTTGAGTGTGACAGGTCAACAGATCAGCCCGGCGCTCACGCTCATCGCGCTTGCGGCGCTCGCGTCTGCGCTGGTGCTGACGATTGCCGGTCGGGGGTTCCGCCGGGTCATCGGCCTACTCATCGTCATCCTTGGTGGCGGGCTCTCGTACGCTGGGGTGCGCGCGCTCATCGACCCGTTCGATGGCGCGAGCGGCCCCATCGCGCAGGTGAGCGGCATCACCGGTACCGCGCAGAGCACGCTCGTCGAGAGCTTCAACGTGTCGGTCTGGCCAACGGTCACCGTTGTGGTTGGTGCGCTCCTTGCGCTCGCCGGGGTCTTGGTGTTGGTATTCGGGCAGCGCTGGAAGGCAGCTGGTCGCAAGTATGAGTCAGGATCGGGGCCGGCGCGCCCGCGCTCGGCGACAGCCCCTACCGACGACCGGATCTCTGAGTGGGATGCGCTGTCGGATGGCGGAGACCCAACCGACGATGAGGATGACCGCTAGCGGCACGCGAGCTTCGCTTCGCCCAAGTCGGCGCGGATTGTCGTGCCGTGTAATGTGCTGCGATCCGTCGCAAGACACGGCGATGAGTACGCCACGCGCCTCTGCATTCGCTGAATGCTGAGAGTTCCCGGTAAGATTGAAACGTCCGAATGTGCACACCTGCCAGAGGAGATACATGAGTAACCAGCACGGAGACCCCGGTCACGGCGATTCGCCCGCGGCATGGACGGCAGTGGTGGTGATGCTCATTGGCATTGCTGCCGGAACCGTATTCTTCTTCCTGCAGATGCCCACGTTTGTGTGGGTATGCGTCGGAGTCGTAGCACTCGGCCTGATCCTTGGAGCTATCCTCGCGAAGGCTGGCTATGGCGTCAAGGGCCCCCGGTTCACCCCGAAGTCACACGACTAACCATGCTTGACCAGCTCCTCAAGGGTTCGCTCGAGGACGCGAAGTCCCGCAGGCAGGTCCGCCCGTACTCCGCCGTTGAGGCGGAGGCGTTGGCGCGGCCTGCCGCGCTTGACGCGCTGGCGCATCTTGCGCCTGCGGATCACATTCGTGTGATCGCCGAGGTCAAGCGTGCGAGCCCCTCGCGGGGTGATCTCGCTGAGATCCCCGAGCCGCAGGCGCTGGCCAGCCAGTACGAGTCTGGCGGCGCGAGCGTGGTGAGCGTGCTCACCGAGGAACGTCGTTTCAAGGGATCCCTTCGGGACCTTGAGGCGGTTCGCAAGGCCGTGAGTATCCCGGTGCTCCGCAAGGAGTTCATCGGCGAGGAGTACCAGATTCTCGAGGCACGCGCCGCTGGCGCAGACCTCATTTTGCTCATCGTTGCTGCGCTTCCACAGGAGACGCTTGAGCGTCTCTACGCGTTCACGCTTGAGCTGGGGATGACCCCGCTCGTCGAGGCGCACTCCGCTGACGAGGTTGCTCGCTCGGTCGACCTTGGGTCCCAGCTGATCGGTGTGAATGCGCGAGACCTTTCGACATTCGAACTCGACCGCGACCTGTTCGGCCGCGTTGCCGACCAGATTCCGGCTGGCGTGATTCGCGTCGCGGAGTCGGCGGTGCTCGGTGTCGAGGACGTCGAGCGTTACCGTGATGCTGGTGCCGACGCGGTGCTCGTTGGCGAAGCGCTCGTGACGAACGACCCGATTGCGACGCTTGGTTCGTTTTTGAACGTGTAACGCGACCCCTACCGTCTCTTGTGAAAGGCGACCATGTCAGATCAGCCCTCAATGACGAGTCTCAGAGATCAGCAGGGGCCGTTTTTCGGTTCTTACGGCGGACGATTCATGCCAGAGTCGCTTATCGCCGCGATCGACGAGCTCTCTGCGGCCTACGCCGAGGCGAAGGCAGACCCCGCGTTCCAGTCGGAGCTGCTTGATCTGCTCCGTGACTACGCCGGCAGGCCGTCCCCGATTACTGAGGTGCCGCGGTTCGCTGAGCACGCTGGCGGCGCGCGGATCTTTCTCAAGCGCGAGGATCTGAACCACACCGGGTCCCACAAGATCAACAACGTGCTCGGCCAAGCGCTGCTCACGAAGCGGCTCGGTAAGACACGCGTCATCGCGGAGACCGGCGCGGGGCAGCACGGCGTAGCTACGGCTACCGCGGCGGCGCTGCTCGGGCTCGAGTGCGTCGTGTACATGGGCGAAGTCGACACCAAGCGGCAGGCGCTGAACGTCGCACGGATGCGCCTGCTCGGCGCTGAGGTTGTTCCGGTGACGACCGGTTCGCGCACGCTCAAGGACGCAATCAACGAGGCGTACCGCGACTGGGTCGCGACCGTCGAGAACACCAACTACGTCTTCGGAACCGCGGCAGGCCCGCACCCGTTCCCCGCGATGGTGCGTGACTTCCAGAAGGTCATCTCCGAGGAGGCGCGTGAGCAGCTGCTCGCGAAGAACGGCAGGCTACCCGACGCGGTCGTTGCCTGCGTCGGCGGCGGATCGAACGCGATCGGCATGTTTGATGCGTTCCTCGACGACGAATCCGTCGCGCTCTACGGTGTTGAGGCCGCGGGCGATGGCGTCGACACCGAACGGCACGCGGCCTCGATCGAGCGCGGCAAGCCCGGTGTGCTGCACGGCGCGCGCACCTACGTGCTGCAGGACGACGACGGCCAGACCATCGAGTCGCACTCGATCTCCGCCGGTCTCGACTATCCGGGCGTTGGGCCAGAGCACTCCTGGCTCGCAGACATTGGCAGGGCAACCTACATTCCCGCGACCGATGACGAGGCGATGCAGGCGCTCCGGCTGCTCAGCCAGACCGAGGGCATCATTCCCGCGATCGAATCTGCGCACGCGCTCGCTGGCGCGATCCGCATTGGTAAGGAACTCGGGCCAGACGCGATCATCGCAGTGAGCCTCTCCGGCCGCGGCGACAAGGACATGGCGACCGCGGGTCGCTACTTCGGGCTGTTTGACGGCACCGAGCTCGACGGCGCCGAGGTTGACGGCACCATTTCTCAGGAGGGCGCAGAATGAGCGCTTCGCGTGTTGAAGCGGCAATCCTCGCCGCAAAGCAAGAGCGCAAGGGCGCGCTCATTGGCTATCTTCCTGTTGCCTTCCCCGACCTCGACACGAGCGTTGACGCGGCGATTGCGATGGCGCGGTCCGGTGCCGACGTCATCGAGTTCGGGGTGCCATACTCCGACCCGGTGATGGACGGCCTGGTGATCCAGGAGGCGACGCAGACCGCGCTCAAAGCTGGCTTCAAGCTCTCGCAGCTTTTCGAAGCGATCAAGCGGGTCACGGCCGTCGTCGACGCCCCAGTACTCGTCATGACCTACTGGAATCCCGTCGTGCAGTACGGGGTTGAGCGCTTCGCGCGCGACCTGGCTGCTGCCGGTGGTGCTGGGCTCATCACGCCCGACATCACCCCTGACGCGGCGGCCGAGTGGATCGACGTCAGCGAGCGAACCGGCCTCGACCGCGTGTTCCTTGCCGCGCCGACATCCAGCGATGAGCGGCTCGCGATGATCTCCCAGAGCAGCACAGGCTTTGTGTACACCGTTTCCACCATGGGAATCACGGGGGAGCGGTCGGAGCTCGACGCCGCCGCTCGCGTGCTCACCGCACGACTCCGCGACGCTGGTGACAGGCTCGCCTGTGTCGGGATCGGCATCTCCAACGCCGAGCAGGTTGCCTCGACACTCGAATACGCCGACGGAGCCATCGTCGGCACGGTCTTCGTTCGCGCGCTGCGCGAGGGCGGTGTCGAGCGACTTTCCGAGGTGGTTCGCGAGATCGCCGAGGGCACCAGGAGATAGGATGAACTCTGGTGCCGCGGGATACCGTGGTGAGAGCCAACCAGAGGTGGTGTGGTCGCGCGGACAAGGAACTTGGCTGCGCACCAGCGCCGAGGGGAGAAATCCCAGCGCCGACGCAGCCGCCAGTGAACAGATTCGCCCGCGAAAGAGGAGCCAATGATTCTCCCGCTCAGTATTCCGAGCCCCAGCTTCCAGTTCTTTGAAATTGGTCCGCTCACGATCCACCTGTACGCCCTGTGGATCATCCTCGGCATTACCCTCGCAACCATGTGGACCGGGCGCAGGCTCACCGCTCGCGGGGCAGAGCGCGGCGTCGTTCTCGATTTCATGATCTGGTCGGTGCTCATGGGCATCATCGGGGCGCGGCTCTACCACGTCGTCACCCACTGGGGCTTCTACTTTGCCTCTGGCCGTCAGTGGTGGAACCCGTTCGAGAAGGATGCGATCTGGAACATCTGGGATGGCGGGATCGCCATCTTCGGTGCGCTGCTCGGCGGCGCGGTCGGCGTGCTCATCGCCTCCCGTCTCACCGGCGTGCGCTTCCTCTCGTTTGCTGACGCACTCGTGCCCGGCCTGCTGCTCGCACAGGCGTTCGGCCGGCTCGGCAACTACTTCAACCACGAGCTCTTCGGCGGCCCCACCACGGCTCCGTGGGGGCTCGAAATCGACTCCTCGAATCCGGCATTCCCGATCGGTTTGCCTGAGGGGACTCTCTTCCACCCGACGTTCCTGTACGAGATCCTTTGGAACCTCGTCGGTATCGTCGTTCTGCTCGCGATCGAGCACAAGTGGCGGCTCCGCTGGGGCAAGCTCTTCTCGCTGTACCTCGTCTGGTACGGCGTTGGCCGCGCCATCATCGAATCGATGCGCGTCGACCCGAGCCTCCTCTTCCTGGGGCTGCGCACCAACGTGCTCGCCGCGCTACTCGCGATCGTCCTCGGAATCGTGCTGTACCTCGTGCAGCGTCGCCGCCACGTAGGCGTCGAGACGAGCGTGTACTTGCCAGGCCGGAACAACCCGGCCGACTCGGTCCTCAGCGACACTGCGGACCCCGAAGAATTTCATCATGTGATCACCCGCGATAACGCGGAATAGAAGGAGTAGCCATGCGCCACGCCAAGATCGTCGCAACCTGGGGCCCTGCTGTCTCAAGTTACGACCACACTCTCGAGCTCATCAGCGCGGGTGTGAACGTCGCGCGCCTGAACATGTCGCACGGCACGTACAACGTGCACGAGGGCATTTACCGCAACATCCGGCGCGCCGAGATCGAGGTTGCTCGCCCCATTGCTGTGCTCGCCGACCTCCAGGGCCCGAAGATCCGGCTCGCGACCTTCGCAGACGGCCCCCACGACCTTGCAGTCGGAGACGAGTTTGCGATCACCACTCGCGACGTTCCCGGAGATCGCACGCTGTGTGGGACGACCCACAAGGGCCTCCCTGGCGACGTGAGCGTTGGGGATCCGCTGCTCGTAGACGACGGTAAGGTCGCGCTTCGCGCGATCAAGGTCACTGAAGACACCGTGTACACGGTCGTTGAGGTTCCTGGCACTGTGTCGAACAACAAGGGCATCAACCTTCCCGGCGTCGCGGTGAACGTTCCCGCGCTGTCCGAGAAGGACGAGGACGACCTTCGCTGGGCCCTCAAGCTCGGCGTCGACTACATCGCGCTCTCGTTCGTGCGTGATGCTGCAGACATCGACCGCGTGCACGAGATCATGGACGAGGAGGGGACGCGCCTTCCGGTGATCGCGAAGATCGAGAAGCCGCAGGCCGTCGACAACCTCGAAGAGATCGTCGCCGCATTCGACGGGATCATGGTCGCCCGTGGCGACCTTGGCGTCGAGATGCCGCTCGAGCGGGTGCCGCTCGTGCAGACCGAGGCCATTGACATTGCCAGGCGCAACGCAAAGCCTGTGATTGTTGCGACGCAGGTCTTCGAGTCCATGATTGAGAACCCGCGGCCGACTCGCGCCGAGGCTTCGGACTGCGCGAATGCCGTGCTCGACGGCGCGGACGCCGTCATGCTCTCGGGCGAGACAAGCGTTGGTGCGTATCCTGTTGAGGCCGTGCAGACGATGGCGCGCATCATCGAGACCACCGAGGATCACGCGCTGGATCGGATCAAGCCGCTCACCGCAGCTCCCCGCAGCCAGGGCGGCGTGCTCACCCGCGCTGCTGCCGAGGTCGCTGACTTCATCGGCGCCCGGTACATCTGCGTGTTCACCGAGTCAGGTGACACGGTGCGCCGGATGTCACGTCTGCGCACGCCGATCCCCATCATCGGTTTCACTCCGGAGGTCGCAACACGCCGCCGGATGGAGCTCACCTGGGGTGCGCGCAGCATTGAGATGCCGCGCGTCGGAAGCACGGACGAGATGTTCGCTCAGGTCGACGAGGTGCTCGAGCCGCGCGACAACATCGAACTCGGTGAGCGTGTCCTCATCATTGCCGGTTCCCCTCCAGGGACCGTCGGCACAACGAACACCCTCCGCATTCACCGTGTGGGGGAGACGAGCGGTAACTTGACCGAGGCCGGGCCGCGCAAGCACACGCTCGACGGCGAATAGGTCGCTCGCGGGGCGGGCTGCGGCCCGCCCCGCGCTCTGGGACGACGGGGTGACACCCGTTCGCGGTCCCAGGGGCGGCTCCAGTACAGTAAACTGGAGTCTCTTGCCGGATTGGTGGAATGGTAGACACGGCGCACTCAAAATGCGTTGCCGAAAGGCGTGCGGGTTCGAGTCCCGCATCCGGTACAACGAGCTGGGCGTGACGCGCCCGGCTGCACAGACACAGAAGGCACACTGCAGCCAAGCGCAGTGTGCCTTCTCTTGTGCGGTGAAGCTGATAGTTCGACGTTATTCGGAGACTCTTTTCGGCCACACGGCGAATTCTGGGCGTTATGTAATCGGAATATCGTAAGCTTGAAGCGTGAATGACCAGAGTGTTGCACCGACCGCGCCGCGGCGCGTAGTTGTCGCAGAAGACGAATCCCTCATCCGCCTCGACATTGTTGAGACGCTCCGCGATAACGGGTTTGACGTTGTCGGTGAGGCCGGCGACGGCGAGACCGCTGTTGCGCTCGTGAAAGAGCTGCGCCCCGACCTCGTCGTAATGGACGTGAAGATGCCAAAGCTTGATGGCATCTCAGCTGCTGAGCAGATCAACGAGGAGCACATCGCCCCCGTCGTGCTGCTCACCGCGTTCAGCCAGCGCGAGCTCGTCGAGCGCGCGACCGAGGCGGGTGCACTCGCCTACGTCGTGAAGCCGTTCACCCCAGCAGACCTGATCCCTGCGATCGAGATTGCGCTCTCGCGCTTCCAGCAGATCGTTGCCCTCGAGAGCGAGGTCGCCGACCTCGCTGAGCGCTTCGAGACGCGTAAGCTCGTTGACCGCGCGAAGGGCATCCTCAACGACAAGATGGGCCTCTCTGAGCCCGAGGCGTTCCGCTGGATTCAGAAGGCATCCATGGATCGCCGCCTGACCATGCAGGACGTCGCGAAGACGATCATCGACCAGCTCGGGCCGAAGAAGGACTAACTCGACGAACTGCTCGAGATCGGCGCCACGCCCGAACCGAAAAAGACCCCGCAACCTGCGGGGTCTTTTTCGTTGTTGGCTGGTGCGCTGCCGGTGCAGGAGCGGTTAGGCCTTGAGGGTCTTGTAGAAGTTCGTGATGCGCAGCGTCGAGCACCGGCGCCCGTCGTCATCCGTGCACACAATTTCATGCACCGTCATCGAACGGCCTGCGTGGATGGGTGTGCAGACCGCGGTGATGTTGCCCGAAGTCGCCGAGCCGGTGTGGGTTGCGTTGATGTCGACGCCGACGGGAACCTTGCCCTCCGGGGCCAGAAATCCCGCGTGCATGGATCCGAGCGTCTCGCCGAGTACAGCGTACGCGCCGCCGTTGACGAGCCCGTAAGGCTGCGTGTTTCCCTCGACAGGCATGGTCGCTACCGCACGCTCTCGATTGAATTCCGTGAGCGTGATGCCCATAGTGTTCGCGAGCGCTCCGAGGCCGACGGAATTGATGTACTCCAGGTCGGCGGTGTCTTCTCCTGGGCGAGCTCCGAAACGATTGGGGGCTGCTACATCATGCTCGGTCATTGTCACTCTTTCAATGTCGGTCCGGCCTTGTAGGCTGGGTGTGTGTCGAATAACACTCAGCAGCCTACCCTCATGGTCATCGACGGTCACTCCCTCGCTTTCCGTGCCTTTTACGCGCTTCCAGTCGATAGCTTCCAGACGCAGACGGGTCAGCACACCAATGCGATCCACGGCTTCATCTCGATGCTCATCAACCTGTTGGCAAACGAGAATCCAGACGCGCTCGCGATCGCGTTCGATATCTCGCGCCACTCGTTCCGCACCGAGGAATACCCGGAGTACAAGGGCACCCGCGGCGAGACCCCTGTCGAGTTCAAGGGCCAGATCCCGCTCCTCCAGGAGGCGCTCCACGCGATGGGCATCACGACCATCGAGAAGGAGGGCTACGAGGCCGACGATATTCTCGCGACGCTCGCGACCGAGGGGCGTGCTGGCGGTTATCGCGTGCTCGTCGTCAGCGGTGACCGCGACACGATCCAGCTCGTGAATGACGATGTCACGCTGCTCTACCCGTCGAAGCAGGGCGTGAGCGAACTCACCCGCTACGACGCCGACAAGGTCATGGAGCGCTACGGCGTTCGGCCGGAGCAGTATCCCGAGATCGCGGCGCTCGTCGGCGAGACGAGCGATAACCTCCCTGGTGTGCCGCGCGTCGGCGAGAAGACCGCAGTGAAGTGGATCAACCAGTTCGGCTCGCTCGACGAGATCCTCAAGCGGCAGGACGAGATCGGCGGCAAGGTCGGCGAGAGCCTGCGCGAAAACGCGCACCTCGCCGTGCGCAATCGCCGCCTGAACCGACTGGTGACGGATGTCGAACTGAATCTGCCGCTCGAAGGCCTCAAGCGCGGCGACGTCGATATGGATGCCGTCGCAGAGAAGTTCGCTGAGCTCGAGTTCCGCACCCTGCTGCAGCGCGTTGCGAAGCTCGTCGGTGCCGAGGTACCAACGGGCTCGAGCAAGCCCGCGGCGATCGGCGCGACGCTGCCCGAGGCGCGACTGCTCATCGACGAAGAACTCGGAGACTGGCTTGCGAAGGCCGACAGCCCCGCCGTCTACTTCGCCGAGACTGGCTCGGGCGTCGACGTTGGGCTCGCGACAGCAGACTCCACCGTGAAGCTGCTCTGGCAGCCGGGTGGCCGCGACTACGGTCAGTTCGAGGAGTGGCTTGGCTCAGACGCGCCGAAGATCTTCTTCGACGCGAAGGCGCAGCTACGCATCGCAGCCGCCGCCGGCGTCGAGGTCTCGGGTATCGCGGGAGATGCGCTCCTCGCCGCCTGGGTGTTCCGGCCCATCGCCCCAGAGAAGACCATCGCCGAGGCCGTGTTCCGCTACCTCGGCGAGGAAGTCCCGACGGGGGATCCGAACCAGCTCGTCCCAGAAGAGGGCAGCGTTGCGACCCCTGAGCAGCTCGCCTGGTACATCGTGCGGGTGCACGCCGCAATCGTCGGCCGTTTCCAGGGTCGCACGGGCGAGGTCTACACCGAGATCGAGCTACCGCTTTTGCCGATCCTCGCGCAGCTGGAAGCGCGCGGCGTCGCGATCGACCTGCCACTCTTCGAAGCGCACAACGCCGAGCTGACCGAACGTGTCGCGGCGCTCGAACAGCGCGCGTTTGACGCAATCGGGCACGAGGTGAACCTCTCCTCGCCGAAGCAGCTCCAGCAGGTTCTGTTCGAAGAGCTCGACATGCCGAAGACGCGCAAGACGAAGAGCGGCTACACGACGGACGCGGCGGCGCTTGCCGACCTGCAGCAGAAGAACCCCCACCCGTTCCTCGACTCGCTGCTCGCACACCGCGACGCGAACAAGCTGCGGCAGATCATCGAGACGCTCATCAAGGCCGTTGACCCGGAGGATCAGCGGATCCACACCACGCTCGTGCAGGTTGGCGCTAGCACGGGGCGCCTCGCCTCGACCGATCCGAACCTGCAGAACATCCCCGTCCGGTCTGAGGAGGGGCGTCGCATTCGCGAGGGCTTCATCCACGCGCCTGAGTACACGACGCTGCTCACGGCTGACTACTCGCAGATCGAGATGCGCATCATGGCGCACCTCTCTGGCGACGAGGGACTCATCGAGGCCTTCAACGCCGGCGAAGACCTCCACCGTTTCGTTGGCGCACGCATCTTCGGCGTCACGCCGGCTGAGGTGACGAATGAGATGCGCTCCAAGGTGAAGGCGATGTCGTACGGTCTCGCATACGGGCTGTCGGCGTTCGGGCTTTCCAAGCAGCTGAACATCTCCGCCGGTGAGGCGAAGCAGCTCATGGAGGACTACTTCGAGCGCTTCGGGGGAGTCCGCGACTACCTCCGCTCGGTCGTCGAGCAGGCGAAGCAGGACACCTACACCGAGACGATCTTCGGTCGCCGCCGGCCGTTCCCCGACCTTGCGAGCCCGAACCGGATCCTCCGCGAGAACGCGGAGCGCGCCGCGCTCAACGCCCCCATCCAGGGGTCAGCAGCCGACATCATCAAGATCGCAATGATCCGCGTCGAACAGCACATGCGCGAGGCGGGCCTGAAGTCGCGCATGCTGCTGCAGATCCACGATGAGCTCATGTTCGAGGTGGCCGAGGGGGAGCAGGAGCAGCTCGAACAGATCGTGCACGCCGACATGGCGGGCGCTGCCGAGCTGAGCGTGCCACTCGAGGTGCAGTTCGGGCACGGACCAAACTGGAACGCTGCGGCCCACTAGCCCCCGCACCGGACTAGGAATGCGGGTCGCAACAGGCGGCCCGCAGGCCTTCCGACGCGCCGGAGTTCGTCACTTGCCCAGTCAGGCAAATTCGAGTTAGACTGAACTGTCACATTTGTGGCGACTACACCATGTCCACGTGTGGGACGTCTCGCGGAGCAGAAGCAATTCAGCTCCGGCCACTTTGGCACGCGCCCACCTGAATATCCTGTCCATTCTGGAGACCAATTACATGACGAACGCAACGACCACGAGCAAGCAGGTCGCAGTAAACGACATCGGCTCAGCCGAAGACTTCCTTGCAGCGGTCGAACTGACCATTAAGTCCTTCAACGACGGAGACCTCATCGAGGGCACCGTTGTGAAGATTGACCGCGACGAGGTTCTCCTCGACGTCGGGTTCAAGACCGAGGGCGTTATCCCCTCGCGCGAGCTGTCCATCAAGCACGACGTCAACCCTGATGAGGTTGTCAAGGTCGGCGATTCCGTTGAGGCACTCGTGCTCCAGAAGGAGGACAAGGAAGGTCGCCTGATCCTGTCCAAGAAGCGTGCTCAGTACGAGCGTGCTTGGGGCGACGTGGAGAAGGTCAAGGAGACCGAGGGTGTCGTCACCGGCACCGTCATCGAGGTTGTCAAGGGCGGCCTCATTGTTGACATCGGGCTCCGCGGCTTCCTGCCCGCATCGCTCATCGAGCTCCGCCGCGTGCGCGACCTCACCCCGTACCTCGGCCAGGAGATCGAGGCCAAGATCCTCGAGCTCGACAAGAACCGCAACAACGTTGTGCTTTCGCGTCGTGCGCTCCTCGAAGAGACCCAGTCCGCTACGCGCTCCTCGTTCCTCGCCGACCTCAAGCCCGGCCAGGTTCGCAAGGGCGTCATCTCGTCGATCGTTAACTTCGGTGCGTTCGTCGATCTCGGCGGCGTTGACGGCCTCGTGCACGTCTCGGAGCTCTCGTGGAAGCACATCGAGCACGCCTCCGACGTCGTCGAGGTTGGCCAGGAAGTCACCGTCGAGGTGCTTTCGGTCGAGCTCGATCGCGAGCGCGTTTCGCTCTCGCTGAAG
>NZ_JXSQ01000012.1 GCF_000834055.1 Leucobacter komagatae
ACTGCGGCGGTTTGCGCGGCGGTCAAATCTCTGCGGTGCTCGATGAAACCAAAGCGCTTGTTCGCCGCGTCGAAACTAGTTGCGCTCTGAAGCGAGAGGGCAAGAGACGTCGCGAAGCTTTCAGCAATTTCACTTTGGAGCGAAAGCCAGGTGACGAGGTTAGTTGCGACGTCGCTTGCCTTCCACTCGTCCGGAACATGCTGCGCTTGTCGTCTGCCGAAGAATCCATACGGTGATGCCGTCTGATACTTGAGAGTGTGTAAGGGGATGCTCCTGCCGCGCATCCAGCCTACTTCTTGATCGCAGAAGGTGCTGCTTTCAAACCCGGGCACCAAAAATATGACACCCGCATGGGTCGTTCGAAGTTCCTTTTCGATCCTGTCGACCCATTCCTCCCCAGGGTTGATATCATCGTGGGCGACGAAAAGCGTGATGTGTAGAAGGCGAAGGAACTCTGCGATCTCGTGGACATGCGCCTTCTGTCCGTCTCTGTGTGAAGCAAATACCCGCAGTGGTTCGGCTGGTGCCTCTGACGGGTCCAAGTCCATCGCGATGCTAAGGACGCTCCCAGTAACCTCAGCAAACTGTGACAGCTCTGCCACACTGAGGCTCCGCAAACGTTGGATGAGTATCTCTCGCCTGTCGGCGTCGGTTACTTCGTGGTGATTCCATTCATCGCTCGTCCATTGTTCTTCCCGGAGAGTTGTTAATCCCGCCTCTGCCAGAAACATATTTACGTCTGGAAGGGATGCGTCTGCGAGGTTGGTGGAAAGAGTCTTGAGCAGAAGGATTCTTTCGCGGTCGAGCAAAGCCATGAGGTCTCTTTCTGCAGATTTATGTCGTCTAGATCAACATATAGCAGTCAGGTGCATGTCTAGCCAGCGGGTTCCGCAGATCACTGAAAGCGCGGGGTGTGGCTCGAATGGGCCGTGGAACACGAGGTCGTGCTGGATAGTGTCGACCGTTGGAACGCTCGCGTGCCCAAGCCACTGGCTGACCATGTATGTCAGCTTTTCCTCTTATAAGAGACTTCCCGGACATGCGCCGCGGCCTTCAACTTCGCCAACTGTGTTGTTGAGATTTAGCCGCGGCGCACCTTTAATTCTTGTCACGCGTCGAGGGCTGCCGGTGGGAGAGTGCGCTCGTCTCTGAACTGGAGTGCGATCCGTGAATGCGCTCTGCTCGCCTCGCAATAAACGACGATGCGGCGAGTTAAGGGTGCTTTGAGCCCCGCCCGCGCTGCGTCTATTCGCCGCCGCCCTAGCATCGTTCGATGCTAGGGGTTAGTGGGGATGATTTGCCGTCCTTTGCGGATGGGTTGGCCCGCACCCCGGCGCTACCGAGGCCGGATGCCGAGGATAGGGGTCTGATGCACGTTTAGGTGACATTCAACATGGCTAGTTTCGGCTGGCCTGGAAGGATGAACCTATGCCTCCTCGTTATCCCAAAGAGTTCCGTGACGACGTCGTGAGGATCGCGTTGGATCGTGGTCCGGAGGTCACACTGGCGCAGATCGCGAAAGACTTCGGAATCCACGTCGGCACGCTCGACAAATGGCTCCGAGAAGAACGCGTCGAACAGGGCCAGAAACCCGGCGTCACGCGCTCCGAGAATGCGGAACTTCGTGAGCTTCGCAAACGCAACAAGCTCCTCGAACAAGAAGTGGAAGTACTCCGACGCGCGGCCGCGTATCTCTCGCAGGCGCACCTGCCGGGAAAAGGCTCTACCCGCTCGTGAAAGAGCTCGCCGGCGACGGGATCCTCGTCCAGGTGTCGTGCCGGGTATTGAAGCTCTCACGCCAGCCTTACTATCGGTGGCTGCGTAGTCCAGTCACCGGGCGAGAGCTTATGCAGGCGTATCGCGCGAACGCGCTCTATGACGCTCATATCGAGGACCCGGAGTTTGGATACCGGTTCCTCGCCGACGAGGCGAAGAGCTTCGGGGAACCGATGTGTGACCGGACTGCGTGGCGGCTCTGCCGCGATCAGCAGTGGTGGTCAGCATTCGGGAAGAAGAAAGCCCGCGGGAAAGGGAGGAAGCCTGGCCCGCCTGTTCATGACGATCTAGTGCAGCGCGAGTTTGTAGCCGCTGCTCCGAACGAGTTATGGCTTTCGGACATCACCGAGCATTGGACTGGTGAAGGCAAGCTCTACCTGTGTGCAGTGAAAGACGTGTGGTCAAACCGGATTGTCGGCTACTCCATCGACGCGCAAATGACCTCAGCGCTTGCGGTGACCGCGTTGAACAACGCCGTGCTTCGTCGCGGTGACGTCGCACGGTGCGTGCTGCACACGGATCGTGGATCTCAGTTCCGAAGCCGGAAACTGCAGCGTGCTCTCACCGGTCACAGGATGGCCGGATCGATGGGGCGAGTGGGTGCTGCGGGCGACAACGCAGCGATGGAGTCGTTCTTTAGTCTGCTCCAGAAGAACGTTCTGAACCGCAAGACCTGGGCGACTCGTGACGAGCTCCGGTCAGCGATCGTGACCTGGATCGAGCGCACTTACCATCGACGTCGCAGACAGGCCCGGTTAGGGCGTTTGACGCCGCTCGAATACGAGACCATCATGAACAAACAGGTCGCACTCGCTGCCTGACCAAACTGTCACCTAAACGTGCATCAGACCCACTCGCCCTCCTAGCTGGGGGAGTTGACTTTGAATCCGCAAAACTCTCCGTGCAGCACTGGGCAGCTGAGTACTTGGCTGCAAGGTTCGAGGCCGTGGCCGAATCAACCGCCACCGCGGATAGGCATATGCTCGCCATGCTGCCCAAACGCATCCACGCCATGCCAATTGGCGCCGTCACCCACCAGATGCTCCAACAGCTATTCAACGACCTTGGCGAAAAAGGCGAAGACTTCGCTCACAAGGTTTCGTGCGACACTCACCGGGTTCTTCAAATGGTTGAAGAAGAACAGCGTTGTGTCTGTGAGCCCTGCCGACGGGCTGGAAATCCCACGCAGTGCCCGCCCCCCCACGGGAGATGTGCCCATTCACCGAACTGGAGCTTGCGCAGGCCTGTGAAGCTTGGGTATCGCTCGACGTGGAAATGGCAGGAGTCGCACTCTTTCTGGCCCGGACCGGCCTCAGATGGAGTGAAGCAGTGGAGCTGCGTGTGAAAGACTTCGCAGAAACGCCCGATCCGGTGATAACAGTCTCACGGGCAAAGTCGAAGTGTTTCAAGGTAAAGCCACCAAAGCATGGCCGCATCCGCAGGGTATGGCTTGAGGACCGCGTAGCGGAATACCTCAAGCGGCACGCAGAAGGTAAGGGGCCCGAAGATCTCATCCTGCCGAAACTGCGCAGAGACAACTTCGTCAGACGCCTGAACTATAAGGAAACCAGCGGCGGGCGTACAATCCACGAACTCCGCCACACCTACGCGACAATCCTCATTACACGAGGCGTAAAAGTCGAAACGCTCTCAGAGTGGATGGGGCATAAGAGTACCGTCACGACTTCGAAGATCTACGTACACTCTCTGGGGGCAGAGGAGAACCGCAGAGTCATAGCAAAACTCAACGAACAACGACGGTAACACGCTGTGGGCACCCCATGGGCACCTGCGTCGCCCTACACAAGGGCCCAATCGCCCCTCCGCCTGGTGCTTGAAGCAAAACAAAACCCCCGATGAAACTAGGTCTCATCGGGGGTTTTCGTTGCTTGCATATGGCGGAGACGGGGGGATTTGAACCCCCGGTTCCCTTTAACAAGAACCCTTCATTAGCAGTGAAGTCCGTTCGGCCGCTCCGGCACGTCTCCATGAGCAGGCAACGCCATTCAGTCTAACGGGAAAATCCCGCCTCAGGAAATCCCGGAGCTAGTAAGTCGTATTCCCGACCGAGCAGCTTTCGACATCGGGCTTCAGCCCGGTGATCTCCGGCGGAAGCTTGATGCGCCCGCCGTCATCTGCTGCGGGGGCATCCGAGGCGGGTGGGGCGCCGTCAGCTGGCGCCTCCGGTGTCGCTACCGCCCCGCCCGCACCGGTGACGTCAAATGCCTCACCGCTCTGCAGTGTCTCGATGAGCTGTGCAGCCAACTCGAGGTTTGGTCGCAGTCGGCCAGCCTCGTAGGGGTGGTCGACCGACGGATACTGCACGAAGTTGATGTTTTCGAGGTCGATGTCTTTCACGGTGCCAGCAGCAGCCTGCATGAACTGCATGCTCTTCATGCTCTCGGAAAGGAGCATGTTGTCCACGGCTGCCTTCGCGAGGTTCCAGACCTTAAACGGGTCAGTGAGCGTGTCGGCGCTCTTCAGCTTCCGCATCAACGACGACATGAAGACCTGCTGGTTGTTGATGCGCGAAATGTCGCTTCCGTCACCGACGCCGTAGCGGGTGCGGAGGAACTGCAGGGCGTCCCAGCCCTCAAGGGTGTTCATGCCTGCCGGAAGGTCAAGGTTTGTCTTTGGGTCAACGAGCGGCTCGGTGAGGCACACATCGACTCCGCCGACTGCCTCTGAGATACCGACGACGCCATCGAACGTGATGACGGCGGCGTAAGGAATCTCCATGCCGGTCAACTCGGAGATGGTGCGTGCGACGCAGGGAAGGCCGCCGTACCCAATGGCGGTGTTGAGCTGTTGCTCGCTCATCGCCGGGTAGAAGTCTTCCTCGCCGTCCTCGCTTGGGCAGCTGGGGATCGGGACCATCAGGTCGCGGGGAAAGCTGATGACGGTTGCGTTCTTGTGGTCAGCTGAGACGTGGAGCAGCAGATTGACGTCGTTGAGCTCGCCTTCCTCGCCGTCGTCGTAGCCCTGGCCGAGCCTGGTGTCTGAACCGGCGAGCAGGATGTTCAGCTCGCCGTCGATTGCCTGGGTGCCAGCGCCGAGGGCCGCGTGCGCCGGGACGCCGAGGTCCACGGTCTTAGCGCTGTTCAAGAACCCCCACACGGCATAGCCAGCCGTCGCAACTCCGGAAAAAGCGATCACGAGGATCGTTGTGAGCACGAAACGGCTCGCGTTCTTCACAGACGATGACCTGGGGAGCTTCCCGTGGCGTACGACCGATCGGCGCGGCTGTTCAGCCTGCGTCCTTCTCGCCATTCGGTAACCCCTGTTCGTCGGAGCGGCTGAGGAATCATGCCGCGCGATCTCCCCAATTTACAGGACTGTCCTGGAGGGAGCCTGGAGTGTCCGGGGAATATCCTGAGCATTGAAGATGCCCCGAGCGATTCGCTCGGGGCATCTTGTGGCGGAGGGTAGGAGATTTGAACTCCTGAGACGGGGTTACCGCCTGCTTGTTTTCAAGACAAGTTCCTTCGGCCGCTCGGACAACCCTCCGGGGAAAAGCCTAGCAAACGTTCTGGGAGATTCTGTCCAAAACTACGCGCCGAGAAGAACTGGGAAGCGCTCGCGGAGTGAACGCAGTAGCCCGCCATCCTCTGCGGTGGCCGTTACGTGAGTCGCGGCGGCCTTCACCTCGTCCACGGCCTGACCCATCGCGACCGACACGCCAACGCGCCCAGCCCACTCAAGCATCTCGATGTCGTTGCGGCCATCGCCGGCCGCAAAGACGTGCGCGGGATTGATGTCGAGCCGTGAGCGGAGCACCTCGAGGGCGCTCGCCTTAGTGACCCCGTCCGGTGCAATATCGAGCCACGAGCTTGTGCCGACGGCGTACGACACGTGCGTCAGCCCCAACGATTCAATCGCGGTGAGGAACTCTTCGACGCGGTAGTCGGGGGAGAACACGATGACTCTGGCCGCCTGCACCCCGAGCAAGTCTTCGAACTCAACCTGGCGCTGGTTCGCGGGGAGTGTGCCGGCTGGGATCGCCTTCGTGTACAGGAAGCTGCCATCAGCGAGCTCCACCGAGAAGTGCGCCGTTGCAAGCTGCGGGCGGATCTTCAAGAGCGCGTCAGCGGGGTTGAACGCCTCGACGTACTCGCGCCGGTAGCCCCGCGTGCCGAGCGGGTCCCGCTTCAGCGTCACCGCGCCGTTTGCGGTCACGACCCATTCTGGCCGGATCCCCAGCCGTTCCACGATGGGAAGCGTCGCGTCTACTGAGCGCCCCGTGGAGACGATGACCTCGTGGCCGGACTCGTGAAGGGTGCGGATCGCCGCTGCGAGCTCGGGATCAATGATCCCTCCTGCGGCATGGTCACCCGCGCCTTCAAATCCGTGACGGAGCACAGTTCCGTCGAGATCGAGGGCGATGATGTGGCGATCCTGCATATGGTTACGTTCCTTCTACCGGGCTGAGTACTTCAAGTCCTCCGAGGTATGGCCGAAGCGCCTCGGGTACGGTGACACTGCCGTCTGCGTTCTGATGGGTTTCGAGAATGGCGACGATCCACCTCGTGGTCGCGAGAGTTCCGTTGAGCGTCGCCACGGGGGCGGTCTTGCCGGTCTCGGTGCGGAAGCGGGTCTGGAGCCTGCGCGACTGGAAGGTCGTGCAGTTAGAAGTCGAGGTGAGCTCGCGGTACGTGCCCTGCGTCGGCACCCACGCTTCGATATCGAACTTGCGTGCAGCGCTTGAACCCAGATCGCCAGCTGCAACGTCGATGACGCGGTAGCTCAGGCCAAGGGCCTGCAGCATCTCTTCCTGCCAGGAAACGAGGCGATCGTGCTCCGCCTCGGCGTTTGCCGGGTCCGTGTAGACGAACATCTCGAGCTTGTTGAACTGGTGCACGCGGAGGATCCCGCGCGTATCCTTGCCGTGCGATCCCGCCTCGCTTCGGTAGCAGGTCGACCAGCCCGCGTAGCGAACCGGGCCCCGCTCAAGGTTGAGGATCTCGTCCGAGTGGTAGCCGGCGAGTGCGACCTCGCTCGTGCCGGTGAGGTACAGATCCTGATCCTTCAGGTGGTAGACCTCGTCGGCGTGCTCGCCGAGGAACCCGGTGCCGCCCATAATCTCGGGCTTCACGAGCGTCGGCGTGATGAGTGGGGTGAAGTCATTGCGCATCGCGAGGTCGAGCGCCATGTTCATGAGCGCGATCTCGAGTCTGGCGCCGACGCCGCGGAGGAAGTAGAACCGTGCGCCTGACACCTTCGCGCCGCGCTCCATGTCGATCGCACCGAGCAGCTCGCCGAGTTCGAGGTGATCGCGGGGCTCGAAGTCGAACTCTGGGACTTCACCGACCGTGCGGAGCGTGACAAAGTTGTCCTCGCCGCCGGCTGGCACACCTTCGATGACGATGTTCTCGATGCGGGATGCGATCCGGTCGAACTCGGCTTCCGCCTCCTTCGCGCGAGCATCGGCAGCCTTGACAGCTGCAGCGAATTCCTGCGCCTCAGCGATGAGTGCTGGCTTCTCCTCCTTTGAGGCTGCCTTTACGCGCTCGCCCATGACCTTCTGCGAGGCACGCAGCTGTTCGAACTCACCGAGGGCCGAACGGCGGGCGGACTCTGCGGCAAGCGCCTCGTCCACCACCGACTCATCGTTCCCTCGGGCGCGCTGCGAGCGCTTGACGACATCAGGATCGTTGCGGAGGAGTACTGGATCGATCACAGTGCTAAGCCTATCGCGGGAAGCTCGCGACTACGATTGACCCATGACTATGGTTCCTCCTCGCGCGCAACCCCATGCCGCGGTCGTGTACCACCCGCTGAAGACTGACCTTGCCGGCCTCAGAAGTGCAGTCCGCGCGGCAGAGCTGCGCGCCGGATGGGCGCCGACGCGGTGGTACGAGACGGAGGCGAGCGACGGCGGCACCGGCATCGCGCGCCACGCGGTAGCAGAGGGGGCCGGTGTCGTCCTCGGCTCGGGCGGCGATGGCACGATCCGCGCTGTCGCCGAGGCGCTGCGTGGGACCGGCGTGCCGCTGGGGATCGTGCCGCAGGGGACGGGGAACCTGCTCGCACGGAACATCGGCATGCCGCTCGGCGACCTCGCCGCGGCAGCCGAGGCGGCATTCTTTGGGCGCAACCAAGCCATCGACCTTGGGCTCATGCGGATCACCCGGCCAGACGATGAGACCGGCGAGAGTGCCGTTGACGAGCACGCATTTCTGGTGCTCGCCGGCATGGGGTTAGACGCTCGCGCAATCAGGGCAACGCGATCCACGCTCAAGAACCGGCTCGGTTGGCTCGCATACGTCGACGCAGGAGTGCGCACGATGGTGCGGGACAAACCACTCGAGGTCATGTATTCGATGGACGGTTCAGAGATGAAGCCGCTCACCGTGTACACCGTGATGATTGGCAATTGCGGGCTGCTCCCCGGCGGAGTGCTCCTCATCCCCGACGCGCGGATAGACGACGGGCTACTCGACGTGGTGTCGCTGCGGCCGCTCGGGCCGTTCTCCTGGTTGCGCATCTGGAACAAGATCGGCTGGGAGAACGGCGTGCTTCGGAAAACACGGACCGGTCGGCGGATCATCGACCTCGTAAACGACACGAAGAATGTGACCTATCTCCGCGCTCGTGAGTACGCGCTTTCCGTTGCGTCGCCTGAGCCGATCCAGCTCGACGGCGACGATTTCGGTCTTGCGGTCGAGGTCCGTGGGCGGGTAGATCCTGGTGCCCTGGTCATCCGCATGTCGCCCGGATGGCATTTGCCTGTATAGGGTCACGGTGCATCGGTCGCCTTGGTCGGTGTCGCGTCAGCGGTCTGGCGCTGCCCTTCGCTCTGCTGCTTGGCATCCTCGGATGCTTTGGGTGCTTCGCCGTCCGCCGCCGCATCAGTGCCCTCCGCAGCCGCGGCGCAATCACGTGCGAGCGGCGGGAGCTGTTCCCGCTTTGGCGCAGCTGGCTTGACCTCTTCTGGCTCGCCGGTCAGCTCCGAGTACGCGCCGGCGCTGAGCGGGAAGACGTTCCAGGCCTCAGCATCGGCGGCCAGCGGGTTGAAGGAGTGCACGAGGTTGGTGCCCGCCTCGTCGTCCCAGCTGTCCGGTGGCGTCGTGGCATCCTCGCCCATCGTGGTGATGGGCTCACCGTTCTGGTCGTACAGGCGCACCGAGTCGAGCGGATTGCCCTCGCAGTCGTACGCGAAGATGTTCGTCACCTCGCCGCCGTTCAGCGACAGCCCTTGGAAGGCCATCTCCTCCTCGTAGGAGTAGTCCACGTTGACAGACCCGAGGTTCGCCCAGTTCGCGAAGAGGAACGGGATGAGCAGCAGCACGGCCGCGACGTTCGCCGCGGTGCGCGCGACCCGCAGCCATGCAGTCGGCAGCCACTTGCCGCGCCCCCACTGCACGCTGAGAACGATCAGGGCGAGCGTGAAGATCATCGCTGTGTACGACACCGGTAGGCCGTTGACGAGTGGGTGGCCGATCACCGTCAGCGCTGCCCACGCGCCGATGACCGCCCGTAGCACCCACCACACCGGGCGCACGGAGATCGCGAAGTCGCGGAAACCGCGGCGTGCTGGGCTCTCGTCGAGCCACTGCGCCGAGCGTTCGCGCGCCTGAGCGACGCGATCGGCGAACGTGACTTGCGGCAGTTCGCTCGGCGCCCGCGGCGGGAGCCCTGCTGCCTGTCGCAGTTCCTCAGCGTACTGACCAGCGTCCCCGAGCTCGCCCCCATCCTCGAGCCGTTCGGCGAGGTCGGCTCCGAGCCCATCAAGGAGGTCATCGAGTTCCTCGGTGGGGAGGTCGCTCAGGTGGGAGCGAACCTCGGTCGCAAACTTCTCAGCGCGCTGGGCGTTGGTGAGTGAGGCGGTGTGGTTCATGCTGAGACTCCTTCGGGGCTCGTCGGGCTCGTTGTGGTGTTGGGGGAGATGAGAGCGGTGAGCGTTTCAGAGAAGCGCTGCCAGCCGATCCGCTGTTCGCTGAGGAGCTCTTGCCCACCCGGCGTGATGCTGTAGTACTTGCGATGCGGCCCGCCCTCGGATGGGACGACGTACGTTGAGAGTGCGCCCGCCGCATACAGTCGGCGCAGCGTGCCGTAGACGGAGGCATCACCGACCTCCTCGAGCCCGGCATCGCGCAGGCGGCGCACGACGTCGTAGCCGTAGCCGTCTTCGCGATCGACCACCGCGAGCACCGCGGCGTCGAGCACACCCTTGAGCAGTTGCGTTCCATCCACGCGGAACCTCCTTCAGCATTCCCTGTTACGCACTAGTGTGCATTACGCAATAGTGCGGTGTCAAGAACTCTCGCGTTTCGTCCGCGATCCCCACGAGCGGAGCGCCGGGCTGACACCCGGACGAACGTCAGGCGCTGGTCAGCTCGGCCGGGGCTACTCGGAGGGCTGCTCGGCCAGGGTGCCCGGGAGGGCTACTCGGCCGGCGCGACGCCCTCGATCACTTCGCGCAACCAGTCTCGGGCATCCCGAAACCGGTCATCGTCGTGCACGGGGCGGATCGTCGCCGCGACACGGTCTGCCCGAGGGTACGAGCCAAGGAACACGACATTCGGGCTCGAGCGCTTCACGCCGAGCAGCGCGTCGGCGACGCGCTCGTCCTTGATGTGCCCCTCTGCGTCGATGACGAAGCGGTAGCGACCCATCCGATCGCCGATGGGGCGCGACGCGAGCAGGGTGAGGTTCACGCCACGCGTCGCAAACTGCTCGAGGAGGTCGAGCAGGGCGCCCGAGCGGTCTTCGGGAAGCTCAGCGATGAGAGACGTCTTGTCGGCGCCAGTCGGGTCCCCAACGGGCCCCACCCGCCCGACCAGCACGAATCGTGTCACCGCGTCAGGGTTTTCAGCGATACCGTCGGCAAGGATCTCCACGTCGTAGTGATCCTCAATGCCTGGCGGCGCGATTGCAGCGTCGACCTGCGTTCCAGCAGCGAACAGGTCCGCAGCCGCCTGAACGTTCGACGTCGCCGGCAAATGCCTGTGTGCGGGCCGTGCCTCGTCGAGCCACTTGCGGCACTGGCCGTACGCCACGGGGTGCGCCGCAACCACTGACACGTCTTCGATTGTGACTCCGGGCCTGGCGACGAGCACGAAGCGCACCGGCACAAGGTACTCGCCGATGATCTGCAGGCCGGGGATCGTCGCGAGCGCGTCCTGCGCGACGGTGACGCCGCCGTCGACCGAGTTCTCGATCGCGATCATCGCGGCGTCGCTCGCACCCGTCACCACGTCATTGAGCGCCTCACCCAGGTTCGAGACCGGGTGCCAGTCCTGGCCTCTCGCCTCCTCGACCTGCTTGAGCGCCGCCTCGGTAAACGTTCCAGCTGGCCCAAGATAGGAGTACCGGCGAAGACGTTCTGGGCTGTGTGACATGTGCACAAGCGTATCGCGGCGGATCAGGGCAGTCGCAGCCGTACGCTACCCGAGGGCGCGCGCCACGAGCGCCTGCGCAGCTGACTGTACCTGCACGAGGTGCTCTGGGCCAGCGAATGACTCCGCGTAGAGCTTCATGACGTTCTCTGTTCCCGACGGCCTGGCCGCAAACCAGGCCCGCTCGGTCGCCACTTTCAGCCCTCCGATGGCTGCGCCGTTCGACGCCTCAGTAGAGATCTGCGTGATGGGGTCGCCCGCGAGTTCGCTTTCGGTGACATCCGCCGCGGACAGGCCAGCGAGCCGAGCCTTCTGTTCTGGGGTCGCGGGAGCGTCGATGCGTGCGTAGGCCGGCTCGCCGAAGCGCTTCACGAGATCCGCATAGCGCTCGGATGGCGACTGCCCGGTGACGGCCTGGATCTCCGCGGCAAGCAGGCTAAGCAAGATCCCGTCCTTGTCGGTGCTCCACGCGGAGCCGTCGAAGCGCTGGAACGAGGCGCCAGCGCTCTCCTCGCCTCCGAATACGACGGAGCCGTCAGAGAGCCCTGGAACGAACCACTTGAAGCCCACAGGCACCTCGTCGAGGCGGCGACCGTGTGCGGCGACAACGCGGTCGATCATCGCAGAAGACACGAGCGTCTTGCCGACCCCCGCTGTCGCCGGCCACTCTGGCCTGTGCTCGAGGAGGTAGTCGATCGCGACCGCGAGGAAGTGGTTCGGGTTCATGAGACCAGCGTCGCTGGTCTGGATCCCGTGCCGATCTGCGTCAGCGTCGTTGCCGGTGACAATGGGGTACTCATCGCGGTACGGCGCTACGGTCGACATGACCTGCGCCGACGACGGGTCCATGCGGATCTTGCCGTCCCAGTCAAGGTGCAAGAACCCGAATTGCGGGTCGACGCCCGTCCCGAGCACTGCAAGGTCGAGGCCGTAGCGGTCGCGGATCGCAGGCCAGTATGCCGCGCTCGCCCCGCCAAGCGGGTGCGCTGCGAAGCGGACCCCCGCGTCGCGGATCGCGGCCATATCAATGACGTTCGCGAGGCCCTCGACGTATGCTCCGAGGAAGTCGTATCCGCCTGGGGTCCCCGCTGACGGTGACGTGCGGTGCGTGAGGCTTCGCCATTGGCCGCTCTCGAGCAGCTCGTTCGCGCGGTCGGCGATCCACCCCGTGACGACGCCATCAGCCGGGCCGCCGTGGGGCGGGTTGTACTTGATGCCGCCGTCCGCTGGCGGGTTGTGGCTTGGCGTGACGATGACGCCGTCAGCGCGCTCAGGGTCGTCGAAAGCGCGCCCGCGGTTGTGGGTGAGGATCGCGTGGCTCAGCGCTGGGGTCGGCACGAAGGCCTCGTCGCCGCTGCCAGCGTTGGTGAGCACGTGCACGCCAGCTGCGGCGAGCACCTCGATTGCGGTGTGCTCTGCCGGGGCAGAAAGCGCGTGGGTGTCTGCACCGATGAAGAGCGGCCCGCGGATCCCCTCAGCGGCACGGTGTTCAGCAATCGCCGCTGCGATCGCTGCGATGTGCGCCTCGTTGAACGAGGCAGAGAGTGCTGAGCCGCGGTGCCCTGACGTGCCGAACACGACCCGCTGTGCGGGGACGCTCGGGTCTGGCACGACCTCCGAATAGGCGCGGGTGAGCTCCGCGACATCAATGAGGTCCTCGGGGCGGGGAAGTAAACCAGCACGAACATCCATACCCTTAGTGTGCCAGGGCCCGCGGGATACGTCTCGTTTACCTACTACGAGTAGTCTGTGAGACATGAGCGACATCGAGCAGGGCCGTCCGTCAATCGAGTGCTGGCTTACCGACATGGATGGCGTGCTCGTGCACGAGAACCGCGCCATTCCGGGAGCCGCAGAGCTCATCGCGCAGTGGGAAGCGAAAGCTCAGCCCTACCTCGTGCTCACCAATAACTCGATCTTCACCGCACGCGACCTGTCAGCGCGCCTCGCAGCGAGCGGCATCAAGGTGCCGGAGGATCGGATCTGGACGAGCGCGCTCGCGACCGCAGCATTCCTCAAGCAGCAGAAGCCGGGCGGGTCGGCGTTCGTGCTCGGCGAGGCAGGGATCCTCACCGCGCTGCACGACGCAGGTTACGTGATGACCGAGACCAACCCCGACTACGTTGTCGTTGGGGAGACGCGAAACTACTCGTTCGACGCGATCACGAAGGCGATCCGCCTCATCAACAACGGTGCGCGGTTCATCTCGACGAACCCAGACGCGACGGGCCCGAGCCCAGACGGCGTGCTGCCAGCGACGGGCGCAATCAACGCGCTCATCACCAAGGTGACCGGCAAGGAGCCCTACATTGTCGGCAAGCCAAACCCGATGATGTTCCGTTCTGCGATGAACAAGATCGGGGCACACTCGCACAACACCGGCATGATCGGTGACCGGATGGACACCGACATCGTCGCCGGCATGGAGGCTGGCCTGCACACGGTGCTCGTGATGACCGGCATCGCCGACCAGGCCGAGATCGAGAAGTTCCCGTTCCGCCCGGTCGAGGTGCTCGGCTCGGTTGCCGAGCTGCTCGACTAGCCGAAACGGGCGTCCCGCTGGGGCTACGCCCCGATCTTCCGGTAGCGCTCGAAGCGGCGAGACCGGCGGTGCGGGGCGCGCTGCAGCTGTAGCGTAGCGAGCTCCTGCGAGATCGCATCGCCCATGCGCTCGCAGAACGCGCGAGCTTCCTCGGTTGCGTCGGGGAGCTCTGAGACGACACGATCCACGATCCCGTTTTCGAGGAGCTTGCCCGAGGCGACGCCCTGCTGCTCCGCGAGTTCGGCGGCGTGCGTGATGTCGCGGTAGACGATCGCCGACGCGCCTTCGGGTGGCAGCGGCGATAGCCAGGCGTGTTCGGCGGCGATTGTGCGGTCCGCCGGGAGGATCGCGAGTGCGCCGCCGCCGGTGCCCTCGCCGAGGATCACCGAGAGCGTCGCGCCGCGGTGCGAGGTGAGGTCCGCGAGGCAGTGCGCGATCTCGCGAGCGAGCCCGCCCTCCTCTGCGTCTTGAGAGAGCGCGGCACCAGGCGTATCGATGACGGTGACGAGTGGGAGCCGGAGCTCCTCGGCAAGGCGCATCGCCCGGCGTGCGGCGCGCAGCGCGCCGGGCCCGAGGGGAGCGTGCGAGCGCTGCGCGCGACGATCCTGCCCAACGACGACTGCCGGAACCCCGCCGAAGCGGGCAAGGCAGAGCGACAATCCCGGGTCCCGTTCCCCTTGGCCAGTGCCCGAAAGCGGGACAACGTCGGTCGCCGCGAACCTGAGCAGCTCACGCAGTCCCGGCCTGCGGGGATTGCGTGACCGGGTCACAGAATCCCAGGTGTTCGTCGAGCCGTGATGCAGGTCGCCGGCGGTGCCTGGCTCCGCTGCGCGGGCGACGAGATCGGCGTGCGTTGGCGGTTCAAGCAGCCGAAGGGCTCGCGAGACGACGTCCCTGAGGCCTTCGGGTGGCAGGACACCGTCGATGATGCCGTGGTGTGCGAGGTTCTCTGCCGACTGCACACCCCTGGGGAATGGCTCGTCGTAGAGCGCTTCGTAGACGCGCGGCCCGAGAAAGCCAACCAGGGCGCCAGGCTCGGCGACGGTGACCTGGCCGAGTGAGCCGAAGGAGGCGAGCGCGCCGCCGGTTGACGGGTGCCTGAGGTAGGTGAAGTACGTCAGCCCCTCAGCCTGGTGCACCGCGACCGCGGCCGCGATCTTCACCATGGCGACGAACGCGAGCGTTCCCTCCTGCATGCGGGTGCCCCCAGACGCGGTCGACGCCA
This sequence comes from Leucobacter komagatae, assembly GCF_000834055.1. Taxonomy (GTDB): domain Bacteria; phylum Actinomycetota; class Actinomycetes; order Actinomycetales; family Microbacteriaceae; genus Leucobacter; species Leucobacter komagatae_A. The sequence continues at coordinate 14,882 of NZ_JXSQ01000012.1, forward strand.
GCACGGGCAGCCCCTCCGAGGTGGCCCGCTCCATCGCCCGTACGAAACGCTCCGCCGCGGCGAGGCCGACGGAGCCAGCGAGGAAGCGGAACTCGCAGGCGATAAGCGCGACACGGCGGCCGTCGATGAGCGCCTCGCCCGACACGATCGACTCATCGACGCCCGACTTCTCGGCGGCGGCCGCGAGCTCCGCAAGATACTCGGGGGTTGCGAGCGGCTGCTCGGGCGGCGTATCCCACGACTCGAAGCTCTGCGGGTCGGCGACGAGCTCGATGAGTTCGGCGGCACTGTAACGGCGAGTGGCGGTCATCGGACTGCCTCCGCCCGCAGCCACTCGCGGATCGCTGGGCCGTGCTCGTCGAGTGTTGGCGGGGCGTCGTGGCTGGTGCGGGCATGCTCCTGCTCGCCATCAGCGTCAACGTCAAAGAATCTGAGCACGGGCCCGGGCAGCGAGATTTCGCCGAGCGCAGAGTGCTCGACGTCGACGATGAGGCCCTGCGAGCGCACCTGATCCCACGCGTACACCTCGGTGAGATTGCGAACCTTGCCCGCGGGGATCCCAGCCGAGCTCAGTCGCGCGAGCAGTTCGGCCGCGTCGACACCGGAGAAGGCCTGCTCGACGAACGCGATCGTTGCTTCCCTGTTCGCAACGCGGTCGGGGTTTGATTCGAGCCCGGGGGTGCGCGGATCCAACCCGAACTCTGTGCAGAACGCCTGCCACAGTCTGTCGTTCGCCACCGAGATCTGCACTTGACTGTCGCGGCAGCGGAACAGGCCGTAAGGCGCGATCGACGGGTGGTGGTTGCCCTGCGCTTGGGGCGTTTGTCCCGCGACGGTGGCGCGGGTGCCCTGGAATGCGTGCACTCCAACGATCGACGAGAGCAGCGACGTCCGCACGACCCGTCCGCGCCCGGTGGCCACCCGCTCGTGGAGGGCTGCGAGCACGCCGACGACGCCGTGAATCCCGCCAAGGAGATCGGCGATCGGGGTGCCGACGCGCTGGGGGTTGTCTGGCCCCGGCCCGGTGATCGACATGAGCCCTGCCTCGCCCTGCACGATCTGGTCGTAGCCGGCGCGGCCACCCTCCGGGCCGTCGTGGCCGAACCCGGTAATGGAGAGTTGGATGAGGCGCGGGTTGAGCGCGGCGAGCGCGCTTGTCCCGAAGCCGAGTCGCTCCATCACGCCCGTGCGGAAGTTCTCGACGAGAATATCGGCGCGCGCGATGAGGTCGGTGAGCACCGCCCTGCCATCGTCGCTCTTCAGGTCGAGCGCGATCGACTCCTTGTTGCGGTTGCAGGAAAGGAAGTACGTCGAATAGTTTTCACCGTCGTTGCCGGTGACGAAGGGCGGCCCCCACGAGCGCGTTTCGTCGCCGGTTCCGGGAGATTCGACCTTGATGACGCGGGCGCCGAGGTCTCCGAGCATCTGACCGGCGTGGGGGCCAGCGAGCGCTCGGGACAGGTCAATGACGAGCAGCCCGGCGAGCGGGGCGCCCGCCTGCAGCGAAGAAGGGGTTGTCGGGGGGATCACGGAGTGCTCCTCCCTCCTTTCGAGAGGTAGTGGCCGAGCGTGCTGACGGCGGCGCGTACGCCGGTCGTGAGCGTTGGCTCGATGTCAGGCAGGAAAAATGGCGAGTGGTTGACTGCCGGAGCGGGGCGGTCGGCGGGGTAAGCGCCAAAGAACCAGTAGACGCCCGGAACGCCGATGCTGTCGGCGAGGTGCCCGAAGTCCTCTGACCCCATCGCCGTCGGCATCGTCTCGACCTGAGCGTCGCCGAGCTCGGCGACGAGCGCGGAGCGCACGAGCTCCGTGTGCTCCGGGTCGTTGTAGAGCCGCGGGAACCGGGTGAGCTCCTCGATCTTGGGGGCGGGCGCCGCCGATGCCGCCGCCTCAGCGTTGACGATTCGGGTGATCGCGGCGAGCACCTGTTCCCGCACCTCGGGCGTGAGCGTGCGGATGTTCAGCGTGATCTCCGCGCTTGCGGGGATGATGTTCTCCTTCAGGCCAGCGTGAAATGTGCCGCACGTCACGACCGCCGGGGTTTGCGGGGGCAGTTCGCGCGACACGATGGTCTGCAGCCGTGTGACGATGTGCGCGCCGAGCACGATCGGGTCGATCGAGTCCTGCGGCTGCGACCCGTGGGACTGCTTGCCGTGCAGCGTGATCCTGAGCGAGTCGGCGAGCGCCATGGTTGGGCCGGAGGCGAGCCCGATGCTGCCGGCAGGTGCCGCGGGGAAGACGTGCTGCCCGAGCACCACTTCGGGCTTCGGCGCACGGTCCCACAGGCCGTCGTCGACCATCGCGACCGCGCCCTCGGCGGTCTCTTCGCCCGGCTGGAAGATCCACACGATCGTGCCGGCCCAGTCGCCGCGCTGCTCGGTGAGTAGCTCGGCGGCAGCGAGAGCCGCGGCGACGTGGGTGTCATGGCCGCAGCCGTGCATGACTGGCACGTCGGTGCCGTCCTTCAGCGTGCCTGTCGCCGTCGAACTGTACTCCGCCCCGGTGTCCTCTTGGATCGGGAGCCCGTCCGTGTCCGCGCGGAACCCGACGACTGGCCCATCGCCGTTGCGAAGCACCCCGACGACGCCTGTCCCGCCGCAGCGGAAGTGTTCGATGTTGAGCTCTGTGAGCCGTGCCTCGATGAACTCGGCGGTGCGGTGCTCCTGCATCGACAGTTCAGGGTGTCGGTGCAGGTGCTTGTAGGTCTCGTGCAGCCGATCGCGGGCTGGGTCTGTGAGAGTGGCAGAAAGCATGGAGGACTCCTTTGGTGCTCGTTAGTTGACCAGTACGGCGTCGCGCTGGCTGCGATCGCGGACGACCCACGAGATGACGATTGAGCTGATGACCGCGAGCGCGGTCGCGTACACCGCGAGTGCGGGCACGAGCGGTACGACGACGAACTGCAGCAGGAGGGCGACCGCGATCGCCACGACCGTTGCGCGGAACTGCTTCATCGAAACGATGCACTGCACGAGGACGGCGCCCATGAGTGAGGGCAGGATGTAGATGCGGGCGACCTCGACGAAGTCGGCGGGGATGAGCGACACGAGCCAGGTGCCGAGCAATCCGACGAAGAGAAGCAGGCTGACCAGGTGCACTGTCGCTGCGCCACCGATCGCCATCACCGCGGAGATGTCGCCGCGCTTGGTTCCCGGTTTTGCGTTGATGCTCGATTGAGCGACGATCGCGGCAGGCAACAACTTATTAGAGATATTGCCGATCATGAACGCCTGGTACATCGCGGCGGATCCGAGCACGGGGAAATAGGTGAGCGGCTCGACGATCCAGAACACGGCGAAGGTTGCTGCGACAGCGGCGAATGCCACCCAGACCATCTTCGGGGTGATGTAGAGCTCGGTAAAGAACACCAAGTAGAGCGGGCCTGCGAGCGAGAGCACGAGGCCGGCGACCATAGTGAGTGAGCCGTAACGCGTGGTCTGCCGCTCGAATAAGCGCATGGCAGTGTCGGCGGTGCTCACTGAGGCGGAAGTAGTCGTTGCAGACATGGGAACTCCTGTGAGGTTACGAGGCGGTGTGGATCAGGAAAGCGCAGACGAGGGCGACGATGATTGCGATGCCGAGCGCCCACTCCTTCAACCAGCGCGCCTTGAGCATGTGGGATACGAATAGGCAGAGGCCCATGGTCGCCGCCGAGATCAGGACGACGAGCAGGTGGGTGGGCGTCTTTGCGGTCTCGGCGACCGCGAGCATCGAGAACGCGCCGATGAGGGCGGCGGTCGGGATGAGCGCCATAACAGCAGGGTTACGCTTTGCGAGCGAGGCGCTGCCGCGTTTGAGTAGCGGGGTCATGATTAGCGTGGAGAGCATCCACATGCCGCCGGAGAGGCTCATCGCGAGGAACGCAACAGCGAAAACCTGCTGTGTGTACGAGGCAGTGCCGAGTTCTGCGCCCATTGAGGTTGCGGCGATGCCCGCCGATGCGGTTTCGGTCGCGGCTGAACCGATTAGGCCGATCCGAACGAGCACCGCTGGGGTGCCAAACAGAGCGAGCAGCGAGATCGCGACGATGACCACAGCCAGCGAGGGGCCGATCGAGGCGACCGCGCCAGCGCGGAACGACTCTTTGACCTCGCGCATCGGCATCTCGATACCCGGTGCCGCCTGCCTCGCAGCGCGGACGTACAGGATCGTTTGGACGAAGATCACGGCGAACACGCCGAGCGCGCATAGCCAAAGAATGGGTGAATTCGCGAGGGCCCAGATGTCAGTCGAGGCTGGGTCCGCTGCGCGAACGAGTGATGTGTAATGCATGCCGTGCTCCTTTGCATCTCATGCGTTGAGAGACGTACTCTCGCACTCACCCTGAGGGACAGACGGTCCCCGGACAAGAGGTTGCGCGATGCCGCCACGGATCTGGCTAGATCCTCCAAATTCCTGCGGAAGCCCTGAATGCGCTTCTCGCGGGCAGTGAAGCGAGACAAGCTCTCAGTAAGCATTTCAACGGCGAAAGGTAAGGCTTATGGACGAGATCCAGCACTTCAGTGCCGTGGAGGTCACGCACCTCATTCGGCGACGCGACCTCTCGGCGCGAGAGGCTCTGGAGAGCCACATCGCGGCGATCGACGCGCTCAACGGCCCGATCAACGCCGTCATCACTACTGACTTCGACAGGGCAACAGAGCTCGCGGCCGCGGCGGACGAACGGACCGCACGCGGAGCACCAACGGGGGTACTGCACGGACTGCCGATGACTCACAAGGACACGTTCAACACCTCAGGTCTTCGATCCACGCAGGGATCCAAGGCGCTCGAGCACAACGTTCCGAAGCAGGATGATTTGCAGATCGCCAGGCTCGCTGCCGCCGGCGTGATCCGCACGGGCAAGACGAACGTCCCCGAATTCGGTGCCGGGTCGCACACGTTCAACGACCTGTTCGGTACGACCACCAATCCGTACGACACCACCCGCTCCGCAGGCGGTTCCTCCGGCGGAGTCGCCGCGGTCGTCGCCGCCCGCATCCAACCGTTCGGCGACGGCTCCGACATGGGCGGATCCCTGCGCATCCCGGCGTCCTTCTGCAACGTGTTCGGCCTGCGCCCCTCCTACGGCGTGATCCCCATGGAGAGCGCAGCGAACGCGTACTCATGGCTCGGGCGCTCCGGCCCGATGGCACGGACTGTCGAAGACATAGCGCTCTTCATGCGCGCGAGCACCGGAGCCACAAGCCTTCCGAACCCGAGCCCGCTCACCCCGCAGGGTTTCCATACGCCTTTGCCAGACCTCGCGGGCGTGCGCATCGGCTACAGCTTCGACTTTGGCATCGGCATCCCGATCGAACCCGAAGTGATCGAAGTGCTGCGTGCGCAGCTGCAGGTCTTCGAAGACGCAGGCGCGATTCTTGAGGAGGCGACGATCGACTTCAGCGACGCCGACGAGGTGTTCCAGGTGACGCGCGCGTACGACTTTGCCACCGGCATCGGCCCGCTGCTCGCCGACTTCGGCGACGTCATCAAGCCCGAGGTGATCTGGAACGTGCAGAAGGGGCTCGATCTCGACGGCGCAAAGATGATCTCGGCGCAGGCAGCGCGAACGCGTCTCGAAGCCGGCGTGCAACGGTTCTTCTCGAAGTACGATGCATTCCTGAGCCCCGCAGCCCAGGTGCTGCCCTTCGACGCAAGCTGGCGCTGGCCGAAGGACATCGCGGGCGTCGCCGCAGAAACCTACCTCGACTGGATGCGCTCGGCGTGCGTGCTTTCGGCGACAAGCCTCCCTGTCCTCGCGATGCCTGGCGGCTTTACGCCGACGGGGCTGCCCGTCGGTTGGCAGCTAGCAGCGAACCATTACCGCGACCCTGATCTGTTGAGCTGGGCTGCAGCCTACGAGCAGGCAACCGGATTCGCGAAACGCACCCCGAAGCTCCTCACGGACAGCCGGTAGGATACGAACGGCGCCTAGCAGCCGGACGACGTCAGAGAGGACACCGGGATGCCCGCAGAGAGCTTGAACGATCTGCAGCGGCGGATTGTGGCCGCGTTGCAGGTCGACGGTAGAGCGCCCTGGCGGAAGATTGCAGACACCCTCGGTGAGCCCGATCGCACCGTCGCGCGTTACGGCACAGGGCTCATCGAGAGCGGTCGTGTCGTGGTGGCCGCGGTGAGCCACTCGGAACACTCAATGGTGCTCGCGTGCAAGAGTGCTTCCGGGACGGCACGGCTGAACGGCGAGGCGCTCGCGCAGCGCTCCGACGTCACCTTCTGCTACCTCACCACGGGCTCCGCAGATGTTGTCGCTGAGATCGGATACCGAGAGAATCTCAAAGAACTCCTTTCACTCCAGCTCCCAGCGACGGCGGGGTTGCAGAGCCTCACTGCCTTCCCGGTCTTGAAATACTTCAAGACGATCCGGGGCTGGCGTACCGGCGCGCTCACCGAAGCTGAGGATCAGGCGATGCTTTCGCGCACGGGGCCCGACCGCACCGAGTGGACGATTCCGGAGACACGCGGCCCGAAAGACGACGACATCATTGGCGCACTGCAGGAGGACGGCCGTGTCAGCGTTGAAGCGCTCGCACGACGCACGAAAATGAGCGAGACCTCTGTTGCGCGTCGCGTCGAGTGGCTGCTCGGTTCGGGCCAGTTCTCGATTCGAGCGCTCGTCGACCCCGCGCTCGTAGGTTTCGACGTGGAGGCCTTGCTCTGGGTACGCGCGCCATCACACAACGTCGAGGCGCTTGGGCGTGAACTGCGAACGTGGCCCGAGGTGCGCTACGCTGCGGCGATTGCCGGCGACGCGCAACTCATCGTGAACGTGACGGTGACAACGCATCTGGAGCTGTACCGGCTGCTCTCACGCGGAATCTGGGAGGAGCACGCCACTCACGTCAGCACCGACCTCATTTATGAGTCGCGCAAGCGCGGCGGGAGGTCCATGTAGCTCAGCGGTTGGCGCCGCGACTGCCCTACTGGGGCGCGAGGCCGAGGTCTTCGAGGCCGATCGCGAAGCGGTACTCGTAGCCCGCTTCCTCAATGCGCGCCTTTGCAGGGGCCTGGCGATCCACAACCACTGCGACGCCGGCGATCTCCGCGCCAACCTTTTTCAGTGCCTCGATGGCCTGCAGCGGTGAGCCGCCCGTCGTCGAAGTATCCTCGACAACGATGACGCGCTTGCCGTTGAGATCCGGGCCCTCGACCTGACGGCCGCGGCCGTGATCCTTCGGCTCCTTGCGCACGACGAACGAATCATAGGTCTTTCCGCGCGCAACGCCCTGGTGCATGATCGCCGATGCGATCGGGTCAGCGCCCATCGTGAGCCCACCGACCGCGACGACGCCATCGATGTCCTCGATGAGGTCGAGCATGACCTGCCCGATGAGGGGCGCCGCGCGGTGATCGAGCGAGAGCTTGCGCAGGTCAACGTAGTACGTCGCCTTCTTGCCACTCGTGAGCGTGAAGTCGCCGTGGAAGACGGCGTCTGACTTGATGAGTTCGATGAGCTGTTCGCGCGCGGTGGTCATGCTTTGATTCTAGTGAGCGGGGCGGGGCGTGCGCCCCACCCCCGCTCACGGCGGTAGTGCCTGCCCTACTTCACGCTCTCGAGGAAGTTGCGGGTGCGCTGCCGCTGCGGGTTGTCGAGCACCTCGCCTGGCGGGCCAACCTCGACGACGACGCCGCCGTCCATGAACGCGACCTGGTCGGCGACGCCGCGCGCGAAGCCGATCTCGTGGGTGACAACGATCATCGTCATGCCGTCGTTTGCGAGCTCGCGCATGACGTCGAGCACGTCACCGACGAGCTCCGGGTCGAGCGCACTGGTCGGCTCGTCAAACAGCATGAGCTTCGGGTCCATGGCGAGCGCACGCGCGATCGCCACGCGCTGCTGCTGGCCGCCAGACAGCTGTGCTGGGTAGTGATTTGCGAAGTCGGCGAGCCCGACCCGGTCGAGCAGCTCAAGCGCGCGCGCCCGTGAGGCGCCGCGTGCCCGCTTTGCGACGCCGACCGGCGCCTCGACGATGTTTTCGAGGGCCGTGAGATGCGGAAACAGGTTGAACTTCTGGAATACCATTCCGATGTTCGCGCGCTGCTTCGCGATCTGCCGCGGCGTCATCTCATGGATGCGGTTCCCGGCCTGGCGGTACCCAATGAGGTCGCCATCCACGATGATGCGCCCACCATCGATGGTCTCAAGGTGATTGACGCAGCGCAGCAGCGTCGACTTTCCCGAGCCTGACGGACCGAGCAGCACTGTCACCGTGCCTGCGGGGACTGCGAGCGAAATGTCGCGGAGCACCTGGTGCGCGCCGAAACTCTTGCGCACGCGGCGGATCTGCACGAGTGCGTCGCCTGCGGGGACGAGGTCCTGCGGCGCTGAAGCCTGTGTTGCGGTCATTCTCCGACCACCTCCGTGATCATTGTCGGGGGAGCGGGCGCTGGCCCAGGCTTGCGCTTGTTGAGTGCGCCGCGCAGTCGCTGGAACGGGGTTGGCGGCAGGTTCCTGCTGCTGCCGCGCCCGAAGCGCCGCTCGAGGTAGTACTGGGGGATCGACAGCAGGCTCGTCATGAAGAGGTACCAGACGCTCACCACGATGAGCAGTTCAACCTGCTTGAGGTTCGACGACGAGATGATCGAGGCCTGCGTGTACAGCTCGAGCACCGCGATCACCGAAAGCAGCGACGTGTTCTTCAGCATCGAGATGAGCTCGTTGCCCATCGGCGGGATGATCACACGCATCGCCTGCGGCAACAGCACCCGCCTGAACGTGTACAGCGGCGACATGCCGAGCGAGTACGCGGCCTCCCGCTGCCCCTCATCGACGGACACCATGCCGGCGCGCACGATCTCCGACGAGTATGCGGCCTGGTTCAGGGTGAGTGCGAGGAGACCAGCAACGAGCGGGGTGACGAGCGTGTTCGTGTCGATCGACCAGAACTCGACCCCTGTGAAGGGAATCCCGACGCGCACGCGATCGAAGAGCAACCCGAGGTAGCCCCAGAGCACGATCTGCACGAGCAGTGGGGTGCCACGGAACGCCCACACGTAGAACCAGGCGACGCTCGAGAGTACGGGGTTCGACGAGAGTCGCATCGCCGCGATTACGACGGAGAGGATGGTCGACACGACCATCGATACGACGGTGATGAGGATCGTGAGCCACACACCGCTGATGATGCGCGCATCGAAGATGAACGAGCCGACAGTGCCGAAGTCGAGGTTCGGGTTCGTCGCGATCGTGGCGACGAACCAGGCGACGATGGCGAGCACAATGACGGCGCTGATCCAACGCCACGGCCGACGAAGCGGGACGGCTTCGACGTCGTCGTCAGTGGTGGCCTGCGGGAGCTGCGCGCCCGGAGCGAGGGTGGGGGTCGCCATCAGGCGTCCTTCCCCTGGTTGATCTCGGCGGCCTCGACGGCGTAGGCGCCGATGTGGTTGCGGTCGAGCACCTCCTGGTAGGTGCCCTCCTCAATGAGCGCCTGGAGCGCCGCGCGTACCGCCTCGACGAGTTCGGTGTTTTCTTTGAGGATGCCGATTCCCGAGTACACCGGGTTGAAGCCGGCCGGGTTCTCCGGATCGCGGACGATCTCGAACGCCTTGCCGTCATCGGTCGTCGCGACGACGTACTCGGCGACGACAGCGTCGGCGACGTACGCCTGGCTCTTGCCCGCGCGCAGCGCGGTCTGCGCGTCGAGGTCGCTCGGCAGTTCCATGACGGTGACGTCGCAGTCCATCGCGCGCAGCAGATCGCCCTGGATCGTCGCTTTCTGCACGGAGACCGTCTTGCCACACAGGTCGTCCTGCGTGGTGATGCCGACCTCGTTGCCCGACTTGACGGCGATGGCGAAGCCGCCGCGCGAGTAGTCGACGAACGACAGCGTCTGCTGGCGCTCGGTCGTGTCGTTCATGCCGCTCATGATCATGTCGCTCTTGCCGGCTTGCAGCGCGGGAATCACGGAGTCGAATGCCTGCTTGTTGAGGGAAACATCGATGCCGAGCTTCTGCCCGAGGAGTCGCCCGAGCTCGGGATCAAATCCGACCTCCCTGTTGTGCTCGTCGTACATCGCCATTGGTGGGAATGGGATGTCGATCGCGATGCCGATCTTCCCGTTCTTCACAATGTCTTCTGGGAGCAGCGCGGTGAGTGCTGGGTCAGCCGTTGTGCTGATCTCGTCACCGGTGGGGATGTTCGGGCCAGCAGCTGGCTGCTCGGCAGAATCGCCGCCAGAGCAGCCGGTGAGCACGAGGGCGAGCGCCGCCGTGGCGGCGAGGAGGAGGGGAGTCTTCTTCATGGGAACCTTCTTCATTGGAGGGGAGTGTGCCTGGATGGTTGACTTGCGGTGCCTCGCTAGGCGCCGAGCGCGGGAGCGTGCGTTGCGAGCAGATCGTCGTAGGTCTCGCGGCGGGCGACGAGCCTGGCTTCGCCGTCTCGGGCGAACACGATCGCGGGTTTCAGGGCGCCGTTGTAGTTGTTCGACATTGTGTAGGCGTAGGCGCCGGTCACCGGCATGACGATGAGGTCGCCGACGCGCGGCGCGGGCATCGGGGCGCCGTCGACGAGGAGGTCGCCCGACTCGCACTGGCGGCCGACAACCTGCGCACTGTCGGTCCATGGCTCGTCGAGCCGGTTCGCGAGCACGGCCTCGTAGCGCTGCTGGGTGAGGGCGATGTCCATCTGGTCGGCGAGGCCGCCGTCGACCGCGACGAACACCTCGCCGGTGCGCTTCACCGACACGACGCGGTAGATGGTCACGCCGGCGCGGGCGACAACCGAGCGGCCGGGCTCGATCATGATCTTGGCTTCGGCTGGAAGGTGCGCCTTCGCCGCAGCGACGACTGCGTCGAGGTACGACTCAACGCTCGGCGCCTCCTCGCCGTAGGTGTACTTGACACCGAGTCCGCCGCCGACATCGTAGGTGGCGAAGGTGCCCGTCGATGAGATGTTCTCGACGGACTGCGCGAACTGGGCCGTATTGAGGATCTGCGATCCGATGTGGATGTGGACGCCCTCGAAGTCGATGAGCGGCATCGCGCGCATGCGCTCGATTGCGCGCTTCGCCTGATCCATCGGGAGCCCGAACTTCGACTTCGCGCCGCCCGTCGCCTGCGACGCGTGCGTTTCGGCCTCGACGCCGGGGATGACGCGGAGCAGCACTTTCTGCGGTGACGTGAGGAGCCGCTCAAGGCGATCGATCTCGTCATCGTTGTCGACGATAATCGTGCCGACCCCCGCGTCGAGGGCGAGCTGCAGCTCGGCATCGGTCTTCGCGTTGCCGTGGAAATGCAGCTTCTTCGGGTCCACTCCCGCAGCGAGCGCGAGCCGGATTTCGCCGCCGCCGGCGACGTCGACCGACAGCCCCTCCTCCTGCGCAACGCGGTACATGCCGACCGCTGGGAGCGATTTCGAGGCGTAGAGCACCTCCGAGTTGGGCCAGCGCTCTGCGAGCCCGTCAATGAATCGGCGGATCTGCCTGCGCAGCCCGACCTCGTCCATCACGTGCAGGGGGGTCCCAAAGCGTTCGACAAGGTCGCTGACCGCGACGCCGCCGATGGCGAGCTCGCCGCCGGTCGCACCCTCAACCCGGCTCGACTCCTCAGGGAGGATGCCCCACAGTTCACTGAGCTTCGTTCCAGCAGCAGCAGGCTGTGCGGGGATGGGATGGTTCGACAATAGGTCCTCCAGTTCGCGTCGTTGCGAAGCCAGCCTAGGACGATACCTAGGCCCATTTATTGTGGAAATCGGATAGATTTGCGGAATGCAGGCAGCAGTATCCACAAACTCGCCACCGCGATCGCTGCGGCTCGGCGAGCTCATCGAGCACCTCGGCCCGCGCACCGTGACCGCTCTCGGCGCGCTCGACGCGAATGCCCCGGTACTCGGAACCGAGTTTTATGACGCGATGGACGAGCCGCAAGACGAGGCAGGGGTGCTGCTCATCATCCCCTCGGGGGCGAGCCTTGACGTCGCCGCTGTCGCCGCGCTCGCCGCACAGGCCGCGGAGCTGCGATACGCCGCGCTCGCACTGAAATGCCCCGACGACAGCGCAGACACCTTCGCCGCGATCGCGGAAACCAGCGGGATCCCGATCCTCCGCGTCGCACCGCGAGTGGGGTGGCGGCTATTCGAGGCGCTCGTCGGTGGCCTGCTTGGGGAGCAGCGCAGCAGCGAGAGCGCACGGCCCGAGCACGGCGCCGAGCCGCTCTTTGCTCTCGCGAACGAGCTCGCGAGCCACTTTGGCGGCTCGGTCGCGATCGAGGATCTCGGGCGGAGGATCGTCGCGTATTCCTCGGTTCCCGGCCAAGCCATTGATTCCCTGCGCACCCGAGGCATCCTCGCGAGACAGGTCCCGGAGTCGCCGTTCAATGACGACCAGTATCGCTCGGTGATCCGCTCGGAGTCGCCGATCAAGTATCCGCAGCTTGACGACGAGCTGCCACGCATCGCCTGCGCGATTCGGGCGGGCGCGCTACCTCTCGGCACGATCTGGGCGATCGACGCGACGGGGGAGGGGCAGCTCACGGCCGCGCAGACCGAACACATCCAGCGGGCGGCGGGCATCGCGGCGGCGCACATGCTCGACGACATTCGGGTGAGCGACGCCGGGCAGGCGCCACGCGAGGAGCTGCTGCGCACGATGCTCTCCGGCAGCGCAGTCGCCGGGTCCGAACTCGTGGAACTCGGCATACCGGAGGAGCGCGGGGCGACGCTGCTCGCGTTCGACCCTGGCCCCAACGAGCATCCGACGACGCTCGCGCAGTTGCGCACCACCGTGCAGCGACAGCTTTCACTGCACCGCCCAGAAGCAACGACTGTCGCGCGGCGCGGCAGGGTATATGCGCTCATCGCCCACCAGGAGGCCGCGGCGCTTGCGCGCATTGTCGACCCGTTGCTCCCGATCCTCGACAGGCTCGTCGGCACCGACAGCGGAGCCGGCATCGTGATTGCGATGCCGGGGCGCACGCTCAGGGTCGGCGGCGTCGCAGAACTGCGGGAGCGCGCCGATTGGCTGTTCGACACCGCGGCGCGCACCGCTGGGGCGGGGCGGATCCTCTCCGTCGCGGGGCTGCGCCCCGAACTGCTGCTCTCGCGCGTCAGGGAACTCCTCGAGCGTGACACCGCCCTCGCAGACCCGCGGGTGAGCGAGCTGCAGGCTGAACAGCCGGGAATTGCCGACGCGGTGCTCCACTGGTGCGAGGCTTTTGGGAACGTTGCGCGCGCAGCGGAAGCGGCTGGCGTGCACGAGAACACGATCCGCTATCGCTTGCGTCGGGCGGAGGAGCGCTACGAACTCGCGCTCGGCGACCCGGTTACGCTGCTCGCGATCTGGCTGCAACTCCGAGCTGAACGCGCAGGCGGCGAGTCATAGGATGACGGATGTGAACGCACAACTGTTGCCCGGTCAGCTCGCCGAACTCGTCACGTTGTTTGAACGAGGGCGGGTCGCCGTGCTCACCGGCGCTGGGATGAGCACCGACTCGGGCATTCCCGACTACCGCGGAGCCGGGACGCCGCCGCGAACACCGATGAACATCGCGCAGTTCACTGACGATCCCCACTACCGCCAACGCTTCTGGGCCGGTGCCCGCATCGGCGAGAACCGCATGAGCGTTGTCGAACCGAACGCGGGGCACCGTGCGCTCGCCCGACTCGAAGCGGCAGGCCACATCGACGGCGTCATCACGCAAAACGTCGATGGGTTGCACGCTCGCGGCGGGGCGCGCAACGTCGTCGAGCTCCACGGCGGTGGCGGGATCATGCGGTGCATCCAGTGCGGCGAACGGTGGACCCGCACGGAGGTGCTCGGCTGGTTCGACACCCTCAACCCCGGGTACGCCGAACGTAACGCCGACGCAGAGATCGCCCCAGACGGCGACGCCCTCGTCTCGGAAGTGGAGTCCGTGCGCGTTCCGCTGTGCCCCGGTTGCGGTGGCACGCTCAGGCCTGACGTCGTCTACTTCGGCGAGACCGTACCGCTGCCGGTGTTCGCTGCGGCAGCCGACATCGTCGAACGCTCGTCGGCGCTACTCGTCGCCGGCTCCTCGCTCGCCGTCAATACCGGGATGCGGCTGGTGCACAAGACCGAACGGCAGGGCAACCCGCTCGCCGTCATCAACCGCGGGCCGACCGCGGTGGACAGCCGGCCGTCGCTTGCCGTGCGGATCGACGCGGGCACGAGCGAGACGCTCACGGCGCTCGCCGACGCGCTCGGGGCGTAGCCGCCGAGCTGAGGGGCCGAGCCCGCGATAGCGGACACGGCCCCTCAGCTCAATCTGCGCGGGAAGCTACTCGATAACTACCACGAGGTCGCCCGCTTCGACGCCGCGGGTGCCAGCGAACGCGAGGCGCTTGACGACACCGGCGACGGGAGACGTGATCGCGGCCTCCATCTTCATGGCCTCGATGGTGCCGATGGCCTGGCCCGCAGCGATCGAGTCGCCCTCAGCGACCTTCACGGTGACGGTGCCGGAGAACGGCGCTGCGATCTGGCCGGCCGCGGTGCGGTCGGCTTTTTCTGCGGTTGCCGCGGTGACCGTGATGCGCTCATCCTTCACGAAGACGGGCCGGAGCTGGCCGTTGACGCGCACCATGACCGTGCGCACGCCCTTCTCGTCTGCCGCGCCGATCGCCTCGAGCCCGACGTAGAGCCGCACGCCACGACTGAGGTCGATCGCGTGCTCTGCGGTGGGGTCGAGCCCGTACAGGTAGTCGCCGGTGTCGACAACGGAGAGGTCCCCGAAGCGCTCGCGCGCATCCTCGAACTGCGCGGTCGGCGCCGGGAAGAGGAGACGGTTGAGCGTGGATCGGCGTGAGACGCTATCGCCGTCGAGCTTCGCCTCGTCCTCGGGTGCAACGGGTGCAACCTCGATGGAGACATCACGCCCCTCGAGCACCTTCGAACGGAACGGCTCGGGCCAACCGCCCGGGATCTCGCCCAGCTCGCCCGCGAGGAAGCCGACGACCGAATCTGGCACGTCGTACTTCTCCGGGTTCGCCTCGAAGTCGGCGGGGTCTGCGTCAACCGCCGCGAGGTGGAGGGCGAGGTCGCCGACGACCTTCGACGAGGGGGTCACCTTCGGGATGCGGCCAAGGATCCGGTTGGCTGCGGCGTACATGTCTTCGATCTTCTCGAAGTTCTCAGACAGGCCGAGAGCAATCGCCTGCTGCCGCAGGTTCGACAGTTGGCCGCCTGGGATCTCGTGCGTGTACACACGGCCCGTCGGCGCGGTGAGCCCAGACTCGAACGGCTTGTACAGGGTGCGCACGGCGTCCCAGTATGGCTCGAGCGCGTAGACCGAATCGGGGTCGATCCCCGTGTCGCGCTCGGTGTGCGCGAGCGACGCGACGAGGCCCGAGAGCGACGGCTGGCTCGTCGTGCCAGACATCGGGGCAGAAGCGGCGTCGACCGCGTCGACGCCGGCAGCAGATGCCGCGAGCAGCGTAGCGAGCTGACCGCCAGGGGTGTCGTGGGTGTGCAGGTGCACCGGCAGGTCGAAGCGCTCGCGGAGCGCGGTGACAAGCTTCGCTGCCGCTGCCGGGCGGAGGAGCCCCGCCATGTCCTTGATCGCGAGCACGTGCGCGCCCGCCTCGACGATGCTCTCGGCGAGCGAGAGGTAGTAGTCGAGGGTGAACTTGTCCTCGGCTGGCGACAGCAGATCCCCGGTGTAGCAGAAGGCGACCTCTGCGACGGCGGTACCGGTCTCGCGTACTGCGTCGATCGCGACGCGCATCTGGTTCACGTCGTTAAGCGCGTCGAAGATGCGGAAGATGTCGACGCCGGTCTCCGCCGCCTCGCGCACGAAGGCCTGCGCGACCTTCGGCGGGTACGGGGTGTAGCCGACGGTGTTCTGGCCGCGGAGCAGCATCTGGATCGGCACGTTCGGCAGCGCCTCACGCATCGTCGCGAGTCGCTCCCACGGATCCTCCCCGAGGAAGCGGAGCGCGACGTCGTACGTCGCGCCGCCCCACGCCTCAACCGAGAACAGCTGCGGTGTCATGCGCGCGACGTACGGGGCGACGGCGACGAGGTCGCGGGTGCGCACGCGGGTCGCGAGCAGTGACTGGTGAGCGTCACGGAACGTGGTGTCGGTGACGGCGAGGGCGGTCTGCTCACGCAGCGCCTTCGCGAAGCCCGTTGGTCCGAGTTCGAGGAGCTGCTGGCGGCCGGCAGCCGGCGCCGGCTCGCTGAGGTCGAGCGCCGGCAGCTTCACGGCAGGCTCAATGGTCTGCGGGCGGGCGCCGTTCGGCTGGTTCACGGTGACGTTGGCGAGGTGCTGCAACAGGCGGGTCGCGCGGTCCTGCGGCTTGTTCAGCGTGAGCAGCTCTGGGCGCTCCTCGATGAACGCGGTCGACACGTCGCCTGCCTGGAAGTCGGCATCGTCGAGCACGGCCTGCAGGAACGGGATGTTGGTCGCGACGCCGCGGATGCGGAACTCGGCGAGTGCGCGGCGTGCGCGCACGACGGCGTCATCGAAGGTGCGGCCGCGGCAGGTGAGCTTCGCGAGCATCGAGTCGAAGTGCGGGCTGATGTATGCGCCGGGGTTGATCGTGCCGCCGTCGAGGCGCACGCCACTGCCACCGGGCGAGCGGTAGGCGGAGATGCGGCCAAGGTCGGGGCGGAAGTCGTTTGCCGGATCCTCGGTGGTGATGCGGCACTGGAGGGCTGCGCCGTGGATCTGGATCTTGTCCTGCGTGAGCCCCAACTGCTCGAGCGTCTCGCCCGCGGCGATCCGCATCTGCGACTGCACGAGATCAACGTCGGTAATTTCCTCGGTGACGGTGTGTTCGACCTGGATGCGCGGGTTCATCTCGATGAACACGTGTTCACCCGCGCGCTCGCCCTCCGTGTCGAGGAGGAACTCGACGGTGCCAGCGTTTGCGTAGCCGATGGATTTCGCGAATGCGATGGCGTCGCTTGTGAGCGCGTCGCGCTGCTGCTGCGTGAGGTTCGGGGCCGGCGCGATCTCGACGACCTTCTGGTGCCTGCGCTGCACCGAGCAGTCGCGCTCGAAGAGGTGCACGGCCTCACCGGTGCCGTCAGCGAGGATCTGCACCTCGATGTGGCGCGGGCGAAGTACGGCCTGCTCGATGAACATCGTTGCGTCGCCGAACGCGCTTTCGGCCTCGCGCATCGCGGCCTCGAGTGCCTCGCGGAGATCCGCCGCCCGCTCGACGCGGCGCATACCGCGCCCGCCACCGCCGGCGACCGCCTTCGCGAAGACGGGGTAGCCGATTTCTTCTGCGCCAGCGACGAGTGCGTCGACGTCGGTCGACGGGGGAGTGGATCGCAGCACGGGAACGCCGGCGGCGATCGCGTGCTCCTTCGCGGCCACCTTGTTGCCAGCCATCTCGAGCGCCAAGCGACCAGGGCCAATGAACGTGATGCCGACGGCCTCAGCTGCTGCCGCGAGCTCGGGGTTTTCCGAGAGGAAACCGTACCCCGGGTAGATCGCGTCTGCCCCGCACTCTTGCGCGACGCGCACGATTTCGGCGATGTCGAGGTACGCGCGGACCGGGCCGCCCTCGGTGCCGATGAGGTAGGCCTCGTCCGCCTTCAGCCGGTGTAGGGAGTTGCGATCCTCGTACGGGTACACCGCAACGGTCTTTGCCCCAAGCTCATTCGCAGCGCGAAACGCGCGAATCGCGATTTCTCCACGGTTTGCAACCAGAATCTTTTCGAACATCGTCTTTGAGTTCCTCCCTTGGGCGGTGGGTTGCCCGGTCAGGTGCGAGCCTTGTAGGCGCGCACCTGGTCAGTGTTGTGTGTAGAAAATCCGCTCACTCACCACGCGAAATTCGGGTCATCTCGTCACGCGAGACAACCTTGATGCGCGTGCGCCCGGCGACCTCGCCAAGCGACAGCTCGTGTTCGTCGAGGCGGTGCCAGCCGTCAAGGTTTGTGTACGGCACCCCTCGTTCAGAGAGTAGCTCAGGAATGGTGCCTGCGTCACCTTGCTCGGGCTGCCACCAAGTTTCTGAGTCTGCCATGAGCTGCTCAAGAGTCTCCATAGCGTCTGACTTCGTATGGCCAATGAGGCCGACCGGGCCGCGCTTGATCCACCCGGTCGCGTACACGCCGGGGACCTGACTGCCCTCGAGGTCGAGCACGCGGCCGCGATCATTCGGGATCACGCCGCGCGATTCGTCAAACGGGATCTCGTCGAGTGGCGAACCGAAGTAGCCGATCGCCCGGTAGAGCGACTGCATCGGGATGACCTCGAACTCGCCGGTGTCGACAACGCCGCCCTCGCCGTCTGGTGCGGTGCGCTCGACCTTCAGGCCGACCACATTCCCGTCCTCGACAACAACCTCGACCGGCTTCGACCAGAAGTGCAGGTGCAGGCGGCGCGACGACGGCTCCACCTCGCCAGCCTCGCGGGCGCGCTGCTCGTCACGCCACTTGTCCATGATGCGGGTCATCACCGTGACCTGCTTGTTCTTCGCGAGCACCTCGTCTGCATACGGGTCAGCGTGCGCAAAGTCGCGCTCGTCGATCACCATGTCGACGTCGCGCACCTCGCCGAGCTCGCGGAGCTCGAGCGGCGTGAACTTCACGTACTTCGGGCCGCGGCGGCCGAAGAGGTGCAGCTCCTCGATCGGGTTCGCCTTGAGCCCCTCGTACACGTTCTCGGGGATCTCAGTGACGAGGAGATCGTCAGCGTGCTTGATGAGCATGCGTGAGACGTCGAGCGCGACGTTGCCGTTGCCGATGACGCCGACCGAAGCCGCCTCGAGCGGCCAGGTGCGCGGCACATCGGGGTGCCCGTCAAACCAGCTCACGAAGTCGGCGGCGCCGTACGAGCCCTCAGCGTCGATGCCAGGCACGCCGAGCATCGCGTCGCGGATAGCACCCGTCGAGAAGATCACCGCGTTGTAGTGCAGCTTGAGGTCGTCGAGCGTGAGGTCCTGGCCGTAGCGGACGTTGCCGAAGAACCGGATCTGACCGCTGTCGAGCACGTCGCGCAGGGCGTTAATGATGCCCTTGATGCGCGGGTGGTCGGGCGAAACTCCGTAGCGCACGAGCCCGTAGGGAGCTGGCAGCTGCTCGAACAGGTCGATCTCGACCTCGAAGTCACGCTCCGCTTTCAGCAGCAAATCTGCAGCGTAAATACCGGCTGGTCCGGCCCCCACAATTGCCAGGCGCATTTTGCTCATTCCCCGGAACTACCCTTCCCTCGAAACAATAGACTCCGCCATGCGCTCAAGCGCACGCTTGACCGGCGACTTCGGCAGCACGTTCAGCGCTGCAACAGCCTCGTCGGCCCAACGCTGGGCGGTGGCTTCGGTCTCGCGCGTCACCTCGTGGGCATACAGCGCTGCGACCTCAGGATCCATGACCGCAAGGTCGGCACCCTCGGCGATGGCCAGTACACCCGCGTCGATGCGGGTGAGGAGCGCCTGCGCCTCGGTATCGCCGTTTGCGGCTCGGTTTCGAAGGAGGAGCAGAGGGAGCGTGGCGACGCCAGCGCGCAGGTCAGTGCCCGCCCGCTTACCCGTCTGCTCCTTCTTTGGGGATAGATCGATGACATCGTCGATGAGTTGGAACGCGACGCCGATGCGCTCGCCGTACTCGGTGACGGCGTTCGCGTGCTCGGCGGTTCCGGCGCCAAACATGACGCCCATGCGGGCCGCGGTCGAGATGAGGGCACCCGTCTTGTCGGCGAGCACCTGGATGTAGTGTTCGATGTGGTCATCGCCAGGCTGCGGGCCAACGGTCTCGTGGAGCTGGCCGAGGCACAGCCGCTCGAATGTCTGCGCCTGGAGCAGGATCGCATCCTCGCCCATCCCCGAAACGAGGGAGGAGGCTCGCGCGAAGAGCAAGTCACCGGCGAGGATAGCTACCGAGTTCGACCACACGATCTGCGACGCGGGAACGCCGCGCCGCAGCGTCGCCTCATCCATCACATCGTCGTGGTACAGCGAGGCGAGGTGGGTCATCTCAACGGCGACCGCAGCGCGGCGAACGAGTTCGCTCGGACCATCTCCGAGCTGGCTCGTGAGCACCGTAAGCATGGGGCGGATCCGCTTGCCTCCGGCCTCCGCGAGGTAGCGCGCAGGGGCGTCAGCGACTGCCGAAGCGAAGCCGAGATTTTCCAGCAGCGTCGCCTCTATAAGGTCAAGTTCGCGCTGCAGTTCCTTCGCCTGCCGCCGATCCTCCGCGCTGCGGAAGAGCCGCATCGGGAGGGCCTGGGTGGTGGTGTCAGCCGTCGTCTGGCGGATCACTCGTGGCCTCGCTCGCTCGTGTCGGACTTCGGGGTGCCCTGCGACGCTGCTGACTGCGTGTCAGCAGGCTTCGCGGCCGCTGGTTTCTTCGCTGCAGGCTTTGTGTCTGCAGCGGCCTTTGCCGCCGGCTTCTTGGGGGCAGCAGCGGTTTTCGACGCAGCCGTTTTCTTGGCCGCTGGCTTCTTGGCCGCTGGTTTCGCCGCCGCTGGCTTCTTAGCCGCTGGCTTCTTGTCAGCTGCGGCCTTCGCTGCGGGCTTCTTGGCGGTCGACGTCTTTGCGGCTGAGGTCTTTGCGGCCGGCTTCTTCGCCGCCGGCTTCTTGGCCGCTGGCTTCGTCGCTGCCGGTTCCTTCGCGTCTGCCTTCGCGTCTGCTGGCTTGTCCGCCGGAGCCGCCTGCTTCGAGCCGGCTGGCTTCTCGGCGGTCGCCGACTTCTTCGCTGCTGGCTGCTTGTCCGCTGCTGGCTGCTTGTCCGTAGCGGGCTTCGCGCCCTTCGCGCCCTTCGCGTCCTGTGCGCCTTCTGCGTCGCGCGGCGTCGCCGTGCGCGGCACGAAGCCGCGGTGCAGTGCGACAATGCCGAGCGAGAGGTTTCGGTATGCGACGCGCTCGAGGCCAGCCTCACGCAGCCAGCCAGCGAGCTCCTCCTGGCCGGGCCAGGTCTCGATCGACTCGTTGAGGTAGTTGTAGGCCTCTGCTGCGTCACGGTTGATGACGCCCGCGACGCGCGGCAACACGTGCCTGTTGTACTGCGTGTACGCCCAGTTCACTGGGCCGGACGCAGGTCGCGAGAACTCGGCGATGACGACTCGGCCACCAGGCTTCACGACGCGCGCCATTTCAGCGAGCGCGACCTTCGGCTCCGAAACGTTGCGGAGCCCGTATGAGATCGTCGCCGCGTCGAAGCTGTCGTCTTCGAACGGCAGCTGGGTCGCGTCTGCCCAGACGAAGTCGATGAGGTCGTTGCCAGCGTTGCGGCGGCGGCCCTCAGCGAGCATCCCCTCCGAGAAGTCAGCGGCCGTCACATGCGCGCCGTGCGCTGCAAGCGCGGCGGAGGATGTTCCGGTGCCCGCTGCAAGATCGAGCACGCGCATCCCCTTGCGGGGGGCGACGGCTTTGGTGGTTGCGATGCGCCAGAGGCGCGAATTCCCGACCGAGAGCACGTCGTTGAGGAGATCGTATTTTGGGGATACCTCATCGAACATGGCAGAAACATCCGTCGCATGCTTGGTCGTGGTGTCTGGTCGAGTCACCGTTCCATCGTAGCCGGTTGTGCCTCTGTGAGTGCTTGCAGAACCTGACGAGTAGATTGGCATGGTGATGACCGACGTTACCGTGAGCCCAGCGGGAGACGCGCCGACGCTATCAGCGGTGACTAAACCGCTTGGCGAGCTGCCGAATCTCCTCACCTTTGCTGACCCAACAGCCCCGCTGTTTTGGAACCGTGGCGACCGTGGATGCGTCGGTGTTGGCGAAGTGCTTCGGCTGGTGTTCACCGGCCCAGACCGGTTCGTTGAGGCGTCACGGGTGTGGCGCGAGATTGCCGCTGCCGCGGTCGTTGACGACCCGGTCGGCATGCCAGGCTCGGGGCTCGTCGCCTTTGGCACGTTCGCGTTTGCTGATGAGAGCGCCTCCGAGAGTGTGCTCATTGTTCCGCGGCTCCTGATCCACCGCCACCGAAACATGGCGTGGGTGACGGAGGTGACCCTCCGTGGCGAGGCGGCCGCCTTAGTTGACGGGGTGGATCCCGCCTCGGTGCTGCCGGCTGCGCGCCCGCTCGACGCAGCGGCATGGTCGGGTGTCGAACTGCGCGAGCCGGAGGTCGTCGCCTACCGATCGCCCGCGCCAGGCGCAGGCCAACCCAAGTGGGGTGCCTCGATTGGCGGCAGCGACGTGGACGCGTATCTCGCCGGAGTGCGCAACGCGACCGCGCGGGTTGTTGCTGGCGACCTTGAGAAGGTCGTGTTGTCACGTCAGATCGGTGGCCAGCTCGAGCCGGGTGCCGACGTGCGCATCCCGCTTGAGCGCCTGAGCGATCGTTACCTCGACTGTTGGACGTTTGCCGTCGATGGCCTCATCGGCGCAAGCCCCGAAACGCTCGTCCGCTCCACGAGCGGCGCGGTCTCAGCCCGCGTGCTCGCTGGAACCCGCGGGCGGCGCGCTGAGGATGCGGCGCGTGACCGCGCGGCGCGGGACGAGCTGTTGCGCTCAGCGAAGGAGCAGCACGAGCACGATTTTGCCGTGCAGAGCGTGGTCACTGCCCTCGCCCCCCACGTCACTGAGCTGCGCACAAGCGATGCTCCGTTCGCCCTGCAGCTGCCGAACGTGTGGCACCTGGCGACCGATCTTGGCGCGGCGCTCGGCGCCGAGTCAACGGCACTCGAACTCGTTGACGCGCTGCACCCGACGGCAGCGGTTGCCGGCACACCCACCGCGGACGCTGTCGCGCTGATCGCCGAGCTCGAGCCGTTCGACCGCGGTCGCTACTCCGGGGCCGTCGGGTGGATCGATGCTGCTGGCGACGGTGAATGGGTGATCGCGCTCCGCTGCGCGCAGATCGGCGAGGTCGATGCTGATGGCGCGCGCGCGATTGTTGCGACAGCCGGTGGCGGGATCGTCGAAGGATCAAACCCGCAGCATGAGCTCGGCGAGACCGTCTCAAAGTTCCGCCCGATCACCGAGGCATTCGCCAGCTAGCACGCGCCTGGCCTGGCCAGGCCTGGCCAGGCACGGGCCGGTTTGGTCGGCTGCGCCGGGAGGGCTGTGCTGCTCCGCCCCGCCGGTTAGGGCCAGCGGAGCTCGGCGGTAGCTGCGAGCCGAGCCTGCTCCGCTGCGACGTCAAACTCGGCCGCGGGCCACTGGGGGTCGATGCGCTGCAGCTCGGTGATGACGATCCGCTGCACCGCGACCCGCGCGTACCATTTCGCATTGGCTGGCACGACGTGCCACGGTGCGTTGGCGGTGTGCGTGCGCTCGATGGCCAGCTGGAACGCGGACATGTACTCGGGCCAGAGTTCGCGCTCGTCGACGTCGCCGGGATTGTATTTCCAGTGTTTCGACGGTGTTGCGAGCCTGTCGGCGAGGCGGGCCGCCTGTTCCTCGGGTGAAACGTGGAGCATGATCTTGACGATCCGCACGCCATCTTCCGTGATCCGACGCTCGAAGTCAGTGATCGCGTCGTAGCGCCGCTCGATCTCCTCCGGCGGCGCGAAGGCGCGCACTCGTTGGATGAGGACGTCCTCGTAGTGAGAACGGTCGAAGAGGCCGATCACGCCGGGGCCTGGAACGCGCGGTTCGATGCGCCAGAGGAAGTCGTGGCTGCGTTCTTCCTCGCTCGGCGATTTGAATGCGGTGAGCTGGAGCCCGTGCGGCTCGAGCTGCGCGAAGACGTGGTTGACGATGCCACCCTTGCCCGCGGCGTCCATCGCCTGCAACACGACAAGGACGCGCTCCGGTGCCCCGGCCCGGCTCTGCGCGTAGAGCCGCTCCTGCAGCTCGCGCAGCTCCTGAGCGGCGTCGGCGAGCTCGGCCTGGCCGGCCTTCTTGTTTGCGCGTGTGCCTGGGGTTGCTGCGGGGTCGACCGCGGTGAGGTCGAAGTCGTCGTGCACGCGGAGCAACTCCGCTACGTCGCCGTCCCAGAATTGATTCGCCATACCGCCCCCATCAGTGGTTCACGCCCGACTGCTCGTTGGGCAGTCGATGCCGTACAGCAACTGTAGAGCTTTGTGGCCCATGCGAACACCCCGGGAGCCGCGGCCTCGCGCCCCGGCCAGCCACCGGCGAATGCCGACACCCGGCTGGAAGGCGCTCAGGCGAGCGGCACCTCGACAAGTGTCGGCCCCGTTACCGGCGCCGTGAACAGCCGCTCGAGCTCGCCACGGGTCTCCACGAGGTGGTACTCCCAGCCGTAGGCGGCGGCAAGCGCCGCAAGATCGGCCTTGCGGGGCGTGCGCATGACGCGCTCAAACGCCTCTGGCGGCGTTGTTTCCGCGACCTCGAGGTTGTCGAAGATTGTCCCGCCGCCATCGTTGCCGACGACGAGCTGGATGCGCGGCCGCAGCTCAGGCTCCTCAGGGAGCAGCAGCGATCCGGCGTCGTGCAGCAATGCGAGGTCGCCGATGACGACCCGCGTTGTGCCCGCGGCGCGGGCGGGGTCAGGGTCGACCTGGCTCGCAACGGCAACGCCGAGTGCGGTCGCGATGGTGCCGTCGATGCCGGCGAGCCCGCGGTTCGCATGCACGGTGAGCTTGCGGGCGGGGGCGAGGCCGTCGAGCACGCGCACGAGCCTGGAGGCCGCAAGTACGAGCCGGTCGTGTGGCCACGTCGCCCGCCACACGGTCTCGACCAGCATGTCGCGCGTCACGGGTTCCCGCTTCACGGCGACCTCGGCGCGCGCGTATGCGTTGCGCTCCTTGTAACCGGTCTCGCGTGCCGCATCGAGGTCGGGCTCGTGCACGGTGCTGCGCTCACGCTGCAGCTCGCGGTCGGCAGCGACCCAGACGCCGAGCCAGCGGCGGTGCACACGTGGGTCGTGGCCTTCGGCAACGACGGCCGACGGCACGACGCGTGCACCCGCTGCGGGGGCGTAATGGTCGCCGGAGTGCGGATCCACAACGACAACCTCAACGTCATCGCGCCCGAGCAGCGCCGGCACCTGGCGGGTGAGCGTCGGGTGACCGAACACGATTGCGCGCTCCGTGAGGCCGCCGATATCCGGCGCATCGATGAGCGATGCGTAGGCGGTGATCGCCTCGCGGCCGAACCGGGAGCCGCTCACAACCTCGGCGAGGAGCGGCAGCCCCGCGTCGCGTGCGAAGGCCTCGGCCTCGTCGCCAGCTCCCGATCCCGCAACGACCACAGTGAGGGCGTCGTCGCTGTGGATATAGCCGCCGTCCCCACCGGGATCCGGCAGGTACGTTTCGAAGCTCTGCCCGTCAGAGCGGGACGCCGACCCTGGCGCGAGCGCGGCATTGCGGGCGGCGTTCGCCCGCGCTTCGGCGCCCTCTTCGCCTGCGGCCGCGAAGCCCTCGGCGATCATGCGCTCGAAGCCGGCCGTGCCGGAGAGCGGCTCAACAAACTGCAGGTTGAGCTGCACCGGCCCCGCAGGCATGTCTCCGGGGAAGCCAAGGGCGGCGGCGAAAGCACGTGCCGCGAGGCGGCCAGGATCCTGCGCGGGATCGCGGCCGATGTCGCCATCGGCCGCGAAGGTTGGCGGGGCGACGTCGAGCGAGAGCCGAGCGGCGCTGCCAAACATGTCGAACTGCGTGGTCGTCTGGTTGCTGCGGGTGCCGCGCAGCGCCGCCGGGCGATCAGCGGTCAGCGCGATGAACGGCACGCGCCCCTCGTGCGCCTCGAACGCCGCAGGGGCGAGATTCGCGACCGCGGTCCCGCTCGTCACGATGACGGGCGCCGGCATCCCGGTTTCGCGGGCGAGGCCAAGCGCAAAGAACGCAGCGGATCGCTCGTCGACGCGCACGTGGAGGCGGATCGCGCCGGCCTCTTCGGCTGCGGCGGCCGCGAGCGCGAGGGCCTGCGATCTTGATCCTGGGCACACCACGATGTCTGAAACGCCGCGGCGAATGAGCCCAGCGAGGAGCTCAA
Organism: Leucobacter komagatae; assembly: GCF_000834055.1. GTDB lineage: Bacteria > Actinomycetota > Actinomycetes > Actinomycetales > Microbacteriaceae > Leucobacter > Leucobacter komagatae_A. Next base: position 40,650 of record NZ_JXSQ01000012.1, read on the forward strand.
CGGCGAAGACTGATGCGGGGGCTGGCCCGCGCGTCATCTCGCTTCGTCCTGATCCTGATCCTGATCGTGGTCCTCGCTCGGCTGAGCCTTCGGAGGCTCCTCGCCGGGGAACGTTTCATCGTCGAGTTCTTTGAGGCGAGCTTCGAGGTCGCGGAGCGAGTCACGCTCTGCGTCGCTGAGTTGGCGCCCCGTGAACCTTGGGTCGTCGTCCGGCGCGAGTCGCTGGGCTGAGCCAGGCCCCGTGGACGGGCTGCCCTTGCCGATCATGAGCCAGAGCAGGGCTCCAATGACCGGGAGGAGGACGATGATGACGATCCACACCGGCTTGCTGACGCCGCGAGCGCGCGAGTGGTCGGTCATCGCGGCGTCGACCAGCGAATACAGCGTGAACGCCACCGCGATGACGGCGCCGATAATGATGAACCTGACCATGCCTTCATGCTACCCGGCGAGACTCCGGGAGTGGGGTGGGAGTGCTCAGTCTACGTAGGTAGACTCACCGCTGTGAGTGAACATCGCAAAGCCTGGACCACGTACATTGTGCTGCGCCTGCTGTTTTTTGTCGTGCCCTTCGCTGGGCTGTATGCCCTCGGCCTTGCGCTCGGCTTCACTATGAAGATGTCGGGTGTCATTGCCGCCATCCTTGCTGCCCTCATCGGCGTTTCGCTGTCGATCCTGCTGCTCTCGAAGCCACGCGAAGAGGCGTCAGAGAGCGTGTACGCGTGGCGCAACCGTGACCGCACGGCGGACGACGTCGAAGAGGACGCAGCGATTGACGGCGAGCAGAGCGCGCAGTAACCCGGCGGGCGTGGCGGGCCGCTGTTCGGCGGCCGCTGTGAGGCGGCGTTAGCCAGCCAAGTCCTCTGGCGTGCGGTCTGCCTGTGGTGGCTGCCCGCTGAGGCGCTGCTCGCGTGCGGCACGCTCACGCGCTTGCTGCTCACGAATGAAGTCGCGTGCGGTGAACAGGTGCGAACGCTGCCCGTAATCGTCGGCTAGGAGCCCGCTGATGAGCGACCCTGGATCGATGTCGAGCGCAGTTGCAATGCGCACGAGCGTCTCGGCCGATGGGCTCTGTGTTCCGCGCTCGATCTTGCCGACACTGGTGAGACTGACCTCGCTGAGGTCACTGAGATCGTCCATGGATATCCCCTGCGCCCTTCGTGCGCTGCGAACACGGTCTCCGATAACACGGGCTGCTGATGAGTGAAAACGGGGCATCGTTCTAGGGTCTCGGGTTGGGGTGGGAAGCGCCAGATTGCAGAGCGGGAGGCCGCGGAACACCAGGTAGCAAACCGCCTGATTGCCGACCGTGGCTCACCCGCGGGAATTCGCGGCGGCGATGCTCCGGGAGCTCACGGGAGCGGCAGAATACACTTGAGTTTGTTCGCCACCCCCTATGTGTTTAAGGACGACTGCACACCGTGACATCACACCCCGACAGCGCCCCCATCCGCATCCTCATCGGTTGCGACACATTTGCCCCTGACGTGAACGGCGCCGCCCGCTTCGCGGAGCGGCTTGCCGCCGGACTCGTTCGGCGCGGGCACGAGGTTCACGTTGCCGCGCCCTCGAAGAAGCACCGCCTCGGCGGGGCGTTTCTCGAGACCATCGAGGGTGAGCAGATGACGGTGTACAGGCTCCCGAGCTGGCGGTGGTACCCGCACGACTGGCTGCGGTTCGTGCTGCCCTGGCGCGCGAGGCACTACGCGCGCAAGGTGCTCGACCAGGTGCGGCCAGACGTGATCCACATCCAGTCGCACATCGTGATCGGGCGTGCGCTCGCACACGAGGGCGCAAAGCGCGGGATCCGCGTCGTTGCAACGAACCACGTGATGCCAGAAAACGTGTTCGACTTCACGCTGTTGCCCGAGCGGGCAAAGCGTCTGTTCGTGCGGTGGGGTTGGCGGGACGCCGACCGCGTGCTCCGCCGAGCAGCTGCGATCACGACCCCGACCCGCAGGGCGGCCGACTTCCTCGAGCGCAACACGTATCGGCGGGGGGTGCTGCCGGTGAGCTGTGGGTTGCGTGCGAGCGACTACACCGCGGTTGTTGGGCCACGCGAGCAGCACAAGCTCGTCTTCGTCGGTCGGGTAACGCTCGAGAAGGAAATCGACGTGATTATCCGCGCGCTCCTGCGCCTCGATCCAGCGCTCAACGCGAGCTTCACGATCGTCGGTGACGGTGATCAGCGCAAGAACCTCGAGAAGCTTGTTGCCGAGCTCGGGCTGACCGACCGCGTCCACTTCACCGGGCGCGTGAGCGACGAGGCCCTCCGCGGCTATCTGACGGACGCGTCGGTGTTCGTCATCGCCTCGATCGCTGAGCTCCAGTCCATCGCGACGATGGAGGCCATGGCCTCAGGGCTGCCGATCGTCGCGGCTGATGCGATGGCGCTGCCGCACCTCGTGCAGCACGGCGAGAACGGCTACCTGTTCCAGCCCGGGAACGACCGCGAGCTTGCCGAGGCCGTCACGCACGTGCTGACCGCGCAGCCGGAGGAGTACGAGCGGATGCAGCACGCCTCGCTCGAAGCCGTGCAGTCTCACGACATTGACCGCACCCTTGACACCTTTGAGTCCCTGTACCGGGGCACGCCAGTGGCGTAGGCGCCATGCACATTCTTATCGTCACCGACCAGCACCCTGAGTCGCTCGGTGGCGTCCAGGTCGCGCTGCGGTTGCAGCGGCGGTTCCTTGAACGCGCCGGCCACACGGTGAGCATCGCCGCCCCCGCGCTACACCGCAGGGGCTATGAGCCGGGAGCGTCAGACCGGGCCGCGTATATCGACCTTCCGTCGATGCCGATCACGCGAGATCGCGAGTACGGGATCTCGTGGCCGGGGTGGCGGAGCGACCGCGCGCTTGACCTTGCGCTTGCTGCCAGGGAGCAGGCAGGTGCCGCGGCGGTCGACCTGGTGCATGTTCAGGGGGACTTTTGGGGTGCGATGATCGGACTCCGGGCCGCACGCAGACTGGGAGTGCCCGTCGTGTTCACCATGCACAACAACGTGGACGAGGGAACAAGGGCGGTGACGCCGTTCGCGTCGATCGCGTTCGCCTCGCTGCGGATCTGGCGGCGGCTGAGCGTCGGGCGGGTGCCAGCAGCACTACGTGGCCGGGTCGCCGCAGCGGATGGCGGCGCCTGGCGCTACCTTGCCGAACTCACGGCTGGCGCCGCACTCGTCACCGCGCCGTCGGGCCACTTTGCGCGCACGCTTGAGCGGCACGGCGTCGCGCCAGCCGTCGCGGTGACACAGGGCGGCGTCGACGACGAGCTCATCGAGTCTGTTCGACAGGTGCCGCGGAGCGAGCGTGTGCGGCCGCGGCTCGTGTGGCTTGGCCGGATGAGCGGCGAGAAGCGGGTGCTCGAGTTTATTGACGCGCTGGGTGAGTCGCGCGTGGATGCGGATGTCACGCTCCACGGGGCCGGGTTGCTGCTTGCCCGCGTCGAGCGGCGGATTGAGGCGCTCGGATTGCAGGATCGGGTGCGCGTTGCCGGCCCGGTCCCGTACGAGGCGGCACTCCTGGCGATGCGCGACGCTGACGCGCTCGTGCAGACCTCGATCGGGTTCGAAACGCAAGGGCTGACGCCCTATGAGGCTGCCGCGCTCGGCACCCCGACGGTCTTCTGTGACGCGAACATCTCGAAAGACCTTGCGGTTGAGCCGTGCTGGCTCGCGGAGGATGCGAGCGTCGCGGCGCTTGCTGCGGCGCTGAGCCAGGCGGTTGCAGAGCTCAGCGAGCGGCCAGGGGAGCTTCGCGTCCCTGAAAGCGCTGGGCGGCGGCTCTTGCAGTCAACCCAGACTGCTGCGCTCGTGCGCAGCTACGAGCGGGTGCTCGAAGCTTAGAAGCGCCAGGCTACGGCCTGGAAGCCGGCCGGCGGTGCTGGGACCCACGAGGTGTCTTCCTGCACGTAGCCGGAGCCCGTCGGGTTGTTGGACTCGATGATCCGGTAGGTGCCGTCGTCGTTCACGCCCGTGACGAGGACGGTGTGTACACCCGACACCCACGAAGTGGGGAACTGGAGGTGCTCGTACTGAATAACGTCGCCCGCTTGTGCCTCGGTTGGGGCGAGGCGCAGGGCGCCAACGTAGTTGGATACTGGGTCCCCGCCGCCGGTCCATGAACCGCCTCCGGCGCGGATCCAGCGCTGTGCTGAGACGATGCACTCGCCTGCAGCTCCCCAGCCGGTCGCGCGGCTGGTGCCGAGTTCGGCAGTTGCCGCGGCGATCGCAGCGTCAACGTCGAAACCGTGCACTGCGCTTACGGTGCTGCTCTCGCCGTCAGCGAGGACGGTGCTGATCGGGGCGAGCGGTGCGGTACCGGCCTGGGTGCTGAGCGCCTGCGTAGTGAGTGCAACGGTCGGGGTTGTCGCGGCTGCCGTTGCGTTTGCGGTCTCGACCGCGCCTGCTGGCGCTACTCCCAGTGCGAAGGTCACAGCGGCTACAAGCGTGACCACAAAGGGCTTTGCGGGTGATGGCACTCAGGGACTCCAAAAACGTTGAGGATTGCGAAACCGGTGGGCCTGCAACCTTTCCAGTATGCGTTACGATTCCGTTACATTCAAGCTCAGGCCCGTTTTCACAGGTTGACCAGGGGCTTGGCAGGGCGGTGCGCAATTCCGGCGGTCAACGGAATACGCCCTCGTGATCTTTGGGCGGCGGTCTCGTGGCCGCCAAGCCTGCAGGAGCGGCCGCTGAGCAGGCCGGTGGCGCGCGGCGGTCCGCGAACACGCTAGACTTGTCTGCGTTGGCCGGGTTCGCCCGGAAAACAAGGAGGATTCGCCTAGCGGCCTATGGCGCACGCCTGGAACGCGTGTTGGGTTCACGCCCTCGGGGGTTCAAATCCCCCATCCTCCGCGTATAGACACAGCCCCTCACCGAGATGCACTCCCGGTGGGGGGCTTTGTGTTGCCATAATCTTGCCCACTCGGCCGCGTTCGTAGGCAATCCCTAGGTGCCAGACCGTTTCCAGACACAGTTCGGCAACAAAGTGGCCCGATCCAGGCGGTGTATGGAGCGGGATAGGTACTCTGTTTTCATGCGAAGCTCCGTGGCTCGCTACACTCGGCTTCGAGGTTTCAAGACTGAACACACTTCCCTCAATTAGGAGGAATCGATGAAGATTCGCTACGCACTCCCCGCCCTTGCCGCAGTTGCGGCACTCACGCTCGCAGGCTGCGCAAACAATGCGGCCGAAGAAGGTACTGACGGAGTCAAGGCCGACGCGTCAGCGACGATCAAGCCGGACGAGGCAGCTGTTGCGCTCCTTCCGGAGGACATTAAGAGCGCAGGCGTCGTCGTCATTGGCACCGACGCGGAATACCCGCCCAACGAATACAAGAACGATAAGGGTGAGCCCATTGGCTGGGGTGTTGAACTCGCAGAGGCCGTCTCCGCGAAGCTCGGCCTGACGCCAGAGTGGGAGATTCTCGGCTTCGACAGCATTATCCCGCGCATCCAGGAAGGCGTCGTCAACCTCGGCTCCTCCTCGTTCACGGACACCCTCGAGCGGCAGAAGTCGGTCGACTTCGTAAACTTCCTCAACGCAGGCAGCCAGTGGGCAGCGCCGAGCGACGCCGAAATCGACCCGGACGACGCCTGCGGCCTCACTGTTGCGGTGCAGACCGGAACGGTGCAGCACCTCGACGAGATGCCGCGCCGCGATCAGGAGTGCAAGGACGCAGGCAAGCCCGGCATCGAGATCCTGCCATTCGAAGGCCAGCCGGAGGTGACGAACGCGGTGGTGAACGGCATGGCCGACGCTTTCTCAGCTGATCTGCCCGTCACGATCGACGCCGTCGACAAGCTCGGCGACCAGCTCCACGTCGTCGGCGACATGTTCGACGCAGCCCCGTATGGTTTCGCGACGCAGAAGGACAGCGAGATGACGAAGGCCGTCCAGGCGGCACTGCAGTCGCTCATGGACGATGGCACCTACCTGAAGATCCTCACTGATGCCGGCTTCGAGTCGGGTGCGATCACTGAGGCAACCATTAACGCGGCAAAGAACTAGCCGCTCGCTCGACCAGGGGCGGCTGGACATCAGTCCTGCCGCCCCTGTGCCGTCCCATACGCGCCTATCAGGAAGCAAACATATGTCTCACTCAGTTGGTGATGCCGACGAAGAACACGCTCGACCGGAGGAGCTCATCGCGATCAAGCGACGCCACCCCTGGCGCATGCTCGCCGCCGTGGTCATCGTGGTCCTCGCGGCCGTATTCATCTACGACTCAGCGTTCAACAGGCCCGTTTACAACTGGCCAGAGGTCGGAAAGTACCTCTTCGATCAGCGGATTATTACCGCCATTGGCTACACCCTGCAGCTCACGCTCTATTCGATGGTCATCGCGATCCTGCTCGGTGTGCTCCTCGCGGTCATGCGGCAGTCCCCGAACCCCGTCGTCAAGTCGGTGTCGTGGGTCTACCTGTGGATCTTCCGAGGCACTCCCGTCTACGTGCAGCTCACGTTCTGGGGGCTCATCACCGTTGTCTACAAGACCATCACGATCGGCATTCCGTTCACTGAAGCCTTTGTCACGCTGACGACGAAAGACTTCCTCTCCTACTTCACGCTCGCGGTCATCGGGCTTGCGCTCAACGAGGCTGCGTACATGGCAGAGATCGTGCGTGCGGGCTTGCTCGCGGTCGACAAGGGCCAGGACGAGGCGGCAACTGCCCTCGGCCTTGGCTGGTGGCACACCATGACGCGTGTCGTGCTGCCGCAGGCGATGCGGGTCATCATTCCGCCGACAGGCAACGAAGTCATCTCGATGCTGAAAACAACGTCGCTGGTCGCTGCGGTCCCCTTTATCGGCGAGCTGTTCACGCGGTCACGCGATATTGCCGGTGTGACCTACCAGCCGGTGCCCATGCTCATCGTGGCCTCGATCTGGTATCTCGTGGTGACGTCGATTCTCATGGTGGGTCAGTACTATCTCGAGCGGCACTTCGCGAAGGGCGTCGACGCGCGCACTGACGTGCAGAAGCCAACCGTTGAGACGCAAACAATAGGTGTCGTCGGCGACCTGCCGGAGCACGGCGGACCGGCAGGCCCAGGCGCAGGAGGCGGACGATGAACCACACAGAGACTCAGGCTCCGGCCGACACCCCAATGGTGAAGGCCGAGGCTATTTCGAAGTCGTTCGGCTCGAACGAGGTGCTGAAATCGATCTCGCTCGAGGTGCAGCGGGGCGAGGTGCTGTGCTTGGTCGGGCCCTCGGGCTCGGGCAAATCAACGTTCCTGCGCTGCATCAACCACCTTGAGACGATCAACGCAGGCAGGCTGTCGGTGGACGGCAAGCTCGTTGGGTACCGCCAGGTGGGCGACAAGCTCTACGAGATGCACCCGAAGGAAGCCGCAGTGCAGCGGCGAGATATCGGCATGGTGTTTCAGCGCTTCAACCTGTTCCCGCACATGACGGCGCTCGAAAACGTAGCGATGGCCCCGACGCTCCTGAAGAAGGGCTCGAAGGCCGCGCTGCAGTCCAGGGCCATGGAACTGCTGGCTCGCGTTGGCCTCGCCGACCGGCACGACTACTATCCAGCTCACCTGTCTGGCGGGCAGCAGCAGCGCGTCGCGATTGCCCGCGCGCTGGCGATGGATCCCAAGCTCATGCTGTTCGACGAGCCGACGAGCGCGCTCGATCCGGAGCTCGTCGGCGAGGTGCTCGACGTGATGCAGGGTCTCGCGGAGAGCGGCATGACGATGATCGTCGTGACGCACGAGATGGGGTTCGCGAAGCAGGTCGCCGACAAGCTCGTCTTCATGGACGGCGGGGTCGTTGTCGAAGCCGGGGATCCGGTTGAGGTGCTCACCAACCCGCAGCGGGAGCGCACGAAGGCGTTCCTCTCAAAGGTGCTCTAGGGTCGCGCAGGCGACGCGAAAGCCCCACTCACCGGCCAGATGCACTGGCGGCGAGTGGGGCTTTTGGGTCGGTGAACTAGGAGTTCACGCCAAGATCGCGTTTGATCTTCGTGGTTGAGACGCCCTCGGTGCGGTCGAGGTAGACGACGTCGCAGTACGGGGTGAGGATCTCGAAGCGCTCGTCGCCCTCCCAGTCGCCGCCCATCACGACCGTGTCGATCTGGTACTTCTTCACGTCGTCAATCTTCTGCTCCCACGAGTCTTCGGGGATGACGAGGTCAACGTAGCGCACGGCCTCGAGCATGTTCTTGCGTGTTTCGAAGTCGTGGTAGGTCTTCTTGCCCTTGCCCGCGTTGAATTCCTCGGTCGAGGCGGCAACCACGAGGTAGTCGCCGAGGCTCTTTGCGCGCTTGAGGAGCCGGATGTGACCCCAGTGGAGGAGGTCAAAGGTGCCGTAGGTGAGGATCCGCTTCATTCCGCCATCCTATTAGCAGGCTCTGTGTTCCTGTCGTGTTCATGCAGATGCCCTGGCTGTGCGGAGCAATCGTGCGTAGACTCTGTGGCACATGTTTCACTGTTGAAAGGGGAGCGGGAATGGCCGAAGAAACGAAGAAGGCAATGCCGGATCACAACTCGGATCCTGCCCGCACGCCAGGTGATGGCTGGGTTGGCGAGGGTGGAGCATCTCATCTTGGGCCAGCGACGCACATCGCGTCTGGCCGCGATGAGGAAGAGGACTCGGCTGAGTCGGAGGACGGATCATCCGAGGGCACTGACGGCGAGGATGCCGCGGAGCGTTCGGGCACAGAGTAACGCCGAGCCTGGCCGGCCGCGCCCGCTTGGCGTTGGCCGGCAGGCTCAAGCGCCGCCGAGACGCCGCCGAGACGCCGCCGAGACGCCGCCGAGACGCCGCTGGAACACCGCGCAGCCTGGTGGCGCTCGGCCAGCGTTGGGCTGTCGCTAGCCGCGCGTGAGCACGATGATGCCCGCGACCGCTGAGACCGCGGCAAGCAGGAGAGCGAACGAGATGAGCACGGCGTGCACGGTCAGGAAGCGGGTTGCGCGGCCCTGCTCGTCACGGGCGCGCGGATCCTTCGCTACGCGTGTCCAAAATCGTGGCCACACGATGACGTTGTAGACAGCGTTGAGCAGAAGGAGCACACCGGCGAAGACGACCATGCTCTCAGTCTATGGCCGGGTTCGCACCTAGTGCTCACCTAGGCTTGTCCTATGAGTGAGTATCGGCACCTGGTGCGCAAGTGGGTTAAGCCAGAAGATCTGAACCAGCACGACGCACTGTTCGGCGGCAGGCTGCTGCAGTGGGTCGATGAGGAGGCCGCGATTGTCGCGGTCACCCAGCTGGGAACGATCGACATCGTGACGAGGCACATGTCTGCCATCGACTTTGTTTCGCGCGCTGGCCGCGGCGACCTGCTCGAGCTCGAGTACCGCGTGGTCGCATTCGGGCGCACGTCGGTGACGCTCAGCTGCCGCGTGGAGAACGCGGTGACGGGACAGGACGTGCTCAGGCTCGACACGCTGGTGTTTGTTGCTGTTGATCGCGACGGCAAGCCTGCCGAGCACGGCATGACTGCGCCCACCCCAGGGACGGAGCGCATTCGGGACGTCGCGGCAGCGGTGCGCTAGGCGCCCGGGGTGAGGTCGTACGTCACCCACGGCGTCGCTGCGGCGACGCGATCGTAGATGCTGCGTGCGGCGGTGTTTGACTCCGCGGTGATCCAGCGCACGACCGACGCTCCCTCGGCCTGCGCGATCCCGCCGAGGTGGGATAGGAGCGCTGTTGCAACGCCCTGCCCGCGGGCCTCGGGATTCGTGAACAGATCGTCCAGGTATAGTCCCGTGCTCCCCGCGAGCGGGCGAGAAAAGGTGCGAAAGTGCGCGATGCCCACGGGCTTCCCGCCCAGCACAGCGGCGATGCCACGTGTCTCGTGCTCCGGGTCGTTGAGCCACCCCCAGACAGTCTCGATGACCGTCTCGTCGTGCGGCATCCCATAGAAGTCACGGTAGCCGCGGAAGCTCGTCTCCCAAGACTCGCGGTCTCCGGGGGTGATCGCTCGCAAAGTGAGTGCGCTCATTGAACTGCTCCTGTTCTTGTCCGCGCATGGCACGATTCACGCAACGATGCGGGTCGACCTGGCCCATGCTGTCACAACCCTACCCGCCGGGGCGGGGCGACGAAGGAGGCGTCAGACGCGGCGCGCGGCGGACCTGTGCGGCGCGAAGAGCAGCGCAGTGACGGGCGCGATCACCGGTGCGTGGCCGCAAGATAGGTTCGGGCCGACAGGCTTTTGGCCCCAGCAATGGCGAGAAAATGCATTACTTTCGCCCCGAAAGGTGAGATGCTGAGAGAAACTCTCTCACTGGGGGCAATATAAATCCTGATAGGAGCACCGAATCATGTCTGTAACTGATACACCGGAACGCACGGTTGAGTCCCGCGCGACCGACGGAGCAAGAGTTCTGTTCGGCGTCGGCGGCTTGATCGCTATCGTGCTCGGCCTCTTCGTGATCTTCGCGCCGAAGGCTTCTGCTGGCGTGACACTCACGATCATCGCCGCGCTCATCGGGATCTACGCAATCGTCACGGGCATCGTCTACGTTGGCACCGCGATCTTTGCGCGCGGCGTTGGCGGCTGGTCGCGCGTTGGGCACATCTTGCTCGGTGTCCTCTACGTTGTTGGCGGCGTCATCATCATGTCGAACCTCGTGTTCGCCGGGGTCGTCACCGCCCTCATGTTCTCGATCATGGTCGGTATCCTCTGGATCTTCGAGGGCGTACTCGCCTTCGCGACTGCGGCGCAGTCCGACAGCAAGGTCTGGAGCATCATCTACGGCATCATCTCGCTCGTCGCTGGCGTCGTGCTGCTGCTCTCGCCGATGATGGGAGCGGTGACGCTCTGGTGGCTGCTCGGTATTTCGATGGTCGTGCTCGGCGTCGTGCAGGTTGTCAGGGCGTTCCGCGTCGGCAAGTAGTTCCGCGCCACACACACAGCTACACGCAACCGCCCGGTGCCCTCGTGAGAGGCGCGCCGGGCGGTTGCGTGTGTGGCGTTCAACCGGCGGCGCCTGCCGACATGCGCGAATCAGGCCTGCAGCGATTCCGCAGTGATCGCTTCATCCTCAACGGCGAGCAAGACGAACTTGCGCAGGCAGACGAGCGCCGCAGACGCCTTGTCGAACTCAGCGGCGACGAAGCGGTCCGCCGTAATGAGCGCCAGGGCGGAGCGCGCTGGCATGATCGCCCCCTTCAGTTCCTCGCCGCGCGCCGCAGGCGCGATGGCGCGCAGTTCACCCATCGAGGTGAAGATGGGGAGGACGAGCTGCCCCTTCGTCGAGCGGATCGTGCGCACGCGCGGCCCACGCTTGCGCGACGACGTACCCGTGATGTCGACGACAAGGTAGCCCTCCCGCAGCGCGTTCAGGAACGCCGCGAGGTGCTCGTAGTCCGGGGTAGCGGTGAATGCGAGCAGCGCAGCCCGAGCTTCAACGTTCTCGTAGTTCTCGTCAACGCCCTCGGGGATCTCGTGAGTTTCGGCCATACGTCTAGCCTAGGGGGCCTGTTCGTCGCCGATGCCGCGAGCTGCGAGTGCCTGGCCAGTGAGCTGGGCCTGCGAGACGGTGCGGATCACGAGGGGGACCGTCCTGGCTCGGGGGCTGCGCTCGAGCCCGCGTGCGCGAGCCGCAAGCAGGGTGTCGCTCGCAAGCTCCTGAACGGCGGGGATCATCCGGATCGCGAGTGAGAACGTCAGCGCGATCCGCTCGGTGTCGACCCCGAATCGTTCGAGAGGGCGCAGCGCAAAGGAAATCGTCTCAAGCATGTCGCTCGCGCGGGTGCTCGCGGTGACCGCGCTCGCGGCGAAGATGAGCGCGAGGAGGTCCGCGATCACCTCGACGCCGCGCTCCCAGCCGGCGTTCCACGTCTGAAATGCGAATAGGGGCACGCCGATGAGGGCGAAGGTGCGTGCGACGCGCCAAAAGTCGCGGCCGCGTAAGCCGGCAAGCAGTGCGAGCGCGACACCGATCGAGAGCGCGACCACCGCACTCACCCAGCCGCTCACGGTGAGCACGGCGATCGCGAAGGCGAAGAGGCCGAGGAGTTTTGCGCCAGGCCGGAGTGCGTGCAGCGGGCCAGTCTGCGTGACGTAGGCTCCGAGTGCTGCTGGGGCGCCGTTGCCGGTCATGCTGCGGCCACGCTCGCGCGGTAGTGGGCAATCGCGGCGTGCGGTTCGCCGTCGAAGACGACGTGGCCATCGGAGACGACGAGCGTGCGGTCAGCGCGCGCGGCGAGTTCGAGGTTGTGCGTCACGATGACCACCTGCTGCGGCAGTGACAGCAGCAGATCGGCGATAACGCTCGTGTTGCGCAGGTCGAGCAGCGTCGTTGGCTCGTCGGTGACGAGGATCCGTGGGTTGGTAGCGAGAACCGTGGCGATCGCGAGCAACTGCTGTTGCCCTCCAGAGAGCGCGTGCACGCTTCGTTCGGCGAAGCCATCGAGCCCAAAACGTGCGAGCGCAGTGAGCGCTGCAGCGCGTCGGTCTCCCGCGTGCTTGTGCGAGCGGCGGAGGGAGAGCTCGACGTCTTCGATGACCGTTGGCATGATGAGCTGCGCCGCCGGGTCGGTGAACACGAAGCCGACAGCGCGGCGCACCGCTGGCCCGTCGGCGACCGTGTCGAGCGCTGGTGCGGTGGCCGAGGTTGCGCCGTGGCGGTCTGTTCCATCGGCTGCCGCTGCGCTGCCTGCCGCTGCCACCCCTTCTCGGAGCTGCGGCGGCAGGATGCTCACGCTGCCAGAGCTCGGCTCGACGAGGCCGTTGATGAGGCGCGCGAGGGTCGACTTCCCTGAGCCGTTCGCGCCAATCACCGAGACGCGTTGTTCGGTGAGGGTCAACGATACGGGGTGCAGGATCGTCGCGCCGTCGTGGGCGACGACCGCAGCCTGGTTGAACGAGATCACCACGCGATCCTACGCGGAAGCCGGGGTACTTGGGGCGGCAGTCGAGACTGAAGCGCCTCTACCGCGCGTGGGAAGCAGCGCGGGAAAGGCCCGGTGTACAGAGGTGGCGACGATCGCCATAAGGACGTTCTTGAGGATGTCGCCAGGGATGAACGAGAGGCCAAACAGGAAGGCCTGTCCGAGCGAGAGGTCAGCGCGCCACGCCATCCCAAGCGCACCGAGCGGGTAGGTCACGAGGAGCGAAGCTGCGATGCCTGCAAGGAGGATCAGTGGGACGCTCGTCGCGACGCGCTTGCGTGGGAGTCGTTCAACGATCCAGCCGGTGAGCAACGCGGCGAACGGGAATGAGATCAGGTAGCCGACGCTCGGTCCAGCGAATGGGGCGAGGCCCGCCTGGCCGGCACTGAAGACCGGCAGGCCGATCGCGCCCACTGCGAGCCAGAGCAGCACAGCGAGCGTGCCGCGTGTCGCGCCGAGGACGGCGCCAGCGAGGATCACGGCGAAGGTCTGCAGCGTGATGGGCACGACGCCGATGGGGATCGCTGGGAGGAGCGCACATACGGCGATGAGCGCTGCGAAGCTCGCGATCAGTGCGAGATCGGTCGCTGTGCTCCGGCGTTTGCGGGCGGTGCTGGGTGCGGCGGTCATTGTGACTCCAAAGATTGAACCTGAACGGTGTTCTGGTGAACGGTGTTCAGGTTAGCGATAGAGTGGTGCAATGCGCAACACCAGAGCTGACGTCGTCGCCGCAGCGCTGCGTGTGCTCGCCGCCCAGGGGCTTGAGTCGTGCTCGATGCGCCGCGTCGCGGCCGAGCTCGACGTGCAGCCGAGTGCGCTCTACCACCACGTCCCGAACAAGCAGAGCTTGCTCGCGCTCATGGCTGACGAGATCGTCGGGAGCGTCGGTCTTGGCGAGGCGGATCCGCGCCAGCTCTGCACCGAGCTGCGAGACGCGATGCTCGGCGTGCGCGACGGGGCCGACGTCGTCGCGACGGCTGAGGCGTTTCGGCTCGGCTCGTCGGCTATCGAGGAGCGGCTGGCGGAACTCGTGGGTGCCGATGGTGCGCGCACCCTGCTGCTGTTCACGTTCGGTCACGCTCAGGCAACCCAGACGCATCGCCAGGCGGCCGAGTTTGGCGCTCTGCTCCCCGGCGCAGTGGCCGCCGGACAGGGCGGGGTAGGCCCGGGGCTCACGGGCGCAGCGGGTGAAGGCACGGCGAGTGACCTCGATGCCTCGTTCGGGCGCGGAATCAGCATCATCCTTGCCGGGCTGTCGGCGACCTTGCGCTAGTCGGGGCGCCGCCATGAGCGCGTGCACGGCGCGCGTGTGAATAGCCCCGCCGGTCTGGAAACGGGCTGAGAATTGCACAGAGTTCCGCCCTAGGTTCACAGGTCTCCGCGAAACACTGGAAGCTCAGCAAACAGGAAACGAAGGGGGAAAAGCCATGGGTTTTCTTGAAGATGCAAAGGACGATGCGGCTCGAGCAGCGAAGCAAGTCGGCGACGCCGTCGAGGACACGGTTGATCGCGCGAAGGACAAGGTCGACGAGCTGCAGGCCGAGGGCGACGTGAAGCGCGCCGAGGCCGAACGCGACGCCGTGAAGGCCAGAAACGAAGTAAAGGACGAGCTGCGCGGGAACTGACCCCGCACCTCGAGTAGCCAAACGCCTGGCGCCCCAATCCGGTAAGGCATTGGGGCGCCAGGCGTTTGTTGTCGCGCGCCGCACCGCAGTCAGCGTTCCGGGTGCGGTCGCGCTGGCAAGCCAACCCAGTCGGGCCGGTCCGCGGTGCTAGCCGAAGGCGATGAGCGCACCCCAGCCGAGCGTCGCGGCCACGATGAGGGCGATCGTTACATAGCCGAGGATGAGCCCGCCTATCGCCTTTCCCTTGCCTGCGCCGCCCCGCTTCGCCCGCTGGAGACCGGCATGCCCGAAAATGATTGCGAACAGCGCCGGCAGGAAAGCGACGAACGACGCGACGATCCCGATGACGGGAAATGGGGCCCATACGCCGACGAGGCCAGCGATGATGCCGAACACAAGCGACGTGACCGCCATCCCGTTGCTCGGCGGGGGGACAGGCTGCTGATACACAACGCGCTGTGGCTGCTCCGGGCTCATAGCTTGATAGTACCGATGGTCGTCCTGGCGCGACATCATCACTCCGCCTGCGCGTACGCGCCCTCGTGCTCGTTGCGCAAGACCTTCTTGTCGAGCTTGCCGACCCCGGTGCGCGGGAGCTGGCTCACGTGAATGACCAGATCGGGAAGCTGCCACTTGGCGAATGCTCCTGCGAGCGCAGCGTGCACCTCGGCTACGGAAATCGGCTCCCCGTCGGTCGTGACGACCAGGGCGAGCGGGCGCTCCTCCCACTTCGGGTGGGGCACGCTGATCACGGCGGCGTCAGCAACGCGATCCATTCCGACGATGGCGTTCTCCATGTCGATGGAGGAGATCCACTCGCCCCCACTCTTGATAACGTCTTTGAGGCGGTCCGTGAGTTTCAGGTACCCGTGCTCGTCGAGGCTTCCCACATCGCCGCTGCGCCAGTAGCCGTCGAAGAAGTGCTCGGAATCGTCGTCTTGGTCGTGATACCGGTCGGCGATCCACGGGCCGCGAAGCAGAACCTCCCCGACGGTCTTCCCGTCGCGCGGGACGTCGTTGCCCTCGGCGTCGACTACGCGAATGTCGACGCCGACGATCGGAAGGCCCTGACGGCGCTTAAGGTCCCACTGCTCCTCCTCGGAGAGCGTCCCACGCATCGCGGGTTTCATTCCCATGTTGACGCTCACAAACGGTGATGTCTCGGTCGCACCGTACGCGTGGATCACCTCGGCACCCGTGGTCTCTGCAAACTCGCGCATGAGCGAGAGTGCCGGCTCCGTCGAACCCGAGATGAGGCGAGCTCCGGAGAGATCTGGCGGCGCCGTGAGGGTCTTCATGTAGCCGAGCATCGGCTGGAAGATCGCCGGAGCGCCGTTCGCTACCGTCACCCCCTCCTCGATGAGTTTGTCGACGAGCGCAGGTAGATCCTCCGCCTGGTAGCGCCCGGGAAGCACGAGTCGGGCCGCGCTCAAGACGGCCGCCTGCGGAAACCCCCAGCTTTGGCAGTGGAACATCGGCGTCACCGGCATCACGGTGTCGTCAGGGCCCATCCCCAGCGCGGCAGCGGTCGTCATCGTGTGGAGGTAGATGCTGCGGTGCGAGTAAAACACGCCTTTCGGTCTGCCAGTCGTGCCCGTCGTGTAACAGGCGCTGTACGCGGAACGCTCATCAATGACGGGCCACGCAAACTCGGGGTCCGCCGCTGCGACGAGGTCCTCAAAGTGCCGCGCACCGGGGAGGCTGGTGGAGATCTCAGACATCGGCCTGTCAGACATGATGACCCACTCGCGCACGCCCGTGGACTGCGCGGCGAGCGCTTCGGCGACGGGAATAAGGGTTTCGTCGACGAGGATGACGGAGGCGCCGCTGTGCGCCACAACGTAGCCGAGATCCTGCGGTGCGAGTCGCAGGTTCATCTGGAGCATCACCGCGGCGGTTCCTGGGATCGCCCAATACAGCTCAAAGTGACGCTTGCTGTTCCAGTCGAGGATCCCGACAACGTCGCCGGGGGCGACGCCGAGACCGCCGAGCGCGTTCGCGATCCGCTGCGCCCTGGCGTACGCCTCCCCGTAGGTGTAACTCTCCCACCCTCCTGTCGGAGTGCGGAAGATGATCTCCTGCTCGGGGTAGGTGCGCGCTGCGTGGCGGATGATCGTGCTCGTGTTGAGTTGGTAGCTGTCCCCAATGGTCGATGGCAATCCGGTAACAAACTGAGCGGTCATGATTCCTCCTCGAAACGTTGACTCAGTGCGGGGTCTGGGAGTGGGGTCTGGGGGTGGGGGACACGCTGCGCGGCTGCTCCCGCGGTTGGATGCACGCGCGCGAGCGGCACATCGGCACTTTCGGCTCGCCGTAGCCACGCTTCGGTCGGCTTTGAGCGGAACGCGGTTGTGAGCGCTTCGCGTGAGGATCCGCCGACCATGGCGGCGAGTCGTCTGCGGAAGTGTGGTTCGAGGGCGGCGAGCGCGACGTGGCCGTCCGCGGTTTCGTAGATGCCGTAGGCCGGATCGCCACCGCCAAGCACGCCATCCGGAGTTGTGAGGCCGAAGCGACCGGGTGCACCGGCGTCGGCGGCGGCAGCTTCGATCACCACGCGCTGGTGGTCGCCGCGCCCTGTTCGCTTTTGGGTAAGGATCGCGAGCAGGGCGGCGGACACCGTGCGCTCCGCGGCGAGGAGGTCGGCGATGAGTGCCTGTGGCAGCGCGGGCGGTGTGAGGAGCCCGTGCTCGGCCTGGTAGGTGAGGTCGTGGCCTGGGGCCTCTGCTCGCTCCCCTGATGAGCCGACGATCTCAACGACGGAGAGCTTGGGGAAGCTGTGAGCGATTCCCGTGAGGCCGAGCCTGCGCGCGGCGGAGGGACGCAGCGAGGTGACGAGTATGTCCGCGCTCGCGAGCTCCTCCTCGAACGCAGCGTGATCCGTTGGGTCCTTGAGGTTCAACCGACGTACGAGTTGCCCCGCACAGAGCTCCTCGTACCAGGCTGGCGCGACCATCGCGAGCGGGTCGCCTGTTGGTGGCTCGATCTTCACGACCGATGCGCCGAGCGCCGCGAGCCGAGCAACGCCGATCGGCCCTGGCACGTTCAACGCCAGCGATGTGACCCGAACTCCGTGAAGTGGCAACGTGTGTGACACCTGCGTCTCCCTGTTTCACTACAACTGTACAGCGACTCGCTGTGTTGCGTGAGGGGTGATGCGATGCGCTGCCAAGCGCGGCGGCTAGAACAGGGTGTTCTTGTCTTCCATTCCGCGCATCGCGTCGTAATCGAGCACGAGGCAGCGGATCCCGCGATCCTCCGCGAGGGTTCGCGCCTGCGGCTTGATCTCCTGCGCCGCGAAGACGCCCTGCACGGGGGAAAGTTTCGGGTCGCGGTTCATGAGCTCAAGGTAGCGAGTGAGCTGCTCGACGCCGTCGATGCCGCCGCGGCGTTTGATCTCAACAGCGACCGAGGCGCCGCTCGCGTCGCGCGCGAGGATGTCGACGGGGCCGATCGCCGTCATGTACTCGCGGCGCACGAGCGAATGGCCGTCGCCGAGTAGATCGATCTGCTCCGCGAGGAGCTCCTGCAGGTGCGCTTCGACGCCGTCCTTGATCAGGCCAGGATCCACACCAAGGTCGTGTGAGGAGTCGTGGATGATCTCAAACAGCGACACGATGAGCTTGTCTGCGGTCTTCTTGTGCGTGACCTGCCACTGTTCGACGATGCCGGCCTCGCGCACCTCGTCGTCGAGTTCGAGTGTCTCGTGGGAGCATGGCGGGCTCATCCAGTTCAGCGGCTTGTATGAGCCACCGTCTGAGTGGACGAGGATACTCCCGTCGCCCTTCAGCATGAGCACGCGCTTGGCGCGCGGCAGGTGCGCCGAGAGACGACCCGCATAGTCAACGGAACAGTCAGCAACCACGATACGCACCGTGCCAGTTTAGCCGGTTGCGCCGCTTCCCGCCTTGCGCCCTGGCTCGCGTGCCGCGCCCGCAGCGAAGATCACGAAGATGAGGAACACCGCGATTGGGAGGAACGCCCTGAGGAGTCCGAAGTGTTCGCCAAGGAACCCGATCGCCATGGGGCCGACGAGGAACGCTGCGTAGGTGATGGCGGAGACAGTAGCGACACCGCGCACGGCTTTCTCCGGGTCGTCGGCTGCGGCAGACACCCCGATCGGGAAGCCGAGCGCGCTGCCGATGCCCCACAGCGCGGCGAAAACGTACGACGCCCACGGGAAGGGGACAACGTTCAACAGCACGATGCTGCTGCCAGCGACGACCGCACTCGCACGAAGAATCCAGACCCTGCCGAACCGGCCAAGCAACCAACTTCCCGCGGCTCGCGTCGACAGCATCGCGACGAAGAACACGCCGAGCGCGAGCGCAGCTGCCGGGTTCGAGAAGCCCCGGTGATCTGCGAGGGCGAGCGGGAGCCAGTCGGTCGCTGTTCCCTCCGTCAGCCCCATGCTCATCGCGAGCAGGCCAATCACAATGATGCGTGGGTCGCGCCACGGGTTGTAGCTCGCGGGTCGCTGCTTCACCGCCTCCACCGCGGGGGTGGCCAGCAACTGGATCGGGCCAGTGTTCGTGGTCACGACGAGCGGCTCGCCTGCCGGGGCCGCAGGCTCCACCCGCGGGATCCGCTGGATTGCGAAGAGGATGCCAACGACGATGACCGCGAAGACGATCCCGAGGTGGATGGGCACCGGAACCTTGAACGTTTCCGCGAGCGCACCGACACCCATGGCGCTCACCCCGCCGAGGCTGTAACCGCCGTGGAGCAGTGGCATGCGCGGCTTCCCAAGCGCACGCTCCGCCGCGGCCCCACTGACGTTCATCGCCACGTCGCTCGTGCTGAAAAAGAAACCAAAGACCGCGAGTGCGAGCATGCCGGGGGCCGCGAAACCAAACCACAGCAGCGTCGCGCCGAGCGGCATGAAGAGCGCCTGGCCGAGGGCGCCGTAGTAGATCGTTCGCCGCGGGCCAAGCCACGTGACCGTGCGACCGGCAATGACGAGCCCGATGACCGACCCGGTCGCGAGCACGAGACCGATGATGCTCATCTGCAGCGTGCTGGCGCCGAGATGGTCACGCACGGCAGGGATGCGGGCAAGCCAATTGCCGAACCCGAACCCGAACATCGTGAAGACGATGAGTACGCCAAACGTCCACCCCGAAGGCGTGATCTGAGAATCCTTTGCGGCCACAGAACTCCTGACGAAACAAGGTGACCGCGCGGCGGCTGAACTCCACCATTCTACGGCCGCGTTACGCTCCGAGCACGATCCATTTTCCGCCGCGGGTGCGCAACCCGAGCGTGGTTGCGCGCGCGAGCATGAACACGATCATGAAACTTGCGACGATCGCGACCAGCGCAGCCGTTCCGGTCGGCACCAGACGCGTCGCCAACCACAGCACAGGCAGGTACACGGCGAGGTTCAGCATGCTCGTCCACGCGAGATACCGCGCGTCACCCGCGCCCATAAGCACACCGTCGAGCACGAATACGAGGCCACCGAGTGGCAGTGACGCCCCGAGCACAATGAGGGCGGGTGGAAGGATCGCGAGTACGCCGGCGTCACTCGTGAATGCCATGCCAATGATGGGACTGCCGAGCGCGAGCACCGCCCCGATCGCCGCACCGGAGGCGAGCCCCCAGAAGATCGTTCGGGCAACCACACGACGCGCCTGCGCAGCGTTGCGGGAACCGAGCGCGTCACCGATGAGCGCCTGCGCCGCGATCGCGAGCGCATCGAGCGCGAACGCCGCTGTCGAGAAAATGGTGAACACCACCTGATATGCCGCAGTCGCCTCCGTGCCGTGGCTCGTCGCAGCGAAAACCGTTGCGAGGAACGCGGCCCTGAGTCCGAGCGTGCGGATGAAGAGCCAGCCACCTGAGCGCCCCGCCCGCGACAGGCCGTCGCGCTGTGGCAGCCAGCTCGCGCGTGCCTGCCTCGCGTGCCGCGCAACGACGACGACGTAGACGAGCACCATGCCCCACTGCGCGGCCACCGTGCCCCACGCGCTCCCAGCGATGCCCCACCCAAGGCCGTAAATGAACCACCAATTGAGCAGCGCGTTCGCGGAGAACCCGATCGTCGCTACATAGAGCGGTGTGCGCGTGTCTTGGAGGCCGCGGAGCAGGCCGGTGGCGGCGAACACGAGGAGCATCGCCGGGATACCGAGGCATGACACCGTGAGGTAGGCGAGCGCCTGCGCTGTCGTCTCAGCGCTCGCACCGAACGCGCGCACCAGCGGGGCGCTGAGTAGCCACAGCGCACCGCCAACGACGACGCCAATGCCGAGCGCAAGCCAGAACCCGTCGATGCCTGCCTGGACGGCGCCGCGCACATCCCCAGCCCCGCGCCTGCGCGCAACCATCGGGGTCGTGGAATACGCGAGGAAGATCATGAGGCCAACAGCGGTCTGCAGGATAGCGCTCGCGATCGCCAGCCCAGCGAGGGGAGCGGCCCCGAGGTGGCCGATGAAGATCGCGTCGAGGGTGAGGAGCAGCGGCTCGACGATGAGCGCGCCGAGCGCGGGAATCGCGAGCGCAGCGATCCGCCGATCGATAGCCCTGCGACTGTCGCGCCAAGGGCCGGCCCCGGCAACTTCCCCCACCATGGGCTACAGGCTACCCGTACCGCGACAGAGCCGTGAGGATCGCTGAGAGTGAACGCCCTGGGCACCCCGATCACCCGCAGCTAGGCTGTGGACATGAGCAACTCCGGTATTGACCTCACCGAACTCGACGCGTCGGTGCGCCCACAGGACGATCTGTTTCGGCACATGAACGGAAAGTGGATCGACCGCACCGAGATCCCAGCCGACAAGGCCCGTTACGGATCCTTCGCCGTTCTCGCGGAGAACGCCGAAGAGGCGGTGCGCGACATCATCACGGGAACCGATTCGCCTGCCCCCGGCCTCATCGAGGGCGGCGCAGACGCGGAGGCCGACAAGGTCGCCGCGCTGTACACGAGCTTCATGGACACCGAGCGCATCGACTCGCTCGGCGCCGAGCCGATCCGTGCCGACCTTGAGCGCGCCCTCGCCGTGCCCTCGATCCCCGAACTCGTGCGCCTCACGGCGGAGCTCGAGCGCCAGGGCCTCGGCGGCTTCTACGGCATGTTCATTGACAACGACCCAGGCGACCCGGCGCGCTACATCCTCTTCGTGATGCAGGGCGGCATCGGCCTGCCAGACGAGTCCTACTACCGCGAGGACCAGTTTGCCGAGATCCGCGAGCAGTACCGCGCGCACATCGCGCGCATGCTCACCCTCGCGGGCGTCGGATCCGAGACCCCCGGCGACGCCGAGCGCCTCGCGGGCCTCGCGTTCGACCTTGAGACGCGCATCGCGGCGAGCCACTGGGACACGGTCGCGAGCCGTGACATCCAGAAGCTCTACAACCTGCGCGACTTCGCTGGGCTGCAGGAAATCACCCCCGAGCTCGACTGGAGCGCGTACATCGCCGCGATGGGCGCTCCGGAGGCCGCGTTCGCCGAGGTCGTCGCCGCGCAGCCAGACGCGCTCGCCGGTCTCGCTTCCCTGCTCGTCGAGGACGAACTCGAGGCATGGCAGGCGTGGCTCGCCTGGTCGATCGTGCGATCCTCCGCCGCGCTCCTCACGCAGGAAATGTCGCGCGCAAACTTCGACTTCTACGGCACCGCGCTCACCGGGGCGACCGAGCAGCGCGAGCGGTGGCGCCGCGGCGTCTCCTTCGTCGAGGGTGCGATGGGCGAGGCCGTCGGCCGCATCTACGTCGAGCGCCACTTCGACGAGAACTCGAAGGCCGCAATGGACGAGCTCGTCGGCCACCTCATCGGCGCCTACAGCGACTCCATCAAGGAGCTCTCGTGGATGGGTGAGGGCACGCGCGAGCGCGCACTCGAGAAGCTCGGTAAGTTCACGCCGAAGATCGGCTACCCCGTGCAGTGGCGCGACTACGCTGCGCTCGCCGCAGACTCGAGCGACCTTGTCGGCAACTCGCGCCGCGTCGCCGAGTACGAGTTCCAGCGCGAGTTCGGCAAGATCGGCAAGCCCATCGACCAAAACGAATGGTTCATGACGCCGCAGACCGTCAACGCGTACTACAACCCCGGCATGAACGAGATCGTGTTCCCCGCGGCGATCCTGCAGCCCCCGTTCTTCGACGCAACCTGGGATGCTGCGACGAACTTCGGCGCGATCGGCGCCGTCATCGGCCACGAGATCGGCCACGGCTTCGACGACCAGGGGTCGCGCTACGACGGCGACGGCAAGCTCACCGACTGGTGGACCGAGCAGGACCGCGAGGCGTTTGAGAAGCTCACTGGCGCACTCATCGGCCAGTACAACGAGCTCTCGCCGGAGGGCGCTGACGGCCAGACCGTCAATGGCGAACTCACGATCGGCGAGAACATCGGCGACCTTTCGGGCCTCGAGATCGCGTGGAAGGCGTACCTGCGGTCGCTCGCAGGCGCCGAGTCACCCGTCATCGACGGCCTCACCGGCGCCGAGCGCTTCTTCCTCGCTTGGGCGCAGGCCTGGCAGCAGAAGTCGCGGCCGGCAGAGGTTGTGCGGCTCTTGACGATCGACCCGCACTCACCGAACGAGTTCCGTTGCAACCAGATCCTCAAGAACCTCGCAGCGTTCCACGAGGCGTACGACACGAAGCCGGGTGACGCGCTCTACCTCGCCCCCGAGGAGCGCGTGAGCATCTGGTAGCACTGGGCGTTCGACATTCTGGCTCGGCGCGCGCAAGCGTGCCGGGCCAGAATGTTGAGCGCTCCTAGTCGAGTGCGTCCGGGTCCGCGCCGAAGCGTTCGAGCTGTTTGCGCTCAGCTGCCACCTGTTTGCGCTCGCTGCTGAGCTGCTTGCGTTCAGCGCTCAACTGCTTGCGTTCAGCGCGCCGCACCTGCCGCGGAACCTTCGGCGGGATCGCCGCAAGGTTCTCGGGGTATGCAAACGGTGCCGGCCCAAACGCCGACCGCGCGGAGCGCACGACGCGACGGCCGAGCACGCGGTTGCCCGTCCCGCCGATGACCGCGCCAACCCCGTACGGAATCGCCTTGCCGATCATCGATGCCGTGCCGGTCTTCGCGAGCTTCTTGAGGAACATCGAGCGGAGCTGATCCACCGCCGGCGCAACGAGGTTCTTGGGCATCGCGGTCGTCACGATCTCGCTCCAGAACGTGTTCCGGGCAACCCCACCTGCAACCTGACCGGTGACCTGCCGCAGCAGCGTCGCACCCTCGTCCCCGAGCATGAGGGCGAGGATGAGCGCGTGCGTGCGGTCTCGGTCGGTGAGCACGATTCCGTGGACCTCTGCGACGGCGTGCGCGAACAGGGCTGTCGCCTCAATGAAGCCGAGGGTCTCAGCTCCGGCGAGCGCGAGCGCCGCCGCCGTGCCCACCGCGGGAATCGCCGCTGCCGCGCCCACCCCGGCTCCGCCTGCCATCACGGTCATGAGGTAGTGCCCCTCGAGCATCTCGACGAGCTGCTGCGGGCTCGCGCCAGGGTGGCGGGAGCGGATGCGCTTGAGGTGCGCGAGCACGATCGGTCGCTGCACGGTGAGCACACCGTCGAGCGCCTTCGCCACCGTCGGGTGCTGCTGGTGGTAGCCGCGGGCGGAGGGTCCCTGCTGCGCAGCATCGATCACGATGATGGGCTCTTCCGGCCGGGGCGCGTAGCGGGGCTGAGTCATAGGCACATGCTAGCCAGCGAGTCTGTGGGTGTGGCATGTGTTCGCTAGCGGGGGACGCGGGGTCCAGGGCGGGGGAGCGCGGGCGGAGCTTGCCAACCCCTTGCCCTGGTGGGCTAGGCTGGCCAGCAACGACACGGGGTGCCGCATCCAGCGGCTGAGATCAGACCCGTCGAACCTGCTCTCGTTAGTACGAGCGAAGGGATGTCCCTATGCACGCACCATTTTCCGCGCCCGCAGCTGAGCTCGCGGAGGTGACGGCCGCACTCCTCACGAGGCTCAGGCAGCGCACCCCGCTTGTGCACAGCATCACGAACGGCGTCGTCCAGGGTTTCACCGCGAACGTGCTGCTCGCCCTCGGCGCTGCCCCCGCGATGGTCGACATCACGGGTGAGGCTGGCGCGTTCGCGGCCGCCGCAGACGGGCTGCTCATCAACCTCGGCACCCCGGCCCCGGAGCAGCGCGACGCCATGCGCGAGGCGGTTGCTGGGGCCACGGCCGCCGGTACGCCATGGGTGCTCGACCCCGTCGCGATCGGCTCGCTCCCGATTCGCACGGCGCTCGCGCACGAGCTCGTCGCACTGCGCCCAACCGCGGTGCGGGGCAATGCCTCCGAGGTGCTCGCGCTCGCAGGCCTTGGGGCCGGCGGCAGAGGAACCGACGCGGCCGACGCGGGCGCAGCTGCGCTCCCCGCTGCGCGGAAGCTTGCGGTGGATCACGGCTCCGTTGTCGCCATCTCCGGCCCTGAAGATCTCATCCACGGCGCAGGCGGCACCCTTCGCGTGTTTGGCGGCGACCCGCTGCTCACCCGCGTCACGGGTGGGGGCTGCGCGCTCGGTGCCGTCGTCGCCGCATTCCTCGCCGTGCGCGGCGACGAGGCCGGGGCAGCGCCAGACGCAGCGGCGGTCGCCGCGGCGCACGCCGTTTACGGGCTCGCTGCGTCAGCGGCGGCCGAGGTTGCGGCAGGGCCAGGGAGCTTCGCGGTGCAGCTGATCGACGAGCTTTCGCGGCTCACCCCCGAGCGGGTGCGTGAGGCAGCCCGGATCGAGGAGTGGGATCCCTCCGAGGAGGGAGGCGAGGCGGCCCCCTCCCGCAGCACCGCAGGGACGAGCCACACCCCGCCCACCATCACCACAGGGGAGGCCAGCGCATGAGGCTCGACCTCTATCTCGTCACCGACGCAGCGCTCTGCGGTGACCGCGGGGTCGCCGAGACCGTGCGCCAGGCCGTGCAGGGCGGCGTCACGACCGTGCAGCTGCGCGACAAGCGCCGCACCGCGGCCGAGCAGCTCCGAGAGCTCGAGCTGCTCGCAGACGCGATCGAGGGCCGCGCCGACCTCGTCATCAACGACAGGCTCGACGTCGCTGTTGCGGCCCGCGAGCGGGGACTCCCCGTCGCGGGCGTGCACCTCGGGCAGGGCGATGACGCGGTGACGCGCGCCCGCGCCGAGCTCGGCCCAGACGCGATCGTCGGCCTCACCGCGAACACCCCCGCACACCGTGAGGCGGTCGCGCGGATGGCCCCTGGCACCGTCGACTACCTCGGCGTCGGCGTGATCCGCCCAACGTCGACGAAGCCGGACCACCCCGAACCGCTCGGCGTCGCGGGTTTCCGCGCCTTCGCGGCCGCCGCCGCGCTGCCGTGCGTCGCGATCGGCGGCGTGCGGTTCGCCGACGTCGCGCCGCTGCGGAACGCTGGCGCAGCTGGCGTCGCGCTCGTCTCGGCGCTGTGCGCAGCACCCGACCCCGAGGCGGCAGCACGAATGTTTCTTTCTGAGTGGCAGGAGGCCGCACGTTGACCGCAGGAGCAGTACCCACAGCAGAGCAGACCCCCAACATTCTGTCGATCGCTGGAACCGACCCGACGGGCGGCGCGGGCATCCAGGCCGACCTGAAGTCGATTGCGGCGGGCGGCGGCTACGGCATGGCCGTCGTCACCGCCCTCGTCGCGCAGAACACGCGAGGGGTGCGCGAGGTGCACGTGCCGGGAACGGCCTTCCTCCGCGCGCAGCTTGACGCTGTCTCCGACGATGTGCGCATCGACGCACTGAAGATCGGGATGCTCGCGAACGCCGACGTCATCACGACGGTCGCGGCCTGGCTCAGCGAGGTGCGGGGCCGTGGCGCGACGCCAGAGGGTGCGGCGGCGCAGCCGGCGTTTCCGGTCGTGCTCGATCCCGTCATGATCGCGGCGAGCAACGATCCGCTGCTCGATCCTGAGGCAATCGCGGCGCTGCGGGCCCTCGTGCCGCTCGCAGACCTCGTCACCCCGAACCTCTTCGAACTCGCCGAGCTCGTTGGCGAGCCTGTCGCTGTGGACTGGCCAGAGGCTATCGCCCAGGGCGCTCAGCTCGCGGCCACCTTCCGGGTACGGGTACTCGTGAAGGGCGGCCACCTGGCGGGCGACGCCACCCCGGACGCGCTCGTCGCACCCGACGGCGCGGTGACGGAGTTTCCGGGGGAGCGGATCCACACCCCGCACACCCACGGCACAGGCTGCTCGCTCTCCGCGGGCGTCGCGACCCGGATCGCGCGGGAGCCTGGGGACTGGGTGGCTGCGGTCGCGGGGTCTAAGGCGTGGCTGCGCGAGAGCCTCGCTGCGGCCGAGCTGCTGCGTGTCGGCCGCGGATCCGGCCCCCTCAATCACCTCGTCGGCCTCTGGCGCCGCGGCGGACTCGCGACAGCGCCCACCCCGGCTGCCGTGCGGGAGGCGTGGTGGGGCGCGATTGCGCCCGTGCGTGAGCAGACCGAGGAGCTCGGCTTCATCCGGGGGCTTGCCGACGGCACGCTCGACCGCGCGCACTTCCTCGAGTACATCGCGCAGGATTCCGTCTACCTGCACGCCTACGCGCGCGTGCTCGCGCGGGTCTCCGAGATCGCCCCGACCCCCGAGGAACAGGCGTTCTGGGCGCGCGCCGCGCACGGCGCGATCATGGGCGAGCTCGAACTGCACCGGGCGCGGCTCGGCGACGACGCACCGATCCACGTCGCAACGCAGGCACCGTCACCCGCAACGAGCGGCTACGTGAATCATCTGCTCGCCGCGAGCACGAAGGACTACGCGGAGGCCGCGGCCGCCGTGCTGCCCTGCTTCTGGATCTACGCCGACCTCGGCAGGCGACTGCTCGCGGGCGAGATCCACGAGCGCGCGCAGTCGCCAGAGCACCCGTACGCGGAGTGGATCGCCACCTACGACGACCCCGGCTTCGCCGCCGACAACGAGACCGCGATCGGCTTCGTCACGCGCACCGCGGCCGCGGCGACCCCCGAGACGCGTGAGCGCATGTGGCGCGCGTTCGAGGCCGGCGCGGTCTGGGAGCGGGAGTTTTTCGGGCAGACGCCTGCTGGGTAGCTGGGCGCGGCGGCCGGCCCAGGCGGGGCGCGACGGCCGGCTGCAGCAATACACATGGGATCGGCGATAGGTAGGTCAAGACCGGCCCAAAGCTGCAGAGTTACTGCAGAACACAGTGTTATTGACGACCTGTCGGGGTGGGGCTTGCGGGGAGCCCCGCCACGTCAGCTACTTCGTGACGAGCAGGTGCGCCTCGCAGCGCGGAGCGTCGTGCTCCGCGCATGCGACGAAGCGCTCGCGGCAGGATCCCTCGGCGCAGTCAACGAGATGCGAGGTGGGCGCCTGGCACACCGCGCAACTGCCGATCACCGCAGCACCGGGCGCGAAGTCCATCGCCTCGCGGCCGTCGAACACGGCCAGCGAACCCTCCCAGAGGCCGTCGTTGCCGAACGCCTCGCCGTAGCGGACGATGCCGCCGTCGATCTGGTAGACCTCCTCGAAGCCGCGGGCGACCATCGCCGCCGAGAGGATCTCGCAGCGGATCCCGCCCGTGCAGTACGTCACGATCGGCTTGCCCTTGATGTCGTCGAACGCACCCGACTCGATCTGCGCGATGAAGTCGTGCGTCGTCTTCACGTCGGGCACGACCGCGCCCTTGAACTTGCCGATCTCAGCTTCCCAGGCGTTGCGGCCGTCGAAGAACACCACGTCGTCGCCACGCTCGGCAACAAGCTCATTCACCTTCTCCGGAGAGAGATGCGTGCCACCACCGACGATCCCGGTCTCATCAACCACGGTCTCGGCGGGGATGCCGAACGCGACGAGCTCGTCGCGCACCTTCACGCTGAGCTTCGGGAAGTCGGAGATTGCCTGCCAGGGCACTGAGCGATCCACACCCTTGAGCATCGCGGGCGCGAGCTCGTCGAAGCCGGTCCCCTCGCTCCACTTCACGTCGAGCCCGGAGAACGGACCGAACTCTCGCGTGCGCTTGAGGTACTGCTTGCAGGCATCGATCTCGCCGCCGACGGTGCCGTTGATGCCGTGCTTGGAGATGATGATGCGGCCGCGCAGGCCGAGCGACTCGCACAGCTCGCGCTGCCACAGGCGCACGGCTTCGGGGTCGCTCACGGGGGCGAACGCGTAGTACAGCAGAATCTTTGGATGGCTCACGCCCTCAATGGTACGCGCTTCCGGATTTGCGCTCGCCGGGTGCGGGGCTTGGCCAGCTCCCGGGTCTCAGCCGCAGTTGCCTTCGTGGATGAGCCGGGCTCCCGTGTCGGAGGCCTCGCTCGTGAGGTAGGCGGGGGAGCGGCTGTTCGCGGCGTTCAGACGTTCCCGGTCGCCGCCGAAGAACAGCACCGCGTAAGAGCTTGTCGCGGCCTCGAAGTTAACGCCGGCGGGGAGGCTCGCGGGGTTTATCGTGTTGCACGTTCCCGCGATGCGCGCGTGCGCGAACTCGTGCTTGATCAGATCGACGAAATAGGGATCGTAGATGATGTTGCCGTGGTTCGGGTGCTGCTCGTTGAGATAGATGGTGAACGGCGTCGTCGGACAGTAGGCCCCGGCGAGCTCGTGCGGCTGCAGCACCATCTGATCCATGTTGGGGCAGGCAGCGGCGAAGTCGTCCATCGAAGTGCTCAGCTCCATGCCGAGGCCGCCAACGAGGTCGTTGACCGCCGCGACGTAGGTGCCGTTCGCGTCGAGGTAGGGAACAAAGCCGGTTGCGAACGCCTCGCGCTCGGCGTTGTAGGCGTCCGAGCCCTGCGGGTAATACTCGCCCATGTGGGAGTAGCGGCTGCCGTCAGGCAACTGGACGATGATCTTCCGGTTGAAGAACTCCTGCGCGAGGAACTTCCGCTCGAACTCGGTTGTCCCGTCGACAACATCCTGGATCGCCGTAGCGATCTCGGGCTCGGAGGCGCGCACGACGGCTGTGAGCCGCAGCTCCTTCGTCTGCGAAGAGAGGAACTCGACGAAGGCGCCAGCGTAGTCCTCGTTGTATCCGGCTCGGCCGTGGGGGAAGAACTCGGAGATCTCCTCTTCGCTCATCGCGGCGTACCGTTCGTAGGTCCCCGTGACGAACTCTTCTGCCGCAGCAAAGCTCGGGTGCTCCGATCCGAGAACCGTGTCTCCGAAGTCCGGCTCGGCGGGGGCGGAGGTGGCGGGGCCTCCCCTCGAGAGGGCACCGCCCAGGTCGGCAGCGGACCGTATGAGGTTCGAGAAGCTGACGACGAGCGCCACGATGACGATGATCGCGACCGCGCCGCCGGCAAGGGCCAGCCAGAGCCCGATGCGCCCCTTCTTCGCAGGCGGCGAGGTGGGCCAGGGGGTCTGCCCACTGGGCTGGCCGGGGGCCAAGCCTTGGGGGTGTCCCGAGGGTGGGGGCGGGGGTTGGGTCGGGGCTTGCCCGGCGTAGCTTGTGGGAGCTTGGCCCGGGTAGATCGGAGGGGCCTGGCCCGGGTAGACGGGAGGGGCCTGGCCCGGGTAATGCGCGGGCGCCTGCTGCGGGTAGGGGGATGGGGAGGGATGCTGCGCACCGGGCGGGTACGGTGCCTGCGCTGGAGGGTGCCCCGGCGCGAAATCCTGTGGCTGTAGCTGTGGCTGGCCGAAGGGTTGCGGCGGAAGGTTGGGGAAGGGTTGCGTTGGAGCCTGGCCGGGCTGTTGCGCGAGGGGCGGGGTGACGGTCGGCGCGCTCGGCTGCCGGGCCGGATCGAAGGGCTGAGCCTGCTGAGTGGGCTGAGTGGGCTGAGTGGGCTGAGCCGGTTGAACGGGCTGAGCGGGGTGAGCCGGCTGAACGGGGCGGGCCTGCTGAGCCTGCTGAGTGGGGTGAACCGGCGGGGCAGGCACCTGCCCCGGTACTTGCCCCGCCGCCTGCCCAGGCACCTCGGGCGGTGCCTGGCCAGGTGCCTGCGCGTGAGCCTGCCCTGGTGCGTGCGGGGGAGTCCCCGCTGGCGACTGCCCGTAGAGGCGCTGCAGCTCGTCTTGCGTGAGCTGGCGCGGGGGCTGTGCGGGATTCGTCACTGAAATCAGACCGTTTCTGCTGGCGGCGTGTGGACGGGTCGAGTCTACAAGCGCCTTCGCGCCGGGGGGTCAACCCGCGAGGGCGACGGCTCGCGCACCAACTGGGGATTGCGGTGAGGGCCGCGGGCGCGTAAGCTTGACCCTTGGTCGTGCGCCGTCCCAGTGCGCGTACCGCGGAGACCGTTTTGTGAGGCTTGCCTCGGCGGGTTTCGCAGACAAGAAATCTTGGGTGAGGCCGTCCGGCCTCACGGTATGAGAGGAAACATCATGGCAGCAGTGTGCCAGGTGACCGGCGCCGTTCCCGGCTTCGGACACAACATTTCACACTCGCACCGTCGCACCAAGCGTCGGTTCGATCCGAACATCCAGAAGAAGACTTACTACGTGCCGTCGCTTGGCCGTAAGGTGACCCTCACCCTCTCGGTGAAGGGCATCAAGGTCATCGATGCACGTGGCATCGAGTCCGTAGTCGCTGACCTGCAGAAGCGTGGGGTGAAGTTCTAATGGCGAAGGACAAGGACGTACGTCCGATCATCAAGCTGAAGTCGACGGCAGGTACCGGGTTCACTTACGTGACCCGCAAGAACCGTCGCAACACCCCCGACCGCCTCGTGCTGAAGAAGTACGATCCGGTCATCCGCAAGCACGTTGAATTCCGAGAGGAGCGCTAAGCATGGCTAAGAAGAGCATGATTGCAAAGAACAAGCAGCGCCAGGCGATTGTTGCGCGTTACGCTGAAAAGCGTCTCGAGCTCAAGAAGGCGCTCATCGACCCCAACGGTACCGACGAGAGCCGCGAGGCTGCTCGTGTCGGCCTGCAGAAGCTTCCCCGCAACGCGTCGCCCGTACGCGTTCGGAGCCGCGACGTCATCGACGGCCGCCCCCGTGGCGTGCTGACGAAGTACGGTGTTTCGCGTGTTCGCTTCCGCGACATGGCACACCGTGGCGAGCTGCCCGGTATCACGAAGTCGAGCTGGTAACAGCTCAACCGTTGCCGCTGCCGAGTTCGGCTTCCGCGTGCGGAATCTGGGCCGGTAACAGCTCTGCAGCATCGCTGTAGCAGAGGGGCGGGGTGGGATCGTAATTGATCCTCCCCGCCCCTCTTGCATGCCGCTTTGGGCGTTCACCCTGAGCGAATATGGCACCCAGTCCGAAGAAATCCGCGTAATCGCGCCGCTTTTCGGCAAACGTAGGGTAGATTCATACCGATCAAACTGATCGGAACCTCTTAGCGGAGGTGACACCCCGAATAGATCAGGGGCCGGCCACAATTCGGTCACCGCCCTGAAAGGACACAACATGGCACTCAACAAGACCGAGCTCGTCGCAAAGATCGCCGCTGAGACTGGCCAGAGCCAGGCTGCAGTTTCGAACGTGCTTGACGGACTGTTCGCTGCTGTTTCCGAGACTGTCGCCGCAGGCGAGAAGGTTTCGATCCCCGGCTGGCTCTCGTTCGAGACGGCGACCACCGCTGCTCGCACCGGCCGCAACCCGCGCACCGGCGAGACCATCGACATCCCCGCTGGCAAGCGCGTCAAGGTGTCGGTTGGTTCGAAGCTCAAGGCTGCCGTGAAGTAGCTTTCGCTTTCCGCGCGACCCCCGAGAGGCTCCGGCCTCCGGGGGTTTCGTGTTTTTTCCGGGGCGTAAGCTAGTGCGGTGCGCAAGAACTTTACAGATCAATCAGAGATCCGCCCGTGGGCTGCGCTCTGGACTCTCGTCCTCGGTTTCTTCATGATCCTCATCGACACGACGATCGTGTCGGTCGCGAACCCGACGATCATGGAGAGCCTGAACACCGATATGACGGCGACGCTGTGGGCGACGAGCGCGTACCTGCTCGCTTACGCGGTTCCGCTGCTCATCACCGGCAGGCTCGGGGACCGCTTCGGCCCGCGCCGCGTCTACCTCATCGGCCTCACAGTCTTCGCGCTGTCGTCGCTCGCGTGCGGGCTATCGCCAACCATTGAGATGCTCGTCGTTGCGCGTGTGTTCCAAGGTTTCGGGGCGGCGCTCATGACGCCGCAGACGATGTCGGTGATCACCCGCATCTTCGCCCCGCGCGAGCGCGGGCAGGCGATGGCGGTTTGGGGCATCACGGCCGGCGTTGCGACGCTCGTCGGGCCCATCCTTGGCGGGTTCTTGATCGACGCGGTTGGGTGGGAGTGGATCTTCTTCATCAACGTGCCCGTCGCGGTCGTCGGGTTTGTGCTTGCGTTGAAGTACGTGCCGCGGCTGGAGACGCACGCGAACCGTTTGGATTGGCTTGGCGTTGTGCTCAGCGCGGTCGGCATGTTCCTCGTCGTGTTCGGCATTCAGGAGGGCGAGAACTTCAACTGGGGCCAGATCTGGGGCCCGATCTCCGTGTGGCTCATCATTGGGGTTGGTCTTGTGGTGCTCGGCGCCTTCGTGTGGTGGCAGCATGTGCAGCGGGGCGAGCCGCTGTTGCCGTTGCGGATCTTCCGTGACAGGAATTTCTCGGTCGGCACCTCGACCATCACGACCGTAGGGTTCGCGGTGACGAGCATGAGCATGCCGCTCATGTTCTTCTTCCAGTTGGTGCGTGGGCTTACGCCGACGCAGTCTGCACTCATGCTTGTTCCGATGGCGGTGATTTCCGCTGGGCTTGCCCGCCCCGTGGGCAAGCTCATCGATCGTGGGGACCCCAGGCGTATCGCAACCTTCGGTCTGCTGCTCGTCGCTGCCGGCATGCTGCTGTACTTTGTGCTTCTGCAGCCGGGAACGCACCTCTGGTTGCTGCTCATTCCAAGCGCAGTACTCGGCGTCGCGAACGCGTGCATGTGGGGGCCGCTGTCTGCGATCACGACATTCAACCTGCCGATGGATCTTGCGGGCGCCGGTTCGGGGGTCTACAACACGAGTCGCCAGGTTGGGGCTGTGCTCGGCTCGGCTTCCATCACTGCGCTCATGGCGTCGCGGTTGTCGGCCGAAATTGGAACGGGCGACTTCTCGGGTGGTGGCGCGGGTCAGCTGCCCGAACCGCTGCGTGAGGGCTTTGCGCTCGCAATGGGGCAGTCGCTGCTGCTGCCCGTCGCGGTTATTGCGCTCGGTGCGGCGCTCACACTGCTCTTCGCACCGCGGCCGCCGCGCACTGGCCCGGTTCGCGTGACGGAGAGCCCCGCGAAGTCTGCCTAGGCTCGCGGCGCGGGGCGGGAAAAATCGGGCGCCTGTCGCCCGTTTCGCCCCGCGTCCGGGTACGCTCAAGTCATGAGCATGGGTGGAGGCGGCGGCGGCCGCGGGGGACGGGTTTCCGGGGGCGATTTCGCCGCGCAGCGCAAACTCAACGAGGCAGCTCCGAAGGTGGAGCGTCTCGGCGGACGCATCGCTGAACTGTTCCAGCCGTACAAGGGGCCGCTGGCGGCGATCATTGTGCTCGTGCTGTTTTCGGCGGCACTCGGCATCATGCCGCCGCTCATCACTCAGCGGGTATTCGATGATGGGCTCTTTCCCGTAGCTGGCGGCGGCCCGAACATGCCCGTGCTTGCGTGGCTGGTCGGGATCATGATCCTTGTCTTTCTTGTGTCGGCGCTGCTCGGGATCGTGCAGACCTACTTCACGGCTCGCGTCGGCAACCGGGTCATGGGCGACCTGCGGGTGAAGCTCTTCTCGCACCTGCAGTCGATGGAGCTCGGCTTCTTCACCCGCACGAAGACCGGCATTATCCAGTCGCGGCTACAGAACGACGTCGGCGGCGTATCGAACGTGCTCACGAACACCGTTTCGAACGTTATCGGGAACACGGTCACCGTGATCGCCGCAGCCGTCGCGATGATCCTGCTCAGCTGGAAGCTCACGATCATCGCCGTGATTCTCATGCCGGTGCTCGTCATTGCGCAGCGCCGCGTCGGCCAGGTGCGTGCCAGGATCGCGGGCAAAACGCAGGAGTCGCTCTCCGAGATGAGCGCGATCACGCAGGAGGCGCTGTCGGTCTCCGGCGTGCTCCTCGCGAAGACCTACTCGCGGCAGACGGCCGAGACCGAGCGCTACGCGAACGAGAACACGACCCAGGTGTCGCTGCAGGTGAAGCAGGCGATGAGTGGCCAGGTGTTCTTCGCCCTCGTGAACGTGTTCCTCTCGGCGGTGCCTGCGATTGTCTACCTGGTGTCCGGCTGGCTGATTGTGCGTGCGACCGGGCAGGGGCTCGACGCCGGCATCACGGCAGGCACCATTGTCGCGTTCACGACGATCCAATCACGGTTGCTCTTCCCGCTGATGGCCCTCATGCGCGTCGCCCTCGACCTGCAGACGTCGAGCGCGCTCTTCGCCCGCATCTTCGAGTACATCGACCTCAAGCCGCAGATCGTCGACAAGCCTGGCGCGAGCCAGCCGACGGAGGAGCCAGGTCTCGCCGGCCGGATTGAGTTCGACGACGTCGTGTTCGCGTACCCGGATGCCGGCCCCGACGACCGGCCGACGATCGACCACGTGTCGTTCGTCATCGAGCCGGGTGAGTTCGTCGCTTTCGTCGGCGCCTCGGGGTCGGGGAAGACCACGATTGGCTCGCTCATCCCGCGGCTGTACGACGTGAGCGGCGGAGCGGTGCGCTACGGCGAAGACGATGTGCGCGATCTCGGGCAGGAGGCGCTCATGGACCGCATCGGCGTTGTCACCCAGGAGCCCTACCTGTTCCACGCGTCGATTAGCGACAACCTCCGCTATGCGAAGCCAGACGCGACTGACGAGGAGCTCGCTGCTGCGGCGAAGCTCGCGAACATTCACGAAACAATCGACTCGTTTGCCGAGGGGTACGACACGATCGTCGGGGAGCGCGGCTACCGCCTCTCCGGAGGTGAGAAGCAGCGCATCGCGATCGCGCGCGTGCTGCTCAAGAACCCGCGCGTGCTCGTGCTCGACGAGGCGACAAGCGCGCTCGACACCGTGAACGAGCGCATTGTGCAGCGCGCGCTCGACGACGCCAGGGAGGGTCGCACGACCATTGCGATCGCGCACAGGCTTTCGACGGTCGAGGGGGCGGATCGGATCTTCGTGCTCGGCGCCGGCCGGATCCTTGAGCAGGGGACGCACTCGGAGTTGCTCGCGCTCGGCGGGTCGTATGCGGAGTTGTACGCGCAGCAGACCTGAGCTGCTGCGGGGTGCTGGCCGCAGCCCGCGGGCAGAGCGTGGCCGGGGGTAGGGAAACCCCGAACGAGGGTCTCCGGTCACCCAGGTATTGGTTGCACACAATGCGCTCTAACGTAGAGACATGACCAATTCATTGGGAGCCCCGATCACGCGGGCACGCCCACCATTTCGCGTGTTCATGACCATGCTGCACCTTGCAGCCCTCGGACTGCTCGGCTGGGCGGTGTTCGCCGTGTCCATGGTCTTCCTCGGGGTGGGAATCGGCCTGACGCTGGTGTTCGGCATCGGCCTCGTTTTCCTCTTCGCGCTCGTCTATGTGCTCTTCGGCGTTGCATGGTTCGAGTCGGAGCGCGTCGACGGGCTCTACGGCCTTGGCACCCCAGCGCTGAGCGTGGTGCAGCGGCGTGGCGGCGGCTTCGGCGGCTTCATCCGCACGCTCGGGGCGCAGGCGATTGATGTGCGGATGTGGCAGGGTATTGCGAGCTTCATCGTCGCTTCGCTGCTCGGGCTGCTCTTCCTCGTGTGCGGGCAGAACCTCGTGTGGGGTGCGGCATCATCCGGGCTCGCCCTTGCTGGGCGCACGGTCGAATACCACCCGGGATTCGGCACCCTCATTGCCCCGAGGCTCAGTGCGCTCTCGCCGCTCGCGTACGCCGGTATCGCGCTGCTCGCCGCTGCTGCGATGGTGGGCATTGCGCTGCTGCACCGCGTGCTCACGGTGTGGATCGCTGGGGCCGGAGCCGCGACATGGGAGCTGCAGGCCGCTGCGCTGCGCTCGGAGCAGCAGCGCGTCGGTGCGGTGCGGGCGGCTGATGTCGAACGGACACGACTCGAGCGCGACCTCCACGATGGCGTGCAGCCGCGGCTTGTGTCGGTTGGGATGACGCTCGGCCTCGCGCAGCAGCAGATTGACGCCAACCCTGACGCTGCGAAGGATCTCATCGCTGAAGCGCACACATCGACGAAGGCGGCGATCACTGAGCTGCGGCAGCTCGCACGGGGGATTCACCCGTCTGTGCTTGAGGATCGCGGACTCGACGCGGCACTGTCAGCGCTCGCGGGGCGGTCACACATCCCCGTGCAACTCGATGTGCAGCTCGGCGGGCGGTGCAGCAGGGACGCGGAGACTGCGGTGTACTTTGTTATCGCTGAGTCGCTGACGAACGCCGCGAAGCACTCACGTGCGAGCGAACTACGGGTAACGGTGCGGCTGCGCGAGGGTGCGACGCTATGGGCGCGCGTCGAGGACAACGGCTCCGGCGGTGCGCGTGTGGTGCCAGGAGGCGGGCTCGACGGGATCACGAATCGGGTGCTCGCAGCTGGCGGCACCTTCCGGCTGGAAAGCCCTGCCGGTGGACCGACATCGTTGGAGGTGAGCGTCCCGTGCGCATCTTGATCTGTGAGGACTCCGTCCTGCTGCGGGAGGGCCTCGTCCGGCTACTTGAGCACTCCGGCCACGAAGTGGTTGGCGCGTTTTCTGACACGGTCGGAGTTGCCGGGGCTGTCGCGAACGAGCTTCCTGACCTGTGTATCCTCGACGTTCGCATGCCTCCGAGATTCACCGACGAGGGCATCAGGCTCGCGCTCGAGTTGCGAGCCGCGCACCCGCAGCTACCCGTGCTGGTGCTGTCGCAGTACGTCGAGGAGCAGTACGCGAGCGAACTGATAGCTGCGCAGGGTGGCGCCTTCGGGTACCTCCTCAAGGATCGCGTTGCCGACGTTGCCGACTTCGTTGACGCGCTCGTGCGGATCGCGGGAGGTGCGACGGTGCTCGACCCAGAGGTCGTCGCACAGCTGCTCACGAGGCGGAGCAAGGATGCGCGCATGGAGCGGCTCACCGCCCGTGAACGAACCGTGCTCGCAGCGCTCGCAGAGGGGCGCTCCAACCAGGCCATCGCCGCGCTGCTCTTCCTCTCGGAAGCGAGCGTGGAGAAGCACATCACCGCAATTTTCCAGAAACTCGAACTCGAACAAGACGAGTTCGGCAACCGGCGTGTGCTCGCAGCTATCGCGCACCTCGAGAGCGCAGGGTCTGCTCAGCAGCCCCCCGCACCCAACGCCACACAGACAGGACAGGCACGATGACCCAGCAGCCAACACCACAGACCAGTGCGCCGCGGCCCCGCGGGCGCGGGATCGCGATCGCTACCGCGGTTGTCGGAGGGGCCGTGCTCTTCGGGCTCGGCGCGAGCGCGGCGATCGCGATGGCGGTCTCCTCGCGAGATGCGGACACGGTGCAGGCGGAGGGCGTGCCGC
The DNA here is from genome assembly GCF_000834055.1 of Leucobacter komagatae. Taxonomy (GTDB): domain Bacteria; phylum Actinomycetota; class Actinomycetes; order Actinomycetales; family Microbacteriaceae; genus Leucobacter; species Leucobacter komagatae_A. Next base: position 78,424 of record NZ_JXSQ01000012.1, read on the forward strand.
TGCGCCCGGTCGATGTCGGCGGAGTGACGAGCCTAGATGTCACGGTTGGTGTCGCTGAGCTCGACCTCGTGTTTGGGGACGTTGATGCTGCGACGCTGAGTGCGTCCCAGGGCGCCGTCGGTCGCTGGGAGTTCTCGCGCAGTGGGGACGAACTCGTTGTGCGCGCGCCGAAAACAAGTACGGGCTGGTGCATTTTCGGGGTCTGCCCGTCGCAGCGCGGCCAGCACGTTCGGGCGACGCTCACCCTGCCGCAGGAACTCGCTGGCAAGGGGCTCGACGCCGACATCAGCATCGGCTTCGGCAGTGTCCGCGCTGTCGGTGACTTCGGTGAGCTCGACGTGAAGGTGGACGCCGGTGAGGCGTCCGTGAACGGATCGGCTAGGGAACTCGGAATCGAGGTCGGTCTTGGCACGTTCGAGGGCGAGATCGCTGGGGCGAGCACCGTCGAAGCGCGGGTGGAACTCGGCGACGTGTCGCTCGCGCTCAGGGGAGACCCTCCCACCGACGTTGAACTGAATGTGAGCGCGGGCTCGATCGACCTTGCCGTTCCGGCTGGCCAGTACGACCTGTCCTCCAAGAACAGCGCGGGCAGCATCGATAGCAGCCTGCAAACGGCCCCCGGAGCCCCGAACCGGATCTCCGCGAAGGTGGAGCTCGGAGATATCACGCTGCGCGAGGTGCGCTGACGGGCCGGCCGCTCCCGCCAGATGCCGGGCGGGCCGCGGAAGCTCGCCAGCGCGCACGCCCGCGCAGTTGGAGGGTTTTCTCGGGCCGTCGGCCGCACGCGCACCCGCACAGGAGTAAACTCGGTCCGTGAGCTCGAAGACGCGACAGATTACACAGTCCAGCAAGCTCGCCGGCGTGCGTTACGACGTGCGTGGGCCGATCCTCCAGGAGGCGGAACGGCTCGAGGGCGCTGGCGAACGGATCCTCAAACTCAACATCGGCAACCCGGCGCCGTTTGGGTTCGAAGCGCCACCGGCGATCGTCGAGGCGGTCAGGGACGCACTCCCGCACGCACAGGGATACACCGACTCGCGTGGGATCCTCCCGGCACGTGAGGCAGTCGCCGAGCACTACACGGCGCTCGGCATCGCGAATGTTGGCCCGGATGACGTCTACCTCGGCAACGGGGTGAGCGAGCTCATTTCGCTCGTGCTGCAGGCGCTCGTGAGCCGCGGCGACGAGATCCTCGTACCAGCGCCCGACTACCCCCTGTGGACGGCGCAGGTCACGCTGCAGGGCGGCAGCGCGGTGCACTATCCCTGCGACGAGTCGAACGGGTGGATGCCAGATCTCGCGCAGATCGAGTCGCTCATCACACCAAAGACCAAAGCAGTCGTGCTCATCAACCCGAATAACCCGACCGGGGCGGTGTATTCGGCCGAGCTCGTGCGCGGCTTCGCTGCGCTGGCCGAGCGGCACGGCCTCGTGCTGCTCGCCGATGAGATCTACGACAGGATCCTCTACGACGACGCGCAGCATGAGCACGCGGCGCTGCACGTGCGTGACACGCTCTGCCTGACCTTCAGTGGGCTCTCGAAGGCGCAGCGCGTTGCCGGGTACCGGGCAGGATGGCTCCTCGCCTCCGGGGATCGTGCGCTCGCCGCAGACTTCCTCGAGGGCCTCACCCTGCTCGCAAACATGCGGATGTGCTCGAACGCGCCGGCTCAGCACGCGATCCCCGTCGCGCTCCGCATCGACTCCTCTATTGACGCGCTGTGCGCTCCGGGCGGCCGACTGCTCGAGCAGCGCAATGTCGCACACCGGCTCCTCACCGACATCCCTGGGGTGACCTGCGAGCTGCCAGGCGGTGCCATGTACCTGTTTCCCAAGCTCGACCCAGAGCGCTACCTTATCGACGACGATCAGGCGTTCGTGATCGATTTGCTACGCGCGACCCGAGTCCTCGTGACCAATGGGCGCGGCTTCAACCTGCCAACTCCCGACCACCTGCGCTTCGTCACGCTGCCAGAGGTAGCGGTGCTCGAAGAGGCGATCGGGCGGATCGCTGAATACCTCGATTCGGTGCGGGTGGCGTGATCGTGCGAGTGCGGAGCGCGGCCGGCGGGTGGCGTGCGCGGTGAGCCTGAAGATCCTCGCCGTAGGCAAGAAGCACGAGAAGTGGGTCACCGAGGGGATCGACCGCTACGAGCGGCGCCTGCGAAAGCCGTTTGATGTGTCGTGGCAGCTCATCCCGCACTCCGCGCGGGAGGGGGAGGCCGCGCGCAGCGAGGAATCCGAGCGCATTCTGCAGCGTGTGGATCGCGACGTCTTTCTCGTGCTGCTCGACGAACGAGGGGCAAACGTTGACTCGCCGGCGCTCGCTGCGCGACTGCAGTCGGCGTTTGACGCGGGCAAGCACGTCGTTGTGGTGATCGGCGGCGCCTACGGCGTTGACGAGGCGGTGCGGGCGCGCGCGAACTTTGTGTGGAGCCTGTCCCAGCTCGTCTTTCCGCACCAGTTGGTGCGGCTCATCCTCGCGGAGCAGTTGTACCGGGCTCAGGAAATTGCCGGGGGTAGGCCGTACCACCACGTGTAGTGGCTCACTATCTTCAGCGTGCACTGCGCAGTTCCCGGTGTCGGTGGCGGCGGGTACGCTCACCGCATGTCACCGTTTCGTCTGAGTCTGCGAACGCTGCCGCCCCGGCCAGGTGCCCCGCCGCGCGCGGTGCGCGCCTCACCTCGCCCTGTCCCCGTTCCGTGGCAGGTTGTGCGCCGCGGGCTTGGGGTCATCGAAATCGAGCACGTCGGGTGCGACACCGCCCACTCGGTGCGGTTCGCCCTCTCGGGTGACGGGTTGCTCGGCCTCTCCCTGCCGCGTGCCGTGCATCCGGGGGAGCGGGTGCGCGTCGCCGTGCGCGGGGCGCAAGCGGTTGGGGCGGCAACAGCCCACGACGCGATGCTCGTGCTGCGGTGGTTTCAGCCAGACGGAACCGAACTGCTCTGGCCGATTCCCTTGGAGTGACACCGTAATCCTGGCCCTTCCGACGCCCGGCCACCACCGGTTACGGCAGCGAATTTCCGGGCACTGTGGGGTGCCACATACGGGCATAAAAGGGGTCGCCGAGGCGTTGCATTAAGTAGGGCTGGCGGGTGTCGTGCGACACGCCGATCAGGGGCAGTGGATAAAAATTCTTTTTGTCTCCCCAGCCTGTGGATAACCTCCGGTTGGGGGCGGAACTGAGCCAAAAGTTCTCCCCAAGTTCACCCCGGGGGCGGTGGAAAGCTTCGAGAAAACTACATCGGTGTAACTACATCATCTTGTGGTCGGCCTCGGTGTGGTTCACTAGATGTTGTGGCTCACACGAGCAAAGAGTTTTGAGGGAAGGGCATAAAAATGGCAGTTACGGTCTACACCAAGCCGTCGTGCGTCCAGTGCACGGCAACCTACCGCGCTCTCGACAGCAAGGGCATCGAGTACGAAGTTCACGACCTTTCTGAGGACGAGACTGCGCTGCAGGCCGTCAAGGAACTCGGCTACCTGCAGGCGCCCGTTGTCGTCACCGATGACGAGCACTGGTCGGGTTTCCGACCCGACAAGATCGCGGAGCTCGCTGGCCGGATGCTCTAGCCAAGAAGATGTGTGGTTACCGTGAGTAATCTCGTGTATTTCTCCAGCGTCTCGGGGAACACGCACCGCTTTATTGAGAAGCTCGGTATCCCAGCGAAACGCATCCCGTTGTACGCACGAGAAGCACCGTTAGCGGTCACAGAACCCTACGTGCTCCTCGTGCCAACCTACGGGGGTGGACCAGCACTCCGCGCGGTTCCCAAGCAAGTGATCAAATTCCTCAACGACGAGCAGAATAGATCCCTTATCCGGGGCGTGATGGCCGCTGGCAACACCAACTTCGGAGAGGCCTACGGCATCGCCGGCAGCATTATTGCCCGCAAATGTCAGGTGCCTTTCCTGTACCGATTTGAACTCTTTGGAACTCCGGACGACGTGACAGCCGTCCAAGAAGGATTGGATACGTTTTGGAAACAGCAGTAATGGAGCCGGGGCTCGACTCGTCGAAGATCAGTGAGATGGACTACCACTCGCTGAACGCGATGCTCAACCTGTACGACGCGGACGGCAAGATCCAGTTCGACAAGGACCGCGAGGCTGCCAGGCAGTACTTCCTGCAGCACGTCAACCAGAACATGGTGTTCTTCCACAACTTTGAGGAGCGCCTGCGCTACCTCATCGACAACGACTACTACGAGAAGGCGCTGCTCGACCAGTACTCGACGAAGTTCGTTGAGAAGCTCACCGACGAGGCGTACGCAATGAAGTTCCGGTTCCCGGCCTTCCTTGGCGCGTTCAAGTTCTTCACCTCGTACGCGTTGAAGACGTTCGACGGGAAGCGCTACCTCGAGCGCTTCGAAGACCGCGTAGTCATGGTCTCCCTCGGCCTCGCTCAGGGTGACGAAGAGCTCGCGCGCGGCTTCGTCCGCGAGATGATCTCCGGCCGTTTCCAGCCGGCGACGCCGACCTTCCTGAACATGGGCAAGGCACAGCGCGGCGAGCTCGTCTCCTGCTTCCTGCTCCGTGTTGAGGACAACATGGAGTCGATCTCACGCGGCATCAACTCATCGCTGCAGCTCTCGAAGCGCGGCGGCGGCGTCGCGCTCTCGCTCTCGAACGTGCGCGAGGCGGGCGCTCCGATCAAGAAGATCGAGAACCAGTCCTCGGGCATCATCCCCGTCATGAAGCTCCTCGAAGACAGCTTCAGCTACGCGAACCAGCTCGGTGCGCGTCAGGGTGCTGGTGCGGTGTACCTGTCGGCACACCACCCCGACATCATGAAGTTCCTCGACACGAAGCGCGAGAACGCGGACGAGAAGATCCGCATCAAGACGCTCTCGCTTGGCGTGGTCGTCCCCGACATCACCTTCGAACTCGCGAAGAAGAACGAGGACATGTACCTCTTCTCGCCGTACGACGTTGAGAAGGTCTACGGCGTCCCGTTCGGCGACATCTCGGTCACCGAGAAGTACTACGAGATGGTCAACGATTCGCGCATCTCGAAGACGAAGATTAGTGCACGCCACTTCTTCCAGACCGTTGCTGAGCTGCAGTTCGAGTCGGGCTACCCCTACATCGTGTTCGAAGACACCGTGAACAAGGCGAACCCGATCAAGGGCCGCATCAACATGTCGAACCTCTGCTCCGAGATCCTCCAGGTCAACACCCCGACCACCTACAACGAGGACCTCAGCTACCGCGACATCGGCAAGGACATCTCCTGCAACCTTGGCTCGATGAACATCGCCATGGCGATGGACGGCGGCAACTTCGGTGAGACCGTGGATCTCGCGATCCGCTCGCTCACCGCGGTCAGCGACATGAGCTCCATCAGCTCGGTGCGCTCGATTGAGGACGGCAACGCCCAGTCGCACGCCATCGGCCTCGGCCAGATGAACCTCCACGGTTACCTCGCTCGTGAGCACGTGCACTACGGCTCTGAAGAGGGCATCGACTTCACGAACATCTACTTCTACACCGTGCTCTTCCACGCGCTCACCGCGTCGAACAAGATCGCGATTGAGCGGGGGCAGGTCTTCGGCGGCTTCGAGGATTCGAAGTACGCGTCGGGTGAGTTCTTCGAGAAGTACACCGACGAGGTCTGGGAGCCTGCAACCTCCCGCGTTGTCGAGCTCTTCGAGAAGTCCGGGGTCGAGATCCCCACGCAGGACGACTGGCGCGCGCTGAAGGCCAGCGTCATGGAGCACGGCATCTACAACCAGAACCTGCAGGCTGTTCCGCCGACCGGTTCGATCTCCTACATCAACAACTCGACGAGCTCGATCCACCCGATCGCGTCGAAGGTGGAGATCCGCAAGGAGGGCAAGCTCGGCCGCGTGTACTACCCGGCGCCGTTCATGACGAACGACAACCTCGAGTTCTACGAGGATGCCTACGAGATCGGCCCCGAGAAGATCATCGACACCTACGCCGCGGCAACGCAGCACGTCGACCAGGGGCTGTCGCTCACGCTGTTCTTCAAGGACACCGCGACGACGCGCGACATCAACAAGGCGCAGATCTACGCGTGGCGCAAGGGCATCAAGACGATCTACTACATCCGTCTTCGCCAGCTCGCGCTCGAGGGCACCGACATGACCGAGTGCGTCAGCTGCATGCTCTAAGGAGCAGCGCGCAGACCGACATCGACGTAGACGACACAGACGTAGAAGACACAGAGGAAAAGCAATGAACTTCAAGTTGGGTCATGCCGTGCAGGCTATCAACTGGAACCGCATCGAGGACGAGAAGGACCTTGAGGTCTGGAATCGTCTGGTGAACAACTTCTGGCTCCCTGAGAAGGTGCCGCTCTCGAACGATGTACAGTCGTGGGCGACGCTGACGCCTGACGAGCAGCTGCTCACCATGCGCGTCTTCACCGGCCTGACACTGCTCGACACGATTCAGGGCACCGTTGGCGCAGTTTCGCTCATCCCCGATGCAATCACGCCGCACGAGGAAGCCGTCTACACGAACATTGCGTTCATGGAGTCGGTGCACGCGAAGAGCTACTCGTCGATCTTCTCGACGCTTGCCTCGACGCAGGAGATCGACGACGCGTTCCGGTGGTCGACCGAGAACGCTGCGCTGCAGAAGAAGGCGCAGATCATCGTTGACTACTACGAGGGCGACGATCCGCTGAAGCGCAAGATTGCCTCGACGCTGCTCGAGTCGTTCCTGTTCTACTCGGGCTTCTACCTGCCGATCTACTGGTCGTCGAAGGCGAAGCTCACGAACACGGCAGACCTGATCCGCCTCATCATTCGCGACGAGGCCGTGCACGGCTACTACATCGGTTACAAGTACCAGATTGCCGTCGCGAAGGAAACGCCGGAGCGTCAGGAAGAGCTCAAGGAGTACACCCTTGCGCTGCTCTACGACCTCTACGAGAACGAGATCCTCTACACGCAGGATCTGTACGATCCCGTGGGCCTCACCGAGGACGTGAAGAAGTTCCTGCACTACAACGCGAACAAGGCGCTCATGAACCTCGGCTACGACCCGATGTTCCCGAAGGAGATGACCGACGTCAACCCGGCCATCCTGTCGGCGCTCTCGCCGAACGCCGACGAGAACCACGACTTCTTCTCGGGCTCTGGCTCCTCGTACGTCATCGGCAAGGCTGAGGCCACCGAGGACGAGGACTGGGACTTCTAGAGGTTCTCGACTTGCGGGCCTGAACACGGCCTCGCTGCGCACCCCCGATCTGCGAATACTCGCAGATCGGGGGTGCTTTCGTATGCCCAGAACGAAGGCGGGGAAGAGCTGTTGGCAGGTGCCCTCGTGGGGCCTGCGCACGGGCTACGCGGGGACTCCCGATGTGGCGTACGCGGGTGTTGAGGGGCGCCATCAATTTGTCGCTCCCGTTCGCCGCCAGGGTCAACGCACTGATGTTCGTTCTTGCCAATAGGTGCATGCGGATGAGGGGTTCCGCTTGTCTGCGGGCTGCTGGTGATGCGAGTGGGGCGGACTCATGCTGACCTGCTTGACGGGCTCGTCGACCAAAGCTCTGTGGCGGATCCGCCCGGACCCTCATGTGCTCTCCGTAATCCAGGTGATTAGACGCCGCCGAAATGTAATCCATTACATTTTTCGGCGAAGTGCCTTGCGGGGGCCTGTCGGGGTGTGTAATGTGGCTCAATGTACACGATTACATACAGTCGCAGTCGCAATCAAAGGGGATCTCGCATGCACGCTCAACGAAAGCCGCTTGTCACTCGCAGAATGCTCGCAACGCTCGTCGCGCTCTCCGCGACGGCGACGCTCGCCGCGTGTTCCAGCTCAGCGCCGGGCGGGGCATCCGGTCCCGAGGGCGAAGCTGACCTGGCTCCGGTTAGCCTGTCGCTGGATTGGAACTCGTACGTCGCCTACCATGCCCCCTTCGTGCTCGCACAGGAGAACGGGATCTGGGCAGAGCATGGCCTCAGCGTTCAGCACACGATGCCAGGGGGATCCGGTGACGCGCTACTCGAGGTCGGCACCGCTAAGACTGACCTAGCCTGGGCAGACCTCTCCACATCGGTGGCGTCAATGCTGCAGGATGTGCCGGTTACGGCCGTCGCGAAGGTGCAGGATCGAAACGCGAGCGGCCTCACTGTCTTAGAGGGAACCAAACTCGACAGCGCGGAAGACGTAAAGGGCATGCGCATCGGCTCAACGCCAGGAGGCTCCGACTCGACGCTCATCGGTGCCTTTCTGCGAGCCAACAACATCTCCGAGAACGATGTGCAGATTGTGAGCTTGCCAGCAAACGGAAAGTTCGCCGCACTCATGACGGGCGAGGTCGATGCCATTAGCGGACAGGTCTACTACTACATCAGCAATGCCGCGGGTCAAGGCGCAACTGCGGAGGGCATGTCCTATTCAGACCTGGGTCTCGACGTGCTCGATCACGGCTTCGTGGCGGGCAACGACTTTCTGGAGCGTGAACCGGAAACCATTACGAGCTTCCTCGCTGCGTACCGGGAGGCACTCGCGCTCACGATAGCCGACCCCGCGGCGGCCTGCGCTGTGTTGTCGGGGAAATCTGAGGGTGCACTGCTGCAAGCGGACTGCGAAGCGCAGCTCGACGGCTGGCTCCCGTTGGTAGGAGACCCGAGCGAGCCTGGCTGGGGCGAGAGTACCGAAGCAGAGTGGGCGAGTACTGTCGCGATCCTCACCGAATTCGGCGGCGCCGACGGCGAACGCGAGACGGCAACGATGTTCACGAACGAGGTGCTCCCCAATGACTGAGGTACAGCGAACCCCGATCGCAGTGACGTGCGAGCACGTGAGTAAACGCTACGCCGGTCGCGCTACCGAAGTGGTTGCGCTGAGCGATGTCACGATGAACGTTCGGCCCGGAGAATTTGTCTCGCTGCTGGGGCCGAGTGGCTGTGGAAAAACAACGCTGCTGCGCCTCATCGCAGGGCTCGAGCAGGCGAGCGAGGGGAGTGTTCGGATCGACGGCGAGGGTGTGGTCGAAGCTCACCCCGAGCTTGGCGTCGTGTTTCAGAGCGACCTACTGATGCCATGGCGCACCGTGCTCGACAACGTCCTGTTGCAAGTAGAGGTGCGTGGGCAGAAGAACCCAGAGTCGATTCGGCGCGCTGAGGCCCTGCTCGAGCAGGTGGGGTTGCAAGATTTCGCGCACAGTTACCCCCACGAACTCTCGGGCGGAATGAAGCAACGCGTTGGCATCTGCCGGGCGCTGTTGCATCAGCCCCGTCTGCTCCTCATGGACGAACCCTTCGCTGCACTGGACGCGATGACTCGCGACCAAATCTCCGTTGAGCTCTCCGAGCTGGCGGCCAAGGCCGGCACAACCATCGTGTTTGTCACTCACTCCATCCCCGAGGCGGTCTTCCTTTCAGACCGGATCTACGTCATGTCCGCACGCCCGGGACGCATTGCCGCGGAAGTTGCCATCGACGAGCAACAGCCGCGGCAACTGCATCACAGGCAGCACCCGGCGTTCGTTTCAAAGGTCGCCGAGGTAACGGCGCTGTTCGAGTCCCTCGGTGTGCTTCGCGACAACACCCAGCAACCAGTGGAGGCGTAGACAGATGTCCAAACAAATGGAATCCACCGTGGCGGTGTCCCTGCGGCACGCCGACAGCGGGAAGCGGCGCGGCCGTTCTAACGGCACAACGCACTGGCTTGCGCGAATGCCGTGGATCGCGCCAGTACTCACACTCGTGGCCCTCGTGATTGTGTGGGAGGTTGGGGTGAGGAGCTCGGGAGTCCCACGCTTCCTGCTCCCGGCCCCAAGCGCGGTTGCGCAGTCAATGGTCGAGAACTGGGACCTCCTCATGCGGCACGCCGGGGTGACGCTGCTCGAAACACTGATCGGGTTCGCGCTGAGTGTGGTGGTCGGCATTGCCCTCGCGATTGTCATGGTGATGTGGCCGCTCGCCGGCGCAGCCATGTTTCCGATCTTGGTCGCATCGCAGGTGATTCCAAAGGTCGCCATCGCGCCACTGATGGTGGTCTGGATCGGTACGGGAGTCACCACAGCATCACTCATCGCATTCGTGATGGCGTTCTTTCCCGTGGTGGTCAACGCCACTTTGGGGATGAAGTCCGTCGACGCTTCTTCTATTGATCTCCTCAACTCGATGCGGGCAAGCAAGTGGCAGGTCTTTCGCTACCTGCGCTTCCCAAGCGCGATTCCCCACATCTTGACGGGCCTCCAGCTCGCCGTAGCGTTCGCGATCGTCGGCGCCATCGTCGGGGAATTCGTTGGAAGCGATTCCGGTCTCGGATACCTCCTCATTGTCGCCCAGGGAAACCTCCGAACCGAGTTGCTCTTCGCGGACCTCGTTGTGCTCACCGCGATGGGCTTGATCCTCTACTACGGAGTCGAGCTGCTGGGGCGGCTCTTCCTCAGAAACCGACAGGGGCGTCGCTAACTCCGGTTGGCTGGCCCTGATTTGAAAGGACGTACATGCACGAGCAAGCACAGGCCGGGAGTCTGCAATCCCTTGACAGCACATTCGGGTCCATTATTCGAGGCGAAGAGCGGGTCGGTGGCACGACGGAGGAGCTGATTGACCCGGCGACAGGTGAATCCTGGGGTTCGGTGTCGTGGGACGGTAGCTTCGCTTCCGAGGCTGTCGAGGCGGCGCGCCTGAACTTCGCTGGGCGAAGCTGGGCTGACTGGTCGCGCACAGAGCGTGCCGACCTGTTCGACGCAATCTCGCGCGGCATCGAGTCTCGGGCAGACGAGCTGGCAGAACTGGAAACCAGGGCAAACGGCAAACCGGTCGCAGCAACGAAGGCTGAGGTGCTCGCCGGCGTGCGATGGTGGCAGTATTACTCTGCCCTCCTGCGCGGGCTCCGTGAGTCACACTTTCGGAATTCGAACACTAAGCACACCTTGATTGAACACGAGCCGGTGGGGGTTGTGTGCCTCATCACGCCCTTCAATGGTGCCTTCTCGCTCGGCACGTGGAAGCTTGCTCCCGCCCTGGCCGCTGGCAACTCGGTTATTGTGAAGCCCCCACTCACTTCCCCTGGCTCCACGCTCCTGCTTCTCGAGATCCTCACCGACGCAGGGCTCCCAAGCGACGTAGTACAGGTCGTGCAGGGCGGTGCAGAGGTGGGGAATGCGCTCGTGCAGCATCCGGGCATCGACATGGTGTCGTTTACCGGGAGCACGGCTGCGGCGCAGCGGGTTGGCGCTGCGGTTAGCGGCAGGCTTGCCAAGTTCGTTGCAGAGGCGGGAGGCAAGTCAGCGCACATCGTGTTTGAGGACGCCGATATTGAGGAGGCGGTGACCGCGGTAATTCAGGGAGTCTTCTCCGGCTCCGGGCAAACCTGCGTCGCTGGCTCCCGCGTGCTGGTGCAGCGCGGCATCGCGGCGGAATTCAGTGCCGCTCTCGTGGCTCGCGTGCAGCAGTTGCGCGTTGGCGACCCGCGCGATCCTGCGACGCATCTCGGGCCGATAGCGACGCAGCAGCAGTTGGAACGAATCCAGGAGATGCTCCGCCAGGCGGCGGACGAGGGAATTGAAACGCTTTCCGGCGGCTCGGCGCCGGGAGATCTCGCGGCGCCACTCAGAAGCGGGTATTGGCTCGCGCCCACCGTGCTTCGGAGCACGCAGGGGGCAGAGACGATCTGGCGAGAAGAGGTCTTCGGTCCCGTGCTCACGCTCGTGGAGTTCGCGGATGAGGAGGCGGCGGTCGAGCTGGCCAATGACTCCGAGTTCGGGCTGGCAGCAGGATTCTGGACCCAGGATGCTCGCCGCATCGCGCGAGTATCGCGGCGGCTCCAGGCAGGAACGGTCTGGGTTAACTGCTACCGCGGAATGGATTGGGAAACGCCCTTCGGTGGGTTCAAGCAATCGGGCCTTGGCCGGGAAAACGGCATTGAGGGGCTCCGCGAATTTCAGCAGGTGAAGGCAATCGTTATGGACAGCGGGCGCGCGGCAGACCCATTCGGGATCCGCTAACTCGCACCATGCTCAACACAAAAGGAGAACGTAAAGTGAATACGACTGTCGGACAGGGCCAGGCGAGCCCAGCAATCATTGTGGATTGCCTCCAGTACAGCAAGCCGTCTCGAGAGCGCTTCCTCGAGTGGCAAGCTGGCCGTGTGGGCTGTGTGCATGTCACGCTCGCCGTGTGGGAGACCGCGAGGGAAACGCTCAGCGTCATCGGCCAGTGGAACGACTTGTTTGCAGAGAATGCTGACCTGGTTGCGCTCGCACGCACAGCGGAGGAGATCCAGGCCATCGCGGCCTCGGGTCGGACCGCCGTCGTGTTTGGGTTCCAGAACACCGCACCGCTCGAGGACGACATTCGACTGGTGCAGGTCTTCCACGACCTGGGCGTGCGCATCGTGCAGCTCACCTACAACACGCAAAACAGCATTGCCGCTGGCTGCTGGGAGAACGAGGACAGCGGCCTGTCCACCCACGTCGGCAGGCAGTTCGTGCGAGAACTGAACCAGGTGGGGATGCTGATCGACCTGTCGCACTGCTCGGAGCGGACCTGCCTGGACACGATCGAGGCAAGCAGTGCGCCGGTAGCGGTCACGCATGCCAACCCGATTGAATTTGTCGGGTCAGAAGTTGAGTTGGGGCGTCGCCCGAAATCAACCGAGGTCCTCAACGCGCTCGTCGCGCGGGGCGGCGTCGTGGGGCTCAGCCCGTACGTGAGGATGCTCAAGAACGGTATCCACACCACTGAGCAGGAATTCGTCGACATGATCTCCTGGAGCGTCGACAAGTTTGGTGCGGAACACGTTGCGCTCGGGACCGACTTCTATACGGGATACGGGATCGAAGCCGTGAAGTGGTGGCGGATGGGGCGTTGGGGCAGGGAAAGCCCGTTCCCCATCGATGAGCAGGCTCCCGTGGTCGAATGGCCGGCATGGTTTACGTCGCCAGAGGCATTCCCGTCGATGGTTGCGGCGATGGAGAAATCTGGCTTCGGCACCACCGAACTCGACCTGGTACTCGGGGGCAACTGGATCCGTCTGTTCGGCGAGGTGTTTGATCGGCAGACACCGTGACGCGTGATGCGGTAGTAATCGGTGGCGGGCATAACGGGCTCGTCGCCGCGAACTATCTCGCGTTGGCTGGCTGGCGGGTCACCGTGGTGGAGCAGCGGCCGTCGCTCGGCGGCGTAGTCGGGCGATATGAGTACTTCCCGGGGTTTACCTCATCAGTGACGAACTCGCCGGGGTCGTTCGAGGGGACAGTGCTTGAGGAGCTGCAACTGCAGCGCTACGGGTTGCGGTTCCATAAGCCGGATGTGACCCTGCTGCATCCGATGGGGGACTCGCTGTTCGTCGGATGGCGGGATCAAGACGAGGTGAAGCGTCAACTCGACTCCTATGCGACTGGTGAATACGCGAGGCAGCGAAACCTCATCGCGCGGTTGGACGCGCTGGGTGCTGCTGCAGGGCTTTCTCTGTGGCGGCGGCCAGAATCACTCGGCACGGTGCTTGAAGGAATCGAAAGCCCATGGCGTTCGGAATTTGAGCGCGACATTGTGCACGGTTCGTTGCGTGAGCTTCTCGACTCCGCGCTCGAGTCCGACGAAGCGAAAAGCCTCATGATGATGCTCGCCCTGAATGGGCAGCTGGTATCCCCTGACGCGGCCGGTTCAGCGTTTGGCTTGCTATTGCGCCCCATCGCTCGCGCGTCGAGCAGCATTGACCCAATGGGAAACGGCAGCTCCCCGCTGCGAGGATCTGTCGGGCTACCCCAGGGGTCGATGTCGGCCATTATTGACGCGCTGGTTGCTTCGGCGCGCGCGCACGGCGTCGAGTTCAAGCTAGGAAGCGGCGTGCGCGAGCTCGACACAAACGAGGATGGGCGGATTGTCGGGGTCCGGCTTGAGTCGGGTGAGCGCATCACCGGGATGGATGCCACGATCGCTGCCGTAGAGCCCTCGCGGCTTGCTGGCATGTTGCCCGCTGATTGGCGCCCAGAGGTGGATCGGCCGGCCCCGCCGAAGGGGTCGGCGTTCAAGCTCGCCCTCGCCCTTGACCGGTTGCCAGAGATCGGCAACGCGCCACAGGAGGTGCCGCTGCAAACACTGCTCGAAGCGCAGTTCAGGATCGGACCGAGCACCGACTACATCACGCGAGCCGTCGAAGACGGTATCGCGGGGGCGCCTTCTCAACGCCCAATTATTTGGGGGCTGATCCCGAGCCTAAGTTCTCCAGGCATCGCGCCGGAGGGAAAGCACTTGATGAGCCTGAACGTCTGGCACGCGCCGCACGCGCTTGGCGAGACATACTGGCGCGACAATGGTGCGGCGTTCGCTGATCAGTGCATCGCGCAGGTCGAGAACGCCTTTCCCGGGCTCAGGAACTGCATCGTCGACAGGAGATGGCTTGGCCCGCACGACCTCGAAGCGGAGTTTGGCTTGACGGCGAGCAACATCACCCACGGCGACATGCTGCCAGCGGACATGCTCAACAGCCGCCCTGGTCGGGCCTTCACGGAGGCACTGGAAGGGTCAGGTGTCGTTCTCGGGGGTGCTGGCGCTTGGCCGGGCGGCTACGTCACAGGAATTCCGGGCCGCAACTCAGCTGCACGGGTACTCAACATGGATAGGGAATTTGCACGATGAGCGAGATGAACGAGTTTTTGGTGAACATTCAGATCGAGTGGCCGCGCGATCTCTCAGAGGAGAAGATTGCGCAGCTCTCGGTCGACGAACGTCAGATGGCTGCCGAGTTGGCCGCAGCCGGAACGCTTGTACGAATGTGGCGGGTGCCAGGGCGGAGGGAGAACTGGGGGCTGTGGCGTGCGCGTGACGCAACTCAGATGCACCAGATCATCAGTGACCTCCCCGTGTGGCCGTACATGACTGTGAGCGTGCATCCCCTCGCGCAGCACCCCGTTGACCCCGTCTACACTTGAACACAATGAAGCAAGTGGGCGTAGTCGACATCGCACGCGAGGCGGGAGTGTCCACCGCAACCGTCTCGCGTGTGTTGAACGGCGCGGAATCGGTGACCGGGGCCACACGCGAGCATGTGCTCGAGGTTGTGGCGCGGCTGGGATATACGCCGAACGCGTTCGCGGCGAGCCTTCGCAAGGGACGCAACGACGCGATAGGTATCGCTGTTGCGAGCATCTCTCAGCCCTGGCACGTGAAGCTCATCCGGGAGCTACGGCGCGCCATTCGCGAACAGGGCTTCACCACCATCGTTTACGATCTTGAACACTCGGAATCAGTGCTCATCGAGCACACGGAGAGCGCCAGGCGGCTGCGGCTCGCTGGGATGGTGCTCGCCACCGGTGACCGCATCGACGGCGACGAAGTGCGCGCTGCGCTTGACCGGATGGCCGGAACGGTCCCGCTCGTGGTGATCGGCCAGGAACTTCCTGGTGCCGGGTGGACGACTGTGGCGTTTGATGATGTCGCGGCATCTGAGCAGGCGATTCTCGAGCTCCTCGGGAGACGCCCAAAGCCCGTGCTCTTTCTGGGCGAGGCAGCCTCCTCGTATCTCAGCGAGGAACGTCGCATCGGCGTGGAACGGGCCCTCTCACAGTTCCCCGATCTGCTGGCTGGATCGGAGTTGGTGGCTCTCGACGCGGGCATGGATTTCTCTGTTGGTTACCGTGAAGTCCAGGCAAGGGCGGGAGCGCTGGCAAGGTTCGGGACCATTTTCTGTGTCAACGACGAGCTCGCTCTCGGAGCCTGCAGAGCGCTGAGCGAGCTTGGGGTGCGTGTGCCGGAGGACATGATGGTGATCGGCTATGGCGACGTCGATATGCTCCCGTATCTCACCCCTTCACTCTCATCGCTCAGCGGCGACGTTGGTGGTGTTGCTGAGCGCGTCGTGCGGGCCCTCCTTGCCCGTATCGAAGGCGGACACGTAGACGTTGGCCCGAAACTCCAGCGCAAGATTGTGCACAGGGAGTCCACTGGCGGCTGAGCGCCCTGTGATGCTCGGGTTAACTGTTGACCCGCTGTGAGCGTCTATCGCCGGGCGGCAGGGATTGCTAGCGTGGTGCCATGAGCACACAACTTACGAAGGCTCAGCGCCTCTCCGAACTGCACGCAGCCCCCGAAATTCTTCGCGTCGTCAACGTGTGGGATGCGATTTCCACGAAGGCCGTCGTTGACCTGCCAGAGACGCGCGCAATCGCGACCGCTGGGCACTCCATCGCGGCGACCTTCGGGTACCCCGACGGGGAGATCCCGCTTGAGCTGACGCTCGACATGATCGGGCGCATCGTTGAGGCCGCAGGTGACCTGCCGGTGAGTGCCGACCTCGACGCAGGTTACGGCGATGCTGGCGAGACCGTGCGCCGTGCGATCGGCAAGGGCGCTGTCGGCGCGAACGTTGAGGATCGCCTGAAGCCGCTTGCCGAGTTCGTTGCCGACGTGGAGGCAATGGTCGCCGCGGGTGAGTCCGAGGGCGTGCCCTTCGTGCTGAACGCTCGCACTGACGCGCTCGTGCGCGGGGGTGACAGGCCGCTCGACGAATCCATCGCTGACGCTATCGAGCGTGGCCGCGCCTACCTCGCGGCCGGCGCAGACATCGTGTTTGTGCCAGGTGTGCTCGACGCTGACACCACGCGCAAGCTCGTCGCGGGCATCGGCGAACGCAAGATCAGCGTGATCGGCCTCCCCGGTGCGCTCACCGCGCGCGAGTACGAGGAGCTGGGCGTCGCCCGTATCTCCTACGGCCCGATGACGCAGCGGGTCGCGCTCACCGCGTTCCAGGATCTCGCGAGTGATCTTTACCGCGACGGTGCCATCCCCGCCACGGTGCGCGAACTGAACTGAGGCCAGCGCCGCGCACGCCGCACACGCCGCGCAGAGCGCTGAGTGCCGCCGCTCTAGCCGCGCGAGCGTGCCGCCTGCGGTAGCGCCCTGAGTGTAGGCCGTCGGAAGAGCGCGAGCAGGGTGACTGCGCAGAGCACTATCGCCCCGGCAAACCACGCGATTGCCGCAGGCAGACCGATAACGTCGGCAACTCTACCGAGGGCCATCACGGGGAGCGAGTTCGCGAGAAACAGCAGGCACAGGAATATCGCGGTGTACCTACGACGCTGGTGCTGCGGAGCTGTGCCGTTCACAATAGCGAGCGTGGAGACGAAAACGAGCCCAAGGCCTGCGCCAGAGAAGATCGCGCCGATGCCGAGGACAACCGGATGCTGCACGAAGAAGGACAGGCTTGTGGCCGTGGCGCCCAATGCGAGGCTTCCGAGTCCCGCCGTCAGGTTGCGGCGGTCGTCGAGGTAGAACGCACCGACCTCAGCGGCGCAGGCGAACGCGAACAGGACCGCAACCGTTCCGCCCGTGACAAGAAAGCTGCTCGTCGTGAGTAGCTCGCCAGCGTAGCTCGGTCCGACCGCCAAAAACGTCGCTCCGAGGGCCCAGGCGGCCATGACCGACACGCAGCACATGGTGAAGAGCGGGGCGGACCACTGGAAGGCCAATGGTGCGGTGTGCCCGGCCAGCTGCGCGTGGGCTGGCCGGGTCACGGTCGAGCGGAATATCAGGAGCAGCACGAGCACGACGACGGTCACGCCAATATGAACCATGAAGGCGAGGCGCGTCGGCCGCGCGGTGAACTCCGCCAGCACCCCGGAGCCCAGCGCGCCTGCGGCCAGGCCTGCGGCAACGGAAACAGCGGTGGCAACGGAGGCGCGACGGGAATCCCTTCGGGGCTCGAGCCGGAGTGCCGCGTTGGTGGCGGCGGCATTCACGAGCCCGACGGCGACGCCCTGTAGCCCCCTACCCGCGACGAGCAGTCCAGGCGTCGACGCCCACATGAATACCGTGCTCGCAAGAACGCAGGCGGTCAGGCCGGAAACGAGCAGGTACCACTCCGCGTGAGCTCCCGCGGCGCTCAGCCTCGAGCCGACGAGCAACGCCGGGATGAGCGTGATCGCGTAGACGCCGAAGATGACGCTCTGCATCCCAATCGAGAACCTCATTTCAGCGCGCCAGACGTCGTACAGTGGCGAGGGAATGGCGGCCAACGCCAACGCGGTGAAGACCGTCAGTAGGGTGAGCCAGTACCCCAGCGGGGCGGTGTGTTTCGGCGGGTGAGCCATGGTGTCCTCGTTCGAAACGTGAGCGGATGGCAGCGTGCAACTGGTGGCCGGAGCGGGCGGGAAGCCGCACCCGCGACCCGGGGCGCTTGGGAGCCATTGTGCCCCTCCACGATCGCCCCCGCAGCTGCGACTACGCTTAGAATCATGCACCCCAACGAAACACGCGCGTGGAACCGGTTCTACGCCAAGGGCACCCCGGTCGACATTGAACCGGTGACCGGGTCGCTCGTCGACCTGCTTGATGAGCGCGTCGCGCAGTGGTCCGATCGCGACGCGATCAGCTTCTTCGGCCGCACCGTCACCTACCGCGAGCTCGGCGAGCGGGTCGCCCGCGTCGCGCAGGGCCTCGCCGACCTCGGGGTCGGCGCGGGGGATCGCGTCGCGCTCATCATGCCGAACGCGCCCCAGCACGTCGTCGCGTTCTACGCCGTGCTGCGGCTCGGCGCGATCGTCGTTGAGCACAACCCGCTGTACACGCGCGGCGAGCTCGAGACGCAGTTCCGCGACCACGGGGCGGAGGTCGTGATCGCCTGGGACAAGATGGTTCCGACGGTGCAATCGCTTCCACAGGAGCTCGGGATCCGCACCATCGTCGCCGTCGATGTGACGCGCGCGATGCCGTTCGCGACCCGCGCGGCCCTGCGCCTCCCGATCGCGAAGGCGCGGGCCTCGCGCGAGAAGCTCACCGGCCCGACGACTGGCGCGATCCAGTTCGCCGAGCTCGAGAAGGCGCGGCCGCTCGCCGCGAGCCACCCGCGCCCCGGCCGCGACGACATTGCCTGCCTGCAGTACACCTCTGGCACGACGGGCACCCCGAAGGGTGCGATGATCTCGCACGGCAACCTGTGGGCGAACGCCCGGCAGGGTGCAGCCTGGATGCCCGACTTCACCCGCGGCGAGGGAAGCATTTACGGGCTGCTGCCCATGTTCCACTCGTTCGGCGTGCTGCTCTCAATCATCTACTCGATCGAGACGGGCTCGCGCGCGGTGCTCTTCCCCACCTTCGACCCCGAGCTCGTGTCGCAGGCCGCGAAGCGCTTCCCGCCGACGTTCGTGCCAGCGGTGCCGCCGATGTTTGACCGGCTCGCCCGCGTCGCCCGCGACGGCAAGCTCGACCTCACGGGCGTCGTCTACGCGATCTCCGGTGCGATGACGCTCACCCCAGCGGTCGTGAAGCGCTGGGAGGCGCTCGCGGGCAGCATGCTCAACGAGGGCTACGGCCTCACCGAGACGAGCCCCGTTGCCCTCGCGAACCCCTTCAGCGACGCCAGGCGCATTGGCGCGATCGGCATCCCGTTCCCCTCGACGGACATCCGCGTCGTCGACCCCGAGGAGCCGACCCGCGAGGTCGCCCTCGGCGAGGTCGGGGAGCTGCTCATCGCCGGCCCGCAGGTGTTCCAGGGCTACTGGAACCGGCCAGACGAGACCGCGGCGGCCCTCCTTGACGGCGGCTGGCTGCGCACGGGCGATCTCGTCGTGCAGGATGACGACGGTTTCGTCACCGTTGTGGATCGCAAGAAGGAACTCATCATCACGGGCGGCTTCAACGTCTCCCCGAGCGAGGTCGAGCGGGTCGTGAACACGGTTCCTGGCGTCGCGGAGTCCGCGGTCGTCGGCATCGCCCGCGGCGGGGGTGCTGAGGTGGTGACCGCTGTTGTCGTGCTCGACGACGGTGCTTCGTTCGACGAGGACGCAGCGCGTGAGGCCGCCCGCGAGCAGCTCGCGGAGTTCAAGCGTCCGAGCAGCTACCTCGTGTGGGAGGAGCTGCCGAAGTCACTCATCGGCAAGGTGCTCCGCCGCACGGTGCGGGACACCCTCGTCGCCGATCGCACCGCGGTCCGCGCGCCAGCGGTGGATCCGGAGGCATAGGAGCCACACCCGCCCGCGCCCCGGGCGCGCACGGCCACTCAAGCACTGCACCCCGCCCGGTATCGGGCGGGGTGCAGTGCTTGGCGCAATCGCTGGCGCTGCGTGTGCTTAGGAATCGAAGATGTCGCCGAGGAATTCGAATGGGCTCTTCTTCTTGCGGGCGCGGGGGTCGCCGTAGCCGCTGCGCCCGCGGTCGTCGTAGCGCGGCTTTGCGTCGCGGGCATCGTAGCCGCGTCGCTCATCGTAGCCGCGCTCGCCGTAGCCGTATGGCTGCGGCGGCACCGGTTGCTGGTACTGGCCAGCGACCGGGGGAGCTGCCTGCGGAACGACCGGCGGCTGCGGTGCCTGCGGGGCCTGGTGCTGGGGAGCCTGCTGGGGAGCCTGCTGGGCAGTGAACGCCTCCGCTTCCGCCTGGGCGCGCTCAAGGATCTTGTCGAGCTCGCCGCGGTCGAGCCAGATGCCGCGGCACTGTGGGCAATAGTCGATTTCGATTCCCTGTCGCTCACTCATGAGCAGGGTGGTTCCGTCACTAGGGCAGTTCATGTTTCTTACATTAGGGTTCCCGATGCGGCGGGGCCTGTGACACCCGCATTTCAGGGCGTGTTCTCAGCCAGCGCCGCGGGGGACGGCAAGGCGGCTATGCCCACCCGACCACTAACCTGGCGGCTTCAGCGGGAATCGTCGGGTCGACGCCGGTGAGTTCGGCGAACCTGCGGAGTCGATTGGACAGGGTGTTGCGGTGGCAGAAGAGCTCGGCGGCTGATTCCGCGACGCTACCGGTCGCGAGGTAGCTGCGCGCCGCCTCCTCGAGGCGTACGCGCTCCGCCGGGCCGCAAGCATCGAGTGCGCCGCGCACGTCGGCAAGGATGGAATTTCCTGAGCTGAGCAGGTGCCCTGCCGCGAGGCGCGCCCACCCGCGCCTCCAGGTCATAGCCCCGGTCTCGCCCGCGGCGAGAAGCCTGCTGAGGTCCCGAGCGGTGAGCGCCGCGGCCCGGAGCTCGCCGACGCCGTCTGCCTGCCCGACCCCGACGCGCAGCGAGAAGAGGTCCTGAGCGAGGTGCTCGGTGCGCGTCCCTGGCAGGCGGGTGTCCCTGCGAAACATGATGAGCGCGTCGCCGAGGTGGTGAGTGAACACCGCGTCGCCTGCGCGGTCGAACTCTGCGATGAGTACCCGCAGGGCTGGGATGTCTTCGCCCGTCGCCGCGGCGACCGCGAGCGGGGCGGTGAAGGGGAGCCCGAGGTCGGCAGCGATGCGGGTGAGTTGCTCGGTGCTCGGTGCGGGGTCTTGAAACACGGTGGCGATGAGGCCGCGCCGAACCGAGGCCTCCGCGTCGCGCATCCGCTGGCGTTCAGCGACGTAGGCCGACTGGGTCTGGGTAGCGAATGCCTCGACGGTGGAGAGCACGTTCCCGGTGTGGCGGACGATGAGTTCGGCGTCGCTCGCACGTGCGATGCGCGTGAGTGACTCCCACAGCACGGTGAAATCCTGCCGGATCGCGGTCACGAGCGCGTCGATCGCGACCCCGGAACGTGCGCGGGAGACGCCGATCTCGTGCGCGATGGCGATCGCGCCAGGCTCCTCGTCAGAGGCGAGCTCGTCGAGGAGTGCGCGGAAGGTGAGTCGCCCCGTGCGGCGGAGCTCACCGAGCGGCACGGGTGAAGGATCGTAGCCGGGGATGAGAGCGACCCGGGTGAGGAAGGTTTCGGTGAGCTCGTCGGGGTTGAGCTCGTTAATGAGTCGCTGCCATCGCCGGTGGTCTCCCGCGACTGGGGTGGCGAGGAGCGTGCGCTCTGGCGAGTCGACCATGGCACCAGTTTATGTGCAAATGCACAATAATCACCGGTTTTCGGTGGCAAAACTGAGCTTTTCGCGGGCGTCTACCCTGCAAAGCTAGATGGGTTGCGCCTCGCAGCGAGCGGCCATGGTCGGTCGGAGCTGCGGCGGCGCGTGCCACGGCGGCGTGCTCGCCTGTGACGGAATTTCTGTACCTTGGACCAAGGAGGGTCATACGGCATGAATATGGTGATTGGATTCGGGGGCATAGCGCTCTTCTTGCTCCTCACAATCGTGGTGATGGAACGCGGAAAGAAGCGTGACGCGAGCTTCAGCGACTACGCGACTGCCGGCAGGTCGTTTGGCCCGTTCTACGGCACCATGGCATTCATCAACACCTTCCTCCCGGGGACCGTGTTCATTTCGTTCGCCGGGCTCGCAGCGCTCAGCGGCATCGTCGGCTATTACCTGCTCGCGTACGCACTGCTCGGCGTGCTACTCATGCTCGCGCTGTCAAAGCCGGTGTTCCGCTGGGGCAAGCGCTTCAATCTCGGCACACAGTCAGACCTGCTTGCGCTGCGCTACCGCTCACGCTCCGTACGGGTCGTCGCATCGGTCATCGGCATCGTATCGACGATCCCGTGGATCGTGCTCGGCCTGCAGTCGCTCGCGCTCGTCTTC
>NZ_JXSQ01000013.1 GCF_000834055.1 Leucobacter komagatae
TTGTTGTCGCCTCAGCTCTGGCGAAACGACAACAACTGCCAACTCGGGGCCGGGCGGGGCCGGATGCCGGGGCCGGGCGGCCGGGAGGGGCGGGACCGGGCCGGGCCGGCCGGGTGGGATGGTGAGGATGTGTGGCAGGGCCGGCCGGGCGGAACCGTCGGCTGCTACTCGCTGGCGTAACGCTGACGCCGCGTGGCGTCCTGGATCTCGCCGACGAGTTCCTCGATGACGTCCTCGAGGAAGACCGCGCCGAGCTCGGTGCCCTCCGCGTCAACGATGCGGGCCATGTGGATCCCGCGCCGCTGCATATGCGCAAGCACGTCCTCAAGCTCGGAGTCGACACGCATCGTCACCATTTCGCGTACGCGTTTCGGCGGAATGGGTTCGTCGATCCACCGCTCGCTGATGCGCACGAGATCCTTAATATGCGCATACCCGACAAGGCCGCCCTCGGCGTTCACGATCGGGTACCGCGAGAAGCCGTGACGAGCGACCGCCGCCTCGACGTCCGCTGGCGTGGCACCCGGTTGCAACACAACGAGCCTGTCGAGCGGCACGAGCACATCCCCAGCACGCTTTGACGTGAACTCGAACGCTGCGGTAAGCGCCCCGCTGCGATCCTCGAGCACACCCTCTCGCCGGGAATGGTCGACGATGCTCGCAACCTCCTCGAGGGTGAACGTGCTCGTCGTCTCCGATTTCGGCTCCACCTTGAACATGCGGAGCACACCGTTCGCGACAGCGTTGAGCGCTGTGATGAGCGGTCGCAGCAGGCGTGAGATTGCTACGAGCGGCGGCGCGAGCAGCAGCACTGCCCGATCCGGCAGCGTAAACGCGGCGTTCTTCGGCACCATTTCACCGAACACAACGTGCAGGTAGGTCACGAGCAGCAGTGTGAGCACGAACGCCGAAACGCTGGCAACCTCTACACTCATGCCCGTCCACTCAAGGGGGCCAGCAAGCAGGTGGTGGATCGCTGGTTCCGACACGTTGAGGATCACGAGCGAGCACACGGTGATGCCAAGCTGGCAGGTCGCCAGCATGAGCGTCGCGTGCTCCATCGCGTACAGCGCGGTCTTCGCAGGCTTTGAACCAGCGTCGGCCCGCGGTTCGATCTGCGATCGCCGCGCCGAGATCACCGCAAACTCTGCGGCAACGAAGAAGGCGTTTGCCGCGAGCAGCACCACCAGCCACACAATTCCTAGCCAGTCGCTCATGCGCGGACCCCCTCTCCGTTATCTGCGCCGACTTCGCGGTTCGTCTCGGGCGCTGCGAAGAATCGCAGCCTTGCAATGCGGCGTCCGTCCATCCGTTCGACCCTCAGGGTCGCACCGTCAGGGAGCGCAACCTCATCGCCAGGTTCGGGGATGCGTCCGAGCCCGAGGAGAACGTAGCCAGCGATGGTGTCGTAGTCATCGGCCTCAGGTACTTCGATACCGGTCTGTTCGCGAAGCTCGTCGGGGCGGAGGTCGGCTGGGAACGTCATCTCGTTCGCAGTGCCAACGACGCCGGCCGCGCTCCTGTCGTGTTCGTCCGACACCTCGCCAATGATTTCTTCAACGAGGTCCTCAAGGGTCACGAGTCCTGCGGTGCCGCCGTACTCGTCCACAACGATGGCGAGCTGGTAGCCGGAGGCGCGCAGTTGCTCGAGCAGTTGGTCGATGCGCAGCGTCTCAGGGACACGCAGGGACTCCTCTGCGAGGGCGGCAGCTGGCACTTCGGCCCGCTTGTTACGTGGCACCGACACGGCCTGCTTGACATGCACGACGCCAACGACGTCGTCACGGTCCTCGTCAATCACGGGGAAGCGGGAGTAGCCGGTACGGCCCGAGAGCTCAAGTACAGCCTGCGCAGACTCGAGCCGTTGAATGCTCTCCATTCGAAGGCGCGGCGTCATCACGTCGGCCGCGGTGAGCTCAGCAAAGTGGAGCGTCCGGTCGAGCAGCGTCGCGGTGTCAGCCTCGAGGAGGCCAGCGCTCGCCGAGTGCCGAACGAGCGAGGAGAGCTCCTGGGCCGAACGCGCGCCCGAAAGCTCCTCCTTTGGTTCGATTCCGATCCACCTGAGGATCCCATTCGCACTTCCGTTGAGCACTTTCACAGCTGGCCGGAAAACCGCGGTGAATCCAGCCTGCAGCGGCATGACGATCTTCGCCGTCGCAAGCGGCTTCGAGATCGCGAAGTTCTTCGGAACGAGCTCGCCAACAATCATCGAGAAGATCGTGGCGACGATCACCGCGACCGGCACAGTAACGACACCGAGCAGGTCGGCAGGTAGGCCGATCGCCTGCAACGGACCGCTGAGTGCGCCACTGATGACGGGCTCGAGGAGGTACCCAGCGAGGAGCGTTGTGAGCGTGATGCCCAGCTGTGCACTCGAAAGATGCGTTGATGTGTGGGAGAGACCGCGGATGACGCGGTCGAGCCCGCGCTCTCCCCCACCTCGCCGACGCTCAAGATCTTGTCTGTCCAGCGCGACCAGAGAGAACTCTGCCGCGACGAACACGCCGGTGCCAAATGTGAGGAGGATACCGAGTGCGAGTTGTACCCATTCGCTCATCGGATGACCGCATTACACAGGGATGACCGCGCAATCGCGCGGCAAATACTCGGAGGGTCTGCGGGTCTTCGGGGGTCTGCTTCCATGATTGCTCTACTTTATCAGCGAGAATGCCGTTTTCCGCCTGGGAAAGGCGTAGGCTTATACAGTGTGCGATGGCGAACCGTTATCTCGGGTCGCGCCGCCGGATACGAGCGGCATTTCTTGCACGAGACAACAACACTCACGGGAGAGGAAGTCGCTTTGGCAGAGCGCTCGGAAACCACCTCACAGGATGGTTCCGCAGAAGATTTTGGTGCGAACGCTTGGCTTGTCGACGAGATGTACAAACAGTACGTCGTCGACAAGAACTCGGTAGACCCGGCTTGGTGGCCGACTCTCGAGAAATTTGCAGCGTCGCAGTCCGCAGTTCAACCCAAGGCGGCGCCCTCAGCACCAGCGGCCGCCGCGACTTCAGCACCGCCGTCTCCGGCGGCGCACGCTGCTCCGAGCACTGGTCCAGCGACGCAGCCGGCCCGCACGACGAACGTGGCCCCTCGCACGGCCCCGATCCCCGCGGATGCTCCACGAAAGCCCGCGACCACCGCGGCAGCTGCTGCCAGCGACACGGCTGAGGATCAGGTCACGGTCTTCAAGGGCATGGCCCGCACCCTGTCGAAGAACATGGACGCGAGCCTCACCGTGCCGACCGCGACCAGCGTGCGCACGATCCCGGCGAAGCTCCTCATCGACAACCGCATCGTGATCAATAGCCACCTTCGTCGCAGCCGCGGCGGAAAGGTGTCGTTCACACACCTCATCGGCTGGGCGCTCATTCAGGCGCTGAAGGCTCACCCGGCGCAGAACGTCGCCTACACCGAGGTCGACGGCAAGCCAGGCGTCGTTGTGCCAGCGCACATTGGGCTCGGGATCGCCGTAGACGTGCAGAAGGCCGACGGCACTCGCTCGCTCATGGTGCCGTCGATCAAGTACGCAGAGACGCTCGACTTCAACGAGTACCTCGCAGCGTACGAAGACCTTGTGAAGCGCTCGCGCGACAACAAGCTCACCGCGACCGACTTCCAGGGAACAACGCTTTCCCTCACTAACCCCGGCGGCATCGGCACCGTGCACTCGGTTCCGCGCCTCATGAACGGGCAGGGCTCCATCATCGGCGCCGGCGCGCTCGAGTACCCGGCTGAGTTCCAGGGCGCTTCGGAAGAGGTGCTCGCAAACCTCGGTATCTCGAAGACGATCACACTCACGAGCACCTACGATCACCGCGTCATCCAGGGCGCAGGATCCGGCGAGTTCCTCAAGGCAGTTCACGAACGCCTCGCTGGCGGCCACAACTTCTACGAAGAGGTTTTCGCCGCGCTCCGCATCCCGTACAAGCCGATCCAGTGGGCGAAAGACATCCACGTCGACGTGTCGGGTGCGATCAACAAGTCGGCGCGCGTGCAGGAGCTCATCAACGCGTTCCGCGTGCGTGGCCACCTCATGGCAGACGTCGACCCGCTCGAGTACGTGCAGCGCACGCACCCGGATCTTGAGATCGAGAACCATGGGCTCACGTTCTGGGACCTCGACCGCGAGTTCGTCACCGGCGGTATCGGCGGCAAGCCGACCATGAAGCTCCGTGACATCCTCGGTGTGCTCCGCGACACGTACTGCCGCAAGATCGGCGTCGAGTACATGCACATCCAGGATCCGGACGAGCGGATCTGGCTGCGCAACCAGCTCGAGGTGCCCTACGCGAAGCCGAACTCCGAGGAGCAGGTTCGCATTCTTGAGAAGCTCAACGAGGCCGAGGCCTTCGAGACCTTCCTGCAGACCAAGTACGTCGGCCAGAAGCGCTTCAGCCTTGAGGGCGGCGAGTCGGTCATCCCACTGCTCGACGCGATGCTCATCGACGCCGCAGAAGACGGGGTCGACTCCGTCGACATCGGCATGGCGCACCGTGGGCGCTTGAACGTGCTCTCGAACATCGCCGGCAAGACCTACGGCCAGATCTTCCGCGAGTTCGAGGGAACAGCGCAGAAGACCGGTTCGGGCGACGTGAAGTACCATCTCGGCACCTCCGGCGTGTTCACTGCTCCGAACGGCACGCAGGTGCCGATCCACCTCGCCGCGAACCCTTCGCACCTTGAGACCGTCAACGGCGTCCTCGAGGGCATCGTCCGCGCGAAGCAGGATCTCAAGCCGATCGGCTCGTTCACCACGCTCCCGATCCTCATCCACGGCGACGCCGCGATGGCGGGTCAGGGTGTTGTCTACGAGACACTCCAGATGTCGCAGCTGCGCGGCTACCGCACGGGTGGCACGATCCACATCATCATCAACAACCAGGTCGGGTTCACGACGCTGCCGCTCGATTCGCGCACCGGCATCTACTCGACTGACGTTGGCAAGGTTGTGCAGGCACCGATCTTCCACGTGAACGGCGACGACCCAGAGTCGGTCGTACGCGTCGCGCAGCTCGCCTACGAGTTCCGACAGAAGTTCCACAAGGACGTCATCGTCGACCTCATCTGCTACCGCCGTCGCGGACACAACGAGGGCGATGACCCCTCGATGACGCAGCCGCTAATGACCGACCTCATTGAGGCGAAGCGTTCGACACGTCGGCTCTACACTGAGGGCCTCGTTGGCCGCGGTGACATCACCCGCGAGCAGTACGAGACCGCGAAGCAGGACTTCCAGAACCGCCTCGAGCAGGCCTTCATGGAAACCCACGCAGCGCAGACCGGATCGATCCCCGTGATCGATCAGTCGGGGATTGCAGAGCGCGAGGAGCCAGGACAGGCGTCCGGCGACGTGCTCGACACCGCAGTGGCGACTGACGTTGTGCACCGCATCGGTGATGCACACGCGAACGTTCCGGAGGGCTTCACCGTCCACCGGAAGCTGCAGCAGCTCCTCACAAAGCGTCGCGAGATGAGCCGCTCCGGTGAGATCGACTGGGGCTTTGGCGAGTTGCTTGCGCTCGGTTCGCTCCTCATGGAGGGCACCCCTGTGCGCTTCGCCGGTCAGGATGCTCGCCGCGGAACCTTCACGCAGCGTCACGCGGTCTTCCACGATCGTGAGAACGGTCAGGAATGGCTGCCGCTGCTGAACCTGTCGGACGAGCAGGCACGTTTCTGGATCTACGATTCGCTGCTCAGCGAGTACGCTGCGCTCGCATTCGAGTACGGCTACTCGTTGCAGCGCGAGGACGCACTCGTGCTCTGGGAAGCGCAGTTTGGTGACTTCGTGAACACGGCTCAGGCCGTGATCGACGAGTACATCGCTGCGGCAGAGCAGAAGTGGGGCCAGCAGGCCTCGCTCGTCATGCTGCTCCCCCACGGCTACGAAGGCCAGGGACCGGACCACTCGTCAGGGCGCATCGAGCGCTTCCTGCAGCTGTGCGCCGAGGACAACATGATCGTGGCGCGCCCGTCAACGCCGGCGAACTACTTCCACCTGCTGCGCCGCCAGGCATACGCACGTCCGCGGAAGCCGCTCGTCGTGTTCACCCCGAAGTCGATGCTGCGCCTGCGCGGTGCAACGTCGAACGTCGAGGACTTCACGACCGGGCACTTCCAGCCCGTCATCGACGACCCGAATGTCAGTGACCGCGCTGCGGTAAAGCGCGTGATCCTCACCTCGGGCAAGGTCTACTACGACCTTGAGGGCTCGCTCGCGAAGAACCCCGACTCGCGCGTTGCCGTTGTTCGTGTCGAGCAGTACTACCCGATGCCGGTGATCGACCTCACCCGTATTATCGCGAGCTACCCGAACGCCGAGCTCATGTGGGTTCAGGACGAGCCGGAGAACCAGGGCGCTTGGCCCTTCATCTCGCTCGTGCTCGCAAAGCACCTCGCGAACGACCGCATCAGCGTCGTCTCGCGTGCGGCATCCGCTGCGCCCTCCACGGGCTCGGCAAAGGTGCACGCTGCTGAGCAGGAAGATCTGATCGCTCGGGCCCTCGGGTTCTAGTAGTCGGATCCGAGCTTCTCCAGCAGATCGAGTAATTCAGAACACAAAGGGATCACGTATGACCACATGGCGCATGCCTATCGAGGGCGAGCCCCAAGAGCGTATCTGGCTCGCGTGGCCGACCGCAGGCTACTCACTCGGTGACACCGAGTCTGAAGTTGAGAGCGCACGCACGACGTGGGCCGCAGTCGCAAACGCTGCGAGCGAGTTCGAGGCCGTCACCGTGGTTGTGAACCCAGGCGACGAGGCGATCGCTGCCCGATACCTTTCGGGCCAGATCGATCGCCTCGTCGCTCCCCTGAACGACGCGTGGATGCGCGACATCGGCCCGAGCTTCGTGATCGGCGATGATGGATCGCTCGGAGCGGTGAACTTCAAGTTCAACGGTTGGGGCGGCCAGGACTGGGCAGAGTGGGACAAGGACCAGCACATCGGCAGAATCATCGCAGAGGCTGCCGGAGCAACACTCGTCGACTCTGAGATGACGAACGAGGGTGGGGGGATCCAGGTCGACGGCACAGGTCGGGTTATTCTCACCGAAACTGTGCAGCTCGACCCTGGCCGCAATCCTGGCTGGACGAAGCAGCAGGTGGAGCGTGAGCTCACCCGCACGATCGGGACGGATCGCGCCATCTGGCTCCCCCGCGGGCTCACCCGCGACCACGACACATTTGGCACGCGCGGTCACGCGGATATTCTTGCTGCGTTCACCACGCCAGACATGCTCCTCATGCACCGGCAGGATGCAGGTTCGCACCCGGATCACGAGATCGCGCGCGCGAACCGTGAGGTTGTGGAGCGCTACCGGGATGATCACTCGGACCAGTTCGAGATCGTTGACCTGCCGGCCCCCGAGGCGCTGCGAGACGATGAGGGCTACGTCGACTACAGCTATATCAATCACCTCGTTGTGAATGGTGGCGTGCTCGCCTGCTCGTTTGACGACCCGGCGGACGACCGCGCGCTTGGTGTGCTTCGTGACGCCTACCCTGGCCGAGAGGTCGTCGCTATTGACGCGCGCCCGCTGTTCGCGCGCGGCGGCGGCATCCACTGCATCACGCAGCAGCAGCCGGCCCTGTAGCTTCTCGGCGTCCCACCACGCCCACCCTGTACAATGTCACATGATGATGTTCGGGGCGCACCGAAGCGCGCGTCACGATCCACCACACGAGAAGGAACGATAGATGACTGAGAGCACTCTCACCCCAGAGCTTGAAGCAGTGGTAGCCGGCGCCGCAGCCGCAGCCCCTGCATACGCAGCGCTCACTCCCGCGGATCGTGCGCGCGTGCTCGTAGCACTCGGCGACGCACTGGAGGCCGCAAAGCCGCGCCTCGTCGAGATCGCGATGCGCGAGACCGGCCTCACCGAGGCCCGCTTGAACGGAGAGGTCACCCGCACAGCAGTGCAGCTGCGGCTGTTCTCGGAGACGGTGATTGACGGCTCCTACCTCGACGCCCGCATCGACTACTCGGACCCCGAGTTCGTGCTTGGCCCGCGCCCCGATATCCGCCGCACGCACATTCCGCTCGGCCCGATCATCAACTTCTCTGCCTCGAACTTCCCGTTCGCGTTCTCAGTACTCGGCGGCGATACCGCATCGATTCTCGCGGCTGGCTGCCCCGTCATCGTGAAGGCGCACTCCGGTCACCCCGAGCTCTCCGACGCGACCGCCGAGGTCGCCCGCGAGGCGCTGCGCTCGGTGGGCGCACCCGAGGGGGTCTTCAACCTCATTCACGGGCGTGAAGCCGGTGTTGCAGTGCTCAAGGATCCGCGCATCAAGGCTGGTTCGTTCACCGGATCGATTGGCATTGGTCGCCTCCTCACCGATATCGCTGCGGCGCGCCCCACCCCGATCCCCTTCTACGGTGAGCTCGGCTCCGTGAACCCTGTCTTCATCACTGAAGCAGCGATCACCGAGCGCGCTGAGGAAATTGCCTCAGGGCTCATCACCAGCGTCGCCGGCTCAGCAGGCCAGCTCTGCACGAAGCCCGGCTTCGTATTCACTCCTGCGGGCTCAGCGCTGCCGGCAGCGATCTCCGCAGCGGCGAACGACCTTCCGGAGCACCGTCTCCTCGACCCGCGCATCGCACAGAGCTTCAACGAACGCCGCGACGCGATCCTCGCAACGGCCGGAGTTTCCGCGGTAATCCCCGGCGGCGTGCGTTTCGACGATGCGGGTCACGGCTGGGCCTCACCCACTGTCGTCAGCGTCTCGCTCGAGGATTTCCGTTTGGGCCACGAGAGCCTTGTTGAGGAGGCCTTTGGCCCGCTCACGATCCTCGTTGAGACCCCGGAGGGCACCGATCTGGCCGCGCTCCTGCCCGAGTTCTATGAGGGCAACCTCTCTGGCACGATTCACATCAGCGCCGACGAGGCAACGGGCACCACCGCGAACGTCGGCGAGCTGCGCGCGCTCGTCACCGCGCTTTCGAAGCAGGTCGGCCGCGTGCTGTTCAACGGCTGGTCGACCGGCGTCGCTGTGACCCCGGCGCAGCAGCACGGCGGCCCGTGGCCCGCGACGAGCAACGATGCGAGCACCTCGGTTGGCACCTCGGCCATTAAGCGCTTCCTGCGCCCAGTCGCGTTCCAGAATGTGCCTGCGGCGTTCTTGCCAGAAGCGCTGCGCGACGAGAATCCGCTCGGCGTGCCGCAGGCGATCTCGCCCGCTGGCCAGTCGGGCGACTGGGGCAGCCAGTACCGCGGCTAGCCTCGGCAGATGCGTACGCAATGGCGGCTCGCCCTTCGGGGCGGGCCGCCATTGCGTTGCCTGCCAGCATGCGCACAAGAGCGGGAACCCGGCCCGTGAACGCAAGGCCGTTGACGCTATCTTGCAGCGCATGCTACCTTGTGTCACATGATAGATGACGTAACCACGCAGCTCCGCCGCGGCGTCGTCGAATACTGCGTGCTCGGGCTCCTCGCTGCCGAACCCATGTATGGCTGGCAGCTCGCCTCAGCCCTCACCGAGCGCAACCTCATAGCGAGCATCGGGACCCTCTATCCGCTGCTCGGCAGGCTCCGGGACCGCGACCTCATCGTGGCCTTCGAGCAGCAACAGGACAGCGGTTCCGAGGCTACAGGCGGCCCCACTCGCAAGTACTACAGGCTCACCCCCCTCGGCGAGCAGCACCTCGACCACTTTCGGTCTCAGTGGGGCCCGTTCACGGCCAGCGTCACCGAGATCATCACACATGGGAGCACACCGTGACGAACACCAATGAGACTCAGAATCCCGATGCTGAACTCCGTGCGAGGTACCTCACCGACCTCGACCTCGCCCTCACTGAGCTGCCACACGGGATGGCGACCGAGTTGCGTTCCGGCGTTGTTGAGGAACTCGCCGAGCTCGACGGAGATGAGTTGCAGCGGCGGATCGCGGAGCTCGGGCCACCCGAGGACGTTGCACGCGCAGCACGCGTGGAGGGCCTTGGCGAAGCGCCGCTCGACGCGTTCGGTGCACAGGCAGCCCCCGCGAACCACCGCACGGTCACCCCGCTGAGCGAGTCTCGCGGGTACGCGATTGCCGCAGCAATCGTCTTCGGAATTGGCGGTCTCGCGCTCCCGATTATCGGTTGGGTGATCGGATGCGGTCTCGTTGCAACGAGCAAGTTCTGGCGGGTCAGGGAGAAGGCGTGGGCGATAGCGACCCCGCTCCTCGTACTCGCGGTATCGTTCTTGGCAATCTGGGTTGCGGCGTGGGCAGGCGGCTCGGGTGAGCTCAACGGGGGCGACGGGTCCCAGGGCGCCGATCCCGCTTCGAACCCACTCATGCCAGCCGGGTACGATCTGCTGTTCTCGGCAGTGCTGCTCGTGTGGGTGGTGGCAGTTCCGCTAGTGGGGCTCTGGCTCATCCTGCGCTTGCGCGGCCGGCACTCCCCGCAAGCTCGCTCCTAGTGTGATTGAAACTAGATAGGTTACGCTGAGGCTATGAATCTCACGCGCACCGCATTCAGCTCCAGCCACCGTCGTAGCGTAGCCGCCGCAGCCCTCCTCGGCGCCACCGCACTCCTCCTCACCGCTTGTTCTGGCGCAGCCTCGGTTGCGGACACGAGCTGGGGCAAGCTCGACACACGCGGCGAGACATCGATCACGTTCACCGCCGACGGTGGCGCCCACGGAAGCGACGGCTGCAACATCATCAACGGCAAGTGGACCGAAGAAAAGGGCACGGTCACCTTTGGCCCACTCGCCTCAACGATGATGGCCTGCGAGGGCGTTGACACGTGGCTCGGCGCGGCCGCAACCGCAGTGGCCGAGGGCGACAAGATCACCTTCAGCGATGAAGACGGCAAAGAGATCGGCTCGCTCGACAAGACCGAGTTCACGGCACCGAAGTAACTGAAGGAACTCGCAATGATCAGCAATCGCACCGCTACGGCAGCACTCGTGGTGGCGGCGGCTTTCGCACTCGCAGGCTGCTCAGGCGGCGCTGATGCGCCAGCCTCCGTCGCAGACACCACCTGGGGCACCCCCGATACCGAGGGGAAGCCGGTGATCACGTTCACAGCGGACGGCGGCTTGGGAGGCAACGACGGCTGCAACGTCTTTGGCGGTAACTGGAGCGAGACGCAGAACGGCGTAGAGATCTCGGACGTCTTCTCCACGATGATGTTCTGTGAGGGAGTCGATACGTGGCTCACCGAAGCAAACGCGGCGGTCGTCGACGGCGACACGATCACGTTCAGTGACGAAGACGGCAAGGAACTTGGCTCACTCGACAAGACCGAGTTCACCGCGCCGGAGTAGCTCGGCGCAGTAGCGAGGCGGAGTAGCTCGGCGCAGTAGCGTGGCGCTCGCTCGTATGCTACGACGCACACGAAAGGGGGGGTGCGGATCTTACGATCCGCACCCCCCTTTCGTGCTAGCCGGGCCAAGGGCCCCGCGCCAGATTTACCAGGCGACCGCGAGCACCACGTTCAGTACCGAGAGGCCGAGGATCGCGCCGAGCACGCCGCCCGAAACGCTCGCCTTCTTCTTGTTCACGAGCGCGACGACGATGATCGCGATAAGCACGAGCGTCTTCACGCCGATCTTCATGTTGTTGGGCTCGCCGCCCATCGCGTACATCATGCCGACAAGGCCGAGGCCGGTCGCGAGCATGAGCCACGAGCTGTGCAGGATGCCGCCGGAAACCTTGGCGACGCCCTCCTTCACCTTGGGCAGCTGCGCGATCGTGGCACCGGCGACGCCCGCGAAGCCGATAATGTGCAGGATCAGCAGGATATTCCGAACGATTTCCATGGTGTGTTCCCCTTCAAGTGACGAACTGGTGTGGGTTCCGGCGGTCTGGCCGGGACGTGTGCGAGCGGAGCGCCCACCGTTTCCTAGTGGAAGAAGTGACGCTCACCCGTGAAGTACATGGTGACGCCGGCAGCCTCTGCAGCGGCGATGACCTCTTCATCGCGCACTGATCCGCCCGGCTGCACGACGGCGCGCACGCCAGCGTCGAGGAGCACCTGCAGACCGTCAGCGAACGGGAAGAAGGCGTCAGAGGCTGCGACGGAGCCGGTCGCCCGATCCCCCGCGCGCGACACCGCGAGGCGGCAGGAGTCAACCCGGTTGACCTGGCCCATGCCAACGCCAACCGAGGCGCCGCCCTGCGTGAGCAGGATCCCGTTCGACTTCACCGCGCGGCTGGCGCGCCAGGCGAACTCGAGCTCGGCGAGTGTTTCTGCGTCGGCTGCCTCGCCGGCGGCGAGCGTCCACTCGCTGGCCGGCGCGAAGTGGCGATCCGAATCCTGGATGAGGAAGCCGCCCGAGACCTGCTTGAGTTCGACAGGGTTCTGCTCGTAGCCCTCTGGCAGTACGAGCAGGCGAACGTTCTTCTTCTGCGCGAGAATCGCGAGCGCCTCGGGCTCGAAGCCCGGCGCGATAACGACCTCGGTGAAGATCTCGGAGACGGTCTTTGCCATGCCCTCGGTCACGACGCGGTTCGCGGCGATGACGCCGCCGAACGCGGAGACAGGGTCGCACGCGTGCGCGAGCTCGTGGGCAGCGGCGATCGGGTCGGCTGCGCCCTCGGGCGCGACCGCGACACCGCAGGGGTTCGCGTGCTTGATGATCGCGACGGCTGGACGCTCGTGATCGAACGCGGCACGCAGCGCAGCATCGGCGTCGACGTAGTTGTTGTACGACATCTCCTTGCCGTGCAGCTGGGTCGCCTGGGCGATACCGACTCCCTCGCTTTCGCTGAAGAGCGCGGCGCGCTGGTGGCTGTTCTCGCCGTAGCGCAGCACGGACTCGCGGAGCCCGAATACTTCATACCCGACGTAGCCCTCGCTGGTCGCGAAAATGCTGTCGATTTCGTCGCCCGCAGCCCCGTCATCAGTTGCAGTCTCGGCGGCGGGTGCGTCTGCCCAGCCCGCGTCCTGCTGGTCGAGGAACCAGTTCGCTACGCCGGCATCGTACTGCGCGGTGTGCACGAATGCCTCGGTCGCAAGCGAGCGGCGAAGTTCGAGCGTGGTGCCTCCGGCGTTTACCGCGGCAATGACCTCGTCGTACCTGCCCGGCGAGACAACAATGGCGGCGTTCGCGTGGTTCTTCGCGGTCGCGCGCACCATCGCAGGGCCCCCGATGTCGACGTTCTCGACGATGTCCGCGGCGGGCTTGCCAGCCGCGACGGTCTGCTCGAACGGGTACAGGTTCACAACGACGAGCTCGAACGGTGCGAAGCCGAGCTCGGCGAGCTGCGCCCGGTGGTCCGCCAGCCGCAGGTCTGCGAGCAGCCCCGAGTGCACTGCGGGGTGCAGGGTCTTCACGCGTCCGTCAAGCGCCTCGGCGAAGCCCGTGACCTCGGCAACGTCGGTCACCTGGTGACCCGCGTCGCGGATCGTCGCCGCGGTAGAACCGGTCGACACGATCTCGACGCCGGCCCCGGCGAGTGCCGCGGCGAGCTCGAGCAGCCCGGTCTTGTCGCTCACCGAGATGAGCGCGCGCTTCACCTCAATGATGTCGCGGTGCTCGTACATGCTCGGGTCGTGGCTCTGGACTGCCATGGGGCTCCTTGGGTGTTGCTCGGTGTGGGATTTGGTACGTGTGGGTGTGGCTGTGTCCGCAGCTGCGGATCCCAGCTCGGTTACTGGTGTGCTGCCGCGACCGCGGCAAGATTGAGGGAACCTTCGGCGATCGCGCGAACGGTGTCAACGAGCAGCGGCCGCTCCTCAGCTTTGATTCGCTCGTGAAGCTCTGCTTCCGGCTCCCCCGCGCGAATCGACACAGCGGCCTGCCTGAGCACCGGCCCGGTATCAACACCCTCGTCGATGATGTGCACGGTCACGCCGGTCTCGGTCGCGCCAGCGGCGAGCGCATCGCGCACCGCATGGGCGCCCGGGAAGAGCGGCAGCAGGGCTGGGTGCGTATTGATGAGCGCCGGCGAGAACTCGCTCACGAACTCAGCTGGGAGGATCCGCATCAGTCCGGC
This sequence comes from Leucobacter komagatae, assembly GCF_000834055.1. Lineage (GTDB taxonomy): Bacteria > Actinomycetota > Actinomycetes > Actinomycetales > Microbacteriaceae > Leucobacter > Leucobacter komagatae_A. The sequence goes on from NZ_JXSQ01000013.1 coordinate 13,936, forward strand.
GCTGACAACAAGGTCGACCTCAAAGTCGCGGATCGCTGCGGCGAGCGCTGCACCCCACTCTGCACGGGAAGCGTAGTCGGAAGGCCTGACCACGAAACTGGGCACCCCAGCTGCGGCTGCGTGCGCGAGACCGGCAGCGTCGGTGTCTGAGCCGACGCACACGATCTCCGCCGGGTATTCCGGATTCATTGCGGCCTCAATGAGGGCTTTGAGGTTGCTGCCGCCACCGGAGATAAGAACCGCGAGTTTCAACACCCGTCCAGTCTACCGGCTGTGGCATCTGCGACTGACTCGCTCGGGCTTGCCCGGGTGACACTGGCGCGTGGATCCGCAGAAGATACGGGATCGACGTTTGCTCTGGAGAATTTCGCAAGTTTCGGCCTCGGAATCGCCGATTTCAGACGTACTGCAGGGCACACGGCCACATACGCACGCCCGAGGCCGGACCGGGTGCGAGCGCACCGGGTGCGAGCAGGGCAGGTGCGAGCGGTCAACGCCTGGCCGTACCCTACGCCTGCGCCCCAACATGCACGAGCTCGTGCGCCCGAGCCAGCGGAAGCGACACGGCGAAGTGTGCTGCTTCCTGATCGGCCCACGCGTCCCAGTGCGGCAGGAATGTCTCACCGTCCCGTGCGATCGCCCGCTCGCGGCGGAGCGCAGTCGGGCACTCGATCCACACCGCGTACGCCGGGCCGATCTCACGGGCGGCAGCGAGCGCCGCCGCGCTCAACGAACCACAGCCCTCGACGATAATGGGCGCGGTTCGGTCGAGCGTGATCTCTGGGGTGAAGCGCTCCGCGTACCAGTCGTATCGCAGGTATGCGCCGCGGCTCAGCATGGCTGCGACCGATGCGCTCCCCTCAGCGAGCCCGCGCCACCCGGGATAGAGCTCATCCATTCCGACGATTTGTGGGCGCGCGCAGCCAGCCTGCTCGAGCCGAGCGGCGAGTGCCTCTGCAAGCGTCGTCTTGCCCGACCCTGAACGCCCTTCGATGAAGACCACGCTCGGCCACGCGGCTCCGCCGAGGCGCAAGGCAATGCGCCCAGCGAGCCTCTCAGCGAGCGCGGCCGTGGTACCAGCGTCAGCACCGGCTCCAGCACCAGCACCGCGTTGCCCGCTCACTCGACGATCCGCCCCTCGCGCATGCGCAGCACCCTGCGGGCAATCGTTTCGGCCTCGCCCTCATCGTGTGTGACGAGCACGGCGGTCGTATCCGTTGCCCGCAGCAGCTCGGCGAGGTCGAGGGCGAGGCGGTCGCGCAGCTCGCGGTCAAGCGCGGAGAGCGGCTCGTCGAGGAGGAGAAGCCGAGGGCTTGGTGCGAGCGCCCGCGCGAGGGCGACGCGCTGCCGCTGCCCACCCGACAGCTCCGTAACCGCCCGGCCTCCGAATCCTGCGAGCCCCACGAGTTCGAGCAGTTCGGTCACACGGGCCTCGCGGGCGTCCTTCGACCACTTCTTGACCCGAAGACCGTACGCGATGTTCTCCGCGACGGAGCGGTGCGAGAACAGTTGCCCGTCTTGGAAGACGAGCCCGAATTCCCTGCGGTGTGGCGGCACGCGTGCGAGGTCTGCCGCATCCCAGCTCACCGACCCGCCGGCGAGCGGTTCGAGCCCCGCTATCGCGCGTAAGAGGGTCGATTTGCCGCACCCCGATGGGCCGAGCAACGCCACAACGTCACCTCGGGGAACGGTGAAGCTTGCGCCGCGAACCACGAGCTCGTCGCGCCGGTACGCAACGCTCACGTCGGCGACGGCAAGGCCGCTCCGCCCCGTCACGCGTGCGCGCTCAGGCACCTGCTGCACTGTCACCAGCTTCCCCCTACTCCGCTGTCAACTCGCCAGCGCTCTGCCAACACCATAATGCCCGCAGCGAGTGCGCCGAGCACAACCGACGCGGCGAGCGCTGTGCCGTAGCTCGCCGGGTCTGGGTGCCCGACGAGCGCTGCGATCGCGACCGGGAGCGTCTGCGCGTCCGGCCGTACCAGGAACGCTGTTGCCCCGAATTCGCCGAGCGACACCGCGAAAGCGAATCCGAGGGCGAGCCCAGCTGATTTTCCGAGGAGCGCGAGGTCGATGGTGCGCAGCACCCTGAGGGGTGATGCGCCGAGCATCATCGCCGCTTCGCGGGTGCGAGGATCGATTGCTCTGAGCACCGGGGTGAGCGTGCGCACCACGAGCGGCAGCGCGACGAGGGCTTGGGCGATGGGGATCAACACGACGGAGGTGCGCAGATCAAACCCGATGCCAAGCGGCCGGTGCATCGTGAGGAGCAGGCCAAAGCCGAGGGTGACGGCCGAGATGCCGAGCGGCAGCATGATCGCTGCGTCGTACAGCGCAACCGCACGCTGCAGGCCGCGCGACCTTGGCCTGCGCGACACAATGAGCGACACGAGCATGCCGAGCGCTACGGCGATCACGGTCGCTACGCAGGCAATCCCGAAGGAGAGGCCAGCGGCCTCGAACACGGATCCGTGGAGCGGGGACGAGGGTGGCGGATCGATGAGCGCCCGGTAGTTCACGAGGGAGAATCCCGCGCCACGCGGCCCCTGCAGTGAGCGCCAGACGAGGGCGCCGATTGGGAGCACGTGGAGCAGCAGCACGGTCACGCCGAAGACGGAGAGGATCGGCGCGTCACTCGTGCGCGGTGCACGCACCTCGTAGCTCACGCTCTGCGCCCGTTCGTTGTGCTTGCGGAGCAGGGCCGACGCGAGGAGCGCGAGGGCGACGATGGCGAACTGCACGAGGGAGAGCACTGCGGCGGAGCGGAGATCGAGGAACTGCACGGTGAGCCGGTAGATCTCGGTCTCGATGTTCGCGAATTCCCTCCCACCGAGGATGAGGACAACGCCGAACGAGGTGGCGCAGAACAGGAATACGAGTGCCCCAGCTGAGGCGAGCGCCGGGCCTAGCGCAGGGAGTGTCACGGTGAGGAACACGCGCACGGGGCCTGCGCCGAGCGTGCGGGCGGCTTGCCCCTGTCTGGTGTCGAGCTGCGCCCAGTATCCGCCGACGGTGCGGGCGACGACGGTGACGTTGAAGAAGGCGAGCGCGAGCACCACGACGGTGAGCGAGCGGTCGAGGCCGAGCCAGTGGAGTGCGCCGCCCGGCCCGTAGAGCGCGGTGAAGGCGACGCCGACCACGACGGCGGGGAGGACGAATGGCACTGTGAGGAGCGCCCGCAGTACGCCGCGGCCACGAAACTCGAGCCGGTACAGCACGAACGCGGTCGGCACGCCGAGCAGCATCGCGAGCGCGGTCGCGAGGATCGCCTGCACGAGCGTGTTTCCGAGCACCTTCCAGCTGCGGGCGAGCCCGAGCACCTCGGGGATCCCTCCGAGGTCGAGCTGCCCGTCGCTCGTGAGCCCGGTCGCGACGAGCGCGATGACGGGCCAGAGGAAGAACAGCCCGACGAAGAGAACTGGGATGGCCGCGGCGAGCGCCCAGGCGATGGGCCCGAGCGGGCGGCGGATCAGGGCGCGCACCGCGGTATCCTCAGTCGTTTCCTGCGGCAGTGGTTACAGCCCGACTGCGTCGCCGAGCGTGCGCAGCCAACCGTCAAGCCCTGCCTGAATCTCTTCCGAGCTCAGGTCGTGCGACTGGTCGTCGGCTGGCAACGGCGCGAACTTTGCCCAGCTCGCCGGCAGCTCGACGGCCTCGTCGACCGGGTACATGTACATTTGGTCGGCGATCTCGGCCTGGAACTCGGTCGAGAGTAGGTATTCGACGACGGCCTGCGCGCCCTCGGGGTTCGCGCTGCCCGCGAGCACGCCAGCGTATTCGGTCTGGCTCGAGCAGGTGTCAAGCAGCGCGCGGGTGTTCGAGGCTGTCTCGTCGTCGTTCACGGTGAACGCTGGCGATGTCGAGTATGAGACAACGATGGGGCGGCTGCCTGCATCGTTCACTCCCGTGAATTCGGTGTTGTAGGCCTCGCTCCAACCCTGCACGATGCGCGCACCGTTCGCCTCAAGGCTCTTCCAGTAGTCGGTGAAGCCGTCCTCGCCGAAGGCCGCGATCGTCGCGATCATGAACGATGCGCCAGTGCTCGACGCGGTCGGGTCAAGCAGTACTGCGAGGTCCTTGTACTTCGCGTCGGCGAGGTCCTCGAACGTCGCTGGTTCCTCGATGCCCTGCTTCGCAAACCAAGCGGTGTCGATGTTCACGCAGGTCGCGCCGATGTCGATCGGCACGAGGGGAACGGTGCCGGCCTTAGCGGCTGCTGGATCGAGTTCGGTTGCGATCTTCAGCGCCCGCTCCGGGAGCGTGTCGGTGGGAACCTGCTCGACGACGTCGTTCTCGATGAGGCGCGATGCGAAGGCGTTGTCGATGCCGAAGAAGGCGTCGGCGATGGGTGCGCCCTTCGTGAGCACGAGCTTGTTGGCGAGTTCGCCGCCGTCGCCTGCGGTCATGACGGTGACGTCATAGCCGGTTGCCTTGCTCGCCTGCGCGGCGAATGCCTCCCCGTCGACGAAGCTGTCGTGCACGACGAGCGTGACGGCTGTGCTGCTCGTCTCCGCCGGCTTCGCGTCGTCGCTGCCGGCGCAGCCGGTGAGCGCGAGCGCCCCGGCGAGTGGGAGCGCGAGGAGCGCGAATGAACGGGTGTGTGAGCGTGCGGACGTACGCATGATGAGAAGAGTCCTTCCTCCGCTGGCATGAACCAGATCAGGTTGAACGGTCGGAGCACGCGTGCTCCCTCTCAGCCCCGCGCGTCGGGACTCCCGTGGATTGCTCCCTCAGCCTAGCCCTTGCGGCCTGGCCAGCGCCAGCCCGCGCGCTTCTGTTCGACTGCTGGTGCCTCGTCGGCGTCGACGTTGTCCCACGAATAAGCTTCGATGAGCGCCTCGGGATCGAGGTCCTCCGGTGTCCCGTACGCACTGGCACGGCTCTCGGGTACCTCGGGGACGCTGCGGCCTGCTGCGGCCCGCGCGTCGTCGACTGAGTGCTGGTCGAAGAGCTCTGCTTCGGGGGTGGCGTCAAGGTCGGCGAGTACGTCGGTCTCGCCGTCAGACGCGTCGCTGTCGCGGTAATCGGCGTCGCGCTGGTTGCCATCGTGAGCGGACACGAAGGTTTCCGCACCGAACGGCTCAGTAATCTGCTCGTCGCTTTCTGCTTCGCTGTCGAGGCGCACCGACCGGGCTGCACCTGCCGCCTCTGGCGCGCGCTCTCGATCCGCTTCGCGCGGCCACAGCGGGTCAACCGGAGCGAGGTGCTCCTCCGGCTGGTCGTCGGCTTGCGGATCGTGTGGATCGGGTTCTGATGCGGCCGCGTCGTCCGCGGCAGCGATTTCCGCCGCGCCAAGGCCTCCCGCGCCAAGGCCTCCCGCGCCGACTCGCTGCAGCACGTCGACGGGCGCGTGCGCGACGCGCCTGGCAATATCAGCGCGCGCGGCGAGCGCCCCGAGGAAGCACCCGAGCCCAAGCCATGCGGCAGCGAGACCCGCGCCCGGCCATACTTCGGGGCCAACCGTTTCAAGCCGTCCAGGGCCGAGTGAGCCGGAGGAGGCCCAGTTGAGCAGCGCGATCGTGAGTCCGGCGAGTGCGGCCGCGAGCGTCACCTGCAGCGCGAGCCATCCGCGGCTATGCCCGCGCGCCGCGCGCCCGAGCGAAACACCAACTGCGACTCCGACGAGGGCGAGCAGCACGGGTGCGAGCACCGCCGCGCTCCCCCACCCGTCGGGGATCGCCGAGAGCACGGGAAGTCCAGGCATCGGACCGAGCAGCTGGCCAAATGGTGATGCTGAGCTTCCGGCGCCGACCGCGAAACCGGCGCCAGAGAGCCACGCGCCCGTCCACAGCAGCAGCACTGGGAGCAGCGCAAGCTGCAACACGAACATGAGGATCGTGCCCCACAGGTCGAGCTGGAGCGCCTCTGAGGCGCCAACGATCACCGCGAACTGGGTGAGTAGCCCGACCGCGAGGACGAGACCTGAGAGCCCGACGTAACCGGCCACGAGCATTGCGGCAAGCCGCAGCGTCTGCCCGGCGCGGTGCGGGAAGACCGCTGGCCTGCGCACCCCGAGTTTCGCGAGACCGACCTCGATGGTGCTGAGCAGCGCGATCCACCACTGGTGCTCGTCGCGACCTGCGCGGATGAGGAAGGCGAGCCCCGAGCTGACGCCGTAGACGAGCGCGCCGATGATCGCGGCGCCGATCCACCCCGGCTGCGCAAGCGGCGCAAATGAGCTCACCGTTCCGGTGACAGCACCGAAGCCAGCCGCTCCCCCAAGGACGCCTGCTGCGCCAGCCCCACCGCGCGCGCCGAACCGCCAGCCGGCCCGAACCGCGAAGCCAACGGTCACGAGTGTGATCCCGAGCGGCGCGAGCGAAAGCGGGAAGCTGAGTGCGTCTGGCGCGAAGCCAAACAGCTGCATGGTCTCCGCTGAAAGCTCGATCGTGAGCGGCACGAAGTGCGCCAGCAGCCAGGCGGCTCCCGCGCCAGCGAAGACCGCTCCGGGTTCCGCCCCAAGGTCGAAGGCGAGCCACCACACGAGGAAGGCGAGGCCCGCGACGACAAGGAGCGAAGCCAGCGCGACCGCGACAGCTTCAATCGTTGCGACGACCCCGGTCAGTATTGCTCTCATCGCCCGAAAGTCTACCTGGCCAGCTGACGGGGCTACCAGGCGGCGGTCACGTCGCGGTGTGCCTCGAACAGTGGAACCGTTGTACCCTCGGGTGCGCGGCCGAACCCGCACTCCGTTGCGACACCGAAATCACGCGCAACGCTCGTGCGCGCCGCCGCGATTCGCCGCGCGGCTCCCTCGGTCCCGTCCTCACGGTGCACCAGGCCGAGATACAGCTCACTCGTGCTCGGGAGGCGAAGCTCGGCGAGCGGCGCGAAGTATGCGGAGTCGTCCCGCTCGATCGGCACTGGCAGGTGCAACCAGGTGAGGTCGCGCTTCGCGGTGTCGATCACGAGGTTTGCGAACCGGGTGAGGTTTTCGGTGTCGACCGGTTCAACGAAGTGGTGTTCCCCGACGTCGCCGTAGCAAAGGTGCACGCCGACCTCGACGTCAGCCGGCACGCGGTCGATCTGGCGGGCCAAGCGCTCGGTCGTCCCCGACCACACGTCGTCGAACCATTCGTAGGGCTGCTGAGTCATGCTTGCCACGCCCTCCAGCATGGCAAACTCGAGTGCAGCGTCCCATTGGATCGAGAGCTGCTCGTGCGGGATCGCCGCGAGGATCTCGTCGAGTTCGCGCGCTAGCGCCGCCTCATACACCGGTTCGAATGCTGCCCTGTCGCTTGCCAGCACGAGACTGCCGACGACACCAAGCGGTGTGGGGAGCGCGGCCTGGAAGCGCGTTCCAGCGGGGATCACTCCCTCGCCCACCAGGCGCGAGAACGTTTCCCATGAGGCGAGTGCTGCCGCCGCGTAGCCCAGCGGGGGCAGCTCAACGTCGCTGGCCCGGACACCGTCAGCGAGCCGTACCGGGCGTACATCGAGCATCCGCAGCGGGATGGGCGTGTCTCCGACCCTGGACATTCCGGCGGCTTCTCCGATCCTGTCGGCTTGGAACAGGATCCAGTGGAAGCGTTCGCCGACCTCGCCGTCTGGGATTCGGCGAAGCCGCGCACCGAGGTGTTCGGCCGCGACGCGCATCGTGGTCTCCGCGTCATCGAAGTTGATGCTGCCAACGAGATGGGCTCCCTGTACGTGACTCATACATCAAGTATGCCGTTCGCGGGGGCCGCGCGTTGCCGCCGAGCGGTCCGAGCGCTTGGGCGGATGCCCGCAGGCGAGAGCCCGCAGGCGAGAGCCCGCAGGCGAGAGCGTGGGGCGAGATTGGGGCCCCGACACACTCGTGGGCGCCCCGATACCTTGCAGTGTCGGGGCGCCCACGCGCGCGGAGCGGTCTGAGTTAGGAGTTCAGGCGGCGACGCATCATGACCAGGCCGGTGCCGAGCATGAGGGCAACGCCTCCCATGAGCACGGGCAGGAGGTTCTGTGCGGAGCCTGAGACTGCGAGCTGCTGCCCCTTCGCCCCGCCGGCCTGACTCGAGCCATCCGATACCTTCGTCGGGTCGTTCGGCGTGATCGTGCCCTCGCCACCGTTGTTGCCGTTGCCGTTTCCGTTGCCGTTGCCGTTTCCGGGGCCGGACCCGAGCACGAAGGCTTCGGGGGCCCAGTAGTAGGTGTCAGCGCCCTGGAAGAGCACGCGGTGCGTGCCTGCAGGCGCGTTCTCTGGGATCACTGCCTCGCCTGTGACCGCACCGGTGGTTTCGGCCGCGAAGAAGCTGCCAAGCTCGATGGGCTCGGAGTACATCGTTACGGTGACGTCTTCTCCTGGGGTGAAGATTCCACTGGGGGCGTGCAGCGGCAGTGCGCCGCCGCGCTCCAGGGTGATGGATCCGATGGCAGCTGGCGGAGCAACGTCGGCCCCGAGTCCCTTGCCCGCGCCAGCGGGAAGCGGCGCTTCACTGTTGAAGAAGGTCTGCGTGCCGTTCGCGGTGATGCTCTTCACGGTCGCGGTCTTGCCCGCGTCGAGGTAGAAGCCGTAGCCGATCACCGTGTGGTTGCCGAGCGAGAGCGCGATGTCATTGATGTTCGCGCGAGCGTTCGCCGCGAGCGTGCCCACCTGCCTGCTGGTCACCCACGTGCCTGAATCAGCCATCGCCTGCGTGGCACGCAGCGTGGTGAAGCCGGCCTCTGACTGCACGGGCACCTGGTACCACACGTCGTCGCCCGAAGCCTCGAGCGCCAGACCCGTGACGAACTGCGCGACCTGGGTGCTCGACGCGTTCTCGCCGTTGAGGATCTGTGCCTTGCCGGTCACGGTGAGCCCGTCGAGTGTCGACTCGTACGTTCCTCCGACTGCTGCACCGTCGTGCCAGCCGAGGTAGGTGTCCTCGTTGGGGCGAATATCGGCGCTCAGCACCGTCTTCACCTGCGTCGGCTGCGTGCCGATCGCTGCCAGGTCGAACGAAGTCGTGACGCCGTTCACGGAGTAGCTCGCGACGAGCACTGGGGCCTTCTTGTCGACGTAGAAACCGCCTGACAGGTAGGTGAGGTTGCCGGTCAAGCCGTCGAGCAGCGTCTCAAGCGGCGCCGCCGTGTTCTTCGCGACACCGTTGATCGGCTGGCTCGTGATCCAGTTGCCTGACTCGGCACCAGCCAGAGCACGCACCGTCGTCCAGCTGCCGTCGTCGATCCCGAATCCGATCTGGTGCCACACCGGTCCGCCAGTCGCGACGATTGTGCTCGACTGCGCGTACGCGAGCAGCTCGCTCGCGCTGGGCAGCACGGTCTCGCCCTTGATGATCTGCGTTGTTCCCTCGACGAGGAGCCCGTCGGTGGTTGACGCGTAGCGCCCACCGGGAGTGGCCCCCTGGTGCCACGTCGTGTAGTTCTCCAGCGTCTCGACCCTGGGAATGTCGGCAGCGGTTACGGTCGCGCCAGCCCCCTGGGCCTGGGCTGCGGAGCCAACGAGGCCGACGCCTGCGACGGCGAGCGTCAGCGCGGCTACCGAGCCTGCGATTCGTTTCAACATGAGCGAGATGTCCCCCTTGATAATCGAGCTATGTTGCACGGGTCTCCCAGGCGCACAGCGGCGGGGGTTTCCACACAATCTTTCCAGGCTACTGGTATTGAAAACGCATAGCAATAGCAATGAAATACGGCCTGTCGCGCGCCACCCAGCGCTCTCGATACGACCGTCAGAACACGAACGAGCCCCACCCAACAACGGTTGGGTGGGGCTCGTTTGCGCTCTTGGGAGCAGCTTCGCGTTTACAGCTGTGCGAACGCCCGGGGCAGTGGCCCCGGCACGGGTTCGCCTGTAACGCTGCGCGTTACAGCTGTGCGAACGCCGTGCGCAGCAGCTCTGCGGTCTCGGTCGGGGTCTTGCCGACCTTCACGCCAGCGGCCTCAAGTGCTTCCTTCTTCGCCTGCGCGGTGCCAGCGGAGCCCGACACGATGGCGCCAGCGTGGCCCATGGTCTTGCCCTCGGGAGCGGTGAAGCCTGCAACGTAGCCGACGACCGGCTTCGTCACGTTCGCCTTGATGTACTCGGCTGCGCGCTCTTCAGCGTCGCCACCGATCTCACCAATCATGACAATGGCCTTGGTCTCGGGGTCGTTCTCGAACGCCTCGAGTGCGTCGATGTGCGTCGTGCCGATGATGGGGTCGCCACCGATACCGATCGCGGTCGAGAAGCCGAGGTCACGGAGCTCGTACATCATCTGGTAGGTGAGGGTGCCCGACTTCGACACGAGGCCGATCGGCCCCTTGCCGGTGATCGTTGCGGGAGTGATGCCAGCAAGCGCCTCACCCGGCGTGATGATGCCGGGGCAGTTCGGCCCAATGATGCGGGTGTTCCCACCGGTTGCCTTGGCGTGCGCCCAGAGCTCAGCGGAGTCCTTGACGGGAACGCCCTCGGTGATGATTACGAGGAGGCCGATGCTCGCATCGATGGCCTCGATCGCAGCGTCCTTGGTAAAGGCCGGCGGCACAAATGCGACAGAGACGTCGGCGCCGGTCGCTGCCATCGCCTCGGCGACGGTTGCGAACACGGGGAGCTCGACGGCCTGGCCGTTTGCGTCAACGTGCGACACGGTGGTGCCAGCCTTGCGAGCGTTCACGCCGCCAACAACCTGGGTGCCTGCAGCGAGCATGCGAGCGGTGTGCTTCGTGCCTTCGCCACCGGTGATGCCCTGGACGATGACCTTGGAATCCTTGTTCAGGAAGATCGACATAGTTCTATAGTTCCTTTGAGTTCCAGGGGCGGGTTAGCGCGCGTTGGCGAGCTCGGCGGCCTTGTCGGCGCCCTCGTCCATGGTTGCGGCCTGGGTCACGAGTGGGTGGTTCGCCTCGTTGAGGATGCGGCGACCTTCTTCGACGTTGTTGCCATCAAGGCGAACAACGAGTGGCTTGTTCGCGGCATCGCCGAGGGTCTCGAGCGCGCCGACAATGCCGTTCGCGACAGCGTCACACGCGGTGATGCCGCCGAAGACGTTCACGAAGACGGACTTGACCTGCGGATCGCCGAGGATCACGTCGAGGCCAGCTGCCATAACCTCAGCCGATGCTCCGCCGCCGATGTCGAGGAAGTTCGCGGGCTTCACGTTGCCGTGGTTCTCGCCTGCGTAGGCAACAACGTCGAGCGTCGACATGACGAGGCCAGCACCGTTTCCGATGACACCCACCTCACCGTCGAGCTTCACGTAGTTCAGGTCCTGGGCCTTGGCCTTGGCCTCGAGGGGATCCTCAGCGGACTTGTCTTCGAGCTCCGAGTGAGCGGGCTGACGGAAGTCAGCGTTCTCATCGATCGACACCTTGCCGTCGAGTGCGACGATGTCGCCTGCGCCGGTGAGCACGAGTGGGTTCACCTCGACGAGGGTTGCGTCCTCGCCAACGTAGACCTCGTAAAGCTTCTGGAAGACCGGAACGACCTTCGCGACGAGCTCTTCCGGGAAGCGCGCTGCGCGAGCGATCTCCTCAGCCTTTGCTGCGTCGATGCCTGCAATCGGGTCGATCTCGATGCGCGCGAGCGCCTCGGGCTTCTCGACTGCGAGGACCTCAATCTCCATGCCGCCCTCTACGCTGCACAGCGAGAGGTAGGAACGGTTTGCCCGGTCGAGCAGCACGGAGAAGTAGAACTCCTCCTTGATGTCTGCTCCAGCGGCAACCATGACGCGGTTGACGACGTGGCCCTTGATATCCAGGCCAAGGATTGCCTGTGCTGCTTCGAACGCCTCGTCGGGGGTCTTTGCGACCTTCACGCCGCCAGCCTTGCCGCGGCCACCAACCTTCACCTGGGCTTTGACGACAACGACGCCGCCAATCTTCTCAGCGGCTGCACGCACCTCCTCAGGAGTGTCGGCGACGATGCCGGGGAGCACGGGCACCCCGTATCGTTCGAAAAGATCGCGTGCCTGGTACTCGTACAGATCCACGTACTGTCCTTCTGCTTGGGATTTGTTTGAAATGACCCGAGGCAAGAATGTCTCGATGTCGAGAGAAATGTTGACCGTTTGTCAGTCTAACACCGCGTTCTCATAGGAAGCCGCCCGGATACACAGCTCGCCCGTCCGGCCCCACATAGAGCACACCCACTCGTGCCATGGAACAACTGAACCAGCGTTCCTGGACAGGCGCAGCAATCGATCCCGCCGAAATCGTCCCTCACACCACGAAAAACGCACTCTTTGAGGCGCGCCGCGCACACACCTTGATCCCCCACTCAGCATGCGCACCGAAGCGCCCCTCCCCGCCCGGCGGCGGATTCACTCTCCGAGGGCGGTGAGTGGAGTGATGCGCGGCACCGTCATGTCGTCGAGACCATAGATCTCCCCCGACGAGCGGCGGAACGCGAGCACGAGCGCGCCGTGTGCGCGAAAGCCCACCACCGATGACGACCTTGCTTGGGTCCACCGCCATGATGAGCAGTGCAAGTGACCGTGACAGCCGCTCAACGAAGTCGGCGAGTTCAGCAGGCTTTCCCCTGGACCCCTTGGCGGAGCTAGAGGGATGGTTGCCTTCTCTCCTCCCCGCACAACCGAGAGAGGTGCTGACAGATACTTTTCCAGCCTCAGCACGCCTCAATCGCGACCTCAGAGAAGGTCTGCCAGACATCCAAAGCCATCCGAGTTGCCCACAAACCTGAGCCGGCGGATTTCCCCAGTACTCGATGGCAGAGAAGTCCTCGGTTCCCTCTTCGCGGAGGGCGGCCTCACCCTGCCGCAGTTCGAGAACCGACCCAAAGACATGCGTGAGGCGATCACGGTCATTCAAGCAGCGGACCTCCTATGATCAAGGTGACCAAAGAAACCAGCGGCAGTCGCGATAGCATCCGAGCCGGCATCACTGGTATCGGACACGCTCTTCGTACCCTCGAAGAGCGCTGAGCACTGAGCACTGAGCACTGATCGAGCATCAATAGGTCGGGGAGGCAAGACTCGCTTTTGATGCCATTGAAATGTTCGACAAGAGAAAGGTTTTCCGCATGGCGCAGGTAGCGCGCAAGCGCAGGGGAATCTGGTTTCTCCTCGCGGCACTTGGAGTCTGTGTCGTGTTCTTACTCACTCAGTGCAGCGCGGGACGGTCCACACTCACCATCAGTTATGGCGACAACCAGACCGCCACCGGTGTCTTCGAGAGTGCCGACTGCACCGATACCGAGGTGTTCGCGGTGGCCATCAAACCCCGCATCGCCTCGCTCTCAGCGACCTTAGACGAAGCGAGAGATTTCTCTCGGGCCCAGGTGAAGGTGTACGACGAAGTACTCGTACTGCTGCAGACCGAGGATATTTCGCTAAGTCGCGAAGGCAACACGGTGTCGGTCAGCGGGAAGGGCACCGTGAAATACACGCCGATCAACGAGGGAAACACCGTCCCTGGCGAAAGCTACAACGAAGAAGACGTCAAAACCTCGCCCGGCTCTTTCGAAGCAACGATTCAGTGCAGCAAATGATCGCCGCACGAAAAGGCATACTGGCTTGCGCCATGCTCCTCACGCTCGCAGCATGTAGTGCGCCGAGCGGAGGATCCAGCGCTCCCCCTGAGGACACCTCAAGTCCAGCCCCGACGACGTCCCCGTTCACGTCTCCGAAGATGTCCATCACCTACGAAATCGAGGGTGCATTCCACACAGTTTCAACGGAACTCACCACTCAGGGATGTACTGAAAAGCTGTTCTGGGCTGAGGCCCCCGAGAGCCGCAACGCCAGCCTGTTGCTCAACAAGGAAAGCGTCACGGGGAAGAGTCCGCAGATTTCTGCCGCGATTCTCGCTGACAATTTCGTCACGTTCATCGGGTTTGGCGTTCCCGAGTTCAGCGAGGGCGAGAGCGCTAGCCGGGCGGTTGTTGTCGAAGCGCCCGGAACCGCGATGGTTTCGCCAGCCCCAGCAGGGGAAAATCCTGGCCTGTCGAAAATCGATCAGTCGGAGGGCGTCAGTGTTCCGGCAACCGTCACTGTTACCGTCGACTGCCTCCGCTAACCGCTCTATCTCACCGCGCCGACTGCTCGGCGAACTGGCTTCTCACTGAATCAGCCCCACTGCCCCAGCTCCTCGTAGCCAGGCTCACGGAGTTCCTCGAACGGGGCGAACTTCACGGGCAGATTCCGCTCCCCACACGGTCACACGTGAAGTACGCGCCGCGATTACAGTCAATGCCGGTGACCTGCGACGAGTTGCCCCCGGAGTCGTGCGCACTGTCCAGGGGCGTGCGCAGGATCCGGGGGCAATGTGCGTGACTGGGCGGCGCGCGCTTCGGGCACAGCCACACGCGGTCACCCGTGTTGGGTATGTTTGAGATTGCATCGGGGGCAGGCTCGAGTGATTGCCTGCGGGTCCGCGAGGGCTTTCGCGCCGCACCACCGTGATGGCGTTGAACCGGTCAACAGCAGAGGGGCTTTCCGCATGGCGCAGGTAGCGCGCAAGCGCAGGGGAATCTGGTTTCTCCTCGCGGCACTTGGAGTCTGTGTCGTGTTCTTACTCACCCAGTGCAATGCGGGAGGGTCCAAGGTCACCATCAGTTATGGCGACAACCAGACCGCCACCGGTGTCTTCGAGAGTGCCGACTGCACCGATACCGAGGTGTTCGCGGTGGCCGTCAAACCCCGCATTGCCTCGCTCTCAGCGACGTTCGATGACGACCGCGAAATCTATAGCGCCCAGGTGAAGGTGTACGACGAAGTACTCGTACTGCTGCAGACCGAGGATATTTCGCTAAGCCGCGAAGGCAACACGGTGTCGGTCAGCGGGAAGGGCACCGTGAAATACACGCCGATCAACGAGAGAAACACCGTCCCTGGCGAAAGCTACAACGAAGAAGACGTCAAAACCTCGCCCGGCTCTTTCGAAGCAACGATTCAGTGCAGCAAATGATCGCGGCACGAAAAGGCATACTCGCCGGCCAGGCTCCTCGCTGCTCAGGGTCGAACACTGACCCCAGCCCAGCCCAGCCCAGCTCCGCGTAACCCTATTCGCTGAGCTTCTCGATCGGGGCGAGCTTCACGAGCAGCTTCCGCTCCCCCACGGTGTCGAAGGTGACGTGAGCGACGCGCTTGGAGCCGGCTCCGGTGACCGCGTTCACGCGGCCCTCACCGTATTCGTCGTGCCGGATCCGGTCGCCCAAAGCGAGTTCGAGGTCACCGTTGTCGCGAATATTGCCGACGATCGTGTTTGGGAAGCCGCCGCCAGTGGCCTGGGCTTCCTTTGCGAGACGCTTGCGCTCGCGCCACTTGTCGAGTGCGGACTGCATGTTTCCGCTCGCGGGCTCGGCGACCGCTGCGGAGCTACCGCCGCTCGCACCAAAGGAGACCTGGGAGTCGCGGTTGCGCGACCACGAGGCGCCGCTCGCGCCGGGCGCGCGGCCGGCGTTGAGCGCACGCGACTGCGTCCCGCCGCGGCCGGTAACCTCGCCCGGCGACTGCCGCCATTCGATGAGCGACTCCGGGATTTCTTGGAGGAACCGCGACGGCATCGCGACCGCGATGTCGCCGAACGTCGCACGCGTCGAGGCGAGCGTGATGAACAGTTTCTCGCGGGCACGCGTGATGCCGACGTACATGAGCCTTCGCTCCTCGTTGATGCCGCCGAGCTCGTCAATCGACATCTGGTGCGGGATGAGCCCCTCTTCGACGCCCGTGATGAACACTGCTGGGTATTCGAGGCCCTTCGCGGTGTGCAGCGTCATGAGCGAGACGGTGCCGCTCTGGTCGTCGAGGTCGTCGGCTGCTGCCACGAGGCTGACCTCGGTGAGGAACGCGAGGAGGCCTGCGCCCGGCTGCTGCGCGTCGAACTCGCGGGCGACCGCGATGAGCTCCTCGAGGTTCTCAGCACGGGCGTCGTCCTGCGGGTCACGCTTCGCGCGGAGCTTCTCGATCATCTCGGTTGAGTCGAGCACGAGCTTGAGCACATCGGCGACCGGTGCGGGCTTCTTCTGCGTGGATTCGGCGTCGCCGTCGGTGGCTTCAGTGGCAGCATCGTCGGCTGGCGGCGGAGCGATGTCGGTCGCGCCACCCCCGAGCGCCATGTGTGTCGCCCGAGTCAGCAGGTCTGCGAGCTCGACTACTGTTGTGCGGATCTTCGGCCCGAGGGCCGGGATCTCCTGGGCACGCTGCATCGCTTCGTGGAACGTGATGCCCTCGGCCTCTTGGAAGTTCGCGAGGTGAGCTTCTGCCATGGGGCCAACGCCGCGCTTCGGTGTTCCGAGCATGCGCGACCACGAGATCGGGTCGAACGGATTCGCGATCGTGGTGAGGTAAGCCATCGCGTCTTTGATTTCGGCGCGATCGTAGAACTTCGTTCCGCCGAGCACGCGGTACGGGATCGCGGAGCGGATGAGCAACTCCTCGAGCGCTCGCGTCTGCGAGTTCGTGCGGTAGAAGACGGCGATGTCGCCGTAGGGCATGCCGTCTCGGTGGAGGTCCTCGATCTCCTCAGCGACGAAGCGCGCCTCGTCGTGTTGCGAATACCCGGTGAAGCCGACGATCTTTTCGCCGTCGCCCTCCGCGGTCCACAGCTTCTTGTCCTGGCGGTCAAAGTTGTTGCCGATGACCGCATTTGCCGCGCTGAGGATGTTCTGCGTCGAGCGGTAGTTCTGCTCGAGCTTCACGACCTCAGCGTTCGAGAAGTCGCGTTCGAACTCGACGATATTTCTGATGTTGGCGCCGCGGAACGCGTAGATCGACTGGTCGGAGTCGCCGACGACCGTGAGGCTCGCGCCTGGGATACGGCCGAGCCCGTCGAGCTCACGCTCGCGCACGGGTGGAACCATGCGCTCGACCTGTTCCGGTTCGACGTGCTTCGTGAGTTCACGGATGAGCGAGTACTGCGCGTGGTTCGTATCCTGGTACTCGTCGACGAGGATGTGCCTGAAGCGGCGCTGATAGATCGCGGCTACGTCGGGGTGCGCGCGGAACAGCTGCACGGTCTGCCCGATGAGGTCGTCGAAGTCGAAGGCGTTTGCCCGCTTCAGCTCTTGCTCGTACGACGTGAAGATCTCAGTAAAGAGCCGTTCGCGCGGGTCGCTCGCGTTCGCGGTGGCCGCGTAGTCGTGCGCGTCGGAAAGCTCGTTCTTGAGCTTGGAGATCTTCGCGCTCGTGTTGGCTGGTGTGAAGCCGTAGGTGTCGGCGTCGAGCTCCTTGATGATGCGTTTGAGGAGCGCGCGCGAGTCGGCCGAGTCGTAGATTGTGAAGCCGGAGACGTAGCCGAAGCGTTCTGCCTCGCGCCGCAGGATCCGCACGCACGCAGAGTGGAACGTCGACACCCACATGCCCTCGACACCCGCGCCGAGCAGCGAACCGAGCCGCTCGCGCATCTCTGCTGCTGCCTTGTTCGTAAACGTGATCGCGAGAATCTGGCTTGGCCAGGCCTCTTTCTCGCGGATGAGGTGCGCGATGCGGTGCGTGAGCACGCGTGTCTTGCCTGAGCCCGCCCCTGCGACGATGAGGAGGGCAGGGCCGCGGGCGATGACCGCACGGCGCTGCTCTGGGTTCAACCCGTCGAGCAGCGGGTCGGTGCCGTCGGTAGCCTGGGCGCCGCCGAAGGGTGCGCCGGGATCAAGAAGTTCAAAGTCGCTCATCGTGTCTCCAGTGTAGGCGGGGCCGATGACATTGGCGTATCGGCACCACACCAAAAGCGGCACAGGACGGACTATTGCGCAACTTATGTAATACAGTGTTACTGCTCCTCGCGCCGCACGCCCAGCCACCGAACAGGACAGCGACATGCGCACGAACCCGGCCGAATCCCCTCGCTCCCATGGGCGCGGTGGACCCAAAACGCTCGAGACGCCCACTCCGCGAATCACGCGAGCCGCACCCGCGCTCCGCCCGATCCTGCTGGCGCTCGCTTCGATAGCTATGGCTCTGTGGGCGCTCGCGAGATCCACCGCGCCGCCCCACGTCGCTGCGCTAACCTGGGCGATCGCCGCGTGCCTCGCCGCCCTTGCGCTCGGCGCAACTGCTGCAGCGCGCTCGGCGGGCGGGCACCGCCGTGCGCACCCGCTCGCGCGAACCGGCCGACTCGTGCACGGCCCGCACCGGATCGACTTCACGCCGCACGCCGTCATCGGACACAGCATCCTCGACCTCATCGCGGCCGTGCTTGTCATCACCGCGGCCGCCGCGAACGACCCGCCCCCACTTGCCTACTACACGGTTGGTCTCGCACTGATCGGTGCGGTCATCGGCGCACTCCTCTGGCGCTATCGCTCGACGAAGGCTTGGCTGCAGCGTGCGACAGCGATCGGTGCAGCACCGTTAGGGTCCGCACTCGCCGTCGTGCTCACCTGGGTCTGGCAGGGAGACGACTTGGCCGCTGGCTTCGCCTTGTCCGTTGGCGCGGCAACATGTGCCGGGTTCGTGCTCGGCGCACAGGGGACCGCTCTCATGGAGCGCGAGTACGCCGGGCCGCGCCGCGCGCTCGTGCAGGCCGCGTGGGAGGGCGTCACACACGTGCATGCCGACGGAACGCTCACGACGGCGGGTCAGCGTCGCCCCCGCCCCCGCGAGGGCAGACCCGCCGCCGTGCCAGCCAGTCTCGACGTGCGACCGCTACTGGCCGCCGTGGCCAAAACAGACTCTGAGCGGTTCGTCACAGCACACCTCAGCGAACACAAGGGCCTTGAGCACCGCTCCCCAACGACCAGCTTTCTAATGTCGGCCCCCGTCGTCATCGTCGTGGTGATCCCGTCGTTTGCGCACCTCGCCCCACTGACAGATTCGCTGTGGGAGGGAGTGTGGGCCGTTGCCGCGATTGGATTGTGTGTCCTGCTGCTACTCTCACTGGGCATGGCCGTGCTGCGAAGGCAGATCCACATCACCTCGGCCGCCGACATCTTCCGGCTCACTGACTTCGCCCGCGCGAACAGTCTGAGCTACGAGCATGGACCGACTGGCGACCAGGCGACCGTGCTGTTTCGCCGCACGGTGACCTCTCCGCACGGCTGGCATGCGGCGAACACGGTGCACGAGAACGGGCAGGTCGGTGATGCCGTCGCGCCAACGACGTACCTCTCTGGCTACGCGGAGTTTCCGCTCCCCACGACGCTCCCGCACCTCCTCCTCATCCGCAAGAGCAGCTTCGCATCCGGGATACTCTCAAAGCGCAGGCCGGCCGCTCAGCAACGGCTGCAGCTCGAGGGTGACTTCGACCGCTACTTCACGGTGTACTGCCCAGTGGGGTACGAACGCGACGCGCTGTACCTCCTCACCCCCGACGTGATGGCCGCCCTCATCGACGGCGCACAGGGCTTCGACGTAGAAATCGTCGACGACCGCCTGCTGCTGCGCACCCGCCACGACGTGGTGACCCTCGATCCCGGGATCTGGCTCAGCCTGCTGCACGCGGCCGAGCAACTCATCGAGCGCACAACGCAGTGGCAGCGCTGGCGCGACACGCGCCTCGCCAGCTCCGCAGAGACAGGCGCGGAAGGGGAAGCGCCCCACCTCGCTCTCACCGCGCCGACCGGGGTCGCACACGCCGGCGCCAGGCTGCGCGGCGCGCTCAACCCCGTCGCCGTTGTGGCGGTCGGCACCCTCGTCGCATCGCTCGTATTCTTTTGGATCGCCCAGCTCGCTTAACCCGCCCGACTGCGCACGATCGACGATGGTGAGAGAGAATGGAAGAATGCGTAACACACCGCCCGAGCTGCCAACGATCCTGATCTTCGCGACCGGCGGCACCATCGGGATGCACGACACCGGCAACGGCCTCGAACCGGACCCCGGGTTTCTCGAGATCCTCGAGGAGCGCGCCGACCGCATCGCCTCCCGCTACGGCTACCGGGCCCGCGTGAATCAGCTCCAACCGGCGATCGATAGCGCGAACGCCGACGAAGAGACAGCACCCAAGATTGCCCGCGCACTCAGGGCACGGGTCGGAGCGATGCGCGCAAGCGCCGTCGTGGTGACCCACGGCACCGACACACTCGCGTTCACTGCCTCGCGTCTCGCGTTCGAACTCTCAGGACTTGGGGTGCCCGTCGTGGTGACAGGGAGTCAGTTCGCCCACGGCGTGCGCCCCACCGACGCCTTCGACAATCTGCAGCTCGCGATCCGTGCCGTGACGCAGGCAAGCCCGACGGCGCCAGTCTCGGTCGCGTTCGGCGGCGCGATCCTGCCCGCCGTGCGGGTGACCAAGTCAGACGCGGAAGCGCTCAAGGCGTTCCGCGCGGAACGCGAGCTGGGAAGCAACCCACTGGGCCTGCCGGGAACGCCGAGCGAGCAGGCGCTCGTTCGGCCAGCACACGCACGCGTGCTGTCGGTGAGGTTCACCCCAGCGCTCGCGGCACGTGACCTGCTCGCGCTCGCGTCCGGCGAGCCAGCCGCAATGGTGCTGGAGTGCTACGGGTCCGGGAACGCACCGATGACGAAACCCGGCATGAAAGATGCGCTGAAGAGCATCAGCGAACGCATGCCCGTCGTGGCGATCACACAGTGCGCGAACGGCAGCGTTGACACGGACCGTTACGCAGTCGGCCGGCAACTCGCGGCTGCCGGTGTGACCGCAGGCGCAGATCTCACCATCGAAGCAGCGATCGCAAAGCTTGGATATCTGCTCGACCGGGGCTTCTCCCCCACCGATATTGCTCGGCTCATGCCGACGAACCTCATTGGAGAGTGCGGGGCCACCGCCACGCAGCCGTAGCGCTCGGGGCCGCACAGAGCTCGAGGGTCGCGCCCAGGGCCTCGCGGCGTCCGGCCACTGCGGGCTAAGCCGCGCCGCGCTCAGCTTCCCGCGCTGCAACGCCGAGATCTGGGTGGTCGACGAATATCCCGTCGACACCCGTGGCAAGCACGAGGGCGAACTCCGACTGCCAATCGCCCCAGTCCGCGCCACTGAGCGAGGAATGGAACCGCAGGTTGAGATACCGGTTTTCCGGCCTGAGCGTCCAGGTAAAGACCAAGAGACCACGCTCGTGCGCCCGCCGCGCGAGATCTGCTGGGCCCGCCGCCAACCCAATTGCGTTCGTACGAATGAGGCTGCCCGTGTCGACGCTGATGCCGTCGACGTGCGACCGGAGATAGTCGAGACCCTCATCGCTGCGGTACCACTCAAAACTGCGTGCGCGAGGCCCGCCTTCGGCGGCCCGCGCGAGCTCGTCAGCTGGGGAGCCGAGACGCTCGGCAAGGAACACATACGTTCCACGAACGCCAGCCTGCCTGAGCCTCCGGAGCACATCGAGCTCGAAGCACTCGATGATGAGTCGCTCCGAGCGATCCGCCCAGCCAGTCCGTCCGAGCTCGTCCTGGATCAGCGCAGCAATATCGACACCGATCGAACGGAAATACTCGGCGTGCTTCACTTCGAGCACAACCCCGATGTCGCGGCCCTGGCGGGCGCTCTCCTCATCGACAATCCGAAAGACGTCCGCGAGCCGCAGCATTGGTTCCTGCCCGTCGAATGCACGATTGTCCGACCTCACGCGTTTGAGCCGCTCGACGCAACGCAGGCTCGACAGCTCCGCCCACGTGAAGTCCTCGGCAAACCACCCCGTGAGCCGCTGCCCGTCGATGACCTTGGAGGTTCGCCTCCCCGCGAACTCTGCACGGCTCGCGACGTCGGTCGTCCCCGAGATTTCGTTCTCGTGACGCACAATGAGCACGCCGTCGCTCGTCACCACGACGTCGGGCTCGACCGCGTCTGCGCCGAGGTCGCACGCGAGCCGATATGAGGCCTCGGTGTGCTCAGGCCGGTACCCGGGAGCACCCCGGTGCCCAATAACGAGGGGGTGAGGTGCAATCTCAGACATGCGTACCAGCCTAGAGCCTCATTGCACACCGCCGTGAGCGAACATTCCGTACAGTCACAGCATGGGTTCCTGCCCCGTCTGTAGACTGGACACAATGCCCGACTACGCTTCGAAAGGCCCTTGCGCATGAGCAATCCTGCCCTCAGCAACAACCCCGCATTGAACGGCAAGACCCTCACTGCAGAGGAGTTGCACCGTATCTACGATCAGCCGGCTGCGACGACAACGCGGCCGGGCGTCGACGCACCAGCGGACAGCCAGGTCGGTGCCGGCCAGCCGCCGCTGATCGCACCGTCAGAAAACCCAATGACCTACGAGAACACGATCTCGAAGACCGTGATGCTCTTCATCGTCGTGCTCGCCTTCGGCGCCGTCGGCTGGTTCATGCCGGGCCTTATGCTCCCGGGAGCGATCGCTGGCATCGCGCTTGGTCTCGTGAACTCCTTCAAGAAGGAGCCGAGCGTCCCGCTCATCGTTGCGTACGCAGCAGCGCAGGGAATCTTCCTCGGCGCCATCTCGGGCGTCTTCGAAGGCCAGTGGAGCGGAATCGTCTCGCAGGCAATCATCGGAACCCTCGCGGTGTTTGGTGTGACACTCCTCCTGTTCCGCAGCGGCAAGGTGCGCACGAGCCCGCGCATGACCAAGATCGTACTCATCGCGATGGCGGGTTACCTCGCGTTCTCCGTAATCAACTTCATCATGATGCTCACCGGCCTGAACACCGACCCTTGGGGTATGCGTGGTGGCACCATGGGCCTCATCATCGGCGCCCTCGCAGTGCTGCTCGCTTCGTACTCGCTCGTGATGGACTTTGAGCTCATCCAGAACGGCGTCAGGAACCGCGTCCCGGAGAAGTGGGGTTGGACCGCAGCGTTTGGCCTGACCGTCACCCTCGTGTGGCTCTACCTCGAAATCCTGCGTATCATCGCGATCTTCCGAGATTAGGCGCATCGCTAGGAAGTAACGGGCCAGACGGTTCGTTTCTCAGGTGGCCCGGAGCTGTGCTCTGGGCCACCTTTCGTATGCCGAGCCGCCTCGAGCTTGCCTGGCACGTGGAAACGGTGTTTGCCACACGGTAATCGTGCACGATAATCTAAATATCTACACGAAATGGTCGTGCTGGTTCCCGCACCGGGCGCGGGCCTACGCCCACTCACCGCGGAGGACCCAATGCTGCGTATCGACGCCCACCATCATCTCTGGGACCAATCCGTGCGGCCCCAGACGTGGATGGACGACGCCACAAGCGCCGCGATAGGTGGGCCATACTCGCAGGTCGACTGGTCGCGCGCCGCCGGCGCATCCGGGGTTCGGCATGGCGTGTTCGTGCAGACTGTCCCCGTCGCCGCAGAGACGCCTGAGATCCTCGCGCTTGCCGACGACCACCCCGAACTGGCCGCGGTAGTCGGGTGGCTCGACCTCGCCCAGGATCCACGGTCGCCAGGCGAACAGCTTGACCGTCTCATCGCCGGCCGGGGCGGCGCCCGGCTCGCGGGGATCCGCCTCGCTGCCGAGTACGCCGCGGACCCGGAGTGGCTCGACTCCCCCGACGTTCACGCCACCGCTGCGGCGCTCGCCGAGCGCGGCCTCACCCTCGACCTCCTGGTGACCCCCGCGCACCTCCGTGCGGCCGAGCGCCTCGCCTCGGCGAACCCCGGCACCCGAATGGTCATCAATCACCTCGCAAAGCCCACGCTGCGGGACGAGGATCTCACCGCGTGGACGCATGCGCTCCGCGCGTTCACGGGCAGTGAGCACGTCGCGTGCAAGTTCTCCGGCTTCCTCACGTTCGACCACGCACCCATGACCGCGGCCCGCCTCAGGCCGTACACGGATGCCGCGCTCGAGGTCTTCAGCCCGAGTCGACTCATGTTCGGCAGCGATTGGCCTGTGAGCATTCTCGGAGGCGGCTACGCCGCCGCCGTCGGAATTGCTGAGGACAGCCTCGCGGAACTCAGCCCAACGGAACAGGAGCAGGTCTGGTCGGGCACGGCCCGCCGATGGTATCCAGCGCTCAGCGCCGCCATTTCGGGCAGCTCCCCCTCACCCGCTACGAAGGATCCACAATGACCCCGAGCATCTCGCGGCGAACCACCCGCACCGGAATCAGCGTCACCGAGCTCGGTCTCGGCTGCGCACAGTTTGGCAATCTCTACCGCGTCATGCCGGACGCCACCGCCGACGAAATCGTCGACGCAGCTTGGGCCGCGGGCATCAGAATGTTTGACACAGCGCCGCACTACGGACTCGGGCTCTCCGAGGAACGGCTCGGGGCGGCGCTCCGCCGCTACCCCCGCGAGGAGTACGTGCTCTCCACGAAAGTTGGCCGGCTCCTCCGACCAAACCCAGGTGGGACGGGGCAGGACTCCGAAGGGTTCGTCGTTCCAGACACCACACGGCGCGTCTGGGACTTCAGTGAACGCGGGGTGCTGACCTCTATCGAGGAGAGCCTCGAACGATTGGGGCTCGACCGCATCGACATCGCCTACATTCACGACCCAGATGACCACTGGGACGAGGCAATTTCCGGAGCGGTCCCGGCCCTCACTCGGCTCCGGTCAGCGGGCGTCATTGCCGAGTTCGGTGCTGGGATGAACCAGGCTGGGATGCTCGCCAGGTTTGTTCGGGAGGCAGACGCGGACATCGTCATGCTCGCCGGAAGGTACACACTGCTCGAGCAGGGTGCGCTCGCTGACCTGTTCCCCGCCGCAAACGAAACCGGTGCCACGGTCGTGATCGCCGGCGTCTACAACTCCGGGCTGCTCGCACACCCACGACCGCCAGCTGACGCCCAGTACAACTACGCCGACGCGCCGGCCGCGCTCATCGCGCGTGCCAACGCACTCGCCGACGTGTGCGAGAGCCACGGCGTCACCCTCCCCGAAGCAGCGCTCCAGTTTCCGCTGCAGCAACCGCAGGTGGGGAGCGTCGTTGTGGGAGCGTCTCGGCGAGGCCACGTTCCAGACACCATCGAAAGGTACGCGACAGAGATTCCTGAAGCGCTCTGGGGCGACCTCGTCGAAGCCGGCCTGTTGCGCGAGACAAGCATCGGCTAGCCTCGCGCAACAGCGTTAGCCCGTCTGTTCGGCGAGCCGAACCAATCGTTCGTGCCCGCTCTCCTCGAGCTCCACGACATCAGAACGCGACTTCAAGAAGTCAGAGAACGAGCGAAACCCGAGCGCTTTCTCGTTGAAGGACGGATCCATGCGACGCATTTGCTGCTTCACCGCAGAGCTGTAGAGCCACCCCGAATCGTCGGTGTCTTGGCTCAGCCACAGCGCCCGGATGAGGAGACCGGTCACCGCGATTTCAGCTTCCTCTGGGCTCTCGGCCTCAAGCGAGTCCTCATCGTGCAGGTCTGCCTCGTGCTCATCCGCGCCAGCACGCAACACCTCGCGAAGCTCAGCCTCGCGATCGTCCGAAACGGGGGCGCCCGCCGCAGCCTGCGCGCGGCCAGTCTGCCCAGCCTTCGACGCCTGTCCTCCGCGGCCAGAAGACTCTGTCTTCGCGACGTCGGTCACCTCTTCGCTTGCGGCCTCGCTAGCGCTCTTCGCATCGTCCTGTCGACCCCCGCCGCCCCTGCGCGACCCTCCCCTGCCGCGCTTTGGCCGCGACTCCTCGTCGCGTGGCTGCAGTGGGGCAACGCCCGGAAGTGAGTCGTATGTCGCGAACTCATCACACGCAGCCGCAAGCGATTTCGCTGTTGAGCCAGCAACGCCGACGCCGACCACGTAGCGCCCAAGGCGCTTGCACCGCTGCGCGAGCGGTACATAGTCCGAATCCCCCGCGACGATCACCACGTGGGTGAGATCTTCGAGCCGGAACATGTCTTCGACGGTGTCAACAGCCAGGCGAATATCTGCGCCGTTCTTCGCGTACGCTGCGGCGGGGAACAGCTGCACAAGATCCACCGCGCGCGCGACGAGCTGCGACCGGTACTCGGCGTTCATCGGAGCAGACCAGTCCGCGTAGGCGCGCGTGAGCACGAGGGTCCCGAACGAGGAGGCGTAGTCGATGATCGCCCCAACGTCCACGATCGCAGCTTCGAGGCGCGCAGTGATCTCAGCGTCACGCTCTCCCTCCGCGATCCGTTGTCGGTCACGCGAAAAAGAGTTTCGACCGTGCACCCGGTCATACCAGGAGAGCACGATGTTATCGAAGTCGAGGTACACCGCTACGCGGCCATTCTGAATATCCAGCACACCCCCAGTCTGACAGCCTCAGCGCGCCCTGTCAGGCGTTTTCCCGATACCCAGGTTCCCGGGCGCGCTGACCCCGCCCTCCTCAGTCGCTCATTTGCCTGGCGGGGCCGCAATTGCGGCCGTCGCGGCCGCAGCGAGCTGCGCAACGCGCTCCCAATCCCCCGCCGCGATGGCGGCGTCTGGAGCCGTCCAGCTCCCGCTCACCGCGAATACGCCCGGTGTCGCAAGATAGGCGGCGACGTTGTCGGCCGTCACCCCGCCGCTCGGCAGAAACCGCATGTGCGGGAACGGCCCACGCATCGCCCGCACGAAACCGGCCCCGCCCAACTCCGCCGCTGGAAACACCTTCACTGCTGAGAGACCGAGACGGTCAGCCAACTGCACCTCGCTCGCCGTCCCAATTCCAGGCACGGGGAGAACGCCGCGAGCCAAACAGCGCGTCACGACCGCCTCATCAATCCCCGGTGAGATCACGAACCGAGCACCAGCATCAATCACCTCGTCAACCTGCGCAACGGACACAACCGTGCCAGCGCCAACCGTCAAGAGCGCAGAATAGTCAGCGAGACGCGCTATCGCCCCCACCCCACTCGGAGTGCGCAGTGTGATCTCGACGGCGGTGATACCGCCGGCGATAAGGGCGTCCGCGAGCGGCTCGGCCTGTTCGACGGAAGCCAGACTCACCACAGGAACAATTCGCGCGACAGCCACAGCTGCCAAGGCACGATCAAGCGGCCACACGGCGCCCGCTTCGCTCGCTCCGCTAAGCCCCATTGCTTCACTCATATCATTCCGCTCTGTTGTCAGACGTGCGCCCTCGTTCGCGGAGAGCACCGGGCCCGGCAGCACTGCCGGGGTGATACACGGCTCGCGCCGCTCCCCTTCAGAATAGTCGAAATGGGCACAACGAAAACAGCTCACCCACGTGCAGTACTCGGTTCCAAATGGAAACACGAGATGCACGTGAGTGAGCTGCGAGCGAGCTGAGGCGCGAGCGCCCAGCTACACGGGATTTACTCCCATTCGATCGTCCCCGGTGGCTTCGACGTGACGTCGAGCACGACGCGGTTCACGTCAGGCACCTGGTTTGTGATCTTGTTCGAGATGCGTGCGAGCACGTCGTACGGGACGCGAGTCCAGTCGGCGGTCATCGCGTCTTCCGACGAGACGGGTCGCAGCACGATTGGGTGACCGTAGGTGCGGCCGTCGCCCTGCACGCCAACCGAGCGCACATCGGCGAGCAGCACGACCGGGCACTGCCAGATCGAATCGTCAAGACCTGCAGCGGTGAGCTCGGCGCGAGCAATCGCGTCTGCCTCGCGCAGGATGTCAAGGCGCTCGCGCGTGACCTCGCCGACGATACGGATGCCAAGGCCTGGGCCGGGGAACGGCTGGCGGCCGACGATCGCCTCGGGAAGCCCGAGCTCGCGGCCGATCGCACGCACCTCGTCCTTGAACAGGGCGCGCAGCGGCTCGATGAGCTCGAAGTCGAGATCCTCAGGAAGTCCACCGACGTTGTGGTGGCTCTTGATGTTCGCGGTGCCGGATCCGCCGCCCGACTCGACAACATCGGGGTACAGGGTGCCCTGCACGAGGAACTTGATGGGCTCGCCCTCGGCCTTCGCCTCGGCGACGAGATCAAGCTGCACCTTCTCGAACGCGCGAATGAACTCGCGGCCGATGATCTTGCGCTTCTCTTCCGGGTCGGTGACGCCCGCGAGGTGACCGAGGAAGATGTCCTCAGCTTCAACGGTGATGAGACGCACGCCGGTCGAGGCGACATAGTCGCGCTCAACCTGCTCGCGCTCGCCCTTGCGGAGCAGTCCGTGATCAACGAACACTGCGGTGAGCTGGTCGCCGATCGCCTCGTGCACGAGCGCGGTTGATACCGCAGAGTCAACGCCGCCCGAGAGCGCGGAGATCACGCGTGCGTTTCCGACCTGCGCGCGGATCGCCTCGATCTGCTCGGCGATAACGTTGCCAGCGTTCCAGTCTGCGGGGATACCCGCGACGGTGTGGAGGAAGTTCTTGAGGATCTCCTGGCCGTGCTCGGAGTGCTTCACCTCGGGGTGCCACTGCACGCCGTACATCTTGCGCTCGGGCGAGCCGAACGCTGCGACGGGGGTGACCTCGGTGCTCGCGAGCACGTCGAACCCTTCGGGTGCCTGCTGCACGGCGTCGCCGTGGCTCATCCAAACGTGCTGCGTGTTCGGCTGGCCGCCGAGGATCGCACCGCCGTCGCCAACGAGCGTCGCTTCAGTCGAGCCGTACTCGCGGTCGCCGGTGTTGCCGACAGTGCCGCCGAGGGCGCGGGCCATCACCTGGAAGCCGTAGCAAATGCCGAGGGTGGGGATTCCGAGGTCGAAGATCGCGTCGTCAAACGCGGGCGCGCCGGCTTCGTACACCGACGACGGCCCACCGGAGAGCACGATCCCGAGCGGGTTCTTCGCCCGGACTTCCTCAGCGGTAATCGTGTGCGGGACGAGCTCGGAGTACACTCCGGCCTCGCGCACTCGGCGTGCGATGAGCTGCGCGTACTGCGCCCCAAAATCGACGACGAGAACGGGCCGGTGCCCCTCGTGCGCTACTTCTGTCATGCTGTGCCTTCCTGGCGATCTTGATCGGTGGCGACGGCGGACGCGGCGAGAGCCGCCTCCTTCTCGTCAAGGAACTGGTTAACCTCGCGGGCGATGCGCGCCTCGAGGAAGAAAGAAAGGAACGGGATCACGCCACCGAGCGCCAGTACGAGGAACCGCATGAAGTTCCAACGCATCGGGCTCCACAGCATGAAGTTCGCGATGAGGTACACGACGTAGAACCAGCCGTGCGCGATGAGGATCGCCTTGAAGAGGTCAAACCCTGGACGGGCGAATTCTGCTTCCTGCCCCTCGGGCACGATCGGCAGGAACTCGGCGACCGCGTTTGGCGTGAACAGGAAGAGTTCGACGTCAAACACGTACTTCATCACCATCACCGCGCAGAGCAGCAGCAGCATGACGCCGGTAATGACGGAGGTGACCTTGTATACACTCAGCGCCCGGCGAATACGGGGGTAGTCCTCGGGCTTCGGCTGGAGTTGCATGACTTCCATTCTATGGCTTGATTGTTGTCTCTGTTTCGCCCGCGGCCGCCTCCGCGGCGGCCTCTGCGGCGGCTTGCTCGTCCGCCTCAGCGGTGAGCAGCATCATCTCGTGTTCCTTCTCCCAGGCGTCGCGCGCGAGCCGGTACCAGAGGAACAGAGCGACGGCTGCGAACACGGCCCATTCGATGCCGTAGAACACATTGAGCCAGCTGACCTTCTCGGGGGCGCTAGGGGCGACGGAGTCGATGCGCACCAGTCCTGCGTCTGCGAGGTCGGGGGCGTCTGCGGTCTCGTGCAGCACCAAGTAACCACCGTAGATGGGCCCTGTGGGTGCCGCGTTCCAGGAGTTCGCAAGGAACGCTGGAACCATCGTGCGGGAGTAGTGCGGATCACCGTCAGGGCGCGGCACCTCGGGCGCTTCGGCCGGAAGGTATCGACCCTCGAGTACGCGTTCGCCCTCAGGCAGCGTGTTCAAATGCTGCACTGCGTTCGCCGCGGCCTCATCACTCGGCGCCCATCCGACGGCAACCGCGAGGCTTGCGTTGTCGTGATCGGGACGCACGAGGTGACCAACCACCCACGCGCCCTTGCTGCGCTCAGCGGTCGCGTCTGGCCCCTGGTTCATCCGCTCGCTGATCACCGAGAAATCGCCGGAGACGAAGCCGCCGTCCACCGAGACGACCGCTCCCGCTGAGAGCTCGGGAATGCCAGCGATCGGCGGGGTGAGATCGTCGATTGGACGAACCGTTTCGGTTGCGCTGAGCTCGTCAACGTTGTCGCGGATCGCGTTGCCCATCTGCCACTGACCGAGCCACGCGAACACCGCGGCAATGATCATGGCAAGCAGCAGCGCTGCGAGCCACTGGGGTCGTCGCATGACCTGGCCGAGCGTTGGCTCCCCGAGGTATTCAAGCTTCCGGCCCGCCATGGCTACCGCTCTGCGTGAACGATGTCGACGCGCTGGAACTCTTTCACGTCAGAGTAGCCACTCGTCGCCATCGCACGGCGGAGCGCTCCGAGGAGGTTCGCGCTGCCGTCAGCGATGTGCGCAGGGCCGTTCATGATTTCGGAGAGCGGGGCGATCTGCTCAACAGCGACGCGGCGGCCGCGGGGAAGATCCTCGTGGTGGGCTTCTTGCCCCCAGTGCCAGCCACGCCCGGGCGCGTCGGTCGCGCGCGCAAGCGCTGCGCCGAGCATCACGGCGTCTGCACCGCATGCGATCGCCTTGACGAGGTCGCCTGAGGTGCCGAGGCCACCGTCTGCGATGACGTGCACGTAGCGCCCGCCCGATTCGTCGAGGTAGTCGGTGCGCGCGCCGGCAACATCAGCGATTGCGCTCGCCATTGGAGCGCGGATCCCGAGGGTGGCGCGGGTCGTCGACGAGGCTCCCCCGCCGAACCCAACGAGTACGCCAGCGGCGCCGGTGCGCATGAGGTGCAGGGCGGACTGGTACGTCGCGGCTCCACCAACAATGACGGGCACGTCGAGCTCGTAGATGAACTGCTTCAGGTTCAGCGGCTCGCGCCCCTCGACCGAGACGTGCTCCGCGGAGACCGTGTTGCCGCGGATCACGAAGAGATCGACGCCTGCCTTCACAACGGTGTCAGTGAACTCGGCGGTACGGTGCGGCGACAGGGCGCCTGCGACAGTGACGCCTGCGTCGCGGATCTCCGCGAGGCGGTCACGGATGAGTTCGGGCTTGATGGGCGCCGAGTAGAGCTCGCGCATGCGCTTGACCGCTGCGACCTCGTCATCGACCCGAGCAATCTCTTCGAGCAGCGGCTCGGGGTTCTCGTGACGTGTCCACAGCCCCTCAAGGTTGAGGACACCGAGTCCGCCGAGCTGGCCAAGCTGGATCGCTGTCGCGGGCGACATGACCGAGTCCATTGGCGCCCCCATGACGGGGATCCCGAACTGGAACGCGTCAATCGTCCACGACGTGGAGACGAGCTCGGGGTCGCGGGTGCGCCGCGTCGGCACAATACCGATCTCGTCGAATGTGTACACACGGCGGGCGCGCTTTCCGCGACCAATTTCGATCTCGTTACTCACCCGGACAGTCTATCTGGTGCTTGCGCTGGCGAGGCTGTGTTCTCGCCCCACCGCCAGCCACACTGGCCGTCCTTTGCCTCTGCAGGAAACCCCGCCAGGCCGGGAAAGGCGGATCCGTGAAGATGGATGATCTACCCAAACAGCAACGCCGCGCCGGCAGAACTGTGTCTGCCGGTGCGGCGTTGCTTCTCGCTGTGTCTATCCGGGCGCGCTAGCCCCAGAAGCCGAGGGAGAACTCGGCGATGATTGTCGAGAGCAGGAACGAGGCGGTGATCGCAACGAGCCCGACCGGGATAATCTTCCAGCCAATGCTCTTGAGCATCGGAACGTCCTTGCCGAGCGAGAGGCCCGCGAGCGTCAGCATCACGGTCGCGATCGACAGCACGTCGATCGCGCCGACCTGCGCGGCCATCCACTCCCCGCCGAAGAACCACGGGCTCGAGAGGTACGCGCCGAGTGTGGTGATCCAAATGACTGAGGGGAGCACTCGAGTGACTTTACCAAGCCAGATTCCCAGAAGCGTGAGCCCGATGAGCACACCGTACCCGGCGAGGACTTGCCAGCTAAAGCCCTTCGCGGCAATCATCGCCGTCACTAGCCCGAGAACGGTGATGATTGGGATACTCAGCCGCAGCGGGACTGACACCGTAGACGTCGCGGATTCAATGGCCGTTACGAGGGTCCGGTTCTGCTCTGCCTCCGCTGCGTCGAGCGTTCCGGCTGCGGCCGCGGTCCGGGCGCGCTCGGCCTGTGCCTCAGCGTCTGCGATTTCCTGCTTGTGCTTGCCGCGGGTGAGGAAGTGGTAGAACTTATCAGCGAGCGGCAGTGCGAGCCAGATGCCAACGTAGACGCCGAGCAGGGTCGTGATGAGGTTCGACACCGATGCGATCGCGAAGATCTCGTCAGCCTGCGCGGGGTAGGCGTCGGCGATGACGCCAGCGGAGGCTGCCATCATCGATCCGCTTC
This sequence comes from Leucobacter komagatae, assembly GCF_000834055.1. Lineage (GTDB taxonomy): Bacteria > Actinomycetota > Actinomycetes > Actinomycetales > Microbacteriaceae > Leucobacter > Leucobacter komagatae_A. The sequence goes on from NZ_JXSQ01000013.1 coordinate 45,935, forward strand.
CGACACCAGCACCCATTGCGAGTGCGAGCGGATCGAAGATGCCCCAGTTCGTCACAAGCGAGGTGAGGAGCGTGATGAACACGGCACCGAAGAGGGTGCCGAAGACGTACATCGAGAGCACGCCGCGGTACTGGTGCGAGTCGGGGCCGTACTTCTCTGACACGATCGCAAACGACGGCTCGCGGTCGAGCGAGAACGTCGCGCCAATCGTTGAGGTGCCCATGCGCAGCAACACGGCGAGCGGCAGCGCGAGTGCCACGGTGCCGAGCAGGTGTCCGATCTCCTGGAGCAGCAGCGCGGGGCCCGCGTTGACAAGCAGCATGAGGTTGGGGCCGATGTTGAACGCGAGGCGCGCGACGAGCACGAGCACCGTCACGGAGACGAGCGCGGAGGCCGCCTTCTGCAGGTCGATGCCGAGCGGCTTGAACTTCTGCACCGAGATCAGCAGGCCGGCGATCAGCCCCCACACCATCGGGAAGATCACGATGGAGCCGATACCAACGTTGATGTTCAGCGCACCCGCAAATTGCATCACCCCCGCGACGGCGAGCGCGAGGAGCGCAATGGGAAGGGTTTCTTGTTTGCCGACCACTGGGGCAACTGCTTTGACGCTCACTGTGGTCCTTTCTTGTGGGTTAGTTGGTTATTCAGAGTGAAAGGCGGACTGCAACAGCCGGTCGCGCGTTGCTCCGGGTGCCGCGGCGCCCGCCGCGGTCCATGCGAGCCCGATCGCGCCGTCGCGCATCGCGCGGTAGGCCTCGGGCGTGTTCGCAAACGCGGCGAACTCGTGGGTGTGGATCGGTGCCGTGGCTCCCGGCAGGCTGAACCACGGGTGCAGCGAGGGAATGACCTGGCTGACATTGCCCATGTCTGTCGACCCGCCGCTCACGCCGGCGGATGGCGTCGTGTCGTAGCCGAGCGCGGCCATCGCGCTCGTCCACGAAGCGGCGAGCGCGTCGTCCTGGATCAGCGGCTCGTAGAGCGGTTCCGTTTCGCTGATCTCGAGCACGGTTCCCGTCGCGACGGCCGCCCCCTCGAAGCATGCCCTGACGCGCTCGAGGAGCGCGAGGTAGGCGTCGAGTTCGAACGCGCGGCACTCGAACTCGACGACCGCGCGGTCCGGGATGATGTTCGTGACCTCACCAGCCTCGCGGGTAACCAGGGCGATGCGCTCGTCGCCGCGGATCTGCTGCCGCAGCAGCCCGATGGCCACGTGCGAGAGCACCGCTGCATCGGCGGCGTTCACGGCGAGGTGAGGGGCGGCGGCCGCGTGCGCGGACTTGCCGGAGAACACCGCGCGGAAGCGCCCAACGGCCTGCGCGCTCGTGCCGGTCGGGTTGTAACTCATGCCGTCCTGCACTGGGTGCAGCATGAGCGCGAGGTGCGCGCCGTCGAAGGCGCCGCGTTCGAGCAGCACGGACTTGCCGCCGCCGTGCTCCTCCGCTGGGGTGCCGATCGCGCGGACGGTGATCCCGAGCTCGTCGGCGACGGGCGCGAGTGCGAGCGCCGCGGCAACCGAAGTACCGGCGATGAGGTTGTGCCCGCAGGCGTGGCCGATGCCAGGGAGGGCGTCGTACTCGACGCAGAGCACGACCTCGAGCGGGCCGCTGCCGGCGCGCGCTTCGAAGGCGGTGTCGAGGCCGCCGACGCCGCGGTCGACTGCGAAGCCGCCGGACTCGAGGAGCGCAGCGATCGCCTTGGCTGAGCGGTGCTCCTCGAAGGCGAGCTCAGGGTTCGCGTGCAGTTCGCGCGCGAGGGCCTCGACCCTGTCGTGCCATTCATCGACCCCCGCGGCAATTGCGCGGCGAACGCTGTCTGGTTCAGCCCCCGTGGTGATATCCGTAGTCATCCTGTGCTTCCCCCTCTCCTACTAGTAACTCAGCGACGGGAATGGCGCGCCCGTCGCCTGGGTCGGAACCCAGACGGCCTTCGGCTGCGTGTATTCGTCGACGAACCCGGGGCCAGATGACCTGCCCTGCCCCGAGTCGCCGAAGCCGCCAAACGGCACGGCGACGTGGATCGTCTTGTAGGAGTTCACCCAGAACGTGCCTGCCCGAACGGCGCGTGCGACGTAGTGCGCGCGCGACACGTTCTCGGTCCACACGGCGCCCGCGAGGCCGAAGCGTGTCGCGTTTGCACGCGCGATGGCCTCCTCTTCGGTGTCGAATACGTCGGCGCCGACGACGGGGCCGAACACCTCAGTCGTCTCGAGCGTGTTCGAGGGGGTGACCCCGTCGAGCAGCGTCGGGAGCACCCAGTTGCCGCCCGCGAGGGCTGCACCGGTGACGGCTGCCGGCAGCGTGTCAGAGGTCACGCGGCGGGCACCGTCGCCGATGCCGCGCTCGATGAGCGAGCGCACGGTGTCGTACTGCGGCCGGGTGATGATGGGCCCGATCTCGGTGGTTGGATCGAGCGGATCACCGATCCGCAGCTTCGCGGCCTTCTCGCTGACGAGCGCGATGAACTCCTCGTGGACGTCTCGCTGCACGAGGAGCCGTGAGCCCGCGACGCACGATTGCCCGGCCCCGGAGAACACGGCCGAGATCGCACCGTCGGCCGCGCGCTCGAGGTTCGCGTCGGCGAAGACGATGTTCGCGCTCTTGCCGCCGAGCTCGAGCACGGTCGGGATGCCGACCTGCGCTGTCGCGACGCCGACGCGCCTGCCCGTCGGGACGGAGCCGATGAACGACACCTTGCCGACACGCTCGTCGGTCGTGACCGCCGAGCCGACTGTCGCCCCGAGCCCGACGGCGACGTTGAAGACGCCGTCGGGAAGGCCTGCCTCGTGGGCGATCTGCGCGAGCCGCACCGTCGAGAGCGGGGTGAACTCGCTCGGCTTGAGCACGATCGCGTTGCCGGCGGCGAGCGGCGCGGCCGAGTTCCAGCCTGCCGTGAACAGCGGGGCGTTCCACGGAGTCACCGCGACGACGACGCCGTAGGGTACGCGCTCGGTGTACGTGTGCCAGTTACCGGGGACGGGGATCGTCTCCCCCATGAGCTTGTCTGCCCAGCCCGCGTAGTAGCCGAACATTTCGACGACCTTCGTCGCCTCGGCACGCGCGTCGCGGAGGGTCTTGCCGGTCGTCGCGGACTCGAGGAAGGCGAGTTCCTCGATGTGTGACTCAACGGCGGCCGACACGCGTCGGAGGATCGCCGCGCGCTCGAACGCGTCGAGCGCGCCCCAGGTCGCGGCGCCCCGGCGTGCACTCTCGAGCACCGCGTCGGCGCCGTCAGCGCCAGCGTCGCCGTAGCTCGCGAAGCGCTCGCCCGTCGCCGCGACGACGAGGTCGACCGTCGCGCCCGATCCGGTGACGATGGCGCCGTCGACGAACGAGCCGATGCGTCCGCCGAGCGAGCTGTTCACCGCTGCCTGCGCGGTCTCGGCCGAGGAAGTGTGGTGAGTGGTCATGATTACTCCTGCGTCTTCTCCGCGGCGTCCCCGCGGCTCTGTGCCTGATTCGTGACCGCGGGCGCAACAGTGCGCGCGATCTCGGTGAAGTCAGCTGTCGCGCCGAGCTCGGCGAGCGAGCGCTGCCAGAGCGCGCTGCTGGCGCGGAGCAACTCGGGGGTCTCCCCAACCTCTGCGGCGATGTCCATGGCGAGGCTGACGTCGCGGGCCATGAGTCCCATAGAGAAGCCCGAATCGTGGGTTCCGCTGAGCACCCAGTCGGGGTACATCGCGCTAGACACCTTGCTCGCGCCCGAAGCGCCTGAAACGCCGGCTGCCGCAGCGGCTGGGTCGACGCCCCACGCCTCCGCAACCGCGAGCGCCTCGCCAACGGTCGCGAGGTTGACCGCAGCGAGCGCGTTGTTGATGAGCTTGACGACGTTGCCAGCCCCGGCAGCACCGAGGTGCTGGAATTGCCCGGAGGTGAGCGCCTCCAGTGCGGGGGTCACGGCTTCAACCGCCCGGTCAGTGCCGCCGACGAACGCGCTGAGTCTGCCGGTCGCCGCTCCCGCGCGGCCGCCGGAGACGGGCGCGTCAACGAACGCGGATCCGGTTGCCTCGGCGAGCTCGGACATCTCCCTGCTCGTCGCGGGTTCAGAGGTCGTGGTGTCGACGATTCCGCAGGTCACCCCACCCGCGAGCAGCGCCGGCACTGTCGATCGGACGAGCGCGGCGTTCGGGAGCGACAGCACTGCGTAGTCGACCTCGCCGATGCCCTCGAGGGCATCAACGGCGCGAATTCCAAGCGCCGTCGCTGCGTCGCGCGCCACCGGTGAGGGGTCAAAGCCCGTGACGCTCCAGCCACTCGTGTGCAGCGTTGCCGCCATTGCGCCGCCCATGGCGCCGAGGCCGATAACTGCGATTCGTTTTTGCATGATTCCTTCCGATGGGGTGAACGAGTGATGCGTTCGTTAGTCGAGGTAGATGTCGAGGTCTTTCCAAAGCAGTTGCGTGCGCCGAAGCGCTTTCCTGCTGCGCTCGGGGTGTGCCGCTTCCATGCCTGCGAGCAAGCCATAGACGAGCGACGTTGTCGCCGTGATCGATTGGAAGAACGAGACACCCTCCGACGGCACGATCAGCACGTGGTCAGCGATCTCCGACAGGAGGCCGCGCCTCATATCGGTGATGACGAGTACACGCGCTCCAGCCGCACGTGCGGCTGCTGCGGCACCCCGTAGCTGTCCAATCGTGCGCCAGAGGTTGATGATGACGACGACGTCACCCTCACCAACGTCATTCATCGCGCTCGCGATATGGACGCTGCCGCGGCCCTCGTGGGAGATGTTGTACCCCATCGTCTTACCGAGGTGAGCGAGCACGGTCGCGGGACCGGCAAAAGAACCGAGACCAAACACGAGAATCCGTGTCGCGCCCGCGAGTAGCTCAACCGCAGCCTCAGCGTCAGCCTCGGAGTTCGACTCGCCTGCGTGTCTGAGGTTCGCGATATCGCGTTCGAGCGCCTGGTGCAGGGGCGAGTGGTAAGGACCGTGCTCAATCAGCGTGTCCTCCGTCGAGATGCTCGTGAGATAGAGCGAACGCAGCTCTCGCTGGAGGTCGGGCCAGCCGCGATAGCCAAGGGCCTGCGCGGTCCGCACAACCGTTGAATTGTTGACGCCTGCACGTCTGGCAACCTCGGCGGTGTCTGCAAACGCGATCATCTGCGGGTTGTGGCTCAGCGCTTCGGCGACGCGGCGCTGAGATTTCGTCAGGCTCGCCATGTTGAGAATGTCGGCGAAGAGCCCTTCGTGGCCAGCGCTCGACGAGGTGTCATTGGTCATGTCGCCCCACTCCCTTGTGATCGAAAGAACGTCTGCAACCAATATTGCAGAACCTCCTTCCACAATGTCAAGTGCAGAACGTTTCTCGGGGGCGACATAATCGCTCAGATCAGCTAACATCGCCTCTAGGAGATGAGTCACGAGCGAAGGAGAGCGGGAATGGGAACCGGACACAACCACGATCACGGCGTCAGCGGTGTGCAGACAGCGACGGGAAGCCACAGGAGGCGACTCATCGTCGTCCTCGCCATCTATGCGAGCATCATCCTTGCCCAGGTTGTCGGAGCGTGGATTACCAACAGCCTCGCGTTGGCTGCCGAGGCCATGCACATGGCTGTCGACGCAAGCGGGATCCTCATCGCACTGATCGCCACCCTGCTCGCAACAAAGGCCGCAAGCGCAAAACGCAGCTACGGTCTCATGCGAGCGGAGATCGTAGCCGTACTCATCAACTGCCTGTTGCTCTTCGGCCTCGGCGGCTTCATTCTGTTTGAGGCGGTTGAGCGGTGGTTCAACCCGAGCGAAGTCGCTGGCGGCGGCGTCATCGTGTTCGCGGTGATCGGTCTTGCGGGAGCAGCTGCCTCGCTCGTGATCCTCAACCGTGGCGCGAAAGAGAGCCTGAACGTGAAGGCTGCGTTCCTCGAGGTCATGAGCGACGGCATTGGCGCGGCGGCGATCATCGTGTCAGGCATCCTCAACGTCACGCTCGGATGGAACCAAGGGGACGCCCTCGCTGCCGCCGCCATCGGCGTGATTATTCTGCCCCGAGCGTTCATGCTGCTCAAGCAGGCGGTGAACCTCATCATGCAGGGCGTACCCAATGGCATTGATCTCGAAGAGGTTCGCGAATCGATCGTCGACACCGAGGGTGTCGAAGCCGTGCACAGTCTGCACGTCTGGGGACTCACCAGCGGCGTTTCTGTGATGTCCGCCCACATCGTTCCGACGGACACCGCGACCGACGCCGGTGACCACCCACGCATGCTTGACGAGCTCACACTCGTCATGCGGGAGCGATTCGGCATCGAGCACTGCACATTCCAGTTCGAAGAGCTCGCGCACCTCGACCACGAGGGCCTCATGCACCGCGACCTCGCCGGGCTATCGCCAACCCCGTCGGTAAGCGGTGGTCAGCATGTTGGTCACAGCCATTGAGCGCGGGGCGTTCGCCAGCCGGGGCAGCCGGCCCGGCCGGGCAAGCCAGGCCTGCCCGAACGCGGCGGACCCGCCAGCAGCACCTCAGGGACGATGAACACGGCGAGCAGTATCATCGAGAAATGATGATGAACGCGAATCGGGCAGAGGGTAGCGAGCGAGCGGCCGAGCTTGAGGCGCTCGTCCCTGCAACCTGTCTCTTCCATAGCTTCAGCGATCCGTCTCGACTCGTGATCCTCCAGCATCTCCAGCTTGGGGAGCACAGGGTCGTCGACCTCACCGAGCATCTCGGCCTGTCCCAGAGCACCGTCTCAAAGCACCTCGCTCGGCTTAAGGACGCGGGCCTCGTGGCCTCGCGCCCAGAGGGAAGAGCTTCCGTGTACTCGCTGCAGCATGCCGAGGCACTCACCGAGCTCCTGGCCGCGGCAGAAAAGCTGCTCGCCCTCACTGGCGACGCGGTGCAACTCTGCCCCGTACACGGACCAAGGGCCGCCGCGAAATCAGAGTGATCTGATTCGCAGGCGGCCCTTGGCCATTGCCCGAAGCGGCGACTACTTGCGGTAGTTCGGCGCTTCCACAACCATCTGCACGTCGTGCGGGTGGCTTTCCTTCAGGCCCGCCGAGGTGATGCGCACAAACTGGCCGCGCTCCTTCAGCTCGGTGATCGAGCGCGCGCCAACGTAGAACATCGACTGTCGCAGTCCGCCTGTCATCTGGTGGGCGACAGCACCGACGGGGCCGCGGTACGGAACCTGGCCCTCGATGCCCTCCGGAATGAGCTTCTCGTCGCTCGGAACGTCAGCCTGGAAGTAGCGGTCCTTCGAGTACGAGGTGCGCTCGCCACGGGTCTGCAGCGCGCCAAGCGAGCCCATCCCACGGTAGGTCTTGTACTGCTTACCACCAACGAAAACGAGGTCGCCCGGGCTTTCGTCGGTTCCGGCGAGGAGCGACCCCATCATGACCGAGGACGCACCAGCGACCAGCGCCTTGGCGATATCGCCCGAGTACTGCAGACCGCCATCGGCGATCACGGGGACACCGGCTGGCGTCGCAGCCTTCGCAGCTTCGTAGACGGCGGTCACCTGTGGCACGCCAACGCCGGCAATCACGCGGGTCGTGCAGATCGAACCAGGGCCCACGCCCACCTTCACCGCGTCAGCTCCGGCCTCAACGAGTGCCTTCGCGCCGTTGTAAGTCGCAACGTTGCCGCCGATCACGTCAACCGACGCGAATGCGGGGTCTGCCTTGATCTTCGCAATGATGTCGAGCACACCCTTGCTGTCGCCGTTTGCTGTGTCGACAACGAGCACGTCGACGCCAGCCTCAACGAGCGAGCCAGCACGCTTCCACGCGTCTCCAAAGAAGCCGACGGCTGCGCCTACGCGCAGGCGTCCGGCGTCGTCCTTCGTCGCAAAGGGGAACTGCTCTTCTTTGTCGAAGTCCTTCACCGTCATCAAACCGGTGAGGCGGCCGTCCGCGTCTACAAGTGGCAGCTTCTCAATCTTGTGCTGCTTGAACAGCTCAGCAGCCTCGTCGCGGGTGATGCCGGTGCGAGCGGTGATGAGCGGCATCCGCGTCATCGCCTCCGATACGCGCACGTTGGCGCGGTCCTTCGGGTCGATGAAGCGCATGTCGCGGTTCGTGATGATGCCAAGCAGGACACCCGCCTGGTCAACAACGGGGAGACCGGAGACCCGGTACTCGCCGCACACCGCATCGACCTCGGCGACAGTAGCGTCAACCGATGTGGTGAGGGGGTTCGTGATCATGCCAGCCTCAGACCGCTTGACGCGGTCGACCATCTCGGCCTGATCCTGAATCGACAGGTTGCGGTGCAGAATGCCAAGGCCGCCGTTGCGCGCCATGGCCACCGCCATCCGGGTTTCCGTCACCGTATCCATCGCTGCGGAGATGAGCGGCATCGCAAGGCGAACGCGCCTCGTGAGCTGCGTCGAGGTGTCCGCCTCGCTAGGAATGACGTCCGTGTGCGCTGGTAGCAGCAGCACGTCGTCGTAGGTGAGTCCAGTGAACGCGAAGGGATCACGCTGTTCCATACAACCTCTTTAATGCTCGTGGCGTCGACGGAGAGTTACTAGTCTAAGGGAATCGGACCTGTGTGAGGCTGATGGGCGGTTCCAGGGTCTGGCGCGCGGCGCAAGCGAACGACCATATCGGCGATGAGGAACATCAGCGCGATCCACACGGCGATGAATCCGATCCAGCGGGCGAGCGGCAGTTCCTCCCCCATCACGAAGAATCCGAAGATGAAACCAAGGATCGGCGTGAGGAACTGCAGGAAGCCGATGTAGGTGAGCGGCAGCCGCCTCGCTGCCTCACCAAACAGAATAAGCGGGATGGCAGTGAGCAGGCCGCTCACGAGCACGAGCGAGGTGATGACGCCGCCGTGGGCGAAGGCGCTCAGACCAGCGACCGACGCGACGACCGCGAGTTGCACGAGGCCAATGGGGACGGAAACGAGCGTCTCCACCGTGAGCCCTGTCACACCGTCAACGTGTTCGATGCGCTGGTGCACGACCCCGTAAAGCCCGAAGGTGACGGCGAGACCGAGCGCGATCCAAGGGACCCTGCCGTAGGAAATCGCGGAGAACAGCACGCCCGCGCCCGCGATGATCACCGCAACCCACTGCAACCGCGAGAGCTTCTCTCGCCAGAAGATGACGCCGAAGAGGATCGTGAAGAGTGGGTTAATGAAGTAGCCGAGTGCGGTCTCGAGCACGTGGCCGGTGATCACGCCGAGGACAAAGATCTGCCAGTTGGCGTAGAGCAGGATCGACGACAGGGCAAACAACCCGAAGGTCTTAGGCGCCCTGAGCACACTGACGATGCGGTCCCAGCGCCGCGTGACCGTCACGATGAGGGCGCAGACGATGAGCGTGGTGATCACTCGCCACGAGACGACCTCAAATGGATTCGCGACCGCAATCAAGGTGAAGAACAGCGGAAACGTCCCCCAGAGGAGGTACGCGCCAATTCCATCGCCAAGTCCAGCGCGCGTTTCTTTCACTGCCTCAGTCTACGCCTCTTCTCACGCGACATGCGGGGTAGCGCTACGCGGGCGGGGCAACTGCAGACGGCCAACGCTCAGAGCCTGGAAAGCACGAAGCCGGGGCAGCACCGCAATGGTGCTGCCCCGGCTTCGCGAAACGATTTAGCGCTCGATGACCGCGAGAATGTCGCGGCTTGAGAGCACGAGGTACTCCTCGCCAGCGGCCTTGATCTCGGTGCCGCCGAACTTCGAGTAGATGACGATGTCGCCGACGTTTACGTCGACGGGGATCCGGGTGCCGTTGTCCGAGACACGGCCGGGGCCCACTGCAACAACCTTGCCCTCCTGGGGCTTTTCCTTCGCGCTGTCAGGAATGACGAGACCGGAAGCAGTGGTCTGCTCCGCCTCTACCTGCTGGATGACGATTCGATCCTCGAGCGGCTTGATGGCGACCGACACGGTTGACCTCTTTCCAAAGCTGTTGGTTTTGCACCCTTGCGGGTGCCTCTGTAGGAGATTCTATGACCCCCGTTGGCACTCATGCAAGGCGAGTGCCAACGCCTGGGGTCGGGGATCGCGCACAGCGAACACAGCAACCCAAAGGTAGGCTTAGAACCAACCCTTAACTGACTTGGAGCACCATGAGCACCATCAATCCCCAAGAGCCATCGCAGTACGGCCAGAACGACACGGCAGCGCAGCCGACCGTCCCGTTCCCGGCTGATCAGTCCCCGAGTGCCCCGCAGTTCGGTACCGCAGCGTACGCTGCGCCTTACGCACCCCACCAGAACGCGGCACAGCAGTACGAATACCCGGGGAAGGCTCCCGCAGCGACGACACTCAAGGATACGAACACGTACGCCGTCATCGCGATTATTCTGGCGTTCATCGCGCCCATCGCCGGCATCATCTTCGGTCACCTCGGCTTGAACCAGGTCAAGCGCAATGGCGATGCCGGCCGCGGCCTCGCACTCACAGCGCTCATCTACGGTTACTGCGTGACCGCGCTCGGAATCCTGTTCATCGGGCTCTACATCAGCGCCTTCGCCCTGATGATCGGTGCAGCCACGAGCGCGGGCTTCTCGTCGTATTGAGCAACGACGCGTGAGCGAGCACGTCAGCACCCGACCCCGGGAATCGTCTGCGGGGCAAGCACGCCCAATCCCCGGCTGGGATGCCCTCACGACCGCGCACGGTGCGGCGCTGCTGGCACGAGCCGCGGAGCTTGGCGCGTCCGGATCCTCGATCGACAGCATTGGTCAGCGCCTCAGGCGCGAAACCGAAGTCGATCCGAACCTGCTTGCAGCAGCGCTCACGGTAACGGGGCTGCGCGCCAAGGCGGTGCCAAAGTTTGGTGAGCGCTCCGGCGACATGCTTTTCACGCAAGCCGGTCTCGAGCAGGCATCGCGACGCCAGGTCGCCGCGCTCCATGCGTCGCGCTTCGCCGGCTGCACGACCGTAGCCGACCTCGGGTGCGGCCTCGGCGCTGAGTCGCTCGCCTTCCTCCGCGCAGGGCTCGGCGTTCGCGCCGTCGAACTCGATCCGCTCACGGCCGTATTCGCCGCCCACAACCTGGGAATCGAAGCGGCCGCGCTTCACGCAGAGCGGGGCACGGCGCCAGCTTTCGAGGTGCTCACCGGCGACGCAACCGTGCTCGGAAGCGCCGACGCTGACGGCGTCTTCCTCGATCCAGCGCGACGCACACCGGGACACAGCGACACCAGACGGATCGCCGCAGCAGCGGACTACTCCCCCTCGCTTGATTTCGCCTTCGACGCCGCGCGATCGGCACGCGCAGGCGGGGTCAAGCTCGGGCCGGGCCTCGACCGCGAGCTCATCCCAGAAGACGCTGAGGCGCAGTGGGTCTCAGTCGACGGCCAACTCGTCGAGATGGGCCTGTGGTTTGGCGCTGCGGCAAGGCCAAGCATCCGCCGGGCTGCCACCGTCATTCGCACGACGCCAGCCGGTCAGGATCTCCACGAGTTGCTCGCGCCAGCTGACGCGGAAGACGTTGACGTCCGGGAGCTTGGCGAATACCTCATCGAGCCGGACGGCGCGGTGATCCGCGCGCGCCTCATCGGGCAGCTCGCAGCTGAGCTCGACGCCGGCATGATCCACGAGGGCATCGCGTACCTCACAACCGATCGGCTGCCCGAGACCCCATTCGCCCAGGTGTTCCGCATCACTGAAGAGCTCCCAGCACGCGAGAAAGACCTCAAACGCGCCCTCGCGCAGCGTGGCATCGGCCGGCTCGAAATCAAAAAGCGCGGCGTGGATGTGGATCCCGCCGCGCTTCGCACGCGTTTGCGCCTGAAGGGGCCGCAGTCAGCGACCCTGATCCTCAGCCGCTCGGCGGGCAGGCATGTAGCCCTGCTCGCCGAGCGCTGCTGAGGAAGAGTGGCTTAGTAGCTCTCAGAGAGAATCTCGGCGCACGACACAGTCTGCCCGAATACCTCAACGGATGTTGCCCCGCCGAGGCAAGCCTCAGCTGCGGAAACGCCGGAGCTCGCGAGCCCGAGCACGGCAAACATGAGGAAGGCGCCAACAATCACGCCGAGTGCACCAACGATGATGCCGATCACGGCGGGCAGGTTCTTCGCCTGAGCCTTCTTGGACTGCACGAGCCCAATAATGCTGAGAACGAGGCCGATCAGTGAGATCGGGAGGATGAACGAGACGATGAGACCGACGATACCGAGCGTCTTGCCCGGGACCGTCGCGGGAGCCTGGCCGTACCCGGGAGCCTGGCTGTACCCGGGAGCCTGGGCATAGCCAGGAGCCTGTGGGGCAGCTCCGAAGCCCTGGGTTGCACCGTATCCGGGCTGCGGGGCACCGGGGGCGACGTACGGCGCGCCAGGCTGGAAGGGGGCCTGCGGCGGCTGCTGCGCCTCAGGCTGCGGCGGGACAGGGAAGCCAGCCGGGGCATCTTGCGGGAGCGGTGGCGCAACGGGAGGTGCTACTGGCGGAGTCGCCTGCGGCTGCTCCGGCGTTGCTCCGGGATCGGTGTTCGGCGTGTTGTCGGACATATCGTTCCTTACAGTATGTATCTGCTGACTGACAGCCAGCAGAACAACGATACATCGAGAACGGCGTCGCGCTACAACTGAATGTCAGTGACTGGAAGCGTCGAGTCGGCGCCGAAGTCGATCCCGGAGGGAGCGTGACCGGCCGCAACAAGCTGCGCCCCGAGCGACGCGATCATCGCTCCGTTGTCCGTGCAGAGCGAGAGCGGCGGCACCCTGAGCTCGACGCCAGCGGCCTTGGCGCGCTCCGCTGCGACCTCGCGCAACCGCGCGTTCGCGACCACGCCACCGCCGAGCAACAGCCGCGGCACGCCGAGATCCTGGCACGCGGCGAGCGCCTTCGTAAGGAGGACATCTACGACGGCCTCCCGGAAACTCGCCGCAACGTCTGCGACGGGAACCTCCTCGCCCGCTGCGATGCGCTTCTCCACCCACCTGGCAACCGACGTCTTCAGGCCAGAGAACGAGAAATCATATCGATGCTTCGCCATGTCCTTCGGGAGCGTCAGACCGCGAGGGAAACGGATCGCCGCGGGGTCACCTTCGGCCGCAACGCGGTCAATATGCGGTCCGCCCGGGTACGGCAAGCCGAGGAGCCTCGCGACCTTATCGAACGCCTCCCCCGCCGCGTCGTCAATCGTCTCGCCGAGCAGTTCGACGTCGCTCACGAGATCCCGCACCAGCAAGAGCGACGTGTGACCGCCCGAGACCAGCAGCGCAATCGTCGGCAGCTCAAGCTCCCCGACAGACCCAACGGCAGGCCTGAGACCCTCGCCGTGCAGCAGATCTGCCCCGACATGCCCAACGAGATGGTTTACGGCATACAGCGGCCGATCGATCGCGACCGCGAGCGCCTTCGCCGCAGACACACCAACCATGAGCGCACCGGCAAGGCCGGGGCCCCCGGTCACCGCGACGGCATCGATCTCGTCGATCGTTACCCCCGCGTCGGCGAGCGCGCGCGCAATCGTCGGGTTCATTGCTTCAAGATGGGCGCGAGCGGCGATCTCGGGAATCACTCCCCCGAACCTGGCGTGCTCATCCATCGACGAAGCGATCGCGTTCGCGAGCAGGGTCCGCCCGCGTACGATGCCGACGCCCGTCTCGTCACAGCTCGTCTCGATACCGAGAACGAGCGGCTCACGCGCTGGGGTCTGTGCTGCGGTCACTGTCTCACTCACTGTCGTTCTTTCATCTGCAGAAGCATCACGATGGCATCGACTCCCGACGGCTGATAGTAGTTCGCGCGCACACCGATCTCGGCAAAGCCAAGCGATCCGTACAGCCCGCGCGCTACGGGGTTGTCGGCGCGCACCTCAAGAAACACCTGGGCGGCGCCGCGGCGACCCGCCTCGTCGAGCAGCTCGTCCATCAGCGCACGCCCGTAGCCTGCGCCGCGAAGTTCAGGGGCGACCGCAATCGTCTGGATATCACCGTCGCTGCCAAGCACGAGCACCCCAGCGTAGCCGTGGAGCGCTCCGTCAGCATCGGCCAACACCAGATACCTTCGGTGCTCGCCGGCGAGCTCCTCGCGCACCATCTCCCGGCTCCACGCGTCATCGCCGAACAGCGCCGCTTCGAGCCTCGCGATCTCGTCAAGGTCGGCGAGTGTCGCATCGCGGATCGTCGCGGTCGCAGCAAGCCCCGCGCTCCCGGCGATGCCGCCCTCCGCTGATGCGTCGTCGACTGCCGCCCCGTTCACGGGGTCACCGGCTTCGGCGCGCGCGGCTGCATCACGTCGGGGAGCCTGAGATACAGCGCATGCTCCGGTGCGAACGCTCTACCGGCCGCAAGGTGACGCGCGGCGAGCCGAACGAGTGCCGCTGCGGGAAGCCGCTCAGGCCACAGCTCGTTCGCGACGCTCTCAAACCCCGCGCGCGGGGCGAGGTGCGGCTCAGCGGCACGCTCGGGAATCCCAGCCCAGTCGAGCGAACGGTAGTCTGTGACGAACAGTTCGCGCCGCTTGGCGTCCTGCACGATCCGCACGCCTGCCGTTGCGCCGGATTCGAGCGCCTCAAGCACCGCAGCGTCGTGGCTGACGAGCGGCAGAGTCGCGAGTCCACGCCCGAACGCGAAAGCGTTCGCGGCGGCGATCCCGACCCGCAGACCCGTGAACGGGCCGGGGCCCATGCCTGCGACCACATGGGTGACGAGCTGTGGCGAGACGCCGTGCTCGGCAAACGCGCGCTCAATGAGGGTGCCAATGACCTCTGCGTGACCGCGCGGGTCATCGCTCGACACCTCCGTAACGCCCCCGGCTGAGCCAACGGCCACGCTCGTACCAAGCGACGTGTCGATCGCGAGAATCACCTGCTGCCCGATTTCCGGCGCCTCGACGCTACGCACACTGATGTCGGTCACGCGAATACCCCGTTCTGCCACCGCTGGCCGTGCCCGGTGACGGTGAGCGTGCGGGGCTCAACGGGAGCCTCCGCGAACTCATCTGGATCGTCTGTTGCGAGCTCCGCCCCCGCATGAGCGCCGCCAACTGGGCGGTCAATGACCACCTCAACCCACGAGTCGCGGGCATCAACGAGGCCAGCGCCCCACTCGGCGACGACAACTGAACCGTCAAAGTCGAGGTCGAGATCCTCAACCTCTGTCGCATCAGCGAGTCGGTACGCGTCGACGTGCACGAGCGGCGCACCCCCGACAAGCGACGGGTGGGTGCGTGCGATAACAAAGGTGGGGCTCTGCACGGGGCCACGGACGCCGAGGCCCTCACCGATCCCCCGCGTAAACGTCGTCTTCCCAGCGCCGAGCGGACCCGTGAGAATCACCAGGTCCCCCGCCAAGAGCACGCGCCCGAACGCGACACCCAGCTCGTGCATCGCATCAGGGTCTGCCACAACGAACTGCTCGATCACGCTCACGCGGCGTCCTCATCAACAGCGCGCCGAAGCACACGCGGCCCGATCCCGACGAGAATTTCGTAGTGGATCGTGCGCATCAGCGCAGCCCAAATATCGATCGAGGGAAACCCGCGCTCCGGGTTGCCAAACAGCACAACCGGTTCGCCAAGATCTATGCGCCCGCCGAGCCGACCGACGTCGACGATGAACTGATCCATTCCGATGCGGCCAACGATCGGGCAGGCCTCACCGGCAATCGTGACCCACGCACCAGCCCCGTTCAACGCTCGGGGCATACCGTCGGCGTAGCCAACGGGCACCAGCGCAAGCGTCGTCGCCACCTCGCAAATGTGGTTAAAGCCGTAGGAGACGCCCGTCCCTGCCGGCACGCCGCGCAGCGCAACCACCTCCGAACGCAGTGTCATTGCGGGAGTGAGTCCCAGCTGCGCCGAGTTCTTGCCGGCAATCGGGCTGAGCCCGTACGCTACGACCCCAACACGAACCGTGTTGTAGTAGAGCTCCGGCCGGGTGAAGAGCGCCGCACTCGCTGCAAGGTGGATGAGCTCAGGCTCGCACCCTGCCGCACGGAGCATCGCGATAGCCTCGTCAAAGTTCGCACCCTGCGCAAGGTCAGCTTCTTCGCCGGCATTCGCCAAGTGGCTGAAGATCCCGCGAACGGACACCAGGCCCTCACGCTCAAGCTCAGCGCCACGCGCGAACAGGGCATCCCACTCATCTCGCGAGGCCCCGTTGCGGCTCAGACCAGTGTCGACCTTGAACTGCAGCGTCGCACGCCTGCCAGTTGACCGCGCCGCCTGCGCAAGCGCCTCAAGCTGCCTGAGGTGAGAAATCCCCACATCGATGGACTGTTCGATAGCGGGGACGAAATCCACCCGCGGGCCGTGCAACCAGCACAGCAACGGTGCATCGATGCCGCACTCGCGAAGCTGCAGGGCCTCCTCGAGATCAGCTGTCGCGATCATCGTCGCTCCACCGGCAACCGCCGCGCGCGCAACAATCTCAGCCCCGTGGCCGTAGCCACCGGCCTTCACCACAACGATGACATTCGCGTCCCCAGTGAGCTCGCGAATGCGCCCAACGTTTTTCCGGATCGCCCCAACCGAAATATCGGCGACGCGCATCGATCCAGTCCTCATACGGATATACCTCCGTGCTCAACAATAACGAACGCGGTCGCGACGCCCGTGTCGTGTGTCATGCTCAGGTGGACCCTGTCCGCCCCGCGGGCCGCAAGCGCAGCCGCGAGACCCGCCGTCGGCACGAACTCCGGTGCACGCAACTCGTTGCGGCGCACCTCCATGTCTGGCCAGGTGAGATCGCCTGAATCCCCGAGCGCCTTAATGAGCGCCTCTTTTGCCGCGAACCGCGCGGCAAGCGACGGCGTCGACAGCTGCCCCTCCGCTGCGCTGAACAACCGTTCGCGCAGCTTCGGCGTGCGCTTCAGTTGCTGCTCGAAGCGCGCGATATCGACAGTGTCGACGCCGATGCCGATAATCACTCGACGGTCACCGATTTCGCGAGGTTTCGCGGCTGATCAACGTCGAGGCCCTTCGCGGTCGACAGCTCGAGCGCAAACCACTGCAGCGGAACAACCTGCAGGATCGGATCGAACAGCGCGTCACTCAACGGAATCCGGATCACCTCGTCCGCGAACGGCAGCACCGCGGTGTCGCCCTTCTCCACGATCGCGATGACGCGCGCGCCACGGGCACGGATCTCCTGGATGTTCGAGACAACCTTCGAGTGCATGAGCGGCGACGTCCGCGGGCTCGGGACAAGCACGAAGACAGGCTGGCCGTGATCAATGAGCGCGATCGGGCCGTGCTTCAGTTCGCCTGCCGCGAAGCCCTCAGCGTGGATGTACGCGATCTCCTTGAGCTTCAGCGCGCCCTCGAGCGCAGCCGGGTAGCCGACGTGCCTGCCGAGGAACAACACGGACCGGGTGTCAGCCATCCAGTGCGCGAGCTCAGCAATCTGCTCGTGAGTCGCAACAGCCTCGACCATCTTTTCCGGCAGCGCCTCAAGCTGCGCAACGGCCTCTGCTTCGGCCTCGGCGGACAGCACACCGCGCACACGCCCGAGATGCAACCCGACAAGGTAGAGCGCCGTGACCTGCGCAATGAAGGCCTTCGTCGACGCGACAGCGACCTCAGGGCCGGCGTGCGTGTAGACGGCCGCGTCTGACTCGCGCGGGATCGTCGCGCTCTGCGTGTTGCACACCGAGACGGTCGTCACGCCACGTTCGATCGCGTACTTGACCGCCATGAGGGTATCCATGGTCTCACCTGACTGGCTGACCGAGATGACCATTGTGCGATCCGAAAGGACGGGGTCGCGGTAGCGGAACTCGTGGCTGAGCTGCACCTCGACTGGGATCCGCGCCCACTGCTCGATCGCGTACGAACCGATCATGCTCGCGTACGATGCGGTGCCACAGGCAACGATGATGATGCGGTCGATAGCGTTCAACCGCTCAGCGCCAAGCTCAGTGAGCTCAGGGATCTCGACATGGCCGTCGACGATCCTGCCGCGAATGGTGTTCGCTATCGCCTCTGGCTGCTCGTTGATCTCCTTGGCCATGAAGGACGACCAGCCCCCCTTGTCAGCGGCGCCGGCATCCCACTCGACCTCGTACTCTTCGAAGGTCACCTCGGTGCCAGCGAAGTCGGTGATGCGCACGGTATCTGGAGTGATGATCGCAATGTTGTCTTCATTCACGACAACGGCCCTGCGCGTCGAGGACACGAAGGCCGCGACGTCAGACCCGAGGAAGTTCTCCCCGTCTCCGAGCCCAACAACGAGCGGCGAGTGATGGCGCGCAGCCACAATCTTGCCCGGCTCGTTCTCGTGCATTGCCAGCAACGTGAATGTGCCGTGCAGTCGCTGAACGACCTCGCGGAACGCGGACTCAAGGTCCTTGCCAGCGCCAGTCTCAAGCCCGAGCAGCGCTGCAACGACCTCAGTGTCGGTCTCGCTCTCGAGTTCCGCACCGCGCGCGATGACCTCTTCGCGCAGCTCAGCAAAGTTCTCGACGATTCCGTTGTGGATGAGCGCGAGACGGTTGTCCTCGCCCAGGTGCGGGTGAGCGTTCAGATCCGAAGGCCCACCGTGCGTCGCCCAGCGTGTGTGGCCGATGCCCGTGCCAGCGGCGCGCACGGGGCTCGCCTCAAGCAGGTCTTCCAGGTTCACGAGCTTGCCCGACTTCTTCCGAACGGAAATCCCGCCGGTATCGTCGATAACCGCGACGCCCGCGGAGTCATATCCGCGGTATTCGAGCCTGCGAAGGCCGTTCAGCAGCGCCTCGACAGTGTCATTTGGGCCTGCATATCCTACGATTCCACACATGCACTCGATTTTAGTGGCACGATGGAGGGCGATGAGCGAAAAATACAGCGAAGGCGCAGTCAATGGTTCTGCTCGCAGCAAAGAGGCAGCCCCCGTCACCGCAGAAAATGTCGTTGTTGGCCCGGAAACTCAAGCCCTAATCAGGCCTGAGCTCACTTCCCCATTCATTGAGATTGGTCGAGCTGAATGGGCGAGATTGGCTGGCGAAACACCTCTGCCACTGACAGAAAAGGAGGTCGAGTCGTTCCGCGGCCTCGGCGAAGTGCTCGACCTTGCCGAGGTGTCAGAGGTGTACCTGCCTCTCAGCAGACTGATCAACCAGTACGCAATCGCCGCCCGCGAGATGCACCAGCGCACCCGCCGGTTCCTGCATCGCGAGGATGAGCGGCCCAGCACGTTCGTCATCGGCGTAGCCGGCTCCGTTGCCGTTGGGAAGTCGACCGTCGCGAGGATTCTTCGCGACCTGCTCGCCCGCTGGCCGGAGACCCCGCACGTCGCACTCATCACGACGGACGGGTTCCTCTACCCCAACGCCGAGCTGGAGCGCCGCGGCATCTCGCACCGCAAGGGCTTCCCCGAGTCTTACGATCGCCGCGCACTCCTCCGCTTCGTCTCACAGGTGAAGTCGGGAATGCCTGAGGTGCGCGCGCCCCACTACAGCCACCTCGTGTACGACATCGTCCCAGACGAGTACACCACGGTTCGCCAGCCCGACATTCTCATTGTCGAGGGGCTCAACGTGTTGCAGGCGCCAAGCGCCGATCACCCCCTCGCAGTCTCAGACCTCTTCGATTTCTCCGTCTACGTCGACGCACGAACCGCGGACATCGAGGCCTGGTTCACGAAGCGTTTCCTCCGGCTGCGCGACAGCGCGTTCTCCGATCCGAACTCCTTCTTCCGCAAGTTCGCCAATCTCGACGACGAGCAGTCGAAGGCGTACGCACACGAGATCTGGAAGGCGATCAACGAGCCAAACCTCGTCGAGAACATCAGGCCTACGCGCGCGCGGGCGACGCTGGTGCTCCGCAAGGAGGCCAACCATCGGGTGCAGAAAGTCCTGCTCAGAAAGCTGTAGCGCGCAAGCGTTGCCGCGGTTACAACCTGCAGCGGGGGCGCGGGACGCATGGCGCATGGCGCAGGACGCAGGGCGCAGGAGCGGCGGGCCGGGCGCGATTTCGAGCCCGCGGGCCGCAGTAGAACTGAAATCTGCAATTGGCATTGAGGTCTCCGGGAAATCTGGCCTTGATATCGCTTTTTGCCTCGTGAACGTTGCGGTGCGGGCTGAGGTCGCTGGGCTGGGGTCGCTGGGCTGGGCGCGGCAGGGCTGGGAGGCGCAGCCTGCACGTCTGCGACCCCTCACAATCGCGCAACACCTTCCTCGGGGCCCGAGTTTTCCACACTGCCTCGGGTGTTCACCAGTTCGGGTCTCCGGGCGAGCATGCTCGAGGTATGCACCACACCCTCCTCGCACAACAGGGCGGGGTCGTCCGAAGCAGCTTGCTCGTCGAACACGGCCTCAGCCGCCACCGTATAGCCCGAGAGATCGCCGCGGGCACGCTCGTGCGTGTGCGCAAGGGCTGGGTTGCCGCGCCGCGCGCCGACCCAATGCTCGTGACGGCAGCGAGGCTCGGGCTGACGCTGTCGTGTATCACGCAAGCCAACAGGCTTGGACTCTGGGTGCGCGATAACTCGACCACCCACTTCGCCGTCCCTCGTCCGGGCGCGAAGGTCATGCCGACCTCTGCGGTTGTGCACTACCACGCCCCGCTCACGCCGCGACCGCGATTCGCGCTCGCCGACTCCATCGAGAACACATTGAAGCTCGTTGCCCACTGCCAGCCGTTTGAAGACGCCGTTGCGACGTGGGACTCCGCGCTCAACACGCGGCTTGTGGACCGGGCCACGCTGCAGCGGCTCCCCCTGAGTGCGGCCGCGCGGCGCGTACTGGCCGCCACAGACCCGTTCGCGGACTCGGGGCTTGAGAGCTATGTCCGGCTCCGACTGCGGTGGTTACGCATCAGCATCGTGCCCCAGGCGTGGGTTGTCGGACACCGGGTCGACTTCTTGCTCGGCGACCGGCTCGTCATGCAGATCGACGGGGCTCATCACACCGGCGAGCAGCGCACGCAAGACATTGCGCACGATGCAGAGCTGCGGGTCCGTGGGTTCACGGTGATCCGCGTGAGTTACACCCAGGTCATGGATTCCTGGCCTGAAGCGCAGGCGCGGATCATGCACGCGATCGCCCAGGGGCTCCACCTGCGGGCGACCCTGCTCTGAGCCCTGCGGCACGCACATTCCCGCGGCGGCCTACAGGCCCCCGAACAAGCACACCCACACACCCACACACCGACACACCTCGAGCACTGCGCGACCGGCGCTGCAATAACTCCGAAAACTGCG
The DNA here is from genome assembly GCF_000834055.1 of Leucobacter komagatae. Lineage (GTDB taxonomy): Bacteria > Actinomycetota > Actinomycetes > Actinomycetales > Microbacteriaceae > Leucobacter > Leucobacter komagatae_A. Next base: position 66,967 of record NZ_JXSQ01000013.1, read on the forward strand.
ATAACTCTCACGAATAACGCGAAATCTTGGAGAGTTTGCGCAGATCCAAAGCGCACTGCCACAAATCAGCCCCCGGCAACAAAAAACCCGGGCCCCAGCACGAACACGAGGTTCGAACCGGGGCCCGGGCTATAGCTTGCGCCTACACGCGGGGTAGCAACGCTCAGACGGCGAGCCGCTCCTTGACGATAGCGGCAAGATCATCTGCGAGCTGCTGCGCTTGCTCACTGTGAGCTGCCTCAACCATGACCCGTACGACGGGCTCGGTGCCCGAGGGGCGCAACAACACGCGCCCTTCTCCCCCGAGTACGTCTTCGACCTGGCGCACTGCCTGCTGCACGACCTCATCGCTGTTCGCGCGTGTACGGTCGACGCCGCGCACGTTGACGAGCACCTGCGGGTACACCTTCATGCACTCGGCAAGCTCGGTGAGCGGCTTCCCCGCCCGGACGATCTCTGCCGCAATGTGCAGGCCGGTGAGAATGCCGTCGCCTGTTGTGGCGAACTCGCTCATGATTACGTGGCCCGACTGCTCCCCGCCAAGGGAGTAACCGTGCTCGTTGATCGACTCGAGCACGTAGCGATCGCCAACGCCGGTCTGCACGACGTCAATACCGTTGTCGGCCATCGCAAGCATCAGCCCGAGATTGGACATCACGGTTGCGACGAGCGTGTTCTTCTCGAGCTTGCCCCGGCGCGACATCGACAGGGCGAGGATCGCCATGATGCGGTCGCCGTCGATCTCGTTGCCGCTGCTGTCGACCGCGAGACACCTGTCGGCGTCGCCATCGTGCGCGATGCCAAGATCGGCACCGTGCTCAAGCACTGCCGCCTTGAGCGGATCAAGGTAGGTCGAGCCAACACCGTCGTTGATGTTCATGCCGTCGGGATCGTTGCCGATCACGACGATCTGAGCACCGGCTGCGGTGAACGCGTCTGGCGAGATCCCCGACGCTGCACCGTGTGCGCAATCGAGCACGACCGTGAGGCCGGCAAGGCTGGTGCCTTCGAGGGTGCCGAGGAGGTGCACAAGGTAGCGGTCCTCGGCGTCGGCGAAGCGACGAATCCGGCCGACCTCGTGGCCTGTGACAGCGACGGGCGGCAGGGCCATAGCGGCCTCGATCGCGTCCTCGACGTCGTCGGGCAGCTTGCGACCGCCCTCGGCAAAGAACTTGATCCCGTTGTCGGGGGCCGGGTTGTGCGATGCGGACACCATCACGCCGAAATCGGCTCCGGTGTCGGCAACGAGGTACGCGGCTGCCGGGGTGGGGATGACGCCAGCGTCGAGCACGTCGACGCCAGCTGCGGCGAGTCCGGCTGACACAGCAGCCGAGATGAACTCGCCAGAAACTCGCGGATCGCGCGCAACGATCGCGGTAGCGCGACGGCTCTCGCCTCGGGCATTACGCCCGAGTACGAGAGCCGCTGCGTGCGCGAGGGCAAGGGCAAGGTCGGCGGTGATATCCACCCCGGCCAGGCCTCGCACCCCATCGGTGCCGAACAGGCGTCCCATTTGGGAAATCGCTCCTGTTTAGCGCTTCGAGTACTGAGGCGCCTTACGGGCCTTCTTGAGTCCGGCCTTCTTGCGCTCCTTGATGCGAGCGTCGCGGCTCAGGAAGCCAGCCTTCTTCAGCGTCGCACGGTTGTGCTCTGCGTCGATTTCGTTGAGTGCACGAGCAACGGCGAGGCGGAGTGCGCCTGCCTGGCCCGAGGGGCCGCCGCCGTCGATGGTCGCGATGAGGTCGTATGCCCCACCGAGCTCAAGCACGGTGAACGGGTCGGTGATGAGCTGCTGGTGCAGCTTGTTCGGGAAGTACTCCGCGAACTCACGACCGTTGACGGTCATCTTGCCCTCGCCGGGGATGAGGCGCACGCGGGCGACAGCCTGCTTGCGACGACCAACAGCTGCACCGGGAACGGTGAGTGCTGGGCGGGGCGCAGCGGCGCTGGTTGCCTGCGATGCAGGGGTCTCGGTGGTGTAGCTCTCAGTGGCCACAGTCTGCTCTTCAGTCACGTTAAAGTCTCTCTTCTTGCGTCTCTAGCGCGCTACTGCGCAACCTGGCCAAAGGTGTATGGGGTCGGCTGCTGTGCAGCGTGGGGGTGCTCCGGACCCGCGTAAACCTTGAGCTTGCGGAACAGGTCAGCGCCAAGCGAGTTCTTCGGAAGCATGCCGCGGATCGCCTTCTCAACAGCGCGCTCCGGGTTCTTCGAGAGGAGCTCGGTGTAGGTCACCGAACGGAGGCCGCCCGGGTAACCCGAGTGGCGGTAAGCCTTCTTCTGTGCGGCCTTGTTGCCCGTGAGCACAACCTTGTCCGCGTTGACGATGACGACGTAGTCGCCCATGTCCATGTGCGGTGCGAAGGTGGTCTTGTGCTTGCCACGGAGCAGGGCTGCGGCGTGCGATGCGAGGCGGCCAAGGACCACGTCTGTTGCGTCGATGACGATCCAGTCGTGCTGCTTGTCAGCTGCCTTCGGCGAATATGTGCGAGTCACTGTCGTGCTGCTTTCTGTCGAAATGGAGGAGTTCTTGAATCCCACTCCGTGCGAGGTCTCACGCGGGCTAGCTGCGTGAGTTCCTGTGCGGTGGAGGGCTCAACAATTCGGGTGCTTGCGCACCAAGGATCAACTTTAGCACAGAAGCGTCAGTCATCGAGCGGATCGCGGCGTGCCCGCGTCTGCTCGGCGCGCCAAGCGAGCTCACCGTCTTCTGGATAGCCGATTTCTTCGAGCGAGAGACCGTGGGCTGGCATGACGGTGAAGCGGCTCGTCCGCTCGCGTGCGTCGCGCAATTCGAGCAGCTCCCCCTCTCCGATCCTGCCGTGGCCGACGGCAACGACCGATCCGACGAGTGCCCGCACCATCGAGTGGCAGAACGCGTCCGCTTCGATTCTGGCGGCGTATGCCCCGTCGCGGGTTTCTGTCCAGTCGAAGGCGAGTAGCTCGCGGACCGCGGTCGCGCCCTCACGCGCTTTGCAGAAGGTCGTGAAGTCTTGGAGCCCGAGGAGGTCTTCCGACACTCGCTGCATGGTGGCGAGGTTGAGGGTGCGGGGTACCTCCGCGGTGAATCTTGCGGTGAGCGGATCGCGGCGCGCGTTCTCCGGCCGTAGCCGATACTCGTAGCGGCGCTTGGTCGCGGAGAAGCGCGCGTCGAAGCCTTCGGCGGCAGGCGCGACCCGGTGGATCGAGATGTCGCGTGCGCTGCGCTGCAGGATCCCGTTGAGTCGTCGGGTCATGATCCGCACTCGTTCGTCCGCGTCGCTCGCGCCCTGGAGCGGTTGCCCGCTTGGGTCTGCTGCGGTCGGTGAGTTCTCCGGAGCGTTTGTCTGGCGTCCGCTTCGCTGGGACGCGGCCCACCTGTCGAGCTGGTCCGCGGTGAGGTCGAGGTGGGCGACCTGGCCCCTGGCGTGGACCCCGGCGTCCGTGCGCCCGCCGACGGTGAGGCGCACCTCTGCACCGTCCACGCGAAGCAGCGTGGCGATCGCCGCTTCAATTTCGCCCTGCACGGTGCGCAGGCCGGGCTGGGTTGCCCAGCCGGAGAAGTCGGTGCCGTCGTATGCGATGTCGAGGCGCAAGCGGGAGGTATCCACGCGCTCAAGTGTGCCAGATGTTTACGCGTTTCGAGGCCTGCTGGGTGGCACAGCACGGCTGAGGACTGTTGTGAGCATTCCGGGGTACCATCTTCGGGTGTCTGTTCGTGCGTTTTCTCCCACCGGTGCACGGGTGAACGCTCGGGCGGCCCGCTTCGGTGGGCTTGACGGTCTTCGTGCAATCGCTGTCGGACTCGTCCTCATCTACCATTTGTTCCCCAAGGCTCTCCCTGGTGGGTTCCTCGGGGTCGATGTGTTCTTCGTGATGAGTGGGTTCCTCATCACCTCGCTGCTGCTGCGCGAGCTTGAGACGACCGGGCGGATCAATTTGCTCGCCTTCTGGCGCAGGCGCGCGCGGAGGCTGCTGCCCGCCGTCGCGATCGTGGTGCTGGTGAGCACATCGCTCGCTCTCGCCGCGGGCAGGGACCTGCTCGTTGGGGTCGCCCAGCAAATTGCCGGCGCCGTGTTTTTCGTGAGCAACTGGGTCTTCATCGCGAACGGTTCAGACTATTTTGCGCGTGACACCCCTGAGCTCTTTCGCAACTTTTGGTCGCTCGCGCTTGAGGAGCAGTTCTACATTGTGCTGCCGCTCATCGCGATCCTCGTATTCCGGCTGCGCCACCGGATTACCTGGGCAATTCCGCTCGCCGTCCTTGGTGTCAGCTCGGCGTTCCTCATGGCGGCGCTCGCCAACGCGGCGGCGGACCCCACGCGGATCTACTTCGGCTCCGACTCGCACAGCTTTGGGCTGTTCCTCGGCGCCGCGATGGCCGTTGTGCTGTCGCGGCGCGCGGCCGCCGCGCTCACGACAGCCGGGCAAGCCGTCTCGCTTGGCGTCGCACTGCTCGGGTTCACCGCGCTCGGCGTTCTCTCGTTCACCCTGCGCGAGGGCAGCCCCGAAAGCTTCCTCGGCGGCTTCCAGCTCGCTACCGTCGCTGCCCTCGCCGTCGTGTGGGCGATCACCCGCGAGGGCGCTATCGCCGGCCGAATGCTCGACGTGCAGCCGCTGCGGTGGATCGGAGAACGCTCATACGGCATCTACCTGTGGCACTGGCCGCTGCTCATGGTCGTCACGAGCGCGGCCACGGCTGCGGGGTTGGGCACGAGCTGGCTGGTACCCGCAGCAACGCTCGCGCTCACACTCCCCTTCGCGGCTCTCTCCTACCGCTACATCGAGCAGCCCGTTCGCCGGGTGGGGCTCCGCGGTGCGCTCGTCAGGTGGTTCAGCCCACGCAACTACACGCCGCGCCGCAGGCGCGTTTCTGTTGCGCTAGCCATCATCGTTGCCATCACATTCCCACTCACCGGCATCGCGGTCGCCACTGCGCCCGAGCGCACCACGTCGGCTGAGCAGATCCTCAGGGGCCAGGAAATGCTTGAGGCAGACCGCAGCAACAGCGAGCAGGGCACCAGCGACGCCGATACGGCGCCACCCGGGCCCGGGGCAGCAGAGACCGATGCCGAGCCTGGCGCGGCAGAACCGGCGGCGCCCGCCGTCGTCGAGATCGAGGGACGCGACATCACGGCCGTCGGGGACTCCGTCATGCTTGCGAGCTACCCCGAACTCACCGAGGCTTTTCCCGGGATCGAGGTAGACGCCGCCGTCTCCCGCGGCCTGTGGGCTGGGGTCGACATCGTCGCGGACATGGCGCAAAGCGGTACGCTCAGGCAGGTTGTCGTGGTCGGCCTCGGCACCAATGGCCCGGTGGATGAGGACGCGCTTGTCGCGTTGCAAGAAGCCGTTGGTGGTCGCCAGCTGATCCTCATCGACGCGCACGCTGAGCGGGACTGGATTCCCGAGGTCAACGCTAACCTCACCAGGTTCGCGCAGGAGCGCCGCGGCGTAGCGCTGGCCAGGTGGGACGCGAGTGTCGCGGATACGCCCGAGTACCTCGCTGAAGACGGCATCCACCCCGGCCCGGAGGGCGGTGAGGTGTATGCGGCCTCGATCCGCTCCGCGCTCGATGATCTCTTCACGCCGGGCGAGGCTCCTGGCTGGGCGATCCCCCGCCGCTAGCGCGCGGCCTCCCCCACCGGCGAGCACCCCGACGCAGCCGCGGCGCCCCTGAGCCCCTAAACACCGCTCACGCCTGGCCGAGATGCCGTCGCCGCGCCAACGTGCGCGCACCGCGCTACGCCGCGCCCGCGACACCTGCCGAAGGGGCACCCAACGCTGCACAGGGGGGCAACCCAACGCTGCACAGGGGGAACGCGAAAGCGCCCCGTGGAAAAACCACGGGGCGCTTTCGCGTTGCTCAGAGAGGAAAACCTATTCGGCCTTCTCCTCGGCAGCTGCTGCCTCTTCTGCGGGAGCCTCAGTCTCGGTGACCTCTGCGGTCTCCTCGACGGGTGCGGTCTCCTCGACAACCTCAGCCTTGGGCTCGGCCGGCTTTGCAGCGGCCTTCTTTGCCTTGGGCTGTACGGGCTCGAGAACGAGCTCGATCACTGCCATCGGGGCGCGGTCGCCCTTGCGGTAGCCGGTCTTGACGATGCGGGTGTAGCCACCTTCGCGGTCCTCGACGAGCGGTGCGATCTCCGTGAAGAGCTCGTGAACAACCGACTTGTCGAGAATGCGACGCATGACGCGACGACGCGAGTGCAGGTCACCGCGCTTCGCGAAGGTCACGAGACGCTCTGCGAGTGGCTGCAGGCGCTTCGCCTTCGTCTCGGTGGTCTGGATACGCTTGTGCTCGAAGAGCTGCGCAGCCATCTGGTTGAGCATCAGACGCTCGTGAGCGGGACCGCCTCCGAGGCGGGCGCCCTTTGTGGGCTTAGGCATGTGTGTACTCCTGTTGGTGTTCGATCAGCGGCGAAGCCGGATCGTTAGTTAACGTCGTCTTCGTAGCTGTAGAAGTTGGCCCCGTCGAAACCGGGAACCGCGTCCTTGAGCGAGAGACCCATCTCGGCGAGCTTGTCGCGCACCTCGAAGACGGACTTCTGACCGAAGTTACGAATGTTCATGAGCTGAGCTTCCGAGAGCGCAACGAGTTCGCTCACGGAGTTGATTCCCTCACGCTTGAGGCAGTTGTAGCTGCGCACCGAAAGGTCGAGATCTTCGATCGGGATCGAAAGCTCGCCCTCGGCAACAACCTCAACCGGCGCTGGGCCGATCTCGACGCCCTCAGCAGCAGTGTTCAGCTCGCGTGCCAGCCCGAACAGCTCGACGAGAGTCGAACCTGCCGACGCAATCGCGTCGCGGGGGCTGATAGCCGGCTTCGACTCAACATCGACCACAAGGCGGTCGAAGTCGGTGCGCTCACCGGCACGAGTTGCCTCGACGCGGTAGGTCACCTTCAGCACTGGCGAGTAGATCGAGTCAACCGGGATGCGGCCAACCTCTGCGTCGTCGTTACGGTTCTGCGCTGCAGAAACGTAGCCACGGCCGCGCTCGATGGTGAGCTCGAGCTCGAACTGTGCATCGTCACCAAGGGTGGCGATGACTAGTTCGGGGTTGTGCACCTCGACGCCTGCGGGCGCTGAGATGTCGGCGGCGGTTACCTCGCCTGCCCCGGTCTTGCGAAGGTACGCAGTGATCGGCTCGTCGTGCTCGCTCGAAACTACGAGGCCCTTGATGTTCAGGATGATCTCGGTGACGTCTTCTGTGACACCGGGGATCGTCGTGAACTCGTGAGCCACGCCCTCGAAGCGGACGCTGGTGACAGCGGCTCCGGGGATCGAGGAGAGCAGCGTGCGACGGAGTGAGTTTCCAAGCGTGTAACCGAAGCCAGGCTCGAGGGGCTCAATGGTGAAACGTGAGCGGTACTCGGAGATCGAATCTTCGGTCAGAGTGGGGCGCTGTGCAATGAGCACTGTTTAGTTCCTTTCGCTGGAGTCCGCTATATGACTCTGCGGTAAAGAGGGTGTTGGGAACGTACCAGCTCGTCAAACGAGCGAGCCGGTGTCGCGCCGGCCGAGGCCGACGCGACAGTAGGGCTCAGACGCGGCGACGCTTGGGCGGGCGGCAGCCGTTGTGGGTCTGCGGGGTGACGTCGTTGATCGAGCCAACCTCGAGGCCAGCGGCCTGCAGCGAGCGGATCGCGGTCTCGCGGCCCGAGCCCGGGCCCTTGACGAAGACGTCAACCTTCTTCATGCCGTGCTCCTGCGCCTTGCGGGCAACAGACTCTGCAGCGAGCTGCGCGGCGAACGGGGTCGACTTACGCGAACCCTTGAAGCCAACGCCACCCGACGATGCCCACGTGAGCACAGCCCCGGTGGTGTCGGTGATTGAGATGATCGTGTTATTGAAGGTCGACTTGATGTGAGCGTGGCCCACTGCGATGTTCTTCTTGTCTTTGCGACGCGGCTTGCGCGCTGCCGACTTGGGTGCAGCCATTGAGTATTCTCCTGAAAGCTATGTGTGAATGGTCGGTGTGAACCGGCGTTACTTCTTCTTACCGGCGACGGTGCGCTTCGGGCCCTTGCGGGTACGAGCGTTCGTCTTGGTGCGCTGACCATGCACAGGCATGCCTCGGCGGTGGCGAATCCCCTGGTAGCTACCGATCTCTACCTTGCGGCGGATGTCGGCCTGGACCTCACGGCGGAGGTCACCCTCTACCTTGAAGTTGCCCTCAACGTGATCGCGGAGCAGAACGAGCTGTTCGTCGCTCAGGTCGCGAACACGGGTGTTCCCGTCGATGCCGGTCGCTTCGAGCGTCTTCAGCGCGCTCGTGCGTCCAACGCCATAGATGTAGGTGAGCGCGATCTCTACGCGCTTTTCGCGCGGGATGTCTACGCCTGCAATACGTGCCATGTCTGGCTCTCCTTGCGGATTAGTGGAGGTGTGGTGCGCATCGTGGGTTCAGGCCTCCGACCCGAGGTGTCACCTGGGAACTCTCGTTCCCCGGCTCTTCGATGCGCTGTTTCTGTTGTGTTCGTTTGATCTGCGAGCTGCAGGTCAGGGCAATTAGCCCTGGCGCTGCTTGTGACGCGGGTTGCTCTTGCAGATCACCATGACGCGGCCGTGGCGGCGGATCACCTTGCAGTGATCGCAGATGGGCTTAACGCTGGGGTTAACCTTCATTGTTTTTCCTTTAGCGGGTTCGCTGTCCTCGTGCTCGCGGGATGCCGAGAGCCGTTACTTTCCGGTAAACGAGACCGCAGGTCTACTTGTAACGGTAGACGATGCGACCGCGGGTCAGATCGTACGGGGTCAGTTCCACGATCACGCGGTCCCCTGGAAGGATGCGGATGTAGTGCTGACGCATTTTGCCCGAGATGTGCGCGAGCACCTTGTGGCCGTTCGTAAGCTCTACCCTGAACATTGCATTCGGGAGTGCCTCTACGACCTGGCCCTCGATCTCGATGACGCCGTCTTTCTTCGCCATAGCCTCACTGTCGCTCGTGTTGATTCACCGGTCTTGCGAATGCTTCCCCCCTGGTTTCGCGATCACGAAAACAGGCACAAAGCACCAACGAGTAATCCTATCCCGGATTACCCTCAAATGTCCACCCTAGCGTGCTTCCCGCCCTCATAGCACCAGCCTTAGCGCACGCGTCACTTGAGCTTGCCCTCCGCCCGCGTAGCCCGTCGCCACGAAAGGAAGAGCATTATCCCGGGGATTACTCCGGCTGCGGTGAGTATCCCGAGGCCGAAGGAGATGCGCTCGGCGACGAGTGCGGTGTCTCCTGCCCCGCCAGCCGCAAAGACGCCGAGCAGCGCAGAGACAAGCGCGTACGAGATGAGCTGGGTGGTGCTCAGCGCTGCCGCAGCCTTCTCCCCCTCAGCCTGGTCGTCGCTCGATCCCATCGCCCGCACGCTCAGGTGCGGGAAGGCTGCGCCGATTCCGGTGCCAGCAAGCACGAGGGCAATCACCCACAGGATGATGCGGCCCCCGGTCACCTCGCCCTGCTGCAGCATGCCGTACGCCACAAGCGAGCCGGCGAGCAGCAGCGGGGCGATTACCATGACGAGGGCTGACAGCCGAGGGCCGAAGCGCACGCTGAACAGCTGCGAGCCGGTCCACCCGAGCGAGAGCGCAGCGCCAAGGAAGCCAGCCAACACTGGCGACAGCCCACCGAGCTGCTGGCCAAAGAGCGGCACATACGTTTCGACCATCACGCCGGCGCAGAGCGCGGCAACGAGCAGATACACCCACTTCAGCGGGTTGCCACGCTGGAACGTCATGCGCGGCAAGACCGTGTGCCTTGCCCGCGCCTCGATGACGAGGAAGAGCAGAAGCAGGAGCACACCCAACCCGATCAAGAAGCCGTCGTATCCGATAGGGGCGAACATGGGTGCGAGGCTGAAGCTCGCGGCGACGAGCACGAGCGCGACAAGGGATGCGTATGGAAGCGGCTCAGCCCGCTCCGCGCCCTCGACCCGCGCGGGGAGGGCGGAGCGACTCGCGGCGCCGAGCACCACTGCGACCACCGCCAGCACCGCATACGCAGCTCGCCACGCGTCAAGCTCAGCGAAGATCCCGCCAAGACTCGGGCCGACGAGGGCACCCACGCCCCACATGGCGGAGACGAGCGCGGCAGCCTTGAGCCAGAGCGCCTGCGGCAGGGCCGAGCGGATCACCGCATAGCCGAGCCCGGCGAGCAACCCACCCCCGACGCCCTGTAGCACCCTGCTCGCGACGAACAGCTCCATGCTGCTGCTCAGTGCGGCGGCAGCTGAGCCGAGCGCGAAGGCACCGAAGCCGAGAAGATACGCGCCCCTCGCCCCCATTGCCGAGATCGTACGGGCGACGAGCATGGAGGAGATGACCGCCGCGAGGAGGAATCCCGTCGCGACCCAGGCGTAGAGGTGGGCGCCACCAATATCGTCAACGATTGATGGGAGCAGCGCGGCGGTGAAGTAGAGGTTCATCGCGTAGAGCACCGTGCCGCCTGCGAGCACGGAGACAGCGGCGAGGTTGCCGCGGGCGAAGAGGCGAGGTTGGTGATCTGAGCGTGTTGCCGACGGCAGAGGAACGGGGACAGTGTGAGTTTCATGTTCAGGCACGAGAGCTACACTAAAACTTCAAGTGCACTTGAAGTCAAGCGACGGAGTAGCAATGGAACGCAAGACCCCAACAGACCTCCTCACGATCGGCGAGGTCGCGCAGCGCGTCGGCATCGCAACGTCAGCCATTCGCTTCTACGAGCAGGAGGGGCTGATCACGTCGATCCGCACAGCGGGGAACCAAAGGCGCTACCCCCGCCACGTCCTCAGACGGCTCTCAATCATCCACTACGCGAAACGGCTCGGGATTCCGCTCACCGAGGTCGCGACGGTGTTCGAGCAACTCCCAGACGACCGCATGCCCTCAAAGCGTGACTGGACGCGGATCACGCAGCGCTGGTCTGACATGCTCGATGAGCGACGGAGGCGCCTCGAGGCCCTCCAGAGCGAGCTTTCGGCCTGCATCGGCTGCGGCTGCCTCTCACTGAACAACTGCAACGCGCTCAACCCTGGCGACGTGCTTGCGGCGCAGGGAGCAGGGCCTATTCGCCTTGAAGCCGAGGCTGAGCACGCGCCCGAAAACGATCATGGGCGCCGCACGGCAGCAGCCGCACAACGCCCATGATGACGATAAAACCTACGCGGGAATCGGAACGGGAGTGATCCCGAACTGAGCGAGCCCTGCCGCTCCCCCGTCATCAGCGGTGAGCACCCAGACGCCACCCTCGTGCACCGCAACCGAATGCTCCCACTGGGCGCTGTTCGATCCGTCAGCGATGGTGACGGTCCAGTCATCGCTCTGCACAACGGTGTCGATCGTGCCAGCCGAGATGATCGGCTCGATAGCAACAACGAGACCGGGCTTGACCTCGGGTCCGCGCTTCGGAACCGGGACGTTGAATACCGGAGGGTCCTCATGCATACTGCGACCGATGCCGTGACCGATGTAATCCTCAAGCACGCCGTAATCGCTGTGCTTTCGGACGTACCCCTGCACGGACTCCCCGACCTCATTGAGGTACTTGGCACGTGCAAGCCTCGCAATACCCTGCCACATTGCCTGCTCGGTGACATGCGAGAGACGCTCGTTTTCCGCAGTGAGCTCGGGACGCGCCGGATCAGCAATCACCGCGGTAAACGCGGCGTCACTGTTCCACCCACCAATGATCGCCCCAACGTCAAGCGAGACAATATCGCCTGGCTCGAGTGGCCGATCCGTGGGGATCGAGTGCACGACGTCGGCATTCACGTTCGCGCAGATCGTGTGCCGGTAGCCAGGCTCAAGCATGAAGTTCGGCTCGCCGCCACGCGCACGGATCGCAGCCTCAGCAATCGCGTCGAGCTCCAGCGTGGTGACGCCGGGCGCGACGGCGGCGCGCATCGCAGCGAGCGCGTCGACAGCCGCGAGGCCAGGCTCAACCATGAGGCGGAGCTGCGCAGGCGACTTATAAATCGACCGACGCAGCAGGCCACGTCTGGCCACGGCTAGCGACCCAGCTTTGCGCTCAGCGCGCCGGCGATCCGCTCAGCAACCTCATCGATACCGCCAAGGCCATCAACGCTCACCAGGATGCCACGAGCAGTGAAGAGCGCAATGAGCGGCTCCGTCTGCTGCGCATAGATCTCCTGGCGATGACGAATAACCTCTTCGGTGTCGTCTGCTCGCCCTTCGATCTCCGCGCGCTTGAGCAGCCGTGCAACAACCGCATCGGTGTCAGCTTCGAGGAGTACGACTGCGTCGAGCGAGTCACCCTCGAGCATGCCGTCGAGCGCCTCAACCTGCTCGACGTTGCGTGGGTAGCCGTCGAGGAGGAAGCCGGTAGCGGCATCTTCCTGCAGCAGGCGATCCTGGACGATCTCGTTGGTAAGCGTGTCTGGGACAAGCTCACCCGCTTCGATGATCGCCTGGACACGCTGGCCGAGCTCCGTGCCACCCTTGATGTTGGCGCGGAAGATATCGCCCGTGGAGATCGCTGGGACCCCGTAGGTCTCGGCGATCTTTGCCGCTTGGGTGCCCTTGCCCGCACCTGGCGGGCCGATGATGAGGAGACGAGTTACTGTCACTTGAGAAGTCCTTCGTAGTGGCGCTGCTGCAGCTGTGCGTCGATCTGCTTCACCGTCTCAAGACCAACGCCGACAATAATGAGGATCGACGCGCCGCCGAACGGGAAGTTCTGGTTGGCGCCGAAGAACGAGAGTGCCACGAGCGGAAGCAACGCGATCACACCGAGGTAGAGCGAGCCGGCGCTGGTGATACGCGTCAGCACGTAGTTCAAGTACTCTGCGGTCGGGCGCCCTGCACGAATGCCTGGGATGAAGCCCGAGTACTTCTTCATGTTGTCTGCGACCTCTTCAGGGTTGAAGGTGATCTGCACGTAGAAGAAGGTGAAGCCGATGACCAAGAGGAAGAACACCAGCATGTACAGCGGCTGGTCGCCGTAGACGAGGTTGTTCTGGATCCAGACAACCCAAGCTGCCGGCTCTTCGCCCGCCTTCGGCTGGTTGAAGTTCGCGAGCAACATCGGGAGGTACAGGATCGCGGAGGCGAAGATCACGGGGATAACGCCGGCCATGTTGACCTTGATCGGGATGTACGTGCTCGACCCACCGTAGGTACGGCGGCCAACCACTCGCTTCGCGTACTGCACCGGGATACGGCGCTGCGATTGCTCAACGAACACGACCGCACCAATGACGACCATGCCGACGAGAATCACGAAGAAGAAGACCTCCCAGCCGCGCTCTTCCTTGATGACCCAGAGGGCACCGGGGAAGGTGGCTGCAATAGAGGTGAAGATGAGGAGCGACATACCGTTGCCGACGCCACGCTCGGTGATGAGCTCACCGAACCACATGATGAGGCCGGTACCGGCGGTCATCGTGATGATCATGATGAGGATTGCCCACCATTCCTGGGCGACGAGGTTCTGGCATGCCTGGTTCGCCAGCGAACCGAAGAGCTGCCCTGAGCGAGCCACAGTGATGAGCGTCGTCGACTGGAGGATCGCGAGTGCGATCGTCAGGTAACGCGTGTACTGCGTGAGCTTCGCCTGACCTGCCTGACCCTCCTTGTGGAGCGTCTCGAAGTGCGGGATGACCACGCGCAGCAGCTGCGTGATGATCGACGCCGTAATGTACGGCATGATGCCGAGGGCGAAGATCGAAAGCTGCAGGAGGGCGCCGCCGCTGAACAAGTTAACCATGTCGTACAGCCCGGCCGTGCCCGTGTTCGCATTCGATGCGAGACAGACCTGCACGTTGTTGAAGTCAACAAAGGGCGTAGGTACGAAGGAACCGAGTCGGAAGAGTGCGACGATTCCGAGTGTGAAAACGATCTTCCGACGGAGGTCGGGGGTACGGAAGATCCGTCCAATGGCGCTGAACAAAACTTAGCCTCCTGGATAGTTCGCCGGCGATCTCCGGCGAGGAGCAACTAGACCAGCCTACACGGGTGGAGCGTGCTGGAATACGAAAAAAGGGAGGTGCGGGAAACCAACGGGTCCCCACACCCCCCCTTCACTCGAGCAAAGCTCGAATGTTACTTCACTTCTCCGCCAGCGGCGACGATCTTCTGCTCAGCTGAGCTGGAGACCTTGTCGACCTGTACGGAGAGCTTGACCTTGAGGTCACCGTTGCCCAGCACCTTGACGGGCTGGTTCTTACGGACGGCACCCTTTGCGACGAGATCCTCGATCGTGACGTCGCCACCCTTGGGGTACAGCTCCTCGAGCTTTGCGACGTTCACCACCTGGTACTCGGTGCGGAACGGGTTCTTGAACCCGCGCAGCTTCGGGGTGCGCATGTGCAGCGGCATCTGGCCGCCTTCGAAGCCAGCGCGGACCTGGTAGCGCGCCTTGGTGCCCTTGGTGCCGCGGCCTGCGGTCTTACCCTTGGATCCCTCACCGCGACCCACACGGGTCTTCGCCTTCTTCGAGCCGGGAGCCGGGCGAAGGTGGTGTGCCTTCAGCACGGCGCCGCGCTCTTCGTTGTTCTCGCTCATTCGTCGATCTCCTCAACCTGGACCAGGTGAGCGACCGCACGGACGTAGCCGCGGTTTGCCAGGGTGTCCTCGCGAACGACCGACTGGCCGATCTTGCGGAGACCGAGGCTGCGCAGCGTGTCACGCTGGTTCTGCTTCTCACTGATCACGGACTTCGTCTGCGTAATCTTCAGGCTCTTAGCCATTACGCACCTGCCTTTGCCTTCGAGGCAGCGTCGGCCGCAGCCTTCGCCTCAGCGCGCACGAGGCGAGCCGGAGCGACGCGGTCGAAGTCAAGGCCGCGGCGAGCTGCGACGGAGCGGGGCTCCTCGAGCTGCTGCAGTGCCTCAACGGTCGCATGCACGATGTTCAGGGTGTTCGACGAACCGAGCGACTTGCTCAGCACGTCGTGGATGCCAGCGCACTCGAGTACGGCGCGCACTGGGCCACCGGCGATAACACCGGTACCTGCTGCTGCCGGACGGAGCAGTACGACGCCGGCTGCGGCCTCGCCCTGCACCGGGTGCGGGATCGTGCTGCCGACGCGAGGCACGCGGAAGAAGTTCTTCTTTGCCTCTTCGACGCCCTTCGAGATTGCGAGGGGAACTTCCTTCGCCTTCCCGTAGCCGACGCCGACGGTGCCGTTGCCATCGCCAACCACGACAAGCGCGGTGAAGCTGAAGCGACGGCCGCCCTTGACGACCTTCGAGACACGGTTGATGGTTACGACGCGCTCGAGGAACTGGCTTTCAGCCCGCTCCCCACGGCCACCGCGCTCGCCACGGGTGCCGCGGTCGCGGCTTCCACGACGCTGCTCGCGAGGCTCGTTGCGGTGATCGCTGTTCTGCACCTCTGCGGCCGGAGCCTGGGTCTGTGCTTCAGCAGTCACTTCCTGCTCCTTCGTTTCGTTGCTCACAGCGTCAGCCCTCCCTCGCGAGCGCCGTCGGCGATCGCAGCGACACGGCCTGCGTACTTGCTGCCGCCACGGTCGAAGACGACCGCTTCTACGCCAGCGCTCTTTGCGCGCTCAGCTACAAGCTCGCCGACCTTGCGGGCCTTAGCGGTCTTGTCGCCGTCGAACGCACGAAGATCAGCTTCCATCGTCGACGCGGAAGCCAGAGTGTGGCCCTTCGAGTCGTCGATGACCTGAACGAATACGTGGCGTGCCGATCGGGTGACTGCGAGACGCGGACGCATCTCGGTGCCGACGATCTTCTTGCGCAGGCGGGCGTGGCGGCGAACTCGCGCAGCCGAACGACCCTTTGCACGGGTGATGTTAGCGGCCATGGTTACTTACCAGCCTTTCCAGCCTTGCGGCGAACAACCTCGTCAGCGTAACGAATGCCCTTGCCCTTGTAGGGCTCCGGCTTCTTCAGCTTGCGGATGTTTGCGGCGGCCTCACCAACAGCCTGCTTGGAGATGCCGCTGACGGTGATCTTAGTGGCACCCTCGACTGCGAGCTGGATGCCCTCAGGAGCGTCGAAGTTGACCGGGTGTGAGAAGCCGAGCTGGAGCTCGAGGCCCTGGCCCTTCTGCTGCACGCGGTAACCGGTACCAACAACCTCGAGCGACTTTGCGTAGCCTTCGGTCACACCAATGATGTTGTTGTGAATGAGCGTGCGGCTGAGGCCGTGCAGCGCTCGTGATTCGCGCTCGTCGTTGGGGCGGGTGACCAGGATCTGGCCCTCCTCAACTGCGACGCGAATGGGCTCTGCGACGACGAGCGACAGCTCGCCCTTCGAACCCTTAACGGTGACCTTCTGGCCATCGATCTTGACATCTACACCACCGGGAACGGTGATGGGAAGCTTTCCAATACGTGACATAGCGAATTACCACACGTAGGCGAGAACTTCTCCGCCCACGCCCTTCTGCTCAGCCTCGCGGTCAGTAAGAAGACCGGAGGAGGTGGACAGGATCGCGATGCCGAGGCCGCCGAGCACGCTCGGGATCTCAGTCGAGCCTGCGTACACACGGAGGCCCGGCTTCGAAACGCGCTTGAGGCCCTCGATCGAGGTCTCGCGGTTCGGGCCGTACTTCAGCGTCATGGTGAGGGTCGTTCCGACGCGTGCCGGCTCAACCTTCCAGTCGCTGATGTAACCCTCGCGCTTGAGGATCTCGGCGATCCGCTCCTTCAGCTTTGAGCCGGGAAGCGAAACGTCGTCATGATGTGCGCCATTAGCATTGCGCAACCGGGTAAGCATGTCTGCTACCGGATCAGTCATCGTCATGATTGACTCTTTCTTTTTCTCGCCTGGTTTCACGCCCTGTTACACAGAGCGCGACCTGGGTGACACGCGAACGGGGTGCCCGGGGAAACCGGGCACCCTGTCCGCTTGGACTATTTAGTTGTTCGTCTGGAACGGGAAGCCGAGCGCCTTCAGCAGCGCGCGACCCTCGTCGTCAGTCTTGGCGGTGGTGACAATGGTGATGTCAAAACCACGCACGCGGTCAATCTTATCCTGATCGATCTCATGGAACACACTCTGCTCGGTCAAACCGAACGTGTAGTTTCCTGCGCCGTCGAACTGCTGGTCCGAAAGACCGCGGAAATCGCGGATACGGGGCAGTGCGAGGTTCACGAGACGGTCAAGGAATTCCCACGCGCGATCGCCACGAAGCGTGACGTGTGCGCCAATGGCCTGTCCCTCGCGCAGCTTGAACTGTGCGATGGACTTGCGTGCAAGGGTGACCTTCGGCTTCTGGCCGGTGATCAGTACGAGGTCGGCAATTGCGCCCTCGATGACCTTGCTGTCGCGAGCCGCCTCGCCAACGCCAGTGTTCACAACGATCTTCACGAGACCGGGAACCTGCATGACGTTGCCGTATGCGAACTCTTCACGGAGTGCCGGGACGATATCGTCGCGGTACTTCTGCTTCAAGCGAGGCTGGATTTTGCCAGCCGCCACAGCAGCTTCAGACATTAGAGGTCCTTCCCCGACGACTTCGCGTAACGTACGCGAACCGTCTTCTTCTTGCCGTCCTTCTCAACCTCTTCGACGCGGAAGCCAACGCGAGTCGGCTTCTTAGTCGAGGGGTCAACAACAGCAACGTTCGACACGTGGATTGGAGCCTCGACGGTCTCGATGCCACCCTCCTTCGTACCGCGGTCGGACTGGCCGACGCGGACGTGCTTGGTGACGTAGTTCACACCTTCAACGACCAGGCGGTCGGTTTCGGTGATTACTTCGAGGACGCGTCCCTGCTTGCCGCGGTAGCCACCGCGCTCCTGGGTCGGGCCCGAGATGACCTCTACGAGGTCACCCTTCTTGATCTTTGCAGCCATAGGACTAGATCACCTCCGGTGCGAGCGAGACGATCTTCATGAACTTCTTATCGCGAAGCTCACGACCAACCGGTCCGAAGATACGGGTGCCGCGAGGCTCCCCGTCTGCCTTCAGGATGACGGCGGCGTTTTCGTCGAAGCTGATGTACGAACCGTCAATGCGACGGGTCGACTTGCGGGTACGAACGATGACGGCCTTGACGACCTCACCCTTCTTGACGTTGCCACCGGGGATTGCGTCCTTGACGGTCGCAACGATGGTATCGCCGAGACCTGCATAGCGACGCCCTGAGCCCCCGAGGACACGGATTGTGAGCAACTCCTTGGCGCCGGTGTTATCGGCAACCTTGAGTCGGGATTCCTGCTGAATCACTTGCTTACTCCTTCACTCAGTAAGCCGAGGCTTACTTCGCCTTCTCGAGGATCTCGACCAGACGCCAGCGCTTGGAAGCGCTCAGCGGACGGGTCTCGTGGATGAGAACGAGATCGCCGATACCGGCGGTGTTCTGCTCGTCGTGGGCCTTCACCTTCGATGAGCGACGCATCACCTTGCCGTACAGCGGGTGCTTCACGCGATCTTCGACCTCAACGGTGATGGTCTTATCCATCTTGTCGCTGACGACGTAGCCACGGCGCGCCTTGCGATACGGTCGCTGTTCCTTCTCGACCTCAGCCATTCCTAGGCCTCCTTCGTCTCAGCGGCGGCGGGCGCCTGCTCTGTCTTCTTGGTGGACGCCTTCTTCGCAGAAGACTTCTTCGCTGGTGCCTCAGCAACCGGGGCTACCCGAATGCCGAGCTCACGCTCGCGGAGCACGGTGTAGATGCGAGCAATGTCGCGCTTCACCTGACGTACGCGCCCGTGGTTCTCAAGCTGGCCTGTGGCCGACTGGAAACGCAGGTTGAAGAGCTCGGCCTTGGCCTTCTTCAGCTCCTCCGCGAGACGCTCGTTTTCGAAGCTGTCAAGCTCAGTGACAGCCAGTTCCTTGGTTCCGATCGCCATTACGCGTCACCCTCCTCGCGCTTAATAATGCGGGCCTTGAGGGGCAGCTTGTGGATCGCACGGGTAAGTGCCTCACGCGCAAGCTCCTCATCGACACCGGCGACCTCAAAGAGGACGCGGCCCGGCTTGACATTCGCAACCCACCACTCGGGCGAACCCTTACCGGAACCCATGCGGGTTTCGGCAGGCTTCTTCGTGAGCGGACGGTCGGGGTAGATGTTGATCCACACCTTGCCACCACGCTTGATGTGACGGGTCATCGCGATACGAGCGGACTCGATCTGACGGTTCGTCACGTAAGCGGGGGTCAGTGCCTGGATACCGAACTCGCCGAAGGCGACCTTGGTTCCACCCTTTGCCTGGCCGCTACGGCCGGGGTGATGCTGCTTGCGGTACTTGACTCGACGGGGAATCAGCATAGTTACTTCTCCGCTCCTGCTGCAGCGGGTGCAGCCTCAGCCTGCGCGCCACGGGGCGCACGGCGGCGATCGCCACGCTCACGAGACGGCTTCTGGTTAGCCTGCTCGCGAGCAAGCTCCTTGTTCGTGAGGTCGCCCTTGTAGATCCAGACCTTCACGCCGATACGGCCGAAGGTGGTCTTTGCCTCGTAGAAGCCGTAGTCGATGTTCGCACGAAGCGTGTGCAGCGGCACACGACCCTCGCGGTAGAACTCCGAACGGCTCATCTCGGCGCCGCCAAGGCGGCCTGAGACCTGAATACGTACGCCCTTGGCACCAGCGCGCTGTGCGCCCTGGAGACCCTTGCGCATCGCACGACGGAACGCCACACGAGCAGCGAGCTGCTCGGCGATGCCCTGTGCGACGAGCTGAGCGTCAGCCTCGGGGTTCTTGACCTCGAGGATGTTCAGCTGGATCTGCTTGCCGGTGAGCTTCTCGAGGTCAGCGCGAATACGCTCAGCCTCTGCTCCACGGCGGCCGATGACAATACCCGGACGAGCCGTGTGAATGTCTACGCGGACGCGGTCGCGGGTGCGCTCGATCTCGACACGCGAGACACCGGCGCGGTCCAGCTGGACCTGCAGGTGCTGACGGATCTTGATGTCCTCGGCGAGGTAGTCAGCGTAACGCTGGCCCTTCTTCGTCGAGTCCGAGAACCAACGCGACACGTGGTCGGTGGTAATCCCGAGGCGGAAGCCGTAGGGATGAATCTTCTGGCCCATTCCTTAGGCTCCCTTCTTGGCAGCAGCAAGCTCATCTGCGGTCTGAAGTACGACCGTGATGTGGCTGGTCCGCTTGTTGATACGGAACGCGCGGCCCTGTGCACGGGGGCGGAAACGCTTGAGCGTTGCACCCTCGTCGACAAAGGCGCGAGCAATGACGAGCTCGTCCTCGTTGAGGCGCAGGTTCTCGGCGTCAGCCTTCACACGTGCGTTCGCGATCGCCGAAGCGACAAGCTTGAACACGGGCTCAGCGGCAGCCTGCGGGGCGAACTTCAGGATGGCAAGTGCCTCCTGTGCGTTCTTCCCACGAACCAGGTCAACGACACGACGGGCCTTCTGGGGGGTAATGCGGATATGACGCACGCGTGCGATCGATTCCACCATTTCTCTCTCCTCCTTCACGTCCCCGCTTAGCGGCGACGGCCCTTCTTGTCGTCCTTCACGTGGCCACGGAAGGTACGAGTCGGGGCGAACTCGCCCAGCTTGTGTCCAACCATGGTTTCGGTGACGAATACGGGGATGTGCTTCCGACCGTCGTGCACCGCGATGGTGTGTCCCAGCATTGCGGGGATAATCATCGAACGGCGCGACCAGGTCTTGATCACGTTTTTGGTGCCAGCTTCGTTCTGGACAACCACCTTGTTCAGCAGGTGGTTATCGACGAAGGGGCCCTTCTTGAGACTACGAGGCATCTTCTATTCTCCTACCCGCCGACTAGCGCTTCTTGCCAACGTTACGGCGGCGCACAATGAGCTTGTCGCTTTCCTTGTTCGGACGGCGCGTACGGCCTTCCTTCTGGCCCCAGGGGCTAACCGGGTGACGGCCACCCGAGGTGCGGCCTTCGCCACCACCGTGGGGGTGATCCACCGGGTTCATGACGACACCACGCACGGTCGGGCGGACGCCCTTCCAGCGCATACGGCCGGCCTTACCCCAGTTGATGTTCGACTGCTCGGCGTTGCCGACCTCGCCGATGGTCGCGCGGCAGCGCGCATCGACGTTGCGGATCTCGCCCGAGGGGAGACGCAGCTGAGCGTAGGGGCCATCCTTCGCCACGAGGCGAACCGAGGAACCTGCGGAACGAGCGAGCTTCGCTCCCCCGCCTGGCTTCAGTTCGATCGCGTGAATGACGGTACCGGTGGGGATGTTCTTCAGCGGGAGGTTGTTACCCGGCTTGATATCCGCGCCAGCGCCGGACTCGACGATGTCGCCCTGCTTCAGCTTGTTCGGAGCAATGATGTAACGCTTTGCGCCGTCCTCGAAGTGCAGCAGCGCAATGCGCGCCGTGCGGTTCGGGTCGTACTCGATGTGAGCTACGCGTGCGTTTACGCCGTCCTTGTCATTACGACGGAAGTCGATGACACGGTACTGGCGCTTGTGGCCACCGCCGATGTGGCGAGTGGTGATGCGGCCCTGGTTGTTGCGGCCACCCGTCTTCGGGAGCGGGCGAAGCAGCGACTTCTCAGGCGTGGAGCGCGTGATCTCAGCGAAATCAGCAACGCTCGACCCGCGACGACCCGGGGTCGTCGGCTTGTACTTGCGAATTGCCATGTTGTGTTCCTTTTCGCCCCTTCTACAGCGCAGCCGTGAAGATGTCGATGGAGCCCGACTTCAGCGTGACGATGGCGCGCTTGGTGTCCTTGCGCTTGCCGAGGCCATACTTCGTGCGGCGGGTCTTGCCCTTGCGGTTCAGCGTGTTGATCGAAGCGACCTTCACGTTGAACACCTGCTCGATAGCGAACTTGATCTCAGTCTTCGAAGCGGTCGGAGCTACCTCGAAGGTGTACTGACCGTTTGCGTCGATGAGACCGTAGCTCTTCTCAGAGACGATCGGGCGGATGATGACGTCGTGCGCGATCTTGTTGTCAATGCTCACTTCGTGTCCTCCTTAGCGGCGCGACCGGCGACGAAGCCGTCGAAGGCCGCCTTAGTGAAGACGAGATCGTCACTGACGATAACGTCGTAGGCGTTGAGCTGATCCTGGAACAGCACGTGTACACCCGGCAGGTTCCGGACGCTCAGAGCGGTGAGCTCATCCTCGCGGTCGATCACGACGAGCACGCGGTTGCCCGGTGCGACCTGCGCGAGGAAATCGCGCGCGGCCTTCGTGCTGGGCTTGTCGGCGATGCCGAAGCCCTCGACAACGTGCAGGCGGTTCGCGCGAGCGCGATCCGAAAGCACACCGGTGAGCGCAGCAGCGATCATCTTCTTGGGGGTGCGCTGCGAGTAATCGCGGGGCACGGGCCCGTGGACGATGCCGCCACCGCGGTGCTGCGGCATGCGGACCGAGCCCTGGCGTGCACGGCCAGTGCCCTTCTGCTTGAACGGCTTGACGCCGGAACCCGAGCGCTCGCCACGGGTCTTGGTCTTGTGCGTACCCTGACGGGCAGCTGCAAGCTGTGCCGTGACCACCTGGTGGATCAGCGGAACGTTGGTCTCAACGGCGAAGATAGCCTCGGGAAGGTCAACCGACCCAGCCTTCTTGCCCTTCGCGTCAAAAACCTCGAGCTTGGTAGCGGTAGCCATGAACTACGCCCCCTTCACTGCGTTGCGGACGAAAACGAGACGACCACGCGCACCAGGAACAGCACCCTTCACGAGGATGAGTCCCTTCTCCGCGTCAATCGCCTGCACGGTGAGGTTCTGTACGGTGACACGATCCCCGCCCATACGGCCGGCCATCTTCTTACCGCGGAACACGCGACCGGGGGTCGCTGCGCCGCCGATGGAGCCAGGCTTACGGTGGTTACGGTGCGCACCGTGCGATGCCTTAGCGCCGCCGAAGTTGTGACGCTTCATAACGCCCGCGAAGCCCTTGCCCTTCGAGGTGCCAACGACGTCGATCTTCTGACCGGCTTCGAAAGCGCCATCGATGGTGAGCTCCTGGCCGAGGCTGTAGTCAGCCGCGTCCGAGGTGCGGACCTCAGTGATGTGGCGGCGCGGCGTAACGCCGGCCTTCTCGAAGTGACCAGCTGAAGGCTGGTTCACCTTGCGGGGATCGATCTGACCCGCGGCGATCTGCACGGCGCTGTAGCCGTCGACCTCGGGGGTACGGATCTGAGTGACAACGTTCGGTGCCACCTCGATGACGGTAACGGGAACGACCTTGCCGTCCTCGTCCCATACCTGAGTCATGCCGAGCTTGGTGCCCAGGAGACCCTTCACATTACGTACTGCAGTCATGTCTGGATCCCCCCTTAGAGCTTGATCTCGATGTTGACATCGGCCGGGAGATCGAGACGCATGAGCGAATCGACGGCCTTCGGGGTGGGATCGACGATGTCGATCAGGCGCTTGTGCGTGCGCTTTTCAAAGTGCTCGCGGCTGTCCTTGTACTTGTGTGGCGAACGGATCACTGCGATCACGTTCTTCTCCGTGGGGAGCGGCACTGGGCCGATCACGGTTGCTCCAGCGCGGGTGACCGTGTCAACGATCTTGCGCGCCGAGCTATCAATGACCTCGTGGTCATACGACTTGAGTCGAATGCGGATCTTCTGTCCCGCCATGACATCTCTACTTTCTACTTGCGTCTTACTCCCGGCTTGTGGCCGACAGCATTGGACGTCTTGCGTACCAGCGCCCTTGGCAGACGGACGCCTCACGGCGTCTTGTGCTGGGTCTCTGTTCACCTGTCAATTTCCGCACGCGAAAAACGGCCGGACTTGCGTCTGGCCGCCCTGAGGCGTGCAGTGGTGTTCGCTGCCCGCGGCCTCACCGACCCGGAAACCCGAGTGGCAATGCACAACCTGGCAGTGATCCGCATGCACGGAGTACTGAACCTGTCTATTCTGACACAGGGATTCCCGCGGTGCAACCCGGGCGTGTCGCGATCCGCGCGTCGTCGCCGCCTGGTGCTCTCGGGCTCGCGGGACGGGCTCCCAGCCGGGTACCGAGCCGGGCTCCCAGCCGGGTACCGAGCCGGGCTCCGAGCCGCCTGCACTGGACCAGAGATCCGCAGAAGAAAGGGCACAACACGCGAATCGCGTCCTTGCTATCGCGGATCCAAGAGTTATCGCCGCAACAGGCGGCTCAGCGGCTGACCTGCACGGGTCGGCGCGGCAGGCACACGCCAGTCGCCGCACGCTACCCGGTCGTTAAACCCTGCGATAGGAAAGGTCGCGGATCGCGCGCCCCTTCTCAATGCCCTTGTTTTCGAAGGCGGTGAGCACGCGCCCCTCGAAGCGTTCTGCCCACTCCCCCTCGAAGTCCCGTTCGAAGCCGGGCGCCTCGTCCATCACGACGCGCATGTGGTCCGCGTAGTTCTGCCAGTCTGTTCCGAGCCGCAGCACCCCACCGGGCTGCAATACCCGATGCGCGATACGCGCAAAGTCCGCACTGATGAGACGGCGCTTGTGGTGCTTCGCCTTCTTCCACGGGTCAGGGAAGAACACCCAGATCTCCGCGACCGAACCCTCGGGGAGGTAGTGCTCGAGGAGCTCCGGTGCATTCACCTCGGCCAAGCGAAGATTCTCGAGCCCGGCATCGGCAGCGCGAATCACTGTCCGAGCGAGACCCGCACGAAACACCTCCACCGCAATGAAGTTCGTCTCGGGCCGCTCCGCTGCCGCTGAGAGAATCTGGTGACCCTGCCCCGATCCGACCTCGACGATGAGCTCAGCCTCACGCCCGAAGATCTCGGCGGGGTTGCCGTGCTGTCCTGCAGCGACGCTCGTCGCAGCAGGACCGTGTTCGATCTCGAGGAGGAAATCGCCGCGGGACTCCTCCCAAGCGCGCTCCTGTGAGGGCGTCATGCGCCCGCTGCGCCGCACAAATGAGACGGGCTTGTCACGGAAGGTAGTCGGGTCAAAGGCTCTGCGAGGCTGGTCAGTCACCCGACAACGGTATCCGTGCGCCCCCGAGAGTGCAATTGCTGGGCTTCCGCGCTCGTGCCCGGCGCGCTCACGCCCGGCGCGCTCCGCCCGAAGCCCTGCAGCACCCACACGCCGAAGTATCCCCGGCACCGTGGCACGCGGCACTACGATAGGTGAAACATGACGCGATCAAGGGAGTGTGCCGAGATGAAGCGGATACTGCTAGTAAACGGACCCAACCTCAACCTGCTCGGCACCCGCGAGCCAGAGATCTACGGGAGCGACACGCTCGTCGACGTTGAGCGGCTCGTCGTCCGGGTCGCAAAGGAATACGGCATCGATGTGCGTGCTGTGCAGTCGAACCACGAGGGCGTCATCATCGACGCGATCCACGAGGCCCGCCACGACTGCTCCGCGATCATCATCAATCCCGGCGGACTGACGCACACCTCGGTTGTGCTCAGAGACGCGCTCGCTGGAGTGCCGCTGCCGTTCGCCGAGATCCACTTGTCAAACGTGTTCGCGCGCGAGGAGTTCAGGCACCATTCCTTCGTTTCTGCCCTGGCCGAGTTCGTGATCACCGGCGCGGGAATTCAGGGCTACGAGTTCGCGGTGCGCAGGATCGCGGCCCTGCTCGCGCGTTAACCGTGTCAGCAGCCGCTACGGAGCGGTGGGAAACACGTTGAACAGCGCCGGGTTGTGCGCGTGCACGAGCACCGCGAACACGACCGCGTCAAACAACAGGTGCACCGTCACGACGTAGCCGAGCGAGCGCGTGCGCAGGAAGATGAAGCCCTGCACGAGCGCGAACGGGATCGTGAGCGCCGGCCCCCACGCCCGGTACCCGAGCTCCCAGAGGAACGCGACGAACACGACCGCCTGCAGCGCGTCCGCGATCCACGTGGGGAAGTGCCGCAGCATCACCGCGAAGACCGTGCAGATGAAGAAGAGCTCGTCCCAGATCCCGACCGCGCCGACGCCGACGAAGAGCCGTGCAATGAGATCCGGCGTATCCACCTCGGGCCAGTTCGCATAGACGCCCGATGAGATGAAGTAGTACGGCAGGATCAGCCACCCGAGCACGAGCACGCCCCCAAGCCATCCCCAGTGCAGCGCGCCCCACTTTCGGCGCGGCTGCCCAGCCTCACGCTCCCCAAGCCAGGGGAAGCCGGTCGCCCGGTCGCGGTACAGGAACCGGGAGACGAGGTATGGCACAAGCACGGCACCGCCGAGCGCGAGGGTGAACCGCAGCATTGCGAGGTTGTCGAGCTCGGCGGCGAGCGGGATCGTGCGGATGATCACGAGGCCGAGCGCCACGAGTGACAGGTCGCGCGTGAGCGACGGCGCAGCGGCGGAGCCTCCGGTGGCCAGCGCGGCACGGGGCGGGCGGATCGGTACCCCGGCAACGCGATCCGCTCCCCACGCGAACCCGAGCCCAGCCACGAGCAATCCGAAGCCAAGCCAGGGCAGCTCTGCAACGAAGAACGCGGGCGCGGCAAGCACGGTGAGCAGCGCGGCCGCGAGGTGCAGCGCCCGCGGCGGCCCCACTGGCTTCGATGCCTGGCTGGTGATCACGGCTCCAGCGTAGCCAATCCCTCTCCGAGCCCAGCGGCAGCCCCGGGTCGCACGCCCCACGCGACTAGCGCCGCCAGGCCGATCACCAGCAGCAACGCACCCGCCCACCAGGTGCCGATGACCAGCAGTCCAGGGATGATCACCGTCAGCAGCGCCGTCACCAGGCCAAGCACCGCCGCAACGATGGCGGCGGAGCGCAGACCCGCGGCGAGGCACACGGCGATGAGCAGCGTGATGCCCACGATTGTCCAGCCCAGGAGCTCGAGCCCCACCGTCCCCGACAGTGCTCCTGCGACGAGCAGCAGCGCCGGCAGGGCAATGAGGATCGCGCAGAGCATCCGCCACGGAAGGGATCCGGCGAGGGCGAAGCCGCGCGCCACGCGCCACGGCACGAGAGCCGCGACCCACGCAAGAACAGCAACCGGGACGAGCAGGAAGGCCGTGTCGGTTCCCCCGAGCACCGCACCCGCGGTGAGCACGACCGCGACACCGAGCGCGGTGCGCGTGCGCACGCTCGCGGGCACCGCAAGCGGGACCAGGGTGAGTGCGGCGATCGCGATACCGACGGCACCTACGGCCACGGACACGGACAGCCGCGCGATCAGCACCGCGCTGAGTACCCCGAGGGCGCACACGGCGACCTGGAGTGCGAGGCTGGCGCGGCGCGCGCGGAGATCCGCGGCGGGCGCCTGGTCACTCCGAGCATCGGTCACGCCCCCAGGTTAGCCGCAGCCGCCGACATCCGGGGAATTCCGAGTCACGTTCCGCGGCGACCCGCAACGATCCGCAGCGCCGGGTCAGCGCGGCGGGGCCAGGCGTGCACGGCGGAGCAGCCGCTCGCGGGGCGGCGGCGCTCAGGCCGCGAACAAACCTGTGCAGTGAGTGTCGGCCGTCCACACTACGATTTGCGTATGAGCAATCAGGCAGCGATCCACCCCGCCGATGCACACGACCGCATCCGCGTCTACGGCGCACGCGAGAACAACCTCAAAGACGTGAGCGTCGAGCTGCCGAAGCGCCGGCTCACCGCGTTCACCGGCGTCTCAGGCTCGGGCAAGAGCTCGCTCGTGTTCGCGACCATCGCCGCCGAGTCTCAACGCCTCATCAACGAGACCTACTCGACGTTCGTGCAGGGGTTCATGCCGACGCTCGCCCGGCCAGACGTCGACCTCCTCGACGGCGTCACGACCGCGATCCTCGTCGACCAGCAGCGCATGGGCGCGGATCCACGATCCACCGTCGGCACCGCGACCGACGCGAACGCGATGCTCCGCATCCTGTTCAGCCGCCTCGGCACCCCGCACATCGGCACCGCGAAGGCGTTCTCCTTCAACGTCGCCTCAGTCTCGGGCGCGGGCGCAGTCACGCTCGAAAAGGGCGGCCGCACGACGAAGGAGCGGCGATCCTTCAACGTCGTCGGCGGCATGTGCCCGCGCTGCGAGGGCCGCGGCCAGGTGAGCGACTTCGACCTCACCGCACTCTACGACGCGTCGAAGACGCTCAACGAGGGCGCGCTCACCATCCCCGGCTACTCGATGGACGGCTGGTACGGCCGCGTCTACGGCGGCAGCGGCTTCTTCAGCCCAGACACCCCAATCAAGGACTTCACCGAGAAAGAACTCGACGCGCTGCTCTACAAGGAGCCGACGAAGATCAAGGTCGACGGCATCAACATCACCTATGAGGGGCTCATTCCGCGCATCCAGAAGTCGATGCTCTCGAAAGATCGGGAGGCGATGCAGCCGCACATCCGCGCCTTCGTCGACCGCGCGATCGCGTTCGACACGTGCCCAGAGTGCGAGGGAACCCGCCTCACCGCACTCGCCCGCTCCTCGAAGATCAAGGGCATCTCGATCGCTGACGCGTGCAAGATGCAGATCTCGGACCTCGCCGCCTGGGTCGCCGACCTCGAGGAACCATCGGTCGCACCACTGCTCGAGGGGCTGCGCGGCACGCTCGAATCGTTCGTCGATATCGGCCTCGGCTACCTCTCGCTCGACCGCCCGGCAGGCACGCTCTCCGGCGGTGAATCGCAGCGCACGAAGATGATCCGCCACCTCGGCTCCAGCCTCACCGACGTGACCTACATCTTCGACGAGCCCTCCATCGGGCTGCACCCACACGACATCCAGCGCATGAACGCGCTGCTGCTGCAGCTGCGGGACAAGGGGAACACCGTGCTTGTCGTCGAGCACAAGCCCGAGATGATCCGCATTGCCGATCACGTCGTTGACCTCGGGCCAGCCGCCGGATCAGGCGGCGGCGAGATCTGCTACGAGGGAACCGTCGCGGGGCTCGAAGCC
Organism: Leucobacter komagatae; assembly: GCF_000834055.1. GTDB lineage: Bacteria > Actinomycetota > Actinomycetes > Actinomycetales > Microbacteriaceae > Leucobacter > Leucobacter komagatae_A. The sequence continues at coordinate 95,574 of NZ_JXSQ01000013.1, forward strand.
TCAGACACCGTCACCGGCAGGCACCTCAACGACCGGGCTGCGCTCAAGGAAACCGTGCGCGAGGCGACCGGCGCGATCGAAGTGCGTGGGGCCTCCCTGAACAACCTCCAGGACGTCGACGTCGACGTGCCGCTCGGCGTGCTCTGCGCGGTGACGGGCGTCGCGGGCTCGGGGAAGTCGTCGCTCATCCACGGCTACGTGTCGAAGCGCGAGGGCGTCATCGCGGTGGATCAATCCCCCATCAAGGGATCCCGCCGGTCGAACCCGGCGACCTACACGGGCGTGCTCGACCCGATCCGCACCGCGTTTGCGAAAGCGAACGGTGTGAAGCCAGCGCTCTTCTCCGCGAACTCGGAGGGCGCCTGCCCCGTGTGCAGGGGCGCGGGCGTCATCTACACCGACCTCGTGATGATGGCAGGCGTCGCGACGCCATGCGACGAGTGCGAGGGGCGGCGCTACCAGGCCGACGTGCTCCAGTACGAGCTGGGTGGTGACGGTGACGGTGCTGGTGAGGGCGCTGGCAAGAACATCGCCGAGGTGCTGGAGATGTCGATCGCGGAGGCGCACGACTTCTTCGCCGGGACCTCCCCCGCCGGCGCGAGCGCGAAGGTTCCGAAGGCCGCGAAGATCCTCTCGCGACTCGTCGACGTTGGCGTCGGCTACCTCACACTCGGGCAGCCACTCACGACGCTCTCGGGCGGCGAGCGGCAGCGCGTGAAGCTCGCGATCGCGATGAGTGAAGACGCCGGCGTCTACGTGCTCGACGAGCCAACCACGGGGCTCCACCTCGCCGACGTCGAGCAGCTCCTCGGGGTGCTCGACCAGCTCGTCGACTCGGGGAAGAGTGTCGTCGTCATCGAGCACCACCAGGCCGTCATGGCGCACGCCGACTGGATCATCGACATCGGCCCAGGCGCTGGCCAGGATGGCGGCCGCGTCGTGTTTGAGGGAACGCCGCGCGACCTCGTCGCTGCCCGCTCGACCCTCACGGGCGAGCACCTCGCCGACTACGTGAGCTAGGGCCGGCCTAACCCGCGCCGGCCTAACCCGGGCCGGCCCCGACCCCGCCTGCCCGGCCCCGGCCCCGCCCGGCCCCGCCCGCCACCCGCCCGGAGTTGGCAGTTGTTGTCACTTGAGCGTCCTCCTGGCGACAACTACTGCCGACTCCGCAACGGTGATCCCTGGGTGAGCTCGACTGGAGAGGGCTACACCGAACGCCTCACTCTCCGCACGATCTCCTCGCTGTTCCTGTGCAACATGTCTGCGGTCACCCTGACGATGCTCCAGCCTGTCTCCGCGTACCCCTGATACTTTTCGATGTCGCGGTTCCACTGCTGCCGGTCAACGCGGTGGTGTTCGCTCTCGTATTCAATGGCGACCTTGGCGTCGGGATAGGCGAGCTCGCTGCGTCCGAGGAGCCTGCCTCGTTCGTCCCGCACCTCGAAGTCGAGTGTGGGTTCAGGCAAGCCAGCCGCAGTCAGCAGCAACCTCAGCCGAGTCTCAGGCGGCGACGCGCTACCGACCCGGATCTGAGCAAGGGCTCTTCGCAGTAGCGGCGCGCCGGGACGCCCACGGGCGTTGGCCGCTTCCTCAAGCTCTGCCAGGCTCCCCAGCGAAGGTGGGCGGGGGTGTGTCCCCTTGGAGCGCGGGGCAAACACGATTGCGTCGCCAAGCACCACGAGCTCCTCCACGCTGAGCCGACGGGCGAGCATGGCCCAGGTTGTCGCTGGGCTGGTCACTCGGAGCCCACCGACCGTCTCGACGGAAGCAAGCCACGGTCGGATCTGCACCCCGCGGACGCCCCGAGCCCTAGGGGCCCGTTCAGGAAACAGTCGGGCTACCTCAATCGCCTGCCGGGGTTCGATTGTCGCGGACAGGCCAAACACCGTAGCCGCTGTGAGCCCACAGAAAAAGGAATCCTCGCTCGCGGCGATACGGTACAGCCGAGCACGCTCGAGGTGTTCAGCTCGTCGGACCGAAAGTGGGTGGCCCCGGCTTGCATGCTGAAGGCTCGTTCGCCAACGGTCTGGTCCGGCTGGCACGGCCTGGGTGAGCGCGAAGTCGCGACGCCGGCGCACGCCGCGAAACGGGGCTTCAAGGTCGGAATGTCGCAGTCGTCTCGGGGACACACCCGCATCGATTGCATCGGACCAGAGGAAGGTGTCTCCAAGTTCCGGCGGTATCTCACGTTTCGGGGTACTCATGGCACCCAGCTTTATCGGAGTTGCCCGCGTCGCACTGAACCGGTTTCGCACTGTGGAGAACTCTGCTGCGCCTTCAACAGGCCGCGGCTGCACGCCGAGACGCTTCGGCGCAGCTCATCCCTCCGTGAGTTGGCAGTTGTTGTCGGTTGCTGCGGGCTGAAGCGACAACAACTGCCAACTCTG
>NZ_JXSQ01000014.1 GCF_000834055.1 Leucobacter komagatae
GAAGGGCGCGCCCTTCCCCCGTGGGCGCGAACCCCCAGAGTAAGGTGAACAGAATGAAGAGGACCGTTCGTGGCTGAGTCGATGTCGCGGTTCCTGCTGCGCCTTGCCCCAATGATTTATGGGCCGACGCTGCTCTTCGCTCTTGGGCAGGGCGCGATCATCCCGCTCATTCCGACAATGGCTACGCAGCTCGGCGCTGACCTCGCGACGTCCGGCCTTGTCGCTTCCGCGCTGGTCGTCGGCCAACTCTGCGGGAACATTCCCGCAGGCTGGTTGGTCGCGAAGGTTGGTGAGCGCTTCGCGATGGTCATTGCGGGGGTGCTCGCGTTGGCCGGTGCGATCATGCTGCCGTTCGCTGGGAGCATCGCCGTGCTCACGGTTGCGATCTTCACCAACGGGTTTTGCGCCGCGGTCTTTGGGCTCGCACGGCACTCGTTTATGGCGTCGAACGTGCCGTTTCACTTCCGCGCTAGGGCGCTTGCGCTGCTTGGCGGGAGCTACCGGTTCGGGATCTTCCTCGGCCCGTTCATCGCGGCGCTACTGCTGTCGGCGACCGGTAGCGCGGCCGCCGTCATCTGGTTCCTTATCATCTGTGTCGCTGCGACGGTGCTGCTCGTGTGGCTCGGCCCTGATCCGGAGCGCGAGTACGGCGCTGGCGAGCGTCCCGCCGAAGCTGGGGGCACCGCAACTGCCGGCATGAGCCTCCCCGACGCTGAGGGTGCGCGCGAGGGCGTCTTCCGCACGATGGTGCGTTTTCGTTCGGTGCTTGCGCGCCTCGGGCTCGCAGCTTCGTCGCTCTCAGCCCTGCGTGCCGCACGGCAGGTCGTGCTGCCGCTGTGGGGAGTTGCCATCGGTCTTGACGCGCAGACCATCGCGCTGGTCGTCGGCATCTCAGGCGCCCTCGACTTTGCGCTGTTCTACGCGAGCGGCCAGGTCATGGACCGCTTCGGCAGGCTCTGGGCGGTGATGCCGTCGATGCTCATGATGAGCTTCAGTTTCCTCGCGCTCGCCCTCACCGGCGGCCTCAACTCTGCGACAACCTGGTTTGTTGTGCTTGCCGCGGTGATCGGCGTCGGCAATGGGCTGTCGAGTGGTCTCCTGATGACCCTCGGGGCCGACCTCGCGCCCAGGCAGAACCCCGCACCGTTCCTCGGCTCCTGGCGGACTCTCACCAGCGCGGGTGCGGCAGCCGCGCCACTCATCTTCTCGGGCCTTGCCGCCATCGCGCCGATCGCTGTCGCTACCGGCGCGATGGGCGCGATTGGTCTGCTCGGCACCGCAGCGTTTCTGCGTTGGATGCCGCGCAAGGGGAGTGAACGCTAGCGCGCGTAGTTCGCGTCAGGCACGTCGGTGACGAACATGTAGCCGGGGGCGTGGGTGAGTGCGAACGGCGGCTTCGACGCCATGATCGCGGCCTGCGGCGTGACTCCGCACGCCCAGAACACGGGAACCTCGCCGTCGCGCAGTTCGGGGGCGTCCCCGAATTCCGGTGCCAGCAGGTCGGTGATGCCGAGGCCAGCGGGGGATCCAATGTGCACCGGCGCGCCGTGCACTGCTGGATACCGCCCGGAGATTTGGACGGCGTCCGCGACGCGATCGGCCGCGATGGGGCGCATCGAGACGACGAGCTCCCCGCTCAGCCTGCCCGCCGGGACGCAATCGCGGTTTGTGCGGTACATCGGCACGTTCCTGCCGAGGGTTTGGTGGCGGATCTCGATTCCCGCGTCAACCAAGCCTGCCTCGAACGTGAAGCTGCACCCAATGAGGAACGACACAAGGTCGGGGTGCTCCTCCCATGCTGACGAGGCGTCACTGACCTCCTCGGTGAGCTCCCCGTGGCGCCACACTCGGTACTTGGGGATGTCGGTGCGGAGGTCTGAGCCAGGAGCGAGACGAGATTCGGTTGCCCCAGCGTCGAGCACTTCGAGTACCGGGCACGGTTGCGGGTTTCGCTGCGAGTAGAGCAGCACGTCGTATGCCCAGTCGGCTGGGACGGAGATGAGGTTTGCCTGTACGAGGCCGTGCGCCAGGCCACTCGTTGGCGCGATTACGCCGGCCCTCGCCGCTGCGCGAACTTCCCGTGCGCTGGCGAGCTGAGTGTCGGTTGCTGTGATGTGCTGCATGAGCGTCTCCTCCTTGAGAATGCTGTGGCTGTGTCCTGTGGTGTGCCGGCGGGCGTCGGCGTTGGGGCCGGTCCGGCGGGGCCTGCGCGCTGCGCGGCCCCGCCGCACCAGGCGGTTAGGGTTCGATCGTGCCGATGGTCTGGCTCGCTGCGAGCGCGGTTCCTGCCTGCGCTGCCTGCCTGAGCGTGCCTGCCTGTTGGGCTTTGACCGGGATTTCCATCTTCATGGCTTCGATGATGGCGACGGTCTCGCCGGCCGCGACAGTCGTACCATCGGTCACCTGCCACTTCGTGAGCGTACCGGCGAAGGGCGCGAGCAGAGTGAATTCGCCGGCGGTGTGCTCCGTGTCGCGTGCGGAGTCGTCGAGGCGAGCGCCGCCGCCTGCCCCTGCCCCTGCCGCAACGCTGGCGAGGAGGGCGTCTGGCAGGCCCAGCTCGACGCGCCGACCGTCGACTTCGATGGCGAGCCTGGTGAGGGTCGCTGTCTGCGGGGCCGCAATCGCCGGTGCTGGCGTGAAAGTGGCAGTGCACTCCTCTTCGATCCACCGCGTGTGCACGGAGAAGGTGCCGTCGGGTGCGGTGAACGCCGGATCGGTGACGATGTGGCGATCGAACGGGAGAACCGTCGCGACACCCTCGATCGCGAACTCCTGCAGCGCACGCCGCGAGCGGGCGATTGCTTCGTCGCGATCCTTGCCCCACACGATAAGTTTTGCGAGCATCGAGTCGAAGCTCCCCGGCACCGCGTACCCTGCGTAGACGCCGGAGTCGACGCGGATTCCCGCACCGCCTGGCTGCTCGAAGCGTGCGATGGTGCCGGGCGTCGGGAGGTAGCCGAGCGCAGGGTCCTCTGCGTTGATGCGGAACTCGATCGCGTGCCCAAACGTCGGAACCGTTTCGGGCACGGTCATCGGGTTCCCGGCGGCGATGCGGAACTGTTCCTGCACGAGATCGACGCCCGTGACCATCTCGGTCACGGGGTGCTCGACCTGGAGCCGCGTGTTCACCTCGAGGAAGGTCAGCGTGCCGTCCTCACCTAGGAGAAATTCGACGGTGCCGGCCCCGACGTAGCCCGCCGCGCCACAGACGTCGGCTGCTGCCGCCTCGATGCGCGCACGCGTTGCTTCGTCGATGAACGGCGCTGGCGCCTCCTCCACGAGTTTTTGGTTTCGGCGCTGCAGTGAGCAATCCCGGGTGCCGAGCACGACGATCCGCCCGTGTCGATCGCCGAGCACCTGGGCCTCGATGTGGCGCGGCCTGTCGAGGAAGCGCTCGACGAGGCAGTCGCCCTGGCCGAACGCTGCGGTAGCTTCGCGCACAGCCGACTCATACGCCTCGGCGATCTCGGCGCGGTCGCGCACGACACGCATTCCGCGCCCCCCGCCTCCGAAGATCGCTTTGATGACGATCGGCATCCCGTGCTTGTCTGCGAAGGCGATCGCTTCGTCGGCGCTGTGCACCGCGCCGGGTGTGCCCGGCACGAGCGGCGCGCCGACCTCGGCAGCGAGTGCGCGGGCTTTGGCCTTGTCGCCGAGCATTTCGATGGTCTCGGGGTCGGGCCCGATCCACTTCAGGCCGGCTGCGATGACCGCTGCCGCAAAGTCGGCGCGCTCGGAGAGGAAGCCGTATCCCGGGTGAATCGCGTCTGCACCTGCGTGCGCTGCTGCTGCGAGGAGTTTCGCGGTGTCGAGGTAGCTCTCTGTTGGGGTGACCCCGTTGAGTGCGTAGGCTTCGTCGGCGAGCCGCACGTGGAGAGCGTCGATGTCCTCGTCGGAGTACACGGCGACGCTCGCGATCCCGGCCTCGGCCGCCGCCCGGATGATCCGCACCGCGATTTCGCCACGGTTCGCGATCAGGATCTTCTTCAGCTTCACTTGCTCTTCTCCTGGGTGTGCGGCGGGGCTTCCGCCTGGTCGGGTGTTGTCGCAGCTGGTGGGGTCACTGGCACGAGTTTGACGAGAGTTCCTGGGGTGAGTTGCGCGGCGAGTTCGAGGTCGTCGTCGTGAACGACAGCGATGACCGGGTAGCCGCCGGTGAGCGGTCTGTCCGTGAGGAACAGTACGGGTTGGCCGTCAGGTGGGATCTGGAGCGAGCCGATCGCGACGCCCTCGCTCGGGAGTTCGCGCCCCACCCATGCGGCGTCCCTGGCAAGCGGCTGCCCCGCGAGGCGCACGCCAACACGGTCGCTGCGCGGCGACACCTCCCATTGGCCGGCTGTGAGCTGCTCGACCGCGTCGGTGAACCAGTTGTCGCGTGGCCCGAGGAGGACGCGAAGGTGGGTCGTTTCCCCGGCGCGTGGTAGCGCCTGCTCCGCGAGCGCAGCGGGCTCCGGTGCGCCGACGGCGCGTGTGGTCTCGTTCGCGTTCGCGACCGTGTCGCCGGCCGCGAGGGGTGCTGGGCCGAGCTGCGCGAGCGTGTCGCGAGAGCGGCTACCGAGGAACGGGGGTGCAGCGATGCCGCCGCGCAGCGCAAGCATGGTGCGGAGGCCACGTTCGGGTGCGCCGAGGGTGAGCTGCTCTCCCTCGCTCAGCCTGAACGGGGTGCCGTGCGGTGCTGGCCTGCTGCCGTGTTGGCCGGTGATCCGTCCGTGTCGTTGCGCCCCGGTGAGCGCGAGTACCGCGTCGGTGACGGCGACGGCGGCGAAGTCGCCGTGTCCGAGCTCGAGTGCGGCGGCCGCCGTGCGGTTGCCGACGAGGCGGTTCGCCTGGTGATAGGCCAGCGGGATCGCGGTGCCTGACTCGCCGACGCCCATGCCGGCGACGCCGCGTCGCCCGGCGTCCTCGATGAGTGTTTGCAGGCCGGGGCTAACGATCGTGAGCGTTGGGGTTCCGGCCGCGGCGGTGGTGCGCTCCTGGGGCGCTGCCGCCGCACGCGCGCGGATCTGCTCACGTTCGGCGACAAACCGCACCCGTTCGCCGGCGAGCAGCGCGGCTGGACGTTCCCTGTCCGAATCCCACATGCGTTCAGCTGTGGTTCCGATGAGCTGCCAGCCGCCCGGGCTTTCGCGGGGATAGACGCCCGAGAAGGCGCCTGCGAGGCCGACTGATCCGGCGAGGATGCGCGGTCGCGGGGTTGCCCGGCGAGGCACGTTGAGCGCTGGATCGCCGCCGGCGAGGTACGCGAAGCCCGGCGCGAACCCGGTGAACGCGACCGTGTACGTGGCCGCGGTGTGTCTCGTGATCACTTCGTCGATGCTCATGCCCGCGATGCTGGCGACCTCAGCGAGATCTTCTCCGGTGTAGCTCACGGCAACCGTGCGTTCTGGCGTTGCGGATCCGTCAGCGCGGACCGTTGCGTGCAGGTCTGCGAGCTGGCGCAGGCGCGGGCCGATGCTGAGGCCGCGTTTGGCCTCGCCGCCGCGGACGAGCACGGTCTCCGCTGCGGGTACGAGCTCGTCAACGGTGAGTTCCCCGAGCTCCGCCGCGATGCGCAGCGCCGCGAAGACCCCGAGCGCACGCTCGAGGTCGCCGCAGTCGATGAGCACGGCGGAGCTTCCCGCCTGGCGGATGCGGAGATCGTGAGTCATCTTGCGTTGTCCGCGCCGCTGAAGTTTTGGAGGGTGACCCCCGCACCGAGAAGGGCGGCGCGGACGGCGCGGGCCATGTTCACGGCGTCCGGGCTGTCGCCGTGAACGCAAATCGACTCGGCATGCACGGCGACCTCACTGCCGTCCCGTGCCGTCACTGTTCCGTGCTGGGCGAGGCGCAGCATGCGTTCTGCGACGAGATCCGGGTCGTGGAGCACAGCGCCGGGCTCGCTGCGGGACACGAGCGCGCCGGTTGGCTCGTACGCCCGGTCGGCGAAGGCCTCGGTCACCGCGCGCAGACCGGCGGCTCGCGCCTGCTCGACGAGCGGTGAGCCTGCGAGGCAGACGAGCGCGAACTCCGGGTTGATCTGCTTGATCGCGGAGATCACGGTTGCGGCTTCCGCCTCGTTGAACGCGATGCTGTTGTAGAGCGCACCGTGTGGCTTGACGTAGCGAACCTCGGTGCCCGCAGCGCGCGCGAGTCCTTGGAGAGCTCCGATCTGGTAGATCAGCCCCGCCTCGAGTTCGTCTGCGGGGAGGGTCATGGGGCGGCGCCCAAAACCCGCGAGGTCGGGGTAGGCGACGTGCGCACCTACCGCTACGCCGCGCGCCGCCGCGCCGCGGAGGGTGACGAAAGCAGTCTTCGGGTCGCCGGCGTGGAAGCCGCAGGCGATGTTTGCGCTGGTGACGGTTTCGAGCATGCTCTCGTCGTCGCCCATGCGCCAGGAACCGTAGTGTTCGCCCAGGTCACTGTTGAGATCGATCTGCATAATTGCTATCCCTTCTCTTTAGGTTGAGCGCCTACGCGCCGAGGAACTTGAAGATCGTGCTGAACGAGACGACCCCCATGTACCAGGTGAGTATGGTCATGAGCGTACCGAGCCAGAGCAGCCATGGGCTGATCCTGTGGCCGTGCAGGAGGTCGCGACGGAACCAGGCAATGTACATGAACACGGTGAAGCCGATGGGCAAGATGAGCCCGTTGAACCCGCCCGCGAAGACGAGAAGCGCGACGGGGGTTGTGCCGAGCAGGAGGTAGGCGGTGAGGCCTACAGCGATGAAGATCACGGTAGCCCAGCTTCGGCGACGGTGGTCGAGCTTCGCACTGAAGACGGTCATAAAGGACACCGATGTGAAGGCAGCGCCGATCACGCTCGAGAGTGCAGCAGCCCAGAGCACGAGGCCGAACGCACGCATGCCCCATTCGCCGGCAGCCGACTCGAATGCCTGCGCTGCAGGGTTTGCCGAGATGTCGAGCATCACGCCACTTGCGGTGACGCCGAGGAACGCGAGGAAGAGAACGTAGCGCATGACGCCGGTGACGGCGATGCCCATGAACGCTGAGCGGGTGACCTGCTTGATGTTCTCTGGGCCGGCGGTGCCGGAGTCGAGGAGCTTGTGTGCGCCGGCGTAGGTGATGTAGCCGCCAACGGTTCCGCCGACGATGGTCGTGATCGCGGCGAAGTTGATGCTGTCGGGCAGGACGGTCTGACGGAGCGCCTCGCCGACGGGCGGACTCGCGACGATCGCGACGGCGATGGTGAGGAGGATCATGACGATCCCGAGCACGATGATCGCCCGGTCCATGATGAGCCCCGCGCGGTGCGATAGGAAGATGCCGATCGCGAGGATGGCGCTGATCGCACCGCCAATCTTCGAGTCGAGGCCGAAGAGCGCGTTCAGGCCGAGCCCGGCGCCGGCGATGTTGCCGATGTTGAATACGAGGCCGCCGACGATCACGAGGACCGAAAGAATGAAGCCCGAGTAGGGGATTGCGGCGTTCGCGAGCTCCGCTGCCCGCTTCCCCGAGAGGGTGATGATCTGCCAAATGTTGGCCTGCACGATGAAGTCGATGAGGATCGACACGAGGATGCCGAAGGCGAAGGAGGCGCCGAGTGTCGCGGTGAAGGTCGCGGTTTGGGTGATGAAGCCGGGGCCGATGGCCGAGGTCGCCATGAGGAAGATCGCGCCGATGAGGGAGGCGCGGCGCGACTTCGCGAAGCCGACGGTTCCGCTGGCGACGGTCGCGGGGCCGGGGACTGTGACCCGCCCGCCTTCGTCCTGTTGGCTGTCTGGGGAGTGTTGCGTGCTCATTGTGGGGCCTTTCGCGTCGTTGCGGCTCGGAGGGGACAGGGTGTGGCCAACACGAGACTGACCGTTCCATCAGAATACTGGTTCAGTCGAACAATGCAAGTCAGATTGCTCAACAATCTTAGGCATAGTCCGTGCGCTTGCTACACTTCGAGCATGTCGTCAGTTCTTGGTTCGGCGCCCGCTGGCGAAGGCGGAGCAGTCGTCTCGCGGACGATGGAAGCTGCCGCGGAGATCAGGTCACGCATCTCGCACGGTGAGCTCAAGCCCGGCGACCGCGTGCCCGAGGCAAAGCTCGCCGAATCGCTCGGCGTCTCCAGAAACACGCTGCGCGAAGCGTTCCGCTCCTTGAATCAAGAGGGGCTCATCACCCAGGTGCCCAATCGCGGGGCGTACGTCGCGATCCCCAACATCAACACGATCATCGATATCTACCGCGTGCGCCGGCTCATCGAGTGCCAAGCGGTCGCCGATGCACTCCCACGCCACCCGGCATTCACCGACATGCGCAGCGCCGTCGAGGCGGCCCTGGAACAGCGTGACCTCGACGATTGGGCCGGGGTTGCTGGCTCGAACATTCGGTTCCACCGAGCAATCTTCGAGCTCGCGGACAGTCCACGGCTCAACCGACTGTACGTACAACTCACTACCGAGCTGCGGCTCGCATTCGGCCTCATCGATGACCCGGAGTACCTTCACGCACCGTTTCTCGAACGCAACCTGGAGATCCTCGAACTCATCGAAGCAGGAGAAACAGCGAAGGCGTCTGAGCTGTTGCGGGAATACCTATTCCTCGCCGAACGAATTCTGCTCGCAGGCTACGAGCGCCTCAGCACTACCTGAGCGCTTCCCGCCACCAGGCAAACTTGGCGGGAGCGGCAAACGGGGCGCGGCCGCGAGCGTCATGGGTTAGCTGTCGACGCGTTCGAGCAGCCAGGTGGCAATGTCGCTGTAGACCGCGTCGCGGTGCGTTTCGTTGAGGATCTCGTGGCGCGCGCCGGGGTAGATCTTCAGCGCGACGTCACGCACGCCGCGCGCCCGGTAGGCGTCGGCAAGACGGCGCAGGCCATCACCCCTGGAGAGCGGGTCATCGCCGCCGGAGACGATGAGGAGCGGGACGCCGCCCGCGAGCTTCTCCCCGGGAACACCGAACAGCCTGAGCCCGTCACTCAGGCCGAAGAGCTTGATGATGTTCGCCTCGAAGCACAGCGGATCCGCCAGGAAGGCAGCGGCGGTCGCCGGGTCACGGCTGAGCCACTCGAATCCGGTCGCCCCATCATCGGCCGCCCACTTCGCGTTGAGCTTGCCGCTCTCCATGTACCGCGGAGTTCGGTACGCGCTGCCCGAAAGCACAACGGCATCCCACTGGCGTGGGTGCTCGTTAATGATCCGCTGCGTCATGAGCGACCCCCACGAATGGCCGAACTGCGCGACCCGCATGCCCGGATGCTCCGCGCGGATGATGCCCGTGAGCTGCCGAATCGCCGCCTCGGCTGCCCGCAGGCCACCGGGGCCGAGCTTGCCAAGCAACGTCAGTTCGCCGCCGTGCTGCTTCCTCCCGGTTTCGCCGTGGCCGCGGTGGTCGTTCGCGTACACGACGAAGCCAGCCTCGGTAAGGAATCGCGCAAACGCCTCGTAACGGAGCGCGTGCTCGCCGATGCCGTGCGATATCTGGACCGCAGCGTGCGGTTCAGGTGTGGCTGCCGGGTTCGGTGCCCACGCGTATGCGCTGATCTCGATACCGTGCTCATCGGTGTAGGTGAAGTCGCGGCGTGCCGACGTGTGCTGGGCGTTCATAGCTCCATTGTCGCGCACTGCGCGCAAATATACTGGGGCAATGCGGCGATCGTTCCTGTGGGTTGCGCCTCTTGCTCTTGGGGCGCTACTCGCGGTGTCGGCGTGCACGCCAAGCGAGGCTGAGGGAGAAGAACTAGTGGCTGGAGACCTGCAGATCACGGCGTTCACGGTGCCCGGACCCGGCGCTGCAACCGGACACGGCGAGCACGCCGTTGGCTCCGCCACAGTCCCCGTTCGAGGGTATGAGCCGAGCGTTGGCGTGGACCCGTGGGCAACGCTGGTGTGGGCGCACGGCGGGTCCTTCGTGCGCGGCACGCTCGACTGGCCGGAAGCCGACTGGGTATCTCGCAGCTTCGCGGCCGCGGGGATCAGGGTGATTTCCGTTGATTACGTGCTCGCAAGCGACACGGTCAAGGCCCCAGCCCCGTCAAATGACGTCGCGGCGGTCGTTGCCTGGGCTGGAGCGGAGTACGACGGCCCGCTCGTCGTTGGCGGTGCAAGCGCGGGCGCGCACCTCGCAGTGCTTGCCACGCTTCACCAGCGTGACAGCGCTCCAACACAGGCCGCAGCAGCGCTGCTTCTGGAATACCCCACCCTCCACCGAGAGCAGCGGGCAGACCCGCGGATCGCTGACGCGGTGGCCGCGCTCCCGGAGGCACGTCGTTTCCGGGCAGACCGGATCGCCGAAATGTATGACTTCTATCTCGGTGAGGGCACCGCTGGAGCCGGCCCCGCGATCGTTGCAGGCGAGCTGCCGACGGAGCGGCTCGCATTGCTACCGCCGACCATCATGGTGAACGCCGACGCGGATGAGCTTCGAGCATCTGGAGAGGAGTTCGCTGAGCAGCTCAGGGCGGCAGGTGTCACTGTCGTGGAGGCTGTCGAGCCCGACACCGTGCACGGGTATCTCAACCGCCCTGACGAGTCGGAGACTGCGCGTGCCCAGGCGGCCGCCACGATCGAGCGCTTCGTCACCGAGCTGCGGGTGCTGCTCGAAGCCTGACCGTCTCCTAGAGCGCGGCGAGCGCGTCGATCTCGACGAGCATCTCAGGGTGCGGCAGGCCAACGAACACTGTCGTTCGGCACGGGAGGTTTCCGCTCGGCACGTTGGCGGAAATGAACTCGCCGTACGCCTCGTTCATCGCCGGGAACAGGCTCTGGTCCGTGAGGTAGACGCGAAACATGAGGACGTCCTCGACCGAGGCGTCGCCCGCTTCGAGGATCGCGCGGATGTTTTCGAGCGTGCGGAGCGTCTGCGCATGGACGTCGCCTGGAGCGATGTAGGTGTTCGTATCCGGGTCCATCGGGCCCTGCCCGGAGACCTGCAGCAGATTGCCTTTTCGGATGCCCTGCGAGAAGACGTGAGCGGGCGCTGGCGCCTGTGAGGTGCGGATAACGGTCGTGTGTGGCATGAGAATCCTTCTGGGTTAGCGGAGAATATCGGCGGTACGTGGGGCGAGATCGGTCGCGCGAGGGAGGCCCTCCCAGTCGCCGATGATCGTGACGGAGTGCGCCGCTACTCGACCGGCGAAGTCAAGTCGTTCCTGCGGGTCCGTCGCGTGCAGCACGCCGGAGAGGTAGCCGGCGGCGAAGGCGTCGCCCGCCCCAACCGGGTCTCGCTCGACGACGTGGGTGACGTTCTGATCGAACTCCCCTGTTTCGGCGACCGAGACGGCGCCGTCGGCGCCGCGCTTCACGACGACTTCCCGCGGGCCGAGCGCACGGATGCCGCGGGCAAGCTCGAGGTCGCGAGCAACGTCGACGGTATGCGCGGCAGCGGCATCGCCCTCGCTCCCGAGCAAGATGCGCGCCTCTGCGGTCGTCGCGAACACAATGTCGCTTGCGCCGTGAATTCGAGGAGGACCCGGCGGGCGTCGTCGGTGTCCCAGAGGCCTGCCCGGTAGTTGAGATCGAGGGAGATCGGCACGCCGGCGCTCTCCGCGCTCTCAACTGCGAGACGCATTGCGTCGCGCGGTTCCTGTCCGAGCGCGGCTGTGATCCCTGTCAGGTGGAGCAGCCTGGCGGCCCTGATCTCGTCAACGGGAATGTCGGCAGGGCTGAGCCGCGAGCCTGCGCTGTTCGCCCGCGCGTATTGGACGCGGAGCCTGTCGAACCCCTGCTGGCTGCGCACCATGAGGCCGGTGTGGCCTGGCCCGCTTAGGCCGAGCGTGCGAACGCCCTCGGCCTGCAACTCGCGTTCGATGAACTCACCGACGCTGTCGTTGCCGAGGCGGCCGACCCACGTCGTTGCGTGACCGAGGCGCGTGAGGCCGATAGCGACGTTCGTCTCCGCGCCCCCAAACGAGAGGTGGAACTGTGGATGCGACTCGAGGAGGAGCGATGCCTGGGCGGAGAACAGGCCCATCGTCTCGCCGAGGGTGACGGTGCGGCCAGAGGGGGGAATCATGAGAAATATAGTCCGATCAGTTCACGAATGCGGTGATCGTCGTCGATCACCGGAACAAGGCTCCACCTATCGAGGGTTGTGCATGGGTGGGAGATGCCTAGTTCGACGAGATCGCCAACGGCGATCTTGGTGGCGGCCTCGGGGTCGAAACGGATGAAGGCATGCTGATCTGCGAGATCGGTCACGGTTGCGTCAAACGCCCGAGCGTCGGTGCCGCTGCGCGAGCGCGCCCCCAAAACAACGGGCAGGCCCTGGTCGAAGCCGACGTCTCTGCGGCCGCACAGCAGCAGCGCGAAGCCGGGCTCGGGCACGCTGAGCACCGGTGCCCAGACGCTGATTGCCGGGGAGAAGCGCGGCCCGGCGGAGTTGCCGCGCGCAGCGGGGCTTACCCGCGAGTAGAGGCCGCTGTCGTGGGTGAGGTAGGCCCCGCTTCGCAGGATGACACGCTCGGCCGTAGCGCCGCCGGCGATGAGCCCCGCGAATGCCGCGTCGAAGTAAGCGCTGCCGCCGATGCTCACGAGCGGCTCGGCTGGGAGCAGTTCTGCGGCAGCAAGCTCGCCGAGCGAGGCAGCGAGGTTCGTAGCGAACACGGTGACAGCGGCTGCGATTTCGTCAGGCGAATCGCCGGGGAGCGTGCCCTCGTACGCCGTGAGCCCGAGCACCCGGACGCCGGGTGTTGCCGCCGCGGCGCGTGCGAGCCCGGCGAGTTCGACGTCGGTGCGGGTGCCGGTGCGGCCGCCGGCGTGCCCGACTTCGAGCATGACCGCGATCTCCCGCTTCCCGTCCGCAGTGCTCCTGTCGCGGAGCACCTCGAGGCCTGCCAGCGAATCGACAGTGACGACGCACTCGAAGTCGGCGTCGCGATCGAGCTCCGCACGGAGCCACTCGACGGCCGAGGGTTCGACGAGTTGGTTTGCGAGCAGCAGCCGCGAGATGCCACCGTCGCGGAAGACGCGCAGTTGGGCCGGCGTCGCTGCCGTTATCGCCCAGGCCCCGGCCCGCATCTGCTCGCGCGCGAGCTGCGGTGACATCGCCGTCTTGCCGTGCGGGGCGAGCTGTGCGCCGAGCGACCGCACATAGGCCATCATTGCGGCGATGTTCGCGTCAAGGGCTGGCCCGTTGAGGCTCAGCTGGGGAAACTCCCGGTCGGCTGCAAACAGCGACGAACCAACGAGGTCGTCGGGGGTGCCAGCGCGCGCGAGAGCGGGGCCGAGCCCTTTCACCAGGCTCAGCTGGTCGCGTGGAATCATGACGGGAGTCTCCGATCTTGCGGCAATGCGCCCATCCTTCTGGAGATGTCGGTTGCCGCAGCAATAACGAGTGGGACAAGTTCTGGGACTCGTTCGCGCGGCACGCGCGACACGGGGCCCGAAACGCTCACTGCGTGAGAGCAGCCGCCCGAGGCGTCGAAAATTGGGGCGGCGACGCAGCGAATACCGTCCTCGTTTTCGACGTCGTCGATCGCCCACCCCTGTTCGCGGATCGTTGCGAGTTCCGCGCGGAGGCCCGCGGCGGTGGTGATCGTCGTTGCGGTGCGCGCCGGCATCCCTGCGTCGATCACCGTCTGTATCGTCTCGTCGTCGGCGAAGGCGAGGATGCACTTCCCTACGCTCGTCGAGTACATGGGCTGCGTGTTGCCGACTCGCGAGATCATGCGCACGGCGTGTGGGCTGTCGACCTTGTCGATGTACACGACGCTGGGGGTCGCCGAACGTACGAGGTGCGCGGTCTCCATCGTGCTCTCGCTGAGTGTCGCGAGCGCCTCGTGCATGTCTCGATCTGGGCGCACGCCTGAGAGATAGGCCTGGCCAAGGCGCGCGGTTTCCCAACTCAAGCGGTACGAACCCGATCCCGGGGCCTGCTCGAGGAACGACGTCTCGAGCATTGGTTGGAGCAGTCGTGTCACCGTGCTCTTGTTGAGGTCGAGCTCGGTCGCGATCTGGGTGATGGTGCGGCCATCCCCATTGAGGTCGTCACCGAGAAGCTGGAGTATCGAGAGCGCGCGGCGAAGCGAGGCTGAATTGTTCCGCGGAGCGGAGTCTGAGGTCGTTGTCATGAGGTTGGTGTCCACATCGGTCGGCGGAGGCCGTGTCCCGGATAGCGGTCGGTCAGAGTTCCTTGGGAAAGCACCGGGACGCCGGCGATGAATACTTCCATGATGCCCCGTGCCGGCCGAGTGGGGGCGTCGTAGTCCGCGCCGTCCGCGATCTCATCGGGGTGCACGAGGCAAAAGTCGGCGATGGATCCGGGTCGTGCGCGACCGCGGTCGCCGAGGCTGAAGCGGGCGGCGGCGCGGTAGGACAGGTGGTCTGCGGCCTCGGCCCAGCTCCAGTCTCTCCAGTCGACCACGTGGCGCCGAAGCATACGGGCGAAGCTTCCCCAGCCCCTGGGATGCGGATGGGAGCCGAGGTAGATTCCGTCGGAGCCGCCGAGGTGGGCAGGATGGTTAGCGATTGCGCGCACATCCGCTATTTGATTGCTCGCCGGCTGTTGCACGATTGCGCCGACGCCGAGACCCGTTGCGAGAAGCAACTCGCAGACGAACTCGCCGAGTTCTTGCCCCGTAGCGGCAGCGGCAGCGGGTAGCAGCTGCCCCTCAACCCAGCGCCAGTCGGGGTGCGCCGCACTCGCGACCGTGACGCGCGAGAGGAGCTCTGCGATGCTGGGGAACCAGTCGCGTCTGAGCTCCTCGAGGGTTGCCCGATCGGCGAGCGCGGCGAGGGTTGCGGCGGGGCCGCCCTCCTGGAGGCGCGCGGGGAGCGCCAGCATTGTCAGGATCGTGTTCCCTCTTCTGTATGGGTACGAATCGAACGTGACGCTGATCCCGCTGTCAATGGCCTCGTCTATCGCGGGGAGCACGAGCGCCGCAGGAGCGTGCAGGTGCGAGATGTGGATCGGTGCTCCGGCTTCGCGTGCAAGCCCAAAGAACTCGGCGAGACCCTGAGGCGCAGACTGCTCGTAGCCCCTGAGATGGGCGACGAGGGGCGCGCCCGATGCTGCCGCGATGCCTGCGTAACGCAACAGCTCACGGCGGTCGGCGAACCCGTTCGGCACATACTCAAGCCCGAGGGAGATGCCGCAGGCGCCCGCATCCAGTGACGCGACCGCAAGTTCGGTGGCGGCCTCAAGCTGCGATTCTGTCAGCGGCTCGGCCGTGAAGCCGGCGACGGCGGAGCGGAGCGTGCCGGCCGGCAGCAGCATTGCCGCGTTAATCCGAGACTGCGAGGAAAAGTGGGTGAGCACATCGTCGACCGAGCAGTCTCCTGAGAGTGCGGGCGGAACCGGGCCGTTGATCGCCGAGAAGTAGCGTTCGTTCATGGGTGCCGATTCGGCGGTCGCCGGGGCGAAGGAAACACCGTCTTGGCCGATGATCGCTGTGGTAATGCCCTGACGAAGCAGGCCGAGTTCGGGGGTCTCGCGGCCGAGCGCGCCCTCCGCGTGGCTGTGTGCGTCGATGAACCCTGGCATCAGAATGCGGCCAGCGGCTGCGAGGGTGGCGAATCCCTGCGGCAGGGCGGCGTCGGGGGGAAGCACCTCGCGCACGACGCCCGCAGCGATGACAACGGTCGCTCTGTCGAGCCCGGTCATGCCCTCGCTGGGGATGAGCGCATCGCGGATGGCGAACGCGTCGTGCTGAGTCGGTGCCACTTTGCCCCTTTCACAATCTCGCCGACGGGCGGAGTGCCGTCGGCGTGTGTTCTCACTGTAGCCACAATCACCATAATTTTGCAATGCAACATACCTCGTTGCAATGCAGAAGATTTGCTGGTACCTTCACCATGAGCTTCAACAGTGGCTTCCAACGACGGAAGGAAATCCTCAATGCATAGTCCTCATCGCTCCCGCGCAGCTGCCGCTGCCGCGGGGCTTGGAATCGCGAGCCTCGCGCTCCTGACAGCGTGTAGCCCACCGAGTGCTGGCACGGGTGGTGGTGGCGACGCGTCGATCATCACCGTTGCCGAAACCACCGCGCCATCGTCACTCGACCCCCAGCGCTCGAGCATGTTCGCCGATCGCTTCGCGTGGCAGCTGAGCTACGAGTGCCTCATGACCACGAGCCCGGACGGCGAGGTGCAGCCGAGCCTCGCTACGGGTTACGAGCTTTCCGAAGACTCGCTCGAATACACCTTCACCCTCCGTGATGGCGTGAAGTTCTCCAACGGTGACACCCTCGACGCAGACGACGTTGTCTACACATTCGAGCGTCTCACCGAGAGCCCCGAGCGCATCGACATTGAACTCTTCCCGACGCTCTCACACGCTGAGAAGGTCGACGATATGACCGTGAAGTTTGTGCTCAAGAGCCCCGATGCTGGCTTTATCAACAATATGGGCAACCCGCTCGTGTGGGGCTGCTCGATCCTCAGCGCCGCGGCCGAGGGCGATAACCTCACGACCAACATGGTCGGCACGGGCCCGTGGACGCAGGTCGCGTACGAGCCCGAGACCAGCCTGGAGTTCGAACGCAATGAAGAGTACTGGGGTGAACAGGCCAAGTCTGAGGCGCTGAACATCCTCTACATGCCCAACATGGGCACGCAGGTGAGCAACCTCAAGGCAGGCAAGGTCGACATCGTATTCCCCGACCAGGGCGGCGTCGCAGACCTTGAGAAGGAAGGGTTCACAGTCACCAACGTGAATACCGACTCGACGATCTTCCTCCAGATCAACAACACGAAGGCGCCGTTCGATAACCCGAAGGTGTTGCAGGCGATGGCGCTCGCTTTCGACCGCCAGGAGCTCGCCGACAAGGCGTACGGCGGAGCCGCGCAGCCGAGCGGGTATCTCCCGCCGAGCCTCGCATGGGCGCCGAAGGTTGAGGACCTACCGAACCACACACAAGACCTCGAAAAGGCCAATGCGCTCATCAAGGAAGCCGGCTTCGAGAGTGGCGTTGACCTCAATCTCGTGTACATCAACGGGTACGACCCCGGCACGAACGACCTTCTCGCCGTGATGCAGGATCAGCTCGCCAAGGCAGGCTTCAACGTCGAGCTCGATCCGCTCGAGGCTGCCGCCTGGAGCGAGCGCCGGGGCGATCTCAATGCGTATGAGCTCAGCTGGAATGCTCAGTCGTACTACTCGAACCCCTACCAGTACGTCGCACCGGTTCCCGGGCGTCAGGGCGACGTGCCCGAGTCGCTGCAGACACTGATCGACAACGCGTGGAGCGCGTCGAGCGAGACCGAGTACCAGGAAGCGCTCAGCGCAATCGCGGTGCACGAAGCCGAGATCGTCTACCCGACGCTCACGCTGCTCGCACGCGATATGTTCGTGGCCCACGACGCCAAGGTGAAGGGCGTCGAGATTCCGTCGAGCCAGAGCCGCACCTTCCTCGCGCAGGTCACCAAGTAGCAGTCCAGCTGTGTGGGCCGGGTTTGCCCGGCCCACACGCCCAGAAAGGTTCGGCCGATGCTCGAGCTCAAGAACGTATCTATTTCCTATCGAGCTGGCACGAAACCGGCAGTGTCAGGCGTCTCGCTGTCGATCGCAGCCGGGGAACGCGTCGGGATTGTCGGAGAGTCCGGCTCGGGCAAGAGCACGCTCACGTCGGCCGTGCTGCGCTCACTTCCCAGCGGCACGCGAGTCGATGGAACGATCACCTACCGTGGCCAAGACATCGGCGCGATGAAAGCAACGCAGTTTCGGGAGCTGCGAAGCGATCAGATCGCCCGGATTCCCCAGGATCCACTTGCCAGCCTCAACCCGGTGATCCGCGTTGGCGACCAGCTTCGACACGTGATCCAAGCACACCGGAAGCTCTCGAAAGCCGCGTGTATTCCGCTGATTGAGGCCGGCCTCGCAGAGGTCGGAATTCCCGAGCCGAGTCTGAAGCGCCGTGCCTTCCCGCACGAACTCTCGGGCGGAATGCGCCAACGTGTACTGATCGCGATGTCGCTGATCAACGAACCCGACCTACTCATCGCGGACGAGCCAACGACGGCCCTAGACGTGACCGTGCAGGCCCAGATCCTCGACCTGCTACAGCGCGAACTTGATCAGCGTGGCATGTCGCTGCTCCTTATCACCCACGACATCGGCGTCGTTGCGGAAGTGTGTTCGCGAATCATCGTCATGCGCAACGGCGAGATCGTCGAAGACGGCCAGACCGTCGACCTCATGGCAAACCCGCAGCACCCATACACGCAGCAGCTCTTCGCCGCGGCGAGCATGCACGACGCGAACACCTCAGGAAAGACGGGGGCGGCACGATGAACGAAACCCAGCAGTTCGCGCTGCGTGCCAGCGGCATCAAGCGCACGTTCCAGCTGCCGAAAGAGCGTCTGTTCGGGCCGCGCCGAGTGCTTCGCGCCGTCGACGGTGTCGACCTGCATGTGGCTCCGGGGAAGACCCTCGGTATTGTCGGAGAGTCGGGCTGCGGCAAGTCCACGCTCGGGCGCGTGCTCATCGGCCTCGATCAGGCAGACGCTGGAACCATCGAATGGAATGGCGCCCCAGCTGGGGCGCACACTGGCACCGTTCAGGCAGTGTTCCAAGACCCCTCGAGCGCCCTCAACCCCAGACTGTCTATCGCCGACTCGATAGCCGAGGCGCTCCCAGCGCTGCGCGCCGCGGAGCGAGAGGCCCGCGTCGAAGAACTTATGGCGCTCGTCGATCTCGACCCGCAACTCATGCACCGATTTCCACACGAACTCTCCGGCGGTCAACAACAGCGCGTGTGCATCGCGCGCGCTGTCGCTTCAGACCCCGCGCTCATCCTGCTCGACGAGGCGGTGAGCTCGCTCGATGCGTCGCTCCAGATGCAGGTCATCCAGTTGCTGCGGAGCCTCCAAGAACGAACCGGTGCAGCGTTCATCTTTATCTCGCACGACCTCCGCGCCGTGCGGGGAGTGAGCGACTGGATTGCGGTCATGTACCTCGGTCAGATCGTTGAGCTTGCGCCGGCCGAGGAGTTCGACGACCAACTCCAGCACCCGTATTCGGTAGCGCTGCGCTCGGCCGAGCCCAGCCTTCCGAGCGACGAGTTTCGGCCGGAACGGATCATCCTTGAGGGCGACCCGCCGAGCGCGGTCGCCGAGCAGCAAGGCTGCAGCTTCGCATCGCGTTGCCCCGTCGCCCAGCCGCGCTGCCGCGAGCAGACGCCCGAGCTCGTCGCAACAGACAGCGGCAGGGCGGTGCGATGTCACTTCCCAGGCACACTGCAGCTCACCCGTCGCGCACCAGAGGGGGTCTCCGCGCCATGACGAAATACATTCTCGGCCGAATCGCGTCATCGCTCGGCGTGCTCTTCGTGCTCAGCGCGCTCATCTTCTTCGCAGGGCGGGGCCTCATCGAGGGCAACCCGGCAACGCTCATCGCAGGGTCGAAGGCAACACCGGAGCGCGTGGCAGAGCTCGAACACGAGCTCGGCCTCGACCGCCCCATCCTTGTCCAATACCTCGAATGGTTGTGGGGCGTTCTGCGCGGCGACTTCGGCACCTCGCCGTTCTCCGGGCTGCAGACGACGGAGGTGCTGCAGCAACAAGCGCCTGTCTCGTTTGAGCTCGCGATTCTCAGCTTGATCGTCGCCGTGCTCATCGGTGTGCCGCTCGGTGTGATCGCGGCGAAGCGCGCGGGCAGCCCAGTCGACGTGTCGATCCGCATCCCCATGATCCTGCTGTTCGCGATCCCCGGCTTTATCACGGGCACGATCGCGATCATCCTCGCCACGACGTTCCTCACGAACCTCTACTCGCCGACGTACATCCGTTTCGAAGATAGCCCGCTCGGCAATCTCCAAAGCATGATCCTGCCCGCTGTGGCGGTCGGGATCCCAACCGCGCCACTCATCATGCAGATGACCAGAGCATCGATGATTGAGATTCTGCACCAGCCATTCGTCGCGAGCGCGCGAGTGAACGGCCTCTCAGACAGGCTGGTCACCTACGGCTACGCGCTGCGGGCAGCCCTCCCGCCCATCCTCACCTTCATCGGTTTCACGTTCGGCGCTCTCATCGGCGGCCTGCTCATCGTCGAACAGATATTCAGCCTGCCTGGGCTTGGGCGCGGCATTCTGCAGTCGATTGGCACCCGCGATTTTGTGCAACTCAATGCCCAGGCGATGGTGCTCGCAGGGTCGTTCATCGCAGCGAACCTCATCGTTGACCTCCTCGTGCCCGCCCTCGACCGAAGGATTGCGCGCAAATGACCACGCAGCTCACAGACACCATCGTGAACACCCTGCCGCGCGCCAAACAGCGGCGAAGACTCTCGCGCGTCGGCATCATCGCCTTCGGCGTACTCGCCGCATTCATCCTGCTCGCGGTCATCGGCCCCTGGCTCGCACCGTTCGACCCGAACCAGATTAATGTCGGCGAGCGCCTGCTGCGGCCAACGGGCGAGTTTTTCTTCGGAACCGACGCCCTCGGCCGTGATCAGCTGTCACGAGTGCTTACCGCGATCCGCCCTGCGGTCATCGCGGCGTTCACCGCGACGCTCTTCGCGCTCGTTATCGGCACGGCCCTTGGTCTGATCGCGGGCTTCTGGGGCGGCAAGATCGACAGTCTTGTCTCGCGGATCATCGACTTCCTGTTCGCGATCCCCGAGTACCTTCTCGCGATCCTCGTACTTGCGATCCTCGGCCGTGGCCTGCTCAACGCTGCGATCGCCATTGGCATCGTATTCATACCCCGGTTCGCCCGGACGGTGCGCAGCGCAACCCAAGAGATCATGGCGCGCAACTACATTAGTGCGGCGCGACTGTGCGGCCGCGGGCAGGTCTCGATCATGCTGCGTCACGTGCTCCCGAACATCACCTCACCCCTGATCGTGATCGCGGCGATCAACCTCTCGATGTCGTCGGGTGCGTACGCTGCGCTCAGCTTCCTCGGGTTCGGGGTGCGCCCGCCGGAGCCAGACTTCGGCTCGATGATCTCCGACTCGCTGCAATACATCGGGAGTGACCCGTGGCTCATTGTGCCGCCGGCGCTCGTGTTCGTGACGTTCATTCTTGCGATCAACCTTGCAGGCGATGCGCTGCGCGACCTGCTCGACCCCAAATCCGTAAAGGCATAGGAACAGATGATGACCCAGTTGACGACTACCCAACTCGCTGCGGTACAGGCGGCGCTCGACGCTGAGGTGCCGCAGCTGCTAGCCGAGCACCGCGTGCCGGGTGTCGGGATCGGTGTTCGCATCGGCGACGCAGAGATCGCTAGCGGCTACGGTGTGACAAATCTCGAACACCCGCTGCCGGTCACAGGCGACACGATCTTTCAGGTCGGCTCAATCTCGAAGACGTTTGTCGGCGTCGTCGCCGCGCAGCTCGAGGCAGAGGGCCTGCTCGACATCGACGCGCCCGTCGCGCCACTGCTCGCGGGGCTCGGCGCACTCGACGAGCGCATCACCATGCGGCACCTCCTCACACACGGTTCAGGGATCGACGCGCAGTACATGATCGGTCGCGCACACGAACTCCTCGCGGAGCACGCCGACGACAGCATCCAGGCCTCGATTACTCACTACGCAGAGGACGAGCTGATGTTTGTTCCAGGCTCCGACTTCTCGTACTCCGGCCCGGGGTTCATGGTTGCGGGCGCCGTGATCGAGCGGATCACGGGCAAAGCCTGGGCCGATGTGCTGCGCGAGCGCGTGCTCCTGCCTGCTGGGATGGAGCAGACCTTCACCACGGCGGACGAAGCTATCACCCATCGGGTCGCTGCGCCGCACGACATCACAGAAGACGAGCCGCGCCTCGCACGGAATGAGGGGTGGCAGCTCGGCTGGCAGCTTCCCGGGTGGGACGTTCCAGGTGGGGGAGTGCTCAGCACACCGCGACAGCTCATGCGCTACTCGCAGTACGCGGCGGAAACCAATGACGCACTCGGGTTCACGCGCGTCCTCGCATCGCGCCAGGTTCCCGGTCTCGATGTCGGCTACGCCTGGATGATTGAGCCAAAGCGCGACAGGGCGGCCTTCGGCCACGACGGACTGACGATCGGCTACGCGAGCCGCTTCATGATGATTCCCGAGGATGCGCTCTCCTACGCGATCCTGTCGAACTCCGTTAAGGGGAAGCCGCTCGTGCGGGCGGTTGAGGGTGTCATCCTCGACGCGCTCTACGGGGTGCAACAGGCGAGCACGGTTCCTGCGTTCGACCCCGAGCAATTCAGCGAGCTCGTCGGCCTCTACGACTGCGGGTTTTACGGGCAGGTTAGGCTGCGGGTTCGAGACGACGGGCGGGCGTTCGAGATGATCTCGCTGCCAGCAAACCGCGGTGATGGGTCGTTTACGATCGACCCGATGTCGAGTCCTTGGCTGCTGCCGGTTGGTGAGGGGCTGCTCTCGGTCGACCCGGGGATCGATGACCCCGACCATTTGGTTCCGTATGTGCGCAACGCCGCCGGCGCAGTGACCGCCCTACGCATTGGTGAGCGTATCGCCCGCAAGGTGCTGTGACTGCCGTGCGCAACAAACACGAGACGCTCCGCGCGGTCAGCCTCGGGGGCATAGTCGCGGTGCTGCGCGCGAGCAGCGCTGAGCGCGCGATCGTTGCCGGGGAGGCACTCATCGACGCAGGTATTGGCGCTATCGAGGTGACCTTCACTGTGCCGGAGGCGCCGCGGGTGATTGCGGAGCTCGCCGCGTTCGCTGGGGATCGCGCGGTGATCGGCGCAGGCACTGTAACGGCGGTCGCGCAGGTCGACGCCGCGGTCGCGAACGGTGCGGAGTTTCTCGTCTCTCCCGGCCACGCTGCTGATGTCACCGCGCAGATCATCGACTCGGGTGCGCTCGCGATGATCGGCGCATTTACCGCCGGTGAGGTGCTCGCCGTGATGCGGGCTGGCGCCGACATAGTGAAGTTTTTCCCAGGTGGGATCGCTGGCCCCGCGGGTATCAGGGCGCTCAGCGGCCCTTATCCCGATGCGCGGTTCGTGCCGACGGGCGGGGTGAACCCTGGCAACCTTGGCGCCTGGTTCGAAGCCGGGGCAATCGCGGTCGGTGCCGGCTCGGAGCTCGCGCCGGCCGCCGCCGTTGAAACGGGAGACACGGGGGCTATTCAGGCGCGGGCGAGAGAGTTTCTTGCGGCTTTCTCTGAACTGGGCACGACCGTTGATGCGGCGCCGCCTGGCCACCCCTAGACTTGAGAAATGAGCGATTTCGTCTTGTCACTGCCGACCGATCCCGACCTGCGAGAGGCCGTCGGTGAGATCGACGGCGTCGAGATTGTCGAGTGGGACGTCGAAGGGCCGGCGCCTCGCCAGAGCATTGACATCGTCGTGCCGCCCTACTGGGGAGGCATCCGCAGGCTCGCGAACCTCGCCGAGATCGACGTGAAGCTCGTGCAGTGGCAGTCGATCGGCTTCAACGGGCTCGACCGCTACGTTCCCGCCGGCCTGCCAGTCGCAAACGCGACAAGCGTGCACGAAGCGTCGACAGCGGAGCTCGCACTCGGGCTGACGATCGCAGCGCAGCGTGGCCTGCCAGCATTCACGCGAGATGGTCTCGAAGGCAGGTGGGATCTGCGCACGTTCCCAAGCCTCGCCGACCGACGCGTACTCATCGTCGGTTACGGCGGGGTTGGCAAGGCAATCGAGGCGCGCCTTGCTGGCTTCGAGACGCAGATCACGCGGCTCGCGCGTTCGCCGCGCGACGAGCAGAACCTTGCGGGTGAGCCCGTGCATGTGCACGGTATCGACGAGTTGACGAACCTCCTTGCGGATACCGAGATCCTCATCGTCGGGTTGCCGTTGAGCGATGCAACGCGGGGCCTGTTTGACGCGGCGGCGCTTGCCGCGCTGCCGGACGACGCGCTCGTGGTGAACGTGGGGCGCGGGCCGCTTATCGACACGGACGCCCTCGTAGCCGAACTGACAGCGGGCAGGCTGCGCGCGGCGCTCGACGTCACAGACCCTGAGCCACTGCCCAGCGATCACCCGCTGTGGTCGCTGCCGAATGCGCTCATCACGCCCCACGTTGGCGGTGACTCGACCGCGATGCTGCCGCGGATGGTGGATCTGGTCCGCAGGCAGATCGCGCACCTGCGCGCCGGCGAGGCTCCGGAGAACATCGTGCTGGGGGAGTGGCCGGGAGCGTAACACTCCCAGTAGGGCGACGCGATCTTCGCGTCCCTGATCTACCGAGTTGATGCCGGTCTGCCTGTCGAGGCGGAGTCGGTAGACGCGGCCGCTTGCAATGCCTTGCAGATGCGCTCGACCGCGAGCCGTCGGCCACTCGCGAGGTCGATCCTAGTCGTGTGCCGACCGCCATTGCGCTAGCTGGGATTCGATCGTCGCAAGTGCTTCCAAAGGCGCCGAGGAGAATGTACTCACAGCCGTTGGCCGTCCCGCGACGTCGTGCAAGGACATGTCGTACATGAACTTGCCGCCACCCATGTCACGGAGCATGCCGCTCATGCGATAGTGCGGTGAGCAACCCTTGATTCCCAGCAGCCATCCCTGAGGTTCGAAGGACGATCTGGCCGCAGCGAGCGCGGCAAATGCATCAGCGCCGTACCCCTGGTGGGGAGACCATCAATGTCGACGGTCACTTTGTATACCTGTCCCGCCGGTTGGGAAACGTCTTCGGTGAGGCGCACGCTTGCTGGTCGCTCATGGGCGCCACGATATGCCCGCAAATCGGAGTAGACGGAGACCTCTTCTGTCATCTTCCTAGATCCTCCAAGGGCAGCCAAAGCGCACCGTCAGGTGTCCCGTTGATGAGAAAGCCTTCCGCCAGTGAGTTCTGTTCAATCAATTTGTTCCCCCGCGAGCGTCGCCGTCGCGGTGCCACCCGGCACAAAAGCGGGGGAACTGTAGAGCGAGAACGCGGGCGTGCCGCCTGAATGCATTGCGGGGGAGATCCGTTCTCTGGGAATGCTACTCAAGAGACCTTCCTTGGGTGTGGATCTTGGTGGGTTGTTGCGTGGGGCAGCTACTCGGTGGTTGGGGTGGGGTTGAAGAGGGGTTCCCAGTCACCAAACTGGGGGATATCGAACCAGTCGTGCGAGACGTCTACGCCACGCGATTCACGGGTCTCGACGTGCATCGGCTTGCCGAATCCTTGTGGGGTCATGATCTCCTCCTTCACGTAGCCGTCTGCTTCGAACTGCATCATTACCGCTCCGATGCTGTCTGTGAGGTTAAGGAAGCGTTCTTCTTCGGGGTAGGCGTACCAGGTGATCTGGGAGAGCATGATCTGGGTGGCGTTGCCGCTGTACGGTGTGGGATCTTTGTGATGCGGTTCGTAGTATCCGCCCCATATGTAGGATGCTTCAACGCGTCCATGGGCGTCCAATTTCTGCATTTTGAGGCCATTCGCCTGAGGGCACATCTGGATCAGCCCTGTTGGACGTCCGAGCTCCTCGTCAAAGCGGACGATGCCAAACCATTCCCCGTCCTGGCGCGCGTTCAGCTCGTAGCGGGCTTGAGCCTCGTCTGGGGTGAGCTCGTTGGTAAACAACCCCCACTGTTTGTTGGGGTTCTCTGGGCCGGCACCGATTTTGTCTGCGTAAATGTAACGATGCACGAGGCGTACTCCTTCTCAAGGAAGACGTGTGGCAACGAACGGTGTAGCGACTCTAATTGTAGATATGTCCGAGGACATCACGAATAAGCACTTGGGGATCGAGGTTTCGCGCGTGGTCGAGTATTGCTTGCGGGATCTCGCCACGCTGCACCGGAACCTCAAGAACAAGCCTCCCGTCAAGCTTCCCGCCGGAAGCTATCGGCGTATTTGGGGCGTATTTTGCGAGCATCTCATCGATATAGAGACGCGCGGTTTTCGGCGTAACATCCCAGAGCTGCGTATTCTTCCGCGACACGATCGCAACGTCAGGGACGTAGGAATCAAGAAACTTTCCGTTTCGGAGTGCTACCTCGTTCTGCGGGTAGCGGTGATGGTTTTGATAGTTGAACTCTTGCCACTCGGCCCGTACACGCCGCCAAGGCTCGATATCGGTGCGATCGAGAAGTTTGTTCAACCAGTCTGGGTTTCGTGAGCGCACGATGCTCTCACCGTTTCGGGTGGTGACTCTGACCGTAGATGAACCAGCCTTGCTCGCAGCAATTCCTGCGTCGATCGCGGCTGTTCCAGCTTTTGCTCCAGCCCGGGCCGCCCGACCGCCAGGGATCGCACTCAACCCAATCATCACGGCGAACTCAGCCCCAGACATCTCGCCTGCTGCGAACGCCATCACGTCGTCTGCAAGCAGCACCGCCCCCAGCACAGCAGCGGTCACGGCTGCGATGATCGCGATCGGTCCGGTCACTACGAACGCGGCAATCGCCGCGATAATCACGACTACGGTCGCGATGACCACGATGACTTGCCACCAGTCAGAGTTATTGATTTTCTCCCACCATGAATCAGCGGGAACTCCCGGGTCTCTTGCCGCGTCGATCAGTTTCGCGACACTGTTACTCGTGCTGGTGTAGCCGTCTTTTGCTTCCCACACCAAAGCTTTCGCAGCTTCCAGGCGAGCAGAAGCGTCAGAGACGCTTGACTGCCGCGCTGCAACACTTGAAGATGCGGAAGAGTCTTGTGTGCGGAGCCTGGGCTGCTTCGAGATCGGTGCGGGCCAGGCGAAAACGGCGCAGATGATGTCGTTGAACAATTGCAGCGAATGGAGTGCGATCAGGCCACGGGCACGTGGAGTACTCTCACCAACATCGAACTCGCAGGGGAGAATACTGGCGAAACACTCGACATCCGCGGGAGTAGGGGTCGTTGGGCGGGGCCCAATTGATGCTCAGGGGAGCTACGAGCACGTGGTGAAGTTCGACGATCCTCAACGCGTGCTGTCTCGAAATCACTTCGAGTTCGGTCTCACCTCCAACAACGAGTTCTGGGTGGCCGACCTCGGGGCCGCGAACGGAACATACGTCGTCGCACGCGGCGCACAACGGCTGCTCGCTGCCCACGAGCGCACGCGGCTCTTGCATGGTGACCAGCTGCTCTTCGGCGAGGTAGCGATGAGACTGCATATTATGCAGGCTCAGCAGGCCCCAACGCGTCGTCCCTGAGTGCGCTAAGCGAGAGCAGGATAGGCTTGAGGGGTGAATGCGCTGGCACGCGCACGACCGTAACCAAGATCCCCGTCTGCCCCTTGGAGTGAATAACACAATGGCTGAACAGTCCCGCCTCGATAAGGTCATCTCTCTCGCCCGCCACCGCGGCTTCGTCTTCCAAGCGGGTGAGATTTATGGCGGTTCTCGTTCCGCGTGGGATTACGGCCCTCTCGGCACTGCTCTCAAGGAGAACATCAAGCGCCAGTGGTGGAAGGCGATGGTCCAGCGCCGCGACGACGTTGTCGGCATCGATTCGAGCGTCATCCTCCCGAAGCGCGTCTGGGAAGCCTCCGGCCACGTCGAGGTCTTCAGTGATCCGCTCGTCGAGTGCCTCCAGTGCCACAAGCGCTACCGTGAAGACCACCTCATCGAGGCCTTCGAAGAGAAGAAGGGCCGCGCGCCGAAGGACGGACTGTCAGAGATCGTGTGTGTCGCCTGCGGCACCCGCGGCCAGTTCACCGAGCCGCGCGCCTTCTCCGGCCTGCTGAAGACCTACCTCGGGCCGGTCGACGACGAGGCTGGCCTCCACTACCTCCGCCCCGAGACCGCGCAGGGCATCTTCGTGAACTTCGCGAACGTGCTGCAGGCCGCACGCATGAAGCCGCCGTTCGGCATCGGCCAGATCGGCAAGAGCTTCCGCAACGAGATCACCCCGGGCAACTTCATCTTCCGCACCCGTGAGTTCGAGCAGATGGAGATGGAATTCTTCGTCGAGCCGGGAACCGACGAAGAGTGGCAGGAATACTGGATGAAGGAGCGGATGGACTGGTACGTCGGTCTCGGCATCGACGCCGACAACCTGCGCTTCTACGACCACCCAAAGGAGAAGCTCTCCCACTACTCGAAGCGTACCGCGGACATCGAGTACCGCTTCGGTTTCACGGGCAGCGAGTGGGGTGAGCTCGAGGGCATCGCGAACCGCACAAACTTCGACCTCTCGACCCACTCCGAGCACTCGGGCAAGGATCTCAGCTACTTCGATCAGACGAAGAACGAGCGCTGGATGCCCTACGTGATCGAGCCTGCCGCCGGCCTCACCCGCTCGCTCATGGCGTTCCTCGTCGACGCATACCGCGAGGAGGAGGTGCCGAACTCGAAGGGCGGCACCGATACCCGCACGATGCTTGCTCTTGACCCGCGCCTCGCGCCGGTGAAGGCAGCGGTGCTCCCGCTCAGCCGCAACGAAAACCTGTCGCCGCTCGCCCGCGAGATCGCGCAGGAACTCCGCGAGGACTGGAACATCGACTTCGATGATTCGGGCGCGATCGGCCGGCGCTACCGCCGCCAAGACGAGATCGGCACACCGTTCTGCGTCACTGTCGACTTCGATTCGCTCGACGACAACGCGGTGACCGTGCGCGAGCGCGACACGATGCAACAGGAGCGGGTACCCCGCGCCGAACTCCACGCCTACCTCGCAGAACGCCTCCGCGGCGCCTAACCAGGGAGCACGATGACGCAACCCCCGATCGACGGTCACACACCAAACACCGGAGGTTCGCAGCCCCCGGGTGCATCGGTCCCGCCAGCGGGGCCACTGCATCCGGGGGAACCCGGAGCGCCGGGCGAGACTGAGCTGCCCGTCCCCCCGGCGCAGCCGGGTCACGTCGCAGCACCAGGCCAGCCAGGCGAGTCGCTACCACCCGTGGTTCCCGTGCCGCCAGGCATGCCGGAGCCGCAGCCGGGTGCAGCGGTGCCTCCGGGCACACCGGCCCCGCCGCCCGCACCGGGCGGGGGAACGCCACCGCAGTGGGCCTGGGCACAGCCACAGCCGCAGTTCAAGCAGGTCGAGACCGAGCCACTCGAGTACCACAGGCTCTACCGCGGTGCCCCGAAGTTCGCGTGGTGGAAGCCACTCGTCGTGCTCCTGCTCGCGGCGAGCATCTACTTCGCAATGAACATTGCGTTTTCGCTTGCGCTCATGCCGCTGCTCGTGATCTTCGACCCGGACTACGTGAACGATGCGCTGTTCACGCAGATCTCTCCGATCCTTGACACGCAGCACCCGTGGTCGATCGTGCTCGGCCTCGGAAGCGTGGCACTCATGATTCCCGCGGTGCTGCTCGCGATGCTTTCACTCGGCATCCGCCCCACGGGGCGTGTGTGGTCGGTAGCGGGCAAGATCCGGTGGGGCCTGCTTGGTCGCACGACGGGTGCGGCGGTGATCGGCATCCTGGTGATGAACGGCGTCGGCATGCTCGTGGGTATCGCCATGGAGTCTTTCTCCCCAACCACCACCTCTGGCACAATTGCCGCCGAGGCTCCCGGTTTCAATGGCACGGCGGCGCTTGTTTCGTTCCTGCTGGTGCTCCTCCTCGTGCCGTTCCAGGCGGCGGCCGAGGAAGTCGTGTTCCGCGGCTTGTTCCTGCAGGTGCTCGGATCGTGGATGCGCTCACCGTGGCTCGCGATCGGAATATCTTCCGTGGTGTTCGCCATCATGCACATTTACGATATTTGGGGCATGGTCGTCGTTGGGCTGATGGGCCTGACCGCTGCCTGGGTCACTTGGAAGACGGGCGGCCTCGAGGCTGCAATTGCGATCCACATCATCAACAACATCGCTGCGTTCGCGTTCATGGCGGCGGGGGCAACTCCCGACACCGGGCAGGTGGAGAGTTCTGCCGGTCCAGAATCGATCATTGGCCAGGTCCTCGGCCTTGCCGTTTTCGCGTGGTTGGTTATGCGCATCTTCCGGAAGCACGGCTACGGCCGCGAACGTATTGACACGGTGTGGCGTCCGGTCGCTGTCGCTCAGCCAGGGCTCGGGCAAGCGTGAAACAGGCGCTCCTGCTCGGAGGCGGTGTAGCGGCGTTCGCCGCGGCGCTCGATCTCGCCGAAGTCGGTGTCGAGGTGTGGATCGCGGACACCGCGATTCGTGTCCCTGAGCGCGATGTGCGTGACCCAGGGGGAGAGGTGGCTGCGCTGCTCGGTGAGATCGCAGCTCCGCTCACGCCCGAAGCACACGGCACGCCAGGGGCAGCCCCGTCGACCGTGACACCCGCCCAGGTGTCACTGATCGCGCGTGATGGCGCGTGGCGCCCGCTACCCGAGTCTTCGGTCTGGGGGATACCGGCGGTACCCCTCTCGAGGGCTGCGCTCGCGCTGTTCGGCGCACCCGGCGCCTTCAGGGCCTACCTCGATCGACTCAAGCCCGTGCTCACGATCGGCAAAGAACCCAACCTCGGCAAGCTCGTCGATTCACGTGTCGGCCGCGCTGTGCGCGAGACCGCGGTCGATCCGCTCGTTCACGAACGCTTCGGCGTGCGCGCACACGATGCCGAGGTCGCGCTCGTCGAGCAGGGGCTGAATGAAGCGTTGACCCGCGCCGGGTCGCTCAGCGGCGGGGCGATGCAGCAGCAGGAAGCACACGTTGCACGTGAAACCGTCGTCGCCCCGGCCGCGGGGTGGCATGAGTTTGGTGAGCTCTTGGTGGCGCACCTCGAGCTCTACGGCGCAAAGCGGTTTACCAGTTCGGTGGTGTCATGCGAGCGGGCAAGTTCCCAAGGCGCGGGGTGGACAGTGACCGACGCTGAGGGCCGACGCCTGGCATTCGACGCCGTAATTGGCGACCTCGAGGACATCGCACGGGTTGCCGTGAACGCCTCCGGCGTCGCTGACGCCGGGCCGACAGAGGGTGTTGCGGGCCTGGTTGCAGCGCTTGCCTCACTGTTGCCGGCGACGACGCGGCAATATGCCGATATCGGCATTCAGGGGGAGAGTGCGCGGTCGGCGGATGGACATGCGCCAGCAGATGACAGGCTCCTCCTGCTCGAAACGGCGGAGGCAGGTACGTGGACGGCGCGCGTACTTGGCGGCGGCGTCAACGGGAGTGCGATCTGGCTTTCCGGCCCAGCCGGACCGGGGGACCTGCAGTTGCCTGCGCGGCTCCCTGCGGATTTGCTTACCGGCGCGATCGAGGCGGCCGGACTTGGTGACGTTGCCTCCGAGCCGGTCGTGCGCGTTCGTGCCGCTGCATTCGCGACACTTGCTGAGCGCGACGCTGCGGAGCTCGCACGGGCGGAGTGCGCAGCCGCCTACCCTGATCTGATTGTGGCGGGCGAGCAACTCCACGGGGGTGAGCTTGGAGAGGCCCTCGCTGAGGCGCGGCAGCGAGCGGTGGTCTTGCGTCGAAAGCTGACCGGGATCTCCGAATAGCTCCAGTTGGCGTTGATACCCTCGAGGGGTACGCTGTATATTTCCCAATAGGAATGTATAAGAGTCGGCCGCGAAGAGTAGGCTGTGAACAATACGGTCGGGAGGCACCACATGAGGGGCAAAGTAGGTTTCGTAGTCGGAGCCGCACTCGGGTACGTGTTGGGAACTCGTGCCGGGCGTGCTCGCTATGAGCAGATCAAGCGTGGCGCAATCGCTGTGTGGGAGACACCACTCGTGCAGCAGGGAGTGACCTCAGTGAAGGACACTGTCGGCGACCGCGTTGATGACGTGAAGGCCGCGGCCGCACGCGCAGCAAAGTCTGCGTTCGTCGCCGTAACGCAGCCGAAGCCCGAGCCAGCGCAGTCGCAGCGAACAGCAGCTGTGCCTGAACGCCCAACGGAGGAGACTTCGGCATGAGCCGCAAACGCGATGAGGCCGGCACCTTCGAGCTGATGGCCAGGCTTCCCCAACAGATCGTCTCGCTCGCGAAAATCGAGTACGAGAACGCGAAGCGGGAGGCCGTTGGCGCTGCGAAGAAGGCCGGCATCGGCGCCGTAGGTGTCGCTATCGCGCTGTTCTTCCTCTTCTTCACGCTGCAGGCGCTCGTCATCGCGGCGATCGCTGCGCTGGCGCTCGTGTGGCCGTGGTGGCTCGCTGCGCTCGTTGTCGCTGCTGCCTTGCTCCTGCTCGCAGCGGGAGCGCTATTCGCTGGATTCAAGCTCATCCGGCGCGGCAACCCGGTCCCGGAAGAGACGCTTGCGCGGGTCGGAGACGACGTAGCAGCGCTTGGAGACATCGGCGTGAACACTGAGTCGCACCCGCGACCTGCCGGAAGCGACAGCTCTCCGGAGCCGCGGGTATCGACCGCTTCGGCCGGCGCTCGTCAGGCGCGTAACGCCACGGAAACCTATGGATATGGAGGGGAGCGATGAGCCAACACGAGCAGCGCGCCCTCGGCATCGCCGAGGCACAGGTTGCGCGGGCGGAGCTCTACGACACCCTCGGGCAGTTGAGCGACCGGCTGAACTACGCGAAGCGCATCGATGATGCGACCGAGCGAGTCTCCGCGCGCATTCAGGAGGAGCGTCGCGAGCGGCCGCTCGTCTTCGTGGCGGGTGTCGTGGTTGTCGCCGCGACGGCAGGCGCAATCGTGTGGGCCCTCGCAAAGCGCGCGAGTAAGAATTTCCGCTGATCGCTCCCTTAGGCCATGCTGTTGGGGTGGCAACACGCGTAACGGGTCGGTTTCGATCGTGCCGATGCGGCCCTCAGTTTTGCGTCTTGACCGGCGCAGGGCGAGAATAGGTGAACACGCGGCTCCGAGCGGGCCGTATCTTTGAGAATCCGCGCTCAGCGCGGTTCTTGTTCGTTTCGAGTGATGTGGGGTGTATGTCGGATCAGGCTAAGCTGCTCGGCGGCCTCCGTGTGCTTGTTCCGCGCGGCGGGATTTGGGGTGACCTTGTGTCGCAGGCGCTGCGGGATCGTGGCGCACAGACCGTGATCGCGCCGCTCGTGGACTTTTCTCACACGAGCGAGGAAGACAAGCTTGTCGAGGCGCTGAAGGCGCTCGAATCCGGTGAGTTCGATTGGATGACGGCGACGAGCGCGACCGTCGCCGACGTGCTCAAGCACCACAATGCTGAGTTTCACGAGCGAACGAAGGTTGCGATCGTTGGCGAAGCGACCGCCGTCGCGTTCCGCGAGGCAGGCTATCCCGTCACGCTGACCCCCGACGAGGACAACAACACCACCTTCCAGCTTCTCAAGGAGTGGAATGAGATCGACTCGGGCGAGGTCTTGCGTGTCTTGACGCTCCGCTCGGACGTGGCAACGCCCGTTCTCACGATGGGCCTCATTGAGCGAGGCCACGATGTCACTCAGGTGCTCGCGTTTCGCACCATTGGAGTGCCGGCCTCCGTGCACATTCGCGAAGATATCGACTCGGGCCGCATCAATGCGATCCTCGTGGCTTCCGCGAAGATTGCTGAGGAAGTGCGCAAGCAGTTCCCGAAGCTGCCTGAGAACACCCTCGTCGTGTGTGTTGGGGAGAACACCCTTGCCGCGGCTGAGGAACTCGAGTTGTCCCGCAACGGCATCGACCGGCAGGCCGAGGTCGACGCCATCATCGAAGCGGTCGAGTCCGCAATCGATCACAGCGACATGTTGGACTGACCGTGGCTCGCGTTGAGGTGCACACGGACCGGGTGGTTATTCGCCTGACCGCTGCCGAAAAGACGGTCTCTCTCCGTCGCCGCGATATCGTGCTCGATCGTGCGGCGATCCGCTCCGCGGTCATCACAGAGGATCCGTGGGTGTGGATCCGCGGGATCCGCTCGCCAGGGGCCGGGCTGCCGCGCGGGCTCGCCTACGGAACCTGGCGCACGCGCGGGGGCAAGGATTTCGTGCTTGCAAGGCGCGGGCGCGAGGCCGTCGTGATCGATCTTGAGGTGCCAGAGAGCGCCGACGAGAACCGTGGCTGGATCGGCGAGTTCGACACGTTCTCTCGTGTGATCATCTCGACGGTGCACGCCGCAGACCTCGTGCGCGCACTCCGCCTCGACGGCGAAGCGTACGCGGCCGAGACTACGCAGTAGCCAGGGCCGCGCGCCCGCAGCGTCTACTCAGTCGTTGACGATGATGAGCTCTTCGACGCTCGCACGCGATCGCGGAGCGAGCTCGCGCTCCTTGAGCGCTTCGGCGAGCTGCTCCGGCACGCCAAGCTTGCCGATGGTCATCACGGAGACGACGCGCAGTTCTGCGCCGAGCTCAAACGCCTCGCTGATCTGAGCGGCGTCGAAGCCACCCATCTGGTGCACGTAGAGACCCTCCGAGTGCGCCTGCACGGAGAGGTGAGCGACAGCCTGCCCCAGGTCGTATTCGGCCCAGCGCAGCGGCTCACCGGTCTCGCTCGCCACGACGGCAACGTTCACAACCAGGGCTGAAGCAGCACCTGCCCACTGCGCGTTGAACCCGGCGAGTGCGCCCTCAATCTTGCCGAACGACTCGCTTCCGCGACGCGCAACGATGAAGCGCCACGGCTGGGTGTTGCTCGCGCTTGGCGACCAGCGTGCTGCCTCGAAGGCGCTGCGCAGTGCGTCCTCGGGGAGGGCGTGGTCGCTATCGAATGCCCTCGGGCTCCAGCGCTCAGAGAGCGTGCTGAGGATCGGGGTGCTGGTGGTTGCGTGCTTCGCAGACATGAATCTCCTGGATGAAACGAAAAGGGGGCGTTCGCCCTGCCAAGTGGATTGAACGCCCGATCCGGGCTGCGTATTCCAGCTAGCTGAAGTCGAGCGCATCCCTGGCAGCTGCCGTGATGATCTCCGTGAGCGTGTCGAGCACGGGTGAGTGCAGATTCCATCGCTGCCAGTAGAGCGGGAGTGCGAGCGATCGCTCTGGCAGCACCTCGACGAGGGTGCCGGAGGCGAGCGGCGCGGCGCACTGCAGCGCCGGCACCATGCCCCAGCCCATGCCGAGCTCGATGGCCGTCACGAACTCCGCGGACGAGGGGACGAAGTGCCGCGGCGGAATGCTCGGCTGCTCGGATACACCCGCGTACTCGCGGAGGAAGCGATCCTGAAACATGTCGTGCCTGTCGAAATCGATGCGCGGAGCAGCGGCGAGGAGCTCCGGCGTCACCCCGTCGGCGAAGTGCTGGCGGTAGAGCGCGGGGGAGGCGACCGGGTGATAACGATCCACCCCGATACGGGTCGAGACGCAGCCCGGGACTGGCTCGGGGGTCGCGGTGAGGGCCGCCATCGCGTCGCCGCTGCGGAGGCGCTCGGTCGAGACTGTCTCGTCTGCCCTGAGCACCTCGAATCGCGCGCCGGTCTCAGCGGCCGCGCGGGCGAGCGCGGGTACGAACCACGTCGCGAGCGAATCCGCGTTGATCACGAGCCGCACGAGCGAGCCGCGCGCGCTGCCCTGATCGAGCTCTGCTGAGACGTCCTCGACGACCTGCGCGATCTGCCTCGCCGCCCTGAGCACGGCTGCTCCTGTCGCGGTGACCGCGACCGGGCGACTGCGCATGAGCAGCACGGAGCCGGTTCGCTCCTCCATGTTCCGAAGCCGCTGGCTCACCGCGGAGGGTGAGACGTGGAGGAGCCGCGCTGCGCCCTCGAGGGAACCCTCGTCGACGACGGCGGCAAATGTTCTGAGGTGTTCGAGGGGGAGATCCACACCCCATATTAAGCACAGCTAATGCTCCGTGAGAAAGTTTCGTGTGGCTGTAGTAGCGGCGAGTGTCGCTGACGCCGTAGCGTCGTCTCCGTGATCCTTCCCTTTCTTGTCGGCCTCGGCAGCGGCCTCTCCCTGATCGTCGCGATCGGCGCACAGAACGCCTTTGTACTCCGGCAGGGGATTCGACGCGAGCATGTGCTGCCCGTCGTGCTCATCTGCGGCCTCACCGACGCCCTGCTGGAGACACTCGGCGTCGCGGGCATCGGCCTCGTGATCGAGCGCGCGCCCGTGCTGCTTGAGGTCGTGCGCTGGGGCGGCGTTGCGTTCCTCGTCTGGTATGCGTGGACAGCCGCGCGGCGTGCGGCGAGACCGGAGGCGCTCGTCGCCGCCGAGGGCGGGGAGCCGCGCTCGCTGAAGAGCGTCGTGCTCGCGTGCCTCGCGATCACCTACCTCAACCCGCACGTCTACCTCGACACGATGGTCCTCATGGGGTCGATCGGCAACGCCCAGGGAGACCCTGGGCGCTGGTGGTTTGCCGCGGGTGGTGCCATCGCGAGCATCGCGTGGTTCTTTGTGCTCGGTTACGGCGCTCGCGCGCTCACGAGGTTCTTTGCGACGCCGCGCTCGTGGCAGATCCTCGACGGTGTCGTGGCGGTCATCATGCTCGTCATCGCCGCGAGGCTCGCGTTTGGCGGCATCTGAGCCCTTGGCGTCCCGGGGGTCGCCTCACGCGCCTTGCGCCGCTGGGCGGGGCTGCTGCGTCAGGCTACGCAGTGATCAGGGCGAGGAGCTCGTCAACGTCTTCCTGGCTCGTGTCGAAGGCGCACATGAGCCGGTACAGTCCGGCCCGACTCGGCCACGCGCCGAACGCGAAGCGAGCCTGGGCGCGCTGCGCAACTTCGTCCGGAAGCTCAACGAAGACCGCGTTTGACTGCACGGGAAACGCGATCCGCACATCGGGGTTTGCGGCCTTATCGATCCCGGCGGCGAGCCTGGCGGCCATCGCGTTTGCGTGCGATGCGGATCGGAGCCACAGGTCGCCTCCGTAGAGGGCCTCCAGCTGCGCCGAAGCAAAGCGCATTTTCGAAGCGAGCTGCAGGTTGATCTTGCGCAGGTATTCCATTCCCGGCGTTGCATCTGGCCGCAATACGATCACGGCCTCCGCTGCGAGCGCACCGCTCTTCGTGCCTCCGAGGCTCAGCAGATCCGCCCCGGCGTCGCTCGACACCGCTGCGAGGCTGGTCTGCAGGTGAGCGGCAGCCGCGCCAAGACGGGAGCCATCAACGTGGAGCAGCATGTCACGCTCGTGGGCGTGGTCCGCGAGCTCACGTATCTCCGCTGGGGTGTAGCAGGTGCCAAGCTCAGAGCTTTGGGAAATAGTGACTGCGAGCGGCTGCGCGCGGTGTTTGCTGCCCCAGCCCCACGCCTCGCGGTCAACGAGTTCTGGGGTGAGCTTGCCGTCTGCTGTCGGCACAGCGAGCAGTTTGAGCCCGCCGGTCTTTTCGGGCGCGCCTGCCTCGTCGGTGTTGACGTGCGCCGTCGCGGCGCTAATGACCGCACCCCAGCGTGGCAGCGCGGCCTGTAGTGCGAGGACGTTTGCCCCGGAGCCGTTAAACACGGGGAATGCTTCTGCTTCGTCGCCGAAGAGTCGCTTCGCCGTCGCTTGGAACTTGAGCGTCCACTGGTCCCCGCCGTATGCGACGGTGTGGCCGACGTTCGCAGCAGCGATGGCGGCGAGCACCTCCGGGTGAATCCCGGCCCAGTTGTCTGAGGCGAAGGCGACTGGGTGCTTGGCTGTGTTCGTATCGGTCACCGTTTCAGCCTAGACCTGTTCGCCTTGGCTGGTGTCGCGGCTGCGCGCACTGCTGCTCGCGCGGTGGGCCGCGAGCAGCGAGGAACTCGGCGCCGCGGTGGTCGGGCAGCAGCGGCGCTTCAGCGTTTGCGCCAGTAGCCGCAGAACTTTACCTGAGCCTTCGGTACCGAGAGCTCGTTCACGAGGTGTTTGCGCCCGCCGCTCGCGAGGTGTTGCTCGCCGATGATGAACGCTTGGAATCCAGGGTCATCGAGGCCTTCTGAGCCAAGAGAGCGCAACGCGGCGAGCGCCTCCGCCCCTGGCCGTGAGGTCGCTGCCCGGGTTATCCAGTGCACGCGCACGCCGCTCGGGGCAGCGACGGGCTGCCGGTCGGAGGGGTCTGAGATTTCGATGATGGCGTCGCCTGTCGTGTCGGCGGGGAGGTCCCGAAGTACTCCGAGCACTGCCGGCAGAGCGGTCTCCTCTCCGGCGATGCGGACGTGCCGAGCGTTCTGCGCTGCAAAACCGCAGCCCTGGTCGATCAGCCCGACTGTCGCGCCGACGGGAAGCGACGCGGCCCAGGGGCCGGCGAAGCCCTCAGCGCCGTGTGCCACGAAGTCAATATCGAGCTCGCGCTGCTCGGGGCGGAAGTTGCGCACGGTGAGGCTGCGGATCACGGGCCGCGTCGCCTTCGGGAGCGTGAGGTAGCGGAGGTAGCCCTTCGTGTCGAAGCGGTCGGAGAGCTGGTCGAAGCGGGTGCCCTCGGCGATGGGGAGCGCAAGCCGCAGCCACTGGTCGAACCCGAGGTGGCGCCAGTCGGCGAGCGCGTCGCCGGTGACCGTGACCCGGACGAAGCTCTGCGAGATCCGCTCGGCGCGGCTGACTTCGGCGGTCACAAGGCCGGTCGTCGCGTGGTCTGCGCTGATGTTGGTCGACACCATTGGGGCTCTTTTCGCTCAGTGGGCTCTGCGGCTGGGAGTGGGGCTCGGGTGCGTGAAGCGGTGGGTGCTGTGGTGTTGCGGTGAGGCGCGCGAGCGGTGAAACTGGAGCAATCCCGGGGGAGGGGGAGGCCCAGTGTCGGTGCAAGCGGGTAGGTTCATCTCAGGCTAGATCGATTCATCTGATGATTCAAGGGGTGCGGGCCGGGTGTCCGTGGGGAAAGGGTGCACATGCTGCTGAATACGCTCCCGCTGCGGTGGGTGGAGGAGTCGGCGAATGCGCCTGCGGATCGGGGCGTCTGGTTCGCTCAAATCCCGGCGGTGAAGCAGCTGCTGGACGAGGGCTTGACGTTTGGTGCGCTCACGGTGCTCGTCGGGGAGAACGGTGCGGGCAAGTCCACCATTGTCGAGGCGATTGCCGCTGCATACGGGTTGAACCCGGAGGGCGGAACCCACAATGCGCGCCACTCGACGGTCGTGAGCGAGTCCCCGCTCAACGAGCACCTGCAGCTCGCCCGCGGTGCCGGGTCATCGCGGAAGGGCGTGTTTCTTCGGGCAGAGACGATGCATGGGCATTTCGGTTATCTCCACGCCATCGAGATGGAGGACGGTGGCCCGCGGGGCCTGCATAACTTCCAGAGTCATGGTGAGTCGTTCCTTGAGTTCGTGCAGGCGCGCGCATCGATGCCGGGCCTCTGGGTATTCGACGAGCCAGAGTCTGCGCTGTCGTTCACGAGCTCACTTGGGCTGCTCGCGCACATGGTGGCGATCGCCGAAAGTGGGGCGCAGGTCATCCTCTCGACGCACTCCCCGATCCTCGCGGCGGTGCCGGGTGCCGATATTTATGAGCTCGGGTCGTGGGGGATGCGCCGCAGCACCTACGACGATCTTGAGATGGTCGACAGCTGGCGGCGCTTCATGGCAGCGCCAGAGCGGTACCTCAGGCATCTCGAATAATTGGGGCCCGCCACCCGCTGCGGCTTGGCGGTTGGGACTGGCGGGATTTGCGGTTTCGTTCTAAACTTGAGTCATATCCACTCAAGTTTGCGATTCCGGGTGAGAAGCACACGAGTCGCACAGCCCGCTCATCACGAAAGGACATCATGCAGGCAAACTGGCAGCCGGCCGCAGAAGAAGGCAAGGAAAGTGCGCTCGAGCAGTTCGGCGTGAACCTCACCGAGGTAGCCCGCTCGGGCAAACTCGATCCCGTGATCGGGCGCGACAGCGAGATCCGACGCGTGAGCCAGGTGCTCACCAGGCGCACGAAGAACAATCCCGTGCTCATTGGTGAGCCAGGCGTTGGTAAGACCGCCGTCGTCGAGGGGCTCGCACAGCGCATCGTCGCGGGCGACGTGGCCGAGTCGCTCAAGGGTAAGGAGCTCATCTCGCTCGATATCTCCGCGCTCATCGCCGGCGCGAAGTACCGCGGCGAGTTCGAGGAGCGCATGAAGGCTGTGCTCGCCGAGATCAAGGAATCCGACGGCAAGATCATCACCTTCATCGATGAGCTGCACACGCTCATGGGTGCGGGCGGCGGTGAGTCCTCGGTCGCGGCCTCGCAGATGCTCAAGCCCATGCTCGCGCGCGGCGAGCTGCGCCTCATCGGGGCGACGACGCTCGACGAGTACCGCGAGTACATCGAGAAGGATGCGGCGCTCGAGCGGCGCTTCCAGCAGGTCTACGTTGGCGAGCCCTCGGTCGAGGACACGGTCGCGATCCTCCGCGGCCTCAAGGAGCGCTACGAGGCGCACCACAAGGTCACGATCGCAGACTCCGCGCTCGTCGCAGCCGCCTCGCTGTCGAACCGCTACATCACCGCCCGCCAGCTCCCAGATAAGGCGATCGACCTGATCGACGAGGCCGCGAGCAGGCTGCGCATGGAGATCGATTCCGCGCCGCTCGAAATCGACGAGCTGCGTCGCGCGGTCGAC
This sequence comes from Leucobacter komagatae, assembly GCF_000834055.1. GTDB lineage: Bacteria > Actinomycetota > Actinomycetes > Actinomycetales > Microbacteriaceae > Leucobacter > Leucobacter komagatae_A. The sequence goes on from NZ_JXSQ01000014.1 coordinate 39,941, forward strand.
AGGCTCAAGCTCGAAGAGCTCGCACTGAAGAAGGAAAAGGACGAGGCCTCGAAGGAGCGCCTCGCGAAGCTCCGCGAGGATCTCGCCGAGAAGCAGACCGAGCTCGCAGGCCTCGAGGAGCGCTGGGAGAAGGAGCGCGCGACCCTGAACCGTGTCGGCGCGCTCCGCGAGAAGCTCGACCAGAAGCGCATGGACGCCGAGCGCGCGCAGCGCGAGGGCAACCTCGAGCGCGCCTCGAAGCTGCTGTACGGTGAGATCCCCGTCATCGAGAAGGAGCTCGCCGAGGCCGAGAACGCTGAGCTGCAGGGCACCACCGGCCCAGACGGCGAGCCGCGCATGGTGAACGAGCAGGTCACCGACGAGGACATCGCCGGCGTGGTCGCCGCGTGGACCGGGATCCCCGTCGGCCGCCTCATGCAGGGGGAGACCGAGAAGCTGCTCGCGCTCGAGCGCGAGCTTGCGAAGCGCGTCGTTGGGCAGCAGGAGGCTGCTGAAGCCGTCGCCGACGCAGTGCGGCGCACGCGCGCAGGGATCGCGGATCCGAACCGCCCCACAGGCTCGTTCCTCTTCCTCGGCCCGACCGGCGTTGGAAAGACGGAGCTCGCGAAAGCGCTCGCCGAGTTCCTCTTCGATGATGAGCACGCGATGGTGCGCATCGACATGAGCGAGTACGGCGAGAAGCACTCGGTGTCCAGGCTCGTCGGTGCCCCTCCAGGGTACGTCGGCTACGAGCAGGGCGGACAGCTCACGGAGGCCGTGCGCAGGCGCCCCTACTCGGTCGTGCTGCTCGACGAGGTCGAGAAGGCCCACCCCGAGGTGTTCGACGTGCTGCTGCAGGTGCTCGACGACGGCCGACTCACCGACGGTCAGGGGCGCACCGTGGACTTCCGCAACACGATCCTCATCCTCACCTCGAACCTCGGCAGCCAGTACCTCGTCGACCCCGACATGGCGTGGGCCGCCAAGGTTGACGCCGTGCACGAGACGGTGCGCCGCGCGTTCAAGCCCGAGTTCGTGAACCGGCTCGACGAGATCGTCATCTTCCACCCGCTCTCGGTCGAGGCGCTCGGCCAGATTGTCGAGATCTCGATCGATCGGCTCCAGGCCCGGCTTGCTGAGCGCAGGCTCACGCTCGCGGTTACTCCCGAGGCCAGGGCCTGGCTTGCACAGCGCGGCTACGACCCCGTGTACGGGGCGAGGCCGCTGCGCAGGCTCATGCAGCGGGAGATCGACGACAGGCTCGCGCGCGGCATCCTCGGCGGCGAGATTCGCGACGGCGACGTCGCCCGGATCGGCGTCGCCCCGGACGGCGAGGAGCTCGTGCTGCTGCCGGCCGGATAGGTCGAGCTGGGGTGCCCGGAACATCACATGGGGTGGCCGGGCGCCCCGCGCAGCCGACCGAACCGATCACCGAATATTCATCACAAAACGGTAACGGACTCCGGTAGGGTGGGTGCACCGCGTGACGCTGCGCGGCGTGAGGAGCACCAGTGATCCACCGAAAACTGCGCACAACCCCGGCGCCTGAACGCGCATTCGGGTGGCGCACCCCGCTCCTGTCAGGGGTGTTTGTGCTCGCGCTCACCGCAGCCCTTGGCTCCAACCCGTTCACCGCGAGCGCGAGCGCCCTGCAACTCCACGGCGCGCTCCACCGCAGCGAAACGTTCGGCATCATCTCGCACCGCGGGGCAGCCGCACTCGCGCCGGAGAACACGCTTGCCGCGATGCGCCTCGCATTCGAGCAGGGCGTCGATTTTGTTGAGGCCGATCTGCACCTCACCGCCGACGGAGTGCCGGTACTCATGCACGACCCGACCCTCGACCGCACCACAACAGGGGCGGGGCCGGTGTCTGCGCACTCGCTCGAGCAGCTGCGTGCGCTCGACGCAGGGTCCTGGTTTGGGCGGGACTTCGCGGGGGAGCCGATCCCAACGCTCGAGGAGTTTCTCGATGAGCTCGCGCCGACGAATAGTCGCGCACTCATCGAGCTCAAGGGATCCTGGAGCGACGAGCAGGTCGCGGGGGCCGTCGACATGCTGCGGGCACGGTACCTGGTCGACCGGGTCGCCTTCGAATCGTTCGAACTCGAAAACCTCGAGCGGCTCGCAGTGCTGGCCCCCGAGTACGCGCGGGTGATGCTCACGCGCGAGTGGGACCAGCCAACGCTCGATACCGCAGCCGCGCTCAACGTCTCCGCGATCGGCGCGAGGAGCAAGGTGTTCGAGGCGGACCTTGGGCTGGTCGAGGCCGCACGGGTGCTGGGGATCGGGACGATGGTCTACACACTCAACACGGAGCAGCAGTGGCGACAGGCGCGCTCGCAGGGAATCGACCTCGTCATCACGGACGATCCTGTAGCACTTGAAACATGGCGCGAAAATCTCAGCGGTGACGTGTAGCGTCGAAAGCGGTGCACACAGGCACCGCCGACGAAGGAGATACATGACGAAGAGCATACGTATTGGTAACTCTGAGCTGGCAGTCGCGCCACTCTCACTCGGGGCAAATGTATTCGGATGGACGGCCGACCGCGACGCATCATTCGACGTGCTCGACGCTTTCGTCGCAGGTGGCGGCAACTTTGTCGACACCGCCGATGGCTACTCGGCGTGGGTCCCTGGGAACTCTGGTGGAGAGTCCGAGACGATCATCGGCGAATGGCTGACAGCCCGCGGCGCCCGCGACGGGATCACCATTGCCACAAAGGTATCCACGCACCCGCAGTTTGCCGGGCTCTCGGCCGTGAACGTCCGCGCGGCAGCTGACGCCTCGCTAGCTCGCCTCCAGGCCGAGCACATCGATCTCTACTACGCACACTTCGACGACGCAGAGACCCCGCTCGAGGAGACCGTCGCGGTGTTCTCCGAGCTCGTCGACGCCGGAAAGATCCGCGCCGTCGGCGTCTCGAACTACAGCGCCGAGCGCGTCGCAGAGTGGTTCCGCATCGCGCGCGAGGGCGGCTACCACCTGCCGGTGGCGCTGCAGCCCCACTACAACCTGCTCGAACGAGACTTCGAAACGAACGGCCTCCAGGCTGTCGCGGCGGCGGAAAACCTCTCGGTGTTCCCCTACTTCGGTCTCGCGAAGGGGTTCCTCGCAGGAAAGTACCGTGACGAGGCGGCGGCCGGCGCCGCCGACGCGAGCCCGCGCGCCGGCCAGGCGCTGGACTACCTCGACGATCGCGGGCGCCGCGTGCTCGCAGCGCTTGACACCATTGCCGAGGCGCACGGCGTCGAGGTCGCGACCGTGTCGCTTGCTTGGCTGCGCCTGCAGCCGACCATTGGCGCGCCCATTGCCAGCGCGCGCACAACAGCGCAGCTGCCTGCGCTCCTCGCCTCAGTGACGCTCGATCTCAGCGAAGACGAGGTCGCGGCGCTCACCGCAGCAGGCGCGTAGCCGCTCCGCACCGTGCGGTGCGGCCTGCCGAAAGGTTAGGCCGTGCCGTACAGCCGGTCGCCAGCGTCGCCGAGACCAGGGACGATGTACGCGTTCTCGTCGAGACCCTCGTCGAGCGCTCCGAGAACGAGCGTGACGTTGCGGTCTCCCGCAGCCTTCTGCATCAGTTCGACGCCCTCCGGCGTGCCCAAGATACAGATCGCGGTGATGTCGTCTGCGCCGCGCGCAAACAGGAAATCGATCGCCGCGGCGAGCGAACCACCGGTCGCGAGCATCGGGTCGAGCACGAAGCACTGCCGCCCTGCGAGCGACTCGGGGAGGCGCTCAGCGTAGGTCGTCGGCTCAAGTGTTTCCTCGTCGCGGACCATGCCGAGGAACCCTACCTCGGCGGTGGGAACGAGCGTCACCATGCCCTCGAGCATGCCGAGACCAGCGCGCAGGATCGGCACGATCAGCGGCAGCGGTTCGCTCAGGCGCACACCCGTGGTCTTTGCCACAGGCGTCTGAATCTCGATGGGGTCGACGCGCACCTCCCGTGTCGCCTCGTAGGCCAGGAGCGTCATGAGCTCCTCAACCAGGAGGCGGAAGGTCGGCTGCGGCGTCTTCACGTCGCGCAGCACCGTCAGTTTGTGTGTGATCAGTGGGTGATCTGCCACGAAGACTCGCATACGCCTATTCTATTGCCGTGAGCACCATCCCTCCATCACCAGACGAGCTTCGCGCTTTGGCGATCGCCATGGCGGAGGCGCAGCGCGCCTTCGAAGAGGGTGAGATCCCCGTCGGCGCGGTCGTGCTCGGCCCAGACGGTGGGGTGATCTCGACGGGAAGAAATGCCAGGGAAACGAGTGCGGATCCGACGGGACACGCTGAGATCGTCGCGATCCGCGAGGCAGCTCGGCTGCGCAATGACCGCTTCCTCGATGGATGTACGCTCGTCGTGACGCTCGAGCCCTGTGTCATGTGCGCTGGCGTCATCCTCGCAGCTCGGCTACCCCGCGTGATCTTCGGCGCGTGGGACGAAAAAGCGGGGGCGGTCGGCAGCGTCTACGATCTGTTGCGCGACGGCCGCCTCCCGCACCCGGTCCCCGAGGTCGTCGCTGGAGTGCGCGCAGCCGAATGCGCTGCGCTCCTCGCCGACTTCTTTGCGACCCGCCGCTAGCGGCGAATCTCGCGGGCGGCGACCGCGACCGGCTCGGCGGTGAACGCCACCGACACCCGCTCGCCAGGCACAAACACCGCCTCGGCGCCGTGCTGCGACGCGAGCGTCGTGCCATCAGCAAGCTGCACAATTGTCCGTCTGATCGACCCGAGGAAACCACTCGAGACCACGACGGCGCCCGCAAGGATTCCCGGCTGCTCAGCGGTCGCTGTGCCAGCGTGCGCCGCGGTGAGCCGCACGTGCTCCGGCCGCACGTAAGCCGTGACCGCGGCGGCCTCGGCCGTCAGGTCACTGGCGGCAAGCGCGGGGATCGCGACGCCGTGCACGCGCACGACCCTGCCGTCCGGGTGCGAGTCGAGCACACCGTCCACCCGATTCGATAGGCCGACGAAGTCAGCGATGAACGGCGAAGCCGGGCGCCGGTAGAGTTCCTCGGGCGTGCCGAGCTGAGCGATCCTGCCTCCCTCCATGACCGCGACCCTGTCGGAGATCGCGAGGGCCTCCTCCTGGTCGTGAGTCACAAAGATCGTGCTGATGCCAAGCTCCGTTTGGATCGCGCGGATCTGCTCACGCAGCCGCACTCTGACCTTCGCGTCGAGCGCCGAGAGCGGCTCGTCCAGCAGCAGCGCCTGCGGCCGCGTCACCAGTGCGCGAGCGAGCGCCACACGCTGCTGCTGGCCGCCGGACAACTCGTGCGGGAACCGGTCGGCGAGGTGGCCGAGGCCGACAACCTCGAGCATCTCCGAGGCCCGCCGCGTACGCTCGCTGCGATCCACCCGGCGCATGTGCAACCCAAACTCGACATTCTTCGTGACGGAGAGATGCGGAAAAAGTGAATACTGCTGGAAGACCATCCCGATGTCGCGGCGGTTCACCGGCACATCCGTAACATCCTCGGCGCCGAGCAGCACACGCCCCCCAGAGACCTGCTCGAGGCCAGCAACACAGCGGAGCGCCGTCGTCTTCCCGCACCCAGACGGGCCGAGCAAGCAGACGAGCTCGCCAGCGGCGAGCTCAAGGCTGAAGTCGCGCAGCACGGTCGTTGCGCCGTACGACTTTGTGACGCCCTGGAGGGTGACTGGCGAACCTGCGAGTACGGGGCTAGCGGCCACGTGAGGCCTCCTTCGTTGAAGCGGTGCCGCGGCGGGTGCCACGGCGCTTGGGAGCGGCGTTCGTCGCGCTCACGATGAGGAGCAGCACAAACGCGCCGATGAGTGACAGAAGCGAAACGGCGACGGCGACAAACGGGTCCGACTGGGAGATCTGCAGCAGCGCGGTCTGCAGCGTCGTGCGATTCAAAAGCGATGACACCGTGAACTCACCGAGCACGATCGCGATCGTGATGAGCGAGGCAGCGAGGAGGCCGCGGCGCACCCCTGGCGCGATCACCCGGAGCAGCACCGTCGGCCACGATGCGCCGAGCGACCGTGCGGCTTCCGCGCGGACCTTCGCGTCCATCCCGGTGAGGTCTGCGACGATCGCGCGGTAGGCAAACGGGAGCACGAGCACGCCGTAGGCCAGCGCGAGCGTCCACTCGCCCGACCCGACCGCCTGACCAATCCCGCGGTAGATGGGGGCAAAGCCGACGACAAGCACGATCGCAGGGATCGCGATCGGTAGGACCGTGACGAGGTCGAGCGCGCGGTGCAGACGCGGATACCGCAGATGCACGAGCACAACGGTCGGGAAGAACAGGAGCAACACAATCGCGAGGGTGATCACCGCGAGCACGAGTGAGTTCTGAAGGCCGGTAAACAGCACCCGGTAGCTGCGCTCCTTCTCGGGATCAAAGAGCGACGCCCAGTGTCCGAGACCGTAGCCGCCTTCGACCGTGCGCAGGGTGAACTCGAGCATCGCAACGAGTGGCACGAGAAACACGACCCCGATCGCTGCGACAACGAGCCGCGCGACCGCCGGTGAGGGTCTACCCGGCACCCGCCCGCTCATCGCTGCCACCGTGCCGCGACAGCCATGAGCTTGCCGTAGCCGAGCATCACAACGGTCATCACGAGGATCATGCCGAGCGCGAGCACACCGGCGTTCGCGGCGAGCGAGCCGCCGGTTTCACTGATGAGCGCTGACCTGATCCGCAACGGAACAATTTGGGAGCCCTGACTGATGAGTGCAGCGGCCGTGGCGTATGAGGAGAACGCATTCGCAAAGAGCAGCAGCAGCGAACCGAGAAACGCCGGCGCGAGCACCGGGGCGCCGACGCGGCGCCAATAGCTGCCGCTCGAACCGCCGAGCGTCGCGACTGCCTCCGCCCAGCCCGGCCTGAGCGCGACGACCGCTGGGAGAAACGTGATGACCATGAGCGGAACCTGAAAGTACAGGTAGGGCAGGATGAGCCCGGGAAGCTCGTACAGCCACACCCCATCGGCGTGGATGTCGACCGCGAGGTGCTCGCGAAGCAGCGCGGTGATGAACCCTTGCGCGCCGATCGTCGCGATGAACGCGAACGCGAGCATGACGCCGCCAAACTGGGCGAGCACGGAACTCGCAGCGTCGATCACGCGGCGAAGCGGGCCATTCTCTGGGAGCGCGGCAAGCGCCCAGCACAGGAGCGCCCCGATCACCGCGCCGACGACTGCGGTGAGCGCGCTGAGCCAAATGCTCGCCCCAAATGCGCTGAGGGTTTCAGGCGCGGTGAGCACCGCAAGATGTGCCAGCGAGAAGCCATCCGGCCCGGTGAAGCCGCTCACGACTGCGAGCAGGGTCGGGATGAGGAGGAACACGAGCACGTATGCCGTGAAGGGGACAAGGCCGAGGGCCTGGAGGGCGCGTTTCATGAGCGTGCCGTGCACGAGAGAGGCCCGGTTACCGCGGCAACCGCGGCAACCGGGCCCGCTACTCGCTACTTGACGACGGCCGCCCAGCGCTCGGCGAGGAGCGCGTTCGCCGCGTCAACCTGATCCTGGTCTGGGGAGACCCAATCGGCGGAGTCCGTGCCGAACGTCGCCTGCTCGATGAGCTTCTCGTCGACGGTGCCCGCCTGCGTGAGGGCTTCGATGCGCACGGGGACGGCGTTCCCCTCGAGGAAGAGCGCCTGCGCCTCATCCGAGAAGATCCACTCCTGCCAGAGGCGTGCCGCTGCGGGGTTCGGGGCGTCCTTGTTGATCGCCTCGTTGTAGAACGACACGTAGACAGGCCCCGGGATAGTCGTGGTCTTCCAGCTGGGCTTGTCGGCCGCGGCAGCTGCGTTGTTGAACGACCAGTCGAGTACCACCGGGGTCTCGCCCGAAGCGATCGTGGCGGGTGTCGGGTCGAGTGTGAGGAAGTTGCCTGCGTCGCGAAGCTCCTGCGCGAAGTCAACGCCAGGGCCGAAATCGTCAACGCCGCCGCCGTTGAGCGCTGACAGCCAGCCCACTGCGGCGAAGGCCGCACCCGCCTGCGTCGGGTCGCCGTTGAGCGCAACCGCTCCCTTGAAGTCGGCGCCAAGCAGATCCGAGAGCGCCTTGGGCTCAGCGAACTTGTCTGCGTCGTAGCCGAGCGACATGATGCCGGAGTAGTTGTTCACCCAGAGCCCGGAGGCTTCCTTGTTTTCGGCGGGGATGTCGTCCCAGTTCTCTACCTGGTACGCGGCGAACTTGTCGGTGTTCGCGAGCGCGACGGCCGAGCCGAGGTCGAATACGTCCGGTGCGGTGTCCTGCCCCTTGAGGTTCTCCGCTGCCTGGATCTCTTCCGCGCTAGACGCGTTAGGGTTTGCCGAGTTTACGGTGATCCCGTACTTCTCCTCGAAGCCGGCAATGATCTCGCCGTAGTTCGCCCAGTCTTCCGGGAGGGCAACAACGTTGAGCTGCCCCTCTTCCTGCGCTGCGGCGACGAGTCCTTCGATCCCGCCGAAGTCCTCCGCGCTTGTCGCGGTTGCTGCGTCGGTGGCGGATCCCCCTCCCTCAGTGGCGGGAGCACCGGTCGAGCACGCCGCGAGCGTGCCGGTCAGCAGGAGGGCGCCGGCGGTGATGAGCGCCGGTCGCAAGAATGCGCGTGAAGTCACTGTGAACCTTTCATCTGTGCGACGGAGAGCTCACGGAAGGGCGTATGTGCCCACCCGCTCAAGCGCTCCCCGAGCTGACGGGTCAACACTAGAAAGGTCACGGAAACGGAAGACCGCCACCGGGTAGCCGCGCAGTGAACGCTCGGCAAAGCAGCCTGAACGCTGCGGCGCGTGCGTGCGCCCCCAGCCCGCGCCGCTAGAGCCCGCGCCGCTAGAGGCCGCGCCGCTAGAGCTCGCGCCGCTAGAGCTCGCGCCGCTAGAGCTCGCGCCGCTGCTTGCCAGTCACGCGCAGCCCAGAGGCGATGAGCCTGCGAACGAGTTCGCGGCCACCGACGTGTGTGGCCCCGGCAGCGACGAGAGCGGCGTGCATGTCCGCTGGCACGTCGTAGTGATCGATGTCGAAGCCGCGGCGCGGGATCCCGTTCTCGGCAGCGAAGGCGTGCAGCTCGGCGAGATTGTCATCGCTCACAAGATGCGCCCACAGCTTGCCGTGGGCGGGCCAGCTCGGGTCGTCGATGAGTACCATCTGTGCCGCGCGCGGTTAGTCGCTGGAGAGCATGACGATCGAGCTCGTCGTCGGTGTCGGCAGGTTCGGGTCGAGCCACACGTCCGGCTCGATGTAGATCACGCGTGCGGCGGGCACAGCCTCCCTGATGCGGCGCTCAGCGAGGTTGATGATGAGGGAGACTTCGCTCATCGTCGTGTTCGCCGGCAGAGAGACCTTCGCTCCGACCATCAACTCGTCCGGGCCGAGGTAGAGGGTCTTCATGTGGATGATCCGGTCGATTTCCTTCGCGTCTGCGAGGGCAAACTGAATCTTCTTCACGTCTTCCTCGGTCGCGCCCTCGCCCACCAGCAGGCTCTTCGTCTCGACACCGATCACGACGGCCACGGCAATGAGTAGCGCGCCAATGAGGATCGTTGCGGACGCGTCGAAGACAGTGTTCCCGGTCAGCGCGGTGAGCCCGACGCCGAGGAACGCGAAGACGAGGCCGACGAGCGCGGCAAAGTCTTCGAGGAGGATCACGGGGAGTTCGGGCGACTTCGAGCGCCGAATGAACGTCATCCACGTTGAGATGCCCTTGTGCGGGCGGCTTTCCTTGACCGCGGTGCGCAGCGAGAAGCTCTCCAGCACGATCGCGATTGCGAGCACGACGAGTGGCAGCCACCACATGGCGATGGTGTGGGGGTCACGAATCTTCGAGATGCCCTCCCAGATGGAGAACAGGCCACCAACGGTGAACAGGACGATCGCGACAATGAACGCGTAGATGTAGCGTTCCCTGCCGTACCCGAATGGGTGCTCGCGATCTGGTGCGCGACGCGACTTGCGGCCGCCGAGGAGGAGGAGCAGCTGGTTGCCTGAGTCCGCGAGCGAGTGCACGCCCTCCGCGAGCATCGCCGAGGATCCCGATAGTGCCCACGCGATGAACTTCGTTATGGCGATGCCGACGTTCGCGAGGAGCGCGGCGATGATTGCGCGCTTGCCACCTTCACTGCTCATGATGCCTCCTGGGTTGATGCCCTTCGGCCTCAAGTGTATGCGGCAGCGCATGCTTTTCCAGGGTGTCGCGCCGATGACACAGAAAGCGCGAAGACTATGCGCGGGAGAACCCCAATCTCGGGCAGACTGGAGTGCATGACGACGCAGCCCGAGAACATAGCCCTTCCAAGCACCGCAATGATCGGAGTCGGATCGATGGGGGGTGCGATCCTTGCCGGCCTTCGGAGCCCTGGGGTGGACATCGCGAAGCCCATCACCGTGACCACGAACTCCGCAGCAAGCGCGGCCGAGTTTGCAGACGCAGACGATGTTGTAGCCTACGCAGCGGAGACCGAGCCCGACGCGAACCGCATCGCGGTGCGCGACGCCGAGCTTGTGATGCTCGCGGTGAAGCCATGGATGATCGCGGACGTCGCCAGGGGCATTGCCGGCGACGTCGCGCCTGGCACCATCGTGGTGAGTGTCGCGGCAGGAGTCTCCTGCGCACAGATCGAAGCCGAGCTTCCCGAGGCCCAGGTGGTACGCGCAATGCCGAACACCCCATCGCACCTCGGCCGCGGCGTCACAGGCGTCGCAGGGGGCGCCTCGGCGTCGCCTGAAGCGGTCGACACCGTTCGCCGACTCTTCGAAACCGTCGGAGACGTGATCGTCGTGCGTGAGGATCAGATCAACGACGTCGCGGCAGTGTCCGGTTCGGGGCCAGCATACGTTTTCCTCTACGTCGAAGAAATGACGGCGGCCGCGATCCGCAGGGGGTTCACCCCTGAGCAGGCGCGCGTGCTCGTCAACGGGACGGTGTCTGGCTCGGCGGAGTTGCTCGTGCAGAGCGGCGAGGCACCCGGCCAGCTGCGACGCAACGTCACGAGCCCGAAGGGCACAACCGAACAGGCAGTCATCGTCTTGCAGGATGCCGGCTGGGGAGAGCTCTTCGACCGGGCGCTCGCCGCAAACGTGCGCCGTTCAGAAGAGCTCGAACGCGGCGAATAACCCCGAGCCGGGGGCGCGCGTGGGTACGGGCGCGGCGCCCCCCCCCCGGTAGCTCAGGAGTCCCCCCGGTAGCTCAGGAGTCCCCTCGGTAGCTCTGGGGTCCCCTTGGTAACTCTGGGATCCTCGCAAGTAAGGCCCAAAATCGCAGTTTCTTGCATCGTTACTGCAGATCACTGAGATATTGCCGCTGCGACGCGCGGGCGGCCAAAGCAGCCGCGCAGCGACGTGCGGGCGTCCCGCCGCGCACCTAGCCGATGGTCGCGAAGCGCTCCACGTCGGCCGCCGTGCCCGAAACGATAATGAGGTCGTGGGGGGAGATCACCGTCTCCTGCGTCGCGTGGGTGAACGGCTCACCCGGCGTCTTCACGCCGACCACGGTGACGCGGTATCTGGTTCGTACGCCGCTCTCGCGGAGGCTGCGTCCGCGCACCGAACGCGGCGGATACATCTTCGCGATGACGTAGTTGTCGTCGAACTGGATGAAGTCGAGCATCGACCCCGAGAGCAGGTGTGCGACGCGCTCGCCGGCCTCCCGCTCCGGGTAGATGACGTGGTTCACGCCGATCCGCTCAAGGATTTTTCCGTGCGAGTGCGAGATTGCCTTGGCCCAAATCTGGGGCACACCGAGGTCAACGAGGTTCGCGGCGATGAGCACGCTCGATTCGATCGAGGCACCGGTTGCGACGACCGCGATCTGAAACTCGTCCGCACCAATCTGCTGCAGCGCCTCGATCGAGCGGGCGTCGGCCTGCACCGCGTGCGTCACGCGATCGGACCACTTCTGCACGAGCTCGGCGTTGTTGTCGACGACGAGGACCTCTCGGTCTTGCCTGTCGAGCTGGCCGGCGGTCGAGGCGCCGAACCGGCCGAGCCCGATCACGATGACGGGGGCATCACTTCGAATATCAACCAACGATCGGCCTTTCCTCAGGGAATCTAAACAGTCGGGAGCGGCTCGTCGCCGCTACGGCAGCGGCGAGCGTGACGGTGCCGACACGGCCAGCCCACATCGTCGCAGCGAGTATGTATTTGCCGGGTTCTGGCAGCGCCTCAGACAGGCCGGTACTGAGCCCGCAAGTGCCGAAGGCGGAGATCACCTCAAAGAGTGTCTCATCGAGCGTCGTGCCGGCGATGTGCATGATCGCTGTTGTCGAGATGAGTACGATCGTCGCACCCCAGATGAGCACGGACACCGCGACGCGGAGCACCTCGGTCGGGATGCGCCTGCCGAACGCCTGCATGTCTTGGTAGCCGCGGGCCTCCGCGTACGCCGCGAGGAACAGCACCGCGATCGTTGTGACCTTGATGCCGCCGGCTGTCGACGCCGAACCGCCGCCGACGAACATGAGCATGTCGAGCACGAGGCGCGTCGAGCCGTTCATCTCCGATGGGTCGATGATGCCGAGGCCGCCTGAGCGGGTCATGATCGACATGTACCAGGCGTCAAAGAGCGTGCGGCCGACTGGTTCGGCGCCGAGCGTTGCCGGGTTGTTCCATTCGAGCGAGGTGATGAGCAGCCAGCCAAGAATGACGAAGATGAGCGTGGTCGCGAGCGTGAGCTTCGCGTGCAGGCCGAGGTGGCGGCGCTTCGGGGAGCCCTTCACCACATAGCGGTAGAGCGCAAAGATGACGGGGAATCCAATGCTGCCGAGGAACACACCGAGGGCGAGAACGGTGAGCAGATAGTAGTCGCCGAGATACGACTCGAGCCCGCCGGCGAGCGGCACGAACCCCGTGTTCGTGAACGCGGATGCCGCGAGGTAGAAGCCGTTCCACAGCGCGTGCCAGAAATCCATGCCGTCTGCCATGAGCCGCGGGGTGATGAGGAGGGTCAGCCCGGCCTCAATGACCAGCAGGCTGACCGCTACCGCGCCAAGGAGGCCGCCGATGTCGCCGAGGCCGACAGCCTGGCTCTCGGACGCGCCGCGCGCCGTCCGGTTCGGGTTCGTGTCGCTGGCGACGAGCAGGCGCTGCCTGAGTCCGAGCCTGCGGGTGACCGTCAGGCCGAGGAGGCTGGCGATCGTGAGCACGCCGACGCCGCCGATCTGAATGCCGAGCAGGATGACAATCTCACCGAACAGCGACCACTGGGTCGCCATGTCCACTGTCGAGAGCCCGGTGACGCAGATCGCTGATACGGCGGTGAAGAGTGCGTCAGCCAGTGGGGTGACGGTTCCCGTCGCGCTCGCGATGGGGAGCGCAAGCAGCGCCGTCCAGATCGCGACGAGGCTCGTGAAGACGAAGATCGCGAAGCGGGCCGGTGTGGTGTGGACGAGTGCATGGAACCATGACTGTCGATTGCCTTGGAACGGAGCCCTATTGGCTAGCGCGCTTGAGCTCACATCTCCTTCTTTCAGCGAACGGTGAGGGTGAATGTTGTCATGCTACACACTGGGCGGGATACCCTGGTGTCTATGCCAGACATTTTCGGAGTGATCGCGGACGCGACGAGACGTGACATCTTGCAGGTGCTGCTCGGACGCCACGTCGACGAAGCAGAGATGAGTGTCTCCGAAATCGTGAACCAGCTTGAGATCAGCCAGCCTACAGTTTCGAAGCACCTCAAGGTGCTTCGCGACGCAGAATTGGTCACGGTGCGTGAGGAGGGCCAACACCGGTTCTACTCGCTGAACGCTGAGCCGCTCGAAATGGTTGAGGATTTCGTGATCCCATTTCTCTCGGCCGGGTTCGATACAGAGGTGACCGTTGAATACCTCGACGGCAACGGATCCACCCTTACAGGGCCTGAGGGATTGCAGAACGGGGAGCCGGTTCTGCCCGAGGAAGCGACGGTCGCTGTGGAGCGAATCGGTCGCGCAGCGGCGGTCGCAGAGCACCGCGTGAAGGAGCTCGTAGCTCGGTTTAAGCTGCGAGAGTAGCTCGCGAGTTCGCGCGAGCCTCTCAGGCGTTGTAGACTGTTGATCTTGTGGGCCACGTTACGGTTAGGCCCCGTACGGCCCCTAGAGACGTGAGGTAACTGATGGGTTCAGTAATCAAGAAGCGCCGCAAGCGCATGTCGAAGAAGAAGCACCGCAAATTGCTTCGTAAGACGCGCCACCAGCGCCGCAACAAGAAGTAGTCACACCACCGCGCAAGCGGCAAGTGACAAAGGGCACCGAGCTTCGGCTCGGTGCCCTTTTCTGTTTCTTGGTTTACTCATGGCATGCACTTCGCGGCCCCAGGGTGTGCGCAAAGCACTTCGATGGGCGACGCCCGCAGGCCACGGCGGCCGTGCGCTAGCGGCCGAACTGCTGGAATTCGATCCAGTTTCCGAACTCGCACGCGAGGTGCCAGCGGTGCGCGCCCGCCATTCTTTTCCCAACGAGGCTTGGGAACTCGACGGTGTTCCACGACTCGAAGCCGCCCCCTGGCAGATTTCGGAACTGGTGGCGGACCCCGCCAATCGGCTGGCCGGCCGCGGTGCGCGCCACTCCCGCGATCTGTCGCGGGAAGTCTGGCGATGCCTGCGTGGTGAGCGACGAGATATCGCTGTAGTCGATGAAGAACTCAGTGGGGAGCGGGGATCCGCCCGTGGTCTCGATGACCTGCTGCCTTCCGAGTTCGTCTTCGCCGATGAAGAAATGGTCCGGGCACGCGGCGAGCATCGCATCGGAATCGGGTTCTGCCGACTCTGCGTTCATCCACTCGGCGAACTCTTCCGCTGAGCCCGTCGGTGACTGAACGCGGATAGTGCTCGCGATCCGCCTGCCGGCGGAGAGTTTCGTGGCAACCGCGATGCCTGCGTTGCTCAGTCGAATGCGCGGGGCGATGCGCTGCTGCAATGCCGCCGCGCCGATCGATCGCTTGAGGTCGAACAGGCGCGTGCGGAGCGCGTCAACGTCGCTGAGCTCTGCGCTGGTTGCTGGCGACCCGAGGAGTCGCAGCACGCGCTGCTGGCGGCCGAGTTCCCAGGCGAGCACGCGGTCTCGGTCTACTGGTTCCCCGTTGATGGTCGTGACGAGGGGGAGGTGCTGTGTCATCTGGCGTCCTTTCTGCTGCGAACAGGCTAGCCTTATTGCAAGTAAACTTGCAATAAGGCGTTCTAGAATTGGTGCCATGCGCTCCCAGCTGAACCCCACACCGGTCCCACGGCCAGGCGGTCGATCCGCGCGCATTCAAGAGCGGGTGTTCGCGGCCACCCTCTCGCAGCTCGCGACCGAGAGCCTCTCCACCATGAGCGTGAAGCGCATCGCAGAGGAGGCGGAGGTCGCCGAAACCACCGTCTACCGCCGCTGGGGTTCGCTCGTCGACCTCGTGCTGGCTGCGGTCACTGCGTATGCGAGCGAGCGGAACCCGATCCCAGACCGAGGCGACCTCGAGGCCGACCTGCGCGCCCTCCTCGAGAACGTGGCAGGTCTCCTCGAGCAAGACGCGACGCGACGCATCTTCCAGTTTGCTGTGGCCCTCGAAGGCTCAAACGAGGAGTCAACGCGCGCACGCGCCCGATTCTGGAACGAGCGATTCGAAGCCGGGGGCGCGATTGTGGCGCGTGCGGTTGAACGCGGCGAAATACCGGCCGGCGTGGATCCGCTTGCCGTCATCGAAACCCTCGTCGGGACGGTGTACGTCCGGGCCTTCGTTTCGGGGCGGCCGTCGACCCCTGACCAGCTCGAAGCGTCGGTTCGAGCGGCGCTCGACGTTGCAACGGGGGCGGCGGCAGAGAAGCGAACGGCAGCACCGGCCAGCGCCGTAGACTGAAACCGTGGAACCCGTACGCATCACCCTCATCGGAAAGCCAGGCTGTCATCTCTGCGACGACGCGCGCGAGACGATCGAGTCGGTGCGCGCTGGCCTGGCCGCTGACGCAATTGCGACTGAGTTCATTGAACTCGACATACTGCAGGACGAGGCGCTCGCCCGGCTGCACTCTGAGGAGATCCCCGTCGTGCGTGTCGGCGAGAAGCGGCACGCAATCTGGCGGGTCGACCCCGAGAAGTTCGAGGCCGCTGTTCGGCGCGCAGCCGGAAAGCCTAAGCTGTCGTTCTGGCGCAGGTAGCCGCCGCACCCGATCCACACCCGCCGCGTAGCCAGGAGGCAACGTCGGTATCGCCCGCACAACGAAGGAGTCATCATGGCAGTACGCCACATTGTGAGCTGGAAGATGAACGGCGAGACCGCTGCCGATCGCGCGCGCCAGGCGACGGAGATCGCTGAAGCGCTGCGTGCGCTCCCCGCGACCGTCCCGGGGATTCGTGCGCTCGACGTGCACCTCAACGAGCTCAACGCCGAAGCGAACTGGGACCTTGTGCTCGTAAGCGACCACGAGGACAGGGACGCGCTCGACGTCTACGCGACGCACCCCGATCACCTCGCCGTCGTCGCCCTCGTGAAGGAGCGCGCCGCCGGCCGCGCCGGGGTCGACTTCGAGGTCTAGCCGCGTGCCAGGGGAAGCGCGAGCGTCGCGGATCCACCTGAGCGCAGCTCTCGCGCAGCGCATCGTCGATGAGCTCACCCCCGCGCTTCAGGAGAATCTGAACCTCATGGACGCTGAGGGGTTCATTATTGCCTCGGGCGACGTGAGCCGCGTTGGCACGCTGCACCCCGGTGCGCGCGAGGCGGCCGCGAAGAATGAGGTGGTGAGCGTCTACGCTGATTCGGCGCGCTCGGGCGAGCGTCCGGGAGTGAACCTGCCGCTCGAATACCGCGGCAAGGTCATCGGGGTTGTCGGCGTGACGGGGAAGCCCGCGAAGGTGCGCTCCCTCGCTCCCGTCCTGGTGCTCACAATCGCGCTGTTGTTCGAGCGAGAGGCCGAGCTCGTCGGTGAGTCGCGGCGCGACGCAGCGGATCGCGATGTGCTCGCGCGGCTCCTGTTCGGCTCGCGGCCCGGTGATGCCGTTGGCATGCTCGGGCAGCGCCTCCCCGCACTCGAAGGCCCGTGGTTGCTCGCCGCCTGCATGGCGGGCGCGCGAGGGGAAGGCGCACTCGATGAGGGCGCCGCGGTGCGCCTCAGGCGCACCCTTGGCGGGGCCGCCGTCGTCGGTTCGCTCCGCGGGGTGCTGTGGGTGTTGGTGAGCGACGTGCGCGGTGAGGGCGGTGCGCGCGCCGTTGCGGCCGTTGCGGCCGAGCGGATAGCTGCCCTCCTTCCCGGGGTAGGCGTTGTTCACAGCGGAATCTGTCGCAGCGCAGAGGAACTCGTGCGTGAGGCGGGGAACCTTGCCCTGCTCTCCGCGAGGCCCGAGCTGTGCGGTGACGCGGTGATGGCGGCGAGTTCGCTGCATCTCAGGCTTGCCGCGGCACAGCTGCCCCCTGGTGCGGCAGCGAGCCTGCGTTCGGTGCTTGCGGAGGTCACTCAGGCGGAGCGGGAAACGCTCGCGGCGTATCTCGCGTCCGGTGTTGCTGCTGAACTGTCGCGGTCGAACTACACCCACAGGAACACGGTGAGGCGACGGTTGCAGTCGATCGCGGAACGGACGGGCTTTGACCTGCGCGTGCCGGAACAGGCGGCCGTGCTCGCCCTCGCGCTCGCCGCCGACGAAGAATACGCGCAACGCACCGCGAGCCTAGTGCACTCTGCACAGATTTCGGGCGGATCGCGCCAGTAAATAGGTGCGATCCGCACCTAGCCCACTTCCGGCATCGCTCCTATGCTGAAACGCATGCCTGGCAAAGATCGCCCCGTGATTGTCGCAGCCCCCGATTCATTCAAGGGGAGCTGCTCGGGCGACGACGCCGCGCGGGCGATGATCGCCGGTGCGCGTGCCGTGTTCGGCGACACCGCAGACTATGTGGCGATCCCCCTCGCCGACGGCGGGGAGGGCACGCTCGACGCGTTGCTCACCGCGTGGGGCGTCGAGGCCAGAGAGGCGCGCGTACACGACGCGCTCGGCCGTGACCGGCTTGCCCGCTACGGGGTGAGCGCCGACGGCTCTACGGCGATGGTTGAGGCGGCCGAGGCCAACGGACTGCCGTGGGTGAGCGACGAGCCGCTCCGGCCGCTCGACGCAGACACGTTCGGGGTCGGCGAACTCATCCTCGCCGCACTCGACGGCGGCGCGACCGAGATGCTGTTGAGCGTCGGAGGGTCGGCGACGAGCGACGGCGGAACCGGCATCCTCCGCGCGCTCGGCGTGCGCTTCCTCGGTGCCGACGGTGGCGACGTCGCTCCCGGAGCGGCCGGCCTCGCCAGCATCGAGACGATTGACGATTCAGGGTTGGATCCGCGCGCACGCGCCGCGTCGTGGCGGATCGCCGTGGATGTCGGCTTCCCGCTGTGCGGCGAGGAGGGCGCTGCGGCGGTATTTGGGCCACAAAAGGGAGCGACCGAGGCAGACGTTGCGGTCATCGACGCTGGGCTCGCGCACCTCGCGACGCTCCTTGCCGAACGCAACGGCATCGCGGCGACCGAATACACGCAGCGCGCAGGCTTCGGTGCGGCAGGGGGGATCCCGCTCACCGCAGTTGCCCTGCTTTCGGCCGAGACGATCGCTGGCGCCGACCTCGTCTCAGACGCGATCGGTCTGCCCGCGCTGCTCGCTGGCGCCGACCTCGTGCTCACCGGTGAGGGCCGCCTCGACAGCCAATCGGTGAACGGCAAGGTCGTGGACCTCGTCGTTCGCACCCTACCCGCCGGTGTACCGGTCGTGGTGATCGCCGGCTCCGTCGCGCTCACCGCTGCGGAGTGTCGAGACGCCGGAATTACGGCTGCGTTCTCGATCGCCGCCGGCCCAACGGGCCTGTCCGACCTCGTCGCACACACCGAACGCCGCATCACGGAGACCGCCGCGCAGGTCGCCGCGCTTGCCGCGCCCCCCCAAACTCACCAGCTGACACCGCCGTCAGCGAACCGAATCCTCTACAGACACTGTCGTCACTTACGAAAGCGAGAAAACCGTGCTCGATCTCATCGTGCTATTGGTACTGGTTGCCGGGATAGTCCTGGTCACAGCCAAGTTCAAAATATCCCCCTTCCTTGCGTTGCTCGGCGCCGCCTTCATCGGAGCGTTCGCGTTCAGGCTGCCGGTCGACGAGATCATCCCGACCATCACGGAGTCCTTCGGCAAAACGATGGGCAACATCGGGCTCGTGATCCTCTTCGGCACGATGATCGGGGTGATCCTCGAGCGATCTGGCGCGGCGATCGCGATGGCCGACGCGCTCATCAAGCTCATCGGCACCCGCTTCCCAACGCTCACGATGACGGTCATCGGCTACATCGTGTCGATCCCCGTGTTCTGCGACTCGGGCTTCGTGATCCTCAACTCGCTGCGGAAAGCCATCGCGAAGCGCGCACAGGTGTCGCTCGTTGCGATGTCGATCGCGCTCATGACGGGCCTGTACGCGACGCACACGCTCGTACCGCCAACCCCGGGTCCGCTCGCGGCGGCCGCGAACCTCGAGGTCGAGTCGCAGCTTGGCCTGCTCATTGGCCTCGGCCTCATCGTCGCGGCGGTCTCCGCGCTCGCCGCGCTGCTGTTCGCGAACCGCTTCCTCAAGCGAGACATTGAACTGCTGCCGATGCCCGAGGGTGAGGTCGAGCAGAGCTACGACGAGCTCAAGGCCGCCTACGGCAAACTGCCCAACGGGTTTGTTGCCTTCCTGCCGATCCTCATCCCGATCCTGCTCATCTGCCTCTCGTCGATCGCGAAGCTCCCCGCGCTGCCGTTTGGTGATGGCGTCGCGGCGAACGTGCTGAACTTCATCGGGACCCCCGTCATCGCGCTCGCAATCGGGCTCATTTCTGCGGTCTTCCTGCTCCGCGGCAACGGCAAGCTTGTGCGCTTCAACACGCAGATCGCTGACGGCATCACGATCGCGGCACCGATCCTCATGATCACCGCGGCAGGCGCGGCGTTCGGCGGCGTGCTCGGCAAGAGCAGCATCACGACGTTCCTCGCAGACAACCTCGCGACGCTCGGCATCGGAATCGCCGTCCCGTTCCTCATCTCGGCCGCGCTGAAAACCGCGCAGGGATCTTCCACGGTTGCCATGGTCACGACGAGCGCCATGCTGCTGCCGCTGCTCCCGGCCCTCGGCCTCGGCAGCGACGTCGGTGCGGTGCTGTCCGTCCTCGCGATCGGCGCTGGCGCGATGGTGGTCTCCCACGCAAACGACTCCTACTTCTGGGTCGTCTCGCAGTTCAGCCGCATCCCAACGGCGACGGCGTACCGCACGCTCACGCCCGCGACGCTCGTGCAGGGTGTCTCGGCGTTCGCGGCGGTCTGGGTGATCAGCCTCATCATGCTGTAGCGGCGCGGCGGGCGGCTATCGGTTCGCGCCGAGCGCCGAGCGCCGCCAGCCTAGTCGCGCTGTGGCCCGGAGCGACGACCACCCACTGGGGGTCGAAGCTCCGGGCCACAGCTCTTGCGCATGCGCTCTGCGAGTGTCGCTCAGCGAGTGCCGCTCAGGCTACGCCGCGTTGGGCGCGACGCCGTGTGAATCGAGCCTGAACTCCGCGGGCGGCAGCGACAGCCCGGTCGCCGAGTCGGCGAGGATCCGCCCGACTGCCGGCGCGAACTTATAGCCGTGGCCGGAGAAGCCGGCTGCGACCGTGAGCGGGCCCACCCGGTCGAGCACGAAGCGCCCATTCGGCGTCGACGTGTAGGTGCAGCTGATTTCAACGCCCGAGTCCGGGTCGAGACCGGGGAACCATTCGGCGACGTGCTCCCGCACCGCCGACCGCACCTCGGGGGTGGCCGCGAACGTGCGCTGATCCGGATCCACTTCGTGCCCGACCGCGTGCAGGCCGAGCTTCACGCCCTCGCCCGGGCTCGGCATGCCGTACACGTTGCCGCCCCGCTCGTCGAGCGCGTCCGGCGCGAACATGTGGTTGAACGACGGCCAGACGAGTCCAGGGTCGCGCGGTGTGAAGTGTGCCGGGTGCTCCTCGGTGACGGCGAGTGCCGGAAGATCCACGTGTTCAGCGAGCAGCGGCTGCGACCACGCGCCAGCCGCAACAATTGCGTGATCCGCTGTCACCCACCTCACCGCGCCGTCGGCCCCCGCGACCTCGACCCGCACACCGTCGCCGATCGGTTCGATAGCGAGCACGCGTGCGCCCCGCTCGATCGTCGCGCCGTCTCGCTGCGCCGCGTTCTCGAGCGCATCGAGTGCGCGGGCGGCGTACCCGATTCCGGCCCGCCTGCCGAGGAGTACGGGGCCAGCAAAACGCATTCCGGCCCAGCGGGCCGTTGCCTCTGCAGGGGTGAGGAGCGCGACATCGGCACCCCGGGCAGCGAGCGCCTCGTGCGAGGCGAGCACGGTCGCCTCGTCGCCCTGCGTGACGAGCCCGTGCAGGTTGAGCAGCGGCTCAGGCGCACTCGCCTCGAGCTCGCGCCACAGCGTGAAGGCCTCGTCGAAGAGGTCGAGGTAGAAGCCCTCGTGGTAGGCGTTGTTGATGTTGCGCGTCGAGCCGTGCGATGCGCCCCGCGTGTGGTGCGGGGGAAACTGCTCGATGAGGTGCACGCGCTTGCCGCGCTGCGCGAGTTGCCATGCGGCACTCAGCCCGATGATGCCGCCGCCGATGATGAGGTGGTCAGTGTGCTGGGTCATGCTCCGAGGCTACCCGGAGTGACGCAGGCGGTGTGCGGTGCTAGCGTGAGCCTTCGGACACTAGGGAGGCCCCGCATGAGATCAACACCGCTTCGGCTGAGCGCGGGAGCGTTCGTCGCGATCGCACTGCTTGCTGGGTGCGCTCCTGCTGACACCCCAGAGCCACCCGCAGGGCCGGATCAGTCGACCGGGCCGGTGATGCTCTCGCCAACGGCCGATGAGCTCGGGGGTCTCGTCGCCGACGGCACACTGCCTGCCGCGTTCCCCGCCGACGCCGAGCAGGTGCGGGTGCTCACCCTGGGGGACAGGGTGGCTGCGTCGTGGCAGGGCGCCCCGCTCGCCACGGACTGCGTTGCAAGCGATCAGCAGGTCGCGTCGTATGCGATTCCTTTGTTGCTCATGGATGTGGGCCTCGAGCAGGTCGAGCAGTGTGGCGACGTGTGGCAGGCGGAGCAGGCTGATGGTTCGCGGGTGCTGTGGAATAGCGCGGACTAACGCGGACTAACGCGGCGAGCGCCGCGCCGCGACGGTCTGGCTAGCTCACTTCGTTCGCTTCGCCGGTTGGGCCGGCCGCGGTGGGGGTCGTGGCCCCGGTCACGCCAGCGCTGCCGGAACTGCCGGAACTGTCGCGCCCCGGCAGGTCGGAGTGCAGGTGCACCCGTTCGCCGACGGCGTTGAAGATGCTGATGACCTCGGCTGGGCGATTGCCCGCGGCGCGTATCCGGTGCGGTGTGGTGGTGTCGAACTCGGCAGCATCCCCTGGCACGAGCACGAGCGACTGCTCGCCGAGGTCGAGGTGGAGTTCTCCCGAGAGTACATACAGCCACTCGTGGCCGTCGTGTACTTGGAGCTCGCGGTCGGGGGCTTCCGGGCGGTAGGTGATCTTGAATGCCCGCACGTCGGATGCCTCGCGGGTGAGTGGTGCGATGGTCATCGCGCCGCGTGTGAGCGGCGCGCGGTGCACGCGCGGGTCTTGGTCGGTGCGGGGGAGGAGATCGTCTATGCGGATCCCCAGTTGCCTGGTGAGCGGGAGGAGCAGCTCAAGGCTCGCCTGGCGTTTGCCGGATTCCAGCCGCGAGAGCGTGCTCACCGACATGTCCGCGCGGGTTGCGAGGTCGTCTAGGGTCCAGCCGCGCTGTTGCCTGGCGGCACGCAGGCGAGGTCCGAGTTGCTGCAGGTCTTCCATCGGTGTGCTCGTTTCTCGTCGTGCTAGCCGGGGAGGCGGCCCACGGACCCACACCCCAATCTTGCCAATATAGCAATGCGCCTTGCCAGTATTGCACGTTCGGTGCACGATAGCAGCATGCCAGACACACACTTTGACGCAATCATCGTTGGCGGAGGGGCCGCGGGCCTGAGCGCCGCGCAGGCACTGGGTCGCTCCCTGCGCCGCACGCTGGTGATCGACGCTGGCGAACCACGCAACCGTTTCGCCTCGCGCATGCACAACGTGCTCGGAAACGACGGGGTAACCCCAGCAGACCTCCTCGAACGTGGCCGCTCAGAAGCGGCGGCCTACGGCGTCGAATTTGCCGCAGGCAACGTCGCGGTGGTGCGCGACAGGGGGAGCCACCTCGAGGTCGAACTCGCGGCGAGCGGCACACCGGCAGCGCCCCAGCCAACAGCGCTCACCACGCGCGCCCTCGTCGTCGCCTCCGGCGTCCACGACGATCTGCCAAGCATCCCCGGCCTCGCCCAGTACTGGGGGAGCACCGTGCTCCACTGCCCGTACTGCCACGGCTGGGAGGTGCGCGGCGGGAAGCTCGCCGTGCTCGCCACCTCCCCCGCATCCATCCACCAGGTCATGCTGTTGCGCCAGTGGAGCGACGACGTGACGGTGTTCGGGGCGGCGCTCGGTGACCTCGAGGCGGACACCAAGCGGGCACTGCTTGCGCGCGGGATGCGGATCGTGAACGAGCCGGTCACCGAGGTGATCGGAGACGACGCACGCGTCACCGGGGTTCGCACGGCAGACGGTGCCCACCACGACATCGACGCGATCTTCACCATGAGCAAAGTACAGCCGCGCGACAGCTACCTCGGCGAGCTCGAACTCGCCCGCGCCGAGGGCCCCTTCGGCAGCTTCCTCGCGGTCGACGCCACCGGGCGCACCAGCCACAATCGCGTCTGGGCCGTTGGAAACGTTTCGGCCCCCATGGCGGCTGTGCCGATGGTCATGGGTGCTGGAGCCGGGGCAGGCGGCGCGATCAACTTCGCTCTGCTCGAAGAGGACTTCGCGCTCGCAGTGCAGGACGCACGATGAATGACGCCAACCTCGACCCGGCGGCCTTCTGGGAACAACGATACGGGGAGGCTGACCGCGTCTGGTCTGGGCGCGTGAACGCGGCGCTCGCCGCCGTGGCGGGCGACCTGCAGCCCGGCCGCTCGCTCGATCTGGGGTGCGGCGAAGGCGGCGACGTGCTCTGGCTCGCTGCGCGCGGCTGGGAGGCGACAGGCATCGACCTCTCACCAACGGCCGTTGGTCGCGCGGAGGCAGAGGCCGAGTCGCGCGGCCTTTCGGCAACCTTCGTCGCGGCGGATCTCACGGACTGGGTTGGCAAGCCAGCTGCGGTGGACGGTTCCGATCGCCCGTTCGACCTTGTCAGCGCAAGCTTTCTGCAGTCCCCAACGCAGCTCCCGCGCCGCGAGGTGCTCAGGGCCGCGGCAGCCCGCGTCGCCCCGGGCGGCCGGCTCGTCGTTGTCGCGCACGGTGCACCGCCGTCGTGGGCGAAGGGTGACGAACACGCCCACCACGGCCCGAGTTCCTTCCCCACGCCAACCACTGAACTTGCAGACCTCGCGCTTGACGCAGCGAGCTGGCGCGTCGAAATTGCTGAGATCCGCGAACGCAGCGCGGTCGGCCCGAACGGCGAGCATGGCAGCCACTTCGACTCAGTAATCGTCTGCAAAAATTCAGTAGTTTTGCCCGAGGAAACCCCTATGTGAACGCGGTTCTGCGCCATAGTCTTTCGCAAGAGAGCCGTGGCGGACGAAGCCGCGGCCCAGCACAGAGGGGCGCCGCTCATGTCATTGGATCACACAGCTCACGAAGCAGAGACCCCCCGTCGCGGTTGGACGAAAGCACGGGCGCTGCTCGCTGGGGGACTGGTGCTCGGTGTTGGGGCGGCGATCACACTCGCTGCGTGGACCGACAACGAATGGGCCCGCGGTCTCTTCGGCAGCGGCACATTCGGCATCGAGGGATCCGTCGACGGCGCGACCTTCGCCGACCACCCAACATCGGGCGACCCCGCCGAACTGAGCTTCGCGGTTGGTGCGGATAACCTCGCACCAGCCAGCGAGGTTTTCGCCGGGTACGCCGTCAGGCTCAGCGCTGGATCGACCTACGCCGCTGACGTGACCCTCACGCAGGACACGACCGACGCGCTCTCTGGCACCACCGCCAGCTACGTGTACACCACAGGGGCGACCTGCGATGCGGCGGCGTTCGCCGCGGGCACGAACCCCAACGGTGCGACGTTTGAACTCGCAGCGCTCGATGCGCCAGCGTTCCTCTGCTTTAAGGTCGCAGCCGACGCCAACCTTGAACAGGGGCAGAGTGGCTCGATCACGTGGACGTTCACCGCTGAGTCCGGCGCGACGCTGTAGCGAAAATGCAACGCACGCGGCGCACACCCCGGCATCGGGGGAGGCGAGCTGAGGTGCGAGCGAGCAGGTTCACGAGGGTGCGGGCGGTGCTCGCAGGGGCGCTCGTGCTCGGGGTCGGTGGGACGCTTACGCTCGCGGCGTGGACCGATACTGAGAGCGTGCGCGGGGCGTTTGCCGCGAGCAAGTTCGGAATCGTTGGCTCCTCCGACGGGGTGACTTTCACGGACCACCCGGCCAGCGGGCCAGCGGCACTGTCCTTCGTTGTCACGCCGACCGCGCTGTCTCCAGGGGTCACCAGCTACGCGAAATTTGTCGTGAAGACCACAGCTGACACGACGGTCCCCGGCACGCTGTCGCTTGCCGGAGCGACGGTCACTGGGACCGGCCTCGACACGTATCTCAGGTACGGGGTGCGCACGATACCCGTGGCCAGTCCCTGCTCGGAGACGACCTTCGCCGCTGGCAGCTCGGTCGTTGCGGCCGCAAGCCTCCTCACCGCGGCCGGCGCCGGGAGCCAAGCGCTCGCTGCGGCCGGCGGCGCGCCCGTGGCGTACTGCTTCGCCGTGACACTGCCTGCCGGCACCCCGAACGCCGCGCAGGGTCTCACGACGACCGCGAGCTGGACGTTCACCGCAACCTCGAGCTCGTAGCTCCGAGCAACACCCAGAGAGGACAAGGGCATGGCCAGGAAGCGTCGGCGCGTTGGCGGGGCGGTGGGCGACGCTGTCCTCTCGGTCGCAGCGCTCGGCGGTCTCGCCTGCATCGTACTCGTCGGGCTGTCGTTCGCTTTCAACGTCTCACTGATCATGTTCAAGACGGGGTCGATGTCGCCGACGATTCCGGCGGGCTCGCTCGCCGTCGTGCGCGAGATCGGCGCGTCCGACATTCGTGTCGGAGACGTGCTCACGGTCGACCGTGCTGGCATGCTCCCCGTCACCCACCGCGTCACGAGCGTTTCCGGGTCTGGCCAGACGCGCACGATCACCATGCGGGGCGACGCCAACGAGGCGGAGGATCCGGCCCCGTACACGCTGACAGAAGCGAAGCGCGTGCTCGGCTCGGTGCCGCACCTGGCGCGCGTCGTGGTCTGGTTCTCTCACCCCGGCGTCCTCGCAGCGCTCACCGTCGGGACGGCGACCCTCGTCACCTGGGCGTTTTGGCCGCGCGCGCCGCGACCGGCCGCCGGTCGCGCGAGCAGCGCAACCCTCGTCTGCGCTGCTGGTATCACGCTCGCCCTCACGCTCGCGCCTGGCAGCGCCCCGCCTGCGCAGGCAGCGGGCGCCGCAGCGAGCGAGGCGGTGCAGGCGGCGGCCGCCCAGGCGCCAACTCCCGTCGTGAAGCGCGGAACACACGTCACGCTCACCTCGATGGGGGATCAGGTCGCGATGCGCAACATGCGCCCGAGCGTGCCCGTGCTCTGGCAGGTTGGCGTGCGCGTCGATGCGGGGGAAGCCGGGGCGGTGCGCGTCTCGCTTGAGGCTGCCGGCGCGGCGGAGCTCGGGCTCGAACTCACCGTTGCCTCGTGCACCGTCGAGTGGATCGACGGTAGCTGCGCTGGCGTCGAGCGCGCGGTCGGGCACCCGGGCGCCGTCAGCGTGGGCGGTGGCCCGATGCAGGTGGCCGAGCTGCGCAGCGGTGCCGAGCAGTGGTTCCTCGTATCCGCGGCCATCCCCGCAATCGCCGACGGCACGGTCGCACTCACGCTGCTGGCAGCCGGCGGGAGCGACACGGTGACGACGGGGCCCGTGGAGACGGGGGCGCTCGCCGTGAGCGGCACAACTCCGCTCTGGCTCCTCGGCGTTGCGGCGGTCACCGCGGGCCTGCTCGCTGCAGGCGTGGCGACCATCGCACGCCCGAAGCGCGTTCGGGGAGCACGATGAGCGCGAGGCGCGGCGGGCGTGAGCGTCCCGGTGCTCGCGCCGCAGGCAGCTGGCGCACGGCCGGGCCGCGTGCAAAGCAGGTGGCCGTCTGGGCGGCTTTGGGTGTCGCACTCCTCACGATCCTTCCCCCGCCTGCTGAGACCGATGCGGCGTGGGTGGATGCGGAGAATGCGAGGGCATCGTTGACTGCGCTCACCGTCCCAGCGCCGGTCGGGGTTGGCTCGTGCGTGACGACCCCTGGGCTGCTCGGCCTCGATCCGGCGGTGACCGTCAACTGGCGCGCCCCGGCTGGCGCAGATGGGTACACGCTCGCCTCTGCCGAGTTCGGTCACTCAACGGGCGGTCTGCTGCTCCCGCTGACGTCTGCGCTCCTCGGGAACGTGCGGACCACTGGCACCCCTGAGGCGTACAAGACCGTCGCCAACGGTGGCCTGCTCGGGGGCCTCCTCGGCGGCACGTCGACCGTCGCAATACGGTTCGTTGGCCCGGGCGGGTGGCACTCGCCCTGGCTCGTCGCCACCGCATCCATGGCGCTAGCGGGGCTGAACCCCACCTGCACGCTGAGCGTGCTTCCCAGTGCGTAGGGTCAGATAGTCAGTGACCGGGTGGGTCAGAGACGTTCCACCTCAACGAACACGATCGGCTCTGCCGAGGCCGTGTTGCTGATCTCGTGTTCCGACCCTGCTGGCCGCGAATAGCTTACCCCGGTCTCGAGCGCAGCATCGAAGCTCGTGCCGTCGGCGTTCGCAACGTGCATCGCGGCGGTCACGAGCGGAATGACGACGTATTCGTGCTCGTGCGTGTGCATCGGGATCGTGCCTCCCGGTTCGATCGTCCACTGGGTGACGCGGAAGTGCTCGTTGTCGAGTTGTACGGTGCTGTGCGATCCGGTGCTCATGGGGGAATCCTAACCGCTCCGAGGCGATGCGGCAGGGTGTCGAAGCAGCGGTGTCGGGGCGGCAGCCGACGCGCGCGCGGCGAGGGGTGTTCGTTGCCCTTCCGAAACGCAGTTCGGCCCCCTCCGAAACGGAGGGGGCCGAACTGGACGTCACCCTATGAGCGCGTCACGCTGGAGATACCGGTGCCTACGGGAGCAGGCGGTTCGGGCCGCGGAACAGGTACGTGGTCTCGCGGATCGACGGCTGCTCGAGCATGAGCATGAGCACGCGGTTCAGGCCCATGCCGAAGCCGCCGTGCGACGGCATGCCGTAGCGGAAGAAGTCGAGGTAGAAGCCGAGCTCGGTCGGGTCCATCCCCTTGTCGCGCGCCTGCGCCTCGAGTACCTCAATGCGGTGCTCGCGCTGCGCGCCAGTCGAGATCTCGGTGCCGCGGTAGATGAGGTCGTAGCTCTTGGTGAGCTGCGGGTTCTCCTCGTTGCGCATGTGGTAGAACGGGCGGATCGACGAGTCGTAGTCGGTGAGGAAGACGAAGTCGGTTCCGAATTCTTCCTTCACGTACGCCGCGATCTGGCGCTCGCCCTCTGGGTCCATGTCGGCGTCGGCGCGTGGCACCTCGTAGCCGCGGCTCTTCACGATCTCCTTCGCCTCGGCGAGGGGGATGCGCGGGAACGGGCGGGCGGGGACCTGAAGGTCGACGCCAAAGAGCTTCTGGAGCTCCTCGCCGTGCTTTTCCTTCACCGCGGTGAGGCCGGCGACGATGAGCTCCTCGTGGAGCTCCATGACGTCCTCGTGGGAGTCGATCCAGCTGAGCTCGGTGTCGATCGAGGTGAACTCGGTCGCGTGGCGCGAGGTGAACGAGTGGTCGGCACGGAACGCGGGGCCAACCTCGAAGATGCCGCCGAAGCCTGCTGCCTGAGCCATCTGCTTGAAGAACTGCGGGCTCTGCGCGAGGAACGCCTTGCCCTCGAAGTACTCGACCTCGAAGAGCTCGGCACGGGACTCAGATGCCGACGCCATGAGCTTCGGCGTCTGGATCTCGATGAAGCCGCGCTCGACCCAGAGGGTGCGCAGCGCGTGGAGGAAGGTGGTCTGCACGCGGAACACGAGGTTCTGCTCTGGCCGGCGCAGGTCGAGGAAGCGCCAGTCGAGGCGCACGTCGATGTTCGAGTCGTCTGCGACGGGGTTGTCTGGCAGCGACTTGGTGACGACCTCGATCGTCTCGATCTGGATCTCGACGCCGCCGAGCTTCACGCGCTCGTTGTGCTGCAGTTCGCCCTCGACGGTGACGAAGGTGCCGTGGGTGAGCTCGGAGATCGTGGTCGTGCGGGGCACGAGGATATCGGAGCGCGGATTCTCTGGATCGGGCTCGCGGAGCACGCCGCCATTGACGAGCTGGACAGCGCCAGACTCGTCGCGGAGCACCACAAACTGCACGTACCGCTGGTCGCGGACCTTCTCGACCCAGCCGGATACGCGTACGGGGCCGTCTTCGCGGGCGGCCAGATCCTTGATTAATACACGCTCAGTCACCCCCACAGTCTACTTCCGATCTTGGCGGCCGGTTTGCGTTTCCTCGGAGGGGGAGCGCATCAGGCGAATCCACACACCGACATAATCAGTAATAATGGGAGACATTATTTGTGCTTATGTACTTCGGGTTTCTATTCTGAGCGAGGCGCAGTCGCGACGACCCCGTCGCTCGCCACCCGAAAGGATCCACCATGAACCGCTTTGCTCGCACCACCCTTGTCCTCGGTACACTCGCTGCCGTCGCAATGGGCGCGACCGGTTGCGCAGCAGCGGAGAAGCCCGCGGAGGCGACAGGCGCCGAGGTGCAGCACCTGCTCGTCGCGACCGGCGCCTCGCCCAGGCCCTTCACGTTCCTCGACGACAACGACGAGCTCACCGGCTACGACATCGAGATCCTGAAGCTCGTCGACGAGAAGCTCGACGACGTGGAGTTCGAGTTCCAGGTCGCCGAGTTCCCAGCGCTGTTTGCTGGCCTCGACTCAGGGCGCTTCAACATCGTCGCGAACAACCTCTCGGCCACCGACGAACGGCGCGAGAAGTACGACTTCAGCGACCCCTACATCGAGGCGCAGTTTGGCGTGGCCGTGGCGGAGGGATCCGATCTCGCGGGCGCCACGACGCTCGACGAGCTCGCTGGCAAGCGCACCTTTGGTGAACCCGGCCTGAACTTCACCAAGATTCTTGAGGCGTTCAACGAGGCGAACCCCGACAAGCAGATCGACATCCAGTACTCCGAGCTCGACCTGCAGTCGCAGTACAAGCAGCTCGCGACCGGCGGCGTCGACTTCGTCTTCAGCGACAAGGTTGTGTACACCGGGTACGCGAAGGGGCTCCCAACGACGTTCTCCCAGCTCGACGGCGACAAGCTCGTCGAGGATTTCGGCACGAACCTCTTCTCCGCCTACGCGTTCTCGAAGCAGACACCGAACGTCGACGAGGTTGTTGAGAAGGTCAACGGCGCCCTCACCGAGCTGCGCGAGGATGGCACGCTCACGAAGCTCAGCGAGGAATTCTTCGACGGCCTTGACGTGTCGCCCAAGACCCTCCCGCAGAGCACGAAGTAGCGGAGGAGGCGAGCGCCGATGGACACCATCATCGACTTCCCAGCAATTGGGAAGTACGCGATCGACCTGCTCCCGTACATCCCGGTCACGATCGCGCTCGCCGTCGTCGCGACGGTGCTCGGCACCGCGCTCGGGCTGCTCCTCGCGCTGATCAAGATCGCGAAGGTTCCGGTGCTCAGCCAAATCTCCGCGGTGCTCGTGTCGTACCTGCGCGGCACCCCGCCGCTCGTGCAACTGCTGCTCAACGTCAACGCGGTGCCGATCGCGATCCTCTATATCAACCGCGCGTTCGGCACGAGCTTCGACGCGTTGGGGCTGTCGCCCTTCCTCGTCGCGGCGTTCACCTTCGCCCTCACGGAGGCTGCGTACAGTTCGGAGACGATCCGCGCCGCCCTCAACTCGGTTGATCGCCGCGAGATCGAGGCCGCGCACTCGCTCGGCATGACGCCGTGGCAGACGCTTCGCCGCATCACGATCCCGAACGCGACGGTGGTCGCCTTCCCGACCCTCGTGAATCACTTCATCGGGATGCTCAAGCAATCGTCGCTCGCGTTCGTGGTGTCGATCGTCGAGATCACCGCCTACGCGAAGATCCTTGGCGGGCGCGACTACCGCTTCTTCGAGGCGTACCTCGCGACCGCGATCATCTACTGGATCCTCACCGTCATCGTCGAGCAGCTTGCGCGCGTCATCGAGGCGCGCATGGCGCGGCCGCAGCCGGCGGGGAAGGCCCGCAGGCCGCGTGCTGCCGCCGTGCAGCTGCGAACGGAGGTGCCAGCGTGATTGCACTCGAGAAGATCAGCAAGTCGTTCGGGGATCGTGTGATCCTCGACGAGCTCTCCCTCGAACTCGCGCAGGGCGACGTGACCGCGATCGTCGGCCCGTCTGGGGCAGGCAAATCAACGCTCCTGCGCTGCATCGACTTTCTCGAACGCCCAGACAGCGGGCGGGTGATCGTTGGTGACCTCACCGTCGATGCGGAGACGGCGACGCGCGGCGAGATCCTCGCACTGCGCAGGCACACCGCCATGGTGTTCCAGCAGTTCCAACTGTTCAGCCGAAAAACCGCGCTCGAAAACGTCGCCGAGGGGCTCATCGTGATCCGCGGGCTCGACCGGCGCGCGGCCGAGCGTGAGGCGCACGTGCAGCTCGACCGGGTTGGGCTCGCAGACCACGCGGGGCACTACCCGTCGCAGCTCTCTGGCGGGCAGCAGCAGCGCGTCGGTATCGCGAGGGCACTCGCGATGACGCCACGCGTGCTGCTCCTCGACGAACCAACGAGCGCACTGGATCCCGAACTCGTCGGTGAGGTGCTGCAGACGATCCGCGCAATTGCGGCCGAGGGCCAGACGATGGCGATCGTCTCGCACGAGATGCACTTCGTGCGTCAGCTCGCCGACCGCATCCTGTTCCTCGAGGGCGGGCGGATCGCTCAGGATTCACCACCAGAAGAGTTCTTTGGGCCGGGCGCGAACCCGCGCACGCTCGCGTTCCTCAACGACTACCACCTCGCCCACGGCGGGCTTGAGTACCACATCTGATTGACACGGCAAGGAGATGCCCCATGACTGCTTCACCACTGACCCCCACCACGCGTCGCCCGCTCACACACCTCGGCTTCATCCACCTCGTCCCGTTCGACCGCGAGCACCCTCGCCGCGGGCTCGACGAGGGCATTGAGCTCTTCGAATACGCCGAGCAGCTCGGGCTCGACAGCGGCTGGGTGCGCACCCGGCACCTGCAGTACGGGCTGTCATCGCCAGCGGCCTTCTTCTCCGCCGTCTCCCAGCGCACAGAACGCATTGGGCTCGGCAGCGCCGTCATTCCCGTCGGGCACGAAAACCCGTTTCGGCTCGCGGAGGATCTCGGCGTCGCAGACGCACTCTCGGGCGGGCGTGTGCTCCCCGGCCTCAGCGTGCATCCGCCCGGGTACTCGGAGGAGGCGAACGACCTCGTTTTCGATACCGGCTGGCGCGATGAAGACTACGGGTACGGGCGCATCGAGCGCCTACGGTCGCTGCTTGCTGGCGACCCGGTGCGCGAGGTGCCGCCGTACAGGGGCATCGGGGGAGACTTCGACTCCGAGCGGGTGGAGCCGCACAGCGCCGGGCTCTCGGAGCGGCTCTGGTACGGCGGCGGATCGCTCCGCTCAGCCGAGTGGGCCGGGCAGGCAGGCTTCAACTGGCTCGTGAGCAACATCAGCTCCGCAGAGAACGGCCTCACCGGATTCGCCGAAGTGCAGCGCGCCCAGATCGACGCGTTCCGCTCGCACCACCCCGAGGGAGACGCCGCCCGCGCATCGGTTGCGCGTGTGATCGTGCCGACCGACGGGGCGAGCCCCGAACAGCTCGCAAAGTACCGCGCGTACGCCGAGGCGCGCACCCCTCGCACCAGGGAGGTGCACGGCAAGAACACGATCATCGCGCGGGATGTGCTCGGATCGCTCGACGAAATCGTCGAGTTCATCGAACACGACCTCGCATTCAACGCGGCAGACGACTACTTGTTCGAACTGCCCTTCGAATTCGAGCTCGCCGATTGGAAGCACATCCTGCACCAGCTCGCCACCCGCATCGGCCCCGCCCTCGGCTGGCAGCCAGCGCAGCAGGCTCCAACGCGTGCGGGGCGGGCAGCATGAGCGGGCGGCACGGCATCTCGGCGGCAGACGCGGCAGACGCGGCGGGCGAGGCAGGCGGGGCGACACCGGATGCGGAGCTCTCCGGCGCAGCCGCAGGGCGCGAGGCGCTCACTATCCGGCGCGCACGCGCAACCGAATACGCCGCAATCGACCTGCTCGTCACCGAGGCGTACGCGCACGACTACGGCACGCGCGAGCCAGGCGGGGATCCCCTCCACCAATCGGCCGTACGCGACCGTGACTTCGAGGTGTGGATCGCGGAATCTGCTGAGGGAGAACTGCTCGGCACCGTGACACTGCGAAAGGCAGGGGGCCCACCGCTCCACGAGGACATCGCCGACAACGAGCTCGACCTGCGGCTGCTCGGCGTCTCGCCTGGCGCTCGCCGCAGGGGCGTTGGGGCGGCGCTCATGCGGCACGCTCGGCTCGTTGCAGCCCAGAACGGGTTCGGCGCCGTCGTCTTGAAGACGGCCCCGAACATGGCCGGCGCTCACCGGCTCTACGAATCCCTCGGTTTTGACCGCGCCCCCGAACGCGACGGGTTGTGGATCGGCGGCAAGCGCATCATCGACCTCTACAGCTATGTGCTGCCCACCGCCGAAGCGGTGCCGCCCGCTACAGCAGGTGCCCGCCGCCTGTGACCTTCATGCGCTCGACGAGACGCTTCACGTCTTGCGCGCGTTCCTTGGTCGTGACGAGCAGCACGTCCGCCGTGTCTACGACGACGACGTCCTCCATGCCGACGAGGGCGACGAGCCTGTCGCTCTCGGAGACAACGATCCCGCTTGACCCGTCAGAGAGGACCTGCGCGCCGTCGCCGAGCACCGCGAGATCAGATGGGCGTCCGCGGGTGAGGAGATTTGCGACGGAGGCGAAGTCGCCGACGTCGTCCCACTCGAAGTGGGCCGCGACGCACACCATCTTGCCCGCGGCGGCGGCTGGCTCGGCAACCGTGTAGTCGATCGCGATCTTCGGCAGCGTCGGCCACAGCCGCTCCCGCACCTCAGCGCCGCGCTTCTTCCCCCACGACGCTGCCATCTCGCGCAGCGCATCCACCATCTCTGGCTCGGCGAGCGCCATCTGTTCGAGAAGCACGCTCGCCTTGGCGATGAACATGCCGGCGTTCCAGAGGTAGCCGCCGGCCTTGAGGTAGCCCTCAGCGGTCTCGGCGTCTGGCTTTTCGACGAACTCGGTGACGTCGTACAGGTCGAACGGGGCGAGGTCGGTGCGGGCCTCGCCGCAGGAGATGTACCCGAAACCTGTGGAGGGTGTTGAAGGATGTATCCCAATCGTTGCAATGTACCCCTGGTCGGCGGCACGGACCGCGGTGGCAACGGCCCGGCGGAAGAGCACGTCGCCCCGGATCACGTGGTCCGCGGCGAAGGATCCGAGGATCGCGTCAGGGTCGCGCAGCTCCAAAATCGCCGCGGCCAGGCCGATCGCAGCCGATGAATCCTTCGGCTCGCTCTCGGTGACGAGGTTTTCGGGGAGGATGTCGGGGAGCTGCTCGAGGACCGACTCGCGGTGTGCGTTTCCTGTGACAACCATGATCCGCTCACTTGGGGTGAGTGGAGTGAGCCGCGACCACGTTGCGGACAGCAGCGAGTCGCCGGCTCCGGTGAGGTCGAGGAGGAACTTCGGCGCGTTCGCGCGGGAAAGTGGCCAGAGTCTTGACCCGACCCCACCCGCAGGAATGACGCAGGTGAGGCGCTCGAGCGCGGGGTTTGGAGAGGTCATATGGCCAGCCTAATGAATTCGGATGAACGCCTGTGTGTAACCGACGCGCGCGGGGGTGTTCGTGAGACCCCGAGAGAGTGCCATAATGGAAGTCGCAGAGAACTCTCAGCAATGTGGCGTGCCCGCATATCGGGCACCTCCTCAAAGAATGCTGACTCTGCAGCGTGACGACCAAGGAGGAAGCTCGTGTCAGCCCTACCCGCTGAAGCCGCTCCAGCGGCGAAGAAGAAAGCCCAACGCGGCGGTACGCTCTATCGCGGTAACGAGGGCATGTGGTCCTGGGTGTTGCACCGCATCACCGGTGTCGCCATCTTCTTCTTCTTGCTCGTGCATGTGCTCGACACCGCGCTGATCCGCGTCAGCCCTGAGGCGTACAACGCCGTGATGAGCGCGTACAAGACGCCCATCATGGGTCTCGGTGAGGCGGCGCTGGTCGCGGCGATCGTATTCCACGCGTTCAACGGTCTCCGCATCATCCTCGTTGACTACTGGAGCAAGGGTGCCAAGTATCACAGGGCGATGTTCTGGATCGTCATCGCGCTCTGGGCCGTGACGATGGCGGGCTTCCTGCCCCGTCACCTGATGAACGTGTTCAGTCACTAGGCGAGGGCGGAGAAATAAACATGGCTACGACAATCGACGCGCCTCGCGCGAAAACCCCAGCGAAGAAAAACACCAACTGGGAAAAATGGGGCTGGATCTACATGCGCGTCTCCGGCGTGCTGCTTGTGGTCCTCGTCTTCGGACACCTCTTCTCGAACCTCATGATCGGTGACGGCATCAGCTCGATCGATTTCGGCTTCGTCGGCGGCAAGCTCGCGAACCCGTTCTGGAAGGTCTGGGATCTGCTGCTGCTCTGGCTCGCGCTGATCCACGGTGCCAACGGCATGCGCACCATCGTCAACGATTACGTGGTGCGCCCCCGCCTGAACAAGGTGCTCCGCACGCTGCTCTGGCTGTCGGCTGCGCTCCTGATCCTCCTCGGCACCCTCGTGATCTTCACGTTCGAGCCGTGCCCTGCCGGCGCAGACCCCGCGCTCGTCGCTTCCTTCTGCGCTACCCGCTAAGCGGCTCGGCAGCAGAGACGTACAGAATTCAGAAGTAAGGAAACCAGTGACCACGAACACTCATGAGGGCGAAGACGTCACCGTGAAGGACGGCGTGACCTATCACCAGTTCGACGTAGTAATCGTCGGTGCTGGCGGAGCGGGCATGCGTGCCGCGATCGAGGCCGGCCCGAAGGCGAAGACCGCGGTCATCTCGAAGCTCTACCCGACGCGCTCCCACACGGGTGCGGCGCAGGGCGGTATGGCCGCCGCGCTCGCAAACGTTGAGGAAGACAACTGGGAGTGGCACACGTTCGACACCGTCAAGGGTGGCGACTACCTCGTCGACCAGGACGCTGCGGAGATCCTCGCGAAGGAAGCCATCGAGGCGGTCATCGACCTCGAGAACATGGGCCTTCCGTTCAACCGTACGGCTGACGGCAAGATCGACCAGCGCCGCTTCGGCGGGCACACGCGCGACCACGGTAAAGCAGCGGTTCGCCGTGCCTGCTACGCCGCGGACCGCACGGGCCACATGATCCTGCAGACGCTGTTCCAGAACTGCGTGAAGCTCGGTATCAACTTCTTCAACGAGTACTACGTGCTCGATCTCGTGATGACGGGTGAGGGCAAGGACCGCAAGCCTTCGGGCGTTGTCGCCTACGAGCTCGCGACCGGCGCACTGCACGTCTTCCAGGCCAAGTCGATCGTGTTTGCGACCGGCGGCTTCGGCAAGATCTTCAAGACGACGTCGAACGCGCACACCCTCACCGGTGACGGCGTCGGCATCGTGTGGCGCAAGGGCCTCCCGCTCGAGGACATGGAGTTCTACCAGTTCCACCCGACGGGCCTTGCCGGCCTCGGCATCCTCCTCACCGAGGGTGCTCGTGGTGAGGGCGCGATCCTGCGTAACGCGAGTGGCGAGCGCTTCATGGAGCGCTACGCGCCGACGATTAAGGATCTTGCCCCGCGTGACATCGTTGCGCGCTCGATGGTGCAGGAAGTCCTCGATGGCCGCGGCGCCGGCCCGAACAAGGACTACGTCTACCTCGACTGCACGCACCTCGGTGCTGAGGTCCTCGAGACGAAGCTGCCTGACATCACCGAGTTCGCGCGCACCTACCTTGGTGTCGACCCCGTGGTCGAGCCCGTTCCCGTGTTCCCGACCGCGCACTACGCGATGGGTGGAATCCCGACGAACGTGAACGCCGAGGTCCTCATGGACAACGACACCGTCGTTCCTGGCCTCTACGCTGCTGGCGAGTGCGCCTGCGTCTCCGTGCACGGCTCGAACCGTCTCGGCACGAACTCGCTGCTCGACATCAACGTGTTCGGCAAGCGCTCGGGCAACGCGGCTGCCGACTACGCGCAGACTGCTGAGTTCGTCGACCTGCCCGAGGATCCCGCCAAGGAGATCCGCGAGCTCGTCGAGCAGTTCCGCACGGGAACCGGCACCGAGCGTGTCTCAGACCTCCGTCGCGAGCTGCAGGAGGCCATGGACCGTGGCGCGCAGGTGTTCCGCACCGAAGAGTCGCTCACCGAGGTGCTCGGCGTGATCCACGATCTGCGCCTGCGCTACATGAACGTCGGCGTGCAGGACCGCGGCATGCGCTACAACACCGACCTGCTCGAGGCCATCGAGCTCGGCTTCCTCCTCGACCTCGCTGAGGTGCTCACCTACACGGCGCGCAACCGCAAGGAGAGCCGTGGCGGACACATGCGTGACGATTACCCCGATCGCGACGATGAGAAGTACATGCAGCACACGATGGCCTACCTCACGGGCAACCCGCACTCCGCGAACCCCGAGGACCACATCCGCCTGGATTGGAAGCCGGTCACCGTACTGAAGGACGAGCAAGGCGAGTTGCGTTACCCGCCGCTGGAGAGGAAGTACTAGATCATGAGTGCTGTCACCACTGAGGCACCCGGCGATACCGTCGTGGAAGAGATTAAGCCGTTCAACGTTACGCTCCTCATTCGCCGATACGACCCGGAATCGGGCCGCGACGCGTACTGGGAGGACTTCGACGTCGAGATGTATCCAACGGATCGCATCCTCGACGCGCTGCACAAGATCAAGTGGGACATCGACGGCACGCTGTCGTTCCGCCGGTCGTGTGCGCACGGTATTTGCGGGTCAGATGCAATGCGCATCAACGGCCGCAACCGCCTGGCTTGCAAGACGCTCGTCAAGGATCTTGACGTCTCGAAGCCGATCTACGTTGAGGCGATCAAGGGCCTGCCCCTTGAGAAGGACCTCATCGTCGACATGGAGCCGTTCTTCGCCTCCTTCCGTGAGGTGCAGCCCTTCCTCGTCGCGAACTCCGCCCCGGAGCCCGGCAAGGAGCGCATCCAGGACATCGCTGCGCGCGAGCGCTTCGACGACACCACGAAGTGCATCCTGTGCGCTGCGTGCACCACGTCGTGCCCCGTGTTCTGGACTGACGGCCAGTACTTCGGCCCGGCTGCGATCGTGAACGCGCACCGCTTCATCTTCGACTCGCGCGATGACAACGCACAGGTTCGCCTGGACATTCTTAACGACAAGGAAGGCGTATGGCGTTGCCGCACGACCTTCAACTGCTCGGAGGCATGCCCCCGCGGTATCCAGGTGACCAAGGCGATCGCCGAGGTCAAGGCTGCGATCCGCACCGGTGTAACCGTCTAAGATCTGACCCGCTGCGCTCGCGGATGCTTTCCGTGCGCGCTTGAACGCCCCTGAGGGCGTGGCTTTTGCCGCGACCCTCAGGGGCGTTTTCGCGTCTTTGCCGCGATTAGCCGTGGGAAATCCGGGTACGCGGGGTCAAGGCGTGAACGGGCGAAGAGGGGTTTACGGCCCCCACAAGCCCGCGCCTGTGGGGTAGCTAACTTACAGGTGACACTCAGGGTTCTGTGGTTCCGTGATGCTGTGGCGCGCAAGGGTGAGTGTCGTAGGCACGAATCATGGGTTCCATGTCGAAAATGCGTTCCGAGTCGGGGGCCGGGATGTACATACTGTCCGAACAACTGCCTCCCACCGCGGTTCTCCGCAGCGTCGGCTGGCGGTACCAACCCTGGAGACACAATGAAACGTAGCATCCGAATGACGGGCGCGTTAGGCGTCGCAGGAGCCCTGGTCCTC
The DNA here is from genome assembly GCF_000834055.1 of Leucobacter komagatae. Classification (GTDB taxonomy): domain Bacteria; phylum Actinomycetota; class Actinomycetes; order Actinomycetales; family Microbacteriaceae; genus Leucobacter; species Leucobacter komagatae_A. Next base: position 78,996 of record NZ_JXSQ01000014.1, read on the forward strand.
AGCGGTGCCGGGCTTACTGCCGCGAATGCCCAAGGCGCCGGATTTGAAGTCGAGGTCTACGGCATAGACGAAGGCGAGCACATCACCGATGATCGCGAGCTTCTCTTCGACCCCCGGAAGGGGGACGAGCCGGGCAACGCCTACCAGATCGGGTACACAGGCGTACTCGACATGTCGCCGACGTGGGAAACCTACAAGAGCCTGCGGGGCAGCGCGGTGCCGTTCCCCATTAGCGAGCAGACCTGGGTGAGGTCAAACTTTGACGGAACGTGGGATATGAGCTTCACGCTCGATCCCGCCGTGCTGAGCGTGGACGAGGCCGCACTGACTTGCGATGCAGTCAACGCGGAGCTCGACGTACAGAACCCAGGCACGTCTGCGGGAGACATGCTCCAGTGCAGCCAAGTCGGCTACAACAGCGACTCCGGTCTGCTCACCATTCAGCTCGTGATGCAGCTCCGCGATGGCAGCCGCGTGACGGGGGCGCACCTCGACGCGGCGTCGAATGAGCCCCCGCACGTACGCATTCCGATCCCGCCCGGGGCCGTGTACGTAGCGCAGTCCGCGTTCGAAGCAGGCGGAAACGTCTCGCTCACGTCACCGCGGGCACAGGGCCAGATGCGCATGGACCACCCCCTCGGCGCCCTCGTGCCGGTGACGTTCGACCAGGACGGCCCGGCTGCGACACTGGAGATGGTCGAGACCTACCAGACGCGTTACGTCTTCGAGAGTGCCTCTGAGGGGCACGAGCTCCCTGACAGCGTGGTTGGGCTGCTCCCCGAGCCGGCCTTCATGCTGCGTGACGGGGTAACCGTCCAGCCGACCCTCCCGGGTGAGCTGGCCGTTGCTGAAGAGCTCGGCACCTGGGAGTTCCAGGGATGGGACCCCAGCGAGGGCACCGTGAATGGCGCAGACGTCGAGTTCACCGGACAGTGGGCATTCCTGGCGGACGATGACGACGACGAAGGTGACGAGGGTGATGAAGAAGACACCTTCGGCGTGATCTACCGCTTCCATGCTGCAGACGCGGTGGGCGACGGGCCGCTGCCAGACGAGGTACTTGCGCTCCTGCCGTCGAGCGATGAGCGGTTTGAGAGCGGAACGAGCGTCGAGCCAGTGCAGCCCGCACAGACACAGGTAGAGCTTCGAGAAGAAGACGAAGCTGCCGGCATTGTCGTGGTCACGACCTGGACCTTCAACGGTTGGGACGCTGACTCCGTTGTCGTTGCAGACAGCGACGTGGTGTTCACCGGCCTCTGGAGCAAGACCGTGACGGAGGAGCCTATCGGGCCGCCGCCGACTGAGACGTTCGGTGTCAGCTACGAGTTCGTCCCCGCTGAGGGAGTCGAGGGTCCGCTGCCAGACGCGGTGCTGTCGCTGCTTCCCACGAGCGATGAGCGCTACGAGTCGGGTGACACGGTGACCGCAGCGAGCGACGACCTTGGTCCCGTGACCGAAGTTGTTGAGGACGAAGAGGCGAACACGGTGACCACGACGACCTGGGACTTCCAGGGTTGGGATGCAGATTCCAAGGTGGTCGAGGACAGTGACGTGGTCTTCGTCGGGTCTTGGGACATGACCGTGACGGAGGAGCCCATCGGGCCGCCGCCGGCTGTGACGTTCGGTGTCAGCTACGAGTTCGTCCCCGCTGAGGGAGTCGAGGGTCCGCTGCCAGACGCGGTGCTGTCGCAGCTTCCCACGAGCGATGAGCGCTACGAGTCGGGTGACACGGTGACCGCAGCGAGCGACGACCTTGGTCCCGTGACCGAAGTTGTTGAGGACGAAGAGGCGAACACGGTGACCACGACGACCTGGGACTTCCAGGGTTGGGATGCAGATTCCAAGGTGGTCGAGGACAGTGACGTGGTCTTCGTCGGGTCTTGGGGCATGACCGTGACGGAGGAGCCCATCGGGCCGCCGCCGGCTGAGACCTTCGGTGTCAGCTACGAGTTCGTCCCCGCTGAGGGAGTCGAGCGTCCGCTGCCAGACGCGCTATTGTCGCTGCTTCCCACGAGCGATGAGCGCTACGAGTCGGGTGACACGGTGACCGCAGCAGACCTGCTGTTCACCGCGGTGATCGAGATTGACGAGGACGAAGAAGCGAACACGGTGACCACAACGATCTGGGACTTCCAGGGTTGGGATGCAGATTCCAAGGTGGTCGCTGACAGTGACGTGGTCTTCGTCGGAACCTGGGGCATGACCGTGACCGAGGAGCCGCTCATCGAGGATCCCGACGATGAAGAAGAAGAAGAAGAGGACGATACCCCTAAGAAGATCGATGACGATGACAAGCCAGACACGACCCTGCCGAAGTCCGGTGGGGCAGGGCAGGGCCTGTTCATGGCGGGCGGCGCGCTGCTGCTCGTTGCAGGCGCGGCACTGACGCTCCGGCAGATTCGACGCGGTATCCGTATCTCAGAATAAGAAATGACCACGCTCGGTCGTTCGTCACCTGAGTGAGCGTGATCGGAAGCGTTGGGCGGGTGAGGAAGCTCCTCACCCGCCCAACCGCGTCTGTAGCCGAACATGCGGCTGGGAGTGCGCTCCCCGCCGCCATCGCGCTAGGGGATGCAGTGGCGCGACGCGTCGATCGACTGCCAGGGCGAGGAGCGCTTGTCTGGGGTCACGAGGCGCATCTCCAGGGCGACGTCACCGAGCTCCGCCCCGGGGAAGAGCAGCTCCCACGCGGGCAGGAACGACGGATCGCTCGCCTGCCAGAGCGGAAGTGGGTTGTTGCCCGTCCTGGTGATGAAGCCGACTCCGAATGTGTTGCCTCGCCCGTCGTTGTAGACCCCGTTCGAGAACACGTTGCCAGGCTGCCCCTCGAGACCGGGATCGAACGCGGGATCCTTTATCTCGACCGGTACTTTCCCGTCAACCGACCCCCTGAGCTGAATCACCCCGTAGCGGTTTGCGCTTCCGATGAGGCCGAAGCCGGGGAGCATGCACTGGTAGCCGACCCGCAACGCGGGATCCCCGGGCTCCTCGGGTTTCACTGGCGGTTTCACGGGTGGGGTTACCGGCGGTGTGACGGGTGGGTCAACCGGCGGTTTCACAGGCGGTTCAACGGGTGGACGCACCGGAGGATTCACCGGGGGCGTTCCCGGCCCCTCCGTCGGTGGTAGTGCCGGCCCCTCGTCAGTCGGCAGCGGGTTCGGGGCAGCGGGCCCGGCCTGTCCGGGCTCGGGCGGCGTGTGTTTGGGCGCGGTTGGCTCCGTCTCGCGCGCTGGGGCGGTATCGTCGGCGCTCTTGGCGTCGGGTTTGGGCTGGCGTTCCGTCTCGTCCGTTGAGCCGTCACCAGCATCGTCTGCGGTTACCGTTGACTCCGCGACCCCCACCGGCGAGTTCTTCGGAGGCGCCGGGCTCGCCCCTGTGAGGGTGAGCGAGACGACCGTGACGCCGATGACCGCCGCTGCAAGCAGCCCCGAGCCGGTCGTGACGATAGCTGGCATGCCAATACTTGCAACGAGTCCGCCGGTCGTCGAGGCGGCAGCGCCGCTGGTGCCGGCAGCGACACCGCTAGCGCCGCCGCCTGCACCGCCGGAACCGCCGCCGGCACCGCCGAGCGAAGCGGCGCCGGCTGCGGCACCTGCGACCCCGAGTTGCTGCGACAGGCCGAGCTGCTCTGCGAGCAACGCAGTGCCGACGCCGCCGAGCGAGAGCCAGGCGAGCACGAGACCGAGCTGCCTGTTGAGCGTCGTCGACTCGGCAGCGGCTTTCGTGCACGATGCACAGCCGCCGAGATGTGATTCGACCTCACGAGCGAGCCGGGAGGTGAGCTTGCCGCGTTGGAAGCGCTGCAGGTGCTCGAGGGTGAACTGGCACGCACCGTCGGCGAGTTCGCGGTCGATGTGTGCCTCGACCCACCCCGACTTCAGAGCGTCGCGCGCGCGTGCGGCAAGCGCAGACGTGCTGTTCGCCGACAGCCCGAGGAACAGGGCTGCTTCCCGAGGCGGCAGGCCCTCAACCTCGGTGTACCACAGCGCAGCCTGCCACCGCGGGGTAAGTTTCGCGAACGCATCAGCGACCGCGTTGAGGTCGAATGCGTTGTCTTCCCACGGCGCCGCCTCATGCAGCTCCGGAGCGTCGGTGAGCTCAACGGTGGCATGTTCGCCTGCACGGAAGCGGTCGGCTGCAACGGACCTGATGACCTGGTACAGGTAGGGCCTGAAGGTCTCTTGCGGGCCGCGCCCCTCACGAACGAGCTCGAAAATCTTCAGATAAGCGTCCGAGACGAGGTCGTCAGGGTCGAGCGACGGCGCCAGGTTTCTGGCCGCAACGAAACCGGCACGCCTGTGCCGCTCCCAGAGCACAGCAAACGCGTCCGTATCGCCGTCTCGGCACGCACGGAGAAGCCGCTCATCCGACATGGCCTCCCACAGCCGGATACCTTCTTTGCTCAAGTATTTCCCCCAAAGTCGTGCCCGCAGACGCGCCCGTAAGCGGGTACGCGTGAGACACGACATCCGTCGTCATCAAGCAGTCGCTTGAGAATCCCCAGTGCCCAGTATCGGTGATTTTTCTGAAAAATGGGAAAAAAGTTGCTCTGAGAATAATTTTTCCATCCGCGCGTCACGATTTCGTTGTTCGCCCGTGTTAGTAAGTGCCCGGCAATTGTCTTGGCTCCCCTCGGGGAGCCGAGAGGCCAAGCGCCGGGCAACAGTCGTGCGGGGGCACGACGTTTCAACAGGGGGAAGAAACAAAGTGGTATTTGACGTGTTCCGTTCCGGCGCTGCCGGAAATCGAATGAGGCGAACGTTCTCGAAGTTCATCGCGGGGGGAATAGCGGCGTTGCTCGCCGGCACCGTAATGGTGACCGGTGGCGGCGCTTCGGCCGCGATAGCGAGCGAGGGCGCCTCGCTGATGCTCGTGAAGAAGGTGAAACACCTCGACGGAGACTACGTCGATGCCAGCCGAGAACTCCGCCCTGGCGACTCAGTGTCGTACTGGGTGGAGTTCAGAGTCAACGACGCGGACGCGGATGCTCCGGTCCGCGTCGTTGACGTGCTGCCAGCTGAATTCGCTGGCTGGCAGATCACAGGGCTGAGCGCCGTCGTCGGCGGCAGCACCCGCGATGTCACGCTCGACATGCCTGGAATCACCACGGGCGGAGCGCCAGACGGTCCGCTCTCCGGCACGGTCGGCGGCAGCGCAGCCGAGCGCACCATCACCGTCGGTGTTGAACAGCCAGTCCAGACCGGGGCATCGAACCCCGAAGGCATTGGCATGTCGACCCGAGACACCGGTGTGCTTGAGTACACCCTCACCATCCCGGAGGGCCTCGCAGCCGACGATCCGATCCTGCGACGCGACCTCGCGAACACGGCGACGTTCTCAGCGAAAGCTGGCGAGCAGGAGCTCGAGACGAGCGACACCGCGATCATCGCCATTGACAACCCCATCAAGGTTGACGTCACCCCCGCTAAGACCTGGTCTCCTGAGACCCAGAACTTCCGGCCGGGCACGAAATCCGATCTCACGATCGGCGGCACACAGGCCGCGAACGTGAGTGCGAGCGCACTGCGCCTCCAGGATCCGGCCGACCCAGCGCTCGCACCAGAAGGCGCGACCGAACTCCCGAAAGACAACCCCTTCAATTACGTCGACTTCGCCGGGTTTACCGCACCAGCTGGTCCGACAACGAACCTCCCGAGCGGTGCGACGTCCGCAACGGTCGAGGTGTACCGGCTCGCTGGCGGAACCTGGAACTGGGTGGCGTGGGACAGCGCGATCCCGAACGGCGATATCGCTGGCATGCGGCTGAGCTACGCCGGCGAGATTCCACCTGGCACGAGCGTGTCACAGGGGTTCGCGGTGACCCAGCGCGCAACGCACCGTGCGAGCGGCGCGACCGTATCCAAGGGCTACGCCATCACCAACGATGTGCTCGCGACCGTCGAGGTGCCAGGGGAGGAGCCGGTGTCGAAGCAGACCGACGCGCCGTTCACCGTGGCGCCTGAGGCGATTGGCGTCGACTCGCAGAAGCGCTTCTACCCGCTGCCAGACGGTGCAGAGACAACGCAGCTCGGTGGCGTGACCGCGGGCGATTCGGTTGGCGTTGTGCTGCGCGCACTGAACCGCGACGCACCGGCGAGCACGACCCTCGACAGCCTCACGATCACCGAGCCCGCCAAGGGTTCAGACCCGCTGTTCCTCGGCGAAACGCTCTCGTTCGCTGGTTTCGCAGCCGGCTCGCCCGAGGCCGTCTGGCCGCAGGGAGCGACGGCCGGTAAACTCACTTGGACCTACGCTGACGGCACGGTTGAGGCCGTGGCGCTCGATGCGCTTGCCGAGCTTCCAGCGCCCGCCGCTGGCAAGGTCGTTGCGGGATTCGAGATCACCTTCACCGGCGCGATCGTGCCGGGCGCCGCGAGCGAGATTCGCTACGAGCTCGCATCGAGCGCAGCGGATTCCTTCGTGCAGCCGGGCAAACAGACGGGGCGGCTCGTCAACACCATCGAGGTCACCGGTGAACGGGAGAGCCTGCCGCACGCAACATCGTCGGCGTCGGCCACGGTCGCGTACGTCGCGCCGCGGATCGACACGAACATCAAGAAGCGTGTTGGCCCTGGCATCGTGACACCCGGCCAGGACGTCGTGGTGCAGCTCGACACCGAGGTGAAGACCTCTGGCGGGCGCACGCAACCGACGGAGATTATCGTTGAGGATGTGCTTGGCAAGGACGGCACCTTCTGGGACGGCTTTGACGCCAAACAGATCCTCCCCCCGATCGCGCGGCCGGCGAACAGCGGCAGCCCCGTCACCCAGTCCGATCTCACGATCAGCTACATGGACGCTGACGGGGCGTGGAAACAGCTCGCGAAGAACCCGGCAGAGGATGCGCCGATCGACATCCCAGCCGGGGCGACAGGCGTGCGGTTCGCCTACACGAACGACGACGGTTTCTCGCAGACCACCCTTGTGAAGCCCAACATCTCGTTCACAGCGCGCACCACGCTGCGCAGCGACGACTCCCAGCCAACAACGGCGGGATTCACCGACGTGCGCCAGTACGAGAACGTCGCGAAGGTGACCGCGAAGGGAACCCTCGACGACCGGATCGTCACCGGCGAGTCGACGAGCAAGGTAACAGCGGGAATCCGCGACAACCCGAACGGCCCAGGCACTGGCCCGGGCTCCGTGAACCCGCTCTGGGCAAACAAGCAGTGGCGCGACAGCGCCCTCACTTCGCAGTCGAGCGTTGGCACCCTCTCCACCCAGTCGTGGGCGCTCACGCGGGGCGTGTACCAGACCGTCGAGCTCCAGGATCCCGTGCAGCCATCTGCGAGCGGCGCCGGAACCGCCTTTGAGGCGTTCAACCTCACACGCATCCGCCCGATCCACTTCGCTGGGGGCGACGCGAATGCCGCGGTCGACCCGATGCTGCGCTGGGACCTGGTGCGGCAGGTTGAGCTCTGGGACGGCCAGACTTGGCAGACTGTTTCCGCGCCAGCCGGCGGGTGGATGGACGCCAAGGGATTCATCGGGTACTCGCTCACCGCGACCGAACGCGAGCGTGCGCTCGGTGTGCGCCTCGTCATCGAGGAGAACACTGCCGCCCGTGAAGCGGCGCACAACGCCACCGACCCCAACCTCACCGCTCCCGCGCCGGGAAGCGGCGTGAGCACCTCGGGCGAGATCAGAAAGTTCCAGCTCGAATGGCAGCTGCGCGACATTGCGCGGACCGCAGACGGAACGCACAAGTGGGTCAAGGAGACCGGCACTGCTTTCAACTGTGACGGAGGCGGTGACGGCTGCATTGACAACGTGTTTGGTGTGACCGCAACGCCGAAGGACGGAAACCCTGCGCGAGTGCGCGCGAACGACACGATCCAGATTCTTGACGGCGTGCCCAACGTCACGCTCGCCAAGCAGGTGAGGGCGCTGCCAGACGGCAAGCTCGCCTCGAACCTGAGCATGGTCGCACCAAACGCCGGTGAGATCGATCAGGCCGACTACCCGCGTGCACGCTACACGCTGACGGCGCGCAACGCCTCAGCCGCCGCGGCGACAGGCGGAGAGTCGCGCGGCACCATGAAGCTCGGCAAGATCCGTGTCACCGACACCGCTAGCCCCGCTGGTGACGACGCGACCGGCATCGATTCGCGCCCCTTCGCTGGGCGAGATTTCCCAGCCGAAGTGCGCTCACAGGCTGGGAACCACTTCAATAACTTCACGCTCACCGGCGTGAGCTTCGGCAAGCTGCCGAAGTACATTGACACTGCCGAAAGCAGGGTCGAGCTGTGGCTCAACGACGGAAGCGCCGCTGGTTCGACCGCGATTTGGTCGCTGCAACAGGTGCTCGACAACCACCCGGCGTTCCGCGCTGCGTTGCCCGACGCGATCGGAATCGCGGTCACCTACTCGGGCACCGACCCCGCGAAGCTTGGCAACCGCATCGTCTCCGGTGATGACCTCGTGATGCACCTTGATGTGCAGCTGCGCACTTCCGAGCGCATCTCGGGTGACGCGGTGCGCGGTGGCACGTCGGACAGCGTGATCCACGTGCCCAACGAGGCTGTCGTGCGCGGCTGGGATGCGGTCGTGCAGCCGGACGCCGAACCAACTCGGCGCGACGACGCGACCGTCGATCTCGTTCAGGCCGCCGTGAAGGTCGGGCTGACGAAGACGGTCGCCGTGCAGCACCCGAGCGGGACGAATAAGACGGTATTCGAGAGCGACCCTGAGTCGCCAGTGCGTGTTGAGCTCGTCGCACAGCCCAACGGGTCAACCGCGCCACTCGATACCCTCACCATTCAGGACACCACCAAGGGCTTCTGGGACCGCTTCGAACTCGTGTCGTTCGAGGATCCAGCGCTGCCGAAGGGGGCGGACAGGGCAACCGTGCAGGTGCTCGTAGACGGCCAGTGGCAGAACTACGCTGACTTCACAGGCGACCCCGCAACCATCCGCGGCGCCGGAGTCGTCTTCGACCGCGCGGACGCGAGGGTGTTCCCCTCAGGGATAACGTCGTGGAACGCTTCGTGGTCA